>NZ_JBIAOF010000012.1:0-387917 GCF_042878785.1 Nonomuraea sp. NPDC003560 | reverse complement strand
GCGGTGCCGATGCCGAGCTTGGTCGCGACCGCGTTGATCGTGGCCCACTCGGTCGGGTAATCCGGCCGTACTTCGGCGACCATCCGCACCGCTCGGCGGCGCAGCTCGGCGGGGTAGGGAGACTTACCTGGCATGGACTCGATCCTCTCAAGAGAGAGAGTCTCCACCGAACCCGGGGCGATTCACGATCAACCGTAGAGCGCCGGTGTCCCCCGTGGACGGCCGGACACAACGCGAAGAGGCCCGTCACCGCGTTTCCCCTGGTGACGGGCCTCTTCCCGCTGGTTTGGCAGGTGCAAGGTTCGAACTTGCGTAGGCTGAGCCGACGGTTACAGTCCCGTCGCAAGCACGCGCTGACCTGGTCATGGACTCATGTGGAGCTCAATCTGGCCGCGCATTGGCCGTGATCAAGCTTCAGGCCGGATCTGAGCAAGGCAAGGACAGAAGTTGGGACCTGCTCAAGACCGCGGATAGTGCCGTTCCCCGATCACTTGAGCTGCCAGGATTGCACGCGCGTGAAGGTCGCGCCCTGAGAAATCGAAGTAGGGTGCCAGGGCCGCGCTCACAACGCGATGGGGCGATAGCTGAGGGCGGCTTCAACAATGTCCTCAGCTGTGGCGTCCTGTAGTTCCTCCGGCGGCCAGAAGAGCAGATTGCTGACGCGTGGATGGAGCACATTGGCCTGCAGCAGGCGTAGGTAGTAGTCCGAGTCCGGGCCGGCCGCCGTGATTCTGCGGACGATTTCGGCGAGTTCTTCCCGGGTGACGTCCGACAGCTTGAGCCGCTCCGGGCGGGCGGCATCCCGGGCGAGTTCCTCCCGATCCTGCGATTCCCAGTACGCGGCGAAATCGGACGGCTCGTAGCTTCGCCCAGTCTGCATGTTGAACGCGGCGACGGCCTCGCGTGCCTCCATCAGCCTGCCGGCTTCTATGAGTTCCGCGATCTGGTCGATCTCGCTGCCCAGCTGCTCCTGGCGCTCTGGGGAGACGGGCGGGGGAAGCAGCTCCGGTCGTAGCTCCATACCAGGCATTCTGCCTTCCCACCATGTCCCGAGGGATCGACTAGGGTTCGCCCCCTCCCCCACTGCTCAGTGTGTCAAGGCCGACGGCCTGGCGCGCTCTCCATTGAATAAGCTCGGATGCGTCGCTCTACGCCGAGAACATGAGGGAGCCCACCTAATTGGTGATTATCAATCAGGAGACGTCGTTCGACGAGGCAGAGGTGTTCGAGCTCTACGACTCGGTCGGCTGGGCCCCGTGGACTCGCGACGTCGCCCGGGTGTGCCGGAGCCTGGCCAACTCGCACCTCGTCATCACCGCCAGGGACGAGTCGGGCCGCTTGCTGGGCCTGGCACGGACGGTGTCCGATGACGAGATCGTCTGCTATGTGCAGGAACTGCTGGTCAACGCCCGACACCACGGCGAGGGCGTCGGTCGTCGGCTGCTGGAGCATCTCAAGGACCGGTACGCGCATTGCCGCTACTTCGTCCTCACCACCGACCACGAATCCACCCTGGAAGGCGCCGCCAACCACGCCTTCTACCGCCGCCTGGGCCTGATCGAGCACCACGAGCAGGGCTTGTCGGCCTTCGGCCTGCGGGTGCGCGACCCGCGGAGCCTCTAGGGCGTGTCCCGTGATCTTTGTTGGCGGTTTGGTGTAGATCATCCGTGTGGATGATGAACGGCTGAAGCGTCATGATCTGACGGATGAGGAGTGGGCGCGGCTGGCGCCGCTGTTGCCGGCGCAGAACGTGCATGGTGCCAGGTGGAGCGATCACCGGACGGTGATTAACGGGGTGTTCTTCCGGACCCGAGCGAGCTGCGCCTGGCGGGACCTGCCGCCGTGTTACGGCAAGTGGAAGACGGTCTACAACCGGCATCGCCGCTGGTCACTGGACGGGACGTGGGAACAGATCCTGGACGGGCTGCGCGCCGGGTGCGACGAAGCAGAGGGCCAGGACTGGACGGTCAGCGTCGATTCCACGATCGTGCGGGCGCACCAACATGCGGCCGGGGCGCGTCGAGCCCCGGCCGTCGACATCACTCAAAAGGGGCCGGTAAAGATCACGAGCGGGTGACGAAAGGCGGTCGGGAAGCGCTCGGACGGTCCCGGGGCGGCCTGACAACGAAGATCCATCTGGTCGCCGACCGGCGGTGCCGTCCGATCGCCCGGCTCACCTCGCCTGGCCAGCACGCCGACTGCCCGAAGTTCCTCGTGCTGATGGAGTCCATCCGCATCCGCCGCCGCGGCGTGGGCCGTCCTCGCAAGAGGCCGGCCCGTGCCCTGGCCGACAAGGCCTATTCCTCCCGCGCCAACCGGCGCTACCTGCGGCGACGCGGCATTAAGGCCGTCATTCCGGTCAAGAAGGACCAGGCCGCCCACCGCGTCAACCGCGGCTCCAAAGGCGGCCGGCCACCGGTCTTTGACCGCGATGCCTACAAGGAACGCAACACCGTCGAGCGCTGCGTCAACAAGCTGCATCAGCACCGTGCCGTCGCTACCCGCTACGACAAGCGAGAACGCATCTACCAGGGCACCATCGACGTCGCTTCGATCCGCATCTGGCTCCGCCATCCCGTCACATGATCACGGGCTACTGTCTCGCTAGGGGAGGCGGGCCAGCAGGTGGGCGTCGAGGAAGCCCCGTTCGGAGGCCGGGTCGTGGAGCAGCCGGGCGAACGGGACGAGCCCGGCCCCGGCCAGCAACTCGGCGAACCGGTCCACCGGCCAGCTATAGGCGGGCGTCACCTTGTGGTCGAAGCGGACCGGCTCCGATTCGTCGGTCGCGAAGAACGAGACCAGGAGCATGCCCCCTGGCGCCAGGACACGCACCTGCTCGGCGAGCAGCGCGGGCAATTCCCCAGGAGGGGTGTGGATCATCGAGTAGTGGGCCAGCACCCCGCCGAGCGCGCCGTCCTCGACCGGCAGGGCCTCCATCCGCGCCTCGTCAAACCGCAGCGCCGGATGGGCCCGCCGGGCGTAGTCGACCATGCCCGGGGAGAGGTCGAGCCCGAAAGCGTCCAGCCCCAGGTCGTGCAGCATGGCCGTCAGATGTCCAGGCCCGCACCCGACGTCGGCTGCCCGCAGATTCCCCGTCTCGCGCACCAGCTCGGCGAAGGTACCGATCATGTTCCGCGAGAACGGCTGCGTCTCCAACCGATTAGCGAACATCGACGCATACAGCTCGACGACCCCTTCGTAGGCCGCCCTGGTCTGGTCCCGGTGCTCCATCATGGGAAGGGAAGCTAGCACCCGCGCACGTCCGCAGCTCCTCCGAGCCCGTGCCGACCCCCGCACCTGAGACCGACCGTCCCGTCACATGATCACGGGACAGGCCCTAGGAGCTGTTTGAAGTTCGGATCTAGATGAGGAGCGGTGGCGGCCTGCCGTGACTGGTAGAACTCGGATGTGGCGCGCTTTGATGTGACCGATGCCGAGTGGGCCTTGATCGAGCCGCAGTTGCCGGTGGCGGCGACCGGGCCGCTGCCGCGGCGGGCGCGCGACCAGTTCAACGGGATCTTGTGGCGGTTTCGTACCGGGTCCAGTTGGCGTGACGTCCCGGAACGCTATGGGCCGTGGTCGACTGTCTACTCCCGGTTCAGCTCCTGGGCCAAAGCCGGCGTGTTCCAGGGGCTGATGGACGCGCTGATCGCCGAGGCCGCATCGCGAGGACAGGTAGGGCTGGAACTGGTGAGTGTGGACTCCACGATCGTGCGGGCGCATCAGGACTCGGCCGGGCTGGCGGTCGCCGGAGAAACCCTGGATGCGCTGGAGCAGGCACTGACCGAGGAAAAGGGGGCTCCACTCCCGGAGCAGCCGCCGGTGCTGCGGGTGACGCGCCGCCGGCCCCACCCGATGCCGGCGCACCACAGGCGGACGATCGCGCGACCGTCCGGCGACGCCGTGAGGCTCGGTCGGAGGCGGCCGCGCTCGGCCGGTCCCGGGGCGGGCTGAGCAGCAAGATCCATGCCGTGGCCGACAGCGCGGGGTTGCCGCTGGTCTTCGTGCTCACGCCTGAGCAGGCCGCCGACTGCCCGCAGTTCACCACCGTCCTGGACAAGATCCGCGTGGCCGGGCCAGTGGGTCGTCCCCGGACTCGCCCTGCCGCGGTGGCCGCGGACAGGGCCTACTCCTCCAAGGCCAACCGGGCCTATCTGCGTCGCCGTGGGATCAGCGCGGTCATCCCGGAGAAGAGTGACCAGCAGGCCAACCGGAAGAAGAAGGGGTCGGCCGGTGGGCGGCCCATCGCCTTCGATCCGAAGCGCTACCGGCAGCGCAACGCCGTTGAACGCTGCTTCCAGAAGATCAAGACCTGGCGTGGCCTGGCGACCCGCTACGACAAAACCTCGGAAAGTTACGAGGCCGGGCTCTACCTCCGAGGCTCGATCATGTGGTTAAGACTCCTCACCTCAACCACATGATCCGAACTTCGAACAGTTCCTAGCGGCTCAGACACAGGCAGCAACCAACGTCGTCCAGTGAGCTGTGCTGAGGAACGAAGCACGGCTCGTCGATCGCCCCAGCCATCTACGGTGGCCCGCCAGGCAGTGGCGATCGTAGGGCTGCATCTGTGTGGCGGCGCGGCAACCCCGGCCGGTGGGGTTCGGTTTGTACGGCGGGGCCGGCGTGCGGTGGCCGGCCCGGTGTCCCGCCGCCGTCCGGGACCGGCCCCCAGGCCGCACGCCCGGACGGCACGCGAGCGGAGGGCCGGGGGTACGGCGGCGCGCCGCGCCGCCGCTTGACGGCCTATACCGAGGTCTGGCAGGAGGCCCGCGCCCTCGCGCTCACACCCGCCCAGATCGCCTCGCCACTCGCCCGCCGACCGTACGACCTGCGGCACGCTGCCGTCTCCCTCTGGCTCAACGGCGGCGTACCGGCCCAGATGTGGCAGCCCGCGCCGACCACGGGGTGGATGTCCTGCTACGCGTTCACGCCAAGTGCATCGACGGCCAAGAGGACGTCGTCAACCAGCGGATAGCGGACGTACTGACCGTATGAGATCACAAATGGCACCGCTCGAAAGGCTCCGGCTTCCCCCGGGGCCTTTCGACGTTGGAGGGCGGCAGCATCCCGCACACATCCCGGTCGGGGGCGCCCACCTGGGGAAACGCGCCGTGATCCATCCCACGCATATCCCGTGACCAGCGACAAACGACCGCTCAGAGATGCCTACGGCTGCATACCCCTGAAACGCAGAAGAGGCCCCGAAGGGCCTCTGACCTGCAGCTACTGCTGGTGGCAGGTGCAAGGTTCGAACTTGCGTAGGCTGAGCCGACGGTTTTACAGCTCGTGACCGTTATGGCGGGCGCATGGTTTCCTACCTGGGGCGGAGCGATCCCGGCGCTCCCCCGCCTTCATGATCATTGCACGTATATTGCATGGCTCCCAGAGACCGCGCTGTGCGTACGCTGCCTTCGTGGATAGAGAGACGCTCGTTCAACTCCTCGACAGCTTAGGAGGGGAAGCAGGTCATGCGTGCCGTCGGGCGCTCGCGGCTGGAGCCTGCTTCGAGATAGGGCCAGACCCGGTCGAGGCGCTTCAACTGACCAGGACTTACCAGCGTCGCGCACGTCTTACCCGTCGGCTAGAGATCCCATCCCTCGGGTTCGAGGAGGCGGTCGCACAGCTCAGCTCCTGCGGCTTGCAGCACCTCATCCTGGGCATCGTCAGAAGCACAGAGCCCGCCTACCACTTTCAGCTCTTTCTAGCTCCCGACGCATCAAGCGTGGTTGCATGCATTGGCATCAGCCGACGGGCCCGCAAGCCTCACCACCCCTGACGGAGATCACCCCAGAGCTGGAGGCCGCGCGCCGGCGACATAGTTGTACGGTGGCCGCCATGGACGCGTCATATGCCGCTGATGCGCGCAGAATCTGGCAGACCCATGTGCCACGCCGAGGTCAGGCGGAAACCGTCCAAGGCGAACTGTTGCGTGCAGTGGAGAAGCTCAGAGACGAGGCGCAGCGCAACGGCATTATCAACTGGGACGAGCACCATGAACGTCTCCTGGCCTACCTGCGCCAGACGCTCACCAGCTCAGGGCTGTTCACCGAGCAGACCTCGGCGGAATTGGCCATGGACTTGGATCGCCTGGCCGACTTCGAACACCCCCTCACCAATGACGCCCCCTTCGACCGCATCACGTACCGCATCGTGGACTGGTGCCGCGCCCAGCCCGAGCCGGTTCGACATGAGCACGATCCGCATCTGAAGCGATAAGCGTCGTCTCGCCAGATCGGCAGAGATCAGCCACATTCTCCGGTGATCCAGGGTGAGGAACGAACCCTGGATCGTCGATCGCCCCCAAGCACCTGTGGCGGCCAGCCAGGCAGTGGCGATCGTAGGGCTGCATCTGTGCGGCGGCGTGGCAACCCCGGTCGGTGCGTTCGGTTGGTAAGGCGGGGCCGGCGTGCGGTGCCCGGCCCGGTGTCCCGCCGCCGTCGGGACCGGCCCCCAGGCCGCACGCCCGGACGGCGGGCGGGCGGAGGGCCGGGGGTACGGCGGCGCGCCGCGCCGCCGCTTGATAGCCATAAGACCAACTCGGCAACGCTCATCCATTGATGCCACCACTTTGCGAATTAGCATCAGCAGTGTTCCTTCACAACCGGGCAACAGCAGCAGCCTTGAACGAGTAGCTAGGAGGACGATTTAATCAACCTGGTCAGTAGCACCGTCGGGGCGAGGCGTAGAAGCATCTATCTGCTTGCCGACGACCGGCCCATAAAACGTACTCCCCCTGAAATCAATGTGGTCCCCAGAGTATGCGGAGCCAGCTGTCCTATCGCTGCTGGGCTCCAACTTGGCCACAATGACCTCGTATGAAGGGCGCGACGCACCTGCTTCGGCATACCTAACTCTCGCCCTCACGAGAGATGCTCTCAGAGCAAGTCTGTTTGGGTACCGAGCTGCCAAATTTCCTAAGCTAGCCACAGCCTCAGCCGTACATCTGCCCGCGACAGCATTGGCTACTCCATCTCGCCATTTAGCTGCTTCGATTTCAGGTCGATTCCAACTAGCTCCTGATTCGAGGACTACGTCGTCATGCGGAAAGAGCGAATCAAGCCAAAGATAGAAACTTTCCAGCTGGTTGACTGTTAACGACGCTTCAAGGTGACGCCTGGCGTCGCTGACCGCACAAGACTCTGCCAGGTCACGCCCAAAACTCGGATTAGAGGATACGACGCCCTTGATGCGCTCCCATCCCGTTGATGCATCCGACCACAGCAGGACACGCGCAACCACAACGGCTAGGCCCCAGTCCGAAAGCTGGTCGACCTCAAGGTAAGCGAGAACAATCTCGGCGGCCGAACTGACGAATGTGCCGCCATAGCTTGCGAGAACGCCAAGGATGTCTGACAGTACACGAAACGCCGATGCGCAAGCTTCAGATGTATCAGGCACTTCTAGCCGGCCATCATGCTCACGACCGTGGGAGCAACAACACCCAAGGCTAGTCTTCTCGCCGATGAGGACGCTAGCAAGCAGGGCTTGAATCAGTTCACATGCGAGACATTCCATTGTCGCGAAGAGTTCGGCCGACCATGCGGGATTGAGTAACTGCACGTCCCAAGTCTGTTCTCCTCGAGAGATCTCACCACGAATCAGCTTGCCCGCATCGCGCGAGAATTCAAGTGGCGCCTTTAGCGCGGCTTCCTTTAATAGAGAGACTTTTATACTGTCGCCCGAATCTCCAGGACTGGTTAGACGAACACCAAGGACAGCAGCAGTCCATCGTCCCCACACCGCCTCAGGGACTGCCTCAAGCATACTTTCTCTACAAAGAAGGCCGAGCGCAAGATAGCCAGCCCAGGCTCGCTTGTCCTGAATTGGCTGCCCCAACCATGTACTACCATGATCGTTTTCACGCTCGAGATAGAGCGAAGCGCTAGCTATAACATCGGCGCGATCAACGACGTCGAAAATTACACTCCCAGGCCATGACAGGAAGTCATCATCGAAACACTCCTTTCCTTCTCCTGTCTCTGGATCAATCTGCAGCTGCCATAACAGGCGCCAAAAGCTATCAGTGTCCCCTCTTTTAGCCTCTTCGAGCCTCTTGCGCAGAGTGAGGACAAAGCTTGCCGACTCCGGCCACTCAGGACGCCGGCTCGACTCGTAGTTGAGTCGCCACGCGTTTGCTAGGTCGCCATCTATATCTATCCCCTGATAGAACCACTCGATGTGCGGCCACACCGGATTCTGCTGGTGACCGTATGCTAGCTCAAACAGATGCCGATCTTCTCCATTGAACAGATGCGACGCAATACGCCCGTAGAGGTCCGCCACCTCCGCATCACCCGCGGCTACGGCTTCAGCAGCCTGACTGATGGCCCACTCAAAGTCAGATGAGTCCGCCAGACATGATCGCCCCAATACATCGACACCTGGATTTCTCCACGACAGCATTGGATCTTTCGCCCACTCATTAATTATGAGCCACGCCATATGCTGCTTGTTATCTTCAAGGCCAGCACTCCCTCGAACGAGAGCGTCCATCAAGGCGTGCCGAAGCTGAACGCCCTTTGCGCCTTCAAAGCCTTCAGAAGACTCCTCCAGCACCCACGGCATATGCATCCGCTCGTACTGTCGAAACCTTCGAATGATTATAGCTGCGATCGAAGGCATATATTCATCCACGTTTCGCGCCATCAGCGCGCGGTTTATAGTCGAGTCCAAGAGCTGCTCTGCGAAACTACCACGTGAGAACATTTCGGCGTTAACACGCTTGCTGCGTTGCTTCTGGACATCCCCAAGCTCGTCATCCGTGGGGGAAAGCCTTACGGATCTGGAAATCGGCTCTCCCTCATAGACTCCACGCAACCAATGTATGACCTCGAGAGTATCGCCATCAGAGCAAGAGTCGGCCATCGTACGAAGGAAGCGAGAATACATTCCTACCATGTGCTCGTTCTGAGGAAAGGCTATCCAGTCGAGCAGACTGTGTACGTCCACGTAACCCGGCCACAGTAGAGAAAGAGCCGTCCCGCGGAGTTCGTCGTTCGGATCAACGCGGGAAGCGTATTCGGTATCATTCAATTCAGTCATAAGCTGCCGGAGCGCCGAAGCGCATGCATCCGGAGCGCTAGCGAATGCTGCAGTAATTGCTAGCCGTCGTTCCGGATAGGGCCACCTATCATCTCCGACAATATTCAGCAGCGATGTGGCTAGCTCGGCGTCGGGGCATTCCTGCGCAAGGCGTAGGGCAACTCGAACACGAGCGTGCTGCTCCCAGTCAGCGACTAGATTGTCCGGATCTATTTCGAAGGCAGCAGCCAGCTGCTGTGCTAGACGAGGGTGCCTGAGATTCCAGTGCCTATAATGCCAAGACGTATCACTAAGCTCGACATCGCCTGCCCGCTCCAGCAATCGAGACACAATCAACTCGCGAATCCGGTCGGATTGCACGAGGGCACTGTGAACAACAAGGCTCTCGGCATCTGCCGAGGCCAGCCATGCGGTGGCATCTGGATCAAGCGCGACTATCCATGCTGCGGTCTCTCGTAGAGGTGTAGGAATTATGTAGTTTTCATCATCTGGAGATTTGACCAGAAACAATGAAGCTAGGCAATCTCCGTCTAGCTTACGCTTGGCAATATAATCGGCGGCAAGGAATGCCGAAATTGAGGAGTGCCTAAACAGTACACGCGAGTCGCCATAGGTAGTGAATAGCCCAGTGCGAAGCAGCTCTTTGACAATGCTCTCTGTTACAGCAAAAGACTGTCCGGGGGCCGTTTCCTCATACCCTCCTGCTATTGTAGCCAGATCTAAGTCCAGATCGTGCTTTCTGCTAATGCCTATTGGCCCCCGCCACAAGGTACGTCGGCCAGCCAACAGCATGCGCGCCGCAATACGCCCGGCTACCATGAGCTGCTGTGCAGGAGAGGCAGTTATATCTACTGCCCTCGCAAGGCTGTGTTCTTGTACTAGAAGCCTGGTTCCTTGTTCAAAGAGTTCACGAGGCGTGCCAGTCAAGATGCCGTTATCTTTATATAAAGCAACCAGCAGTTCCAGAGTCAGTGGAACACTTGCCAACGCGCCGGCTTGCGCAGCTATTGCTGCCTCAACCAAGCTCTCTCCGTCGACGTCTGCGCTATTAGCGAGTGCAATTGCATCTGTCCGGGCTAGGGGTGCAAGGTCCGCCAATGGACAGGTACCAAAATGCTTGAGCAAAACTTCACTCAAGTTGTGTGGATAATCAGCAGTTCGACATGCGATCAGTAATCGGATGCTTGTCGGATCTACGCCTCTGAGTGACCGATTCAACCGTTCGGGCAACTGGCGCGACATTGGACTTTCATCCAGCTGGTCTATTACGACCGTTAGGCGGCCTGCCTGTGTGTCCGAAGCTGCAGCCCTCAAACTGTCGGATTGGCCAGCGAACGCCGCCAGAAAGCGGCCAAGAAAATACTCATACGAGTATTCAGTCAGATCGTAGCCGTTGACCCAGAGGTGATGGTCTTCTGAATATGGCCCGACTTCTTCAGCGAGGGGCAACTCGTGAAGCAGGTTGCGCAGGACAGTAGTCTTTCCGCCGCCGGGCTCTCCCAATAGAACCATAACTCCTGCCTCTACTGCCTCTTCAGGAGTTAGCAGGCCTGACGTTGATCTCTCGGACCTTGCCGCAGAGAATATCCACCCGTCGGCCAAGAATCCATCTGAGTCCAGAGGGAAGATATCTCCCTGCGGGTCGGCCTTTTCCCGAATTCGAAGCATCCGGGGGATGGTGATACCGAAAACGCTGCCCATTGCGGAAACCCCTAGAACGACAAGGCAACTAGAAGGACGGCGCCAGCACTACTCTCTTTTACCTGATACCGGCCCATAAAAAGTGCTGCCTCGAAAGTCGATATAATCCCCGGCACGCGGTTGCTCATTCATTCGCGTAATGGAAGCTTCGGGGGCACCTGTTGCGCCATACTTGCGCGGAATCAGATCAGTAATAACGGCGCTGACTGCCGCAGCCGCGTTCGCGGCAGCACGATACTGAGATCCAGCAGCGTCAGCAGCGCTCTTGCCGCCATCGGCCATATCACTGATGCCTCGAACTACCAGCGTATGCAGCCCACCCGCTATGTGCGCAGCCTTTGCGACGCCAGCGCTCTCCATCTCAATTGCCACTGCATCGTTGTAGATCGTTTTCAGGAGGCGAGCAGTAGAACCTTGAGCAGTCGCTAGTACGATCTCGCCGGAGGCAATAGGCTTATAGTGCACCTTAGGGACTCCCAATGCAGCCTGTTGTGCACGCAGTTCCGGGGGGATGCGATCCATCCATCGGTCGTCGCAGAGAGCTGCACTGGCGGCCTGCTCGAGCCAGTGAGATGCATCCCACGCCTTTGGGCGAGCCAGCTGTCCCTCAGGCGTTTCCTTAGCGCCTTGGTAGTCATAAACTTTTGTAGCAACCACCACGTCGCCGATCTGGACGTCCTCCTTGAGGGAGCCTGCGACCCCTGCAAAGAATAGCGCTTCTGGCGTGAATGTCGTCTGAGCACGCTCGGTGATCACTGCGGCAGGATTGTTGCCTTCTCCTGTTCTAGCCAGGACCACCCGCCACGGGGTGTCAGGTAGCACCCCTAGTTCGAATCGAGTACCGGAAGGATGATCTCGTCTCTGTACATCCTCTAGGTGGGAGCGCATCGCTTGGTACTCCAGAGGCAGTGCTGTTAGCACGACCACAAGCCCGCCTGACATCTCCACACCTCACCCTAGATCGACCGACGTGCTCCCATCCTAGCCGTAGCGGTAATCTACTGGCGCCCGATACGCAACGTTCGACTGCTACGTCTTGTGACGATCCTCACGTCCTTAACATGGAATCGCATAGGCGACACTCGATTGAGTGGGCATACCTCAGTCAACGAAGTGCGCATATGCGTACACCAGTATTTGCCATCCGAGTAGAAGTATTGCGATCAGCTCGATTAAAGAGGCTAGGATCAGCACGCCGAGCGTATTTGGGGAGAACCAATAGCCTATGAGCGCTACGAGTGGTATTGCGCAGAAGCAGGTTAAGTCGATTGCACACTGGAAGATTTTGCGCGACCGTCTACGTTCATCTGCTTGGTGGAATGTCTCCCAGGCAAACATATCCGTCTCTGACGTGTCCGCAGCCATGGAAGCGGCTAACTTAGGCGTCAGATGGCCGCGAATGTACCGTCCTATCGCGGAAATTTTTTCGTCGTTCGTCAGATATGTCCATCCAAGTATTAGGCATATCAAAGGTAGAACGAGAAGCACCGATGCCGCGCGGAACTGCATACCTGCGATCGATGCTGTGACCGCCGCGCCAATTGTCACGTAGAGCAAGTTGTCGCGGAATCCGATTCGCGATTTTTGCTCGTCTTTTAATGCCTGATACTCGGCTAGCAACAACTGCGCCCTGGATATTTCAGGCGTTGATGGCATTCGAACCCCTCATGCGACCTAAGCGTTCTGCTCTGGCTTTTTTATAGCACTGCACACTGCAGCGCCATGCGCAATGCACTGCGGGCATAGTAGCCACATGCTGCCAAACAATCTAGAGATGAGGATGGCGGTATGGCTACTGTAGGCACGGTCACGCTGAGCGGCGATGCTGCTTGTGATTCGACCTGAGCTCTGAATGTCAGTACCAACTGCCCCAGCTGTCTCACGGCGGCATCCGGGGGCTCGACCCTGCCTATCCGGGTTGTACCTGCCGAACCGATGAGGACGTTCAAGCCGATTGTGTGTGCGTCACCTGCTTGGAGAGGTCTCTTACTCGTTGCAGGTACGTCGCTATTTCGCGGCCGGACTCCACCACCGCGCTAAATCCACAGCGTTATCCCGGCATGGCTGCCTCCGGTAGAGCCGCGCTCGGGCGATGGGCGGCGCAAAGAGAACCCTACTGCGGGCCAGTCTGCTGTGGATGCTTCGTCTTTGGGATGGAAACCATGTACCTCGGATTCGCAAGACGGTAGCGTCGCGGTGTGGCTGATGATGCTGAGCTGACGCGCTGGGTGGTGCATGGCGAGCGGTTGATCTATGACAACCGGTGGATCCGGCTCGGCATGGCCGATGTGGAGATCCCGGGTGGGGAGCGGTTCGAGCATCATGTGGTGCATCTGGATCGGGCTGCCATCGCCGTCGTCGTGGATGAGCAGGATCGGGTGTTGCTGATGTGGCGGCATCGGTTCGTGTTCGACCGGTGGGGATGGGAACTGCCCGGCGGGCTGGTCGAGGCTGGCGAGGATCCGATGGCGACCGCCGTGCGGGAGGTGGAGGAGGAGACCGGGTATCGGCCGAAGCGGGTCGAGCATCTGGTGAGCTATCAGCCGATAGCCGGCATGGTGGACTCCGAGCACATCCTGTTCCTGGTGCATGGTGCCGAGCTGGTCGGTAAGCCTGAGGGTGAGGTGGAGGCCGATCGGATCGAGTGGGTTCCGATGGCTGAGATCCCCGAGATGATCGCCCGTGGGGACATCTGGACGTCGGGGACGCTGATCGGATTGCTTCAGGCTCAGCAGCGGCTCAACGGCCGAGAGCGCGGTTGACCGCTCGCGAGAGTTCTTCGATGCGGCGTCGTTGGCGGCGGCAGCCGGTCATGGTGGCCAACTGCTTGGCGCGCTGAATGTGGGGCTGTGCTGCCTCGGGTTCGCCAGCTGCGAGCAGGGCGTGGCCGAGGTCGCAGCGGACGCCTGCTTCGGCGCGGTTGTAGGTGCCGTCCATCCCGGCGAGTGATGAGCGTAGATCCTCGACGGTGCTGGGGTCGCCGAAGCGGAGCAGGCAGCTTCCGCGCCAGCGGGCGAAGTGGTGGACGTTGATGGACAGGTAGGGCATGTCCGGGTCGCCGTCGCCTTCTGGCAGCACGAGGGCGGCTTGATCGAGTGCTCGGCGGCAGGCGTCTTCGTCGCCGAGGATGGCCGCGGCTTCGGCCTCGGCTGCTGCGAGCCATGTTCTGAGGCGGGCGGGGACGCGGTCGCGGTGGGTGGTGTGGATGTGCTGGAGGAGTTCGGCGGCTTCGGCGGGGCGGCCCAGGTCCATGAGGACGTATGCCTGTTCGCCGGAGACGTAGGCCAGGACGGCGGCGTCCTCGGCTTCGCGGGCGGCGGCCTTGGCGCGTTCGTAGTGGTTCCACGCGTCGTTGAGCGCCACGGTGTTGATGGCCTGCCAGCCGGCCAGCGAAGCTGTTTCGGCAAGTAGGTGGGCGAGCTGGGCGCGGATGCGTGGACGGACGGTGTGGCGGTGGGCTCGTTCGATCTGGGCCATCTGGGCGTGCATCTTGTCGGCGATGGCGAGGCTGCCGAGTCTGCGGTCCTGGAGGCGGAGGTTGTTGGTGTCCGTACGCAGGATCATGACCATGGTGTCGTCGACGGCCGCGGCGGCCTCCAGGCGAGCGGTGAGCTCGTCGGTCTGCTCCTGGTGCTCGTTGTCGAGGTCGCCTGTCGGGGACGCGGTGTCGAGCGGGGCCAGGCCCAGGAGCATGCGGGCGTGGTCGGGCAGGCCGAGTCCGGTGGCAATGCGTTCGAAGACGGCCAGTTCTCCGATGGGGCCGGCCGTTCCGTTGAAGATCTTGTTGACGCGGGGCTGGGCGATTTCGGTCGCTGATGCGATGCGGACCTGACTGATTCCGCCGTATTTGGCGACCAGGCGGAACAGTCCCGCGATGTCGCGGTTTTTCAGGCTTTCTCGCATATCGTCGCGTTCCCATACCGATGGCGGGAGCTTGATCGGCTGGAAACCACTCGCGCGCATGCGACCCTCCGGAACTCGTACTCCGAGATTGTGCATTGCTGTGCGGCGGACTCTATATGCCTTGGCGGTATATCGCCGTGGGATATGTATAAACGGTTGGTCCATTCATGCTCTGCCGCATGACAACTCCAGTCAGGTGCGAAGAATGCGAGGGGCGGGGATGGAAGATCGTCACCCGTCGTGGGCATGTGGCGGCATCGAGGTTGGATGCGGCCTCGTCGGTCACCACTGAGTGCCTTCACTGCGATGGGGCCGAGCACGGTCCCGGCGGCGGCGAGGCGTTCGAGTGGGAGGTCCGGGTTCTGTCCGGCCTCGGCGACGAGCTGGGGACCTGCGGGTCGAGTTCGTTCCAGGCGACCGCCATGGATGAGCTGCGTAAGGCCATGCGGGGCATGTCGGACGCCGGCGCGGTGCTGGGGCGGATCGTCCACAGCGTCCACGGGCTCGGAGCCGTGCCGGACGAGACCACCCGGCGCGAGATCTTCCGGGCCTACCTCGACGCGGCGGGCTCGGTGCGGTTCGAGCGGGTGGCCGAATGACGGCCCCCGTCGTGATCTCGATCGACCCGCGTCGTTCCGCCGAACTGCTCCAGGAAGCGCTGGAGCAGAACGGCGTCAGCGCCGATGTCCATGACGGGTACGGGCTCGCCCTGGTGTCTGTCTGGGTCGGGCTGGTGGTGTGGTGCGACGGTCGTCACTACTGGTGGCGAACCGGCTGGAATGTCGCACGTCGTCGCGTCATCTATGCCTGGCATCCGGCGATTGATCCGGTGCGGGCCGCTCGCCGTATCTCCATGCATTATTCGGACCTGCGTAGGACGCAGCCATGTTCGGCGTTGATCGCCGATCTTGTTGACGGGGTCGAGTAATGATCGGCCGGCGAGTGTCGTGCGGGGTGGGGACGGAGCGCCGCAATTTCTCGCTCGTGCAGCACGCGGTTGTGCGTGGCGCTGCCAAGGCGTTGTGCGGCGAGACGATTCAGCTCGTGGTGATCGGTGATTGGCAGGTACCGTTCATGCCGACCGTCGCGAGCGCTTGCGAGGAGTGTGTACGCCTCCTGGCAGGCCGTTCTGAGTCCTAATCATGGCCTGACAAGTCTTGGCTCAGCCGGTACTGTACTTATGCGGACAAGCGCAAGAGTGAACGGACGGCCAACATGAGCATGGACTTCGCCCCGCCGAAATATGCGCAGGTCATGCAGGCGATCCAGGAGCGCATCGAGTCGGGCGAGTACGCCCCCGGCGACATACTGCCGTCCGAGACGCAGCTTGTTCGCGAGCTGGGCGTGGGGCGCACCACCGTGGTGCGGGCGCTTCAGACGCTCGCCATGCAGGGGTGGATCGAGCGCGAGCACGGGCGCGGGTCGTTTGTGAAGGGCCGGCCGGAACGCGAGGCCGAGACCGTTCGTCCGGGCCTTGGCGCTGCTGAGCAGGGAGAGAGCGCCGACAGTCTTGTTGAGGTGGCGCGGGTTCCGGCGCCTCGGCATGTCGCGAAGCTGCTCGGGGTCGCCGAGCGTACGCCGGTGATCGTCCGTAAGCGGGTGGCTCGTCAGACGGATCTCGTCTCGGCGGTGGAGACCGTGTGGGTGCCGCTGGAGATCGCGCTGGGGACCGACCTGGACAAGGCCGAGCCGTTGCGGGGCGGCATCCGCAAGCATCTCCAGGCGGTCAAGCATGTGCGGTTCGATCGCATCACCGAGCGGCTGTCCGCGCGCAAGCCCACGAAGGACGAGGCCGAACTGCTGGGCTCGTCCAATCCGGTGCTCGGCGTGACGGCGACGGTGCACGACCCTGCGGGGAACGTCCTGCTGGCTATGAGTCTGGCGCTGCCTGGCAGCCTGCATGAGCTTGAGGATGTCTACAAGGTGAGGTAATTCTTACCGCGCCACTCCGGCTCAACCACTTGTGCGGACGAGTGGCCACAGCCTACTCTCAACTCATGCGGACAAGTGGACGAGCGAACGAAGGGCTCTCCACCGCTATCGAGAGGAACCACATGGCAATCCAGGGACCCATTCCCGTCAGCTACACCATGGTCTTCCCGCACGGCTGCTACATCGTCGGCGAGGTCGAGCCGGTCAAGGACTTCGACGCCTCGTCCAACGGCCGGTTCGTGCAGGCCCGCGACAAGCAGACCGCAGAGCTGGTCTGGCAGGTCGCGGTCATGGACGGTGACCCGACCCTCAAGCCCGCCCAGAAGACCGTCGCGGTCAAGATCCTCGCGCAGGTCCAGCCGGTGCCCCCGCAACCCATGCCGGGGCTGCCGTTCACGCCGGTCGAGTTCAACGGCATGTCCGTCACGCCGTACGTCAACGCCGCCGGTCGCCTCGCGTACTCGATCAAGGTCCGTGAGATGTACGCGCCTCGCCAGACTACCCAGCCCGCTCAGAACAAGGCTTCGGCCGGAAAGGACGCCGCCTGATGACCCGACGCCGCACCCCGCGCAACAGCGTGATCCGGCTGACCACCGGGCACGCCGCCCGCACCATGAACCACCCGTTCGCCCGCCGTGAGCCCGTTCTGGCGCTCGACTTCGGCGCGACCTCCGTCCTGGTCACCACCAGCGGGCCGGTCACGGTGGAGGACCTGGCGTTCGCCCGCCAGCTCGCCCACGAGGCCAACCGCTTCGCCCGCTCCGTGGAGCGCAGCTTCTACGGCCTGCCCGATGGCAAGGAGGTCACGGCATGAGTCTGCGCCCATACACCTACGTCACCCTGTCTCTGCGACCGGAGTCCACGCCGCACGTCGGCGTCTCCTTCCACACGTCCGACCTCAAGGTTGGCGCCGGGCTGCTGCTCAGTGGCCCGCGCCCGTACCTGGAGCTCTACTCCCACGAGGCGAACGTTCACATCTCCACCACGGGGGCCGGCCCGGTCACCGACGCCGACCTGAGCACCGCCCGCGAGATCTTCCATGCCGCCGCTCGCTACCTGGCCGACTGCGAGCAGTTGCACGCCGAACAGGCCGACAAGGACGCCACCACGGACACCACCGGCCCGGCGACCTGACATGAGGCGGGGCCGCTGGAAGCGGCAACTTCCGGCGGCCCCTCGGTTCTCCCCTGACTCCACATCACGAGAGGTTCCCAGCTTATGTTCAAGCGGCTGCCTGGCGACGAGGCGCGCAACCTCGTCTCCACCACGCCCGACACGGCCGTCGTCTTCCGCCCGGCCGTCGTCAAGACACCCGCAATCCTGACCAGCATCATCCTCATCGGTCGCACGGTCGCCAGACTCGTCCGTACGATCTGGCGTCACCCCATCGCGACCGCCATCCTCGTCGCCCTCGCCGCTCTCTGGTACGTCTACGGCTGGCCCGTAGCGGCGTCCGTGTCCGGGACAGTCGTCATGGCCCTGGCCTCCTGGGCGTTCCTCGACCGGCCTTCGTTCGCCCGTCTCGTCGGCTACCGGCTGCTGGCCTGGTGGCGACTCGTCTGGATCTACCGGCGACACTGGCAGCCCGTCATGATCGTCTCCGGTCTTGGCCGTCACATCCGGGGCCGTGACTACCTGCCCCGGCTGGGCAAGGTCACCTGTACCTCTTGGGCCGACGTGGTCACCGTGCGAATGCTCAAGGGCCAAGCCGTCAAGGACTGGGCCGATCGCACCGACCACCTGGCCCATGGCTTCGGCGCGAAGTCGTGCCGCGTGGGGCTGTCTCACGCCGGCCGGCTGACGCTGACCTTCCCACGCAGCGATCCACTCGCCTCTCCCCTGCCGGCGCTCGCCATACCGCAGGAGCCGACCGTGGGGCCGGTCGAGATCGGCAAGGGCGAGGACGGGCGGCCATGGCGACTCAAGGTGCACGGCACCCATGTCCTCGTCGCGGGCGCGACCGGGGCCGGCAAGGGGTCGATCATCTGGTCCGTCATTCGCTCCCTGCTCCCGGCCGCCGACGCGGGCCTGGTCGAGCTGTGGGCGCTGGATCCCAAACTCATGGAGTTGTCCTACGGCCGTGCCTTGTTCGGCTCCCGATACGCCGCCACGCCGGAGGAGTGTGCCGATCTGCTGGACGAAGCCGTGTGCGTCATGCAGAAGCGGGCGGCTCGGTTCGCCGGGCTCCAGCGCTCCCACACGCCCACCGTCGTTGATCCGTTCGTCCTGGTCGTCGTTGACGAGGTGGCGTTCCTGACCGCCTACCAGTCCGACCGGCAACTTCGGCAACGCATCTCCGCAGCACTGGCCACCCTGACCACTCAAGGGCGAGCGGTCGGCGTGGGCGTCCTGGCCGCGCTCCAGGACCCGCGCAAAGAGGTCATGAACATCCGCAACCTGTTCCCCGACAAGATCGCCCTCCGGCTCGATGAGTCCGAGCAGGTGGACATGGTCCTCGGCGACGGCGCACGCGACCGGGGCGCCCTGGCCGACCGCATCTCACCTGTCCCGGAGCTGGGCGCGGGCGTTGGCTACGTCCGGCTGGAAGCCAGCCCCGAACCTGTCCGGGTCCGCGCCGCCTACGTCTCCGATCACGACATCCGCGCCATGGTCGACGCCTACGCCCAGCGTGGGGAGGCAGCGTGAAGGTCTGCTTCCACGGCACCGCCGACGAAATCAGCCGGGTCGCCGGCCGTCCCCTCCTGGTCCTGCTGACCGCCCGTGATCTGCCCCGCATGCGGGTCTTCGAGCTCTACCAGCCCCACGTCCACGCCTCCCCCTCCCACGAGCACTACCGGCTCTGCGCCGTGATGACCGAGACCCCCGACGAAGGGAGGATCGCGTGACCCATCCGCACGACCGCGCACTGCCCCGGGCCGTCCGCCAAGCCATGCCGATGGCCCGGGACGTACTCGTGGAGGTCGCCAAGCTCCATAGCGTCTGCATCCGGCCTATCCCGCTGCGGCGGCTCGACATCGTCACCGGCAAGTCCGAGATCATCGACGTCCCGTGCGGGGCTGTCCTCGCCAGCAAGTGCCCGCCGTGTGCCAAGCGCAACCGGCAGCTCCGCATGGCCCAATGCCGCGAGGGCTGGCACCTCGACACCGAACCCACGATCACACCCGACGAGCCGAACGAAGAACAGCGCTGGCTGATCGAGTTCCGCGCCGACATGCAGGCCAGACGGGATGCCGCCGAACAGGCCGGCGACGACACCACCGACCTGGACGCCGTCCTGTCCGGCCTCGATGACGAGATCAACACCGCTGGCATGCGTGGCAGCGTCACCGGATCCGCGGTGCCCAAGCGCACCCGATCGACCCGCCGGCGGCAGGACGCCCCCGACTTGCCCAAGCGCAAGATGACCAACACAACCCTTGGACGCACCTTCACCAGCACCGACGGCAAGACCTACCGGCCGTCGCTGTTCGTCACGCTCACCCTGCCCAGCTACGGCAAGGTCCGCGACGGCGTCCCGATCGACCCCGACACTTACGACTACCGGCGCGCCGCTCGGGACGCGCTGCACTTCCCCAAGCTCGTGGATCGCTTCGTGCAGAACCTACGCCGGGTCGCAGGCTATGACGTGCAGTACTTCGCGGCTGTAGAGCCTCAAAAGCGGCTCGCGCCGCACCTGCACATGGCCATTCGCGGAACGCTCCCGCGCGCCGAGATCAAGCAAATAGCTGCGGCCACCTATCACCAGGTGTGGTGGCCATCGACCGACGATGTGCGCTTCGACGGCGACCACCTGCCCATCTGGCAGGACGGGAACGGCTACCTCGACCCGAGCACTGGCGAGCTTTTGCCCACCTGGGACGAGGCCCTTGATGCCCTGGACGAGGACGCAGAACCCCTCCACGTTCTGCGCTTCGGCGATCAGGTGGACGTGCAAGGTGTTCTCGCCGGTACGCCGGACGCCGACCAGTGCATCCGCTACCTGTCCAAGTACCTCACCAAGTCCATTGGCGACAGCCTTGACGGCGGCCAGGCCCAGCGCGAGCACGCCGCCCGCATGGTCGATGCCCTGCGCTACGAACCCTGCTCGCCGACCTGCCCGAACTGGCTGCGCTACGGCGTCCAGCCCAAGAACGCCAAGGCGGGGATGATTCCCGGCCGGTGCCGCTCCAAGGCACACAAGCCCGAACACCTCGGCTACGCCGGACGCCGGGTCCTGGTCTCCCGTAAGTGGTCGAACAAGACGCTCGCCGAGCACAAGCAAGACCGCCGTACCTGGGTCCTGGAAGTCCTCGGCCAGGCCGACGAACCCACCGACCCGCACCGCTACGTCTGGCGTCCCGTCCCGGCCGGAGACGCCAACGTGCCGCCGCTGGCGGTACGCCTCCTGCGGACCGTGGCCGAACGCCAACGATGGCGAGCCCACCTCAGAGAGCTGGAAGCCAGAGCAGCCGGACAAAACCTTTCGGCAACTGAGGACATCGGGAGGGCCGCATGACCAAGCACGACGAACTCCTGACCGTCCGCCAGGTCCTCACCGAGCTCGGCGGAGTCTCCCGCCGCACCTTCTACCGCTGGCGTGAGATCGGCAAGGCACCAGAAGGCATCCGCCTGCCCAACGGCGAACTCCGCATCTACCGCAGCGATCTCAACGCCTGGCTCGAATCCCTCAGGAGCACCGGATGACGACCTCGTACGACGTGAAGTTCTTCGAGATCAGCCGCAACAAGTCCAGCAAGACGCCGTCATACGTCGTTCGCTGGTCGGTCGCCCGCAAGCGCTCCTCCAAGACCTACCGAACCAAGGCCCTGGCCGACAGCTTCCTGTCTGACCTGCGGCAGGCTGCCAAGCGCGGTGAGGCCTTCCATGTGGATTCCGGGCTGCCGACGTCGATGCTCAAGGCCAAGGATGCTCGGAGCATCTTGGAGTTCGCGCAGGCGTTCATAGAGATGAAGTGGACACACGCGGCGGCCAAGAGCCGAGACAGTATGTCCGACGCGCTGGCGACGATCCTGCCTGCCCTGACCAAGGACCGCATGGGGCGCCCGGACGCTCGTGAGCTTCGGACCGTCCTCCGCAAGTGTCTCCTCCTGCCAGGGGACAAGCGTCCGGACGTACCGCCGCAGTACGCCTCCGTCGTGGCCTGGATAAAGGCGGCCTCGCTCGACCTGGCGAGCCTGGAGGAGGCCAAGACGGTACGGCTCGCCCTGCACGCCCTGACCTTGTGCCTCGACGGCAAGGCGGCGGCCTCCACAACGATCGCCCGCAAGCGCGCCGTCTTCCACGCCCTCCTGGAGTACGCAGTGGAGCTGGAGGAGCTTTCGGCAAATCCGCTGCACAAGATCAAATGGAAGCCACCCAAGACCACCGAGACCGTAGACCCTCGGGTCGTCGTCAACCCACGCCAGGCGCAAGAGCTGCTGACAGCCGTGACCTACGTAGGCCGACGCGGGAGAGGCCGGCGCCTGATGGCGCTCTTCGCCTGCATGTACTACGCCGCCCTACGCCCGGCCGAAGCGGTCGGCCTCCGTATCCAGGACTGCCACCTCCCTGCCTCCGGCTGGGGACGCCTCACCATCGACGTCTCCCGCCCGGAGGTGAACACCCAATGGACCGACACCGGCAACGCACACGAGGAGCGCGGCCTCAAGCACCGTGGCAGACAGGACGTCCGCCCCGTGCCCATCCCGCCCGAACTGGTCAAGATCCTTCGTGCCCACATCGCGGAGTACGGGACGGCCAAAGACGGCCGCATCTTCCGCAGTGAGCGGGACGGAGTCGTAGCTTCAACGGCCTACACCGAGGTCTGGCAGGCCGCCCGCCTCCTGGCCCTCACCCCCGCGCAGGTCGCCTCCCCGCTCGCCAAACGCCCGTACGACCTTCGGCACGCGGCAGTGTCCCTCTGGCTCAACGTGGGCGTCTCCGCCCCGGACGTGGCCGAAAGAGCCGGCCACAGCGTCGATGTCCTCCTGCGGGTCTACGCCAAGTGCATCGACGGCCAGAAGGACATCGCCAACCAGCGGATCGGCGACGCCTTCGTCGCATGATGCACAGTCCAACCACACCCAGAGCCCCGGCCACCACCGGAGCTCTTGTTCTTGGCCGCGTATTGGCCGCAGACCAAGGACTGACCAGCGGAAACGCCGCCAAGATCATTGCACGCATATTGGTGGACCAGCGACAACGGGCCGCTCAGAGCGGCATCCGGTTGCACACCCCTGAAACGCAGAAGAGGCCCCGTAGGGCCTCTGAACTGCTGTTACTGCTGGTGGCAGGTGCAAGGTTCGAACTTGCGTAGGCTGAGCCGACGGTTTTACAGACCGCTCCCTTTGGCCACTCGGGCAACCTGCCGTGCCATCCGCTCTCGCGGCGACAGACAGAAGAATAGCGGACTTCCGAGGTGTACGTGACACCAGTTTGTCCCCAGCCGGATCGTGGTCACCGGCTGCGCCGGAACAGCAGGCGTCCCATCCCGCGTGCGTGCTGGTCGAAGCCTGCCGCGTCGTTGGTTCTGGGGAAGGGTTCGTCCGGGACGGGCACGCCGAGGAAGTCGCACAGCGGCTGCCAGCCCTGGGCGACTTCGAACACCAGCAGGCGGTCCTGGGGGATGGTGGCTTTGACCTCCTCCACATGTTCGGTGAAGATCTTGAGGGCGAGTTCGGTGTCGGGGATGCCGCCGCCGAAGACGCGCTCGCTCACGACCAGCCGGGTCATCCGGATGAATGCCGCGAAGTCCGTGTCGAGGAGGCGGGAGAACGTGGCCATCGTCCGGCCCGACCAGGTGCGGGCGCGGGCCGACTGTTTGAAGATGGTGGCGTTCATGCTGGCCAGCCAGCGTTCGGGGTCGCGGACGGTGAGGATGACCTTGGCGTCGGTGTAGTGGTGGGCGAGTTCGCGCCAGTACGCGGCGGCCGGCCAGTCGACGCAGGAGTCGTACCCCGACATGAGGGTTTCCCAGGTGACCGGACGGCCTTCGGCGAGGTCCAGCCAGCGTCGGATGTGGACGGGATTCTGGAGCACCTCCGTCATGTGGTGACATGGGCCGAAGCCCAGACGTTCCAGCGCGGTCTTCGTGGACAAGGTTCCGGTACGGCCGAAGCCGGCTCCGATGACTCGCATGATCCCTACCAATACGATCGGAAACTGCGAAATGTGGGCCCACAGGCATGATCCGTCGCCAAGAGCCCGGCATCAAGCCGCCTCGCGCCCACGTGGACTGCACGGCGCGCCGATGCTGGCTAGGCTCGTTCGCTGGGTCCGCGCATTCGGCGTACGACGGAGCGGTTTCGCGTACGGCGGAGAGGCGGGATCCCTGATAACGCTTTCACAGCCGAGAGGATGGGTGTTTTGGCCGATTCATCTTTCGATATCGTCAGCAAGATCGACCGCCAGGAGGTCGACAACGCGCTGAACCAGACGGCCAAGGAGATCGGACACCGCTTCGACTTCAAGGGCACCGGGGCGAGCATCAGCTGGACCGGTGACAACATCGAGATCAAGGCGAACAGCGAGGAGCGCGCCAATGCCGCACTCGACGCGTTCAAGGACAAGGTGGTCAAGCGCGGGCTCTCGCTGAAGATCCTCGACGCGGGCGAGCCCAGGCTGTCGGGCAAGGAATACCGCATGCTGGTCACCCTCAAGGAGGGCATCGACCAGGAGAACGCCAAGAAGATCTCCAAGCTGATCCGCGACGAGGGTCCCAAGGGCATCAAGGCGCAGATCCAGGGCGAGGAGCTGCGGGTCAGCTCGAAGAAGAAGGACGATCTGCAGGACGTCATTTCTCTGCTCAAGGGCAAGGATCTCGACATCGCTCTGCAATTCGTGAACTACCGCTAACAGGTCGGCATCCGGGGCACATGGCGGCGTACGCGCCTTCTTGTGCCTCGGGCCTGCATTCCCGGTGGAACGGGCGAATCCGGCATCGTAGGCTCGACAATCGTGACAAAGATCCCCCTGCGCCGCTTCACGGCACGCGTCCTGCCCCTTGATGCGAAAGACCGAGTGCTGCTGCTGCACGGCTTTGATCCGCAACTGCCGGACAAGCCGTTCTGGTTCACCATCGGGGGCGCGGCGGAGGCCGGGGAGGAGCTTCGGCAGGCCGCCGCGCGCGAGCTGTACGAGGAGGTCGGGATCCGGCGGGAGGTGGCGGAGTTCACCGGGCCGTACGGGACGAGCACGATCGAGTTCTGCTGGTCCGATTATGCGATCACGCAGGACCAGACCTTCTTCGCGATCCGGGTGCACGACACCGCCGTGTCGTTCGAGCACATGGAGCAGATCGAGAAGGAGACGACGACCGGGCATCGGTGGTGGAGCACGGAGGAACTCGAGAACACCGAGGAGACCTTCTTCCCGGAGGACCTGCCGGTCATCCTGAGGAGGATCGCTGCGGCCGGAGAGCCCGGGTAGCCCTGACGTCGCCGGAAGGCCCTGATCGCCACAGCAGGACCGCCGAAGGGCAAGGTGACGGGTGAGCCCCGTTCGGGGCTCTCGGTCGATTTCGGAGGCCCTGGCGCATTCGGCACGGACGCGTCCCCCGCACACCGTCCTGGCCGGGAAGGTAGGTCAGCGGCGGTAGCCGGCCATGCGCTCCAGCCTCGCCACCCGCTCCGACGTGGGCGGATGCGTCGAAAAGAGGCGGCCGAAGCCGGATCCGCTGAACGGGTTCGCGATCATCATGTGGGACGCCGACGTGAGGCGGCTGTTCTCGGGAAGCGGCAGCCTGCGCGCACCCATCTCGATCTTGCGAAGGGCCGAGGCCAGGGCCAGCGGGTCGCCCGTGAGCCGCGCGCCAGACTCGTCGGCCTGGAACTCTCTGGTGCGGGAGATCGCCATCCGGACCATCCCGGCCGCCACGGGCCCGAGGATCATCATCAGTAGCGCGCCCACGAACCCGGGCCCCTCGTCGTCGTCGGAACCGCCGAAGAAGACGGCGACGTAGCTGAGCCACGTGATCATCGTGGCCAGCGCACCGGCCACGGAGGAGACGAGGATGTCCCGGTTGTACACGTGGGACAGCTCGTGCCCGATCACGCCGCGCAGCTCGGACTCGTCGAGCAGCTGGGTCAGGCCGTACGTGACGCACACGGCGGCCTTCCGCGGGCTGCGGCCGGTCGCGAAGGCGTTGGGCTGGACCGTCGGGGAGATGTACAGCCGCGGCATCGGCTGGCGCGCCTCGGTGGAGAGCTCGCGGACGATCCGGTAGAGCGTGGGGTGCTCCACCTCGCTGACCGGCCTGGCCCGCATGGCCGACAGCGCGATGCGGTCGGAGAAGAAGTAGGCGACGCCGTTGCTCAGCAGGGCCAGCACGAGCGCGATCTGCAGGCCGGTGCCACCCCCCAGCCACGCGCCCATCACGATGATGAACGCGGACAGACCTCCCAGGAGGATGGCGGTACGCAGACCGTTGTGGTGCAAGGTCTCCCCCCTTCGTGGTCCGGGTTTCACCTCGTCCAACGACGATGACCCGGTCTATCGTTCCCCGGCGTGCTCAGCTGCGGGCGGAGCGCGACTTACCCCCGTGTCCGCCGGGGAGCAGGGCGGGGTGCGGCCCGGCTGTCCGCATGGGGACAGCCGGTGTCATGACCTGCCTACGGTCAGCTCGTGGCCGATAAGGACGTCATGTCCAGCACGAGCTGCGGAGCGACCGAGAAGAGGATCGCCACCGCCAGGGCCAGTCCGACGGCGAGCCACGCCGATGGGGACGAACCACGCAGGCGCGTCTCCCCGGGAGGGGCGAAGAGGCGGGCCGCCCAGGCGGCGTAGTAGTAGAGGCCGATCACGGTGTTGACGGCCATGACCAGCGCGAGCCAGCCGAGGCCGCCCTCGACGATCGTCCGGAACACGAAGACCTTGGCGAAGAGGCCGGCCAGCCCCGGCGGCAGCCCTGCCAGGCAGACCAGGCAGAAGGCCAGCGCGATGCCGGCCGCCGGGCTGCGGAGGACCAGGCCGCGATAGTCGTCGAGCTCGTTGCGCGGGGCGGCCCTGGAGACGAGCATGACGACGGCGAAGGCCCCGAGATTCATGGCCGCGTAGATGACCAGGTACGCGACGGATGTGCCGGTCGCGGCCTGGGACGGAGCCTGGGACGGGGCCGCCGTGGCGGCGATCGCCAGCGGGGCCAGGATGTAGCCGGACTGGGCGACCGAGGACCAGGCCAGCATGCGGACGGCCGACCGCTGACGCATGGCGAGCAGGTTGCCCACGGTCATGGTCAGCGCCGAGATGACCGCGATCACCGGCCCCCAGGTGGACGACTGGCCGGCCAGCCCGACGACCAGGACCAGGATGAGCCCCGCGAACCCGGCCGCCTTGGAGATGACCGAGAGCAGGGCCGCCACCGGGACGGGCGCGCCCTGGTAGACGTCCGCCGCCCAGGAGTGGAACGGCACGGCGGCGATCTTGAACGCGAACCCGGCCGCCACGAGGACGACGCCCACCGTGACGACCGCGGGCAGCCCGTGGGCCGTCTCCAGGGCCGAGGAGTGCGTGCCCGCCGCCCCCGGCGCCGGGATCCGCCCGCCCAGGACGGCCGCCACGCGGGACAGGTGGACCGCCCCGGAGACGCCGTACAGGAGGGAGACGCCGAACAGCATGACGGCCGTGGACACGACCGACACGACGAAGAGCTTGACCGCGGCTTCGGAGGCGCGGCCGTCGTAGCGTTTGAGCGCGGTGAGGGCGAACACCGGCAGCGAGACCAGTTCGAGCGCCACCACGAGCATGATCAGGTCGCGGGAGGCGGGCAGGGTCACCGCGCCGACGAGGGTGCACAGCAGCAGGAAGTACCACTCACCGGCCGGGATGCCGCCCCCGGCCAGCTCCGTCATCGACATCAGCACGACCACCAGGGCCGCGACGAGCACCAGCCCGGCGAAGACCGTCGTGAACCGGTCGGCGACGAACGAGCAGAGCGCGCCCGCTCCCCCGGTCGCGAGGTCCGGCGGCACGCAGAACGTCGCCCGGGACGTGCCGCCTGCGGCCTGCGCGATCACGAACCCGAGGGCCACGACGACCCCCGCCAGGGTCACCAGCCCGAGCATGGTGCGGGTACGCGTCGAGGCAGGCAGGAACACGTCGAGCAGCAGCACGAGCCCGGCCACCACCGCCAACGCCAGCGGTGGCGCGATCACGAAGTAGTCGATCTGCTGAGTCATGGCAGGGCTCCCAGCAGGGTCTGCGCCACCGGCGTGGTGAGTGAGAGCAGGAGACCGGGCCAGAGCCCGAAGAGCACGATCAGGACCACCAGCGGGGTCCACGCCGCCACTTCGTAGGACCGGAGGTCGTCGATGCGCTGCGTGGCGTGGCCGGCTTCGAGGGTCGCGGTCGCCGGCTGCCCCGGGAGCGACTCCGCCGAGCCGAGAGGCACAACGGGACGTTCGTCCGGAGTCTCCCCCTCCGGCGGGGTCTCCCGCTGCCCCGCGGCTCCCGACGGACGGCCATGGGTGACGCGGGACAGCATGAGCACGAAGTACGCGGCCGTCAGGACCGCCCCCAGGCCGCCGATCACCATGTACGTGCGGAAGAGCGCACGTGGCAGGCCGCTCGCCGGCTGGAACGCCCCCAGCAGCGCCAGCATCTCCCCCCAGAACCCGGCCAGGCCGGGCAGCCCGAGCGAGGCGATCGCGGCGAACGTGAGCACCGATCCCAGTCGCGGCATCGTGGCCAGCAGGCCGCCGCCGAGGCTCGGCATGTCGGCCGTGTGACAGCGGTCCTTGATCCCACCGGCGAGGAAGAACAGCAGGCCGGTGATCAGGCCATGGGCGACGTTCGCGAACAGGGCGCCGTTGACGCCGACCGGGGTCAGGGTGGCGAAGCCGAGCAGGACGAAGCCCATGTGACCCACGGACGAGTAGGCGATCATGCGTTTGAGGTCACGCTGGGCCAGGCAGGCCAGGGCGCCGTAGACGATGCCGGCCACGGCGAACGCCCCCAGCCACGGCGCCACCGCGGTCGCCCCCTCGGGGAGGACGGGGATGGCGATCCTGGCGAAACCGTACGTGCCCATCTTCAGCAGCACTCCGGCCAGCAGCACCGAGCCGACGGTCGGGGCCTCGGTGTGGGCGTCGGGCAGCCAGGTGTGCAGGGGCCACATCGGCGTCTTGACCGCCAGACCCACACCGATCGCCACGAACGCCAGGATCTGCACGGACCTGGACATTCCTGCGCCGTGGGCGGCGGCCAGCTCGGCCATGTCGAGCGTGCCGGTCCGCGCCCAGACGAGCAGCAGGCCGAGGAGCATCACGACCGAGCCGAGCAGCGTGTACAGGATGAACTTGACCGACGCCGCCCGGCGCCCGGCGCCGCCCCAGATGCCGATCAGGAAGTACATCGGGATCAGCACGATCTCGAAGAAGACGAAGAAGAGCAGCAGGTCGAGGGCGAGGAACGTACCGATCATGCCGACTTCGAGCACCAGCAGCGTGAACACCAGCGCCCTCGGCCTGTTCCCCAGGAACCGGCTCGGCGTGCGGGGCCGGCCCCAGGACAGGTAGCCGAAGCAGAGGAACGTCAGCAGCGCGGTGAGCACGATCAGCGGCAGGGAGATGCCGTCGACGCCCAGATGGAAGCGGAGCCCCAGGCCGGGGATCCACGGCTGGTCGACCGCGAACTGCAAGCTCGTCGGCCGCGCGTGGTCGAACGTGGCCGCCATGACCAGGGCCAGTGCCAGCGTGACCCCCGAGAGGATCAAGCCGTACGTGCGCAGGACCGGACGGAGCGCGCCGGGGGCGAGGAGGAGCACGAGCGCGCCGAGCAGGGGCACGGCGAGCAGTGCGACCGACAGCCAGCCCGTCATGTGAGCATCACCGCCCCCACCGCGATCAGGATCACGCCGGCGAGAACGCCGCTGACATAGAGCTGCACGTTGCCGTTCTGGGCCAGGCGCAGCCATCCGGACAGGCCGCGGGCGGTGCGGCCCGACCCACGGACGGCGCCGTCGACGACCACGTCGTCCGTTCTGACGACCAGCCGGGCCAGGGCCGTGATCGGGCGGACGAACAGCGCCGCGTAGACGTCGTCGACGTAGAAGGCGCGCTCGCAGGGCACCCGTAGAGGGCCCAGCAGACGGGCCGGGTCGGTGACGGGATCGCCGCGCCAGACGGCGTAGACGACGCCCGCGCCGAGCAGCGCGAGCACGACGCTGATCGCGGCCACCGCCAGCTCGACGTGCGGCTGCCCCGCGAAGCCCAGCAGCAGAGCGGGGACCGCGAGGAGCACGACGGGCACGAGCATGGTCTTGGGGGCCTCGGTCACGTCGACGACGTGGGCCGTGCCGGGCTCGGGCTCGGGGAGCGCCACCACGCGCGACGGCCCGAAGAACGTGCGGAGCCAGGCTCTGGTGGCGTACGCGCCGGTGACGGCGACGGTCGCGAGGGCGCAGCCGTACAGGAGCAGGGCGGCGGCGTCCGTCAGGCCGCCGCCGGCCAGCGCGCCATCCATGGCCGCCAGGACGCCGTCCTTGCTGAAGAAGCCGCTGGCCGGTGGGAGGCCCATCAGAGCGGCGAACCCCACCGTCATCGTCACGAACGTGACCGGCAGCTCGCGGCGCAACCCGCCCATCTGGGTCATCAGGTTGGAGCCGACGTGGTGGATCACCACTCCCGCGCACAGGAACAGCAGCGCCTTGAACGCCCCGTGGGTCACCAGGTGGAAGATCGCCGCCCGGTCGGAGCCCGCGGCCAGGCCGCCGGCCATGTAGGCGAGCTGGCTGACCGTGGAGTAGGCGAGCACCCGTTTCAGGTCGTCCTGGGCGAACGCGGCCAGTGCGGCGCCCAGCATGCCGATCGCGGCGATGACGGCCAGGACGTCGAGCGTGGGACGGGCGGCGAGGAAGGCGGGAAAGAGCCTGGCCACGATGAAGATGCCGGCGGCGACCATGGTGGCGGCGTGGATCAGCGCGCTGATCGGGGTCGGGCCGGCCATGGCGTCCGGGAGCCAGGTGTGCAGCGGCACCTGGGCGCTCTTGCCTGCGACGCCGCACAGCAGCAGCATGGTGGCCGTCGTCAGGGTGGCGGCGGACATGTCGGGCACCTTCGCCAGCACGTCGGCGACGCGGAAGCTGCCCGCCGCCGTGCCGAGGACGAAGATGCCGAACAGGAAGCCGACGTCGCCGAGCCGGGTGACGAGGAACGCCTTGACCGCCGCGCGCGAATTGCCCCGGTCTTCCCACCAGTGGCCGATGAGGAGGTAGGAGCACAGGCCCATGATCTCCCAGCCCACGTAGAGGACCAGGAGGTCGCCCGCGTAGACCACCAGGAGCATGGCACTGGTGAACAGGCTGATGAACGCGCTGTAGGAGGGGTAGCGGGGATCGTCTTTGAGATAGCCGACCGAGTAGACCTGCACGGCCAGCGCCACCAGCGTCACCAGGACGCCGAGGACGGCCGACAGGTCGTCGGCCAGCAGGGTCAGCGAGATCGGGACGCCGCCGGTGACGATCGAGCCGTACGCGCGGCCCACGGGCGCCGAGGGGGCGCCGCCTTCGAGGAACGTGAAGCCCGGCCCCCAGGCCAGCCAGAGAGCCAGCACGGCCGACGCCGCGGTCAGGATGACGGCGATCCAGGCGGCTCGGGTGTTGGCGCGTTCGCCGGCGGTCTTCTCGGCCGCCGCGAGCCGCGCTCCGCCCGGTGGCTGTTCCTGGACAGCGGGGCGGGCGTGCGGCCAGCGGGAGAGCAGCAGGCCGGTGGCGGCGGCGAGAGCGGGCAGCAACACGGCCAGCAGCGGGAACGTCGTCACAGCTCGCCCCCTCGCCGGGCGCTGCGGTCGTCCGGGTGGGGCCGGCCTGCGCCGGTCGGCGAGGCCGGATGGTGGTCGTTGAGAGAGGGCGGGGTGGTGCCGGCGGCCTGGCCGGAGGGAGTGGCGGTCGGGACCAGGTCAGGGCGTTCGTCGGCGGGCTCGGACAGGTCGCGGAGGTGGTCGAGGTCGACGGTCCGGCGGTTGCGGTAGAGGGCCAGGACGATCGCCAGGCCGAGGCCGACCTCGGCGGCGGCGATGACGATGACGAAGAGGGTGAGCACCTGACCGCTGTGCAGCCGGTCGCGCAGCCACACGTCGAACGCCACCAGGTTGAGGTTGACGGCGTTGAGCATCAGCTCGACCGACATGAGCACGAGGATCGTGTTGCGCCTGGCGAGCACGCCGTAGACGCCCACGGAGAACAGCAGCGCGGAGACGACCGCCGGGTAGACGATGTGCACTAGTGACCCCCGGTCTGATCGGGCGGCGAGCCGGGAATGTCCGTACGGGACAGCACGATGGCTCCGATCAATGCGGCGAGCAGCAGCACGGACAGCGCCTCGAACGGCAGCACCCAGGTGGCGAAGACGCTGGCCCCCAGCTCCTTCGCCGCCCCCTGGCCCGGTGTGAGCAGGGTGTACGCCGTGCGGAAACCGTCGATCACGACCGTGACCAGGACCGCGGCGGTCGCCACCGCCACCAGGGCGGCCACCGGCCGGTTGCCGCTGTCGAGGTCGGCGGAACGGCCGATCGGGGCACGGGTGAGCATGATGCCGAACAGCATCAGGACCACCACCGCGCCCACGTAGATGAGCACCTGGACCCAGGCCACGAACTCGGCGGTCAGCACCAGGTAGCCGCCCGCGAGCGCGCCGAAGGAGACCACGAGCCACAGGGCGGCGTGGACGAGTTGCCGGGTCGTGACGACGAGCAGCGCCGATCCAACCGCTACCGCTCCCAGCAGCAAGAAGACGATCTCTTGCCCGGTGGGTGACAGGTAGGAGGGCACCGCCTCGGTCACGACTCCTCCTCGGACTCCTCTGTGTCGTCAGGGCCGAGCCGCCCCGGCGGTCGAATGGACCTCGGGTCCGCCATCCGGCGCCTGCGGGGGCTCGCGGAAGAAGTCTGCTCGTCCGGGCCGGGTTCCGGAGACGGTTCACCCGCGCCTGTGGAAAACCCGTTCGAGGGCGGCTCGCCTGTGGATGAAGGCGTTCGCGGCGGGTGTTCGTCCGAGGCCGGGGCGTCCTGGTCGGGCGGGCGATTCGTCTCCTCGCCTGCCCGAGCTGCGGCGTCGCCGTCATGGGCACGCAGCGCGTCGCCCTCCGCCGTGGGGGAAACGTCGCCTTCCTCCGTGGGGGGAACGTCGCCTTCCGTCACGTCTGACGGGCTTGCCGCTGTCGACGGTTTCGGGGTCGTTGTGTCGGACGGGCGCGTGTCTTCCAGCTCTTTGTTCTGTGCATCGGCGGACGGTTCGGCCGCTTGCGGGCTTGGCGGGAGAGCGCCTGGGGGACGGATGCCTCGTACGTTGGACATGGGCCTGCGCGTACGCTCGCGGCGGCCCGCAGGGGGCGGAGGCGCGGCAGGGCCTTCGCCGGGCGCGGCTTCAGGAGCTTCCGCGGAGCCGGCCTTCTCGCCTGCTCGCTCTTCCCGGTCGGCACCGGCGCGCGCTTCGACGCCTCCGGCCGACGGGCCCGCGTCGGTGCGCCCAGCAGACGGAGTTGCGCCGGCCTGTCCGGCGTCACCTGCTGCGGCCCCTTCGGGGCCAGGGACGGCTTCCCCGCCTTCGGGACGGCGCGCTGCTTCGGCGCCGGGGGCTGCGCTCACGGCGGAGCCGACGTCAGGGGTTGCGCTCACGGCGGAGCCGGCGTCGGAGGTTGCGCTTACGGCGGAGTCGGGGCCGGGCGGGGATGTGGCGCCGGCCTCGGAGTCGGGGCCCGCATTCGCGCCGGAGGCAGCCGCACCCGGCTCTCCGCTCCCCGGGGGCACGGCTCCCGGCTCGGCGGGGCCGGCCGCTTCAGGCGCTGCTCCGGGGCGGGTGGTTCCGGTACGGGCCGCGGGACGGCGAGGAGCCGCCGTGAGCTCCTTGGGCGGTTCGGCGCCGGGATCGTGGGCGGGCGGCGGCGGGACGGTCTGGGTCCAGGACGCCAGCTTGTCCTTCTCGTGAAGAAGGTTCCGGATGTCACCCTCGGCGTACTCGAACTCCGGAGACCAGAAGAGCGCGTCGAAGGGGCAGACCTCGATGCAGATGCCGCAGTACATGCACAGCGCGAAGTCGATGGCGAACCGGTCGAGCACGTTGCGCTGACGGGGACGCCCGCCCTCCGGCGCCGGGATCGTCTCCTTGTGGGAGTCGATGTAGATGCACCAGTCGGGACACTCTCGGGCACAGAGCATGCAAGAGGTGCAATTTTCCTCGACGAGGGCGATAACGCCTCGACTGCGCGGCGGAAGAGCCGGCTTGACCTCGGGATACTGCTGGGTGACGGATTTGCGCAGCATGTGGCGAAGAGTGATGGACAGCCCTTTCGCCAGTCCGACTCCCGGTATCCGCGCCATGGTTCAACATCATGACGTACTTGGCGGCGGAGGTGAATGAGCCAAGACCGTTGTCCCCAGTTTTTCCACAGCCATCCACAGGTTCGGTGGAAGTTATCCACAGGCTGGGTGACTGTCCGATATGAACGACTGCATGGCGATAGTCTCTCGGCCATGCCGTACAGCCATCCGGTCCGTCCCAGCAGCGGGGCGTGGGCGGCCGCCATCGGGTGGGCCAGCCTGGCCCTGATCTCGTGCGGGCTGGCGACCCCGTTCACGATCGGGTTCGCGGCATTCTGGCTGCGGAGCACCTGGCAGGCCATCGGGGCCTGCGTCTACCTGGTCCTGATCGGCTCGTTCGTCATCGCCATCATGCTGTACGACGACTTCGACAACATCCCCGAGCCGATGTCCACTCTGATCTCGTTCGGGTTCGTGATCGCCTGGATCGGCGGGATCGCCCATTCGGCCGTCCTGGTGCCGGCGATGGCGCGGGCGCGGCACCGGCCGCCGGTGCACGCGCAGGCCCCCGTGCGCACGCAGGCGCCCATGCACGCGCCCGCCCAGACGCCCGCGCCGCAGCATCGGCCCGCCGACCTGCATCAACGGACCACGGCCCCCACCCATCAGCAGCATCGCGGGCAGCCGGAGTGGATCGGGCACTACCGGGTGCTGCACCAGCTCGGGCGCGGCGGGCAGGGCGCCGTCTACCTGGCCATGGCGCCCAACGGGGCGCGGGTGGCGGTCAAGGTGCTGCACGACCTGGTCGACGAGACCGCCCGCACCCGGTTCGCACGGGAGGTGGACGCGGCCCGGCGGGTCGCCACGTTCTCCACCGCCCGGGTGCTCGATGTGAACATCAACGGGCAGCACGCGTACATCGTCTCGGAATACGTGGAGGGGCCGTCGCTGGAGCAACTCGTACGGCGCCACGGGCCCCGCGACGAGGACGGCCTGACGCGGCTCGCGTTATCCACAGCCGGAGCGCTGGCGGCCATCCACAAGGCCGGGGTGGTGCATCGTGACTTCAAGCCGAGCAACGTCCTGATCGGGCACGACGGGCCGCGGGTGATCGACTTCGGGATCGCCCGGGCGCTCGATCGGATGACCATGACGTCCGGGAAGATGGTGGGGACGCCGCCGTACATGTCGCCTGAGCAGCTGACCGGGGAGCCTGTGGGGCCGGCGTCCGACGTGTTCAGCTGGGCGGTGACGATGATGTTCGCGGCCACCGGGCGTCCGGCGTTCGGCGAGGACACCGTGCCGGCCGTCTTCAACCGGGTGCTCACGGTCCACCCGGACCTGTCGCCGTTGCCGCCCGCCTTGCGCGGCGTGGTCGGGGCATGCCTGAACAAACGCCCCCAGGAACGCCCGTCGGCTTCGGACGTGATGGTCGCAATCGTCCACTGACCACCGCCCCTGGCACATGCCGCGACCACCGAACAACCGACCGCAGGCGGATGACCACCACTTACCGATCGCCCACCGGTGACCGCCCGTGGGCGGTCCGTGCCAGCTGGATCGGGAGGGCTCGAAGCGAGTCGCCCCACCATCAAGCGCCGTACGACGAAAGCGGGTCGCCCCCTGCCCAAATGGACAGGACGGGAGATGGAGTAGGGCGCCCCTCACGATCCGGTCGAGGGGTTCGTGGAGGGCGGCCCGATGAGGAGGGGGTCAGGGGAAGGCTTGGCGGGAGCGGGTGGTGAGGGTCAGGGGAAGGCTTGGCGGGAGCGGGTGGTGAGGGTCAGGTATTCCTCACGGGAGACCCGGTGCATCGCCAGCCCCAGCCCGTGGCGTTCGGTGAAGCGGTGGAGAGAGGCCGGGGGCCAGCGGCCGGGCAGGTGGAGCAGGGGGTTCCCCGCGGGGTCGAGGAGGAAGACGCCGCACAGGTCGTCGTGACGGTACCGGAGGAGACTGCTGCCCGGTTCGACCGGAAGTTCGGTGATGACCCCCGAACGGCGGTACACCGACAACGTCCGGGACGACTTCATCCGCAGGTACGGCCCTCCAGGCGGCCCCACGACAAGGCCACGTCTCTCCTGCCACCGGTGCACCCCGCCCAGCACAGGCCGTACGACGAGCAACGCGGGACTGAAAGCCACCATCAGCCATTTGGCCTCGATCAGTTCCATCAGAAAACGTCCGAAGGCCGAGAAGCCGCGCCAGGCGACCCACATTCCGGTGACCCCCAGATACACCATCAACGCCAGCCCGGCGATTCCCGCGCACACCCCCAGAGCCAGGTTCCATCGGGCCGTCCGCGGCGCCGGGAATCCGCGGATGCGTTCCCAGCCGGGGGCGCGGGCGGCGAGGATCCGGCGCGCCCGCTCGGAGCTGTCGTCCCGGCCGTCCCGGAGCGGGATGCCGGCCTTGGCGGCGAAGTCCAGCAGGTGGGGCGGGTGCCAGTCGCCAGGCAGGTCCAGCAGGACGAGCCCGTCGGGGTCGAGGGCGGCGACCCCTTTCAGGAACCGCGACCTCTTCCCGGAACCGTCTGTCGAATAGTCGTAACGATAGAGCGACGCGGGCGACAGGGTCGCGGAACGGCCCCTGGCTTCGTCGGTGACGGTCAAGGTGCGGCCGTCGGAGCTGAGACTGACTTTCGGGCAGCGGGCGCCTTTCATCGCACCCGCGACGGGCAGGATTTGCGCGTTCACGAATCGTCCCCTTCATCCGGGGCCCCCTGTGCCGGGTACGACGGATAGGGGCGCCATAAAGTTTCCGCCGGCGCGAAACTCAGATGAGGACCTTCACCACTCCGGTGAGCGCGAGCTGCACGAGCGCCAGCGGCACCAGTCCGGCCCAGGCGAGCTTCTGGAGCTGGTCCTCACGCAGCCGCGGATAGGTGACGCGCAGCCAGATCACCACGAACGCCAGCGCGAAGACCTTGATCAGGCTCCAGATCCAGCCGGGCAGGAAGGGCCCGTGCCAGCCGCCCAGGAAGAGCACGGTGGTCAGAAGGGACAGGACGACGATCCCGGCGTACTCGGAGAGCATGAACAGGGCGAACCGCATGCCGGTGTACTCGGTCATCGGGCCCATGATGATCTCGGACTCGGCGATCGGCATGTCGAACGGCGGACGGCGCAGCTCGGCCAGCCCCGCCACGAAGAACACCACGCCGCCGATCGCCTGCCAGGGCAGCCACCACCACTGCCACGCCTCGACGATGCCGGGCATCGACAGCGTGCCCGCCGCCATCGCCACGGACGAGGCCGCCAGCACCAGCGGCAGCTCGTACGACATGAGCTGGGCCGCCGCCCGCATGCCGCCGAGCACCGAATACTTGTTGGCCGACGCCCACCCCGCCATGATCGCGCCGAGCACCCCGACACCCATGACGGCGAGCACGAAGAACAGCCCGAGATCGAGGTCGACGGCGACCAGGCCGCGGTCGAGCGGGATGACGATCAGGACGACCAGGTACGGGACCAGCGCCACGCCCGGCGCGATCATGAAGACGCGGCGGTCGGCCGCGGCCGGGATGACGTCCTCCTTCTGCATGAACTTCACGCCGTCGGCGATGAGCTGCGCCCAGCCGTGGAAGCCGCCGGCGTACATGGGGCCGAGCCTCGACTGCATGTGGGCCATGACCTTGTGCTCGGTCTGGCCGACGATCAGCGGCAGCACCAGGAACACGACGAGGATGACGACGAAGCTCAGCACCACTTCAAGCATCAGGCGGACCCCAATCGGCCGGTACTCCGGGCGGAAGCGTCTTGCGGCGGCTCGGGGCGCCGTGCCCTGACTCGCCCGGCTCCTTGGCGCCCGGCCACGGCTTGGCCACGCGGGCGGCCAGCACGAAGTCCTTGCGCAGCGGATGGCCCTCGAAGCCGTCGGGCAGGAGCAGCGGCACCAGGTACGGGTGCTCCTCGAAGATCACCCCGAACATCTCGTACGTCTCGCGCTCGTACCAGTTCGCCCCCCGGTAGACGCCGACAGCGGACGGCAGGCGGGGGTCGGCGCGCGGCACCCGGGTGCGCAGCAGCAGCCGCTCGCGGGTGTCCAGGTTGTAGACGTGGGCGACGACGACGAAGGCGTCGGGCGGCTCGTCCACGCCGGTCAGCCAGTCGAAGAAGGCGTGGCCGAGGTCGTCGCGCGCGAAGGTCAGCAGCTCGATCCAGTCGGCGGGCCCGACGTCGACCGTGGTCTCGCCGTAGGACTCGCTGATCTGGGCGCGCTCGCCGAAACGGGCGGCGACGGCGGCGTTCACGCCTGGTCCTCGGAGCCGTGGGAGCGGGACCAGACGTAGCGGTCGCTGAGCTTCTCCCCCGCGATCTTCTCCTGGAGCTTCATGATCCCGTAGAGCAGCGCCTCGGGCCGGGGAGGGCAGCCGGGCACGTAGACGTCGACGGGGATGATCTGGTCGACGCCGTTGGTGACGCAGTAGGAGTCCCAGTAGGGGCCGCCGGTGTTGGAGCAGGCGCCGAACGAGATCACGTACTTGGGGTCGGGCATCTGCTCGTAGAGGCGTTTCACGGCGGGAGCCATCTTGTCGGTGACCGTGCCGGAGACGATCATCAGGTCGGCCTGACGGGGGCCGTTGGCGAACGGGATGACCCCGAACCGGATGAAGTCGTGCCTGCTCATGGAGGTCGCGATGAACTCGATGGCGCAGCAGGCCAGCCCGAAGTTGAACACCCACAGCGAATAGCGCCGCCCCCAGTTGAGCACGAACCGCATGGGTTTGGGCGCGAGCCTGGAGACAGGTCCGACGGTGGGCATCGGGAGATCCGTTGCTGCCATGTCGCCCATTCTTGCGCGAATCGCAGGTCAGGCAAAGGAATCATGTCTCTTGGTGGCGCCGAGCTCGGTGGCGAGCCGGTCGAACAGGGGGGCGAGTTCGGCCTCGATGGCCTCGTTCTCGTTCTCGCGCAGCCTGATCAGGGGCCAGTCGTGAGGCAGCGAGCGGACGAACTCCACGCGCAGCGGGAGCGGTGGATGCGAGTCGTCGAGGCGGGCCTGTGCCATGGCCTCGATCCGGCGGCGCCGTTCGAGCTCGGAGCCGGGGACGGCGGCCTGCCGCTCGCGCAGGTGCTCCCACACCGAAGGGCCGAGCGCGGACGACATCCAGGCCAGTTCGTTGACGTCGACGTCGGCGGTGGCGACGAGGTCAAGCATTGCTGCGGCGGCCGCGGAGGAGGCGATGCGGGCGGAACGTTCGTCGGCGACGTACTCGGCCTGGCGGGCGGAGCGCATGGTGACGACCAGCAAGAGCAGGCCCACCAGCCGGACGACGAGCCCGGCCACGCGCATCACGATGAGCAGCACCAGCCCCAGGACGCTGAGCACGCTCTGCGGCACGGCCTCCGCCACGTACTCCCCACCCCCGGCCGCGCCGCGCATCGCGCGGTGCACGGCGGCCAGCGCGCCGAGCGCGGTACGGGTGAACCGGTCGTGGCGGCTGTCGCCGTTGCTGGAGTGGCTCAGCTCGTGCGCGAGCAGCGCCACCCGCTGCTGGGGTTCGAGCAGCGCCCAGAGAGGGGCGCCGATCGTGAGCACGCGCCTGCCGCTTGGGCCCGCCTGTTCGAAGGACGCGTTGAAGACGGGGGCGACGACGACGAGGTCCACCCGGTCCGCCCCGATCTCCGCCCCGATCCTGTCCGTCAGGTCGTACAGGCGCGGCGCGGCGTGTCTGGTGAGCACGAGCGGCCCGCTCGGCGCCCGGCCCAGACGCGGCCGCATCAGCCAGGCCACGAACAGCAGGAACGCGCCGAGCAGCGCGCCGAGAACGTTCGGCCACGTGACGACCGTCCAGCCGGCCGCGGCGAGCGCGCTCGCCGCGATCAGGTGGATGAGCCCGGCGAACAGGTACGAAAGCGCCCGCAGGACTTTCCCCTTCGGTACGTCGGCGCCTGTCCTGAGCACGTCGGCGTGCAGTCCGGCCGTCAGTCGGTCGGCGAGGACCGCGCTGATCGAGCGCTTGCCCTGAGGGACGGGCAGATTCCATCCGCAGGACGGACACCAGGCGGGATACCGCTCATCATGCTCGATCGAAACGTCGCAGCGGGGACACGATCTTTGTCTCGGCACGACCGAGGACGGTGACAGATGACACATTCAGGGCGCCAGCACGTCCGGGTAACGATCGGCGGCCAGGAGCCGGGCTATGTCCAGGACAGGACGCGTTTGCGCCAGGCGTACAGGATGCCGAGGGCGATGAAGCCGAGGAACACGAACATCTCCACCAGTGTCGTCACCCCGTAGCCGGGCGCGTCGAAGATCGTGGCCCACGGGAAGAGGAAGACGGCGTCGACGGCGAAGACGACGTAGAGGTAGGTGAAGACGTAATAGCGGACCTGCGACTGCGCCCAACCGTCGCCGACGGGGTCGACGCCGCATTCGTACGTCGTCAGCTTCTCGGGGGTCGGCCTGGTGGGCCGCAGGAGCCGGTTGGCCATGAGGGCCCCGGCGACGATGGCGACACCGATCGCCAACAGCGCGGCGACCAGCACGTAGGACCCGAAGTAGCCCTCCATGACGTGATCGTAACCCAGTCAAACCTCAGACCCCATAACCCCAAGACGGGGCAAAAGGTAAGATCCCCCACATACCCTGACAGACATGCACCAAACGCGATTCTTTGTTGGAATCGCTCTGCTGGCCCTCTCGGCCGGGGGCTGCGGGCTTGCCGCCGCCGCACCCGAGCGGGACGTGCTGGTCCCGGCAGAGCCGACCGCGATCGACTTCGTCGACCCCGCGACAGTCGTCGGCCTGTCCACCGCGACCATCACGAACGAGGACGACGACCACAGCAGATACGTGCACATCAGCTACCCCGAACTGACCGACGCGCCGGGCCTGAACCGCGCGCTGCGCGCGGACGCCGAGCGGCAGCTGCGGGACTTCCGGGCCGCCAAGAGCGTCAACGGCGACTACCCGCGTCCCGAGCTGAACGTGGACTGGCAGCTCGCCGCCCGTTCCCCGGAGGCCGTCGCGGTTCGGCTGCGCACCGGCGAGTTCCTGGGCGCGAGCTGGGGCAACTCCACCCGTACCTTCTGGTTCGACCCGCGTACCGGCAAGGCGGGCGGGTCCACGGCGCTGCTGGGCGGGCCGCAGGCGCTGGACCGGCTCGCGGCGCTGGTCAAGGAGCAGCTCAAGGGACGCGGGCCGCAGGTCGAGCGGGACGGCGTGCGGGCCGACCCCGGCCAGTTCGACTCCATGGCCTTCAACCGGAGCGGTGACCTGGTGGTCGAGTTCGACGACTGCCAGATCGGGCCGTGCTCGCTCGGCCGGGTCGCGGTGGCCGTCCAGGCGGGACGGGTCGCGCCGCTGCTGTCCGAGCTGGGACGCCGGGCCCAGGAGAGCGTGCGGGAGGCCGCCCGCAGCGCCCCTCCGGCCGGGCCGGCGACGACGCCGAAGACGGCGCCGACGGCGAGCCCCGAGGCGTCCAGCAACCGGGCCGGGAGCGTGAACTGCGCCAGGACCAAGTGCGTGGCGCTGACGTTCGACGACGGGCCGGGGCCGCGGACCGGGCGGCTGCTCGACCTGCTGGCCGCCGGCAAGGCGCGGGCCACCTTCTTCACCGTCGGGACGAACGCCGTCGCGCAGCCGGGCCTGCTGCGCCGGATGAGCGCGGAAGGCCACCTGGTCGGCAACCACTCCTGGTCGCACCGGGACCTGTCGAAGCAGGCGACCAGCAAGATCGCCGACTCCTTCCGGCGTACCGACGACGCCGTCCGGGCGGCGATCGCGCAGGAGCCCACGCTGGCCCGCCCGCCCTACGGCGCGATCAGCAAGGACGTGCGCGACGTCGCCCGCGACCTGGGACTGTCGCTGGTCGGCTGGGATGTGAACTCCAGGGACGAGCCCGGCGCGACGGCGTCGGAGATCACCGATCGCGTCGTGCGCAAGGCCCATCCGGGCGCGATCATCCTGATGCACGACACCAACCCCGAGTCGATCGACGCGATTCCGGGCATCCTGAAAGAACTCAGCGGGAAGGGTTACACCTTCGTGACCGTTCCAGAGTTGTACGGCTCCGCAGCGATGCGCGCCGGACGCCTGTACGAGTCGGGGAACCAGCAGTCGCGTAAGCAGCCCCTGACGTAGCACACGTGTTGGGGGGACGTATCATTGGCGCTCGTGACCCGAACCGTCCTCTTCGCACGCCTGCATGTAGACCTCTGCAGGCTCGCGTCAGGGCTGTGTCGTCGTTCTCCCGCCTCACCCTGACTTCCGACCGCGTTACCCGCTTTCGCGGCTGGCAAACGCGTGACCTTCCGAGGATCTAGCATGGAAACAGAGAACGCGCCCAACGCAACCGCGCCTTGGCGCGTCGAGGAGGACTGAGCTGTGACGAAGCAGGTCCAGCAACTCGACCGCGTGATCATCAGGTTCGCCGGCGACTCCGGCGACGGCATGCAGCTCACCGGCGACCGCTTCACCGCGGGGACGGCGGAGTTCGGCAACGACCTGTCGACGCTGCCCAACTTCCCCGCCGAGATCCGCGCCCCCGCAGGAACCCTGCCCGGCGTGTCGAGCTTCCAGCTCCACTTCGCCGACCACGACATCCTGACGCCCGGCGACGCGCCCAACGTGCTCGTGGCCATGAACCCGGCGGCGCTGAAGGCCAACCTCGGCGACCTGCCGCGCGGCGCCGACATCATCGCCAACACCGACGAGTTCTCCAAGCGCAACCTGCAGAAGGTCGGCTACGCGGCCAACCCGCTGGAGGACGACTCCCTGAGCGAGTGGCGCGTGCACGCGGTGCCGCTGACCTCGCTGACGGTCAAGGCGCTCGAAGGCTTCGAGATCTCGAAGAAGGACGCCGAGCGCGCCAAGAACATGTTCGCCCTCGGCCTGCTGTCGTGGCTCTACCACCGGCCGACCGAGCAGACGATCTCGTTCCTGCAGCAGAAGTTCGCCAAGAAGCCCGACATCGCCAAGGCGAACATCGCGGCCTTCCAGGCGGGCTGGAACTACGGCGAGACGACCGAGTCGTTCTCGGTCTCCTACGAGGTCAAGCCGGCCAGGCTGGCTCCCGGCGTCTATCGCAACATCTCCGGGAACCAGGCCCTCGCCTACGGGCTGATCGCGGCCAGCGTGCAGTCGAAGCTGCCGCTGTTCCTGGGCTCGTACCCGATCACGCCGGCCAGCGACATCCTGCACGAGTTGTCCAAGCACAAGCGGTTCGGCATCCGCACCTTCCAGGCGGAGGACGAGATCGCGGGCGTCGGCGCGGCGCTGGGGGCCGCGTTCGGCGGGGCGCTGGGCGTGACCACCACCTCCGGCCCCGGCGTGGCGCTGAAGGCGGAGACGGTCGGCCTCGCGGTCACCACCGAGCTGCCGTTGATCATCGTTGACGTCCAGCGCGCCGGTCCCAGCACGGGCATGCCGACCAAGACCGAGCAGACCGACCTGCTGATGGCCATGTTCGGCCGCAACGGCGAGTCGCCGGTGCCGATCGTCGCGCCGCTCTCGCCGAGCGACTGCTTCGACGCGGCCGTCGAGGCGGCCCGCATCGCGGTCAAGTACCGCACGCCGGTCATGTTGCTCTCGGACGGCTACCTGGCCAACGGCTCGGAGCCGTGGCGCCTGCCCGAAGTTTCCGACTTGCCGGACATTTCGCAGGAATTCACGACCGAGCCCAACGGTGAGGGCGGCGAGTTCCTGCCGTTCAAGCGTGACACCGAGACGCTGGCCCGCCCCTGGGCCATCCCCGGCACCCCCGGCCTCGAACACCGCATCGGCGGCATCGAGAAGGCCGACGGCACCGGCAACATCTCCTACGACCCGGACAACCACGACCTGATGGTCCGCACCCGGGCCGCCAAGATCGCCGGGATCGACGTGCCCGACCTCGCGGTCGACGACCCCGACGGCGACGCCAAGGTCCTGGTCATCGGCTGGGGCTCGACGTACGGGCCGATCGCGGCGGCCGTGCGGCGCATCAGGCGCGAGGGCGGCAAGGTCGCCCAGGCGCACCTGCGCCACCTCAACCCGCTGCCGGCCAACACCGGCGAGGTGCTCAAGAGCTACGACAAGGTGCTGCTGCCCGAGATCAACCTCGGCCAGCTCGCGCTGCTGCTGCGGGCCCGCTACCTCGTCGACGTGATCAGCTACAACCGCGTGCGCGGGCTCCCGTTCAAGGCCGAGGAGCTGGCCGGAGTCATTCAGGACGTGATCGACAGTGACTGAGCTGGTGAACGGGAAGGGCCTGAGCCTGGTTCCCAAGACCGACGTCAAGCAGGGGCTGAAGGACTTCAAGTCCGACCAGGAGGTGCGCTGGTGCCCGGGTTGCGGCGACTACGCGATCCTGGCGGCCGTGCAGAGCTTCCTGCCCGAGCTGGGGCTGCGGCGCGAGAACATCGTGTTCGTCTCCGGCATCGGCTGCTCCTCGCGCTTCCCGTACTACCTCAACACCTACGGCTTCCACTCGATCCACGGCCGCGCGCCCGCGATCGCGACCGGCCTGGCCGCCTCGCGGCCCGACCTGTCGGTGTGGGTGATCACCGGTGACGGCGACGCGCTGTCCATCGGCGGCAACCACCTGATCCACGCGCTGCGCCGCAACGTCAACCTGAACATCCTGCTGTTCAACAACAGGATCTACGGTCTGACCAAGGGCCAGTACTCGCCCACCTCCGAGGTCGGCAAGATCACCAAGTCGACCCCGATGGGCTCGCTGGACAAGCCGTTCAACCCGATCTCGCTGGCCATCGGCGCCGAGGCGTCGTTCGTGGCCCGCACGATCGACTCCGACCGCAAGCACCTGCAGTCGGTGCTGCGCGAGGCCACGGCCCACCGCGGCACGTCGCTGGTGGAGATCTACCAGAACTGCAACATCTTCAACGACAACGCCTTCGAGCAGCTCAAGGACCCGGCGGTGCGCGACGACATCACGCTGCGCCTGGAGCACGGCCAGCCGATCGTGAGCGCGTCCAAGGCCGTCGTGCGCGGGGCGAACGGCGGCATCGAGGTCGTCGCCAGGGACGGCGTGAGCGAGGAGCAGATCCTCGTGCACGACGCCCACAACCCCGACCCGTCGGTGGCCTTCGCCCTCAGCAGGCTCGACGAGCCGGCCTTCGAGCACGTGCCGATCGGCATCTTCCGCCAGGTCGACCGCCCGGCCTACGACGTGCTCATGGCCGACCAGCTGGAGGAGGCCGTGGCGCAGAAGGGCCCCGGCGACCTGAGCGAGCTGCTCATGGGTGGAGACACCTGGCGCATCGGCTAGTTCGTGTATTAGATGGAGCCGTCGGCCCGACGGCTCCATCTTCCACGGAGGTCAATCCACGATGTCGTATTGGCCTGAGGCCGTGGTGCTGGTGACGGGTGCGGCCGGGTTCATCGGATCGCACCTGGCCGCGCGTCTGCGCGTGCTCGGCGCGCAGGTGCACGCGGTCAGCCGGCGGCCCCAGCAGGCCCGCCACGGGGAGATCTGGCACCAGGCCCGGCTCGACGACGCCGGCGACACCGCGCGGCTGTTCCGGTCGGTACGCCCGAACCTGCTGTTCCACCTCGCCGGCGAGGTCACCGGGTCGCGCGGCGACGAGGTCGTCCGGGCCACGCTGGAGAGCAACGTCGTGGGCGCGGTCAACGTGTTGTCGGCCGCGCGCGAGCACGGCGTCCGGACCGTGTTCACCGGCTCGATCGAGGAGCCGCGGCCGGGCAACGACCATGCGCCGCCCTCGTCGGCGTACGCGATGTCCAAGTGGGCCGCCACCGGCTACGCGCGGCTCTACCACCGGCTCTGGGACCTTCCCGTCACCGTGCTGCGTCCCAGCATGGTCTACGGCCCGGCCCAGCCCGACACCACCAAGCTGGTGCCGTACGTGACGCTCAGCCTGCTGCGCGGCGAACGTCCCCGGCTGACCAGGGGCGCCAAGCTCGCCGACTGGATCTACGTGGACGACGTCGTCGACGCGTTCGTGCTGGCGGGCGAGTCCGACAAGGCGGTCGGCCACGCGCTCGACGTCGGCACCGGCGTACGGACCGCCGCCCACGAGGTCGTCGAGCGGCTCTACCGCATCACGGGCGCGGACACGCGGCCCGAGTTCGGCGCCGCGCCCGACCGCCCGCACGACATCACGCAGGTCGCCGACATCGTCCCGGCGGCGGACCGGCTCGGCTGGCGCCCTGCCACGGAATTGGACGAAGGGTTGCGCCGGACGGTCAATTGGTATGCATCCCAAGAATGTCACGAAGAAAGGCCCTCTTAGCCGGACGGGCGAAATTCTGCGAGCATGGGGCTACTTATTCCGGCCGGAGGAGTTGCCTTTATGAGCCGCCTGAACGCCCTGCGCAGTCGTTTCGTGGACGCTCCCGACTCGCTGGGGGCCAAGGCGCGGGCACGCAGGTGGCAATGGTTCGCCGCCCGTTTCCCCGACCTCGACCGGATGAACGTCCTCGACCTCGGCGGCACGGCCGGGGCCTGGATGCGCGCCCCGGTCAGGCCCGCGCACGTGCACATCGTCAACCTCGAACAGCCGCCCGCCGACCTGCCGTCCTGGCTGCGGGCCGACGTCGCCGACGCCTGCGACCTGCCGCCCGCGATCCGCGGCAGCCGCTACGACCTGGTCTTCTCCAACGCCGTCATTGAGCACGTCGGCGGACACCAGCGCCGGCAGCGGTTCGCCGACACCGTGCACGAGATGGCCGATCGCCACTGGGTGCAGACGCCCTACCGGTACTTCCCGGTCGAACCGCACTTCCTGTTCCCCGGCTTCCAGTTCCTGCCGCTCGCCGCGCGGACGACGATCCTGCGCCGCTGGCCGCTCGTCCACACGCCGACCTCCGACCGGGACGCCGCCCGGATGATCGCCATGGAGGTCGAGCTGCTGAGCGTGACCGAGATGCGGCACTACTTCCCGAAGTCGCGGCTGCGCTTCGAGCGGCTGGCCGGGCTGGTGAAGTCGGTCATCGCGGTCCGCAGCTGAGGCCCAGGCTCGCCGGGGTCAGTCCGTGCCCATGATGGTCGCGCCGCCGCCCTCCCACGAGTTGCCCTTCCAGACGTTGCCCGGCCCGTTCGCGTCCCAGTACGACACCGGGCCGGCGTAGCCGCCCTTCGGCCAGACCTTGCGGCTGAAGACGTTGTCGATCACCTTGATGTTGGACGACAGGCCCTTCCGTCCGGCGCCCGCGTACAGCGACCAGCCGCCGCCGGCCAGGAAGTTGCCCTGGACGGTGACGTTCCTGGTGACGCCGAAGTCCTGGAAGAGGGCGATGGCGCCGGTCTGGTCGAGGGTGTTGATCACCGTGTTGTGCCGGATGACCAGCTCGGTGCCGGGGGCGGCGGTGCCGGTGGACATGATCATGTCGGTGTGGTCGCCGGAGTAGTACTTCGGGTCGTGCACGTAGGAGTCCTCGACCAGCCCCTGGTCGGTGAGGATGCCGTTGGAGATCGTGTGGATGTCCACGCGGCGGATCGTGATCAGCTTGCCCTGGTTGAGGATGCCGAACTGGGTGCGCACCTTGCCGTTGCCGAAGATCTCGCTGTCCTCGACCTTCAGGCCGGAGAAGCCCTCGCGCTGGAGGATGCCCCAGTAGTCGCTCTGCCCGCGGACGCGGGTGTTGCGGATGGTCACGTTGTCGGCCTCGACGGTGATGTCACCGGTGACGTCCCAGCCGTCGATGACCTTGCCGTCCTCCTTGATGACGATCGAGCCGGTCTTCTTGACCAGGTCGGCGCCGTCGGGGACGCCGGTGTTGCCCGCCCCGGGCCAGCCGCCGCCGCCGGGGGGCGGGGTGGAGGTGGGGGTCTGGGTGGGCGTCTGGGTGGGCGTCTGGGGCGGGGTCTTGGTGGCCGTGGGGGTCGCCGTATGGGTCGCCGTCGGGGTGCCGGTGGGCGTCTTGGTGGGCGTCTTGGTGGGCGTCGGGGTCGGCGACTCGCTGGGCGGCGTGCCCGTGGGGGTCGGGGTGCGGGTGGCCGTGACGGTCGGCGTGGCGGGAGGGCTCACCGTGGGCGTCGTCGTGGGCGTCGCCGTGGGCGTCATCGTGGGCGTCGTCGTGGGCGTCCCGGGTGGGGTGCCCGGTGGGGTGCCGGGCAGGGTGCCGGTCGGCGTCGGGCGGTGCGTCGGCCGGTGGGTGGGACGGCGCGTCGGGCGCGCGGTCGGCTTCCTCGTGGGCCGCCTGGGCCACCACCTGGGCTCCTGGCTCCGGGTCCCGGTGGGCCGGGGCTTGTGGGTGGTGGGACGCGGCCGGGCTCGCCGACCGGCGGCGGCCTGCGGCGAGGCCGCGCCGCTCGCCCCACTGGCCTCCGTCAGGACGGCCCGGGGCTCCAGTACGTCGGAGACGACGAGGCCGTACCCGCCGGCCAGCAGCGCCACCACGGAGACCCCGGCCAGGGATAACCAGCCGGTACGTCTCTTCCCTCTTCGATGCCGCGACACAGGCGACTCCTTCCGATCGTGGCCGAGTCCGAGTCCCCCAAGGGGAGAGAGTAGCCATGCCGAAAGAAGAAGTGGTGCCTTTTACCGAAATAAACTCGTTATCCTCCAAATTCACAACAAGCTCATGTTTCTCATCTATCGCGGCAAATCCGACAGAGAGGCGTCATCCCGGCGTCACAGTGCCGCCGTTTTCCCAGGTGTTCCCCTGCCACCGATTTCCGGGCCCGTCTTTATCCCAATATGAAACCGGCCCCGCCGCTCCGCCCTTGGGCCAGACGCGGCGGCTGAAAACGTTCCCGATCACCTTGATGTTGGACGACTTCCCCTTCAGCCCGGCCCCGGCGTACAGCGACCAGCCGCCGCCGGCCAGCAGGTTGCCCTCGACCGTCACGTCCTTGACCACGCCGAAGTCCTGGAAGAGGGCGATGGCGCCGGTCTGGTCGAGGGTGTTGATCACCGTGTTGCGCCGGATGACCAGCTCGGTGCCGGGCGCGGGCGGCCCGGTGGACATGATCATGTCGGTGTGGTCGCCGGAGTAGTACTTCGGGTCGTGCACGTAGGAGTCCTCGACCAGGCCCTGCTGGGTCAGGATGCCGTTGGAGATGGTGTGGACGTCCACGCGGCGGATCGTGATCAGCTTGCCCTGGTTGAGGATGCCGAACTGGGTGCGTGCCCTGCCGTTGCCGAAGATCTCGGTGTCCTCGACCGTCAGGCCGGTGCGTCCCTCGCGCTGGAGGATGCCCCACCAGCCCTTGGTGCCGCGCACCCGGGTGTTGCGGATGACCACGTCGTCGGCCTCGACCGTGATGTAGCCGGTCACCTCGACGCCCTCGATCACCGTGCCGTTCCTGGTCACCCGGATCGATCCTGACTTGCGCAGCGCCACCCCCTCGGGCACGCCGGTGTTGTGCGCGCCCGGCCAGCCCTGCTCGGCCGGCTTCGACGGCGTCGGCGTGCCCGGCCTGGACGTGGCCACGGCGGGCGACCGGGTGACCTCGGGCCCGCCGGGGGACCCGGTGCAGCCGCCCAGCAGCACGACCAGGACCGCGACCAGGCACCAGCCCCCTCGGACGTACGGCCTCACTCGCCCTTGGTCCTCCGGCCGCCGACGAGGTCGGCCAGCGCGGGCGGCGTCCAGCGCTTGGCGACCTGGCGCAGGTTGCTCTTCCACGCCTCGCCCGGCCGCTGCTTGAACAGCGTGGTGTGGTCGTCGGTGACCTCGTCGTCGGGTCTGCCGTTGGAGTAGTAGTAGAGCGCCATCGAGCGGCGGGCCCGGTCGTCCGGGCAGGTGAGCGGGTCGGGGTGGCCGTGGTTGGCGTCGTCGGTCGTGGCGAACAGCACGAACCGGTTGAAGACCGGCAGGATCTTGCCCTCGCACTCGGTCATGTCCTTGTTCCACAGCTGCAGGTGGCCGCCGTAGCTCTCCTGCCAGTCCTTGTTGAGGTAGAGCAGGCCGTTGAGCCGGCGGTCGAGGTTGAGCCGGCGGCTGCGGTTGAAGTCGGCGTGCACCTTCAGGAAGCCGCCGGGCCGGATCTGGTGCAGGCCGCCGCCCTCGAAGTGCGGGTCGGAGACCAGTTGCGTGATGCCGGTCAGCCGCTCCAGGAACTCGACGAACACGCCGCTGTTGAACTCGGCCAGCAGGCGCCGGGTGGCCGGCCCCATGCGCTCGGTGTCGGCCAGCGCCAGCTTCACCTCGCGCGCGCTGTCGAACCGCTGCCAGGTGGCGTCGCGCGGCTCGGGGAACTCGTCGAGGACGGGCTCCAGCACCTCGGGCGGCAGGAAGTCGTCGATGACCACGTGACGGAACGGCGAGGCGGTACGGAACTGCTCGGAGTACTTGTCCGCCAGCGGGAACAGCTCGTCCCGGTGGAAGGTGAAAGCCTGCAGATCCTGCATGGAATGTGTCTCCGTCTCCTACGACACCCGGCCCCTACCTCCTCATCGCCTCATCAGTGCCTTCTGTTACCTGTAACGATCCATTCCCGGCCGCCGATGGCGACATGTGACGCCCGGCTCTCCCCGAGTCGCGATCGTGATCGTGACCTACAACAGCGCGCCGGTCCTCGGCGGTTGCCTGGCCTCCCTGCCCGAGGGCGCGAAGGGGGTCCGGCTCACCGACGTCGTCGTGGCCGACAACGCCTCCAAGGACGACTCGCTCGCCATCGCCGAACACGCCGCCGGCCTGCCCGTACGGCCCCTTCAGGTGGGCCGGAACGCCGGGTACGCCGCGGCGATCAACGCCGGGGTCGCCTCGCTCGACCTGGACGACCTCGACGCGGTGCTCGTCCTGAACCCGGACTGCCGCCTGCGTCCCGGCGCGCTGGCCGTGCTGGCCGCGGCTCTCGACCGGCCCGGCACCGGCATCGCGGTCCCTCGGCTGGTCAGCACCGAGGGGGTGCTCCACCACTCGCTGCGCCGCACGCCCGCGGTACGCCGCGCGCTGGCCGAGTCGCTGGTCGGCGGCCGATTGGCGGGCCGGATCGGCACGCTGGGCGAGATGGTCGTCGATCCGGCCCGTTACGAACGTCCCGGGCCTGCCGACTGGGCCACCGGCGCCGCCATGCTCGTCTCGGCCACGGCGCTGGCCCGGCTCGGCCCCTGGGACGAGTCCTTCCTGCTCTACAGCGAGGAGACCGAGTACGCGCTGCGCGCCGCGGACGCCGGCTGGACCCTCTGGTACGAGCCGGCCGCCGTGGTCGAGCACATCGGCGGCGAGGCCAAGACCAGCCCGATGCTGGCCGCGCTGCTCACCGTCAACCGCGTCCGGCTGTTCCGGCGGCGCCGGGGCCGGGTCGCGACCGCGGGCTTCTACCTGGCGGTGCTGCTCGGCGAGGCGATGCGGGCGGCGGCCGGACGCCGTACGGCCAGGGCCTCGGTCGTGGCGCTGCTCAGGCCGTCCCGCCGGCTGCGGGCCCTGCCGGGCTGAACCGCGGGCCCTCACACAGGAACCGCGGGCCCTTCCACAGGAACCGCGGGCCCTTCCACAGGAGCCGCGGGCCCTTCCACAGGAGAGGAACACGATGAGAGTCGAGCGACTGGGGGTCGAAGGCGCGCTGCTGTTCGTGCCGACGCCGAGCCACGACGACCGCGGCCTGTTCACCAGGACCTTCGACGCCGTGATCGCCGCCGAGCACGGGCTGGACCACACGGCGTTCGTCCAGGACAGCCAGTCGCGCTCGCGGCTCGGCACGATCAGGGGCATGCACGGCCGGTCGGGGCGCGGCGAGGCCAAGCTGGTGCGCGCGGCCCGCGGCGCGGTGCTGGACGTCCTGGTGGACGCGCGGCCGGGATCGCCGACGTTCGGCTCGCACGTCGCCGTCCGGCTCGACGACGTGACCTTCGCCAACCTGTACGTGCCGCCGGGCGTGCTGCACGGCTACCAGGCGCTGACCGAGCAGGCCGACGTCTGCTACCGCATCGACAGGGAGCACGACCCGGCCGAGGACCTGGCGGTCCGCTACGACGACCCCGACCTCGCGCTGCCGTGGCCGTTGCCGGTGACCGCGATCAGCGAGCGCGACAGGTCGGCGGGCTCGTGGAAGGAGCTCAGGGCCGTCCTGGCCGCCTGATCACGGCGTTCGAACCGCATCAGCGCCCCGGCCGCGCCGACGAGCAGGAACAGCACGCAGGTGATGCCGGGGAAGGACAGCAGGTCGAAAGTGGCCGCGCCGAGCAGCGGGATCACCAGGCAGGCGGCGATGGTCAGGCCGAGGTTGCGCACGTTCGGATCGGCGCTCATCCGGCGCACCCGCAGGGCGACGACGATCCCGCACCCGATCACGCCGACGAACCCCAGCACGCCGACCACCCCGGTCTCCACCAGGGACAGCAGGTACTGGTTGTCGAACACCTGGTGCTTGAAGGGGTACCAGGTGCCGAGGCCGCGGCCGAAGAACGGGCTCTTGGCGAACTCCCGCATCGCGAAGGGGTAGTCGTGGGTGCGGTAGATGACGCTGCTGTCCTCGCCCGCGCCGGCGAACAGGTTGTAGAACGTGCCGATCAGGCCCGGCGCCAGCACCTTCATGAAGCCGAGGAACACCACGAACGCGCCGATGGCGACGATCCGCCGCCGGTTGGACCAGCCGAGCAGCAGGATCAGCCCGGCCCCGGCCAGTCCGAGCACGGCCGTCCTGGAGACCGAGAACATCAGGCCGGCCGCGATGACGGCCGCGCAGATCCACCAGCGGGTCGCGGCCTGGCCCCGGCTGCGCGCCTGGAAGCTGAGGTGGGCGGCCAGCGGCAGCAGCATCGCCGACAGCGCGCCGAACTCGATCGGGTGGCCGAGCGTGCCGGCGACCCGGCGCAGGTCGGAGCGGGAGATCACGGTCGGCACCTCCTCGACCGAGGAGTGGCGCAGGCCGGGGACGCGCATGTACTCGGTCAGGTCGAAGTCCAGCCGGAACTGCAGCAACGCGACGATCGCGGCGAACGTGCCGCCGATGACGACCGCCTTGAGCACGAAGTCGAGGCGCTCGCGGCTGCCGATCCCGTCGCACATGACCAGCAGCAGGCTCGCGTACCCCAGGTAGAGCACCAGCGTGTGGTCGGCGAGGTTGAGCTCGTCGGAGGGCAGGTAGCGGTAGGTCGTGTAACCGTAGACGGCCAGCAGGAGCATGCCGTAGACGAAGATCGAGGTGCGGACGGGGTTGCCGCCCTTGGCGACGCCGGTCGTGCCGACCATCTGGGCGCACACCCACACCACGCCCATGAACAGGGCCATGATCTCGGCGGGGGTGAGCGAGAGCGGCAGCCCGGCGACCGCCAGGCGGGCCGGCAGGATCAGCAGCAACAGCACGAACAGGCAGGCCAGGGTGGCGCCGTCGGCGCGCCGCGGCAGGACGGTGCCGGTCATCCTTCGTGTCCCGCCGGCGTCCTGGCGCCGTTGGCGAGCGCGGGCTCGAACCGCACGGGACCGCCCCCGGACCGGCGGCGCGAACGGCGGTGCCGGGCGAAGCTCTCGACGGCGAAGGCGGCGAACAGGCTCATGAAGAACGCCAGCGCGCCGGTGATGACGGCGCTGCGCATGCGGCTGCCCTTCTTCTCGTCGGGCGCGGTCGGCGGCACCACGACGGTGGCGGTCACGTACGTGGCGGGCGGCGCCTTGACCTGCTGCTGCCGGGCCCGCAGCTCCTTCTGGGCCAGGGCGGTGACCTTCACGACGATGCCGTGGGCCAGCTCGGCGGTCGGCGCCTCACAGATGATCACGATGAACGGGGTCGCGGGCATCAGCTCGGGGTTGGTGCCACCGCTGGTGATCTTGAGGGTGACGTCGCCGCCGATGGGCGCGCCGACCTCGGCGGCCGTCCGGGGGGTGTTGAGCGCCTGGATGAGGATCGAGGAGGTCATGCTGAGCCCCTGGTCGAAGGAGACCAGGGGGTTGGTGCGCGGATTGGGGAACTTGGGGTCGCTCGGCACGCTGCCGCCGGTCACCGGCAGGGTCAGCACGAGCGCCGAGCTGGAGATGAAGGTCTTGGGCGCGACGGCGAAGACGCCGAGGGCCGTGACGACCGTGAGCAGGAACGCGGGGACCGTCACGTACCAGCGCTTGAACAGGATCTTCGCCGTCGCCCAGAAGTCCATGGCGGGCCCTCACTTCTCGCCGTCGTCCTGGTTCGCCTTCCTCGGCCCCGGGACGGGCGACAGCGGGCCGGCCCGGTAGGCGGGGAACTCCATGGTGGCCGAGCTGTCCTCGTCGAGGACCGGGAGCTCGGCGGGCTCGGCCGCCTGGACCTCGACCGGCTCGGGCGCCGGAACCGGAATCGCAACGGGAGCGGCGGCGGGAGGCGCGGCCGGGGCGGCGGGCTCGGGCTGCCGGCGCTGCCGGGGCTGGCGCCGGACCACCACGCCGTAGGCGATGCCGAGGCCCAGGAACAGGGTGAGCAGCGCGCCGCCGATCGCCCCCTGCCAGTTCGCGCTGTGGTCGGCCTCGGGCTTGGAGGGCGGCACGATGTCGGTGGAGGTGATGAAGGTGTTCGGCGGCGCGCCGAGCGTCTTCTGCCACTTGAACAGCTCGCTCGCCACGCGCTCGCGGGCCGCCATGAGCACGGTCGTGGCCTGCCGCGGGGACTCGCTGTCCACCCTGATGTAGATGTAGGGCCCGTTGATGTCCAAGACGTTGGGGTTGGTGCGCCCGTCGTCGATGGTGATCTCGGTCGGGCCGTCCTTGGGGGCGCCGAGCTCGGTCCAGACGTCCTGGGTGTTCATCGCGAGGATGACGATGCTGGCACCGGTCTTGAGCGCGTCGTTGAAGGAGAGGAAGGGGTTGGTCAGCCCTTGCTTGGTCTTGTCGCTGTTGACCGTGCCGCCGTTCACCGGGGTCGCGAGGACGAGGGAGACGTCGGTCGTGTAGTGGGCCGGGAGGACGAGGTACACCACGCCGCCCACCAGGATCGACAGGAGGATCAGCGGCGGGCCTATCAGAATTCGTCGGAGAAGACCAAGGATCGCCTTCCAGAACTCCATTTTGGTACGTTCCCCCGCATCAGCGAACTTGCCCTATAGCGGACCATCGCCCAATCACTGGCAGACGTTACATCCCCCCAGATCGGTTACATCGGACGTGATCGCCGCGATAGACCTACGACTACGGCGACGGGGGCTTTTCGGTGGGGCTGTCAACTGAGCGTCCGGCGACGCGGAGCAGGCTCGCCGGACTCGACGGGTTACGGGGGCTGGCCGCGCTGTTCGTGGTCCTGCACCACTGCTGGCTGCTGTCGTTCCCCGGGTTCCCGGTCAACGACGCGCCCTGGTGGACGGGGTGGCTGCTCTACGGGCACTTCGCGGTCGTGGTGTTCATCGTGCTGTCCGGGTTCTCCCTCGCGGTCTCGCCCGCCCGGTCCGGCTGGCGGCTGGGCAGCATCCCCACGTTCTTCAACCGGCGGGCCTGGCGCATCCTGCCGCCGTACTGGGCGGCGCTGCTGTTCAGCCTGGTGATCGCGTGGACGGTCATCCCGCAGCCGGGCCAGCAGGCGCCCACCGGGCAGTCGGTGCTCATCTACGGCCTGCTGCTCCAGGACGTCTTCGGCTCCCCCAGCCCCAACGGCGCCATGTGGTCGATCGCCGTCGAGGCCCAGCTCTACTTGGTGTTCCCGCTGATGGTGCTGGTGCTGCGCCGGTGGGGGGCGGCGGTGATGCTGGGCGCGGTGACGCTGGTCGTGGTGGCCGTGGGAGCGCTGGCGCCGTACGTGCCGGCCGTGGAGCTGCTGATGCGGCTGACCCCGCAGTTCGCCGCGCTGTTCGCCGTGGGCGCGGTGTGCGCCGGGGTGGTGCGGGCGTCGGAGCGCACCGGGCGGCCGCCCTGGCACTGGCTGGCCGCGGCGGCCGCGCTGCCGGTGCTCGCGCTGGTCGTGGTGGCCGGTCCTGAGTGGGTGGTCGGGCACTTCTTCTGGGTGGACCTCGCGGTCGGGCCCGCCGCGGGCCTGCTGCTGGCCGGCGTGGCGACGGGCCGGCCCTCCTGGCTCGTCCGGCTGCTCGACACCCGTCCGGTACGGCGGCTCGGCTCGTTCTCCTACAGCCTCTACCTGATCCACGCGCCGCTGGTGGTCATGGTCAACCGGCTGGTGGTCGCGCCGCGCGTGCCGCCGGGGATGCCCGCCTTCCTCCTCACGCTCGCCCTGGCCGTGCCGGCGAGCGTGGGAGTGGCGTGGTTGTTCGCGTCCGTCTTCGAGCTGCCCTTCCAGCGGCACAGAGGCTGGCGGAGCCTGCGCGAGGCCGCGCGGGCGCGGTTCAGGTGACCCGGATCAGGTGATCTTCGCCAGCGCCTCGGCCTCGTAGGCCGCCGCGAGCTCCTCGGGGATGCGCGACAGGTCGTCGGCCCGGTGGAAGTCGCGCAGAGTGGTGCCGCGGCAGGCGGCGTCCACGTTGGGGGCGGCGGCGCGCGAGCGGACGTCGTCGATGTGGACGGTGCGGAAGTCGATGCTGAACCGGGTCCTGCCGGAGGTGTTGGCGACGGTGGAGTGCAGGTGCGCACCGGAGAACAGCATCATGCCGCCCGGCTCCGGGACGAGCCGCAGCTCGGGGTCGAGGTCGAGCGCCTCCTCCGGCTTGGGCTGCTCCCTGGTGTCGCTGTGGACGTGCTGCGCGGCGGTGGGCCGGCTCACCGCGGTCCATTCCGCGTAGTCGTAGCGCCCGCTGCCGTTGAGCACGGGACGGTCGAAGTACTGCGGGTGCAGGGCGAAGACGTTCTCCGGGACCACCTCGTAGATGGGCATCCACCAGTTGACCTGGCAGAACGGCGCGGAGTACCAGCAGTCCCTGTGCGCGTGGTAGGCGTAGGAGATGCCCGAGTCGAGGTAGTGGTCGGCGGTCGAAGTGCGCAGCCGCGGCACGTCGAAGTACGTCTCGTCCAGCGCCATGCCGAGCTCCTCCAGCAGGGCGCGGATCAGCTTCTTGCTGGTGGGATGATGGATGAAGCGGGGCTTGAGCTCGGCGAGCAGCGCGGCGAAGTCCTCCACCGGCATCTCGTGCTGGGCGGTCTGGGGGTCGCGTGCTCCGAACGCCTCCTCGATCAGCTCGCGGGCGAACTCGATCAGCTTGGTCGAGGCGGGGGTGGCGGAGTAGAGGAACACGTCCCCTTTGAAGATCATTTGGCGCCGAACATCATCCCGAATTCGGCTATTGGTTAATATAACGGACATAGCGAGATTTACCCCCTCGCGTCGTTCTTTTCCTTTCTCTCGCCGGTGCCCGCTTCTTCGTTACAGGGAATTACAGCGGCAATTGTGTCTCGGTGTCCGGACGGGCGACATAGGTCGAGTAGTCGGGGTGGTCGAACCGGTGCAGCGCCTGGATGTTGTCGTTCCAGGGGGCGGGGACCGGGCGCTTGTGCCGCAGGCCGTGGATCGGGGCCAGCTTCATCGCCTTGTTGTCCTCGTTGAACTCCCGGATCGCGCTCAGCTCGCCCACGTAGTCATTGTGGATGACCTGGTCGTCGTCGCCGACGGTGTCGTCCAGGTAGACGAACACGCGGGGCAGGAAGTAGCGGTGGTCGCCGGCGAACAGCCTGAGCGCCGCCGCCGTCGAGGAGTAGAAGTCCACGTCGATCGAGACGAAGCCGATGGGCGCGGGGTGCTCGCCGTCCAGGAACTCCCCGACGGTGTCCTCGATGTTGCCCAGGATCAGGTGCGCCGCTCCCAGGCGGGCGCGCAGGGCCTCGACGTCCATGACGAAGTCGCCCTCGCGCCAGATGTAGGGCAGGTCGCGGTAGTCGGTGGGCTTGGGCAGGCCGGCGCCGGTGTCGAAGCCGTACACGTCGATCTTGACGCCGGTCGCCGCCGTCGCCAGCGCCGCCATGCGGTTGAGCTCGACCATGCCCGCGCCGCCGGCGACGCCGAACTCGACCACGCTGATCCGGCCGACGCCGAGCCGCCTGGCCAGCTCGGCCGCCTGCTGGACGCCGTACGCGTAGTGCGGCCGCGGATAGAGGTCGAGCGCGCAGCGCAGCTCGTGGGAGCCGAACGGCAGGCGCCGCAGGACGGCCAGCAGGATGCGGCCCGGCTGCATGAGCAGCCGCACGATGCGAATCAGCACGAGGGTTTCACCCTTTCGAGGAGACGAGTCGGGCGGCCAACCCGGCGATCTTGCGGCTGCGGTGCGTCAGCATCTGCTGCTGACGCCGCCAGTACGTGCGCAGCAGCACGGCCCGCGCGCGGGCGCGTTGCTCCGCCGACAGTTCCGTGCCGCCGAGGGCCCGGTGCATGGCCCGGAACTGCAGCGTGGTGGCGAAATGGGCGGTCCAGGCGGGCACGCCGAGCGCCGCGGCGATCCCGGACAGACGGCGTTCGCGCAGGTTGCGATGGGCCAGCACCTGCGGGACGTGCCCCCAGGGCGCGGTCAGCGCGAGCATGGTGGCGTAGACCTCGTCCTCGCGGATCATCAGCGGTCTGGGCACGGCGGCCACCCGCTCGCGCCGCATCAGCCCGTAGAGGGGGTCGAGGCCGTGGTGCTGGGTCGTGACCACGTCCCACAGCTCGTCGAGGCGGTCGACCGGGTCGTCGGAGAGCATCCGGGTGCCGCGGTAGCGCGGCTCGTGGACGGTCCCGTCCGCGCCGGTGTACCGGACGTCGGAGGTGACCAGGATGAGCCGCTCGTCGGCCAGGAACGGCTCCAGCGTGCGCGAGACGTAGTCGGGTTCGAGCAGGTCGTCGTCGCCCATCCAGCGGAAGAACTCGCCGCGTGCGCGGCGCAGCACCTCCACGAAGTTCCCGACCACGTGCAGGTCGTGAGGCTGGCGGTGGTAGGCGATGCGGTCGTCCTGGCGGGCCAGCTCGCGGCAGAGCTCCTGCGTGCCGTCGGTGGAGGCGTTGTCCGAGATCACGACCTCCAGCTCGGCGTGATCCTGGGCGAGCGCGGAGCGCACGGCCGTCTCCAGCCGGTCCGCGCCGTTGCGTACCGGGATTCCGATGGACACCAGCATCGTCTCTCCTCGGGGTCAGCGCGCGCGGGCGGGCAGCAGCCGCACCAGACGGGCGCTCACTAGGTGGAACTGGTCACGGGTCACCACGACCAGCACGTACGCCAGCAGTCCGCCGCCGCCGGCCAGGGCGAGCTGGACGAACGGGCTGCCGTGGGTCAGGCTCGCCAGGCCGAGCATGACGGCGGCGCAGACCACCGCCCCGACCGCCGGGCGTACGAGACCGGGCAGCACCGGCCCGAGCCGGACCCCCGCCCGCTGCACGGCGATCATCGCGAGCGGCAGCGCGACCAGCACGGCGGCGGCGGCCTGGCCGATCGCGGCGCCGCGGATGCCGTCGAGGTGCGTGCCGGCGATGACGGCCGGGATCATCGCCGCGGCGTGGCCGAGGTTCATCCAGACGGTCGAGCGGGTGGCGCCCTGGCCGTTCAGGATGTCGAGCGCGAAGGCGGTGAGCATGCGCACCACCATCAGGACCGCCAGGAAGCGCAGCACCCCGGCGGACTGCTCCCACTGCGGGCCGTAGATGAAGATGATCAGTGAGTGCGCCAGCACCGCCATGAACACCGCCAGCGGCAGCACCATGGCGATGAGCAGCGGCACGCTGCGCTGGACGCCGATCGACAACGACTCCTCGTCCCGCTCGGCCAGCCGGGAGAAGCCGGCGATCGACACCATGCGGATGGCGCTGCCGATGATGCCGGGCACCCAGCTCGACACGTTGAACGCCATCAGGTAGAACCCGAGCCACGCATCGCCCATGATGTTGCCGACGATGATGTAGCCCACGTTGAGCAGCAGGACCTCCAGGGCGATCCCGGCCGCCGAGGGGATCCCGAACCTGAGCAGCCGGCCCGCGACGTTCCGGTCGAACCCCAGCCGGTAGGGCAGCCGGGCGTAGATCAGCATGAAGACGCCGGTGACCACGGCCCCGGCGAGCTGCCCCCAGGCGAAGCTGTAGGCCCCGGCGCCGTTGACCGCGAGCACGATGGCCACCGGCGCGTTGACCAGGAAGCCCGCGAGCACCGCCTTGGCGTTCTTGCCGGTGCGGAACCAGCGCAGCAGGGCCGCGCTGCGCACCGCCGTGACCGCCTCGACCAGGATGACCGCGGTGAGGATGCGCACCACGGAGGTGGCCTCCGCGCTGCCGGCCAGCGCCGAGAAGTACGGCGCACCGACCCAGAAGAGTCCGTACAGGCCGAGCGCGGAGATCATCGTGAGCGTCGTGGCCGTGGGCGCGATGTCCTCCAGCCGGCCGCGCCACTGCACGACGGCCGACATGACGCCGACGTCCTTGACCACCATGACGAACTGGGTGGCCGCGAGCGCGACGGCGTACGTGCCGAAGTCCGCGGGCGCGAGGAGCCGGGCCAGGATCAGCCCGAGGATGAACGAGCCCGCACGGGTGACGAGCGTGCCGAGCAGGCTCCACACCGCCCCTCGACCCGCCTTGCGCCCAATGTCACTGATGTCCGGGCTCGCCTGATCCACCATGCTGTGCCCTACTTTTGCTCGTTGACCCGCTACTTTTGCTCGTTGACCCGCTCCAGCCAGATCTCCCGCCAGAACGGGATGAACGCGCGGGGGCAGTTGGACTTGTACACGCCGTCGCAGATGATTCCGTCCAAGGCGATGCACGGATTTTTCATCTCAAGCAGCTTTCCGGTCTTCTCGTCGATGCAGCGCTCGACCCGCGCGGTCACCCGGGCGACCTTGCCGCACGACCGGGCCATGTCCTCCTCGAAGCCCAGCCCCCGGTTGAACCCCTTGGTGGTGAGCGTGGCGACGATCTCGTCCTTGGACTTGATCCGGACCAGCTCGCCCGGCTGGAGGTCGGTCGTCCCGGTCGGGGCCGGGCCGGTGTGCGGGCCGGGCTGCACGAACCCCCAGTCCAGGCCGCCCCTGAAGCGCAGCGCCCGGGGGAACCTCCTGGACAGCCGCTGGTAGCGGTTGAACAGGCCGAAGAACAACGTCCGGACGGTCGAGGCGATCCCGGCGTTGCCCACCCGGACGTCCGCGACGTACTGGCCCAGGTCGCGGAACGGAAGCAGCTCGGGGGCGGCTCGCAGCAGCTCGGTCGCCTGGCAGCGGAACCGTTCCTCGCCGTCCGGCGCGGGCTCCTTGCGGGTGTTGACCTCCAGCAGCGGCAGCAGCGGCCGCTCGGGACGGACCCGCTCCTCGGCCGTGGGCGGCCCGTCGACCTTCCGCAGCCAGGACGTCTTCCAGTAGAGCAGGCAGGCCGTCTGGCAGCCGCCGTGGGCCGTGCCGTCGCAGCGGGAGCCGGTCAGGTGGACGGCGTCCTCCATCTTCCGCATCCCGGTCCTGGTCATCGTGTCGCAGAGCTTGTTGGCCACCTTGTGGACGGTCAGCCGTTGCCCGCAGAACCGCAGCATCTCCGGCATGAACGGGAGGCTGTCCAGCTCTCCGCGCTCATCGAGGGTCGCCAGGATCTCTTCAGCACTGAGAACCTCGACCACGTCGCCGACTTTCAGCGCCAGGCTCAATCCACCCACTCCTTCAGCAGGCCCGCGTTCTGCAGGGCGTTCGCCGCGTCCGCCAATGCCTGGAACGGCAGGTTCGACCGTTCCGCGATGTCGAGCAGGCTGTGCCGCCCGTCGGAAAGGTTGAGCACCCACAACATCGCCATCTGGGCCTGTTTCGTGTCACTGCGGCCGCCCAGCGAGCCGTACAGGCCGCGCGCCCCGAGCTGGGGCTCGCCGTACGGGCTGAGGTTCTGGTAGCGGCGGTTGCCCTCCAGGACCCGCACGGCGCTCCACAGCGTCTCCAGGGTGTCCTCCATGGCCTCGGGCCGCACGAAGTCCGGATCGTCGGCCGAGGTGTGGTACTCCGGGTAACCCCCGTAGGGCGTCCTGGTCAGCGAGCCCACGGGCAGGTCGAACCCCGGCGAGCAGTACTGCCGCTCGTCGTAGCCGTAGGGCGAGAAGTCCAGGAGGGTGTGCGGCCGGTCCTTGAGCACGTGCGCGAAGACCTGGTCGATCTCGGCGTCGCCGCGCCTGCTGCGCTTGTAGGTGATCGTCCCGGCGTCCCCGGCGCAGGCCAGGGTGAGGCCGTGCCTGATCCGGTCCACGCGCTCGCGGTTGAGCGCCAGCCAGGTGATCGCGCCGATGGTGCCGGGCGCGAACACGAACCGGTAGGTGTACCAGGGGTCGAGGAGCCGCTGGGCCAGCGACACCGCCACCGCCACCCCGGCCAGGTTGTCGTTGGCCAGCGAGGGATGGCACACGTGGCAGGAGATCAGCACCTCCTCCGAGCTGCGGCCCCGGATCACGTGCTCGCCGTAGGTCAGGTGGCCGTCGGCGAGCGTGGAGTCGATCCTGACCTCGTACGGGCCGTCCGCCAGCCCGTCCAGGGTGTTCTGGCTCAGGCAGAAGCCCCAGGTCTCGGCGTAGTAGCTGGTCCGGTACGGCACCAGGTCCGGCTGGCCAGGCAGCGTGTGCAGGCGCCCGCGCAGCTCGGCCAACGACATGGTGGCCTCGACCGGCGCGCTGTAGCCGACGACGTGCAGGTTGCTCCGCCGGAAGTCGACGACCCGGTTCCCGGCGGCGTCCTTGAGGTAGGCGTCGCGGATGTTCCACTCGCGGGGGATCGTCCAGTCGAGCACCTGCGTGCCCGTCGGCACCTCGGTGATCTCCAGCGGCAGCGAGCCGCCGATGATCTCCAGGGTGCGGCGCAGGCCGTCGCCGGTGATGCTGCGGCACAACGGATACAGCCGCCGTACCAGGTCGTGCATCTCCGGGCCGGTCATGGCCGCAGGGTGGCGTCGACGGTGCCGGCCTCGCGCCGGTCGGCGAGCCGGGCCAGCCTGGTGAAGCGGCGGTCGAAGTCGTGCCGGGTCAGGCCGTGCTCGCGGTAGGCGTCGATGAGCTCGACGGCGCCCGCCTTGACCGTCCAGCGGGCCTCGTAGCCCAGGGCGGACCTGATCCGGGAGAAGTCGACGCGGTAGGAGCGCGGGTCGGCGCCCGTCTCGCCGGTGATCGTCAGCGTCGAGCCGGGGACGGCCGCGACCACCTCGGCCGCGATCTCGGCCACGGTCACGTTGTTGGCCTCGGTGCCCACGTTGAAGGCCGTGGCGTGCACGGCCTCGCGCGGCGCGGTCAGGGCAGCGGCGAACGCGTCGGCGATGTCCCTGGCGTGCACCAGCGGACGCCACGGGGTTCCGTCGGACAACACCCGGACCTCGCCGGTCAGGTGCGCGTGGCCCACCAGGTTGTTCAGCACGATGTCGGCGCGCAGCCTCGGCGAGAACCCGAAGGCGGTGGCGTTGCGCAGGAACACCGGGGTGAAGTCGTCGTCGGCCAGCGCGGTCAGGTCGTCCTCGACCCGCACCTTCGACTCGGCGTACGGCGTGACCGGGCGCAGCGGGGCCTCCTCGTCCAGCAGGTCCGCGCCGCCGGAGGCGCCGTAGACCGAGCAGGTGGAGGCGTACAGGAAGCGGCGCACGCCCGCGTCCCTGGCCAGCCTGGCCAGCCGTACGGAGGCGTGGTGGTTGATGTCGTAGGTCAGGTCGGGCGCGAGCGCGCCGAGCGGGTCGTTGGACAGGGCGGCCAGGTGGATCACCGCGTCGAACCCGGCGACGTGCTCGGGCCCGGCGTCGCGCAGGTCCACGGCGTGCGCCTCGACCGGCTCGGGCTCAGGCCCGAGCACGCAGTCGGCGAACAGGCCGGAGTCCAGGCCGACGACCTGGTGCCCGGCCGCGGCCAGGACGGGGGCCATCACGCTGCCCAGGTAGCCCTGGTGGCCGGTGAGAAGTACCCGCATCAGTTCTCCAGATCGACGGTCAGCTTGGACACGTGGAACGCCTCGGCGTACCGCGTGTGGCATTCGATGCCCCGGATGCGGGCCAGCCCCAGGAACGCCTCGCGGTCGTACCAGGGGCGGTGCCGCTGCGAGGCGTAGTGGCGCTGGAGCAGGTCCGCCTTGCGCTCGGCCACCTCCGGCGTGAGCGGCTGGTAGACCGCGGGGGCGGCCAGGTCGCCGTCCCACTTGACGATCTCGTAGCCGAGCGTCAGGTGGTCGCGGAAGGCGGTGGGCACCAGCTCGGCCAGCCCCCGATGGTCCTGGTGGGCGTCGCCGCGCCAGGGCGCCAGGATCAGGCCGGGCTCGGTGCGGGCGCGCAGCTCCTCGACCGCCGCCTTGGCCTCCTCCCAGCGGGCCGGCAGGTAGCCGTCGGGCAGCTTGAGCACGCTCACCCGCAGGTCCGCGCCGGGGCAGAAGTCGGCCAGCGCGGCGCGCTCCTCGTCCTCCCGCTCGGTCCCGCCGCCGGACAGCACCAGCGCGTCCACCCGCACGCCGGGACGGGCGGCGCAGATCGTCAGCAGGCTGCCGCCGGCTCCGATCGCCAGGTCGTCGCAGTGCGCGGCGAGCGCCACGACGGAGGTCACGCCCCCGGGACGCAGTCCGATCACCGGGACCGTTCCCACAGAGCCCACGGGCGCACGCCGCGCGAGTACGCCTCGTCCAGCTCCATGCGCTGGTTGACGGTGTCGGTGGGCCGCCAGTAGCCGCGATGGGGGTAGGCCAGCAGGCGTCCGCGCTTGGCCAGCTCGGCGCAGCCGTCGGCGACCAGGTCGCCGTTCTCCGGGATGTGCTCGAAGATCTCCTGGGTCAGCACGAAGTAGCCGCCGTTGACCCACACCGGCATCTCACTGACCGGCGAGATGCCGCCGACCAGCCCGTTCTCGCCGACGTCCACGCAGTGGAAGGTCTGGGACGGCGGCACCACCATCATCGAGGCGGCCGCGCCGGACTCGGTGAACCGGTCGATGATCTCGGGCAGCGGCGCGTCGGTGAGCACGTCGGCGTAGTTGGCGAGGAACACCTCGTCGTCGCCCAGATGGCTGCGGACCCGGCGTAACCGCTCCCCGATCGGGGAGTCCGTCCCGGTCTGCACGAACGAGATGGACCAGTCGGAGATGTCGCTCGACAGCAGCTCGACCTTGCCGCCGCGCAGCACGAAGTCGTTGGAGGTGGCCTCCTGGTAGCCGAGGAAGAAGTCCTTGATGTGGTGGGCGCCGTACCCCAGGCACAGGATGAACTCCTTGTGTCCGAAGTGGGCGTAGTAGCGCATCACGTGCCAGAGCAGCGGTCGCGGACCGACGAGCGCCATCGGTTTGGGCACCTCGCCCGGCACACCGGTCCGCATCCGGGTGCCGAATCCTCCGCAGAACAAGACAACCTTCACACGACCTCCAGGTGTGGGATCGGGAAGACCAGCCGGCCTCCCCATTCGTGCACATAGGAGAGCTGAGCGGTGAGCTCTTCGCGCAGGTTCCACGGCAGGACCAGCACATAGTCCGGACGGTCCTGGGCGATGCGCTCCGGCGGAGCGATCGGGATCCTGGTGCCCGGCGTGAACCTGCCGTGTTTGTACGGATTGCGATCCACGGTGTAGGCCAGCAGATCCGGCCGGATGCCACAGTGGTTGAGCAGCGTGTTGCCCTTGCCCGGCGCGCCGTACCCGGCGACCGTCTTGCCCTCCTCGGCGGCGGTGATCAGGAATCGGAGCAGGTCGCGGCGGACGCGGGCGACCCGCTCCGCGAACCCCGCGTAACCGGAGAGGTCGTGCAGCCCGGCGGCCTTCTCCCTGGCGAGCACGTCGAGCACCCGGCCGGACGGGCTGCCCGAGGGCCGCGCCCACAGCCGGATCGACCCGCCGTGGGTGGGCAGCAGCTCGACGTCGACCAGGGTCAGGCCGCCGCTCGCCAGCGCCCGCTGCGCGGAGGCCACCGTGTAGTACTGGAAGTGCTCGTGGTAGATCGTGTCGTACTGGTTCAGCTCCACGAGCGTGAGCAGGTGCTGGACCTCGATCGAGACCCATCCGTCGTCGGCCACCAGGGCGCGCAGCCCCTTGGTGAAGCCGATGACGTCGGGGATGTGCGCGTAGACGTTGTTGGCCACCACCAGGTCGGCGGGACCGTTCCCGTCCCGCACCGACGCGCCCGTCTCCGGGGTCAGGAACGCGGTGAGCGTCGGCACGCCCTTGTCCTTGGCCGCCTGCCCCACGTTGGCCGACGGCTCGATGCCGAGGCACCGGATGCCGCGTCCGACCACGTGCTGCAGCAGGTAGCCGTCGTTGCTGGCCACCTCGACCACGAACGACGGCTTCAACCGTTCCACGGCCGTGTCGACGAACCGCCGCGCGTGCTCCACCCAGGAGGCAGAAAATGACGCGAAGTAGGCGTATTCGGTGAATGTCTCTTCCGGTGTGATCAACGGCGGGATCTGGGCCAGCCAGCAGCCCGTGCAAACCCGCAGATGAAGGGGATAGGTGAGCTCGGGCTGATCGAGTTGTTCCGCCGTGAGGAAGAGCTCACAGGGCGGTGTCGCCCCGAGATCCACCACGCCGACCAGGTCCGTCGAGCCGCACAACCGGCACGATGTCATCAACAAAGGGCCCCACCCAGAAATGACAAGATTTCCCCCTTTGGAAACCCACAGCCATACTTCGGGTGAGCGGCAATGAGTGTTACAAGTGTCTTCATGAAACGCCTGAGCATCGATGGAGCATTGCTCTACACCCCCCGCATCCTCAGCGATCCCCGGGGCGTTTTCCTGGAAAGCTTCCGCGCCGCCGACCTGCGGGAGGCGACAGGGCGCTCGATCGAGCTGGCCCAGGTCAACTGCTCGGTCTCCGGCCGGGGCGTGCTGCGCGGCATCCACTTCGCCGACGTGCCGCCCGGCCAGGCCAAATACGTCATGTGCGTGGCGGGCGAGGCCCTGGACGTCGTGGTGGACGTCCGCGTGGGCTCGCCGACGTACGGGCGGTGGGAGGCGGTGCGGCTGGACGACGTCTCGCGCCAGGGCATCTTCCTGACCGAGGGGTTAGGTCATGGCTTCATGGCCCTCAGCGAGTCGGCCACGGTCGTCTACCTCTGCTCCTCCCCGTACGACCCGGCCCACGAGCACGGCATCCACCCGCTCGACCCCGACCTCGCCATCGAGTGGCCGATCGACGTGGAGCCGGTCCTGTCGGCGAAGGACGCCGCCGCCCCCACGCTCAAGCAGGCCCGCGACGCGGGGATCCTCCCGTCGTGGTGAGCGTCGTGATCCCGGCCCACAACGAGGCCAAGGTGCTCGGCCGGCTGCTGGACGGCCTGCTCGGCGAGGCGGCGCCCGGCGAGTTCGACGTGGTGGTCGTGGCCAACGGCTGCACCGACGGCACGGCGGAGGTGGCCCGGCCGTACGACGTCCGGGTGCTGACCACGCCCGTCCCGTCCAAGAGCGCGGCGCTGCGCCTGGGCGACGCGGCCGCCCGCGGCTACCCCCGCCTGTACGTGGACGCCGACGTCGAGCTCAGCACGGCCTCGGCGCGCGCGCTGGCGGCCGTGCTGGCCGCGCCGGACGGGCCGCTCGCCGCCGCGCCGGAGCGGGACCTGGCGCTGGCCGACCGCCCGTGGCCGGTGCGCGCCTACTACGCGATCTGGACGCGGCTGCCGCACGTCCGCGCCGGGCTGTTCGCCCGGGGCGTGATCGCGGTGAACGGCGCGGGCAACGAGCGGCTGCGCGCGCTGCCGCCGGTGATGGCCGACGACCTGACCGCCTCGCTGGCGTTCACGCCCGGCGAACGCGTGATCGTCGGCACCGCCCGCGCGGTGATCCATCCGCCGCGCACGGTCGCCGACCTGCTGCGCCGCCGGGTCCGCGCCATGACCAGCGTCACCGAGCTGGAGCGGACCTCGGCCGGCGCGGGCGAGCGCACCGGCCCGCGCGACCTGGCGGCCATCGTGGCGAAGGAGCCGCGCCTGGCGGGCGCGGCGGTGGTCTTCGCCGCGATGGCCGTGCTGGCCAGGCGGCGGGCCGCCCGCGCGATCCGCGCGGGCGACTACACCACCTGGCTGCGCGACGAGAGCAGCCGGAGCTAGCTGACCGGCGTGTTCATGTCGGTGGTGATCTGGGCGGCGGTGAGCGCCTTGTTGTAGACCCGCACCTCGTCGATCAGACCGCTGAAGTACTCGCCCGACCCGCTGTTCCCGCCGATCCGCAACGGGCTCGTCCCGGTACGCAGGCTGCCGACCGTCGGATTGGTCGCCACCTGCGTGCCGTTGACGAACATCCGCAACGTCGACCCGTCATAGGTCGCCGCCACATGACTCCAGGTGTTCAACGGCAGATTGGACGCCGCCGGAGCATTCGCCCCCGAAGACGTGTAGATGAACGCCGCCGGGCCACTACCGCCGCTCCCCATGATCGCGTACGCCAGATCCGCCCCGAACTCCTTCATCAACACCGTCCGCCACCCGGTCACACTGGCCGGACGCACCCACGCCTCCAACGTCATCCCGCTCGTCAGGTGGAGAGAGCTGGAATCGGCCACCGTCACCCAGCTCGACGTTCCGTCGAACGACAACGCCTGGCCGTACTTGCCGGTCGTCCAGGTCGCCGCGGTGAGGGTGCCGTTGTTGCCGTTGCCGGAGGCGTCGGCGACGGCCGTCCCGGTGCCCGCGTTCAGGCCGTACGCCGCCACCAGCCCGCTGACCGTGGGCGGCTGGGTCACCACCGCCGATGCCTCGTTGGACGGCGGCCCTGTGTTGCTGGAGCCGTCGAAGGCGACGACGCGGTAGTAGTACGTGCCCGCCGCGACCCCCGAGTCCGTGAACGACGTGCTCGCGGTCGAGCCCACCTGGTTGGCGCCGGACGGCGTGAACCCGGCGGTCGCCGACCGGTGGACGGTGTACCCGGTGACGGCCACGTTGTCGGTCGAGGCCGTCCAGGTGAGCTGGGCGCTGCCCTGACCGCCGGTCGCGGCCAGGGAGCCGGGCGCGGTGGGCGGCTGGGTGTCGGGCGGCCCCTGCTGCCCGACCGGGGTGTTCATGTCGGTGGTGATCTGGGCGGCGGTGAGCGCCTTGTTGTAGACCCGCACCTCGTCGATCAGACCGCTGAAGTACTCGCCGGAACCGCTGTTCCCGCCGATCCGCAACGGGCTCGTCCCGGTACGCAGGCTGCCGACCGTCGGATTGGCCGCCACCTGCGTGCCGTTGACGAACATCCGCAACGTCGACCCGTCATAGGTCGCCGCCACATGACTCCAGGTGTTCAACGGCAGATTGGACGCCGCCGGAGCATTCGCCCCCGAAGACGTGTAGATGAACGCCGCCGGGCCACTGCCGCCGCTCCCCATGATCGCGTACGCCAGATCCGCCCCGAACTCCTTCATCAACACCGTCCGCCACCCGGTCACACTGGCCGGACGCACCCACGCCTCCAACGTCATCCCGCTCGTCAGGTGGAGAGAGCTGGAATCGGCCACCGTCACCCAGCTCGACGTGCCGTCGAACGACAACGCCTGGCCGTACTTGCCGGTCAGGGACCACGTCGTGTTCGCGGCCGTGCCGTTGTTGCCCTTGCCCGAGGCGTCGGCGACCGCCGTGCCTGTGCCCGCGTCCATGCCGTACGCCGCCACCAGGCCGTCCGGCACCTGGGACTGCTGGTAGGTCGCGGTGTAGGTCGCCGCGGTGGCCGGCGCCGTGACGTTGTGGGTGGCCGCGCCGCCGTCGGACCAGGAGGTGAGCGTGTAACTGGAGCCGCCGGAGCTCTGCGGCGAGGGCGCGGAGACCGAGTTGTGCGAGCCGACGATCACCGTCCTGGTGAAGGGGGCGACGGTCTGCTCGCTGTTGAAGCCCAGTTGCAGCCCGGCGGGCACGGTCTGGAAGGTCAGGTTCACCGTCTTCGGCTGGAGGAGCACGCTCTTGGTGTCGGTCAGGCCGTGCGCGTCGGTCACGGTCAGCCTGAGCTCCAGGTGCGAGGGGTACTCGTGGTCCGGCGGCGCGAAGGAGCCGCCGGTGCCGGTGAAGGTGGTGATCTCGTGCTCGTGGCAGGTGCTGGGGCAGTGATGCATGATCAGCTTCCACTGCATCCGCGAGCCGGGGATCGTGCCGTCCTGGGCGTCGGTGCCGGTGCCGGAGAACGTGATCGTGTCACCGACGGCCCACGTCAGCGAGGGCGACGGGGAGTTGATGGTCGCCGTGGGGGCCGTGTTGTTCACGTTGATCGTGACGGTCGCGTTCCCCTGGCCGCCTCGCCCGTCGTCGGTCCGCAGCTTGACCACGTAGGAGCCCGGTTGCGCGTAGGTGTAGGAGGGCGTGGCCGAGGTGGAGTCGTCGTGGTCGCCGTCGCCGTCCAGGTCCCAGCGGAAGGTGAGCGGGTCGCCGTCGGCGTCGGTGGATCCGGCGGAGGTGAAGTTGACCGTGAGCGGCGCGTTGCCCGAGGTCGCGCTGGCGCCGATGACGGCGGTCGGCGGGGTGTTGTTGTACAGGTATCGGATGATCTGGCCGTTGGTGTAGTCGACCGCGAACAGGTCGCCGCCGGGGCCGGTCTGCACCTCCACGGCGGGCATCCCGGAGTCGAACGTGGTCACCGTGGCCGGGTCGGGCAGGCCGTTCGCGCCCTTGGTCATGACCCAGACGCACGACCTGCTGAAGTCGGAGAAGAACAGCGCGCCGTCGTAGGCGTGCGGGTAGGAGCCGCCCTCGTAGAACGCGACGCCGCTGGAGGACGATCCGCCTGACGGGCACGGGTCGTTCGGCGCGGGCTTGGAGGCGTGGTTCCAGGCGAAGTACGGCTGCGTCACGGCCGTCGGGCCCGCCGCGTACAGGTTCTCGCAGAGCGTCAGGTTCAGGTTGTCGTAGCCGCCCTGCCGGGCCGGGCCCTCGTAGCAGGGCCAGCCGAAGTTGCTGACCGGGCCGGTGGGCGAGGCGATCCGGTTGATCTCCTCGTAGGTGTTCCAGCCGACCTCGCCCGCCCAGATCTCGTTCGTGCCGGGCCGTACGGTGATGCGGAACGGGTTGCGCTGGCCGTAGGCGATGATCCTGGCCGCGTTGGGGTCGCTGCTGCCCGCGTTCGGGTTGCCGGGAGCGGCCGCGCCGGTGTCCGGGTCGACCCTGATGATGCTGCCGTTCAGGCCCGCCGGGTCGCCGCCGGTGCGCAGGTCCTGCGAGCGCAGCGCGCCGCCCTCGGCGGCCGGCGGGCTGAGCGCGGTGCCCACGGGCGAGGGCGGGTCGCCGCAGGGGTTGTCCGGCGTGACGTCGGAGCTGGTCACGTTGTCCTGGCCGTAGTCGGCGAAGTTGAAGCTGGCGCCGTCGCCGCCGCTGGCGTAGAGCATGCCGTCGGGGCCGAACGCCAGGTCGCCGACGGAGTGGCTGGGGTGCTGCTGGCACCAGCCGGTGATCAGCGGCGTCTCGGCGACCGAGCCGCCCGAGGGCGTCAGCACGGACAACCGCCCGGTGATCAGGCAGCCGTCACCGGTCGCGCCGGGCGGGGTCGGGCACGGGTCGGCGCTCACGCCCGCGGCGCCCCAGCGCGGCGCGCTGCCGCCGGGCACCGCGTCGTAGGAGTAGAGCACGTAGATGCGCGGGTCGGCCGGGAAGTCCGGGTGCAGGGCCAGGCCGAGGAGCCCGCGGTCCCAGAAGTTGTGCACCTGCGTGCGCAGGTCGGCGTAGATCTCCGGCGTGGTGTCGGTGAGTGAGTCGAAGACCTTGATCAGGCCGCTCTTCTCGGCGACGAACACCCGGCCGTCCGAGGCGAACTCGATGTTGGTCGGATTGGTCAGGCCGCTGAAGACCACCTGTCTTTGGAAGCTGCCCGGCAGTGCCTGCGCGGGCGGCGGCGCGACGATCGCCAGCCCGGTCGTGATCAGCAGGACGGAAAGGAGCGCATGGCGAAGCCGCCGTAACACGGGAACCCCCTTGAAACGGAAAAATCCCCCGAGCCCTGGATCGATCTATCGCACCGATCCAGGGCTAAGTCACGCGCTTTGTCCGCATCTGGCCAGCCACGCGTACAGCAACCACCCCAGCTCGTACGGCCGGCACTCCCGGTCCACGGCGACCGGCGGGTAGACCCGGTCCAGGACGCCGAGCCGCATCTCCTTGTGCACGCCCGTCGCCATCGCCCGCAGCCCGCGCACCAGCTTGCGCGGATCGGCCCTGGCCTCCTTCCGCCAGGTCAGCGCCAGGTCGTCGAGCACGAACGAGGGCCGCTCGATCATCCAGTCGAGCCCCTTGGAGATCTCCGCCACGTACGCCGTGCCGCCCGCGTCGGCCAGGTCCAGCAGCGCCATCGGCCCCATGGAGAGCTGGTGCACGCTGTACACCGGATACCCCTCCACCACCGAGCCGGTGCGGGCGTCGTAGTGCCACCACCACTCCCCCTCCGGCCCCTGCGCCCGGCAGATGCCCGCGGCCACCTGCTCGGCGGCCCGCAGCGCCTCGGCGTCCCCGGTGGCGGCGTGCAGCCGGGCCAGCGCCTGCAGCGGGTAGACCTGGTCGGCGAAGCAGCCCACGTGGGCGCGGTAGCGCGGCACCAGCGCGCCCCGGCCGAGCGCGTGCGGGTAGAGCCGGTTGTCGGCCAGCCCGCCGAGCAGCCGCTCGCGGGCGCGTTCGGCCCGGCCGTCGCGCACCCCGGCCGCGACCAGGGCGGCCAGCACCCACGCCGCCTCGACGGTGTGGATCTGCCCGCCCGCGTCCAGCTCGGCCAGGCGGCTCAGGGCCAGGTCGAGGTCGGCGTGCCCGGCCTCGGCCGCCGCCCAGCAGATCAGCGCCGCGTCGCCGGCGCCGCTCACCTCTGGAAGCCGCTTGACCAGGTTCCCCACCAGGTCGAGGACGTCGTCGCCGGCCAGCGCCGCCCGCTGCCGCGCCTCCTCCAGGGTGGCCACGCCGAGCGCGACGATCGCGGAGTAGCGGATGCTGCGCCCCTCGGGCACGGCCGTCCACGTGCCGTCGGGCTGTCGCCGGCCCCGGCGGGTGAAGACGAAGCCGCCGTCGGCGTAGCCGGGGGGCAGGCCGCGTACCGACAGGTCCAGCATGCCCCGCACGAAGTCCTGGTGGCCGGAGCTCAGCAGAGCGATCCGGTGATCCGTCACGTCGTCTCCTCGATCCTGCGTCTGACACCGGCCCACTCCCTGACCACCAGGAGCAGGAAACTGCCGTTGGTGCGCACGTAGCGCGGCCCGAGCCGCAGCGGCTCCTGGAGCATGCGGTAGAGCCACTCCAGCCCTAATCGCTGCCAGCGCACCGGCGCCCTGCGGGTACGCCCGGCCAGCACGTCGAACGAGCCGCCCACGCCGTGGATGATCCGCGCCCCGGTGCGCTCGCCCCACTCGCGGATGAAGATCTCCTTCTTCGGCGAGGTGATGCCCAGGAACAGCAGGTCGGCCCGCGAGGCGGCGATCTCGGCGGCGACCTCGGCCGACTCCTCCGGCGCGAAGTAGCCGTCGCGGGAGCCGGCGACGGCCAGCCCCGGGTAGCGGGCGCGCACCTCGTCCAGCACCCCGGCCAGCACCTCACCGGTCGCGCCCAGGAAGTACGCCCGGTAGCCGCGCCGACCGCCCTCGGCCATCAGCTCGGTGAACAGGTCGATGCCCGCCACCCGCTCGGGGATCCGGTGACCGAGCGCCCGCGCCGCCCAGACCACCGCCTGCCCGTCGGCCAGCACGAGGTCGCTGTCCAGCACCGACTGGCGCAGGGCGGCGTCCGCGCGCATGTTGACGACCTTGGCGGCGTTCACCACGCCGATGGTCAGCCTGCCGCCCTCCGCGACGGCCGCCACGCAGCGGGCGATCACCTGGTTCATGGTGAGGGCGTCCAGCACGGTGCCGAACACCGTCTTCCGCTCCGGCAACCTCGTCATCCGTCCCCCTGGGTGTCCATGACATATCGGTCTCAGCTCCGGAAACGTCACATCAAGGAAGGACCAGCTCGGTGAGCGTGGCCCGGTGGTCGGTCCGCGGCACCCGCAGGGTCTGGAAGCTCCGGACCGCGATCCGCCGGTCGGCCAGCACGTGGTCGATGGCCACCTTCGGGAACAGCCGCGGCTGCTCGTAGTAGGGCCAGGTCATGGAGAGCCCCTTTCCGGTGACGTCGGCGGCGTCCCGGTAGCCGGTGGCGATCAGATCGCGCAGCACCGCGTGGTCGAGCGTGGAGTTGAAGTCCCCGGCCAGGATCCGCAGGCGGCCGCCGGCGGGCGGCAGCGCCCGGATGCTCGACGCCCAGCAGGCCGTGCGCCAGCCCTCCGAGGGCGCGCACGCGTGCACGGCGACGATCTCGGCCTCCCGCCCGCCCGGCAGCGTGACGACGGCGGGCAGGTGGCGCGGGCTCTCCTCGAAGGGCGGCGCCGCGATCAGCGAGTCCGCGGCCCGCAACGGGTACCGCGAGTAGATCGCCGCCCCCGACGAGTCCTCCCCCGGCAGCACGATCCGGTACGGCAGCAGCCGCGTCAGCCCCAGCTCCTCCACCCGCTCCCGCATCAGGCCGGTGAACTCCAGCAGGTGCAGCACGTCGGGCCGCTCGCGCTCGACCGTCTCCACCAGCACCGGCGGCAGCACGGAGGAGTGCAGCAGGTTGACCGCCAGCACCCGCAGCACCGGCCCGGCGGCCGGCGGGTTGCCCTCGGGCACCGCGCGCGGCACGACGGCCACCGCGAACGCGCAGGTCACGGCGAGCGCGGCGGCGATCAGCGCCCCGGCGCGCAGGTAGAGCGCGAACGCCAGCGGCACCACCGACAGCGCCGCCGCGTACGGCGTGAACGACACGAGCTGCGACCACAGGAACTTCGGCTCCCACCCGAGCAGCCGCAGCCCCGCCCAGCCCGCGAGGCCCGCCACCATGATCCACAGCACCGCGCCGCCTACGCGACGCCGCACCGGCGCCCGCGGGTCAGCACCGGCCAGGCCGCGCGCAGCGCCTGGCGCCAGTGCCGGATCGGCTCTCCCTTCGTGTGCGCGAGCACGCTGTTGGCCGGCCGCCGGGCCGGCCGGGGGAAGCCCGCCGAGCTCACCGGTCGCACCCGGTCCGGGTCCAGGCCGAGCAGCGTGAAGATCTCCTTGGCCAGGCCGCACCATGTCGTCTCCCCGGAGCTGGTGCCGTGGTAGACGCCCGGCGGCAGCTCGGAGCGCGCCAGCCGTACCAGGTAGTCGGCCAGGTCGGCGGTCCACGTCGGCTGGCCGTGCTGGTCGTCGACCACGTCCACGGTGTCGCGCTCGGCCGCCAGCCTGATCATGGTCCGGACGAAGTTGGGGCCGGCCGCGCCGTACAGCCAGGCGCTGCGCACCACGTGGTGCCCGTGCTCCAGCGCCGCCCGCTCGCCGGCGAGCTTGGTCCTGCCGTACGCGTTCACCGGCGCGGTCGGCGCGTCCTCCGGGTACGGGCCCGGCGCGGTGCCGTCGAAGACGTAGTCGGTGGAGACGTGCACGAGCCGCGCCCCGGCCCGCGCGCAGCTCTCGGCCAGCCAGCCCACCGCGTGCCCGTTGATCTCCAGCGCCTCGGCCTCGTGGGTCTCGGCGTCGTCCACGGCGGTCCAGGCGGCGCAGTTGACCACCACGCCCGGCCGGTAGGCGGCGACGAAGTCGCGCACCGCGCGCCGGTCGCACAGGTCGAGCTCGGACCGGGCGAGCGCGAGCACCGGCTCGCCGGTCAGCACGGCCCGGTCCAGGACGTCGGCGGCCAGCATCCCGCCGCCGCCCGTGACGAGCCACCTCATGGCAGGCGCCCGGTCACGCGGGCCACCAGTCGCGGTGCTCGGCGTACCAGCGGATCGTGTCCTTCAACCCCTGGTCGAACGGGATCTCCGGGCGGTAGCCGAGCTTGCGCAGCTTGCTGTCGTCCAGGGAGTACCGGCGGTCGTGGCCCTTGCGGTCCTCGACGTGGCGCACCGAGTCCCAGCCGCGGCCGCAGGCTTCGAGCAGGCGGGCGGTCAGCTCCTTGTTCGTCAGCTCGGCGGTGCCGGCGATGTGGTAGATCTCGCCGGGTTCGCCCTTCTCGGCGACCAGGCGGATGCCGGCGCAGTGGTCCTCGGCGTGGATCCAGTCGCGCACGTTCCCGCCGTCGCCGTACAGCGGGACCGGGCGGCCGCGCAGCAGGTTCGTGACGAACAGCGGGATCAGCTTCTCCGGGTACTGCCGGGGGCCGTAGTTGTTGCCGCAGCGGGTGATCGACACGTTCAGGCCGTAGGTGATCGCGTACGAGCGGGCGATCAGGTCGCCGCCCGCCTTGCTGGCCGCGTACGGCGACCGCGGGCGCACCGGCGCGGACTCGTCCCAGGAGCCGATGTCGATCGACCCGTAGACCTCGTCCGTCGAGACCTGGACGACCTTCGGCGTGCCCGCCTCCAGGCACGCCTGCAGCAGCGTCTGGGTGCCGAGCACGTTGGTCCGCATGAACTCGGCGGCGGCGCCCTCGATCGACCGGTCGACGTGTGACTCGGCGGCGAAGTTCACCACCAGGTCGTGCCCGGGGACGACCTCGCGCAGCAGCTCGGCGTCGCAGATGTCGCCGTGGACGAACTCGTGCCGCACCCCTTCGAGATTGGCCCGGTTCCCCGCGTAGGTGAGCTTGTCGAGGACCGTGACGTACGCGTCGTGCAGCCCCCGGACGAAGTGGGAGCCGATGAATCCCGCGCCGCCGGTCACCAGAATTCTTGTCATGTAGTGATCTGTACCTTGCTGTGATCGCCCAGCACGAGACGGTGGGCTCTGGGCGTGTTGGGCGCTCGGGTGACCTCGACGTCGTGGCCGATCAGTGACGCCTCGATCCGGCCGACGCCGTCGATGGACGCCCGGGGCAGCAGGATCGAGTATTCGATCTCGCTGCCGGTGACCACGCACGACGCGCCGACCGAGGTGAACGGCCCGACGTAGCTGTCCTGGACGCGCGCTCCCCGGCCGATGATCGCCGGGCCGACCACGCGGGAGCGCTCGACCACCGCGTCCGGCTCGACCACGACCCGGCCGATCAGCTCGCTGGCCTCGTCGACCCGCCCGCGCACACCGGGCTCGACCGACTCCAGGACCAGCCGGTTGACCTCCAGCATGTCGGTGACGTTGCCGGTGTCCTTCCAGTATCCCGAGATCACCGACGACTCCACGCGCAGCCCGGCCTCGATCAGCCACTGGATGGCGTCGGTGATCTCCAGCTCCCCCCGCCACGACGGCTTGAGCTCGGCGACGGCGGCGTGGATCGCCGGGCTGAACAGGTACACGCCGACCAGCGCCAGGTCGCTCTTGGGCCGGGCCGGCTTCTCCTCCAGGCCGACCACCCGGCCCTTCGCGTCCAGCTCGGCGACCCCGAACTGGCCGGGATCGCCGACCCTGGTCAGCATGATCTGCGCGGCGGGACGTTCCCTGACGAACCGGCCCACCAGGTCGTTGATGCCGCCGACGACGAAGTTGTCGCCCAGGTACATGACGAAGTCGTCGTCGCCGAGGAACTCGCGGGCGATCAGCACGCCGTGGGCCAGCCCGAGCGGCGCCTCCTGGCGGAGGTAGGTGACCTGCAGCCCGAACGCCGAGCCGTCCCCCACGGCCGTCTCGATCTCCGCCTGCGTGTCCCCGACCACCAGGCCGAGCTCCCGGATCCCGGCCGCCGCGATGGCCTCCAGCCCGTAGAACAGGACCGGCTTGTTGGCGACGGGGACCAGCTGCTTGGCCGAGGTGTGCGTGATGGGCCGGAGCCGTGTGCCCGACCCTCCGGCGAGCACGAGTGCCTTCACTGCTAGTAAGCCCCTTCTCCACGGGTGACGACGGACCAGGTCTTCCACAGGATCTGCAGGTCGAGCAGGAGCGACCAGTTCTCCACGTAGCGCAGGTCGAGCCGGACGGATTCCTCCCACGTCAGATCGGAGCGCCCGCTGACCTGCCAGAGGCCGGTCATGCCCGGCTTGACCACCAGACGGCGGCGCACGTCGGCGCCGTACCTGGCGACCTCCTCCGGCAGCGGCGGCCGGGGGCCGACGAGGGACATCTCACCACGGATGACGTTGAGCAGCTGCGGCAGCTCGTCCAGCGAGTAGCGGCGCAGGAACGCGCCGACGCGGGTGATCCTTGGATCGTTCCTTATCTTGAACAGCACGCCGTCGAACTCGTTCGCCGCGAGAAGCTGGTGCTTGAGCCGTTCGGCGTCCACCACCATCGTGCGGAACTTCACCACCCGGAACTCCCGGCCGCCCCTGCCCACCCTGGTCTGGTGGAACAGCGCGGGCCCCTGGCTGGTGAGCCTGATCACCAGGGCGAGCGTCAGCAGCGGCAGCGCGAGCACGAGCAGGGCCGCGCCGGCCACCAGCCGGTCGAAGGCCGCCTTCACGAGCTGCCGGGTGCCGTCGAACTCCGGGTGCTCGACGTGCAGCAGCGGCATCCCGGCCACCGGCCTGATGCTGATGCGCGGGCCGGCGACGTCCATGAGCGCGGGCGCGACGAACAGGTCGGTGCGCGCGGTCTCCAGGCTCCAGGCCAGCCGGCGCAGCGCCGCGCCGTCCAGCTCGGGACAGGCCAGGACGGCCACCGCGTCGGCCCGCGAATGGGCCACGACCTCGGCGACGTCGCCGAAGGAGCCCATCACGGGGATGCCGTCGAGGTCGACGTCGAGCGTGTCGTGCGGCAGGCAGGCGCCCACCACCTGCATGCCGTGGTGCGGCTGGCGGCGGAACTGCACGACGAGGTCGAGGATCGACTCCCGGTGCCCGACCGCGATCACCTGCCGCATGTACTCGCCGATCGCCCGCCTGCGGTGAAGCCGCTTGCGCATGCGGTAGCGGAAGTAGAGCGTGGCCAGCAGCACCAGCGGCAGCATCGCCATGACGAAGCTGCGCGCGATGGCCGTCTGCGTGGCGTAGGCCAGGATGGCCGTGGTGGCCATCAGCCCGATGCCGCCGGTGAAGACGGCCTTGAACTCCTCGGTGCCCTCGCCGTTGGCGCGCTGACGGTACGCGCCCGCCATCATGAGCGCGACCGGCCAGACGACGAGCAGGCCGAGCCCGAGCACGTACTCGGCGATCGGCACGTACACGCCGGAGGCCAGGCGTACGCCCAGCACGCACGCGCACGCGAACAGCGCGCACGCCGTGTCCCCGCCTAACAGGAGCCGCAGATACGCCCGGGTCCAGATGTTGGACTCAAGGCGTGGCGCGGCCTCGAGGAGCACAGCAGTGGACTCCCCAGTCCCCACCCTCATAGCACCACCCTGTGATAACTGCTTTCACCGCGATAACAGGACGTTCCTTGTGCCGCATAGGTTGACAATGACCCATGCGTTATCAAGGGCGGCGGCCCCCACTAAAGAGTAAAGATCGATTCCAACCTGGGGAATAACGGGAAATGTCCACAATCGGACGTCGATCTAGGGGTTTCGGGGGTTGACGGAACGATCCAAAAGTGCAGCATCAGAGCGAGAAAATGTGAGGTTTATGGCGACATTTCGCCAGGTGACCGGGAGGCGGAGCCGCTAGTCGTACTCCAGGTCCGGCAATGCGGACGGCGGATCAGGGCTGCGCCACACGACCACAACTCCGTCACGCGCGGAATCGGCGGCCAGGTTCAGCCGGTCGAGATCGAAATCGGGCAAGTAGCGCAGCCGGGCGACAAAGGTGGCATCAGTCGCGGAACGCGGCACCACGCAGCCTTCGCCGTCCCGATCGAGCAGGATGTAGTGGACGTCTTCCCCGGATTCGGTGGCGACCCGGACCTCCACCACGTCCTCCCACGCGAGGGCTTCGACGCTGCCGTCGGCGTAGTGGCGGGTGACGCCCTCTTCGGTGACATATACGTAGGAGTCCGGCATCGGGTTGCCGTGCATGGCCGCGATTCTTGCGAGTTCCGGGGCCGTCCCGCAAGGGTTCGCGCTCAATGACGCACATGAGCCACCCGTTCAGGGAAGCTCGGGACTGCCCCAGTTGTGGCTGAGATGCGCCGCGACGGCCGCCCGCGCCGCCTCCACCGGGCCCGCCGCGATGGCGTCGAGCAGCTCGCGGTGCTCGCGGATCAGGACGTCCCGGTCGCGGTAGACCTGGCGCAGGCGCACCATGCCGAGCCTGGTCTCGGCGGCGAGCGTGGCGTAGAGACGTTCGAGCCGCCGACTGCCGGCCGCCTCGATCAGCGCCTCGTGCAGGGCCATGTGCTCGGCGACGGTCGCCGACCAGGGCGCGTCGGCCGGCAGCTCCGCCCACCTGAGCAGCGCGGCCTCGGCGTCGGGCACCCGGCGGCCGGCCACGGCCTGGGCCATCAGGTCCTCCAGGGGGCGGCGCACGTACATGAGGTCCTGGAGGTCCGAGATCGTCACCTCGGGGACATAAGCGCTGCGGTTGCGCTCCCGTCTGAGCAGTCCCTCGTGCACCAGGCCGGCCAGCGCCTCGCGCACGGTCGGCCTGGCCACGCCGTACGACGCGGCGATCTCCTGCTCGGGCAGCGGCGTGCCCGGCGCGATCTCGCCGGAGAGCACACGGGTGCGCAGGGCGTCGGCGAGCGCGCCGACCGTGGAGACGGGTTTGAGGGGCAACATCACGGCTGTGATGCTAGTGCCGTTTCCCTGCCCTGCTCGCTGCCCTGCTCCTCGCCCCGACTCCTGCCCCGGGCTCTGCCGCGTTCCGGCACGGCCACCGCCACCAGCCCGAGCACCAGCATCACCAGCCCGGCGATCGACAGCGGGGCCAGCCGCTCGCCCAGCACCAGCAGGCCCAGCAGCGCGGCGACGGCCGGCTCGGCCAGCGCCAGCGTCGAGGCCGTGGCGACCGGCGTGGTGCGCAGGCCGCGCCCGTACAGGATGTAGGACAGCGCGGTGGTGCCGAGGCCCAGGTAGAGCACGGCGAGCAGTCCGCGCGGCTCCCCCAGCCAGCCGACGCCGTTGACCAGCAGCACCGGCAGCATGACCAGGGCGGCGCCGCCGAACAGCACGCCCATCACGGCGTCCGACTCGGCCCCCTTCTCGATGGCCCTGGCCGCGGAGACCGCGTAGAAGGCGTAGAGCAGGCCGCCGAGCAGCGCGAACAGCACCCCCGACACCATCTGCCCGCCCGCCTGCGCGCCGCCGCCGCCGATCAGCGCCGCGCACCCGCAGACCGCCGCCGTGGTCGCCAGCGCCCACCGCCCGCTCGGCCGCCGGCCGTGCAGCACCCAGGACAGCAGGCCCGTGAACACGGGCCCGCTGCCGATCGCGACCACCGTGCCGACGGCCACGCCCGTGCGCCCGACCGCCGCGAAGAAGCACAGCTGGTACGCCGCCACCGCCAGGGCCGCCGGCACCAGCACCGGCCGGAACGCCCGCCGGACGCCGGCCCGCGCGAGCAGGCCGAGCGCGGCGCCGCCGATGACCAGCCGGGCCGCGGCCAGGGCTACCGAGTCGGCCGAGACCAGCAGCCCCGCGGTGCCCGCGGTGCCCCAGAGCGCGGAGGCGCCCACGACGGCGAGAGGTCCGTTCTTCATGCCGCCATTGTCAGACAATTAGACAATTTCGTCCAGCAGGCCGTCCAGCATGCGGTCAGCGGGGGCGGCGACGTCGCCCGCGTAGTCGTCCAGGACGGCGAGCGCGTCGCGCACGTTCGGCAGGCTTCGGCGCGGCAGCTCCACCAGCGGCTCGCCCTCCGCGGTGATCCCGCCCGCCACGTGGAAGGCGTCGCCGGAGACGATGAGGGACACCTCGAAGCGCACCTCGCGGCCGTCGGGGAGGACGAAGTCCGCGCCGGTGCGCACCCCCGAGGGCGGGACGAAGCAGGAGAAGGGACGGCTGCGCACGAAGGGGTGGCGTAAGCCGGCGAGGATCTCGGCCGCCCTGCTCAGGGCCGCCAGCAGCCCGGCCGCGGCCCGGCTCTCGCTGTCCACCCGAAAAAGGGTAGTTCACCCCGCCACCACGTGACCAGCGCACCCGATCACCCGGCCCTCACGGGCCCTCCGGCCACGGGCCCTCCGCAGGGGGATCAGCCGGTCACCAAGCCCCTCCCCGATCCGGGCGTCGCCCCGGGCCCTCCGCGGCGGGAGCGGGCCGGGCGGGTCAGTCGGTGGCGAGGCGGGCGTGGCGCTCGACGTCGAGGCGCACGCCCTCGTGGCGCAGCTTGCCGCGCTCGATGCCCTCCGCCCGGAACCCCGCCTTGGTCGCCACCCGGCACGACGCCGGGTTGTCGGTGCGGTGCCCCAGCTCCAGCCGGAAGAGCCCGCGCTCGCCGAACGCCCACCGGGCCAGCGCCTCGGTGGCCGCGGTCGCGATCCCGAGCCCCCGGTGCGCGGGCAGGACCCAGTAGGACACCCACCCGTTGTCGTGGGCGTCGATCCCGGCCACGGCCACGTTGCCGACCACCGCGCCGCCCTCGACGGTCACCGCGAACGCGTGCCCGACGCCCGTCCAGGACGTGATCCAGCCCACCGCGTCCTTGAGCGTGACGACGGGGAAGGACGACTGGCGGCGCAGATCGGGCGTACGGAACGCGCGCAGCACGGCCGGGGCGTCGTCCTCGCGCCACTCGCGAAGCCGGATGTCGACGGGGGTCACGCTGCCCGAGACTACCGCCGGCTCACGAGGGCGCGATCTGGTGCTCCGCCTCGAACGCGCTGACCAGCGGCCGGGGCGCGGTCAGGCACCACGCCTCGGCCATCAGCTCGAACAGCTCGTCGATGTCGATCTTGCCGAGGTGGACGACGACCCACCCGAAGCGCCCGGCGGTGAACTGCACCTCGAACACCTCGGGCCGCTCGGCCACCAGCGCGAGCTGCTCCTCGATCGTGGCCTTGACCCCGACGGTCTCGGTCTTCTCCCACAGGTAGCCGAAGCCCTTGCCGTGGACCTTGAAACCGACCCACTCCGCGCTGGGATGCTCGGTCACCTCCGGCAGCCCGCGCACCAGATCGAGGAACTCGTCGACGCTCACACCCATGCCGACCTGTCTACCAAACCCGACCGACAACTCCCGCCGGCTCAGCGGTAGTAGCGGACCTCGATGACGTTGCGGTCCAGGTCGGGGAAGAAGATGGTCTCGGGGGCGATGCCCTGGGCGCCGAAGGAGTTGGAGCCGGTGCCGGTGACCTCGACCCCGTGGTCCTTCAGCCGCACCTTGAGCGCCTCGAAGTCCTCCCTGCTCACCGACAGGCAGAAGTGGTTGATCTGGTGCCCGGCGCTGCCCGTCACCCCCGTGCCCTCCTCCACGCCCTTCGACACGTCGTGCGCCATCAGGTCGATGATCGTCTCCTCGGCGATCCGTACGCTCGGGAACCCCGCTTTGCCCTCGCGGAACTCCTCTCCCCGGACCCCCGGCAGGCCCACCACCTGCTCGTAGAAACGCAGGGCGGCAAGCTGGTCGGAGACCCAGAGAACGAGATGGTCCAGACGCGCATCCATGTAATAGATCCTCCATTCCCGTCCAATATCCGTTGCGCGCATGCCGCTGTCCAATTGAGGGCTCCCGGGACGGACGATCGTCCCCTGCTCGAAAGACGGGATTCACGCGGGGTTCCCCTGCCCCGGCGGGGGGGCCGATCCGTCATGATCTGTCCCATGACGGTGACCGTGCGGACCGAGCCGATGCCCTTCGTCGTACGGGCCGCCAGGTTTCTCATGACGCTCCAGGTGGCGTTCGGGCTGGTGGCAGTTGTCTCCCTGGGCGCCGCGGCGTTGTCCGTCCTCGCACCCGGCCCGCTCCTGCTGGTCGCGTGGGAGGCGGCGATCCTCGGGCTGACCGGCTGGCTGTTGGGCCGGCTCGGCAGCCGCGCCATGTGGGTGCGCTGGGCGGTCGTCGCCCTGGAGGTGCTCGTCGTCACCCATTACGTGGTGCTGCGACTGATGGACTCCGGCGGCCTCGACCCGGTGCGGCTGCTCGTCGCGAACGTCCTCGGGCCGCTGCCCGTCGTCGTCCTGCTGCTCCTGCCGCCGTCCTGGCGCTGGTTCTCGCAGCGAAAGCGGACGGATGCCCCCTCTTGACAGGAATGGGCGAAGATCGTCCATGATCGGGCATGAACGCGTTGATCCGGGCGGCCCTCGTGGGGGCCGTCGTGGGCCTGGCACAGGCCGTCATCGCCTTCCACGGCCCTGACGACGCCGCGGGCAACCTGCTGCTGATGTTGTTCGCGACGCTTCCGGCCGGGATGTTGCTCTCCTGGTACGCCATGTTGCGGAACTGGTGGCTCGTGGCGCTGCTGGGGCAGTTCGCCCTCGTCGCGCTGTACGTCGGCCTGACCATGACCGCGCCCTTCTCCGCGCTCCTCGCCTTCGGCGCCTGGCGCGTCGGCCTGATCACCATGGCCGGCGGGGCGTGCGGCTACGCGCTGGGAGCGGGGATCGCCCTGCCCGTCGCCACGCCCTTGCGCCTCTCGGCGGTCGGCGTGGCCGCGTCCGTGTTCCTGGCGGCCTGGTCGAACCACGACGTGACCGCGCTCGCCGCCCAGGAGCAGGCCATGGCCGCCCGGCACGCCACGAACGTCGTGCCCGACCTGCCCGGGTTCCGGCTGACCGAGGTGGAGATCCACCACCCGGACCTCAGCCTCACGTACGAGCGCGCAGACGCCGTCACCGTCGTGGTCGATCTCCGAACGGAGAGCCCGCCTCCCGAGCACGCCTGCGAGCAGGAGAGCAGCACCTCAGACTTGATCTGCACGAAGGCGGCGCCGAACCTCTGGGTGCTGAGGTATCCCCGCGGCACGGTCCTGTTCGCCGCCCACAGGAACACCCTGCTGCGGATCGCCGGCGGCGACGTGCCCGAGAAGCAGTTGCTCGCCGCCGCGCGCGCCCTGCGTCCCGTCGGTCTCTGGGAGCTGGCCGCGCCCGCGTACGAGCGACCGTGATGCTGCCAGGCAGCCGGAAAGTGATGAAAGATGCTGGATAGGCTGGGCTTCAGCGACGAGGAGGAGGTCGTCTACCTGGAGCTCCTGCGCCGCCGCCGGGTGACGATCCCCGACGTGGGCGAGGCTCTGGACCTGCCGGTGACGGCCGTGACGGCGGCCGTGACGCGGCTCGTCGCGCTCGGCCTGGCCAACCGCGACAACACCGGGTTGTACATGGCCGTGCCCCCCGACGTGGGCCTCGGCACGCTGATCGCCGAGCGCCAGGCCGCGTTGCAGCAGGTGCAGGGCAGGCTGGCCGAGCTGGTGGAGGTCTACCGCACGGGCGCGGCCTCGCCCGCGGGCGAGATCGAGGCGCTCACCACGCCCGAACAGCTCGCCACCTGGCTCGGCAACCTGGAACGCGGCGCCCGCCGGGAGGTGCTGGCCTTCTTCCGGCCCCCGTACGTGCTCGACGTCAACCTCGACGACTCCACCAACGCCCTGGCCACCTACCGCTACGTGTACGAACGCGCCGCGCTGGACGACCCCAGGGCCCCGGCCGAGATCGCCAGGTTCCTGAAGGGCGGCTACGAGATCAGGATCGCCGCCGAGCTGCCCAGCAAGATGATCATCGTGGACCGGGAGGTCGTGCTCCTGCCCGTCCTGCCCGACCAGACGAGCGTGGAACCGGGCTTCCTCCTGGTCAGGGGGCAGTCCCTGGTCCATCTTCTGGTGGAGTTGTTCGAGCGGGTGTGGCAGGCGGCGACCCCGTTGCGGCTCACCGCCACGAGCGTGACCGAAGGGGTCGCGGCCTGGGACGACACCGATGTCACGCTGATGACGTACCTGCTGTCCGGGATGCCGGACAAGACGGTCGCCAGCCGGCTCGGCACCAGCGAGCGCACCGTCCAGCGCCGGATCCGGCGGCTGATGAAGCTGGCCGGGACCGACAGCCGCATGCAGCTGGCCTGGTACGCGGCCCGGTCCGGCATGATCCCGCCGTGAGGGGCGCCCCCGCCGGGGACGCCCCTCACCTGGAACTATCGGCGTAGCTGGTACGCGCGGGTCACGATCTGCTCGACGGTGCCGCCGTCGGCGTCGGTGGCCTGCACGCGCAGCGACACGAACCCGCCGGGCTCGGCCGGGTTCCTGATCGTGCCGGTGAAGGCCCGCTCACCGGCCCCGGCGAGCCGTACCGGCTGCCAGGTGGCGCCGTCGTCGGCGGAGGTCCACAGGGCGGCCCGGGTGATGCGCGGCCCCGCCAGGCCCTTCGGGTAGCGCAGGCCGAGGCCGACCCGGGTGGGGGCGTTCGCGTGGGCGCTGTTGGTCTCGTCCACGTCGAGGTCATAGTCGATCGACAGGACCGGCAGCAGGTCCTGGGCGGCCACCTGCTGCGAGTGGAACGTCCAGTCGGTGCGCACCTTGGTGGAGGTCGTCCAGAAAGGTGCGTTCCGCTGCACGTCGGTCACCACGCGGTACCGGGCGCGCTCCGGCACCACCGGGAAGGCGACGGCCGCCGACGGCGCGGAGCCCAGGAGCTCTCCGTCGCGGTAGACCGTCGACTGCTCCTTGTCGGCGGAGGCGCGGAACAGGTACGTCTGGCCGGGCGCGGTGTCGAACAGGCCGCCCGCGAGGACCACGCCGATCGCGCCGTCGCGGATCGCGGACTTGTCCACCGCGGCCGGCAGCGCCGTGCGGACCACCGCCTTGTTCCAGTCGCGCGACACCCGCTGACCGGCCTTGAGCACGGACGGCGCGGTCTGCTGCCACGCCTGGCCGCCCTCCCAGACCGAGCCCACCTGCATCGCCTCCCAGGTCCGCAGGTCGGCGGTGACGTACTCGGTGAGCGGCCGCGGCGTGATCAGCCGGGTGAAGACCGCGTAGGCCGTGCCCTGCATCGGCGAGACGAGCAGCCGGGTGTATCCGGCCTCCGTGGCCGGCGCCGACGCGTGGAACGACGACTGCACGGTGGCCAGCTCGCCGTCGCGCACCTTGTACCGCTGGTCCGCCGGGACGCCGCCGTTGCGGTACTTGACCAGCTCGTAGGCGTACGGGCTCACCGCCGTGCCCGAGAGCCGGACCTGCAGCCTGCCCTTGGCCGCCGATGCGGCCAGCCGGGCGCCCTGCTCACCAGCGAGCGTCATCGCCGGGATCCTGGTCGGGGACGTGCTCCAGTTTTCGGCGCCCCAGTTGTCGGGCTTGTCGTTGTAGATGATGACCGCGCCCGCACCCGCGGCGGCCGCGTTGTCGACCTGCTGCTGCGGCGTGAGCTCGGCGCTGCGCTTGACCAGCGCGAGCCGTCCCTGGACCGGCTGCCCCGCGTAGTCCTCGGGACGCCCGGTCCCGGCGTCCGCGGCCCGCAGGACCTGGGCGCCGTCGATGCGCGCGGAGCCGGCCCGGCCCCGGAAGTAGGCCGGCTCGATCGGCTCTGCCCCGGCGCCGAGGACCTGGGCCGTCAGCTCCGGCGCGGTGAGCGACCAGGCGACCCGGGACTCGAAGCGGCTGCTCGTGCCCTGGGACGGGACGGAGTACACCTTCGTCTCGCCGTTCATCCACTGTTCGAGGCCGTAGCCGATGGTGCCGGCCGCGCTCTGGACCGCCAGGCCGAGCCGGACCCTGTTCGTCTGGTTCGGCTTCGGGGTGTCCATGGTGACCGGGCCGGCCTTGGCGCCGTCGAAGGTGATGGTCCGGTCGGAGTCGATGACCGCGCCCGGTTCGGCGCCGTAGGTGTACTCCCAGACCCGGTTCCCCTCGGCGGCGTAGTGGAAGATCTCCGCCATGAAGGCGTGCTCGCCCCGGGGCAGCCGGACCTTGGCGGTGCCGTCCGCGCCGATCAGGTAGCTGTCCGGAAAGGCCAGCTTGTCGAGATTCATGTCGTGCACGACGGCGGCGCCGCTGGTCGGCTTGCCGTCCCGGTCGAGCACCTTGAGGGTGACGTCGAAGCGCTCCACGTCCCGGACGAAGCCGACGGCCGTGGTCACGACCGTCTGGCCGTCGGCGGTGGTCGCGGTGACGTGCGCGCCGTGCGCCCCGGCCGGCACGGCCGAGGTGTCGACGGTGACGGCCGCCGACGCGGTGCCGTGCGCCGGCACGGTCACCGTCTGGGCGCCCAGGGTCAGCGCCGCGGCCGGCAGGTCCTCGCCCGCGCCCTTGGCGGCGAGCGTCAGGGTGACGGGCTGGTCGCCGTCGTTGACGTACTCGATCTGCTTGGTGGCCGGCTCTCCGGCGTCCCAGTCGGCGAGCCTGAAGTCGATCACGCCGGAGCCCGAGACGGGCTGGCGTACGGCGCGGCTCACGTCCACGCGGCCGGCGCCCTGGCTGTGCACGGGGGTGCCGGCCGTCGTCCGCGCCGTGCTGACGAGCTGGTTCTTCAGCCTCGCGGCGGTCCAGTCGGGGTGCCGCTGCGCGAGGATGGCGGCGGCGCCGGCCACGTGCGGCGTGGCCATCGACGTGCCGCTCGCCGTGGTGTACGTGCCGTCCACGGGCGTGCCCATCGAGGTGCCCGCGGCGCGGGCGGCCACGATCTTGAAGCCGGGAGCGGTGATCTCCGGCTTGAGCGCCCCGTCGCCGCCGCGGGGACCCCGGCTGGAGAAGTCGGTGATCGCGTCGGCCGAGTCGACCGCGCCGACGGTGAGCGCCGCCTCGGCCACGCCGGGCGAGCCCACCGTGGTCGCCCCCGGGCCGCTGTTGCCCGCGGCGATGGTGAACAGCACGCCCGTCTCGGCGGTCAGCTCGTTGACCGCCACGGCCATCGGGTCGGTGCCGTCGGCGCCCTCCTGGCCCCCCAGGCTCATCGAGACGACCTTCGCGCCCGAGTGGGCCGCCCAGGTCATCCCGTCGAGGATCCACGACTCCATGCCGGCGCCCTCGTCGGCCAGCACCTTGCCCACGATCAGCCGGGCGCCGGGCGCCACGCCCTTGTACTTGCCGCCCGAGCCCGCGCCGCTGCCCGCGATCGTGGAGGCGACGTGCGTGCCGTGTCCGTGGCTGTCCTTCGCCGTCTCGCCGGGGACGAAGCTGCGGCTCTCGGCGATCCGGTCGGCCAGGTCGGGGTGCTCGGCGTCCACGCCGGTGTCCAGGACGGCGACCTTGACGCCGGTTCCGTCGTAACCGGCGGCCCATGCCTCGGGGGCGCCGATCTGCGGCACGCTCTTGTCGAGCAGCGTCTTGACCTTGCCGTCCAGCCAGAGCTTCTCGATGCCGCCGGAGAGCCGGGCCTTGGGCGTGCCCGCCTTGGCGGTGTCGTCGTCCACGGCCTCCCAGAACGCGCCGCCGCGCTTCTTGTCCGCGGCGACGGCCGCTCCCCGGATGCCGGGCAGGGACCGGGTGACCCGGCCGCCGTCGGGCGGAGCGGCCTTGGCCAGGCCCTTGCCGGAGTACCGCACGATGGTCGGGATCGACTCGCTGTGGGCGTCGTCGTACCCCTGGGCGATGAGCTGGGTGACGTTGAACAGCCGCTTGTCCACCTGGCCCGAGGCGACCAGCGGCGCGGCCTCGTTCGGCAGCACGTACACGTCGCCGCCGACCGTGTAGGTGCGCAGGGCGCCGGCCGAGCGTTCGCCGGGGGTGACGGTGACCGAGACGGGACGGCCGGCCTGGCTGGCCACGGTGACCTCGTCCCCGGTGATGAGGGTGACCCGCGCGGTGGTGACCGACGACGCCGGGACGCCGGTGACGCCGGCGGCGGGGGCCGTCGCGTCACCGTGGGCGCTTCCGGTGCCGGCCGCGACGAGCGTGGCGGCGAGGGCGGCGCTGAGCAGCGCCGCTCTACGACTGAATGGCATGGCGGTGGCTCTCTTTCTACCGGTTGGGGGGTTGCGCAACCGGCAGAACAAAGTTTCGCCAGAAAGGGACGTACACACCATGACTAGGTCATGGCGGACAACCGACATGTCAGGTCGTCGCCACCGTCCAGGTCAGCGACGGTTGTCAAGGCGTGAGGTCGCGGGCGGTCCCGGCCGCGATCGCCCCCAGCTTGTCGGGGTTGGCGACGTTGTGGACGGCGGTGATGTGCCCGTCGGCGTCGAAGTCGAAGGTCACGGTGGCGACGACCCGGCCCTGACCGCTGAACACCACGCCGGGGCCGCCGTTGATCTCGGCGAGCTCGGCCCGCATGTCGCCCGGCTCGACGCCCTGGTAGGAGACCGTGCCGATCGCGGCGAACCACGCGGCCACCGTCTTCGCGCCGACGACCGGACGCAGCGCCTGGCGCACCTTCCCGCCCCCGTCGGTCCACAGGGTGACGTCAGGGGACAGCAGTTCCATGAGCGTGTTGATGTCGCCGCCGGTCGCGGCGGCCAGGAAGCGCCGCGTGACGTCCCGCTGCCGCGTCCGGTCCGCCGTGAAGCGCGGCCGCCGGGCCTGTACGTGCTCCCGCGCCCGATGCGCGACCTGGCGCACCGCCGCCTCGGAACGCTCCACCGCCTCGGCGATCTCGGCGTGGCTGAACCCGAAGACCTCCTTGAGCACGAACACCGCGCGTTCGAGCGGGCTCAGGGTCTCCAGGACCACCAGCATCGCCGTCGAGACCGAATCGGCGCCCGCGACGTCGTCGGCGGTGTCGCCGCTGGTCAGGATCGGCTCCGGCAACCACGGCCCCACGTACGTCTCGCGCTGGTACTGCGTGGACCGCAGCCGCTGCAGGGCCACGTTCGACACGATCCGCGCCAGGTACGCCTTCGGATCCGCCACCTGCGAACGGTCGTCGGCCGACCACCTGATCCAGGCGTCCTGGACCGCGTCCTCGGCGTCGGCCGCCGAGCCGAGCACGCGGTAGGCCACCGAGAACAGCAGCTTGCGATGCTCGTCGAAGACCTGCTGGTCCTGCTCCGGGTACGCGCGGCTCATCGCCCGGCGCCGATCCGGGTGAACCGGCCGCCACGCGGCCAGAGCGCGCCGGAGACCGGCATCTTCTTCATGCGGAGGTACGTCGGCCAGGGTGCTGCGGTCACCGTCTCCTTATACCGTGCGGCCGTGCGACCGGTGAGATACACCCTGCGCGGGCTGTCGTCGGGGTGGGTGAACTGCACGACCCCGTCGTTGCGGCCGAGGCTCACCGGGGTGTGGTAGTAGCCGAAGCGGAACGGCTTGAGCCGCCGGCCGTCCAGGGCGCGCAGGATCGACACCGCGGCGTGCACGCCGGTCGGCATGCCGCTCTGGCAGGTGCCGTGCATGACGCCGTAACCCTGGCGGATCGCGGCGGCGTCGCCGAGGGCGTACACGTCCGGGTGCGAGACCGAGCGCAGGAAGGCGTCGGTGACGATCCGGCCGCGGTCGTCCACGGTGAGCCCGGCGGCCGCAGCCAGCGGCGAGACCCGCGTGCCGCTCGTCCACAGCACGACGTCGGCGGCGACGCTCTCCGCGTCCGGCCCGCACACCACCTCGACCGACCCGGGCAGCACCTTCGTGACCTCGACGCCGCTGCGCACACTGACGCCCAGCCGGGCCAGCGCCTTCCTGACGTACTCCCTCGGCCCGGCCGCCATGGCCGCGCCGGGCTCCTGCCTGCCGAGCAGCACGACGTCCAGCTCGGGGTGGCGCTCGGCGATCTCGGCGGCCGACTCGACGCCGGTCAGCCCGCTGCCGCAGACGGCCACCGTGCCCCTGCCCAGGCGGCCCAGCCGGGCGGCCAGCGCCTCGGCGTCCGGCACGCTGTCCAGCGTGTACGCGTGCTCCTCCACCCCCGGCACCGTCACCGTGTCGGCCACGCTGCCCAGCCCGTACACGAGGGTGTCGTAGTGCAGGACCTGGTCGTCGTCGATCCGCACGCTCCTGGCCCGCACGTCCACGGCGGTCACCCAGCCGCGCACGAACCGGGCCCCGGTGCCCTCCAGCAGCTCAGGGATGCGCATCTCGGCGACCTGCTGCCCGCTCGCCACGACGTGCATCCGCAACCGCTCGGTGAACCGCTCCTGCGGATTGACCAGGGTCACCCGGACGTCCGCCCGCCCCTTGGTCCGCGCCGCGAGCTGAATCGCCGCCGCCATCCCCGCGTACCCCGCCCCCAGCACCAGGACGTGGTGCGGAGCCTTGCCGTTCTCGCGCTGTGTGGTCATCGCCGTGCCCTTTCATGTGGTGCGTCTGACCACGTGATGCAAGCCCCCGCCCCATCCGTGACACGGCGCCCCTGTGATCCGCGCCACATGCCCGGCGACGGGTCTCTTACGACTTGGCGCCGCCAGAAAGGGTCAAGCCCGGCCGTTACGCCGGATATAGGACCCGAAGGTCGAGCCGCTGCAGGGCAGGCGCATTCCCGTCGCGATCAGAGCGTCCACGAGGTTCCCCGCGGCGACCTCGTTGAGCTTGCCGTCCTGGGTGGCGCGGGCGAGCAGCCACAAGGTGCCGTGCACGTCCAGGCCGTGCGCCCTCCCCACGGTCACGGCCTCGCGATCGTCCGTGACGGCGATGCCCCGGGCCAGCTCCGCCGCGGAGAAGACGCTGGCCTCGCCGAGGTTGCGCTCAGCAGACCCGATCCGCTGCGCCCACTTCATGAAGCACCTGAGCTCCTCCAGCGAGTCGAGCCGCGCCAGCCCCAGCCAGTCGGCGTCCAGCACCGTCCGAAGGAGGGGATGCTCCTCCATGCCCGCGCGAATCTCTTCCCGGACGACATGGGTGGTCAGGCACGCGGTGCCGGCCAGGAGATCGCGCAACACGTCGAGGCGCTCGGCGCGGGCGAAATGGTTCAGGCACATCGCGTCGAACACCAGGACGGGCTCCGGGCCAGGGTCGCTCACAGCTCGCAATCCGTGTCCTCGCGCACCGGCAGGTCGCCTGCCACGATCTGGCCGCGCATGAGCTCGACCGCACGGGACTCCGTGATGAGCGATCTCTTGAACGCCTCCAGCACAGCATGCGCGAAGCTCGGGGGCACTCGCACCGTTTCCAGGTCGGGCTGCGGTGCCCAACCGACCGCTTCCATCAGCTCCGCCCGGGTGGGGTTCCTCCGGCGCATCTCCTTGGCGACGCCTCTGGTGACGGCTCCGGCCTCCACCGCCTGCCGTACGGTCAATGACCAGGACGCCCTGAACCGGGCCGCGAGAACCACCAGATCCTCACGCCTCGCTCCCCCGTCCGTACGGGCCGCCGCGCGGAACGCTTCGACCGGAAGCAGAAGTTCGGCGGCGAACGCGTCAATGATCGCTTCTCTGTCGTCACGGGAGGCGTGGACGCCGATGTCGGTCGAGTATTCGTCTCCGACGATCAGATGCCCCAGCTCATGGGCCGCGGTCGCGCGCCGGCGGCCGGGATCGCCGTGCTTGCTGACGACCGCCACGGCCACGTCGCCCTCGATCAGTGACGCGCCTTCACCCGGCACTTCGACGACCGCGACCAACTGCCCGAGCCGTTCGCACACGCTCATGAGCGAATCGATGGGTTCGGCCCTGTGCCCCAGGCGCTCTCGCACCCACAGGGCCGCACGGCGGGCAGCCGCAATATCCTGAACCGGCTCCGGGCAGCGCCTTGTTTCGGGAGGACTGAACACTCCCAGGTCCACAAGCTGCCGAATGTCGGCCAGCCACGTGGAGAGCGCCACCTCCAATCGATGCGACTGCCGTGACGCGTCGGTCACCGTGTCGTCGGCCAACTCCGCGCGCCGGGACACCACCAGTGGTGTCGGATCGAGGAAATAGCTCAAGGGAACCCCGAGAACCGCCGACAATCTGGCCAGTTCGAGCGCGTCGACCCGGCGGACGCCTCTCTCGATCTTCGCGATCATCGTCCGGTCGAGCTTCAGCTCCGAGGCCAGCTCCTCCTGGGACATGTCGGCGGCCATGCGGCACTCGCGTACGCGCTCGCCGATGTCCAGCCACTCTCCCGGCTCCTTCATAGTGCGATAATCGCACACACACAGATGAGGACGCGAGGCCGGAAAGTCGAATCCCGGCAATCATCGCTCCAATAAACATTCATCCGCCTATTCGCACTTACGCCCGATTACATGACCCTTTCGGCGAACGAAGTCGCCTGCGGCGGCATCCAACTGTTCATGATCGGCGTGACGCTGTCCCTGCTGCTGGCCCTGTCCCCGGCGGCCGTGACCGAGATTCCGAAGAACTTCCTGCTCACCGAGCGCACCGCGCGCGTGCCGCTGAGCTCGGACGACGCCGCCGAGCAGGGATACGAGATCATCGACAGCCTCACCGCGCCCTTCGAGCTGAACCCGTGCGGGCATCGGCGGGCCGTCGACCGGGGTCGCACTGCCGCCCGCACGATCACCTACTGGAGCAGCGCGCCCAGCAACTCGGCCGAGCAGCTCGTCCTCTACAAGAGCCCGCGGGCCGCCCGTGCCGCGCTCGCCGGGCTGCGCGCCGAGGCCGGGCGGTGCGCGCGCAAGGGTGACCCGTCGATGCCCTCGATCAAGATCCAGTGGCGGACGACCAGGGTGAAGGCGGGGGACGAGGCCGTGGGAATGGGCTACCGGACCTGGCAGGACGGCAACGTGAACCAGACGATCACCGGGGTCGTCGCGCGCCGGGGCAGCGCACTGATCATCTACCGGACCGACGAGGGCGACTACGACCCCGGCCGGCTCACCAAGAACGCCAGGAAGATGGCCGTCAAGGTCTGCGGCCTGCCCGACGTCTGCTAGCCCGCCCGGCGCGACGACCACCGGTCCAGCAGGACGGGGACGACCGTGAGCGCGGCCAGCCCCGCGCCGATCCACGGGACGGCGGCGACCCCCGCCCCCGCGTCCAGCACGACGGCGGCCGGCACCGGCACCAGGCTGATGCCCAGCTGGAAGGCCGAGACCGTGGTGGCCCCGGCGAGCGCCGGCGCCCCCGACGCGATGGCGAACACCCGCCCGTAGACCGCCGGGTTCAGCACGAACCCGGCGACGCCGAGCAGCAGCACCAGCGGCACGACGGCCGCGACGTGCCGCCCGAGCACGGCCAGCAGCACGGAGCAGGCCGCGATCCCGAGCGCCCCCGCCAGCAGGGCGTGGGTGGGCAGCCGGTCGGCGATGCGGCCCCCGACCGACAGCCCGGCGAAGGCCCCCACGCCGAACAGCGTCAGGATCACCGGCACCCAGACCCCGGGCACGCCCGTGACCTGCGTCAGGAACGCCGCCAGGTAGTTGTAGGAGATCATGTAGGCCGCGGTGCTCAGCAGGGTGACGGCGTACACGATCCACAGCTGCGGCCGGCGCATCGTGCGCAGTTCGCCGCGGACGCTCGCCTGCCCGTGCCCGCCGGTGGCGGGCAGCGCCACGAGCGTCAGGACGGCGCCGGCGACGGTGAGCGCGGTCACGGCCCAGAACCCGCCACGCCACCCGGTGAAGTAGCTGATCAACGCCCCGGCCGGCCCGCCCGCGATCATCGCCAGGCTCAGCCCGCTGACGACCACCCCGGACGCGCGGGCGGTGCGGTCCGCCGGGACCAGCCCGATCGCGGTGACCGCCGCCACCGCCCAGAACCCCGCGTACGCCAGACCGGCGAGAAAGCGCGTGACCAGCAGCACCGGATGGCTGTCGGTGAGGATGCCGATCGCCACGCAGGCGGCGAAGGCCGCCTGGGCGACCACCAGCGTCGTCCGGCGCGGCCAGCGGAGGGTCATGACGGCCAGCGGCGGCCCGCCGATCACGACCCCCGCCGCGAACGCCGAGATCAGCCCGCCGGCGGAGGCCAGCGTGATCCGCAGGTCCGCGGCGACCGCCGGCAGCACCCCGGCGAGCAGGAACTCCGCGCTGCCCATTGAGAACAGGCTGAAGGACAGCAGGTAGACGCCCAGCGGTAACCTGCCGCGGGCGACCGCCGCCCGTCCGGTGGCCGTGGCGCTCATCGGTCCGCCCCCGCCGCGTGCAGGGCCGAGGCGAGGTATTCGTTCAGGACGTGCCGGGGAGCGGCTCCCGTCCAGGAACCGGCGGGCCGGCCGCCGGCGTACACCACGAAGGCGGGGACGGCGGCGATGCCGTGCCGGGCGGCCAGGCCGGGCTGGTCGTCCAGGTCGGCCCGGACGACGTCCACCTCTCCCGCGCGGTCGGCCGCCAGGCTCTCCACGATCGGGGTGACCATCTGGCACGGACGGCACCAGGCCGCCCAGAACTGGATCAGGACCGGACGTTCCGTCTGGAGGACGCGTTCGGTGAAGTTCTGCTCGGTGACGCTGCGCACCGAGCCGGGAACATGCGCGGGCATGACGAAGTCTCCTTGCGTGCGTGGGGGGCTAACGAGCCAGGGCGGACGTCGGGCGGCGCCGCTCGACGGCGTCCCGCACCTCTTCGTCCACCAGGTCGGCGTTGACGGCGGACGCGGCGGCCGACCCCATCCCCGCCGCCGTGACGACCTGCGCGCGCGGGTCGACGACGTTGCCCGCCGCCCAGACCCCGGGCACGCTGGTCTGTCCCGTCCGGTCGGTGACGACCCAGCCGGCGTCGTCCTTGTCGCAGCCCAGACGGGTGAGCACCTGGTCCTGCGGCACCATGCGCGGGAACAGGAACACGGCGGCGCGCGGCAGCACCCGCCCGTCGGTGAGCTCGACGCCGCGCAGCCGTCCGTCCTCGACGACGAGGCGGTCGATCGGGCCCTCGACGATGCGCACGCCGCGGGCCTCCAGCCGGTCGCGGTCCTCCGGCGTCAGGTCGAGCGTGTGGGTGAGGAGGACGACGTCGTCGCTCCACTGGCGCAGCAGCAGGGCCTGGTGGACGGCCCCCGGATGCGTGCCGAGCACCGCCAGCGGCTGGCCGCCGACCTCGTGGCCGTGACAGTAGGGGCAGTGCAGGACGTCCTTGCCCCACCGCTCGCGCACGCCGGGGATGGCGGGCAGCTCGTCGTACAGGCCGGTGGCGACCAGCAGGCGGCGGGCGCCGAGCACCGGGCCGCCCTCCAGCCGCACCGCGAAGCCCGGTTCGACCTCCTCCACACGACCCCGGACGAACCGCACGCCGTACCGCTCGATCTCGGCCCGGCCGAGCTCCAGCAGGGTCGCGGGCGGCAGGCCGTCGCGGGACAGGAAGCCGTGCATGTGCGCGGCCGGGGCGTTGCGCGGCGCGCCCGCGTCGACCACGACCACCTTGCGGCGCGCGCGCCCGAGGAGCAGGGCCGCGCTCAGTCCGGCCGCCCCCGCGCCGACCACCACCACGTCGTACTCGGTGTCCTTGCTGTTCATCGCCGTAGTCATGGCGATCACCTCCGGCCCCGATGGTGCGATCCGGCACGCGGGGATGACAACTTCTGTTGCCGTTTCTGGGAAATCGGAGGTGGAATGGGCTCATGGAGCAGCAATCGCGGATCGACGCCACGCTGGCCCAGGTCGGCGCCCGGCTCAGACACCTCCGCACCCAGCGCGGCGTGACCCTGTCGGCCCTGGCCGAGGCCACCGGCATCTCCAAGAGCACGCTCTCGCGCCTGGAGTCGGGGCAGCGCCGGCCCAGCCTGGAGCTGCTGCTGCCGATCGCGGAGGCGCACCAGGTGCCGCTGGACGAGCTGGTCGGCGCACCGGAGGTCGGCGACCCGCGCGTCCGGCTCAAGCCGGTGGTCCGCAACGGCCGGACCGTGCTGCCCCTGACCACCCAGCCCGGCCCGCTGCAGGCGTGGAAGTCGGTCATCCCCGCCGACCAGAACCAGCCGCAGCCCGTCACGCACGAGGGCTATGAGTGGATGTACGTGCTCTCGGGGCGCGTCCGCCTGATCGTGGGCGACCACGACCTGGTCATGGGCCCCGGCGAGGCCGCCGAGTTCGACACCCACCTGCCCCACTGGTTCGGCCCCGCGGGCGATCATCCGGTGGAGGTGCTCAACCTGTTCGGACGGCAGGGCGAACGCATGCACATGCGCGCCCAGCCTCGCCCCCGGCAGCCGTCCTAGAGGTGTCCGGTCACTGGCTGGTGCAGCGGGTGGGCCGCACCACGATGACCACCCTGCGCTCGGCGTCGCCGACCGGCCGTGCGTAGTCGAGGCCGTACCGCCTGGCCAGCACGTCGAAGAAGTCGCCCTGGGGGTCGGGTTCGACCCGCTCCACCGTGCCGCGCACCTCCAGGTAGCGGTACGGCTGCTCCGGATCGTTGACCGAGATCGCCACGTGCGGGCGGGCGGCGGCGTTGCGTCCCTTCTGCCGGTCGTTCGTGGTGGTGAAGCGCAGGAACTCGCCGTCCCAGATGGTCCACACGGGCGTTACCTGCGGGGTGCCGTCGGGCATCAACGTCGCCAGATGGACGTACAGGGGACGGGTCAGCAGGTCGAGATGGCTCTCCGGAATCACAGACATGCGCGGAACACTATCAAAGCTTTTATGACCATAAGAGCTTTGAGTCGGTGCCGACTTGTAGGCTCCAGACATGGACATGCCCCCGGAGGAGCGGCTCGGCCTCGACGTCAAGCGCGCCGAGCAGCGACTCATGGCGGCCAAGCACGCCGCGGTCAAGACCGCCGGACTGACCGTGCCCCAGTACGCCGCCCTGCTCGCCCTCCACGCCAACCCGGGCATCTCCGCCGCCGCCCTGGCCAGGGAATGCCTGGTCACGCCGCAGGCCATGAACGTCGTACTGAAGAACCTGCTCGAACACGGCCTGATCGAGCGTTCCCCCCACCAGTGGCACCGCACCATGCTGGAAACCCACCTCACGGACGCCGGTCGCGAGGCGCTGCGGGTGGCGGACCAGGCAGCCGTGATCATCGAACGCCGCATCTCCGCCGCCTTCACCCCCGAGGAACGCGCCACCCTCCGCACCCTCCTCACCCGCTTCACCGACGCGATCTGACCGGGCGCCGGGCAGGCTCCTCATCCGGCCGGGGAGCCACCGAGGATCAGGTCGGCCATCCGCAGCAGCCGGTCCACGTACGTCCTCGCCTCCCGGCCACGCGCTCGCCGCCGGATCCAGCGCAGGTCGCGGGCGCTGCTGACGAGCCGCTCGCGCAGCTGGTCGGTGAGCGCCTTGCCCTCATTACGGACGTACCAGAACATGACGCCCGCGACTCCGTCGTCCGCCAGGACCAGGTCCGCGAACAGGTCCCGATCAGCCAGCCCGGGAAACGGAATGTGCCGATGCTCTTCCCAAAGCACCGACACTTCTTCGAACACCTCTGGCGACACTTTGCCCACGCGCCAAAGATACGGTCACCGCTGCGCAGAGACACGGCCACCGCTCCCCAGAGACACGGCCACCGCTCCGCAGAGACCTGGTCACCGCTCTACGCGAAGGCTCACCTGCGACCCCAGCTCGCGGAACCCGAGAGCTCGGGCCACCCGCCGCGACGCCTCCGGACGCGCCCGCCACTGCGGCAACAACCCCGCACCGAGCGCGTCGGCCACCGCCGCCGACGCCACCGCCCGAGCCAGCCCCCGCCCCCGAAACCCCTCGGCAGTCAGTACGGACAGATGCGCCGCCGTGTCCAACCACGTCCGATACCCGGCGGCGGCGACCACATCACCGCCCGCGCGAACCGCCCAGACCGCCGAACCGACCTCCGCCAGCCCGCTCTCGTCGGCATCCTGCTCGCTCGCCGCCGCCAGCAGCCCGCCGACGTCCCGATCCCCTGCCGCCAGCCGTTCCACATCCGCCTCGACATGGCAGGGAACGAACTCCTCAGCATCGACGTACGCGAGCGTCGCCGGCCCCAAGACCTCGCGCACCTTCAGCCGCTCGGAAAGCCGCGGAAGATCGACGCCGTCCTTACGGAGACCGCCGCGCAGGGCCCGACGCAACGGCTCGACCAACCCGGCCTCAGGCACCGTGACCAGCACCCCGCCGTCCAGCACGACGATCCCCGTCCATCCAGGCGGACACAACCCCGACCCGGACGAGACGACCACCGCAACCTCTCCCCGCCCGGGAAACCCGACAGCCGCCCGAGCCAAGCCCACCCATAACCGCCTCACCGCATCCCGCGCCACACTCCATGATCGGCTGTACGAGCAGCCGACGTCCACGGAGTTACGACGACTCCGGCTCGCGGGATGGCCGATGCCAAGGGGTGAGACCCGCGATATCGACGCGCGGCCGAGGTGCGGTCACGAGGGCGCCCAGCTCCCTCATCGAGCATGAACGCCCTCGTGAACCGCACCATCGCCACAGCTAAGGCTTGGTACCGACCATCTAGTTGCTCTCTGGCCGTTGCCGAGTGCCGGGGCGGCGCAGGAGGCTGCAACGCGGCAGGCCACACTGCGGAACGGCGTCATGGGCGTTGATGTGGCACCGCAGCCCGGTGATCTCGTCCACCAGGGCCTCGTAATCTTGTCTCAGCTCGGCCTGGAAGGCAGCGAGTTCGGTCATCATCAGAACGATGCTGATCATGGTGAGGTCTTCCGCGGTGCGGGTGCTCGTCTCGAGCGCCTTGACGCGTAGCATCACCTCGCGGATCTCCGCCTCTAGGTTCACGGCTCCTGCCTGTTCCACGCAGGGAAGAAGATGCCGCACCGGTGGCCCGGCGCGTGCTCTGACGGGAGCACAGTGACAGACGGAAGGCAAAGAAGCCGAGCCGCGCTCCGACACGAGGTGTGGTTCTTTCTCCCACTACCACGCGTCTTTCCTCCCGGGGATGCGGTTTCTCACCAACCCCCCGAGCACAAACCCGGCCGAACAGCCGGATAACGGGACGAGCAGGCGGGACACACAGTTCTACAGCCGGCTTTCGCCGGTCACCGACGCCACCTGGACACGCCCCTCACCTCTGAAGCCCGTCCAACGACCAGAGGCCCTCAACCTCGCCGAGCCCCTTCGGGCCAGATCACCCGGACGGAGATCCCACGAACTCCAGCACACCGCCGAGATCAACTACCGCACGAGCGAAGATCTGATCGGCCCCGTCCGCCAGACAGGACAGCGACGCGCACCATGATCACCTCCGGGTGTCGGCAGCCGGTTCCCTTACAGGTGGAACCAGTGAATCCGCCGACAAGTGGTACAGACGAAGCAGGTCGCGTCTCGGTTGGCCCAGTCCAGGCCCATGAAACTCATTCCGGTCGTCTGCAGCTTCCACTGACGGGACTCGAAAATCTCGCTCTGGCATGTGTCGCACCTGAGGTTCTGCCCGTGCGGGAGCCTTACGGTCTTGGCCTCATCCATGTTCACGATGCTATGCGAGACGATCCGCCGCGGCTCAGCAGAAACGGGCCCGGCACCGGCCGACCGAGATTGTCGGTGCCGGACTCTACGCTTCGCGCCCATGACCAGAGAAGAGTCTCCTGTCACGCACACGAAGCGGATCGATGTGCAGGTCGCAGACTGCGGTCAGGTCTATCTCCTGGACGAGGGAGACTACGAGCCCAATGGCAGGCCAGATGACTCACCGGCCCACTCGGTCGGCCTCGTTACAACGGAGGGAAGAGGCTTCGCCAGCCTGAACATCGCCACACTTTGGGGGCTGATCCCCTTCACCGTGACGGTCGCCGACCGGGATCCGGGCGCTGACCTGGACGGCTACGAGGACATCGTGGAGATCAGTTTCGACTCCCCGTCGGGCAATGTATTCCTGGCCGGATGGCTCATGGATTGGGACGACGAAAAGGCGCACGATCTTTCCCCGTTGCTTTCCGGTCCCGGCACATACCGTCTGCGATATCACGTCCGAGGAATGGCCGAGGAGCGTTGCTCCCCTGATGACCACTACCTTCAGATATGGCCTGCGGCGCAGCACGATCCGGCCGTACTGAAAACCACGAGTATCCCCTTCCAGCACATGCTGAAGGCGGACAGGGCCGCGGGGTGAGTGAGAGAACGGCGCCGCTCTCTCAGGAGAGTGGCACAGTGGGCATCAGTTATCGAGGAGGAGTTGAAAGACGATGGGTGACTACTTCGAGCGGATCGTCGATGTCGAGGTGACCGGCCAAGAGGCGGAGTCGCTCGCAGAGCGGGTGGTCGACTGGATGGTTGCCGAAGGGCTGATCACACGCGAGAGATCCAGCGACGGCATGTACAGCCTGCAAGTGGACGACGGATACGAGCCCGGCCCCAACTGGCAACGAGCAGTGGCTGATTCCTCGGACCCGACGTGGATACCGGGCCCGGTGGCGGTCATCGTCGGGCGGGATCACCACGTCGGAGGCCAGGGGATGAGCGAGGCGGACTCCGCGACCTGCCCACGATGTGACGCGACAACTGTGATCATCGACTACCCGAACGCGTGGGAGGCGGACCAGGCCGCTTGGCAGCCGTTCAGCGACGGCATCGACACCTGGAAGGAGACCGGCGAAGGAAGTGTCACCTGCTCCTCATGCGGCGCCTCCGTCCCGGTCACCGAGTGGCAGTTCGGGTCCGGTTTCGACCTCGGGGCGCTCGCCTTCGATTTCTGGGGATGGCCACCTCTCAGCGCCAGCTTCCACACGGAGTTGAGCAAGCAACTGGGACATCGCATAGAGGTACAGTCAGGCAAGTTCTGACCCCCGCCACAAACGCTGAACCGGTTGACGACGCGAGCAGCCGTGATTGTCCACGCCCCCGCCCGTCCTGGCACAGATCTGACACGCCCCAGAAGGCCTCACCTCCTTCGATCAGCCGGGGCTGAGGAACGAAGCCTCGGACCGTCGCCCCACGGCGACCAGCCCAGCCGAAGCGTTCGACCGGAGGACGGGGCGCGGCGGCGCGCCGTACCTTCGCCCTGACCCACTGGTAAGCGCCCGACCTCACGAAGCGATGACTACCTACTCGGCGTCCTTCGGGTGTCGAGGTGACGCGTAGATCACCCAGACGGTACGAGTGGTGTCATCGATGACATACCGCACACGCCCACCGCTGGTGATCTCGAACTCCCACTGCTTTAAATCCTTGCCGTTGTGACGATGGGATGCGAGATCGCCACGTGCACGATGTTGTCGATCACGACTGGCACCCGTGCGCGGATCAAGGCGCAGGATCTCAAAGCATCGACGGGTATTGGCCAACGCATGGCGGCACAGCTCCTCCCAGCCGCGGACCGCCTGCGCCGTACGCGATAAGCAAGGTCGGCATCGAGGTGCTCAGCCGTTCCCTCGCCCAGCAGGTGGGCGTGCGGGGCATCACCGTCAACGCCGTCGCGCCCGGCCCGACGGTCACCGACATGAACCGTGGATGCTCGGCAGGCCCGAGGTCCAGCAAATGGTCGGCACCGGCAACGCCATCCCGCGCGTCGGTCAGCCCGACGACATCGCCGACGTGGTCGCCTTCCTGGCCTCCGAGGCCGGGCGGTGGGTGACCGGCCAGGTCGTCGACGCCTCCGGCGGCTGCTTCCTCGGCCCCCGGATCTGAGCTGACAACGCCCCGGGCCGCCGTCAGCCGGCCTTCAACCGGCTGTCAGCGCTGCCCGGGAGATTCGGACCTGCCCCAACAATCCCCTTCACGTATCAGGAAACGTCATGAAGATTCTTGCCCTCAGCTGCCTGGCCGCCGTGACCCTCGCCGGGACCGCCACCCCGGCGTCGGCCGACACCGGAGTGGTGTCCGCGCTCGACAGTGTGGCCAAGCCGCTGGTCTCCACCTCCCCGGGCGCCCGGGCGCACGACCTGGACGCCTTCGGCGCCATGGTGGGCCGGGCCGAGGTGGTCGGCGTGGGCGAGGCCACCCACAGCACCGCCGAGTTCTACGCCCTCAACCAGCGGCTGTTCCGCTACCTGGTGACCGAGAAGGGATTCACCACGTTCGCCCGCGAGCTGAGCTGGAGCACCGGCCTGCGCCTGAATGATTATGTTCTGTACGGCCAGGGCGACCCGCAAGCGATCTTCCACGACGAGGTCAAGGGCCCCTACGACCTGTTCGACAACCGCGAGTTCCTCGACCTGGTCCAGTGGATGCGCGCCCACAACGCCGGCCACGCCAAGAAGGTCCAGTTCGTGGGCGCCGACCTGCTCTACCCCGGCGACATCCTCTTCGACAAGGTGCTGGCCTACGCCGAGCAGCACCGACCCGCCCTGCTGCCCGAGCTCACCCAGTTGTACGACGGGCTGCGCCCCACCACAAAGAACGCCGGCGAGTACATGGCGCAGGCGCTGGCCGTACCGCTGGAGACCCGGCAGGACAACGCCGAGCGGGCCACCCGGGCCCTGAAGCTCCTGCAGAAGGAGGGCGCCGACCGATGGACGGTCCAGCACGCCCGCGCGCTGTCGCAGACCTTCACCGACTTCGCCTTCGACCAGGCCACCGCGGACGGCCGCCGCCAGGCGGCGATCTACCGGGACCAGGTGCTGGCCGACAACGTCACCTGGTGGAACCGTACGACGGGCGCCAAGATCCAGGTGTCCGGGCTGAACGCGCACCTGAGCTACACCCCGATCGACACCACGTACGTGCCGGCCCCGATGGGCGGCGAGCTGCGCGAGCGGCTCGGCGACCGCTTCGTCACCGTCGGCACCAGCTTCAACCAGGGCGGCTACAACTTCTCCAGCTCCGAGACCGCCTGCCCCGACGGCGTCAAGCCCGCCGAACGGCCGGGGACGTGCAAGGGCTGGGTCCCCGCCGCGGGCCCCGACTACAACGAGTACGTCCTGGACCAGGTGCGCCACCGCGACTTCATGCTGGACACGCGGACAGCTCCGCGGACGGCTCGGACGTGGCTGGCGCAGGCCCGGCCCACCCGGCTCATCGGCGGCGGCTTCTGGTCCCCCGACCAGGCTGTCCATGCCTCCCTGAGCCGCTCCTTCGACGTGGTGATCCACCTCCACCAGGTCAAGGCGGCCACCCTCACCCGCTGACGCCATACCGGACGCCCCCGGCCCGTGATCGCCCCCGGACGTACCGGTCGACCATGGGCCGCTCTCCGCCTCGCCCGACGTCAGGCCAACCGGACAGCCACCGATCCCGCAGCAGCCGTTCGGGCCTGACTCTGTACCGCTGCTGCCGGCGGTGCCTGTTCACTTCGTGCCGCAGAACCAGCCCGAAGAGGCTTCACCCAGCTCGAAGGGCAGCGACAGCCTCAACGAGACCGGCCGCCTCCAGAGCGTCGAGCACGTCCTCGACGGTCTCGGGCGGGCTGGTCCGTGAGTCCGCAATCTGCTGCACACACGCCCAGACGACCCTTCCGTCCAAGTCGATTTGGTCGAGGACGAAGTCGTCGGGCGACTTCGCGTCGATATCCCATGGAGCCAAGTAGTCGGCAGGGAAGTCCTTGAGATTCGACGTGACGATGGCCTTCGCGCCCACCTTGATCGCTGCGGCGAGCACATGTCGATCGTCAGCGTCTGGGAGCTTCAGCCCTTCGATCAGTGGCTCATACCCCTCGACGAGGCAGTCGCGGACAGCGGAGTTCATCAGTCGGCGGAGCTTGTCGAGCTTTTCCGCAGGAATGTCGGGGCGGTTGGCTGCGAGGTTGCGCTGCATCTCGTCGAGGATGCTGTTGGTTCACCTGGCTTGCACCCGTGCCGTCATGGCGAGGCGAATGAGCAGGTCACGCAGGGTGTTGCCGTACAACACGTTCGCGTCGTAGACCACCACGAATGTCATGGCTCAGATGCCCAACTCTTGCCCCAGCGCAGCGAGTTCGTCGGCCGCGGTCCGGCGCTTGGCGTCATCGCGACGCCTGTACTCCTGGAGGTCCTCGTACTTGATTCGACGGTGCTTGCCAATCAACCGGAACGGAATCTCTCCCGTCTCCAGGAGTTTGATGACGTACGGGCGTGAGACGTTCAGCATGTCCGCCGCTTGCTGTGTCGTCAGCTCAGCATGGGACGGAATCACCGTGACTCCGCGCCCTTCAGCTGCTTGGGCAAGGATGAAGGCAAGCAGAGCTACTGCTTCACGAGGAAGGATCAAGGGGTCCTCTTCCCCGTGCTCACCGACGACCTGCACGGTCGACTGCTCGGGATACCGCATGAGGTAATCCTTGATCCGGCGGACCGCGCGAGCGGCCACCTCCGCATCGATGCTTCCCGGCTGAACTCGCTTGGCCTGCACGTCAGTCATGACGTCACCCCCTCTTCGCAGTATCCGCAACAAACGAAGCAAACGCAAGCACGATCGCCAGCAGCCCGGCACCGCCTTGACCCTGTGATGAAGGCTGTCGCCGAAGACGGCGCTGACCCATGATCTACTCCGGGCGTGCCGGGCGACCATGGGTCAGGATCTAGCTATCTCTACAGGTCTACGCTCGCCGGAAGTCAGGCCGCCCGGACAGGCCACGGCCGCCGATGCCGCAGTAGCCGTTGGTGGCTTTGTACAGGGCATTGCTCTTGGTTGCTCGGCTCCCGGCAACGAATCCCTAGGACTGGAGGTCGTTGGAGAGGTTGATCCGGATCTCCGTGTTGCGGTACCCGGCGCGCAGGAACGCGGCCGCCATCGGCGCGTTGCCCACGTCGGTGGTGGCTGTGATGCGCGTCTCTCCGTTGGCCGCATGCATGCGGGTGATCTCGGCGAGTGCCTCGTCCACGTATCCGCGCCCCCGGAACTCCGGGACCACCCCGAGATATCCGACGTTCACGCTGTACGGCGTCGCCGAGGGGATCGCCATGCCTGCCACCTCGCCCTCGTACGTGTAGGCGATGCGCCACCACTCCCGCTTGCCCGGCGCGCCGAGATAGAAGTCCATCTCTTCGCGCGCGGTCGCGTCCACGCCTTTGGCCGCTACGTTCGTTCGGGTCTGAAAGTCCAGACTGCCCTCGGCGATTCTCCTGAACACCGCCAGGAACTCCTCATCGGACGCCTCGGCGAACCGCAGCGCCCCAGCCACCGGGGGCACCCCGTCGGCCGGCGCCCACTCGAACTGCAGCCGCTCGACCTCCCGAGTGAGGCCGGCCGCGTGTGCTGCCGTTCGCCGCCATTCCACGGCCGCCGAGGTGACCGGATCGTCACGCCAGCCGCCGGACGCCTTGATCGCGTACTGCACCGGCCCCGGGAACACTGCCAGTGCGGCCCTGATCAGTTCGGTGGCGACGACGATGCGCTCACCCACTGCGGGATCGACGTCCAGGCAGTCGAGCGCGACCGGGTACGCGCTGCCCCTCGGCCCCCACCACAGCGCACGTCCCACGACCCGGTCACCGACCTCGGCGATCCACGTCCACTCCGACCGGTACATGTTCTCGGCCAGTTCTGCGAGGTAACGGTCGGCGGAGATCCAACCGACGGGCTCCGTCACGACCCACGACGTCACACGGTCCAGCTCCGCAGGGACGATCGCACGACAGGAAATCACCAAAAGAGCTTAGTGGACCTTTTGTCCACCCGTGGGCGACCCAGCATGGGACAGGTCACGCCTCACCGGACGTCAGCACAACCGGACAGAACGCCACCCTTGTCGCCGATGGCGCAGTAGCCGTTGGTGCGATCGACCTGCTCGACCGGGCCATATGCCAGACCGCCGGTCAGGTCGCGATCCGAATAGAGGACGGGCCACCCTCGCCCGTCCGGTGGGGCGATCAGCTCGACGTACGACCGGTCTACGTCTCAGCCGAATTGGACGGCATGAGCGATCAGCGACTCCGCGTACGTGGCCAAGTATGCGACCAAGGGAGAGTCCGCAGGCACCGTAGACCGTCCGATTCGGCATGCCGGACAGATCGCCGGCCTGAAGGTCACCGAGCAAGCCCAGCTGATCACTGGCACTCCGCCTCCCGATCCAGAGAAAACCGTGACGGTAGGCGAATGGCACCATGCCGGAAGCGGCCATCGCCATGGAGAGGCTTTCTGGGCCGAGGTAGCACGCCATCGCATCGCCACCGCTCGCAGGATCGCCCGACAACAAGCAGACGAGAAGCGATAGGCCCCGCGCCTCTAGCCGAGATCGTCCGGGCCGTTGTCGCTCAGTTAGTCACCCAGGATCGGGCCCGCGGGCTGGGGCTGCTGCCACACGTCGCAGCCGTTGCCCCACAGCTCAGAGGCATGGTAGGCAAACCGATCGAACAGGCCGTCGTCCTGATACCGCCGCAAGTGCAACATGGGCGAGTCATGACCGACGAGCTTCGCCAAGTGCGGCGTGACCAGCATTTCCGAGTCGAACCGGAACACGCTCATGGCGATGTGCTCGTCACCGAACCGGGCCTCGACACCGGCAACGTCGCGTAGCTGATCGATCTCCGACAGAGTGATCCGGATGCGCGTGGAGACGGTCAGCGGAACGTTCTCCACGTCCTCGCGGTGGTGCGTCACCTCACTCTCCGGATCGCCGACGAGGAACCGGATCTTGCAGCCCTGCTGCGCCTTCCGCTTGAGCACCTTCGCGAGATTGGGGTGTTCCAGCCACAGGAAGTAGTTGGTGTAACCGGCGAACACGATCTCGTTGCGCGCCGAGCTGATGAGATTGCGCCAGATTGATTTCGGACATGCGGAGCGATACGGGTAGACGGTCAAGACTTCCTTATCCGGCCCAGTTTTCACCGTATTGCGAATTGCATCCGGCCATAGCACGGCTGTCTCAACTCCTAGTGCCTCTGCGGCTGCCCATTGGTGCCGCATGTGCGGAACGCGGGTTTCGTTCTGCAGCCAGCGTTCCACCGTCTTGACGTCCACGCCACATCGGTCGGCCAAATGCTGGTTCGTGACCTGGGCGTTCAGCATGGCGCTGCGTAGGGGGACGTTGGCCACGGCACACCTCGAACTGGAGGACGTCAGGGACGTTCGGAGCGTAACGCTGTACCGTCCTGGACGTCTTGATAACGCGGTGGGTTTGTCACGCTCAGGTAAGCACGCTGATCGCATGTCCACTCCGGTGATTCTCGAAGACCTCCAAGCGGCATTTCCCGGTTGGTGCATTTGGCGTAGTTCTGCGGGCCGTCTCTGGGCCACCCGGAACGTCCGTCGCCTGTCCCCGCGCGAAGTAGATCACGGCCTGTCCCAGACGATCGACGCGGACGACATCGTCCATCTCGCCGAGCAGCTGAAGGAGCAGGAGACAGCAGAGGAGGCGTTGTGAGCCGCCCTTCGCTCGCACCGGAGACCCACGCCGCTGCTGCCCTGGCCAACGCCCTCGCCGCTCGGGGACTCTCCGCAGACGTGCACGACGGCTACGGCCTGGCGCTGGTGTCCGTCTGGGTCGGATTGGTCGTGCGGTGTCACGGCGGGCGCTACTGGTGGCGATCGTCATGGGATGCGGGACGACAGCGAGTCATCTACGCCTGGCACCCCTCCACCGAACCCGCTCGGGCCGCTCACCGAGTCGCTCTCCGCTACGCCCAACTACGGGAGTCTCAGCCGATCGGTACGCCGCTCGCCGGAGCGCACCCGTGCCTATGACCTTGGCGAAGCTGATCGCCCAGTACCCGGCATGGCAGGTTCAGGAGATTGCCGCAGGTTGGGTGGCCATTCGGAAGCAGCCCGTTCCCTGTGCAAGCGGACTGTCCAACGTCCGTTGCGGGGCGACGTTGGACGAACTGGCTGCGAATCTGCAGGCGGAGAGCAGACAGGGGAGGAGGGAGCAATGGCCCCTTCGAAGGGTCTGAAACGGCCACGCAATACGCCAGCCTCCACCACAGGGAGAAACCCGGGTAGATCGCTGGCAACCCGACCCGGAGCGCAGGGCCTCCAGGCCCGAGCACCGGGAGCGGGGCGGCAGAAACTTGAAGCTCATCGTCGGGGCCGCCGGCCCGCGTGCGGTGGCGGGCGCGAGCGCCCCCAGGCCGCACGCGCAAGTCCGCCAGACCGCTAAGCGGGCCGGCGGCCGGCGCAGCGAGCCCTTGAACCTGCAAGGAAGGTTGTCGCCGATGCTGCAGTAGCCGTTGGGGACTTTGTACAGGTACTGCTGGTGGTGGCACTTCAGCTCAAGCATCAAATGCCTCCCACTCGGGCGCTCACCACGGGGACCGCCCTCTGGACGGCTCCGGCGTGTCCTGTGGTGCAAGACTGAAGCGGACGGCACTCTTGACAGTGCCTCCGTGGAGGTTGAAGCGACATTCGGGCACTTCGTTCCACCCTCCCCTTCCTGGCCGAGAGGCCGGGCCGCTGCTCGGCAGATCAGCCACTACAGATGCGGCAGATCCGCCAGGAGATGTGCGGCAAATCTGCCGTCAGCGTATGTCGGTGCGGAGTATTCTCCGCACCGTGGACACGGATGAACTCACGCTCTTCCCTCGTCGCGCCGAGGCCATGGCGATGGAAGCCCTCACCGACACCCGCGTAGTGGTGATCAATGGCGCCCGGCAGGTCGGCAAGAGCACTCTGGCCCAGGCGATCGTGCGTCAGACGGCAGGAGCCGGCGAGATCTACCTGGATCAGGCAGCCGTACGCGCGGCGGCGAGACAGGATCCCGATGGCGTCGTGCATCATGACGGACTTCTTCTCATCGATGAGATCCAGCGCGTACCGGATCTCCTTCTCTCCATAAAGCGGGAAGTAGACGCCGATCCACGGCCGGGGCGCTTCTTGCTGACGGGATCCGCCCGGCTTCTGGGCCTCCGGGACTTGCCGGACGCGCTTCCCGGCAGATCCGAGACAATCGAACTGTGGCCGCTCTCCCAGGGAGAGATCGAACGGAGCAACGACAGCTTCGTGGACGAGGCATTCCGGCAAGGTCCTGATCTCAAGGTCGCGGCTGCCGGGCTGCGTCGTCCTGACTACTTGCATCGCGCGCTACGCGGGGGCTATCCGGAGGCCGTCCACCGCCCGTCTCATCGTAGAAGAGCCCGTTTCTTCGAGTCCTACATCTCCGATCTGATCAACCGAGACGTCAAGCAGATGTCCGATATCGAGCGACCCGCCGATATGCGCCGTCTGCTCAACATCCTCGCCGGACGGATGGGCGGCTTGACTGTGATCGACAACATCAGCCGCGATCTCGGGCTGCCTCGGAACACCGTGAAGCGCTATATCGACCTGCTCGACCTGGTGTACGTCATCAGACGGATTCCGGCCTGGTCGTCCAACGCGACCACGCGCGCGATCGCGACACCCAAACTGCTGCTTGTCGACTCTGGACTTGGCGCCCATCTGGCAGGTCTGACCCCAGCCCGCGTGTCCGACATAACAGCCCCCGTGGGTCCGCTGATGGAGAACTTCGCCCTTGGCGAGCTGGCCCGCCAGCTAACGTGGTCCGAGGAGCCTGTACAGCTCTACCACTACCGAGATCGAGATGGGGTCGAAGTCGACGGCATACTCGAACGGGCCTCTGGCGAGATCATCGGCATCGAAGTCAAGGCGACCGAAACCGTACGCGCCGATGACTTCAGAGGCTTGCAGCATCTGGCCCGCAGACTGGGCGACCGACTCATTGCGGGGTACGTCCTGTACGCAGGCCAGGAAACGCTTCCATTCGGGGACCGCATGCGCGCTTTTCCACTATCCGCATTGTGGACCGCGTCTTCCACGACCTGATAGACGAGCTCGTGTGTCCCCGAACGCGGGCCGCCCTGGCGGCAAGGCCCGCGTTCGGTAGGCCAAGCTTCGCCAGAGGTCAGACCGACGGGGCACGCCACGCCGGTGCTACCGATTCCGCAGTACCCGTTGGGCACTTCAAAGAGATATTGCTGGTGGTAGCGCTTTGCTTCAGGCGATAGATGCGTGACCTAATGAGGCTTGGACCGGTACTCAGCCCACGTGTCGACCGCCTCTTCAAGGTCAAGGGCGGCAACATCCTCACGCGCCATCCCAACCGTGTAGATCAAGCGGTCCGCGAGCCAATCTGGAACGGGTTCCCTGGGAGATGCCTTCTCCACCCGAATGTGATCGGCCAGCGCGCCAAGACGTTCGATCACCTGGCCGAGCTGGATGATCTCAGGCCGGCCTGTACCCGCCTCCCGGACCCTCGCCGTCGCCTCCTCGTACACTTCGGCGTCGGCACGTTCACCGACAGCCCACACCTCGCAGATCTCCACCGACTTGTCCTCGGTGATGCGGTAGACGACACGCCAGGTGCTGCGACCGACCACCAGCTTCCGGAAACCGGTCAGTTCCCCCCCAAGCGGATAACCAGCTTCAGGGTTGTCCAGCAGGAGAAGGATCTTCTTGAGCACGTTGGGTACCGCGTCTGGGCCGATCCGCCGAAGGTCGTCGACCGCCGGCGCCGTGAAGGCGACGTCGGACACGATTCACTCATCGTCCGGGATGGCGGACAGCGACTCGCGAGTATGCCCGAAAGCGGCAAGCACCTCATCGAGTGAGACCCGCTCCCCCGTGTCCGTAACCGACCGGGCGAGCACCAGCGCCAGATCACGCAGATCAGCCGCCGCCTCTTCCAGCTCATTGAGCCGGCGGATACTCACCACGGCCGCCACTGGCTGACGCCGACGGGTGACCACCAGATCAGTCCCCTGCTCCGCATCAGCCACTAGGCGGGCAACCCCTCGCTGGGCCGCCTCTGTGACGCTCAGCTCAGTAGCGTCGTGCAGAACAGTCATACATGAACTGTATATCTATCTGCACAGAAGTGCGATGCTTGGGCCCGCGTTCGGCTCACGCCTCGCCGGACGTCAGGCCCACCGGGCAGGCGACGCCCGTGCCACCGATCCCGCAGTACCCGTTGGGCACTTTGTACAAGTATTGCTGGTGATAGTCCTCGGCGTAGTAGAAAGGCTTGGCCTGGGCTATTTCGGTGGTTATGGTGCCGTAGCCGGCCTGGGTGAGGACCTGCTGGTAGGCGGCGCGGGACGTCTCCGCCGCCTTCTCCTGCTCCGGCGAGTGGTAGTAGATCGCCGACCGGTACTGGGTGCCGGTGTCGTTGCCCTGCCGCATGCCCTGGGTCGGGTCGTGGTTCTCCCAGAAGACCTTCAGCAGCTCCTCGTACGACACCTGGGCCGGGTCGAACACCACCCGGACGGCCTCGGTGTGCCCGGTGAGGCCGCTGCAGACCTCCTCGTACGTCGGGTTGGGGGTGTAGCCGCCCTGGTAGCCGACGGCGGTCGTGACCACCCCGGGCGTCTGCCAGAACTTGCGCTCGGCCCCCCAGAAGCAGCCCAGCCCGAAGTCGGCCACCTCCAGGCCCGAGGGGTACGGCGGGGCGAGCGGGGCGTCGAGGACCGCGTGCCGCGCGGGCACGGGCATCGCCTCCGAGCGGCCCGGCAGAGCGTCCTCGGGTCGGACCATCGATGTCTTGTTGCCGCCGAACAGCCAGCCCATCGTGCCACCTCCATCAGGTGTCTCCACCCTACGCAAGCGCCGCGGGCGGCGGCGTGGCGAGGGTGGCGGGATTGCGCCTACACAACGCCCGAACAGTTAAGGACGCCTAAACATTCCCGTATAGTGACACACATTTGTATTTAAGCTGGTAAGGCCCGAAAATGGGTTACATGCCTGACCTTCGGCGCGGTGTACTGTTCGGGATCGCCGCCTACACCATGTGGGGGCTGTTCCCCCTGTACTGGCCGCTGCTCAAACCGTCCGGAGCCGTGGAGATCCTGGCTCATCGGATGGTCTGGTCCCTGGTCGCCGTCGCCGTCGTGCTGGCCGTGCGCCGGCACTGGAGCTGGTTCAGGGAGCTGGCCCGGCAACCGCGCAAGCTCGTCCTGCTGACGATCGCCGCCATCGTCATCACCGTCAACTGGGGCACCTACATCTACGCGGTCAACACCGGCCACGTGGTCGAGAGCGCCCTCGGGTACTTCATCAACCCGCTGGTCAGCGTGCTGTTCGGGGTGCTGGTGCTGCGGGAGCGGCTGCGTCCGCTGCAGTGGACGGCGGTCGGGTTCGCAGCGCTGGCGGTGGTCGTGCTGACCCTGGACTACGGCAGGCTCCCCTGGATCGCGCTCACGCTCGCCGTCAGCTTCGGCGTGTACGGGCTGGTCAAGAAGCAGGCGAACGTGGCCGCCACCGAGAGCCTGGCCGTCGAGACGCTGGTGCTGCTGCTGCCGGCGCTCGGGTACCTGATCTATCTGGAGTTCGCGGGGCAGGCCACGTTCGGGCAGCAGGGCTTCGGGCACGCGCTGCTGCTGGTGGGGGCCGGGATCATCACGGCCGTGCCGCTGATCTTCTTCGGCGCGGCGGCGATCCGGGTGCCGCTGAGCACCGTCGGGGTGCTGCAGTACATCGCGCCGATCCTGCAGTTCATCGTGGGGGTGACGATCGCCGGCGAGGTCATGCCGCCCAGCCGGTGGATCGGGTTCTCGATCGTGTGGCTGGCCCTGGCCATCTTCACCTACGACAGCCTCCGGGCGGCACGGACGGCCGCCCGGGTCAGGCGGTCAGCCCGAACGCTCGACCACGTAGTCGCAGAGAGCTAGGAACGCCGCCCTGGCCGGGATGTCGGGCAGGGCGGAGAGGTCGACGCGGGCCCGGTCGACCCACGCGGTCAGCTCGGCGCGGGCCCGCTCCATGGCCGGGTGGGCCCGCAGCAGGGTGAGCGCCTCCTCCACGTGCTCCTCCGGCACCGGGCCGGACAGCAGCTCGGTCAGCCGCGACTGCTCGCCGCTGGTGAGCGCGTACAGGACCGGCAGGGTATGGACGCCCTCGCGCAGGTCGGTGCCGGGGGTCTTGCCCGACTGGGCGCCCGAGGAGGCCACGTCGAGCAGGTCGTCGCCGAGCTGCCAGGCCACGCCGACGGCCTCGCAGGCGCGGCTCAGCCGCTCCTCGACGTCGGCGGGGGCGCCGGACAGCAGCGCGCCGAACCGGCCGGAGGCGGCGATGAGGGAGCCCGTCTTGTCGGCCAGGACGCTCAGGTAGTGGCCGACGGGGTCCTCGCCGTCGCGCGGGCCGACCGTCTCGCGGATCTGCCCCTGGACGAGGCGGGAGAACGTCTGGGCCTGGATGCGGATGAGCTCGGGGCCGAGGTCGGCCAGGAGGTCCGAGGCCTGGGCGAACAGGTAGTCGCCGGTGAGGATCGCCACGGTGTTGTCCCACCGGGCGTTGGCCGAGGGCGAGCCCCGGCGCACCGGGGCCTCGTCCATGACGTCGTCGTGGTAGAGCGAGCCCAGGTGGGTCAGTTCGATGACCACCGCGCCGGGCACGACACCCGGCGCGGACGGGTCGCCGAACTGGGCCGCGAGCAGCACCATCAGTGTGCGGAACCGCTTGCCGCCCGCCTCGATGAGGTGCTTGGACGCCTCCGTGACGAAGGCGTCCTCGCTCTCCACCGACGAGCGCAGGAGCTTCTCGACCGCGGCCAATCCGGTGGCCACGTCCTGCGCCAACCGTTCGTCCTCGATGGGAAGGTCAACCACGGGCGGCGCAGACATACGAGATCCCCTTATCTAATGAACAGTGCCGAAGCGGCGTCGTTGGCGACACCGAGGAGGGTCTCCGGGTAGAGCCCCACTCCTACGGTAACCAGCAGGGAAACGGCGATGACGGCCACGGTCCCCATACTGGGCACCGAGATCGCCGGGCCGTCGGCCGCGGGCTCGCTGAAGAACATCAGCACGATGACCCGGACGTAGAAGAACGCGGCGATGGCCGAGGCCACCACGCCCACCACGACCAGGCCGGCCATCCAGCCGCCCATCGAGTCGCCGGGCTGCGTGCCGCTGTTCAGCGCGGCCGCGAACACGGCGTACTTGCCGAAGAAGCCGCTGGTCAGCGGGATTCCGGCGAAGGCGAGCAGGAAGAAGGCGAACACCCCGGCGAGCACCGGCGAACGCTTGCCGAGCCCGGCCCAGCGCGACAGGTGTCCCGCCTCGCCGCCGGGGTCGCGCACCAGCGTGACCACCGCGAACGCGCCGACCGTGGTGATGCCGTAGACCGCCAGGTAGAACAGGATCGACTTGAGCGACTGGGCGTTCTGCCCGGCCGAGCCGAACGTCGCCATCACGCCGACGAGCAGGAAGCCCGCGTGCGCGATGGAGGAGTAGGCCAGCATGCGCTTGATGTCGGTCTGCGTGATCGCCAGGATCGAGCCGACGATCATCGTCAGGGCCGCGACGGCCCAGATGACCGGCCGCCAGTTCCAGTCCAGGTTGCCCAGACCGACCCAGAACACCCGCAGCAGGGCGCCGACGGCCGCGACGAGCGTGCCGGAGGCCATGAGAGCGGTGATGGGGGTCGGGGCGCCCTGGTAGACGTCGGGCTTCCACGCCTGGAAGGGCGCGGCGCCGATCTTGAACAGCAGGCCGACGCCGAGCAGCGCGAGCCCGGCCATGAGCAGCGGGTCGAGCAGCGCGCCCTTGGCCAGAGCGGCGTTGATCCCGGGCAGCGAGACGGTGCCCGCGTAGCCGTAGATCATGGCGGTGCCGTACAGGAAGAACGCCGAGGAGAACGCGCCGAGCAGGAAGTACTTCATCGAAGCCTCCTGCGACAGCAGGCGGCGCCGGCGGGCCAGGCCGCACAGCAGGTACAGCGGCAGCGACATGACCTCAAGGGCCACGAACATCGTCAGCAGGTCGTGCGAGGCCGGGAAGAGCAGCATGCCGCCGACCGCGAACAGCACCAGCGGGTAGACCTCGGTCTGCCCGGCGCCGTTGTCGGCCGCCTCGGCCTCCTCCTCGTCCGCACTGCCCGGCACGGCCGCCGCCGAGGCCACGAAGTGGCCCTCGTCGTTGATCAGCAGCACCGACACGAACGACAGGACGATGATCACGCCCCAGATGAACAGCGCGGGACCGTCCACCGCGACCGCGCCCATGGCGGCGGCCTGGGTGGGCACGCCGCGCACGACCTGCAGGATGACCAGCGCGAACGCGCCGATCAGGCTGAGCAGCGTGAGCGGGACGTGGATGGACTTGCGCAGGTAGCGGGGCGCGAACGCCTCGACGAGCACGCCGATGCAGGCAGCGCCGAAGATGATCAGCAACGGCGCCAGCGTGCCGTACTCGATCGTCGGCGCTGGGATGACGTCGTTCACTGACCTGTCCCCTTCTCAGCGATGGTGGCAGTGGGTACGTGCACGTTGGTCAGCGTCTGCTGCACGGACGGGTTGATCACGTCGAGCAGCGGCTTGGGGAAGAAGCCGAACCCGATGATCAGCGCGACCAGCGGCGCCAGCACCCAGATCTCCCGGGCGTTGAGGTCCTTGAACGCCTTGACCGGCTCGGCGGTCGGGCCGTTCAGGGTGCGCTGGACCATCCACAGGATGTAGACGGCGGCCAGGATCACGGCCACCGCGGAGATGATCGCGGCCACCGTCAGCGCGCCGGAGCCGTGCGCCTCGCTGGAGTACGTGCCGATCATCACCATGAACTCGCTGACGAAGGACGACAGTCCGGGCAGCGAGAGACCGGCCAGACCGGCGACCAGGAAGAAGCCGGCGAGCACCGGGGCGACCTTCTGGACGCCGCCGTAGTCGGCGATGAACGGCGAGCCGCGCCGGGCGATGAGGAACCCGGCGGCGAGGAACAGCGCGCCCGTGGCGAAGCCGTGGTTGACCATGTAGAGGGCCGCGCCGGACTGGGCGACCGACGACATGGCGAAGACGCCGAGCACGATGAAGCCGAAGTGCGAGATCGACGTGTAGGCGATGAGCCGCTTCATGTCGGTCTGGCCGATGGCCACGATCGCGCCGTAGATGATGCTGATGACCGCCAGGACGACGATCGGCATCGTGAACGCCTTGGCCGCGTCGGGGAACAGCTCCAGGCAGAAGCGGAGCATGCCGAACGTGCCGACCTTGTCGAGCACGCCCACGAGCAGCACGGCGGCGCCGGCCGGGGCCTGGGCGGCCGCGTCGGGCAGCCAGGTGTGCACCGGCCAGAGCGGCGCCTTGATGGCGAAGGCGATGAAGAAGCCGCCGAACAGCCACTTCTGCGTCGTCGGGTCCTTGATGGCCCCGACGAGCGGCTCGAACATGAACGTGCCCTTGTTCGCCAGCACGTACAGGCCGATGACCGCGACCAGCATGAGCAGGCCGCCGAAGAGCGAGTACAGCAGGAACTTGACGGCCGCGTACGACCGCTGGGCGCCGCCGTACGACCCGATCATGAAGTACATCGGGATCAGCATGGCTTCGAAGAACACGTAGAAGAGGAAGACGTCGGTCGCCGCGAAGACGCCGATCATCATCGTCTCAAGGACGAGCAGCAGCGAGAAGTACGTCTTGACCGACCGCTTGGGCGTGATCAGCGTGCCGTCCGCGGTCCTGACGCCGTCGGCGTCGTGCCAGGAGGCCAGGACGACGATCGGCACCAGCACGACCGACAGGGCGATCAGCACCAGGGCGACGCCGTCGACGCCGACCCCGAACTTCACGCCGAAGCTCGGGATCCAGTCGTACTCCGCCTTGAACTGGAAGCGCTCGCCACCGGGCTTGAACCCGGCGGCCATGACGCCCGTCAGCACCATCGTCAGCAGCGAGACCGCCAGCGTGACCTGCTTGGCCAGCTTGTCGCCGCCCTTGGGAAGCAGGGCCACCACGATGGCGCCCACAACGGGCACCGCCATGAGTATCGGGAGCCAGGGTGACATCAGATGTTCCCAACGAGGAGCAGGGCGCCGGTCAGCAGGGCGGCACCGATCAGGATGGACAGCGCGTACGTTCGCGCGAAGCCCGTCTGGAGCCTGCGCAGGCGACCCGAGCTCCCGCCGATGCCTGCCGCCAGACCGTTGACCAGCCCGTCGACGCCGCGGTTGTCGAAGAACACCGCGATGCGGGTCAGCCACTGGCCGGGACGCATGAACAGGGACTCGTTGAGGGCGTCGCCGTACAGGTCACGGCGGGCGAACGTGGTGAGGAAGGAGCCGCGCGGCTGCACCGAGGGCACCTCTGCCCGGCCGTACCTCATCCAGGCGAAGACCACACCGACGGCGACGAGCGCGAGGGTGGCCAGGCCCGACGGGGCTGCGGGCTGGAACTCCGGCAGCACTTCCGGCCTGCCGACGGCAGGGGCCAGGAACAGCAGCAGGCGGTTGCTCAGCACCAGGTAGGCACCCAGACCGAGCGCTCCCAGCGACAGGATCATCAGCGGCACCGTCATGACGAGCGGCGACTCGTGCGGGTGGGCGTCGTCGGCCCAGCGCTTCTGGCCGAAGAAGGTCATGAAGACCATCCGCGACATGTAGAAGCCGGTGATGCCCGCGCCGAGCACGGCCAGCCAGCCCAGGATCGGCTGGTGGTGGACCGCGGTCTCGATGATGCCGTCCTTGGTGAAGTAGCCGGACAGCAGCGGGAACCCGATGATCGCCAGGTAGCCGATGAAGAACGTGACGAACGTGATCGGCATGAACTTGCGCAGGCCGCCGTACTTCCTCATGTTCACCTCGTCGTTCATGCCGTGCATGACCGATCCGGCGCCGAGGAACATGTCGGCCTTGAAGAAGCCGTGGGTGATCAGGTGGCCGATCGCGAAGGCGTAGCCCGCCGGGCCGAGGCCCGCGCCGAGCATCATGTAGCCGATCTGCGACATCGTCGAGCCGGCCAGGCCCTTCTTGATGTCGTCCTTCGCACAACCGATGATCGCACCGGCGAGCAGCGTGGCCGCGCCGACGATCGCGACGGCGAGCGCCGCGCCCGAGCCCTCGGGGAAGAAGAACGCGCCCGAGCGGACGACCAGGTAGACGCCGGCGGTGACCATGGTCGCCGCGTGGATCAGGGCCGAGACCGGGGTCGGGCCCTCCATGGCGTCGAGGAGCCAGGACTGCAGCGGGAGCTGCGCCGACTTGCCGCACGCGCCGAGGAGCAGCAGCAGGCCGATGGCGAGCATGGTGCCGTCGGAGGCGCCGCCGGCGCCGATCTTCGCGCCGAGGTCCTTGAAGGCCAGGGTGCCGAACGACGTCCAGATGATGAACATGCCGACCAGCAGGCCGAAGTCACCGACGCGGTTGACGACGAACGCCTTCTTCGCCGCGACCGCCGCCGAGGGCTTGAACTGCCAGAACCCGATCAGCAGGTACGAGGCAAGGCCCACGCCCTCCCAGCCGATGAACAGGCCCACGTAGTTGTCGGCCAGCACCAGCAGGAGCATCGCGGCGACGAACAGGTTCAGGTACGCGAAGAACCTGCGCCGGTGCTCGTCGTGCGACATGTACCCGATGGAGTAGATGTGGATCAGCGATCCGACACCCGTGATGAGCAGCGCGAAGCTGATCGACAGCGGGTCGATGAGCAGGCCCATGTCGACCATGCCGGGGATGAACTCGTACAGGTGCACCGCCCGGCGGCGCTCCTCCTCGCCGAACCCGATCAGCTCGAAGAACGCGAGCACCGCCACCACGAACGAGGCCAGCGACATGACCACGCCCAGCAGATGGCCCCAGCGGTTGGTGAACTTGTTGAACACCAGCAGGATGAACGCCCCCACGAGCGGAAGGGCGATCATCAGCCAGGCGTTCCCGATCACACCGCCGACGTGAGGGGTGATCTGAGCGATTTCAGATTGCATCAGTCACCTCTCTTAGTACTTCAGCAGGTTGGCGTCGTCGACGGACGCGGACCTGCGGGTTCGGAAGATCGTCACGATGATGGCCAGGCCGACGACGACCTCGGCCGCGGCCACCACCATCACGAAGAACGCGATGATCTGGCCCTCCAGGTTGCCGTTCTGCCTGGCGAAGGTGACGAACGCGAGGTTGCAGGCGTTGAGCATGAGCTCGACGCACATGAACACCACGATCGCGTTGCGCCTGATCAGCACGCCGAGCGCGCCGATCGCGAACAGCACACCCGACAGGATCAGGTAGTGGGTCGTCACTTGGTCACCTCGTTGGTCGTCTCCTCGGCGTCATCCTCGGCCGTGTGCTTGATGGCCTCGGCGAGCTTCGGGTCCTCGGGGAGGTGGCCGTGCTCGACGTCGTAGCGGGCGATGTAGCGGTTGACCGACGACTCCGCGACCGAGCCGTCGGGCAGCAGCGCCGGCATGTCGATGGCGTTGTTCCTGGCGTAGGTGCCGGGGCCGGGCAGCGGCGAGGGACGCTCGCCGAGGAACCGGGCGCGCGAGAGGTCCTTCTGCGTGGCCTTCTCGGTGAACTTCTCCCGGTGCGCCAGGACCATCGCGCCCAGGGCGGCGGTGATCAGCAGGGCCGAGGTGACCTCGAACGCGAAGACGTACTTGGTGAACAGCAGCAGCGCGATCGAGCGGACGTAGCCGCCCTGCGCCGTGGCCTGCGCCAGGCCGGCCTCACCGGAGAAGATCGCGTTGCCCACCGCCAGGATGATCAGGACGGCGAAGCCGAGGGCCGCGAGGGCGCCCCAGAAGCGCTGGCCCCTCAGCGTCTCCACGAAGGAGTCGGAGGAGTCCACGCCCACCAGCATGAGCACGAACAGGAACAGCATCATGATGGCGCCGGTGTAGACGATGATCTGCACCGCGGCGAGGAAGGGCGCGTCCTGGACGGCGTAGAGCACCGCGAGGCAGAGCATCACGGTGCCGAGCATCAGCGCTGAGTAGACGGCCTTCCTGTTGAAGACCATGCCGAGCGCCGCGCCGACCGATACGACGGCGAGAACCCAGAATGTGATGGTCTCACCCATTGGTTCGTCCCAGCCGGTAGTAGTCCTCTTCGGTCTCGCCGAGACGCATCGGGTGGGGCGGCTGCTCCATGCCCGGCGTCAGGTCCGCGAGGAGCATCTCCTTGGTGTAGATGAGGCTCTCGCGGCTGCTGTCGGCGAGCTCGTACTCGTTGGTCATGGTGAGCGCGCGGGTCGGGCAGGCCTCGATGCACAGGCCGCACAGGATGCACCGCAGATAGTTGATCTGGTACGTGCGCCCGTAACGCTCACCCGGCGAGAAGCGCTCCTCGTCGGTGTTGTCCGCGCCCTCGACGTAGATCGCGTCCGCCGGACACGCCCACGCGCACAGCTCGCACCCGACGCACTTCTCCAGCCCGTCCGGCCAGCGGTTGAGCTGGTGACGACCGTGGAAGCGAGGAGCCGTCGGCTTCTTGACCTCCGGGTAGTTGGTCGTGACGGGCTTCTTGAACATCGTGTGGAAGGTGACCCCGAAGCCCTTGACGGGGTTCAGCCAATCAGTTAGTCCCACTGGGAATCTCCTTGTGCTGCACCCCGTGGTAGTGCGGCAGATCGAGCGGCGGCACAGGGAAGCCGCCGGCCGTCGGCTCGTCGGACAGTTGCTCGAACTCGGCCTCCACCTCGGCCTTGCGCGCCTCCTTGCGCCGCTGGTTGACGGTGTCGAACCGCATCCAGATGGCCAGCGCGCCGACCACGATGACCGCGCCGATCACGATGCCGACCGTCTTGTTGCCCTCGTTGACGACCACGTTGCGAGCCGCGGCGACGAGCAGGATCCAGGCCAGGTTCACCGGGATCAGCACCTTCCAGCCCAGGGACATGAGCTGGTCGTAGCGCACGCGCGGCAGCGAGGCACGCACCCACACGATGAAGCTGAAGGTCAGCACGAACTTGATGAAGAACCACAGCACCGGCCACCAGCCCGTGTTGGCGCCGTCCCACAGGGAGATCGGCCACGGGGCCCGCCAGCCGCCCAGGAACAGGGTGACCGCGATGCCCGAGGCGGTGAAGGTGTGCAGGTACTCGCCCATCATGATGAGGGCGAACTTCAGGGACGAGGAGTACTCGGTCTGGAAGCCGCCGACCAGCTCACCCTCGCCCTCGGGGAGGTCGAACGGGATTCGGGCGGCCTCGCCGAACATGCAGATCACGTAGATCACGAACGACGGGATCAGCAGGAAGACGAACCAGCCCTGCTCGCCCTGCGCCTTGACGATCTCGGAGGTGGACAGCGTCCCGGCGAACAGGAAGATCGCCACGAACGACAGGCCCATCGCGATCTCGTACGAGACCACCTGCGCCGCCGACCGCAGACCGCCCAGCAGCGCGTACGGCGAGCGCGACGACCAGCCGGCCAGCACCACGCCGTAGACCGAGATGGCGCCCATGGCCAGCATGAACAGCACCGCCACCGGCAGGTCGACGAGCTGCAGCGGCGTCTGGACGCCGAACAGGTTGACCATCGGCGCGAACGGCACGATCGAGAAGGCCAGGAACGCCGGCACGACCATGATCACGGGGGCCAGCAGGTAGAGCACCTTGTCCACGGTCCGCGGGAAGATGTCCTCCTTCAGACCCATCTTGATGCCGTCGGCCACCGACTGGAGCAGACCGAACTTGCCGGCCCGGTTGGGGCCGTAGCGGTGCTGCATCCGCGAGATCAGCTTGCGCTCGTACCAGACGCCGAACAGGATGCCCAGCATCAGGAAGGCGAACAGCATCACGGCCTTGATGATGGTGATCCACAGCGGGTCCTTGCCGAAGTCGGCAAGGGTGGGATCGGCCGCGAGAACGTGGGTCATGATGCGCTCCCGATCGTGACGATGTCGCCGGCCAGCGCGCGCAGGTCGCGCGTGACCGAGCAGCCGCCGGAGTTCGCCGGCACCCAGACCACCCGGTCGGGCAGGTCGGCGACGCGGACCGGCAGCGTGACCGCGTTGGGGCCGGGGCCGCCGACGACGAGCTTGTCGCCGTCGATGACGCCGATCTCGGCCGCCGTGGCCGCCGACACCAGCGCCTCGGTGGCGCGGGCGGTGCCGGCCAGGTACGGCTCGCCGTCCTGGAGCCTGCCCTCGTCGAGCAGCAGGTGCCAGGTCGCCAGCAGCGCCTCGCCGGCCGCCGGGGCGGCCTGGGCGCGGGTGGCGGTGCTCGGCGCGGCGACGCGGACCCCGCGCCAGGCGCCGAGGCTGGCCAGCTCGCGCCGGACGGCCTTGGCGTCCGGCAGGCCGAGGTGCACGTCCATGCGGTCGGCGAGGTTGCCGATGACGGCCAGGTCGCTCTGGAGGCCGGGCACGCGCAGCGGCGCCTCGAACGAGCGGCCCCTGCCCTCCCAGTTGACGAACGTGCCGCTCTTCTCCTGCACCGCCGCGACCGGCAGCACCACGTCGGCGCGGTCGGTGACGGCGCTGGCGCGGATCTCCAGGCTGACGATGAACGGCGTGTTCTCCAGCGCCTCCAGCGCGGCGGCCGGGTCGGCCAGGTCGTGCGGGTCGACGCCGGCCACGACCAGCGCGTCGATCTCGCCGGCGCGGGCGGCGGCGATGATGCCGTCGGTGTCGCGGCCGGGCACGGCGGGCAGCGAGCCCACGTTCCAGACCCTGGCGACCTCGGTCCTGGCGGCCTCGTCGGCCACGGGACGGCCGATCGGCAGCAGGTTGGGCAGCGCGCCGGCTTCGAGCGCGCCGCGCTCACCGGCCCTGCGCGGCACCCAGGCCAGCCGGACGCCGGAGCCGGCGCCGAGGCGGACCAGGGCCGACAGCGCGCCCGGCACGGTGGCCAGCCGCTCGCCGGCCAGCACGATCGTGCCCTCGGCCAGCGTGCCGACCAGGTCGCCGATCGCGTCGGCCTCGGCGCCCGGGGCGGTGGCGATGAGCGTGCCGCCCATCTTGGCCAGCCCGGCGGAGGCGAACGGCGCGATCGCGGTGACCTTCAGGCCCTTCTTCTGCCACGCCTTGCGCAGGCGCAGGAAGACGATCGGCGACTCCTCCTCGGGCTCGAACCCGACGAGCAGCACGGCCGGAGCCTTCTCAAGGTCGGTGTAGCTGATCTCGATGCCCTTGCCGGCGACCGCGTGCGCCAGGAACTGCGCCTCCTCGGCGGAGTGCGGACGGGCGCGGAAGTCGATGTCGTTGCTGCCCAGCGCGACCCGGGCGAACTTGCTGTAGGCGTAGGCGTCCTCGACCGTGACCCGGCCGCCGACCAGCACGCCGGCCCTGCCGCGGGCGGCGGCCAGACCTTCGGCGGCGACCGCCAGCGCCTCCGGCCACGAGGCGGGCACGAGCACGCCTTCCTCGTTGCGCACCAGAGGCGTCTTGAGCCGGTCGGGCTGGGTGGCGTAGGAGAAGGCCCAGCGGCCCTTGTCGCAGTTCCACTCCTCGTTCACCTGCGGGTCGTTGCCCGCCAGGCGGCGGGTCACCCGGCCGCGCCGGTGGTCGGTGCGCAGGGAGCAGCCCGACGCGCAGTGCTCGCACGCGCTGGGCGTGGAGACCAGGTCGAACGGGCGCGCCCGGAACCGGTAGGCCGCGCCGGTGAGCGCGCCGACCGGGCAGATCTGCACCGTGTTGCCGGAGAAGTAGGAGTTGAACGGCTTGCCGTCGGCGACCCGGACCTGCTCCTTGGCGCCGCGCTCGAAGAACTCGATGAGCGGGTCGCCGGCGATCTGGTCGGAGAAGCGGATGCAGCGGGCGCACTGGACGCAGCGCTCACGGTCGAGCAGCACCTGCGTGGACAGCGGCAGCGGCTTGGGGAACGTGCGCTTCTGCTCCTGGAACCGCGACTCGCCCTGGCCGTTCGACATGGCCTGGTTCTGCAGGGGGCACTCGCCGCCCTTGTCGCAGACCGGGCAGTCGAGCGGGTGGTTCATCAGCAGCAGCTCCATGGCCCCGCGCTGCGCCTTCTCGGCGACCGGCGAGGTGAGCTGGGTCTGCACGACCATGCCCTCGGCGACCTCGATCGCGCAGGACGGCTGCGGCTTGGGGAAGCCGCGGCCGTTGCCCGCGTCGGGGATGTCGACGAGGCACTGGCGGCAGTTGGCCGCCGGGTCGAGCAGCGGGTGGTCGCAGAACCGGGGGATCTGGATGCCCAGCAGCTCGGCGGCCCTGATGATCAGGGTGCCCTTGGGGACACTGACCTGGAACCCGTCGATGGTGAGGGTCACCAGGGTGGTTTCTGTTTCTACGACGGTCACTGCTCACCCCAGAGAGTGGACTTCTTCGGGTCGAACGGGCAGCCGCCGATCTCGAAGTGCTTGAGGTACTCCTCGCGGAAGTACTTCACCGAGGAGTGGATCGGGCTGGTCGCGCCGTCGCCGAGGGCGCAGAACGAGCGGCCGAGGATGTTGTCCGCGATGTCGGTGATCGTGGACAGGTCCTCCTCGGTGCCCTGGCCCTTCTCCAGGCGCTTGAGCACCTGCTTGAGCCAGTACGTGCCCTCGCGGCACGGCGTGCACTTGCCGCAGGACTCGTGGGCGTAGAACTCGGTCCAGCGCAGCACCGTGCGGACCACGCAGGTGGTCTCGTCAAAGATCTGCAGCGCGCGGGTGCCGAGCATCGAGCCCTTGGCGCCGACGGCCTCGAAGTCGAGCGGCACGTCGAGGTGCTCGTCGGTGAAGATCGGCGTGGACGAGCCGCCCGGGGTCCAGAACTTGATCTGGTGCCCCTCGCGGATGCCGCCGGCCATGTCGAGCAGCTCGCGCAGCGTGATGCCGAGCGGGGCCTCGTACTGGCCGGGCCTGGTGACGTGGCCGCTGAGGGAGAAGATGCCGAAGCCCTTGGACTTCTCGGTGCCCATCGAGGCGAACCAGTCGGCGCCGTTGCTGATGATCGAGGGAACACTGGCGATCGACTCGACGTTGTTCACGACAGTCGGCGAGGCGTACAGGCCCGCCACGGCCGGGAACGGGGGCTTGAGTCGCGGTTGACCTCTGAAGCCCTCCAGCGAGTCGAGCAGCGCAGTCTCCTCGCCGCAGATGTACGCGCCGGCGCCACTGTGCACGACGAGCTCCAGGTTGTACCCGGAGCCGAAGATGTCCTCGCCCAGGAAGCCCTTCTCGTACGCCTCGCGCACGGCCGCGTGCAGCCGGCGGATGACGTGCAGGACCTCGCCGCGCACGTAGATGAAGGCGTAGTTGGCCCTGATCGCGAACGCGGTGATGATGACGCCCTCGACCAGCGAGTGCGGGTTGGCCATCATCAGCGGGATGTCCTTGCAGGTGCCCGGCTCCGACTCGTCGGCGTTGACGACGAGGTAGTGGGGCTTGCCGTCGCCCTGCGGGATGAATCCCCACTTCATGCCGGTGGGGAAGCCCGCGCCGCCGCGGCCGCGCAGGCCGGAGTCCTTGACCGCCTGGATGACGGCGTCGGGGTCCATGCCCAGCGCCTTCTTGGCCGCCTTGTAGTCACCGCCGTAGCCGTCGAGGGTGAAGGAGTCGGCCTGGTCCCAGTTGGCGGTCAGGACCGGGGTCAGTGTGGTGCTCATGCCTCGGGGGCCTTCCATCCGTTGGCCTTGGCCACCTTCAGGCCCTCCAGCGAGGGGCCGGCGGCCGACGGGCCGTCGCCCGCCAGGTCGTCGGGCAGGCCCGCGAGCACGCGCGAGGCCTCCTTGAAGGTGCAGAGCTTCTTCGGTCCGCGGGTCGGCCGCACGTCCTTGCCGTCACGCAGGTCGTCGACGAGCTGCTTGGCCGAGTCGGGGGTCTGGTTGTCGAAGAACTCCCAGTTGACCATCATGACCGGGGCGAAGTCGCAGGCCGCGTTGCACTCCAGGCGCTCCAGCGAGATCTTGCCGTCGCCGGTGGTCTCCTCGTGGCCGACGCCGACGTGCTCGGACAGCTCGTCCCAGATCTCGTCGCCGCCCATCACGGCGCACAGCGCGTTGATGCAGACGCCGACGTGGTAGTCGCCGGCCGGCTTGCGCTTGTACATCGTGTAGAAGGTCGCCACGCCGGTGACCTCGGCCTTGCTCAGGCCCAGCATCTCGGCGCAGAACTCCTTGCCGTCGTCGGAGACGTAGCCGTCGGCCGACTGCACGAGGTGGAGCAGCGGCAGCAGGGCGGACCGCGTCTTGGGGTAGCGGCCGATGATCTCCTTGGCGTCCTGTTCGAGACGCTCGCGGACTTCCGGTGAGTAAGTCACCGGTCCACACCTCCCATGACGGGGTCGATAGAAGCCACCGCGGCGATCACGTCGGCGACCTGGCCGCCCTCCGCCATGGCGGGGAAGCCCTGCAGGTTGCAGAAGGAAGGCTCGCGGAAGTGCACGCGGTACGGGCGGGTGCCGCCGTCGCTGACGACGTGCGCCCCGAGCTCGCCCTTGGGCGACTCGATGCTCGCGTACGCCTGGCCGGCCGGGACCCGGAAGCCCTCGGTCACCAGCTTGAAGTGGTGGATCAGGGCCTCCATCGAGCTGCCCATGATGTGCGCGATGTGGTCGGGCGAGTTGCCGAAGCCGTCGGGGCCGAGCGCGAGCTGCGCGGGCCAGCCGATCTTCTTGTCCTCGATCATGACCGGGTCGCCCTTGAGCGGGCCGGCGATGCGGTCGAGAGCCTGCTCGATGATCTTGAGCGACTCCTCCATCTCCCGCATGCGCACGAGGTAGCGCGAGTAGACGTCGCAGCCGCGCTCGGTGGCGACCTCGAACTCGTACGTCTCGTAGCCGGAGTAGGGCTGCGACTTGCGCAGGTCCCAGGGCAGCCCGGCGGCGCGCAGGATCGGGCCGGTGATGCCCAGCGCCATGCAGCCGGTCAGGTCGAGGTAGCCCACGTCCTTGGTGCGGCGCACGTAGACGGGGTTCTCGTCGAGGAGCTTGCGGATGTCCTTGATCCGCTTGGGCATCTCCTTGAGGAACTCGCCCACCTTGTCGACAGCGCCCGCGGGCAGGTCGACGCTGACGCCGCCCGGCCTGACGTAGGCGTGGTTCATGCGCAGACCCGTGATGTACTCGAACAGGTCCATGATCATTTCACGGTCGCGGTAGCCGAACAGGAACGGCGTGGTCGCGCCCAGCTCCATGCCGAACGTGCCCATCGCGACCAGGTGCGAGGCGATGCGGTTGAGCTCCATCATCATCACGCGGATGGCCTGCGCCCGCTCGGGCACGCGGTCGGTGATGCCGAGCAGCTTCTCCACGCCCATGCAGTACGCGGTCTCGTTGAAGATCGGCGAGAGGTAGTCCATGCGGGTCACGAACGTGGTCCCCTGGGTCCACGTCCGGTACTCCATGTTCTTCTCGATGCCGGTGTGCAGGTAGCCGATGACGCTGCGCGCCTCGGTGACCGTCTCACCGTCGAGCGTCAGGACCAGGCGGAGCACGCCGTGCGTGGACGGGTGCTGCGGGCCCATGTTGACGACCAGGCGCTCTTCCTCGGTGTCGCGCGCGCCGCCGACGACCTCGTCCCAGTCTCCGCCGGTGACCGAGTAGACCTTGCCCTCTGTCGCCTCGTCATAAGCGGTGCTCATGAGTAAGACCTCCTCTGGTCCGGCGAGGGGATGGTGGCGCCCCGGTACTCGACCGGGATGCCGCCGAGCGGGTAGTCCTTGCGCTGCGGGTGACCGTCCCAGTCATCCGGCATCATGATCCGGGTGAGCGACGGATGGCCGTCGAAGACGATTCCGAAGAAGTCGTACGTCTCCCGCTCATGCCAGTCATGACCAGGGTAAACGCCCACGGTCGATGGAATGTGCGGGTCGGTGTCCGGTGCGCTGACCTCCAGGCGCACGCGCCTGTTGTGGGTGATCGAGCACAGGTGGTAGACGGCGTGCAGCTCCTCGCCCTTCAGGTGCGGGTAGTGCACCCCGGAGACGCCGAGCGACAGCTCGAAACGCAGGGCCGGGTCGTCGCGCAGCTTCTGGGCGACCTCCACCAGACGCTCGCGGCGGACGTGCAGGGTCAGCTCACCGCGGTCGACCACGACGCGCTCGATGGCGTCGTCGAGGGCGAGGGCGTCGACCAGCTCGTCGAAGTAGCCGCCGTACGGGCGGGGCGTGGAGATCTGCGGCGCCCGGCGGACGACGAGACCGCCGTAGCCGGAGGTGTCGCCGGAGTCGTGCGCGCCGAACATGCCGTGCCGGGCGACGGGCGCCTCGGGGACGGCCGGGACCGAGGCGGCCTCGGGGGCCTCCCCGCTCTCCGGGCTCCCGGGAAGGTGGTCGGGCGAGGTCACTTTCCGGCCCCCTGGTCGATCAGCGGCAGCGTGCGCAGCGCCCGCAGTTCGAGGTCCTCGATCTGCTTGGCGCGGTGGGCGCCGAACTTCATGTTCTGGATCTTGTCGTGCAGCTTCACGATCGCGTCGATCAGCATCTCGGGCCGCGGCGGGCAGCCGGGCAGGTAGATGTCGACCGGCACGACGTGGTCGACGCCCTGCACGATGGCGTAGTTGTTGAACATGCCGCCGCTGGAGGCGCACACGCCCATGGCGATGACCCACTTGGGCTCGGCCATCTGGTCGTAGATCTGCCGCAGGACGGGCGCCATCTTCTGCGACACGCGCCCGGCGACGATCATGAGGTCGGCCTGGCGGGGAGACGCCGAAGCGCGCTCCATGCCGAAGCGCGCCAGGTCGTAGTGGGGGCCACCGGTGGCCATCAGCTCGATGGCGCAACACGCGAGGCCGAACGTGGCCGGCCACACCGAGCTCTTCCGCGCCCATCCTGCGGCGGCTTCGACCGTGCTGAGGATGAACCCGCTGGGGAGTTTCTCTTCAAGTCCCATTTTCAGTCCCAGTCCAGACCCTTGCGGCGCCACACGTACGCGTATGCGACGAGCACGGTGACGATGAACAGCAGCATCTCGACCAGCGCGAACAGCCCGAGGCCGGACGCGATGGTGGTGCCCGCGTCGTTCTTCAGCGGCGCGAAGGAGACCGCCCACGGGTAGAGGAAGATGATCTCGATGTCGAACACGATGAAGAGCATCGCGGTGATCATGTATTTGAGCGGGAACCGTCCGCCACCGACCGGCTGGGGCGTCGGCTCGATGCCGCATTCATAGGCGTCAAGCTTGGCGCGGTTCCAGCGCTTGGGTCCGGTGAAGGGAGCGATGGCGACCGAGAAGATCGCGAAGCCCCCCGCGAGAACGGCGAGCACCAGGATGGGCACGTAAAGGTCCATCGCTACGCCTCCTCTGGAGTCGCCGCGCGCGCGGGCGCGCAGCTTGATGTGTCTGTCGTGGGAATCATGCTGGTGGGGCGACCTTCGAGAGAGCGTTGATGATCATGTCGGACGCATCGCCTCGCCGGTCGGTGAGATTACCAAGGAGCTTGAGCGCGAAGCGCATCAGCCTCGGGTGTGGCAGGCCGTGCCTGGTCCCGAAGCTCATCACACCCGGCTTCCCAATCGCCTCGACGAACAACCTCCCTAGTGTGAAGTAGCCGCCGTAGGCGTCCTTCATCACCTGGGGGTAGGTCCTCAGGATCCGCTCGCGCTGTGCGGGAGTGGTGTCCTTGAGTGCCTTCGCGATGATCTCGGCGGCGATCTCGCCGGTCTCCATGGCGTAGGCGATGCCCTCGCCGTTGAACGGGTTGATGGACCCGCCGGAGTCACCCACGAGGATAAGACCCCGGGTGTAGTGCGGCTGCCTGTTGAAGGCCATCGGGAGAGCGGCGCCGCGGATGGGGGCCGTCATGTTCTCCTCGGTGAAGCCCCAGTCGGCCGGCATGGCCCTGCACCAGCGCTTCAACAGGTCGCGGTAGTCGATGTTGCCGAACTGGGCGCTGGTGTTGAGCAGCCCGAGCCCGACGTTGGCGGTGCCGTCGCCGACCCCGAACACCCAGCCGTAGCCGGGCAGCAGGGTGTCGCCGTCCCACAGCTCCAGCCAGGTCTCCAGGTAGTCGTCGTCGTGGCGGGGGCTCTCGAAGTAGGTGCGGACGGCCACGCCCATGGGCCGGTCCTCCCGCTTGTGCAGGCCCATGCCGATCGCCAGGCGGGTGCTGTTGCCGTCGGCCGCCACGACCACCCGGCTGCGGTACGTCGCGCCGTCCTTGGTGCGCACGCCGACGATGTGCCCGCTGCGGTCGTCGAGCACCGGCCCGGTCACGGTGACGCCCTCCATGAGGCGCACGCCGTTCTTGACCGCGTTGGCCGCGACGATCTGGTCGAAGTCCTTGCGGGTGCGGACCAGGCCGAAGTCGGGGAAGCGCTCCAACTGCGGCCAGTCGAGCTCGAAGCGGAGGCCGCCGCCGACGACGCGCAGGCCCTTGTTCCTGATCCAGCCGGGCGCGTCGATGTCGACGCCCATGTTGAGCAACTGCTTGACGGCACGTGGCGTCAGGCCGTCGCCGCAGACCTTCTCGCGGGGGAACCTGGTCTTCTCCAGGAGCAGCACGTCGAGACCGGCCTGAGCGAGGTAAAAGGCGGTTGCGGAACCGGCGGGACCGGCGCCGACGACGATGACGTCGGCGTCAGCCTGTATGGCTGGTGGCACGGTCACTGGACTGTCCTGTCCTACACGCTCGAAGGCCTCGGGGTCTTGCGCCTTCGTTCCTTTGTGAACCCCTTCACAAACTTGTCGGCCCGCAGTCTACTGCTTTTCCTGTACATAGTGGCAGTCGGGGTACGGATCCTGGACACAAGAAGGCCCTCCGTCGTCAACGAAGGGCCGGGCACGGGAACGTCAGACTTCGAACTCGGCGTTGCGCACTCCGCCCGAGAGGTCTTTCGAGTCACGCGACAGCACGTCGCCGGTCGTGCTCCGGGCGAACTCGACGCACTCGCCGGCGACCGCGCTGAGACTGATCCTGCGCCGTCCGCCCGGCGAGACAGTGGGGCCGCTCATCGGACGGACTACCTCCCGAGTCTCATTGGTCTGGACCAATGACGGTAGCCAACAGAAGATCGGCCGGACCTGCAAGACGCGCCGCGATAACCATGTCGTTACGATTGATCTGCCGACGACGCGATGAATTCGCGCGATTCCTCCTCGTCCATGGCGGTGCCGAAGCGCCGGCGCGGCACGGCCTCGTCGAGCGCGGTCGAGCAGCGCAGCGCGGCTCCTCCGTCAGCAGCCGGCGGGGCTCCTTCCGAGAAATCGAGAGATATGCCCACAAAGCGCGATGGCAATCCTCGCCCCTGGTTTCGTCCCGGAAAGAGGCCCTGTCGTCATCTCAGCGGGAATTGCACGGGGCTTCCCTCCGACACATCAAAGCCGAGACGGGCGGAAAGGCGGAAAACGATTCCAGGAACTCCCGCCATGGCCGCCCGCGCGGCTCAGGCGGGCTTGAACGCCCGGTGGACGGCGACGATGCCCATCGTCAGGTTGCGCCAGGCGACCCGCTCCCAGCCGGCGTCGCCGATCGTCCGGGCCAGCGCCCGCTGGTCGGGCCAGTCCCTGATGGACTCGGCCAGGTAGTCATAGGAGTCGTCGTTGGAGCCGAACACCTTGGCGACCTTGGGCAGGGCCCTCATCAGGTATTCGCGGTAGACCAGGTCGAACGGCCCGAACGTGACGTGCGAGAACTCAAGGATCACCAGCCGGCCGCCCGGCCTGGTCACGCGGAGCATCTCGCGCAGCGCCTGCGAGGTGTCGTGCACGTTGCGCAGCGCCACCGAGATCGTCACCGCGTCGAAGACGTCGTCGGCGAACGGCAGCCGCATCGCGTCGCCGGCCACGAACGGGATGCCGGGCCCGCTCAGCGCGTTGCCGCCGTGCCGCTGCACGCCCGTGCGCAACATGCCGAGGGAGAAGTCGGAGGCCACCGCGCGGGCGCCGAGACCGGTGAAGCTGTCGGTGGAGGTGCCGGTGCCGGCCCCCAGGTCGAGCACGACCTCGCCGGGCCCCGCGTCGACGGCGGCGGCGACGGCCTTGCGCCAGAGCCTGACCTGCCACAGCGAGGCCACGTCGTTGACCAGGTCGTAGCGCCGGGCGGTGCGATCGAACATCGCGGCGACCTCGTCCGGCTGCTTGTCCAACTGAGCGCGCGTCATGCGGACAAGAGTACTCAGGCGGCCCGTGCGGTATTCGCCGGGCGTTACGGCCTTTGACCAGCCACCACCGGGCCGCCGGCGAGCCCGGCCCTTGCGGCAATTGACGCAAAGTAGCGGCACCGCTACTGAACGTCTGCTAGTTGTTGGTGAATGCTTGCCCGTGTCGCCCTTGCGGCGATCATCGCCTCGGCCCCCGTCGCGCACTCCCGCGTGGTCTCGGCCGACCCGGTCGACAACACCCCCCACGTCCTCGACGGCATCGTCAACGCCATCGCGCTGGTCGGTGGCACCGTCGTCGTCGGCGGCTCGTTCAGCGAGGTCAGCGACGCCGGGCGCACGTACACGCTGCGCCGGGCCAACCTGTTCGCCTACGACCTGGCGACCGGCCGCATCCTGCGCGGCTTCGCGCCGTCCGTCGCCGGGCCGGTCTACGGGCTGGCCGCCGGCGACCACGGCACGGTCTACGTGGGCGGCGCCTTCCCCGGCGTCAACAACGTCGGCGCCCGCGCGCTCGCCCGGATCAACGTCGCCGACGGGCAGCTCGTCGACGGCTTCATGCCCCGGATCGACGGGGGCATGGTCACCACCGTGGTCAGGAACGGCTCCAGGCTCTACGTCGGCGGCGACTTCGTCCGGCCGCGCGTCGCCCTGGCCGGGCTCGACGCCGCGACGGGCGTGGCCGACCCCGGCTTCGCCGTCACGCCGGGCGAGCCGCTCACGCCCAGGGTGAAGGTCCAGGCCCTCGCCCTGTCGGGCGGCCGGCTGGCGGTCGACGGCTCGTTCACCACGCTCGGCGGGCGGTCCCGGCCGCAGCTCGGGCTGATCGACGTCAGCGGGCCGGTGGCCAGGGTCGCCGACTGGCGCACCGAGGTCTACGCCCAGCGCTGCGCGGAGGCGTTCCCCTCCTACGTGCGCGGCCTGGACTTCGCCCCCGACGGCCGCTCCTTCGTGGTGGTCACGACCGGGGGCCCGAAGGGCCGCATGTGCGACACGGCCGCCCGGTTCGAGACGTACGCCGCAGGCCCGGACGTCAGGCCGACCTGGACCAACGCCACCGGCGGCGACTCGCTCTACGCGGTGGCGGTCACCGGCTCAGCCGTGTATGTCGGCGGCCACCAGCGCTGGCTGGACAACCCGCAGGGCCGCGACTCGGCCGGCCCCGGAGCGGTGCCCCGCGAGGGCATCGGCGCCATTCATCCGCGTACGGGAAAGGCGCTCGCCTGGAATCCCGGCCGGGAGCGGGGCATCGGCGTGAAGGCATTTCTGGCGCACAAGACCGGGCTACTAGTCGGTAGTGACACAACGCGACTCGGACGGGAGTACCATGCCCGGATTGGCATGTTCCCCCTGCCCTAGTCGTCCTGCGGCTCCGGCCGGTCGATCCGGCCGCTGAGGCGTGCGCTGACGGCGTCACGCTGCCTCGACAGCAGCACGTAGCTGGCAATGCCGCTGATCACGAAAGCGGCTGCGAGCAGGAACAGCGGGTTTTGCAGGCCTACGAGGTACAGAACACCCAGGGTCACGACAAACAGGCCGATCCGCGACGCGGTGTAAACGAGAACGGGATGCACGGGTTCGAGGTTACTCGTCCCTGCGTAGCGGTCGCTCTTCGCATCGGACGCGAGCGCTGCTACTGTGCCCAGTAAGGGTGTTTCGTAAAGAAACACCCACGAGAGCCCCAAAGAGGCTCTATCATATAACAATCGGGCAGTCAGCTGATAACAACCCGTGATCTTTGTCGAAAACCACGGATAAATCAGGCTTCGCTCGACACACTGGTTACCTGTCCGCCCGCTGGCAGGAAGCGGGATGCGAGGGGGAGAGATTGGTGGAGAGTAGCAGCGAGCGTCTGCTGACCCCAGGAGAGGTTGCCGCCCTCTTCCGGGTAGACCCAAAGACGGTTACGCGCTGGGCTGCGGCAGGCCGCATCAGCAGTATCCGCACCCCCGGAGGGCACCGGCGCTTCCGCGAGTCGGAAGTGCACGCCCTTCTTCGAGGCGAGGACGTTCTCACGGCCGACAGGCCAGCAGGTGAGTCCCCGCGCGTCTGACGTTCCGTCTAGTCGGTGATCCTGAGATCCGCCAGGATCACCGCTGGCGGGACCTCAATCCGCCTCACGTCGTGAGGCCGTGGTCGAGCGTGCCTGCGGGCCACACTTCCCGACGGCAGGCACGGGGCGGCGCCAACCGCCGACCGTGGCTGGCGCCGGTCCTTCTCAGGCGTCCTCCTGGCTGGCCTTGAAGGCCAGGAACTCGCGTTCGAGGTCGTCGTTCTCCTCTTCCCAGCGACTGCGGCGCTCGGCCGCCTCCTCCTCGGTCAGCGACTCGGGCAGCCACTTGTCGTAGTCGGGATCGCCGGGCTGCACGTCCACGTACGCGTTGCCGATCAGACGCCCGTCTTCGCTGGTCAGGCTCTGCGGCACGCGCAGGGTCCCGTCAGCGAGCCGGATGACGTACATGGCTGATCACCTAGATTCCGTAGCGCCGGTTGAAGAAGAGCATGACGTCGAGCGCCATCCGTGTGTCGCCGCCGAGCATGTCGACCAGGGCCGGGCGCTGGCGGGCGGCGATGGCGGCGAAGGCGTCGGCGAAGAACTCCTTGCGGCCCAGGCCGTTGCCCTGCCGGTGGAAGGTCGAGGCCAGCTTGGGGAAGGCGTTCTCGTAGAGCCGGACGAACTCCGGCGAGTCCGACACCCATTCGCCGTGGAACGAGTCCAGGTCGTCGATGGCGTGGCCGACCTCGTGCATCATCACGTCCGGCGTGGGTGAGGGGCGGTCGCCCACCACGATCTTGCGGTCGCCGTACGCGCCGGCGCAGATGTCCCAGGTGGCCCGGCCGGACGGGAGCGGCGCGCCGCGTAAGTAGCCCATGTCGTCGAGGTCGGGGACGCCGCCGGGCCCGACGTAGATGCCTTCGAGCCCGGCGGCCAGCAGCTCCTTCAGCCGGTCGGGCAACCGGGCCAGGCTCTCCACCGCGCGGACGGCGTCCTTGGAGGGCGGGCCGTGCCGGGCGTCCCACTGGCGGTGGAGGATCTTCTCCAGCTTGCCGCAGTGGCGCAGTCCGTCGCCGATGGAGGGGGCCTCCGGCCTGTTGGGCTGGGCCCTGGGCGGCGTGTCGTCGAGCTCGAAGTCGTACCAGGTGTAGCGGGGGCGTTCGGCGACGGCGGCGGGCAGGCGTGGCGCGCGCTCGCGCAGCGAGAGGCCGTCCCAGGTGACCTCGCGCCGCTGGGGGCCGCCGGGACGGGCGAACCGCTCCGGCTGCTGCTCCCTGCGCCGCTCGGCGCCCTTGAGCTGCTCTCTCGGGGCCTCCGGGCGGCTCTCCTTCCGCCGGGACCAGAAGGAACGGTCCGCGTCCGGAGGAGCCTCGTCACGCCGCGAGAACAGGTACGACCCGCGGCGCCACCAACGGCCGCGCCGATGTCGGCCCTTGTCGTGAGAAAAGGCCATCGCACCCCTTCACGCCGCGTCCATGGCGAACCGGGTTCCACGGTACGACGCCGATCTTCCCGAGTCATCCGAAACGGGACATCGTCCGACACGATCACGTCGCGGATGGCTTACAGTTCGGGCATGGCAGGTGTTCTGATCGGCCTGGCGTTGCTGGCCTTCTGGCTCTTCTCGCTCTTCGACGTCATCACCGCACCCGAGGAAGAGGTCAGGAACGTACCAAAGGCGCTGTGGGTCCTCATCGTCGTGCTGGTCCCGCTGCTCGGCGGCGTGATCTGGATGCTGCGCGGGCGGCCCAGGGCCGAGCGCGACCCGTGGCCGGTGCCGCCGGGCCCGGGCGCGCCGAAGGGCCCGGACGACGACCCCGACTTCCTGAGAGATCTCGACCGGCGGATGCGCGGCGAGGACTAACCGCTGACGTCGGCGTAGCTGTGCAGGCCGGAGATGAAGATGTTGACGCCGACCAGGTTGAAGATCAGGCACCCGAACGCCAGCAGCTGCACGATCATGGCGGCCCTGCCCCGCCAGCCGGCCGTCACCCTGGCGTGCAGGTAGGCCGCGTACGCCACCCAGGTGATGAACGACCAGACCTCCTTGGGGTCCCAGCCCCAGTAGCGGCCCCAGGCGCGGTCGGCCCAGAGCGCTCCGGCGATGACGGCGAACGTCCACAGCGGGAAGGCCAGCACGATCGCGCGGTGGGCCACCCGCTCCAGGTCGTCGCGGCTGGGCAGGCGAGACAGCCCCTCGCCGCGCACCAGGAACAGCACGCCCGACACGCCGGCCAGCGTGAACAGCCCGCTGGCCAGGATCGCCGCGGTGACGTGGATCGCGATCCAGTACGAGTTCAGCGCCGGCACCACGGGCCCGGCCGCCGTGTAGAGCACCTTGACCGCGAACCCGAGCCCGAGCGTGGCGGCGATCATGACGAACGCGCCCAGGAACCGCACGTTCTGGCGGACCTGGGTGAACAGGAACGCGGTCACGGCGGCGAAGCAGATGGCCACCACGAACTCGTACATGTTGCCCCACGGCCACCGGCCGACCGCCAGGCCGCGGGTGATGATGGCGCCGAGGTTGGCGGCCCACCCGATCCAGGCCAGCACGAGCGCGACCCGCCCGGCCCTGGCCCCGCCCGCCAGGACAGGCAGCGGATCGGCGGGGGGCGCCTCGGCCTCGGGCCCGGCGTCGCCTTCGGAGGGTGCGCCGACCGTGACGGGCTGCCGGGCGGCCCGCTTCACGGCCGCCTTGCCCAGGACGGCCCTTCCGAAGGCCAGCTCCATCGCGAAGCCCACCATGGCGATGATGTAGAGCAGGACGGCGCCGACGACGAAGTTGTCGCTCAGCCCGGCCAATTGCTCAGCGGACATGCTGTTCTCCTGCTGATAGAGCCTTGACGATCTCGGCGAACTCCTCGGCGAAGCCCGCCGCGGAGCCCTCGGTACGGGTCAGGCCGCCCACGTCGACCCGCCCTTCCCTGACCCGCACCCAGACGCGCCGGCGGCGGATCATCAACGACAGCGCGATGGCGACCACCGCGACGGCCGCGGCGATCAGCGCGGGCACGCGCCCGGGGTCGTAGGCGGTCTGGAGCGTGATCCACTCCTTGACGCCGGTGAACTCCAGCTTCCCCGCCCCGCCGGGCAGCTCGGCGGACTCCCCCACCGACAGCGGCTTGGTCGCGAACGATCCGCGCACGACGGGCACGACCTTGCCGTCGAGCTCGTCCGGCAGGATCTTGTAGACCGACTGCGGCTTGCCCGACCGCATGCCGAGGTCGCCCACGTAACCGCCGAGGAGCTGCACCTGCGGCTGGAGCTCGCCGGGGAAGGCCGAGGCGTAGTTGCCGTCGGTCAGCGGCACGCTGGTGGGCAGGAAACGCAGCAGGAACCCCAGCTGGGACGGCTGCGCGTCGGGCGCCTTGACGACGCACGACGAGGTCAGCGTGGCCTTCTGGTCGATCAGGCAGGCCACGGGCCCTTCGTAGGCGACCTGGCCCTTGCCGTCGGTGACCTTGAAGACGGGCGCGTAGCCGTGGCCGATCAGGTACGTCTGCGTCCCGTCGACCTCCAGCGGGTCGTTGACCTTGAGCTCGTAGTCGCGGGCGGGCGCGCCGGGCTCGTCGTGCACCTTCAGGTAGGCGGAGTAGTCGAGCTCCTGGCCCTTCTTGTCGCCCTCGACCTGGTAGGTGGCCTTGAAGTCGGTCAGCTCGAACGAGAACGGCTGGAGCGACTCGGCCGAGACCCGGCTGCCGGGGATGAACCTGTCGTAGGCGGCCACGGTGTTGGCGAAGCCGTCGCCCTCGACGACCAGGACGTTGCCGCGGTAGCCGTACAGGGAGCCGAAGCCGACGGCGAGCAGGATGCCGATCAGCGCGACGTGGAAGAACAGGTTGCCGGTCTCGCGCAGGTAGCCCTTCTCGGCGGCCACCCAGCCGTCGCCGGTGACGACGCGGAAGCGCATCTTGCGCAGGCGCCCGGCGGCCTCCTCCACCGTGAGGTCGCCCTCGAAGGAGTCGGAGTGGGGCAGCCGGGACAGGTTCTTGGGCGCGGCGGGCGGCTTGCGGCGCAGCTCGCGCAGGTAGGTGGCGGTGCGCGGGATGATGCAGCCGACGAGCGAGGTGAACAGCAGCAGGTAGACGGCGGCGAACCAGACCGAGGTGAACACCTCGAAGAGCTGGAAGCGGTCGTACCACTCGGCCAGGGTGGGGTTCTGCTGGTAGAGCTGGGCCACCTTGTCGGGTTCGACGCTGCGCTGGGGCACCAGCGAGCCCGGGATCGAGCCGAGCGCCAGCAGGAAGAGCAGGATCAGCGCGGTCTTCATCGAGGTGAGGGTGCGCCAGCCCCACCGGAGCCAGCCGACCGGCCCCATCCCGGCCTGCCGCGGCTCGCGCTCCTCGCGCACCAGCTCGTCGACGCTCATCAGATCACCGGCTCGAACGCGCCGACGAGCCCCTGCATGGCCGCGATCATCGCACCCCACAGTCCGGTGACGAGCAGCAGCCCGACGGCCACCATCATGCCTCCGCCGATCCTGGTGATCAGCCGGGTGTGCCTGCGCACGGCCTGGAACGTGCGCAGGGCCTTGCTGTAGGCCAGGGCGGCGGCCACGAACGGCAGCCCGAGGCCCAGCGCGTAGGCCACGGCCAGCAGCGCGCCGCGCGAGGCGCTGCCCTCGTTGAGCCCGAGGGTGAGCACGACGGCCAGCGTGGGGCCGATGCACGGCGTCCAGCCGAGGCCGAACACCACGCCGAGCAGCGGCGCGCCGGCCAGGCCCGCGGCCGGCAGCTTGTGGATGCGCACGTCGCGCATCAGGCCGGGCAGCACGCCGAGGAAGGCCAGCCCGAGCAGGATCGTCAGGACGCCGAGCACCCGCGTGATGACCTGGGCGTTGCCCAGCATGATCGAGCCGAGCCCGCCGAACAGCGCGCCGCTGAGCACGAACACCAGCGCGAACCCGGCCACGAACAGCACCGTGCCGAGCACCAGCCGCCCCCGCTTGGGGTCGGCGCTCATGCCCGTCACGTACGACAGATAACCCGGCACCAGCGGCAGCACGCACGGCGACAGGAACGACACCACCCCGGCCAGCAGCGCGATCGGCACCGCGAGCAGCAGCGAGCCCGAGGCGACGACGTCACTCATCGCGCACCTTGGTCACCGTGTTCATCAGGTCGGTGTACTTGACCGCCCCGAGCGCCCTGGCCGCGATGCGGCCCTGCTTGTCGATGACCAGCGTGGACGGGATCGCCGCGGGCGGCACGGTGCCCTGGAAGGACAGCGCGACCTTGCCGGGCTGGTCGAAGATGTGGGAGTAGCCGGTCTGCTCGGTGCGCTCGAAGGCGAGGGCGTCGGCCTGGCGGTCCTTGAAGTCGATGCCGATGAACTGCACGTCGCCCTTGGTCTTGGCGGCGACCTCCTTGAGCACCGGCGCCTCGGCCCGGCACGGGCCGCACCACGAGGCCCAGAAGTTGATCACCACGACCTTGCCCTTGTGGGCGGCCAGCGAGGCCGTGCCGCCGTCGAGCGTGGGGCCCTCGACCGGCGGGGCCGCCTTGCGGTCGGCGGCGTCGAAGACCTGCATCTTGCCGTCGCCCGCGACGAACCGGGTGTCGCCCACCTGGGGCTGCCCGCTCTGGTTTGCCGCGCAGCCCGCGGCCAGCGCGGCCAGGAGAACGAGGGAGATGGACGTCGCGCGCACGGAGGATGATCTCCTTGTACTACAACCGGTAGAGCTTGCAACTCTACCGGCGGGCAGACATGGCCCCGACATCAGGCCCCTGGTATCGACGGCCCCGAACTCAGCGACCCGGCCGGCTCGCTGTAGCCGACGCTGACCAGGCGGTCGCCCTCGAAGGTGAAGGTGGTGAGGCTGGCCAGCGCGCACTGCCTGCGGCGCGGGTCGTGCCAGAGCCGGCGGCCCTCGGCGGCCATCCTGATCGTCCAGATCGGGAGCTGGTGGCTGACCAGCACGGCCTCGTGCCCGCGCGCGGCCGCCCTGGCGTCGTCGACGGCCGCCTTCATGCGCGCCACGATCGCCGGGTACGCCTCGCCCCACGACGGGCGCAGCGGGTTCCAGAAATAGCGGTAGTTGCGCGGGTTGCGAAGGATGGCCAGGCCCTGGCCGACCGGACGGCCCTGCAGCATGTTCGCCGCTTCGAGCAGGCGGTCGTCCTTGGTCACGTCGAGGCCGAGCTTGTCGGCGAGCGGGGCCGCGGTCTCCAGCGCGCGTTCGAGCGGCGAGCTGTGGACGGCGACGATGTCGCGGCCGCCGACGGCCTTGGCGACCGTCTCGGCCATGAGCCTGCCGGTGTCGGACAGGTGGTAGCCGGGCAGCCTGCCGTACAGGATGCCGCCGGGATTGTGCACCTCACCGTGGCGCAAAAGGTGGACGACGGTGGTTTCAGCCATGGTGTGCCACAGCCTATCCGTTTCGATGCCGGTCATAGTCAGGGGCTGCCTGGTCCGGCATTTCGCGCGGAGGTATGGTCGGGACGACTGCGCCTAGGGTTCCGCGTCCGGTCCGCCTCCCCCGTCACACAACCAGGGCCGGAAGACAGGTCCGAGCGGCGCCGCGGCCCGCCGGGCCGTACAGCTGACGGGACAAAAGCCTGGAGGCTCCTCTCCGTCACCCCTGGAAGGAGTCGCCCGGATGAGCCCTTGGGCGCTGGTCCTCATTCTCGTCGCCGCCGTCGCGCACGCCACCTGGAACCTGCTGAGCAAGAAGGCGTCCCAGGCGGACGGCATCGTCTTCCTCTGGCTGGTCGGGGTCGTGGCCACGGTGGTGTGGAGCCCGCTGTTCGCCGGGTTCCTGCTGGTCACGGGCGCCCGGCTGTCGTGGGGCGACCTGGCGGTGATCTGCGGCAGCACGGCCCTGCACCTGGGGTACTTCGTGCTGCTCCAGCGCGGCTACGGCGCGGGCGACCTGTCGCTGGTCTACCCCGTCGCCCGCGGGACGGGGCCGATGCTGGCCAGCCTGGTCGCCGTGTTGTTCCTGGACGAGCACCCGGCGCCGGCCGGCGTGGCCGGGATCGTGCTCGTCGGGGTCGGGGTGTTCATGATGAGCGGCGGCGCGGCCGGGCGGGGCGACCTGCGGGGGCTGGTGTCGGGGCTGGTCGTGGGGCTGTTCATCGCCGGGTACACGGTGTGGGACTCGCAGGTGGTCAGCGCGTTCGCGGTGGCGCCGATCATGCTCAACTACCTGGGGGAGGTCGGGCGGGCGCTGGCGCTCACGCCGTTCGTCGCCGGGGCCAGGCGGCGGCTGGTCGGGGCCGTGTGGCGGGAGCACCGGTCGCGGATCGTGGGGGCGGCGTTCCTGATCTTCCTGTCGTACCTGCTGGTCCTGATCGCGTTCACGATGGCGCCGGTGAGCGTGGTGGCGCCGGCGCGCGAGGTGAGCGTGCTGATCGCGGTGCTGCTCGGCGGGCGGCTGCTGGCCGAGGGCGACCTGCGGCGGCGGCTGCTGGCGGCGGGCGTGATCCTCGGCGGCGTGGTGGCGATCGCGCTCAGCTGAGCGCGGCCCGGCCGGGTGCGCTGCCGGGTGCGCTGCCGGGTGCTCAGCTGACCGCCCAGGCGTTCTCCTGCTCGCGGCTGACGCCGATCAGGGCCTCGACCGTGGCCCTGATCGCGGGACGGCGGGCCGCGTCGGTGCGCCACACCGCGTAGATGCGGCGCGTCTGCCGCGGCATGATCGGGACCAGCCGCACGCCGTCGGGCACGCAGTCACGGCCCAGGCGCGGCACGATCGCGCAGCCGAGCCCGGCGGCGACCAGCGCGAGCTGGGTGGGGTACTCGTCGGCCATGCAGGCGATCTCCGGCTCCAGCGAGGCGTTGCGCAGCGTGAAGACCAGCCAGTCATGGCAGACCGTGCCGGGCGACGAGCTGATCCACCGCTCGCCGTGCAGCTCGGCCAGCCCCACCTCCCTGCGCCCGGCCAGCGGATGGTCGGCGGGGATGGCGACGTCGGCCACGTCGTCGAGCAGCGTGGCCCTGGACAGGCCCTCGGGCATGGCGATGGGCCGGTTGAGCCAGTCCTGCATCACGCCCAGGTCCAGCTCGCCCCTGGCCACCTCGCGCAGCACCCGTTCCGGCTCGCGCTCGTAGAGCTGCACGTGCAGGTCGGGGTGGTGCCTCTTGAGCTGGACGAGCGCGCCGGGCATCAGGCCGCGGGTCGCGGTGGCGAAGGCGGCGATGCTGAGCCGGCCGACGACCTCGCCGCGCAGCGCCTCGAAGTCCGCCTCCGCGGTCTCGACCAGGGCCAGGATGCGCTCGGCGTGCTCGGCGAGCAGTCCGGCGGCGTCGGTCAGCCGGACGCCCCGGCCGCTGCGCTCCATGAGCCGGGCGCCCGTCTCCCGCTCCAGCTTGGCGATCTGCTGGCTGACGGCCGACGGCGTGACCATGAGCGCGTCGGCCGCGGCGCCGACCGACCCGTACACGTGCACGGCGTGAAGTGCCTTGAGCCGGTTCAGGTCCAACATGTAAGCCAGACTAAAGGGTTTAGCGTAGAAAGTCTCGCTTGTCCTTGTATCTGAAGCAGATGAAAATATATGCATGCGAATCATTAAGAGCAGGAAGCCCGAGACCCGTTCCACCTCGTACCTGAAGGTCCTCGCCGAGCAGGCTCGCGAGCAGCGCAACAGGTACCAGAAGACCCGCTCTGCGTGAGCCCCCGCCACCTCGCCCTCGCCGTCGGCCTCGCGGCCGTGTGGGGCTTCAACTTCGTCGTCATGCAGGTCGGCCTGAAGCACTTCCCTCCCCTGCTGTACGCGGGGATCAGGTTCACCCTGGCGGCGTTCCCCGCCCTGCTGCTCGCGGGGCGGCCGGGAGTCCCGTGGCGCTGGGTCGCCGGGGTGGCGGCCACTCTCGGAGTGGGTCAGTTCGGCCTGTTGCTGGTGGGCATGCGAGCGGGCATGCCGGCCGGACTGACCTCTCTCGTCCTGCAGATGCAGGCGTTGTTCACCGTGCTGTTCGCGGTGACGCTGCTCGGCGAGCGGCTCACCGCCCGCCGCGTCCTCGGCCTGGCGGTCGCCTTCGGCGGCCTGGCCCTGGTCGCGTTCGACTTCGGGGTGTCCGGCCCGCTGGGCGCCTTCGCCCTGTGCGTGGCCGCCGCCGCGGCCTGGGGGCTCGGCAACGTGGTGCAGCGCAGGGCCGCGCCGCCGGACTCGCTGCGGTTCATGGTGTGGGTGAGCGCGTTCTCCGCGCCGCCCCTCCTGCTGCTGTCGCTGCTGGTCGAGGGGCCGCCCGTGCTGACGGCCCCCGCCGAGGGCTGGTTGTCGCTGGCCTACGTGGCCTTCGTCTCGACGCTCGGCGGGTTCGGCGTGTGGGGCTGGCTGCTGCGCCGGTACGACGCCTCGACCGTGGCGCCGTACACGCTGCTGGTGCCGGTGTTCGGCATGTCGTCGGCCGCGCTGGTGGCCGGCGAGCCCCTGTCCTGGACCGAGCTCCTGGCCGCGGCCCTCATCGTCGCCGGCGTGCTGTACGCCGGCACCAGGCCGCGCCGGGCTACAGAACCGCCGCGGCCGCCTTCGCCGCTGCCGGCAGGGCCTCGGCGATCCGGTTGAGCGCCTCGTCGTCGTGCGAGGCCGACAGGAACCACGCCTCGTACGCCGACGGCGGCAGGTAGACGCCCTGGTCGAGCATCGCGTGGAAGAACGCGGTGAAGGCCGCCGTGTTCTGCGCCTTGGCCTGGTCGAAGTCGCGCACCTCGCCCTCGGCGAAGAAGATCGAGAACAGACTGCCGGCACGCTGCAACCGGTGGGGCACGCCCGCCTTCGCCAGCGCCTCGGCCGCCGCGTCGCCCACCGCGAGCGCGGCGGCGTCGATGCGCGCGTAGGCGTCGGCGTCGAGGGCGCGCAGGGTCGCCAGGCCCGCGGCGCACGCCAGCGGATTGCCGGACAGCGTGCCCGCCTGGTAGACCGGGCCCTCCGGAGCCAGGAAGGCCATCACGTCGGCCCGGCCGCCGAACGCCGCCGCGGGCAGACCCCCGCCCATGACCTTGCCGAACGTCATCAGGTCGGCGTCGACCGGGTCGAGGCCGTACCAGCCGGCGGACGAGACGCGGAAGCCGGTCAGCACCTCGTCCACGATGAGCAGCGCGCCGTTGGCCGTGCACAGCTCGCGCAGCCGGGCGTTGAACCCGTCGCGCGGCGGGACGACCCCCATGTTCGCCGGGCACGCCTCGGTGATCACGCAGGCCACCTCGGCGGCCGCGAACGCCTCCGCCACCGCCTGGATGTCGTTGTACGGCAGCACGATCGTGTCGGCCGCCGATGCCCCGGTCACCCCGGGCGTGTCCGGCAGCCCGAACGTCACCACTCCCGACCCGGCCGAGGCCAGCAGGGCGTCGACGTGCCCGTGGTAGCAACCGGCGAACTTGATCACCTTGGACCGCCCGGTGAAGCCGCGCGCCAGGCGCACCGCGCTCATCGTCGCCTCGGTGCCGGAGCTGACCAGGCGCACCTTCTCGACCGGCGCCATCCGGGAGACGATCTCCTCGGCCAGCTCGACCTCGCCCGGCGTGGCGGTGCCGTAGGAGAAGCCGTGCGCGACCGCGCCGGAGACGGCCTCGACGACCGCGGGATGCCGGTGGCCGAGGATCATCGGGCCCCAGGAGCAGACCAGGTCGACGTAGCGGTTGCCGTCGACGTCGGTGATATACGGCCCCTGGCCCGAGGCCATGAAACGCGGCGTGCCGCCCACCGCGCCGAACGCGCGCACCGGCGAGTTGACGCCGCCGGGCACCACTTCCCTGGCGCGGGTGAAAAGACCTTCGGAGTTCTGTGTACGGCTCACCCGACCCAGGTTAGTCCCGCAGGTCCGTGCCCCCGCCGCGGGGCGTGCTCAGTCGGCGAGCCATTCCAGGATGCGCAGCGGGTCGGGCAGCGGACGGCCGTCCGGGGGCCGGAGCCAGGAGACCGGCTGGCCCGAGGGCAGCATGGAGGGCGGCGCGAGCACGTAGCTGTCGCGGCAGTGCCAGCGCAGGCCCGGCGTGTCGTCGATGGTGGCCGGGTCGCAGTCGAGCTGGCAGGACCACCACTCGTCCTCGTCCTCGGGGTTGCCACGGGTGGCCACATAAAACAAGACCCGGTCGCCTTGAGCGGCGACCGGGCCTGGGTGGGCTCCGGCGGCGTCGATCCTGGTGAGGGCCGACAGGCCGGCGGCGAGCGGTACGTCGAACACGTCGAACACGCGCCCGGTGGGCAGGATCACGTTGGCCTCCGGCTCGCTCTCCCACCAGCGGGTCAGCAGCGTCGTGTCCGTCGTGGCCTGCATGTGCCAGGCGGGCGAGAGCGGATGGGCGCCGGGGTCGGGACAGCCGACGCGGTCGCACGAACACGCGCGCGGGCCGTGCCGCAGCGGGAAGGCTCCCGGCACCACGGGCCAGCCCAGGGACGCGTACTCCAGCACGGAATCGATGCGTGTCGGCCGCGACCGTTTTCTGGTACGCCGAGCCAGTGGTACCCCCACCATGGTGTCTCCCGTCGAGTCAGCGCCTGAGGAGGTCCCGGCTCCGGGCCGTTCGCACACCGCGGGACACACCAGCACTTGTCATCGCACTCTAACGCACACGCCTCAGGAGTTGACGGGAAACCCCTTGGTTAGAGCTGTCGCGCCACTTCCGTCGCCCAGTACGTGAGGATCATGTCGGCGCCGGCGCGCTTGATGGCGACCAGCGACTCCATGATCGTCCGGTCGCGGTCGATCCAGCCGTTGGCCGCCGCCGCCTCGACCATCGCGTACTCGCCGCTCACCTGGTAGGCCGCCACCGGCACGTCGACCGCGTCGCGCACCCGGGTGATGACGTCGAGGTAGGCCAGCGCCGGCTTGACCATGACGGCGTCGGCGCCCTCCGCCAGGTCGAGCCTGACCTCGCGCAGCGCCTCCTCCAGCGGCCCGGCCGGGTCCTGCTGGTGGGTGCTGCGGTCGCCGAACTGCGGCGCGCACTCGGCGGCCTCGCGGAACGGGCCGAAGAAGGCGGAGGCGTACTTGACGGAGTAGGACAGGATCGGGACGTCGGCGTGGCCGGCCCCGTCGAGCGCGGCGCGGATGGCGCCGACCTGGCCGTCCATCATGCCGCTCGGCGCGATCATCTGGGAGCCGGCGGCGGCCTGGGCCAGCGCGATGGAGGCGTAACGCTCCAGCGTGGCGTCGTTGTCCACCTCGCCGGACGGGGTCAGGATCCCGCAGTGGCCGTGGTCGGTGAACTCGTCGAGGCAGGTGTCGGCCATGACTACGAGGGCGTCGCCGACCTCGGCGCTCACCTCGCGCAGCGCGACCTGGAGGATGCCGTCGGGATCGTCGGCCGCCGACCCGGTCGCGTCCTTGACCGCGGGGATGCCGAACAGGATCAGGCCGCCCACGCCCGCCTCGGCCGCGTCGTGCGCGGCCTTGCGCAGCGAGTCGCGGGTGTGCTGGAACACGCCCGGCATGGACGACACCGGCTGCGGCGCGTCGATGCCCTCCTTGACGAACAGCGGCAGGATCAGGTCCGCGGCGTGCAGCCGCGTGCCCGACACCATCCGGCGCAGCGCCTGGCTGCGACGCAGGCGCCGGGGACGTGCGACGGGGTACTGGGCGCTCACTTGGCTCTCCTCCTGGCGCCACGGCGGTTCTGGGACGGCCTGCGCGGGCTGTCACCCGCGGCCACGGCCGCCTGGCGCTGCTTGGCACCGAACTCGGCCAGCGCTGCGGCCAGGGCTGATGCGGATGGCTTGTCGGACATGACGTCGACCCGGAGCCCGAACTCCTCGGCCGTCTTGGCCGTCTGCGGCCCGATCACCGCGATCACGGTGACGTTGTGCGGCTTGCCCGCGATGCCGACCAGGTTGCGCACGGTGGAGGACGAGGTGAACAGCACGGCGTCGAAGCCGCCGCCCTTGATCGCCTCGCGGATGGGCGCGGGCGGCGGCGCGGCGCGCACCGTCCGGTACGCCGTCACGTCGTCGCACTCCCAGCCCAGCTCGGTGAGCCCGGCCACCAGCGTGTCGGTCGAGATGTCGGCCCGGGGCAGCAGCACCCGGTTGATCGGGTCGAGCATCGAGTCGTAGGGCGGCCACTCGGCCACGAGCCCTTCGGAGGACTGCTCCCCCGAGGGCAGCAGGTCGGGCTTGACGCCGAACTCGACCAGGGCCCGCGAGGTGGCCTCGCCCACGGCGGCCACCTTGAGCCCGGCGAAGGCCCGCGCGTCGAGCCCGTACTCCTCGAACTTCTCGCGCACCGCCTTGACGGCGTTGGCGCTGGTGAAGGCCACCCACTCGTAGCGGCCGGTGACCAGGCCCTTGATGGCGCGGTCCATCTGCTGCGGCGTGCGCGGCGGCTCGACCGAGATGGTCGGCACCTCCTCGGGCACCGCGCCGTAGGCCACGAGCTGCTCGGACAGGCTGCGGGACTGCTCCTTCGTGCGCGGCACCAGCACCCGCCAGCCGAACAGCGGCTTGGTCTCGAACCACGACAGCCGCTCGCGCTGCCCCACGGCCTCGCCGACCACGATCAGCGCGGGCTCGGTGAACCCGGCGTGCTTCAGGTCGGCCTGCAACCGGCCGAGCGAGGACACGACGGTGTACTGCTCGGTGGTGGTGCCGCCGCTGCTGACGGCGACCGGCGTGGTGTCGGGCTTGCCTCCGGCGATCAGCGCCTTGCCGATGGCGACGGCCTCGGCGATGCCGTTGTAGATCACCAGCGTGCCGCGGGTGGCGGCGTGGGACGACCAGTCCTGCTCCTGAGCGGCGTCGACGACGCGGAACTCGGGCACGGCCGTGGCCGCCGGGATGCCGGCGTAGGTGAGCACCGCGGTCGCGGGCGGCACGCCGGGCACGATCTCGAAGTCCACCTCCGCCGCCACGCAGGCCGCGACCTCGTCGTCGATCGAGGAGAACAACATGGGGTCGCCCGCGCACAGGCGCACCACGAGCTGCCCGGCCTTGGCCCGCTGGACGTAGTCGCCCTCGGCGACCTCGACGCCCTCGCGGCAGTGCTTGAGCAGCGGGCCGGACTGCTCGTCGTCGAGCACGACGGCGTCCGCCTTGCCGAGAAGTTCGGCGGCGCGGAGCGTCAGCAGGTTGGGGTCACCGGGACCCGCCCCCACGAAGGCGACGAAACCGGAGGTTGGACTATCGGAGCTCAATGGGATTGCTCCCCCATCAATCTGTCGGCCCCTTCGGCGATCATCTCGGCCGCCAGGAGGCGGCCCAGCTGTGCAGCCTCCGAAGGAGAACCGGCGGCGGACTTGCGGACCGCTTCGCGGCCGTCGATGGAGACGACCACTGCGGTCAGGTTCAGAGTGTGCCCGTGATCGGCCGCGAAAGCACCCACGGGTGCGGCGCAGCCTGCTTCCAGGGCGGACAGCACGGCGCGTTCGGCGGTCACCGCGCTGCGCGTGCGCGGGTCGTCGAGCACGGAGAGGGTCTCGATCAGGTCGGTGCGCGCGGCCAGGCACTCCACGGCGAGCGCGCCCTGGCCGGGGGCCGGCAGCAGCTCCTCGACCTCGAAGATCTGCGCGATCTCGCCGCCGCGGCCGAGCCTGGTGAGCCCGGCGCTGGCCAGCACGACGGCGTCGAGCTCGCCCGCGGCGATCTTGCCGATGCGCGTGTCGGCGTTGCCGCGGATCGGGACGTACTCCAGGTCGGGCCGGAGCGCGCTCAGCATGGCGACGCGGCGCGGCGAGCCCGTGCCGACCCTGGCCCCGGCGGGCAGGTCGGCGAACTTGTGCGGGCCGACCAGCGCGTCGCGGTGGTCGTGGCGCTCGGGGAGCGCGGCCAGCGTGAAGCGCGGGTCCTGCTTGGTCGGCAGGTCCTTCAGCGAGTGGACGGCGAAGTCGATCTCGCCCTCGACCAGCTTGTCGCGCAACGCGCTGACGAACACGCCGGTGCCGCCGAGCTGCGCCAGGTGCGCCTTGGTCACGTCGCCGAAGGTCGTCACGCCCACCAGCTCGACCGGGTGCCCGGTGCGCGCGGTGAGGGCGTCGGCCACCATCTGGGACTGCGTGGTCGCCAGCATGCTGCGGCGGGTGCCCAACCGCAGGTTCACAGCTCCACCTCCCTCACGGCCGCGGGCATCTTCGGATCGAGATTGAACAACTCACGCAGGGCTTCCGCATAATGATCGCCCCCTGGACCGGCGGCGAGCTGCTTGACACGCACAGTCGGCTCGTGAAGCAGTTTGTCAACGACCCTCTGCACGGTCATGGCGATTTCGTCCCTGGCCTTGTCGTCGAGATCGGGCATGCGCATCATCAGGCGGCCCAGCTCGGACTCCACCACGCCCGCCGCCTTGCTGCGCAGCGCCACCACGGTCGGGGTGACGCGGGCGGCGCGGGCGGCGTCGAGGTAGGCGTTCAGCTCCTCGGCCACGAGCGCGCGCACGGACTCGACGGCGTCGCCGCCGCGCGAGCCGACGCCGGACTCCTGGATCGTCTCCAGGTCGACCAGCGTGACGCCGGGCACCTCGCGCACGGCCGGGTCGATGTCGTGCGGCAGCGCCAGGTCCAGCAGGAACACGCCCCCGGTCAGCATGTCGGGGGTGATGACGTGCCGCCCGGCGCCGGTGCAGGTGATCACGATGTCGGCGTCCGCCAGCTCCTCGCGCACGGCGGCGAACGCGACGGCCCGGCCGCCGACCGACTCGGCCAGCCGCGCGCCCCGCTCGTACGTGCGGTTGGCCACGACGATGTCGGTGACCCCGGCGCGCTGCAGCGTGACGGCGGCCAGCGAGCTCATCGAGCCCGCGCCCACCACCAGCGCCCGCCGCCCGGCCAGGTCGCCGGCGAGCGCGAGGCCCGCCGAGACCAGCGAGGGGCCGGCCTGGTCGATGCCGGTGTCGGTGTGGGCGCGTTTGCCGACGCGCAGCGCCTGCTGCGTCAGCTCGTTGAGGGTCGCGCCGACCGTGCCGTGCTTCTGGGCGAGCTTGAGCGCCTGGCGGACCTGGCCCAGGATCTGGCCCTCGCCGACGGCCATGGAGTCGAGGCCGCACACCATCGAGAACAGGTGCTCGACGGCCCGCTCCTCGTAGTGCACGTAGAGATGCGGGGTCAGCTCGTCGGCCGGCACGCCGGAGTGGACGGCCAGCAGCCCGCTGATCGAGGTGACCGCGGCGTGGAAGCGGTCGACCGTGACGTAGATCTCGACCCTGTTGCAGGTCGAGATCACCATGGCCTCCGCGACGCTGGTGTCCTGCTGCACGTCGTGCAGCAGCTTGACCAGCGCGTCACCGGTCACCGAGACGCGTTCGAGAAGCGCCACCGGAGCGGTCCGGTGGCTGAGTCCGATCGCCAGAACACTCATTGACCGTCCACCGCCATGAGTGGCCCCCCAGCCTTGCGTTGCTCGTGGAACGCGAGAATCTGCAGTTCGATTGATAGGTCGACCTTCCGGACGTCGACGGTGTCCGGAACGGTGAGAACGACTGGGGCGAAGTTCAGGATGCTGGTCACGCCCACGGCGACAACACGATCGCACACTATCTGCGCCGCTGCCGCCGGTGTCGCCAGTACCACGATCGAGACTCCACGCCGCTTGATGACGGCTTCCAGTTCGTCGATGTGCTCCACATTCAACCCCGCGATGGTGTCGCCCACGACTTCGGGGTCGGCGTCGAAGAGCGCGGCCACGCGGAAGCCCCTGGAGACGAAGCCGCCGTAGTTCGCCAGGGCGCGGCCGAGGTTGCCGACCCCGACGATCGCGACCGCCCAGTCCTGGGTCAGGCCGAGTTCGCGGGAGATCTGGTAGACGAGGTACTCCACCTCGTAGCCTACGCCGCGGGTGCCGTACGAGCCGAGGTGCGAGAGGTCCTTGCGGAGCTTGGCCGAGTTCACGCCCGCGGCCACGGCCAGGTCCTCCGAGCTCACGGTCGCGACGCCGCGCTCCGCCATCCCGTGCAGCGCCCGCAGGTACAACGGAAGCCTGGCGACCGTCGCCTCGGGGATGCCGCGGTCACGGGACTGGGACGTGCTCTTCACGTGCCGGAGCTCCAGGGAACGGGCGGTGGGGACCGCTGAACGGATTAGAACCGTCTTTCAGGTTAATCCCTTTGTGAACCGATGCACAAAGTAGGGGCGCTACGGTTGGGGACATGCATCGCATCACCTTGCTCGGCAAACCCGGCTGCCACCTCTGTGACGACGCCCGCGCGGTCATCGCCAGGGTGGCCGGAGAGCTGGGCGTGCCGTGGGAGGAGGTCAGCATCGACTCCTCCGAGGAGCTCAGGGAGAAGTACTGGGAGATGATCCCGGTGACGCTGATCGACGGCGTGCAGCACGACTTCTGGCGGGTCGACGAGGCCCGCCTGCGCGCCGCCCTCGCCTAGGACATGACGGTCAGAACATGACGGTGGGCAGCGGCACCACCTTCGCGGCGTTGACGTAGAGCTCGATGACGTTGGTGGCCAGCACCATCGCCTGACGCTCGTTGAGGAACCGCTCGACGTGCGGCTGGCGCTGGTGGTCGCGGTAGGCGACCTCGTCGCGGTAGAGCTCGTAGACGATGCGCTGCAGGGGCGCCGACTTGACGGCGTGGCAGGCGTAGACGAGCGTGTCGGGCTCGCCGCGGCGCACGGCCTCGACGGTGGCCTCGGCCAGGCGGTCGAACGCGTCGCCGGCGCCGTCCATGATCGTGAAGACGGTGAGCAGGCCGTAGATGCTGGGCGAGGGCCGGCCGCCCGCCTGCTGCGGCTGCGACGGGGTGAACAGCTCGGCGCCCGGGTAGGCCACGCCGGTGCCGGGCATCGAGTAGTCGGGCCGGGGCGGCTGGGCGTCCATGCGCGGGGAGGTGTCCATGCGCGGGGGCGGGGAGCCGTTCATGATGTAGCCGGTCGCGGGGCCCGAGTCGGGCGCGGCCCCCATCCGGGCGGCGTAGTCGACCTGCTGGTCGCCCGCCCGGTATTCGGCCACCAGGTCGCCCAGGCCGGGCGAGCGGCGCGGGGGCGCCACGGGAGGCGGCTCGGCGGCCGGCACCGGCACGGGCTCGGGCGCGACCCTGCGGCCCGGCCGGCGCTCCACGTCGTCGTGCGGCGTCTCCAGGTCGTCCTCGTCGTCCTCGTACGGCGCCAGCGGGCGCAGCACGGTGTACCAGATCGCCGCCGCGCCCACCGCGAGCAGCGCGGTGGTGAACAGCGGCGGCACCGAGAACCGCATGGCCCCCACCAGGGCGATGCTCGACGGCGCGATGACCAGGACCGCATGGAGGTTGTCGGTGTCGTACTCGTCGCCGCCGCGCCACTTGAGCCCGGCCACCACCACGCACGCCAGCAGGACGAGCACGTCGATGGCGTGCACGCCGATGAGCAGCTTGTCGGGGATGAGCCCCCACATGGCCGAGCCGGACGGCAGCGACTTGCCCAGGTCGGTGGACCTGAGCGGGTCGAAGGTCAGGATCGCGACGGAGACGATGGTGAGCGCGATGCCGAACAACCAGGCCAGGAACCTCGGCGGCACCTTGTCGGACAGCAGCTGGATCAGGCCCACGGCCAGCCAGAGCGGCGCGAGCAGCGACCCCGTCACCTGGTAGACGCGGAACGTGGCCGGCCCGAACCCCAGGACGGACCCGACGCCGATCGCGGCCAGCGACAGGCACAGGGCTCCAGCTGCAACGGTCCAGGCGATCAACCACCCCTCGGGCTCGTCGCGCAGCCGGCGGATCAGGGCTCCGGTCGCGACGGCGGCGAGGAGCGCACCGGCAAGGGCTATGACAGCAACGAGGATCTCCATGGTGACTCCAATGCTGCCGGACGATGCCTCCCGGCCGGTAGCCGAAGAGGAAACAGGCGCTCCATGAGGGGCTTCGCCGCAGGCTGTGGGGTAGGCGCCTATACGGTATAGGGCGATTACTCGTAGCCAGGCCAGCAGGCGCGGATTGTGGAATTTCCAGTTGATTTCTAGAGTATTCGAGCACGCCGCACCCCTTACCCCTAGGGATACCGGATGCCTGATTCGTGGCCGTTCGCCGGGCTGCTTGCTCCAGCGGTCGCTGGACCTGCCCGGACGGGCGAGCTTGGCGTGCGCGAAGAAGTGCCCGACGACATCCGTACGCTGGTGCTGCACGCCAAGAACGGATGCACGGACTCCTTTGGCACGCTCTACGACCGCTACGTGGACCTCGTCTACCGCTACATCTACTTCCGGGTCGGCTCCCACCAGCTCGCCGAGGACCTGACCAGCGAGACCTTCCTGCGCGCGCTGCGCAGGATCGGCGACTTCACCTGGCAGGGGCGCGACTTCGGCGCCTGGCTCGTCACCATCGCCAGAAACCTGGTGGCCGACCACTTCAAGTCCGGCCGCTACCGACTGGAGATCCCGACGGGAGAGCTGATCGACGTGCCGCTCGAAGGCGCGCACATCCCGGAGAACGCGGTGGTCACGGCCATCATGAACGACCGGGTGCTGCGCGCCGTCCGCGATCTCAATCCCGACCAGCAGGAATGCGTGGTGCTGCGCTTCCTGCACGGCCTCTCGCTCGCGGAAACCGCGTTGATCATGGGGAAGAAGAGTGGAGCGATCAAAGCGCTGCAGTTTCGGGCCATTCGAACGCTCGCCAGGGCACTCAAGCACGACCTGGCGTAACCTCTCCCACCCGCACCTCGTTAGGCCAGTTGGCACGGCTGGATCCCTCAGGGAGCTGTCATGAGTAGGGCGCGCAGGCGGCGGGAGCTCGTCATCGAGCGTCTCACGGAGCTGCACGGCCCGTCTCTGGGCGGCGGGCCCGAGGCGGCGTTCCGCGAGCGCCTGCGCGAGGACCTGGTCTCCGGCCGCCTGCTGCTGACGGCCCCCGACGAGGAGCGCGCGCCGGGCCCGGCCGTCCCGTCCGTACGCCGCCGACGCCGTCCGCTGCTGTCCCAGGTCGCCACGCTCGGCCTGGCGGGGGCCATGATGGTGGCGTCCTTCGCCACGTACCAGGCGGTCCCCGGCGACACGCTCTACCCGCTCAAGAGGGCCGCGGAGAGCACCCTCGTGCACCTGAGCACCGACGACGCCCAACGCGGCGAGCGCGAGCTGGCCTCGGCCGAGACCCGCGCCAAGGAGGTCGCGAGCCTGCTCGGCTCGTCCACCGACAGCCCGCTGGTCGGCCAGACGCTCAAGGACATGGAGGACTCCACCCGCTCCGGGATCAGCCGGCTGACGCGTACGCAGCCCCGCTCGTCCAAGATCAAGAAGTTCGCCCAGAAGCAGCGGGAGACGGTCGAGCCGATGCTGGACCACCTCAACGAGGCACAGAAGGGACAGGCCGCCGGCTACCTCGACTACATCGAGGGGCTCGTGGCACCGGCTAGGTAAGCTGAACCGCATGTGGCGGCTAATGCGACGACGACACGAGGTTGGGGCCGAGGCCGCCGGCGAGGCCGCGGCGCGGGCGGCGGTCACCGTCGCGCCCACCGAGCCGGTCGAGCCGGACCTGGAGGCGGCGGCCTTCTTCGACGTCGACAACACCATGATGCGCGGCGCGTCCATCTACCACTTCGCCCGCGGGCTGGCCACGCGCGGCATGTTCACCACATCCGATCTGCTGAAGTTCGCCGTCGGCCAGGCCGTGTTCCGGCTGCGCGGCAACGAGAACCCGGAGCACATCGCGGTCGCCCGGGAGACCGCGCTCGCCTTCGTCGCGGGCGCCAAGGTCGACGACGTCGTCCGCCTCGGCGAGGAGATCTACGACGAGGTCATGGCCGACCGCATCTGGGGCGGCACCCGCGCGCTCGCGCAGAGCCACCTCGACGCCGGCCAGCGCGTCTGGCTCGTCACGGCCACGCCCGTCGAGCTGGCCCGGGTCATCGCCCAGCGGCTCGGCCTCACCGGCGCGCTCGGCACGGTCGCCGAGACCGCCGGCGGCGTCTACACCGGCCACCTGGTGGGCGACCTGCTGCACGGCCCGGCCAAGGCGGAGGCGGTGCGCGCGCTGGCCCGCCGCGAAGGGCTCGACCTGACCCGCTGCACGGCCTACAGCGACTCGGCCAACGACCTGCCGATGTTGTCGCTGGTCGGCAGCGCGGTGGCGATCAACCCCGACAGCGAGCTGCGCGAGCACGCCAGGAAGCACGACTGGCCGGTGAAGGACTTCCGCACCGGCCGCAAGGCCACCATGACCGCCCTGCCGATCGCGGCCGGGGTCGGCGCGATCGCGGGCGGCGTCGCGGCCGGCATCGCCCTGCGCAGGCACTACCGCTCCCACTGACCGCCCGCCCACGAGGCCGCCGACGCGGCCCGGCGGCGTGGACGGCTCCTTGACATCCACGGCCGGGCGCGCGCCGGCGCCGGTCATCGCAGGCGTTCGAACAGCTTCCTGGCGTCCGGTTGCAGCCACTCGATCCGGTTGGGGTCGTCCTGGGCCGGTTTCCAGGGCACGGTGACGAACGCCACCTGCGTCGCGGACGTGGCCCTGGCCAGCTCGACCATGGCCTCCAGGCTCAGGTCCGTCTTGACCGACTTGCGCACCTCGCCGAGGAAGCCGCGCAGCCGGGCCGGGTCGGCGGCCGCGCTCCTCGCCTTCTTCAGCATCGCCAGCAGCAGGATCTGCTGCCGCTTGATCCGCTGGACGTCCGAGCCGTCGCCGTAGCGGCGCAGGCGGGCGTAGCCGAGGGCGCTCTCGCCGTTGAGCATGACCTTGCCCGCGGGCAGTTTCAGCTTCGACGCCTTGTCGTCCACCGGCGACCTGAGCGTGATCTGCACGCCGCCGAGCGCGTCCACCATGCCCTTGAAGCCGGCGAAGTCGACCTCGACCGTGTGGTCGATGCGGACGTCGGTGAGCTTCTCCAGCGTCTTGACCAGACAGCCCGCTCCCCCGGTGTTGTACGCCGAGTTGATCATGTCCTTCCGCGCCGGGTCGGACCCGCACGACGGGATCTGCACGATCGAGTCGCGCGGCACGCTGACCCCGACCGCCTGGCCGCGGTCGGCGGGCACGTGCACGAGCAGGATGGTGTCGGAGCGCCTGCCGCCCTGGTCGGGCGTCCTGGCCAGGTGGGGCCCGTACTTGGCGTTGCCCGGCCCGCCGCGCGTGTCGGAGCCGATCACCAGGATGTTGCGGGCGCCGGTGATGTCGACCGGCCGCACGCCCGTCGACGGAGCGGCCACGATGTTGCCGTTGACCAGCATGGTCGGCACCGCGACGGCCGCCGCCGTGCCCACGGCGACCAGGCCGGCCGTCCAGTAGGCGTTCCATCGGCGGCGCGGGCGCTCCCGCAGCAGGCGGTCGCGCTGGCGGGCGAGCGTCGGGGGCGGCTCGTGCTCCAGTTCCCCGCCGAGGTCGCGGAGCATCCGCAGGTCGTCCATGGTCACTCCTCCGCCAGCATGGGGTTGGTGTCGCCGAGCGCGGCCCGCACCTTCCGCCTGCCCCTGTTGAGGCGGGAGCGCACGGTTCCGATCGGGATGCCGAGCGCCAGGGCGACCTCTTCGTAGGTGAGGTCGCCCCAGGCGATCAGCAGCAGGACGTCCCGGTCCTTGGCGGGCAGCGCGGCCAGCGCGCCCGCCAGGCGGGGACGGGCGGCCTGCGCCGTGACCCCCGCGGCGACGCGGTCGGCGGGCGACTCCACGTCCTGGTCGAGGGGGGACCGCAGGAACGCCCGGTACCGCGCCGCCTCCTTGCGGTGGTGGCGGGAGATGAGCTTGGTGAGGATGCCGAAGAGCCACGGCCTGGCGTCGGGGCAGGACAGGTCGTAGCTCTTGCGGCGGGAGAACGCGACGAGGAACGTCTCGCCGACGAGGTCCTCGGCGGGCTCAGGGCCGAGGCGTTTGGAGACGTACCGGTAGAGCATGGCGGAGTAGCGGTCGAACAGCTCGGCGAACGCCTCCGGCTCGGTCAGGGAGGCGCTCACGAGCTCCGAGTCCGCCCCCCTGGTGGCGGGTTGCGTGATCATCTCCGCCCTTCTGTGGAGAATCGGTCACGGATGTCTTGCCACAACCCGCCAAAAGGGTTCAGATCTCCTTCAGGAACCCGCCGTCCACGGCGATGTCGGCGCCGGTCGTGCTGCCCGAGCGCGGCGAGACCAGCAGGGCCACCATGTCGGCGATCTCCTGCGGGCTCACCAGGCGTCCGGTGGCCAGCTTCATCATGCCGGGGGCGACCTGGGCGATGACGTCCTCCTTCGAGGCCCCGGCCATCCCGGCGATGACGTCGGCGGCGCCGCCGTCCTTGGTCCACCAGTCGGTCAGCACCGGGCCGGGCGAGATCGTGTTCACCCGGACGCCCTGCGGGCCGTACTCCTCCGAGACGGCCTTGCTCACGTGGTTCATGGCGGCCTTGGCCGCGCCGTAGTCCACGTTCATGGCCCCGGGCTGGCGGGCCGAGCCGGAGGAGATGTTCACGATCGAGCCGCCGCCGCGCTCCACCATGAGGGGCACGGCCGCGCGGATCATGCGTACGGCCGCGAACAGGTTGAACTCGAACATGGCCTGCCAGTCGTCGTCGCCCGGCGCCATGAACCCGACCCGGGGCAGCGTCACGCCGGGGGGCGGCCCGCCGGCGTTGTTGACCAGGATGTCCACCCCGCCGAACTCCTCGACGGCTCGGGCGATCACCCGGGCGGGCGCCTGCGGGTCCATCAGGTCCACCGCGACGTGCGTCACCTTGGCGTCGGGCGCGGTCCGCGAGGCCGCCACGACGTGCACGCCCTCCTCCGCCAGGGTGCGCGCGACGGCCAGGCCGATGCCCTTGGACGCGCCGGTGACGACGGCCACACGGCCGGAAAGCTGGAGATCCATCGAAGAGGTTCCTCTCGGGTGTCAATGACTGCACCCGCAAGAACACCGGCCGGACGCGACCGGTTGCACCCTTCACAGGAACGGCGGGAAGGCCGGCCCCCTGCGCAACCGCAACTCGTTGAGCATCTGCTGGACGACCTCGCGCACGTGGTCGGTCAGGTTGAACACCAGCATCGGGTCGTCGGCCGCGGCGGGCTCGTACTCGTCGGTGCGGATCGGCTCGCCGAACTCGATCATCCACTTGGACGGCAGCGGCACCAGCCCGAGCGGCCCGAGCAACGGGAAGAACGGCGTGATCGGCAGGTAGGGGACGCCGAGGATGCGCGCCAGGAACTTCAGGTCGCCGATCTTCGGATAGATCTCCTCGGCCCCCACGATGGCCGTGGGCACGATCGGCACGCCCGCGCGGATCGCCGAGGCCACGAACCCGCCCCGGCCGAACCGCTGCAGCTTGTAGCGCTCGGAGAACGGCTTGCCCACGCCCTTGAAGCCCTCGGGGAACACGCCGACCAGCTCGCCCTTGCGCAGCAGCCGGTCGGCGTCCTCGGGGCAGGCCAGCGTGTGGCCGGTCTTGCGGGACAGGTGGCCGAGCAGCGGGAGCTGGTAGACCAGGTCGGCCCCGAGCAGGCGGACGGCCCGGCCCGCCTCGTCGTGCAGGGCGACCTGCATCATGAGCGCGTCGATCGGCAGCGTGCCGGAGTGGTTGGCCACCACCAGCGCGCCGCCCTCGGCGGGCACGTTCTTCAGCTCGGCCGTCTCGACCCTGAACCAGCGGTGGTAGAGGGGCCTGATCAGCTCAAGGAGCACCTTGTCGGTCAGCTCGGGGTCGTAGCCGAACTCGTCGACCTCGTACTCGCCGGTGATGCGCCGGCGGACGAACGCCAGCAGCCGGGCCAGCGGGTCGGGCTCCTCGTAGGACGGCGCGGCGCTGATCGGGATCACCCGGCCTTCCTCCTCGTGCGGCACGCTCACGGACGCACACCTCCGAACGGATGCATACCCCGTGAACGCACGAAGTCGTCGAAGGCCGCCGCGGTGGTGTACTTGGGCCGCCAGCCCAGCTCGGCCTCCAGCCTGGCGGTGTCGACCGCCCGGCCGTAGCTCATCAGCCGCAGCTGCTCGGGCGAGTACTCGACGAGGCCGAGCCTGCGCACGGTGTTGCCGAGCGTGCGGAAGACGGGCGCGAACAGCGGCAGCGACGCCCGCCCGGCCCGGCGCGCGCACTGCGACAGCAGCAACACGCCTGCCCCGGCCACGTTGAACGTGCCGGGGTGGTCTTCGTTCGCCATCCTGCGCAGCACCTCGACCGCGTCGTCCTCGTGGACGAACTGCAACCGCGGGTCGAAGCCGAACACCGTCGGCAGGACGGGCTGGGTGAAGTAACGCGTGAGCGGCGAGTCGACGCCTGGACCCATGAAGTTGGCGAAGCGCAGCAGCGACACCGTCACGTCGGGGCGGCGGCGCGCGAAACCGCGCACGTAGCCCTCGACCTCCGCCGCGTCCTTGGCGTAGCCGTGGACCGGGCCGACGTGCGGCTCCAGGTCCTCGGTGAACACCGCGGGATCGCGCGGGGACGAGCCGTAGACGGCGGTGGTGGAGCGCACCACCACGCGCCGCACGGTCGACGACCGCTGGCAGGCACCGAGCAGTTGCATGGTGCCGATGACGTTGTGCTCCTTCATGGCGGCCCTGCCATCGCCCTTGGACGGGGCGCTGACCAGGCTCATGTGCACAACGGTGTCGATGTCCGCGGCCGCGATCACCTCGGCGATGTCGGGGCTACGCAGATCGACCCGGACGAATTCCGTCCGGCCCAGAGTGATGCCGCCGTCCCGCGTCAGCGAGGGGGGCGGCACGGTGTCCACTCCGATGACGCGGCTGATCTCCGGGTCAGCCGCGAGGACGCTCGCCACCCGGGCGCCTATGTGGCGCGAGACCCCGGTGACAAGCACGGTGTGGGTCATCAGCGCCTCGCAGCTGCGTCGGTTACTTCTTGTTACGCCGCTGGATGCGCGTCTTCTTGAGCAGCTTGCGGTGCTTCTTCTTGGCCATCCGCTTGCGGCGCTTCTTGATCACAGAGCCCACGGGACCCCCAGGTACTGATAGCAAGTCTGAATCGATGTGCGAGCGCACACCGGGTGACAGACTACCGGCGATCGGGGGTGGATCGCCCCTTGGGGGGTGAAAGCCCGGCCTCGTGGTGCGCAGGCCGGGCTTCTCCCGCGACCGAATTCACGGCGCGTTCGGGCGCGCCGCTACTTCAACCTGCCTCGATGTAGGCCTCCCGCAGATAGTCGTGGACCGCCTGCTCGGGCACTCGGAACGACCGGCCAACTCGGATGGCCGGCAGCTCCCCTGAGTGGACGAGCCGGTACACCGTCATCTTGGACACCCTCATGACCGTCGCGACTTCAGCCACGGTCAGGAACTTCACCTCGCTGAGAGGTCTTTCGCCTGCACCCATCGGACGCCTCTTCCGCACGTGTTTCCGGGTTATCCCCACTGGTGCCATTGCTCACGCACGTGTACTGCCGTCAGCGTAAGTCGGGACTCCGGGTGCGCAAACCCCCTATTTTCTCAGTCCGCGGAGCCACCTGTCAGCCGGACCAGTAAAGTCGCTGGTTAGCAGCCAGGCCGAGCACCTCGCCTGGACCTTGGAACTGTCCAAGTTGCCACACATAAGAGTCGCCCAAGCCCCATCAAAAGTTGGCAAAGGGACAGCGAGCCTCTTGGAATGCAGGCGCGAAAAGACGGTATGGGGAGGGCCGTTTTCGACTCAAAGGGCTCGTGAGACCAGAGTGACCAATCGCTCGGTCAGCGGAGCGTAATAGCGGGGTAGCACATTGTCGTCGAGTGGCACGACGACGTCGATCTTTCCCTCGGCCTCGCCGAGGAACAGTCCGGGGTCGTTGCTGTCGGCGAAGGCCACCGTCGGCACGCCCGCCTCGCCCGCCGCCCCCGCCCAGCCGTGGTCGGCGATCACCAGGTCGGGCAGCCCGTCTTCGAGCTCGTCCAGCATGTGCCGCATCGGGGCCGAGTCGTGGGTGTGCACGAAGCCGCCGCGGTCGTCGAGCATGGCGACGTCCTGGAGGTAGCGGACGCGGCGCGGACGGCCGAAGCCGGAGCCGGCGTACGTCCAGCCCTCGGCCGGGGTGAGCAGGGTCGCGCCGCGCTCGACGGCGAACCTGGCCAGCGGCAGGTGGACGGCGAGCAGCCCGGTCGGGTGGCCGGTGGCGAACAGCACCCGCGGGGACGGCCGCGACAACACCGACGCGATGCGCGCCGCCATGGCGTCGATCGCGTCGATCGTCAGGTCGGGGTCGATGGTGTCCTGGCCGCGGCGGTGGCCGGGATCGGCGACCACGCCGGCCGACTTGGCCATCAGGTCGAGGACGTCCCGGAAGGTCCACGGCTGCTCGAACGTCAGGCCGAGCATGTAGTACGGGTCGCGGTTGGCCAGCGAGCTGTAGTGGTCGAGGTTGTTCTCGCGCGACGTCGCGACGTCACCGGCGATACGGCTGTGGATCAGGTGTCGGCGGAGTTCGTCGCGGCTCAGCACAGGTCTTCCTCATCAGGGGCATCGAGGACGTCGAGCGTCGTCGGGGCGGTCGTCAGGGCATCGGGTCGAGGCCGTGCAGAGGGAACACCGCCTGCCGGGTCGCCATGACCGCACGGTCGATGGGGTCCGCTGGGTCATAACCGCCGGAGATGTCGTGAAATTCCGGGTTACGTCCGTCGGTCATGGTCAGCGGGGGCGCCTCGCCGGTGCGCTCCCTGACGTACTGGCGCCAGGCGTCGGGGGTGGGCGTGGCCGGATCGACGGGATGCCCGGCGGCCTCGGCGATGAGGTGCGTCCAGATGCGCGGCACGACCTGGACGAGCTCGTAACCGCCGCCGCCCACCGCGATCCACCGGCCGCCCGCCGTCTCGTGCGCCAGGTCGTGCAGGGCGGCGTAGGCGGCGCGCTGGCCGTCGATGCTGAGCATGAGGTTGGCGAGGGGGTCGAGCGCGTGGCTGTCGCAGCCGTGCTGGGTGACCAGGATCTCCGGGCCGAACTCGCGCAGCAGCGGCGGCACGACCGCGTGGAAGGCGCGCAGCCAGCCGGAGTCGCCGCAGCCGGCCGGGAGCGCCACGTTGACGGCCGTGCCCTCCGCGCCGGTCTCGTGCGGGAAGCCGGTGCCCGGGAACAGCGTGCGCGGGCTCTCGTGCAGGCTGATCGTCAGCACCCGGGGGTCGTCGTAGAAGACGGCCTGCACGCCGTCGCCGTGGTGCACGTCGACGTCGACGTAGGCCACCCGCGTGGCCCCCTGCTCCAGCAGCCAGGCGATGGCCAGGGCCGGGTCGTTGTAGACGCAGAAGCCGCTGGCCGCGGCCGGCATCGCGTGGTGGAGCCCGCCCGCGACGTTGACCGCGTGCTCGGCCGCGCCCTCCCAGACCGCGCGCGCCGCCGCCAGGGACGCCCCCGCGATCAGCGCGGACGCCTCGTGCACGCCCTTGAAGGCCGGATTGTCGGTGGTGCCGAGCCCCGCCCGCAGGTCGGGCACGCCGGCCACGGAGACGCCCTTGACCGCCTCGATGTAGCCGCGGTCGTGCACCATGGCCAGCTCGTCGTCGCCGGCGGGCGCGCAGCCGGCCATCTCGACCTTGTCGAGAACGCCGAGCGCGCGGGCGAGAGCGATCGTCAGCTCGACCCTGATGGGCGCCAGCGGGTGGCTCGGACCGAAGTTGTAGGAGGTGAGAGCGTCGTCCCAGATGACTCGTGCCGTTCGGCTCATGCCCCGCCCTCCGCGCGTCCCTCACCTTGCGCCGACGTTACCGCAGCGCCCTGTTCCGGTTGTAGCCCGGGTGATCGTCGGGGACGGCCTCGGTCGCATCAGAAAATTCGTGACTTAGTGTTTTATGGTGCGCTGGGCGCGACCTTTCCGCAGAATCTTCCATTTCTTCCGACGTCCCCGGGTTTTCGACACCACGATCGTGGTCGTGCTCGCCCTGTTCGCGGGCCTCGGGGTGATCGTGTCGTCCGTCCAGACGGGGGCCGACGGGGCTTTGGGGTCGGCGCACTTCCTGCTGACCAGCGTGCTGCTGCTGGTCCGCCGGAGCAGGCCGGTGCTGGTGGCCGGGGCCGTCACGGCGTTCGACGTGGTCGGCATCGCGGCCGGACTCGTGACGTCGGCGACCATCCCGGAGGGCATCGCCTTCTACAGCCTGGTGCGTCACTCCTCCGGCCGTCCGTCGCTGGTCATGACGGTCGTGGGGATCGTGGTCTACGGCACGGTGATGGAGGTCAAGGGGCCGGGCCTCGGGCAGTTCCTGGCCGGCGCCTTCGTCGTCGCGATCCCGGCCGGCATCGGCGCGCTGGTCAAGGCCAGGGCCGAGCTGAACGAACGCAGCAGGCTGGAGGCCGCCGACGCCGCCGTACAGGCCGAGCGGCGGCGGATCGCCAGGGAGCTGCACGACGTCGTCGCGCACCACATCACGGTGATCAACGCCCTGGTCGGCGGCGCGCGGGCGACGCTCGCGCCCGAGCAGGAGGTCACCCGCGAGGCGCTGGAGAGCGCCCAGCAGACCGCTCGCCAGGCGATGTCGGAGATGCGCCGGCTACTGCACGTGCTGCGAGCCGACGGCAACGACGGCCCGGACGCCGCGACCGGCGTGGGGGCCGACCGCCTGCCCGCGCTCATCGGCGAGGCCAGGAGCGCCGGGCTGCCCGCCAGCCTGACCGTCACGGGCGAGCCGGTGACGCTGCCCTCGGACGTGGACCACGCCGTCTACCGGATCGTGCAGGAGGCGCTGACCAACACCCGCAAGCACGCGGCCGGCGCCAGGGCCAGCGTGCGCCTGGCCTACGGTTCCGAGGCGGTGGAGGTCGAGGTGCTCGACGACGGCGTGCCGCAGCAGGGCGGCGCGCCGGGGTTCGGGCTGGGCGGCATGGCCGAGCGGGTCGCGTTGTGCGGCGGTCAGCTTTCGACCGGCCCGCGTCCCGGGGGAGGATTCCGGGTGCACGCCCGCATCCCCTTGGAGGCAACATGATCACGGTGCTGCTGGTCGACGACCACGAGCTGGTCCGCAAGGGGTTCCGGCTGATGCTCGACGCGCAGCCCGACCTGTCCGTGGTGGGCGAGGCCGGCGACGGCGAGCGGGCCGTCGAGCTGAGCCGGCGGCTGCGTCCCGACGTGGTGCTGATGGACCTGCACATGCCGGGGCTCGACGGCGTGCGGGCCACCGAGCTGATCACCTCGGAGCTGCCGGGCGTGCGGGTGCTCGCGCTGAGCACGTTCGACCTGGACGAGAACGTGCTCGCGGCGCTGCGGGCGGGCGCCGACGGCTTCCTGCCCAAGGACGTCTCCCCCGAGGAGCTGATCGAGGGCGTGCGCGTGGTGCACCGGGGGGAGTCGGCGGTCGCGCCGCGGCTGCTGACCCGGCTGATCGGCACGTTCGTGCGGGCGTCGAGGCCGCCGGCCGCGCCCGCGCCGCCCGTGCTGGACGCGCTGACCGAGCGCGAGCGGGAGATCCTCGTGCTGATCGCCAGGGGCCGGTCGAACACCGAGATCGCCGGGCAGCTGGCCGTCTCCCCCTCGACCGTCAAGAACCACGTGACCAGCCTGTTCGCCAAGATCGGGGTCAGGGACCGGGCGCAGGCCGTGATCGTCGCGTACGAGGCGGCGCTGATCAAACCTGGAGACTAGGACCAGGCTCCCAGGCCGCGCCCGGCAAGAACGTCCTCACGGCCGAAGAGAACGGCAGGCCCCGGGCGGCACGCTTGGTGGCATGACGGCGATTCGCGCAACCAATCTGAGCAAACGCTACGGCGCCACCCATGCCGTCGCGGACCTGTCGTTCGACGTCGAGCCCGGCCAGGTGACCGGGTTCCTCGGGCCCAACGGCGCCGGCAAGTCCACGACCATGCGGATGATCCTCGGCCTCGACCGGCCGTCGAGCGGGTCCGTGCTGGTGGACGGGCGGCCGTACCAGGAGCATCGGCACCCGCTGCGCAAGGTGGGCGCGCTGCTGGACGCCAAGGCCGTGCACGGCGGCCGCAGCGCCCGCAACCACCTGCTGGCCATCGCCCAGAGCAACGGCATCCCGGCGGGCCGGGTGAACGAGGTGCTGGAGGCCGTCGGCCTGCGCGAGGTGGCGCGGCGGCGGATCGGCGGGTTCTCGCTCGGCATGTCGCAGCGCCTCGGCATCGCGGCCGCGCTGCTCGGCGACCCCGAGATCCTGCTCTTCGACGAGCCGGTCAACGGGCTCGACCCCGAGGGCATCCTGTGGATCCGCACGTTCATGCGCAAGCTGGCCGCCGAAGGGCGGACGGTGTTCGTCTCCAGCCACCTCATGAGCGAGATGGCCCAGACGGCCGACCACCTGATCGTCATCGGCCGGGGCCGGCTGATCGCCGACACGAGCGTGCAGGAGTTCATCGGGCGCAGCTCGCAGGGCTACGTACGGGTGCGCTCCCCGCGCCTGGCCGAGGTCGCCGACCTGGTCAAGGTGGGCGACCTGTATCCCGACCACCTGCGCGTCACCGCGATGAGCACGCTGGAGATCGGCACCCTGACCGCTCGGGCCGGGATCCCCCTGGAGGAGCTGACGTTCGTGCAGCCCTCGCTCGAAGCGGCGTACATGGAGCTCACCAAGGACAGTGTGGAGTACTCGTCATGACCGACATCCTGAGGTCCGAATGGACCAAGATCCGTTCGGTGCGTTCGACGGTGTGGACGCTCGCCGTCACCGCCGTGCTCCTGATCGGCCTGGGCGGGCTGCTGTCGGTCGCGTCCAGGGCCACGGCCGACGGGCAGCCCATCACCGGTGACCAGGCCGTCATGACGAGCCTGACCGGCATCATGTTCGCCGCGCTGTCCATGGCCACGCTGGGCGTGCTGGTGATCTCCAGCGAGTACCGGACCGGCGGCATCCGCACGTCGCTGCTGGCCGTGCCGAGGCGGCTGAAGCTGCTCACCGGCAAGATCGTGGTGTTCACCGTGACGGCGCTGGTCGTCTCCACCGTCGCGGCGGCCGCCGCGGTGGCCGTCGGCGTGGCGATCCTCCGGCCGGACTCGGTCGACGTGGGCGCCGCGGCGCAGTCGGTGTTCGGGGCCGGGCTCTACCTCACCGCCTGCGGCCTGTTCGGGCTGGGGCTCGGCACGGTGATCCGGCACACGCCGGGCGCGATCGTCTCGGCCATCGCGCTGATGATGGTGCTGCCGCAGCTCACCACCGCGCTGCCCGGCGAGTGGGGCAAGGCCGTCTCCGACCACTTCACCACCAACGCCGGCATGGAGATCGTGCTGGACCAGCCCGGGAACCCGCTGGGGCCGTGGAGCGGGCTCGGCGTCTACGCGCTGTGGGTCGCCGTCGCGGTGGCCGCGGGGGCCGTGCTCCTGCAGCGGCGGGACGCCTGAGCCGCACCCGGCGGCCGGGCTCCCCCGCCGCCGGTCAGCCCGAGGCGAGCTGGCGCCCCCGGTCGCGGGCGGCCTCGATGGCGGCCAGGAAGGCGGCGCGCACGCTGTGGCGCTCCAGCTCGGCGATGGCCGCGATCGTGGTGCCGCCCGGCGAGGTGACGGCCTCCCGCAGGATCACCGGGTGCTCCCCGGAGTCGCGCAGCATCACGGCCGCGCCGACGATCGACTGGGTGACCATGTCGAGCGCGGCGGCCCGCGGCATGCCGAGCAGGATGCCCGCGTCGACCATGGCCTCGACCAGGTAGAAGAAGTAGGCGGGGCCGCTGCCGGACAGCGCGGTCGCGGCGTCCTGCTGGGACTCGGGGATGCGCAGCACCTTGCCGACCGGCTTGAGCAGGCCCTCGGTGAGCTTGAGGTGCTCCTCGCCGGCGTGCGCGCCCGCCGAGATCACGCTCATCGCCTCGTCGAACTTGATCGGCGTGTTGGACATGACCCGGACCACCGGCACCTCGACGCCGAGCCGCTGCTCGACGAACGCGGTGGTGATGCCGGCCGCCGCCGTGATGACCAGGCGGTCGGCCGGGACGTAGGGGGCGATCTCCGCCAGCAGGGTCGCCATGTCCTGGGGCTTGACGGCCAGGATCAGGGTGTCGGCCGACTTGGCCGCCTCGGCGTTGTCGACCGTGCGCACGCCGTACGTCTCGCGCAGCGCCTGCGCCCGCTCCGGACGGCGGCTGGTCGCCATGATGTCGCCCGGCTTGAACCCGGCGCGCAGCAGCCCGGACAGCAGGGCCTCGCCCATCTTGCCGGTGCCCAGAATCGCGATCATCTCGACCTCTCGAAGGGGAACGGACGCCGGCCCAGCCTACTAGCCCCGCGACAGCAGCGATCTGATGAAGAACGCCAGGTTGCGGGGGCGTTCGGCCAGGCGGCGCATGAGGTAGGCGTACCAGTCGGCGCCGTACGGGACGTACACGCGCACCTGGCCGCCCAGCCCGGCCAGACGGCGCTGCTCGCCGGGGCGCACGCCGTACAGCATCTGGTACTCGAAGCCGTTGACGTCGCGGCCGTCGAGCACGGCCAGGGTGGAGGCGATCTGGATCATCCTGGGGTCGTGCGTGGCGATCATGGGGTAGCCGGTGCCCGCCATGAGGATCTTGAGGCAGCGGACGAACGAGCGGTCGACGTCGGCCGGCCTGCTGTAGGCGCCAGGGGCGGTATAGGCGCCCTTGCAGAGCCGTACGCGGGCGCCGGCCAGCTTCTCGCAGCGTTCGAGCGCGTCGGGCAGGTACGCCTGGACCACGATCCCGACGTCGGGGTGCTCCTTGCGCAGGGTGGCGTGCACGAAGTGCAGGCCGCCGATCGTGTCGTGCTCCTCGGCATCGAGCGTGACCGTGATGCCACGGGCGGCCGCCGCCTCGCAGATGGTGGCGGCGTTGTCGAGCGCGACCTGCTCCGACAGCCGCAGCCCGAGCGCGGTCAGCTTGACCGAGGCGTCGCCGCCCGGCGGCAGCCGGTCGAGCAGCGACAGGTACTCGCGCACCGCCGCCTCGGCCTGTCTCCTGTCGGTCACCTCTTCGCCCAGGTGGTCGACGGTCACCAGCAGGCCCTCGTGGGACAACCCGCGGATGACCGCGCCGACGTCGTCGGCGACGTATCGCTTGACCACGTCCCTGGTCAGCGGCGATGTGGTGATGACGCGTTCGGCGCGTTCGCTCTTGGAGACGGCGAGCATTGCCTGACGGAGCACGTGACCCACACTAACCGCCCACTTCCCGGGTATATCGCTGAACCGCGGACCTGCCCTTTTCGTCTTATGGATATGCGCACAATGACGACAGCGACTCTTCTCGCCGGTTCTCTGGTGCTCGCGACGGGTTGTGCCACATCGCCGCCGGCCGCCCGTCCGCTGCCGCAGACGCCCGCCGAGCACGTCGTGACACCGGTCACCACCGCCCCCAGCAAGGCCCCCGAGCCGGTCAAGCCCACCGGCGACGCCATCAACGTGCACAAGGTCCGCTGGACCAAGGCCACGGCCCTCTCACGCGGCAAGCAGGTCAGGCTCACCTGGTGGTCGGGCGTGGAGCCGTGCACCGTGCTGGACAAGGTCAAGGTCAAGGAGACCGCCAAGAAGGTCACCATCACCCTGTACGAGGGCACGTCCCCCAAGGCCAAGGACGTGTCCTGCATCATGCTGGCTGTGGAGAAGACCACGACCGTCAAGCTCAGGCACGTCCTCGGCAAGCGCAAGCTCGTGGACGGCGCGAAGCCCTAAGACGTCCCCCTCGGCCGCCCTCCTCATGACCGCGAGGTGGGCGGCTTCCTCATGCCGGTGGAACCGCCGGACGTCCGCCCCCGTTACGCCTGATGTGTGGAATCACCCCAGTTCGTGGGAATGCCGAGGCGCTCATCGGGGTTGAGTCGGGTAGGCTCAAGTCGTTTGACAAAGACGACACGAATCCGTAGCTTGAGTCCAACCGACTCAACTTTGACTACAAGGACGTACTCATGGCACGTGCGGTAGGTATCGACCTTGGGACGACCAACTCCGTCGTCTCGATCCTCGAGGGCGGTGAGCCCACCGTCATCGCCAACGCGCAGGGCTCGCGGACCACGCCGTCCGTGGTCGCCTTCGCGAAGAACGGCGAGGTCCTGGTGGGCGAGGTCGCCAAGCGGCAGGCCGTCACCAACGTTGACCGGACGATCCGCTCGGTCAAGCGCGAGATGGGCACCAACTGGTCCCAGGAGATCGACGGCAAGAAGTTCTCCCCGCAGCAGATCAGCGCCTTCGTGCTGCAGAAGCTGAAGCAGGACGCCGAGGCGTACCTGGGCGAGAAGATCACCGACGCGGTGGTCACCGTCCCGGCGTACTTCAACGACGCCCAGCGCCAGGCCACCAAGGAGGCCGGCACGGTCGCGGGCCTCAACGTTCTGCGCATCATCAACGAGCCGACCGCCGCGGCCCTCGCCTACGGGCTCGACAAGGAGCAGGACCAGACGATCCTGGTCTTCGACCTCGGCGGCGGCACCTTCGACGTCTCGCTGCTCGACGTCGGCCAGGAGGACGGCCACGGCTTCGTCGAGGTCAAGGCCACCTCCGGCGACAACCACCTCGGTGGCGACGACTGGGACCAGCGCGTCGTCGACGAGCTGGTCAAGCGTTTCCAGAACGCCCACGGCGTCGACCTCGCCAAGGACAAGATGGCCCTCCAGCGCCTGCGTGAGGCCGCGGAGAAGGCCAAGATCGAGCTGTCCAGCCAGGCCGAGACCAACATCAACCTGCCCTACATCACCGCCTCCTCCGAGGGCCCGCTGCACCTCGACGAGAAGCTGACCAGGGCCGAGTTCCAGCGCCTGACGGCCGACCTGCTCGAGCGCACCAAGGGCCCGTTCCACCAGGTCATCAAGGACGCCGGCATCAAGGTCTCCGACATCGCGCACGTGGTGCTCGTCGGCGGCTCGACCCGCATGCCCGCCGTCACCGAGCTCGTCCGCGAGCTGACCGGCGGCAAGGAGCCCAACAAGGGCGTCAACCCCGACGAGGTCGTCGCCATCGGCGCCGCTCTCCAGGCCGGCGTGCTCAAGGGTGAGGTCAAGGACGTCCTCCTGCTCGACGTGACCCCGCTGTCGCTGGGCATCGAGACCAAGGGCGGCATCTTCACCAAGATCATCGAGCGCAACACGACGATCCCGACCAAGCGCTCGGAGGTCTTCACCACGGCCGAGGACAACCAGCCGTCGGTGCAGATCCAGGTCTACCAGGGCGAGCGCGAGATCGCCTCGTACAACAAGAAGCTGGCCACCTTCGAGCTGACCGGCATCGCCCCGGCGCCGCGCGGCATCCCGCAGATCGAGGTCACCTTCGACATCGACGCCAACGGCATCGTCAACGTCTCCGCCAAGGACCTGGGCACGGGCAAGGAGCAGACGATGACCATCACCGGCGGCTCCGCGCTGCCGAAGGACGACATCGAGCGCATGATGCGCGAGGCCGAGTCGTACGCCGAGGAGGACAAGAAGCGCCGCGAGGAGGCCGAGGTCCGCAACAACGCGGACGGTCTGGCCTACCAGACGGAGAAGTTCCTCCGCGAGAACGACGACAAGGTCCCCGGCGACATCAAGACCGAGGTCAACGACGCCCTGGCGGAGCTGAAGAAGGCTCTTGAGGGCACCGACACCGACGTCATCCGCACCTCCGCGGAGAAGCTCGCCACGGTCAGCCAGAAGATGGGCTCGGCCATCTACGCCGCCAGCCAGGGCCAGCAGGCCGGTCCCGAGGGCGCTCCGCAGGACGCCTCGGCCGGTCAGGGCGCCAAGGCCGACGACGACGTGGTCGAGGCCGAGATCGTCGACGAAGACCAGCCGAAGAAGGACCAGTGATGCCGGCGCGCGACAACGGGCACGAGGAGCCGGTGATCCGCGACAAGCGCAAGATCGACCCGGAGACGGGCGAGGTTCGGGAGACCTCGGGCGAGCAGCCCGAGGCGCCCGCCGAGCAGGCGCCGGCGGCGGCCCACGACGGTGAGCTGGCGGCCCAGCTCGCCGAGCGGACCGCCGACCTCCAGCGCCTCCAGGCGGAGTACACGAACTACCGCAGAAGGGTCGAGCGCGACAGGGTCGCGGTCCGCGAGCAGGCCGTCGCCGGCGCGCTGACCGAGCTGCTCCCCGTGCTCGACGACATCGGACGGGCCCGTGACCACGGCGAGCTGACCGGCGGCTTCGCGAAGGTGGCGGAGTCGCTGGAGTCGGTGCTCACCAAGCTGGGCCTCAGCGCCTTCGGCCAGAAGGGCGACCCGTTCGACCCGACGGTCCACGAGGCGCTGATGCACAGCTACTCGCCCGACGTGACCGAGCCCACCGCGATCGAGGTGCTGCAGCCCGGCTACCGGATGGGTGAGCGGGTGCTGCGCCCGGCGCGGGTGGCGGTGGCCGAGCCCGAGGACGCTCCTCCCGCGTCCAATGACGACGAAGCAAACTGACAAAAGGACGAAGGGCCGTAGATGAGCACCAAGGACTACCTGGAAAAGGACTACTACGCCGTCCTTGGTGTGCCCAAGACCGCCACCGCCGACGAGATCAAGAAGGCGTACCGGAAGCTGGCCAGGCAGTACCACCCGGACACCAACCAGGGCGACGCCGCCAAGGAGACCAAGTTCAAGGAGGTCTCGGAGGCGTACGACATCCTGTCCGACAGCAAGCGCCGCAAGGAGTACGACGAGGCGCGCACGCTGTTCGGGTCCGGGGTGGGCGGACAGCGCCCCGGCGGTGGCGGTTTCCCGTTCGACTTCGGCGACCTGTTCGGCGGCACCGCCGGCCAGCAGGGCGGGGGCGCCGGTGAGCGGCTCGGCGACCTGTTCGGCGGGCTGTTCAACCGCGGTGGGGCGGGGGGCTCCACCCGCACGACGAGCGCGACCAGACCGCGCCGCGGCCAGGACGTCGAGTCCGAGGTCACGCTCTCGTTCACCGAGGCCGTCGAGGGCACCACGGTCTCGCTCAGGCTGACCAGCTCGGCCGCCTGCACCGCGTGCAGCGGCACCGGCGCCAAGGCGGGCACGACCCCCCGGGTCTGTCCCACCTGCGAGGGCACCGGCGCGGCCAGCCGCAACCTGGGCAACTTCGCCTTCTCCGAGCCCTGCCGCGACTGCAAGGGCCGCGGGCTGCTCGTGGACGACCCCTGCCCCGTGTGCGAGGGCAACGGCCGGGCCAAGAGCACCCGCACGATCCAGGCCAGGATCCCCGCCGGCGTGGCCGACGGGCAGCGGGTCAAGCTCAAGGGCAAGGGCGCGCCGGGCGAGAACGGCGGCCCGGCCGGCGACCTCTACATCCTGACGCACGTCAAGCCGCACCACGTGTTCGGCCGGACGGGCGACAACCTCACGATCACGGTTCCCGTGACGTTCTCGGAGGCCGCGCTGGGCGCCGAGATCAAGGTGCCGACCCTCAAGGGCATGCCGGTGACCCTGCGCGTCCCGGCGGGCACGCCCAACGGCCGCACGTTCCGCGTGCGGGGCAGGGGCGTCACCCGCAAGGACGGCACCAAGGGTGACCTGCTCGCCAGCGTCGAGGTGCTCGTGCCGAAGACGCTCGACGACAAGTCGCGCGAGCTCCTCAACGAGTTCAACACCGCGACCGCGGGCGACGACCCGCGCGCCGATCTCATTCAGCGAGCCAGAAGCGAGTAGCCGATGGACGCCAACTATTTCGACCTGTCCGACGACACGCCTGTTTATGTGATTTCGGTGGCCGCGCAGCTCTCCGGGCTCCATCCGCAGACGCTGCGCCAGTACGACCGGCTCGGCCTGGTCAGCCCGGGCCGCACCGCCGGGCGCGGCCGCCTCTACTCCACAAGAGACATCATCCAGCTCCGCGAGGTCCAGCGGCTCTCCCAGGAGGAGGGCATCAACCTCGCGGGCATCAAGCGGATTCTCGAGCTCGAGAACGAAGCTCTGCGGCTGCGTGAGGAGGTTCACCGCCTGCGCGCCGAGATGCGGATGGTCAGGGCGCTGATCCGCTACGAGCTGCCACCGGGGGCCTAGGTTATGGACTACAAGCTCACCCAGAAGAGCCAGGAAGCTCTCTCGGGTGCCATGCGGCGCGCCGCCGCCGAGGGCAACCCGGAGATCTCTCCGGCCCATCTGCTCTCCACGCTGCTCTCCCAGACGGGCGGCACGGCCGTGCCGCTGCTCGAAGCGGTCGGCGCCGACTGGCGCACGCTGCGGGCGCGCGTCGAGGAGCAGCTCGCGGCGCTGCCGAAGGCTCAGGGCGCGACAGTGGGCGCGCCGTCGAGCTCGCGGCAGCTCCTCACCGTCATGAACACCGCCGCCCAGCACGCCAACCGCCTCGAAGACCTCTATGTCTCCACCGAGCACCTGCTCGTCGGCCTGGCGGCCGACGGCGGCGCGATGGCCGAGCTGCTCAAGTCGCAGGGCGCGACCCCGCAGGCGCTGCTCGACGCCTTCGAGAAGGTACGCGGCCACGCCCGCGTCACCAGCGAGACGCCCGAGGACACCTACCAGGCGCTGGAGAAGTACGGCGTCGACCTGACCGAGCGGGCCCGCGGCGGCGGCCTCGACCCGGTGATCGGCCGCGACTCGGAGATCCGCCGCGTGGTCCAGGTGCTCAGCCGCCGCACCAAGAACAACCCGGTGCTGATCGGCGAGCCCGGCGTCGGCAAGACCGCCGTCGTCGAGGGCCTGGCCCAGCGCATCGTGGCCGGCGACGTGCCCGAGTCGCTGCGCAACAAGCGGCTGATCTCGCTCGACCTGGGCGCGATGGTGGCCGGCGCGAAGTACCGGGGCGAGTTCGAGGAGCGTCTCAAGGCCGTCCTCTCCGAGATCAAGGAGAGCAACGGGCAGATCGTGACGTTCATCGACGAGCTGCACACCGTCGTCGGCGCGGGGGCCGCCGAGGGCGCCATGGACGCCGGCAACATGCTCAAGCCCATGCTGGCCCGCGGCGAGCTGCGCATGATCGGCGCGACCACGCTCGACGAATACCGCGAGCGCATCGAGAAGGACCCCGCGCTGGAACGCCGCTTCCAGCAGGTCTACGTGGGCGAGCCCACGGTCGAGGACACGATCGCGATCCTGCGCGGGCTCAAGGGCCGCTACGAGGCGCACCACCAGGTGCAGATCGCCGACGGCGCGCTGGTCGCCGCCGCCGCCCTGTCCGACCGCTACATCACCAACCGCTTCCTCCCCGACAAGGCCATCGACCTGGTCGACGAGGCCGCCTCGCGGCTGCGCATGGAGATCGACTCCCGTCCCGTGGAGATCGACCAGCTCCAGCGGAGCGTCGACCGCATGAAGATGGAGGAGCTGGCCCTGACGAAGGAGACCGACGAGGCGTCGGTCCAGCGGCTCGACCGCCTGCGTCAGGAGCTGGCCGACCGCCAGGAGGAGCTCAACGCCCTCGTCGGCCGCTGGGAGCACGAGAAGGCCGGGCTCAACAAGGTCGGCGAGCTGAAGAAGCAGCTCGACGAGGCCAGGGGCGCCGCCGAGCGGGCCCAGCGCGACGGCGACTTCGAGGCCGCCTCCCGGCTCATGTACGCCGAGGTGCCCCGGCTGGAGCAGGCCCTCCAGGCCGCCTCCGACGCCGCGCCGCCGGACAACGCCATGGTCAAGGAGGAGGTCGGCGCCGACGACATCGCCGAGGTCATCTCCTCCTGGACGGGCATCCCCGCCGGCCGCCTGCTGGAGGCCGAGACGGCCAAACTGCTGCGGATGGAGGAGGAGCTGGGCCGGCGGCTCATCGGCCAGCAGCAGGCCGTACAGGCCGTCTCCGACGCCGTGCGCCGCAGCCGGGCCGGCATCGCCGACCCCGACCGTCCCACGGGCTCGTTCCTGTTCCTCGGGCCCACCGGTGTGGGCAAGACCGAGCTGGCCAAGGCGCTGGCGGAGTTCCTGTTCGACGACGAGCGGGCGATGACCCGCATCGACATGAGCGAATACTCCGAGAAGCACAGCGTGGCCAGGCTCGTCGGCGCGCCTCCCGGCTACGTCGGCTACGAGGAGGGCGGCCAGCTCACCGAGGCCGTCCGGCGGCGGCCGTACACGGTGGTGCTGCTGGACGAGGTGGAGAAGGCGCACCCGGAGGTGTTCGACATCCTCCTCCAGGTGCTCGACGACGGACGGCTGACCGACGGCCAGGGCCGCACGGTCGACTTCCGCAACACGATCCTGATCCTGACCTCCAACATCGGCTCGCAGTTCCTGGTCGATCCGAAGCTGGAGAACGACGCCAAGCGCGAGGCCGTCATGGGGGCGGTGCGCGGCTCGTTCAAGCCGGAGTTCCTCAACCGGCTCGACGACGTCATCCTCTTCGACGCGCTCGGCTCCGAGGAGCTGGCCCAGATCGTCGACCTCCAGGTCGACCGCCTGGCCCAGCGGCTGGCCGACCGCCGCCTGACGCTGGAGGTCAGCCCGGCCGCCCGCGAATGGCTCTCGCTGACCGGCTACGACCCCCTGTACGGCGCCCGCCCGCTGCGCCGCCTGGTCCAGTCGGCCATCGGCGACAAGCTGGCCAAGGCCGTGCTGTCCGGCGAGATCGCCGACGGCGACAAGGTCCGGGTGGAGCTCGGCGACGACGAGCTGCTCATCCAGCGCGGCTGAGGCGGTGCCATCGAGCCCGGAGATCCCCGCGGATCTCCGGGCTCCGGCATGTCATGCCAGGGTCATATCCCGTCGCCGCGGGGTAAGGTTCCAGCCACCCTTCGGACAAGCCGCACGCGACCGGCCGGACAGGTGGCTAGCTTCGGCGTTCGTCAGATCACCGATTCCGATCAGAGGGACGTGCGGTGTCATCTCGTAAGATCCGAAGCATCCTCACGGTGGCCGTTCTGACCGTGGGCGTCACCTGGCCGGTCGCCGGTCCTTCGGTGGCCGACACCTGCCGGCCGCCTGCCGAGGCGGTCGCCTCGTACTGCGACGGCCACGCCAGGCTCCAGCTCAACGAGGGCAGGACGAACGGCCACCGGGTCGTCACCGAGGAGGTCGGCAAGCTGGCCATGGCCGCCGGTGACATGGCCAGGCGGCTCGGCCTGACGGGTCTGGCGGCCGCCAGGTCCGCCATGGGCCCGCTGGCCGACCTCGGCGGCGTCGGGGCGACGTGGGGCATGCCCTCGCTGAACAGCGCCTCGCCCGCGCTGTTCCCCGCGGCCTCCGGCAACAGCGGGATGCGTGATCTGGCCACGACGCTGCAGGTGCCCGCGCTGCCCGCCCTCCCCGCGCTGCCGCAGACGCCCGTCGCGGCCCGGGTGCCGGCCGAGATGACGCTCGGCGAGAGGCCGACCACCCCCGCCTCGGCCCGCGCCGCGAAGTCGCCGGGCCGGGCGCGGCAGCCGGTGCGGGAGGTCGGCGGCGATCTGATCTCGAACCTGCTGCCCAGGGCCGTGGAGAGCATCGAGGGCGCGTCGACGCTGCCCGGCGGCTATCCCGCGATCGACGGCTTCAGCCGCCTGCTGCCCGGTCTCGACCTGCACTGAGCCAATGTGTCCGGGCGCGGGTCGTGCCTGCCGCGCCCGGCTTCCTCAACCGGAGGGGCCGTGGCCGCGCACTGTCGCGGCCCCTCCGGCCCGGCTTCGCGGGCACGCGACAAGCCGGGCCCCGCGCTGGGGCCCGCCGGCCGGCCCCCGCGACTAGGAGACGAGCTCGTCGAGCTCGTCTTCCGGAAGGCCGAGGTCGACCCTGATCCGGTATCGCGTCCGCAGCAGCGCCACCTGCTCGGGGTCGCCCTCCTCGCAGCCCAGCACGGCCTGGGTGGCCCATTCGAGGCCGCCCCGCAGGTCGCCGTAGGCGACCAGGGTCTCCGCGATGGTGTGGGCCGTCGCCGTGGAGACGTCGCCCTCCGCGCGGATGGTCTCGATGAGCTCCCGGGCCTCGTCGGGCCGTTCGAGCTCGAAGAGGGTGTCGGCGATGCCCGCGCGCGGGTCGAAGCCCGCGTCGCCGCCGTCCTCCACGGCGCGCTGGAAACACTCCATCGCGCGTGCGGGCTGTCCCGCCGCTCGCCACTCCTCGGCGGCCAGGACGAGGATGGACGCCCTGGAGACGTCGCCGGACGAATAACCGAGCGCGACGTCGTAAAGCCGACTGGCCAAGGAACTGTGGTCGTCGGCCAGCAGGGCCTGCTCCAGCAGACGATCAAGGTGCTCTCGGGTCACATGCGCCACACCCGCGAGACTACCGAGCCGCCAGGCGGTTTGCCCGGTCAATGCGCATCGCCGGTCACATGCAAATTCGGCAACGTCTCGTCCAAGGCTGGTCACGCTGCGCGTGTATGTGCAGGTCAGCGGGCATATACGGCATGCTTTGCGGTACGCGGGCGGAGGGGGCTGTAATGGGCATGTCCAGGCAGATGACCTTCACGCTGGCTTGCGCCGTCGTTCTCTCGGCCCTCGGGCCCGGCGTGGCCGGGTATCTGTCGGCCCGGCTGGAGGCGATCCGCACGGCCGAACGCAACCTGCACGCGTTGCAGGCCAGGCTCGACGTCCGGCAGGCCCGGGACGTCCGGCCGGTGTCGTTCCCCCTGCCCTGCCTGCGTACGCCGGTGACGCCGCGCATCCAGCAGGTGCCCGAGGCGCGGCAGCGAGCCGCGCCCGGCGCCCGGCGGCCGGTCATCGCCGGTACGGCCCGGTGATCCGGCCGGCGACCACGGACCGCACGGCCCGGGCGAGCCCGAGCGCGACGCGGACCGGCCCACGCCTGTGGCGGGGATCGAAGGGGGCACTGCGCTTGAAGGCGGACGGCGGAAGATCGTACATCTTCACCTCCGGAAGACCCGTGACGGACAGTGACGATCGCTCGTCGCTGTCATGCCCAGATCTCGGTCAGCGTCCCCCCTCGCCCTCGGTCAGCACGTGCGGCGACCACGACTTGAGCTGACGCGACAGGAACCCCCGCATCAGGTGCTTGGCGGCGTCGATGATGTCGGGCGCGCCGGCGGGGTCGCGCCGGAAGGCCAGCTTGAGCACCGCGTCGCCGGCCTCGACCGCGACCAGCACGGCCAGGTCGAGCGTCTCGCTGTCGGCCAGGCCGAACTCCTTGAGCAGCAGGCCGCGCAGCCTGCCCGCGATGACCGTGTTGTTCTCGGAGTCGGAGTCGAGCAGGTTGAGGTCGACGACGTCGCCGAAGTGCAGGCTCCGGAAGCCGGGGACCGTGCGGTGCATGTCGACGTACTCGTCGATGATCGCGTCGACGGCCTCCCACCAGCCGCGGTACTCCTCCTCCATGAACCGCAGCCCCACCCGCGCCACGAACTGCTCGACGTTGCGCCGGGTGAGCTCCTGGGTGATGGCCCGCTTGTCGGGGAAGAACTGGTAGACCGAGCCGATCGCGACGCCTGCCCGCTCGGCTATGCGGGTGGTGGACAGGGCCTCGTAGCCGGTCTCGTCGAGGAGTTCGGCGCAGGCGTCGAGCATGCGCTCGACGCGCCGGGCGCTGCGGCGTTGGGCCGGCTGCCGCCGGAGAGCTTTGGGGTGGACGCAGTCATCATCCATTTGCGGCGAAGACACGGATTCATCTTCTCTCGTCTGCACGATCGTTACCTACTCATTTGCGGGATTTCTCGGATGACTGCCTGCCGGGTCGCCCGTGGCGAAATCCACGGGCCGGCACAACCGAATTTCCGTACTGGTCGGCGCCGGATCGGGCCCGGCGCGCGACCCGCGGCCCAGCGCAGACGCCTGGCGGCCCGGCCCAGCTCCTGCGAGACGAGGCCCCGGATAACACCCCGCCGATGATATGTTCGATAAACGTTCCCCGACGGGGACCGTCATATTGTTCGACACAATCCCGGCACACTATATTGCGAGACGATATTTCGCGAATAATCTTCAATTCGAGCGATATCAACGACGCCGGGCCGCGCGGTCGTCGCGCGGCTGGCTGCGCTGCGTCCAGTGGCCGGCCTCGACCGTGCGGCGCCACGGCCGGCCGACCCACCGGGCGGTCACGGCCGGCGGTCGCGCGGCGCGGTGGAGGCGCCCTCCTCGAAGACCGCCGGCCGCACCCCGCCGGACTCGACCTGCCGCATGGCGACCTCCTATTGGACGGACTGTCCAGAGGATAGATCGATCATGGCCGCGCGGCCAGCCCCGAGCACGCGCGCAGCGCCTTCCAGTCGCTCACGGCCTGGGTCCTGGCCGTGCCCGTCATCGGGATCGGGATGCCGCCCTGGATCGTGGCCGGGGTCCACTGGTCCTTGAGCACCTTGCGGCCGTTGATCGTCAACGTCAGCACGCCCGTCCTGCCCGTGGTGCCCGGGGTGGAGTTGTAGAAGACGAAGTTGCCCATGCCGTAGCTGACGTAGGCGTTGTCCAGGTATCCGGCGCCGAGCAGGATGTGCGCGTGCCCGCCGACCACGACGTCGGCGCCCGCCGCGACCAGCTTGGGGGCGAGCGAGCGCTGGGCCTCGTTGGGGCACTTCTGCATCTCGGTGCCCCAGTGCAGGTGCACGATGACGGTGTCGGAGTTCTTGCGCGCCTGGCGCACCGCCTTCAGCAGGCTCGCCTCGTCCTTGGCCGAGGCCAGTCCGCCCTTGTCGGCCGTGGCCGTCCACGACTGGATGAACTCGGCGTCGAGCACCTGCGTCGCGCCGATGATCGCCACCCGGTTGCCGTTCACTGTCTTACGGAAGGGTTTGTAGGCCTGCGCGGCGTTCGCCCCGATGCCCACGATGGGGAACTTGCTGCGCTTGATGGCCGCCAGCGAGTCGGCCAGGCCGCTCTCCATGTAGTCCATGCCGTGGTTGTTGGCCATGGAGGCGACGTCCACCCCGGCCGCCTTGAGCGCGTTGAACGCGGTCGAGGGCGCGCGGAAGGTGAACTGCTTGCCGGGCGCGGGCGTCCCGGCCGTGGTGATGGCGGTCTCCAGGTTGACCATCGTCAGGTCGGCCTTGCGCAGCACGTTCGCGATGGGTCCGAGGGCGGTGCCCGGGTTGGCGAGCCTGCCGCGCAGCACGCCCTCGAAGTGCACGTCGCCGCCGAAGGAGATGGTGAACGGCCGGCGCGCGGGCTTCGGCTTCGAGCTCGGCGACTCGGCCGCCTGCTGCTCGACCTGCTTGCTCTGCGGCTCTTTGTCAGGTGCCGACGAACATGCCGCGAGGGAGGCGGCGACGACCAGCACCGGTAGGACACGGGGGAGTCTCATCTACCGCCATTTCCGCTCGATCCAGACTTTTACGGATCGAGCATTCTATGGGCGGCAGATTAGGACTTGGTACCCATCAACCAGGTCAAAGCGGACCTGGTGGCGTCGTCCTTGGGGCTGTAGACGACGAGCCGCGTCTCCGGGGTGGCGGAGACGTTCAGGCTGGTCGTGCTGAAGCGGAGGTCGCCGGCGACCTCGTGCTTGAAGACCTTCACGCGGGGGCCCGGCTCGGCCACGTCCTGCCTGGCCCACATGCGGGCGAACTCGGCGCTCTCCGCGCTCAGCCGCCGCACGAAGTCCTGCCAGCAGGGGTCGTCGGCGTGCCGGCTGTAGGCGCCCCTGAAGACCGCGACCGCGCGCGGCAGCTCCGACTCGCGGTTGACGAGGGTGGTCGCGGCGTGCGGGTTGACGAACGTCTGCCACAACGAGTTCCGCTCACCGTCGGGGGCCTCGACGACGTGCGGGAACAGGGTGGCGTAGGCGGCGTTCCAGGCCAGCAGGTCAGAACGGCTGTTGGTGACGGACGCGGGCATGTCGCCGAGCTGGTCGAGGATGCCCTGCATCTCGGGCGGCATGCGGCTGGCGTCGGCGACGGCGGGGGGCTCGGCCTGGCCGGTGAGCCGGTAGAGGTGCTGACGCTCGGCGTTGTCCAGCATGAGCGTACGGGCGACGGCGTCGATCACCTGGCCGCTGACGTTGATCGGCCGGCCCTGCTCCAGCCACGTGTACCAGGTGACGCCCACCCCGGCGAGCTGGGCGACCTCCTCGCGGCGCAGCCCCGGCGTACGCCTGCGGGGGCCCGGCGCGAGGTTCACCATCTCGGGGGTGATGCGCTCCCGGCGGGTCCGGAGGAACGCCGCCAGATCCGTACGTCTTGCCTCGGTCACGGTCACACCTCCACTATGGGGGCATCCGCGCACACTTATCCAGGTGCCGCCAATACCAGTATAAAGGGACTCTCGTTACTGGTATCGGATTCGCACAATAATGAAACACATGACCGAATCCGCCACTTTCACCACTCCTGTCCAGGTCACCCCACCGGACAGGGCCAAGGCCAGCGGTCTGCTCCTCGCAGTGATCCTCGTCGGGCAGTTCCTGGCCATCCTCAACGTCAACATCGTCAACGTGGCCACCCCGACCATCGAGGCGGACCTGCACTCCTCCGGCGCGGGGCTGCAGATGATCGTCGCCGGTTACACCATTGTCTATGCCGTCCTCTTGATCACCGGCGCCCGGATCGGCGACCTCTTCGGTTATCGCAACGCCTTCCTCGGCGGTCTGGCCGTGTTCACCGTCACCACGCTCGGCGCCGGCCTCGCGCCCTCGACGGGCTGGCTGATCGGCTTCCGTCTCGCCCAGGGCGCCGGCGCGGCCATGATGATGCCGCAGGTGCTGACCCTGATCCAGCGCAACTACCAGGGCGCGGCCCGCGGACGGGCGATCGGGCTCTGGTCACTGGTGATCAGCGGCGGCATCGTCGTGGGCCAGGCGCTCGGCGGCATCCTGCTCGGCTTCGGCGCCGGCTGGCGGGTGGTGTTCCTGGTGCTCGTGCCGGTAGGGGCTGTGCTGCTCGGCATCGGGTTCCGCGCCCTGCCCGCCGACGAGGGCGGCGGCAGGACCGGGCTCGACCCGTGGGGCCTGGTGACCCTGTCGGCGGCCGTGCTGCTGTTCGTGGTGCCGCTGGTGCTCGGACGTGACCTGGGCTGGCCCGTCTGGGGCTGGGTGTCGATGGGGCTCAGTGTCGTGATGTTCGTGGCGTTCGTCCGGGTCGAGCGCTGGGTGACCGGTCGGGGCGGGCGTCCGCTGGTGGACGCCAAGGTGCTGGCCGCGCCCGGCATGCGTCCCGGCCTGGCGATCCTGCTGTTCGGCCCGGCGACGTGGGGCGCGTTCCTGTTCACCTCGGCTTTGCACCTCCAGGGCGACCTGCACCTGTCCCCGCTCGGCTCGGGCATGATGCTGGTGCCGTGCGCGCTCGCCTTCGGCATCGTCGGCCTGCTGTGGCCGCGGCTGCCGGCGGGGCTGCAGCGCCCGCTCGTCCCGGTCGGCTACGTGGTGGCCGCGCCCGCCTACCTCGGCCTCGGCCTCGCCGCCGACGGCGGCGTCCTGTACGCCGTCATGAGCGCCCTCATCGGCGCCGGGCTCGGCGTGCAGGTGGCGGTGACCAACATGGCGACCGAGCAGGTGGACGGCGCGTACGCGGCGGACGCGAGCGGCGCGCTGCTCACCGTGATGCAGCTCGGCCAGGTCATCGGCGTCTCGACCGTGGGCACCCTGTTCATCTCGCTGAGCCAGGGCCACGGCACCGTCTCGGCTTCTCTCATGGCCGCCGTCGCGATGGCGGGCCTGGCCGTCCTGGCGGGCCTGAGCAGCCTCTTCCTGATCCGCCGCCGGGCCACGCGCTGACCGCCGGACCGGTGCACGGGCGTACGCGATGCTTCGGGGAGGGAGGGGCCCCGGGGCTCGGCGGCGCAAGGGCCAGGGCCGTTCGTCACCTCGGGCGGGCGCAGACCTTGATCACCCGGGTGGTCCTCATGCCATGATGTAGGCGTCTTCACTGCTCACAAGCTGGGCGACCGAAGTACGGTCATGGCCGTCTCGGCCTCGTCCGGAGCGGCCCTGGGCTGGAGGTTGTGCCACCGACTCGCCAGGGCCGCTTTTCACACGCCGGCGGCCAGGGAGTCCAGGTCGAACTCACCGTCGCGCACGCCGGCCGTGAAGGCGGCCCACTCGGACGGCGTGAAGACGAGCACCGGGCCGTCCTGCACCTTGCTGTCCCGCAGGGCGACGTTGCCGTCGCCCAGAGGTGCGACCTCGACGCAAGAAGACGCTCCGTTGCAGAAGCTGCTCTTCCGCCAGGCCCGGATCGTAGTAGTGGTGTGCATTTTCTCCCCAAAAGGATATAAGCGGGCCCCATTGCCCGCCTACTGGGACCGCGCGCTCTAGCGTCGCCACAACATGGCTTTGCGTTGGATGAGTACGCGGGATTCGTCCTCGTCGAGTGCCTCTGCCCACATGTGGTCAAAAGCGTTCTCATAGCCGGCGACTCGTTCGAGGTCCTCTACGAAGTGAGCAGTGTACAAGTGCTCCAAATAGACGACATCGTCGAAACCGGTGAACTTCAGGTGAATGAACGCCCCGGTATTGACCGGATGGAGCGAGTCCAGCGGCAACACCCGGACGTTGACGTGCGGCAACAGGGAGACCTCGATGAGGTGTTCCATCTGCTCCCGCATGACCGAGGGCTCCCCGAAGCGCCGCATCAGCACCGCTTCGTCGAGCACCACGTTGAGGCGGCAGGGATCGGGCCGGTGCAGAACCCGTTGCTGCCGGTCGAGGCGGGCCTCGACGCGACTGCGCACGCCGCTGTGCGTGATCCGGACGATTCCGCGCGCGGAGAGGATGACCTCTCGCGCGTAGTCCTCGGTCTGGAGGAGACCGGACACCAACTGGGGTTCCCAGTTGCGCTGAACCGTCGCCTCCGCCTCCAGCCCGAGAAGCCTGATGTACTCCTCGGGAAGGGAGTCTTCATAATCTTCCCACCACCCACGCTGCTCCGCATCTCGCAGGAGGCCGAAGAGTTCGTCAAGTCTGTCGCCGTCGAGGCTGTAGAGCTCGCCCAACGCCTTGATGTCGGCGGCGCTGGGCATGGTCTTCGCGGCTTCGATGCGGCTGACCTTGCTGGCCGACCAGCCGAGCTCGCGCGCCGCCCGGGCCCCGGTGAACTTCCGTCGTTCGCGAAGGAGGCGCAACTCCTGACCTAGGCGGAGCCTGCGCACTGTCGGACTGCCCTGCTGCGATGGCACCGTCCACTCTCCTTGTCGGGAATGAAGGTGTGGCGGGAACGGATCGTTTGGCAACCCGGTTTGTGGGCCGTTCACTCAATCTTACACTGCAACTTGCACGAACTCTGCCGCATGGGGTTGCCCGAAGGCTTTCACGGAGAGAGCGTGGGAGCAAGACAAGGCTTCACGTAGGTATAGAGGTCAGGGGGAGGATTTACGGCCGTCCCGGAGGTCCCGTGTGCCCCTGACAGAATGCGTGCAAGTTGCACGGCAACTAGAACGGCAATCTGCGAAGAAACTTAATTCTTCCCTTGCTCGATGTATTGCAGCATCACCGAACGCGGAGGACGATCGAGCCAGGAGGGTTCTCGTCCGACGAGGGGAGGCCGGGATGACGAAACGGCCCCGCACGTCGGGCTCTCCGCTCACGATCGGGCGCCCGCGCGAGGGCCGCCTCACCGGCAACGGAGCCGTCCCGGATACGAATGTCCAGCCAAGGGAGGCCGCTTGCCGGAAGGACCGTCCCATCGCCTGAAAAGCGTGTCGCTCATCGGAGCACGAAGAAATTGCCGGGCCGAGACCGGATCCGCGTTCGCCGCATATGGGCTGCCACCCTGCGGCGGGACGGGACCCGACCTGCGACCCGGCGAAGAAGCCACCTCTGGAAATGCCGCGAAAGGGGTCTTCTATGTACTCACAAGGTACCAAGGGGCTCGGCCGAATCAAGTCCCGGATCCGGGATCTGATCGCATGGACGGACCGCGAGATCTGCATGGAGCCGGACGAGTTCGCCATCTACCGGGGCTGGACGGTCACCAGGACGGGCTTCGGCGCCCGCTCCTACCGCGACCCGCGCTTCGACCAGCTCACGGTGGCGTCACGGGTGCCCGAGGAGGTGTCCTGACGTGTCGAGGAACCCGCGCAACCAGATCTACCCGGCCGTCAAGGACCTCCCGGGCGCGGGCGGCGGGGGCCCGCTGACGCGGATCTGGCGCGTCCGCAGCGAGCTCATGGCGCTCGGCGGGCTGGGGCTGTTGGTCCTGGCTCTGCTCGGCGCCGCGCGGGGCGGCCACTGGGTGCCGTTCGTCCTGCTGAGCAGCGCCGTCTCCGTGCCCGCCGCCACCAGGACCGGCCGCGACCGGGCCCTGGCCCACTTCTGGTGCGTGGTCTCCCGCCACCGCCTGCAGCGGGTCTGCCTGGGGACCACCATGCACACCCGGTCGGGACGGATCCCGCTGGTGCTCTGGATAACCCCGTCGGCCAGGGGCGAGAAGGCGCTGGTCATGACGCGGGCGGGCATCTCGGCCGAGGAGTTCGACGCGTACGCCGAGGAGATCGCGGCGGCCTGCTGGGCCAGGAGCGCGACCGTCCACAGGCACCGCGACCGGGCCCACCTGCTGCTGGTGGAGATCGTCCGGCGGGACGAGCTGCCCGGCGGGACCGCTCCCGGCCTGGACCGCCTGTACGGCCGCCGCTCCTGGACGCCGCTGCGGTCCGACCTTGAGGAGCCGCACGATCTGCGCACGCCGCCGGCGTTGCCGCAGGTCGTCCGATGACCTAGGGAAAGCGGGACATCTCCCTAGGAACGGCCCCGGGGACCGCGGGGGCTCCCGGGGCTTCCCCATGCGGACGGGACGGGCCAAGATGAGTTCACCTGGCGAACTCAGGAGTCGTGATGACCTCGACCGTCCACCGCACCTGTCCCCTCTGCGAGGCCGTCTGCGGCCTGACGCTCACCCTCGACGACGGCGGCCACGTCACCGGCGTCCGCGGCGACCGGGACGACCCGTTCAGCAAGGGGTTCATCTGCCCCAAGGGCGCGAGCCTGGGCCGCCTCGACGAGGACCCCGACCGCCTGCGCAAGCCGCTGATCCGCGAGGGCGACCAGTGGCGCGAGGCGAGCTGGGAGGAGGCGTTCGAGGCCGTCGGGCAGGGCCTGGCCCGCGTCACCGAGCGGTACGGACGCCGGTCGGTGGCGGTCTACCTGGGCAACCCCAACGCCCACACGATGGCCGGCGGCCTCTACGCCGGGCCGCTGGTCAAGGCGCTCGGCACCCGGAACGTCTTCACCGCCGCCACCGCCGACCAGATGCCCAAGCACGTCGCCAGCGGCCTGATGTTCGGCCACCCGCTGGCCGTCCCGGTCCCCGACCTGGACCGGACCGACTTCCTGCTGATGCTGGGCGCCAACCCGCTGGAGTCGAACGGCTCGCTGTGCACCGCCCCCGACTTCCCCGGCCGGCTGAAGGCCCTGCGCCGGCGCGGCGGCAGGCTCGTCGTGGTGGACCCGCGCCGGACCAGGACGGCGGCGCTGGCCGACGAGCACGTCTTCGTCCGGCCGGGCTCGGACGCGTACCTGCTGTTCGGGATCGTGCACACGCTGTTCGCCGAGGACCTGGCCAGGCCGTGGCACGAGGTCAACGGGCTGGCCGAGGTGCGCGAGGCGGCCAAGCACTTCCCGCCGGAGGCGGTCTCCCGGCGTACCGGCGTGCCGGCCGCGACGATCGTCCGGCTGGCCAGGGAGCTGGCCGGCGCGCGGACGGCCGCCGTGTACGCCCGGATGGGCACCTGCACGACCGAGTTCGGCACGCTGGCCCAGTGGCTCGTGGACGTGCTCAACGTGCTCACCGGCAACCTCGACCGGCCGGGCGGGGCCATGTTCCCCAAGCCGGCTACCGAGTTCGGGGCGCGGCGGCGGCCGTACGCGGTGGGCCGGTGGCGCAGCCGGGTGCGGGGGCTGCCCGAGTCCAACGGCGAGCTGCCCGTGGCCACGCTGGCCGACGAGATCGAGACGCCGGGCGAGGGCCAGGTCAGGATGCTGGTCACGATCGCGGGCAACCCGGTGTTGTCCGCGCCGCACGGCGACCGGCTGGACGCCGCTTTCGCCGGGCTCGACTTCATGGTGAGCGTCGATCCGTACCTGAACGAGACCACCCGGCACGCGCACGTGATCCTGCCGCCTCCGCGCGTGCTGCAGTCGGGCCACTACGACTTCGCGCTGCTCGGGTTCGCCGTACGCAACTACGCCCGTTACTCGCGCCCCGCGCTGCCGCTGGACGGACGGCCCAGCGAGGCCCGGATCCTGGCCAGGCTGGCCGTGATCGCGTCCGGCCTGGACGGGCCGGAAGGTCCGGACGGGCCGGCAGCGGACCTGGACGAGTTCCTGATCGGCGAGATGCTGCGCAAGGCCGTGCAGACGCCCGGCTCCGGCGTCGAGGGACACGACGTGGCCGCGCTGCGAGCCGCGCTGGAGGGCGAGACGGGCGCCGAGCGCAGGCTGGACCTCATGCTCCGGCTCGGCCCGTACGGCGAGTGGGCCGGCAAGGGCGACCTGTCGCTGCGCAAGCTGCTCGACCACCCGCACGGCCTGGACCTCGGCGCGCTGGAGCCCCGGCTGCCCGAGGTGCTGAAGACCGCCTCCGGCGTGATCGAGCTGGCCCCGCCGCAGCTCGTCGAGGACGTCGAGCGCCTGCGCGGCGGGCTGGCGGCAGAGCCGCCGGACATCGTGCTGATCGGGCGGCGACACCTGCGCTCCAACAACAGCTGGCTGCACAACGTGGGCCCGCTGGTCGGCGGCACCAACACCTGCACGCTCCAGATCAACCCCGCCGACGTGGCCAGGCTGGGCCTGACCGGCCAGGCCGTGGTCACCTCGGCCACCGGAAGTCTCACGGTGACGCTGGAGCCCACCGACACGATCATGCCGGGCGTGGTGAGCCTGCCGCACGGCTGGGGGCACGCGGGCAGCACCCAGCAGGTGGCGGCCCAACACGCCGGTGTCAACACGAACGTGCTGACGGACGAATCCGCCCTGGATATCCCAAGTGGTAACGCAGTGTTCAACGGAGTTCCGGTCACGATTTCACCAACCGGGGTGATCACCGCACATTAGGGTGTCGCGCGTGACTATCGCGCCAGAAGAGGACCGCCTGTACGCCCAGATCGCGTTCGCCGTCGAGATCGACAAGTTGAAGCGGATCATCCGCCGCAACCATCTGATCGACGGGTCGCGGCGGGAGAACTCCGCCGAGCACTCCTGGTACGTGGGCACGCTGGCGATGGTCCTCGGCGAGCACGCCCCGCCCGGAACGGACCTGCAGCGGGTGGTGGCGATGTTACTCGTGCACGACCTGGTCGAGATCGACGCCGGCGACACCTTCGTCTACGACCATGTGGCGGTCGCCGCCCAGGCCGCCGCCGAGACCGCCGCGGCCGACCGCATCTTCGGCCTGCTCCCCGCGGAGCAGGGCGCCCGGCTGCGGGAGCTATGGGACGAGTTCGAGGCCAGGCAGACGCCCGAGGCCAGGTTCGCCAAGGCGCTCGACCGGTTCGCGCCGATCCTGGCCAACCACCACACCGAGGGCGGCACGTGGCCGCTGTTCAAGGTGACGGCCGGCGAGGTCAGGGAGAAGGTGCGGATCATCCAGGAGGGATCGGCCTCTCTCGGCGCGTACGCGCTGGAGCTGGTAGAACTCTCCGTGGCCAGGGGACACCTCTCCGAGTGATCCCGTCAAGGCCGGGGTAGGGGACTTGTCGTGAAAGAGACAGTGCGAGCGAGACGTCGGCAATTGCGGGGTTTCGTCGGTCCGGTTGACCTCGCCGATCGACTTGAGAAGTCGAAGGCGATGGACAAACCGATCCGGGGGCTGGCCAAGGTCGTCCGCGAGCGCCTGCGTCAGGGCACTCTGCGCGACCTGCTGCACGGCGTGCCCACGGGGAAACCGCTGCACCCGCCGCTGGCCACGGTCACGCTCGGCTGCTGGCTGTCGGCCGCCGTGCTCGACCTGGCCCACGCCGACCCCAGGGCGAGCAGGCTGCTCCTGGCCACGGGCATCGCCAACGCGCTGCCCACGGCGGCGGCCGGGCTGACCGACTGGTCCTCGCTCCACCGCGAGCAGCAGCGCGTGGGCTTCGTGCACATGGCCGCCAACATGACCGCCCTGGGCCTGATGTCGGCCTCGCTGGTGGCCCGGCTGCGCGGCGCCGAGCGGGCCGGGCGCGTGTTGTCCTACGTCGGGCTCGGGCTGGGCGGGCTGGGCGGCTACCTCGGCGGCCACATGGCCTACCGGCAGGCCGCGGGGGCCAACCACGCGCCGCAGGTCGCCCATCTCGTACCGCTGGGCTGGCACGACCTGTGCCCGCTCAAGGACCTGCCCGACGGCAGGCCGGTCGCGCGCCGGCTCGGCTACATCCAGCTCTTCGTGCTGCGCCAGGGCGACGGGGTGACCGTGCTGGCCGACCGCTGCCCGCACCTCGCCGGCCCGCTGCACCAGGGCCGGCTGGTCATGGAGGACGGCGAGGCGTGCGTGGTCTGCCCGTGGCACAGCAGCACGTTCCGGCTGGCCGACGGCTCGGTGAAGCACGGTCCCGCGACCGCGCCCGCGCCCATGTTCGAGACCCGCGTCCGCCGCGACGGCACGATCCAGGTACGGCCGGGATTGACCTGAACTTAACTTGAGGTCCTACCGTCGGGGCCATGAGCAAAATTCTGGTGACCGGCGCGACCGGCAATGTGGGCAAACACGTGGTCTCCCAGCTCGCGGAGGCGGGCCTGGACGTGCGGGCCCTGGTCAGGAACCCCGACAAGGCCCGGCTCCCCGAGGGCGTGGAGGCCGTGCGCGGCGACCTGACCGTGCCCGAGACCCTTGAACCGGCGCTGCGGGACGTCGAGAGCGTCTTCCTGCTGTGGCCCGGCTACTCCGAGGCGGCGACCGCGGGCGCGGTGACGGCCCTCGCCAGGCACGCCCGCCGCGTGGTCTACCTGTCCGCCGACGTCGAGGACCTGGCCGACGGCGAGGAGCCGACGCTGTTCCACCAGAGTGTCGAGCGGCTGATCCGGCATTCCGGCCTCGCCTGGACGTTCCTGCGGCCCGGCGGCTTCGCCGCCAACACGCTGGGCTGGGCCGCCCAGATCCGGCAGGGCGTCGTGCGCTGGCCGTTCGGGCAGGCGGTCAGGGCGCTGATCCACGAGAAGGACATCGCCGCGGTGGCCGCGCACGTGCTCACCTCGGCCGGCCACACGGGCGGCAAGTACGTGCTCTCCGGCCCCGAACAGCTCACCCAGGCCGAGCAGGTGCGGATCATCGGCGAGGCGGCCGGGCACGAGGTGCGCTGGGAGGAGCAGCCGCTGGACGAGGCCCGCGAGCACCTGACGGCCGCCTGGGGCGATCCCGGGTTCGTGGAGGCCGCGCTGAAGGGCTGGGGGGCGGCGGTGCACAACCCCGAGCGGGTGACCGACACGGTGGAGCGACTGCTCGGCCGGCCCGCGCTGACCTTCCGCCAGTGGGCCGAGGACCACGTGGCGGACTTCCGCTAGCCGTCGCCTGCGGCTTCGTCGGCCGGATGCTCCACGAGGGCGAGGATCCGGCTGGACATGAAGCGGGCCGTCCGCACCGGCGTGCCGCTCCGGGTGACCTCGCTCACCTCCACCAGCCCGCGCCGGTTGGCCACCTCGACGCGCCGGCCCGCGCGGGTGGCCGTGACCTCGTAGGTTCGCGGGGAGCCGCCCGCGTCGATGACGATCTCCACCCGATCACCCTTCATGTACTGATTTATACCCACTTAGGCCGGTATTTATCCGTACATGTGTTTGAGTTATTCTTCGGGGTTCTTCGGCGCGGGAGGGGCGAACAGCCCGCCCAGCCCTTCCAGCACCTTGCCCAGCTCCGAGGGCACGATCCAGACCTTGTTGGCGTCGCCCTTGGCGATCTCGGGCAGGGTCTGGAGGTACTGGTAGGCCAGCAGTCGCTGGTCGGGCTTCCCGTCGTGGATGGCCTTGAAGACCATGCCGATCGCGTCCGCCTGGCCCTTGGCGCGCATGGCCTGAGCCTCGGCGTCCGCCTGCGCCCGCAGCACGGCCGCCTCCGCCTCGCCCCTGGCGCGCAGCACGGCGGCCTGCTTGTCGCCCTCGGCGGCCAGGATCGCCGCCTGGCGCTGCCCCTCGGCGGCCAGCACGGCGGCGCGCTTGTCCCGGTCGGCGCGCATCTGCTTCTCCATCGAGTCCTGGATGGAGACGGGCGGGTCGATGGCCTTCAGCTCGACCCGGTTGACCCGGATGCCCCACTTGCCGGTGGCCTCGTCGAGGCTGCCGCGCAGCTCGGTGTTGATCTCCTCGCGCGAGGTCAGCGTGCGTTCCAGGTCCATGCCGCCGACCACGTTGCGCAGCGTGGTGACGGTGAGCTGCTCGACGCCGATCAGGAAGTTCGCGATCTCGTACGTGGCCGCCTTGGGGTTGGTGACCTGGAAGTAGATCACCGTGTCGATCGACACCACCAGGTTGTCGGACGTGATCACCGGCTGCGGCGGGAACGAGACCACCTGTTCCCGCAGGTCGATCAGGCCCTTGATGCGGTCGACGAACGGGACCACCATGTTGAGCCCGGGCGTCAGCGTGCGGTGGTAGCGGCCCAGCCGTTCGATGACGGCGGCCGTGGCCTGCGGGATGATGCGGATGCTGCGGGCCACCACGAAGCCCATCGCCGCGACCACGACGAGGGCGACGACGAGCTGCTCGGTCGACATGGCGAAGCTCCGGAGTCGAGGGGACCGACTCGGTGCATGATATTTCGTTTCACCTTTAGGCGACCGATATCCGCATAAATGGTGATCCAGTGAGGTCAGTGTGCCCGGGCGTACCAGCGGCCCTCGGCGCTCCGGTCGAGCGTCAGCGGCACCCCGAACGTACGGGACAGGTTGTCGGCCGTCATCACGTGGTCGAGCGGCCCCTGCGCCACCACGGACCCGTGCCGCAGCAGCAGGCCGTGCGTGAACCCGCTCGGCACCTCCTCGACGTGATGCGTCACCAGCACCAGCGTCGGCGAGCGGTAGTCGCCGGCCAGCGCCGACAGCCGGCGCACCAGGTCTTCCCGGCCGCCCAGGTCGAGGCCGGCGGCCGGCTCGTCGAGCAGGAGGATCTCGGGGTCGGGCATGAGCGCGCGGGCGATCTGCACCCGCTTGCGCTCGCCCTCCGACAGGGTGCCGAACCGCCGCCTGATCAGGTGGGCCGCGCCCATCATGTCGATCAGCTCGACGGCCCTGGTCACGTCGTTGGAGTCGTACTCCTCCGTCCAGCGGCCCATGATGGCGTACGAGGCGGTCAGGACGAGGTCGATGACCTTCTCCTCCGGCGGGATGCGCTCGGCCAGCGCGGCGCTCGCCAGCCCGATGCGCGGCCGCAGGTCGAACACGTCGGTCTGCCCCAGCCGCTCCCCCAGCACCTCGACCACGCCCTCGGTCGGATAGAGCAACGTCGCGGCGACCTGCAACAACGTGGTCTTGCCCGCGCCGTTGGGACCGATGACGACCCAGCGCTCGTCCTCGTTGACCGTCCAGTCGATGCCGCGCAGCAGGGCCGCTCCGTCGCGCCTGACGGCGACGTCCTGGAGCCGCAGCACCTGACCACCCATCCCCGTTCCCTCCCTTGGAGTCACCCTGGGGACCTTTGGAGTCACCCTGGGGACAAACCTATTGCAGGGCGAGCGCTTATCGTGGATCGGTGCACCCTGAATCACCTGTCTGTCCCTCGCTCGTCGCCTGGGGCAACGCGTGGCTCTCCGGTCACGTCGGCCTCGACGAGGCGGCTGACCACGTGGAAGCCGTCGCGGGGCCCGTCGTCGCCGGTGACGTGCCGCTGCGTAAATACCTCGCAAACCTGCGGTCCGACGGCCTGCACGAGTTCCGGCTCGCCCTTCCCGCGCCCGGCGACCCGCTGGGGCTGTCCGGGCCGGCGACGTTCAACTCCTCCGCCGTCGACGCCGGGCAGGCCGCGGTCGCCGTGCTGCGCGACCGGCGGCTCGGCCTGGTGCCCGTCCCCGACCGGCGCGGCTCCTCGTACGTGGGGACCCGCCTGGAGGTGCACGACGCCGGGCCCGTACGCCAGGACCTGCCCTCGCTGGCCGAGGCCGAGCACGAGCTGTCGTCGGCCATGCGCGCCGCCACCGAGGCGCTGACCGGCGTCGAAGGGCCGGCCCAGGCCCGGCCCGACCGGCCCCAGCGCGGCGGCGAGCTGGCCCCCGGCTACCCGGCCCGCGCCCACCGCGTCTCCACGCTGGCCACCCGGCTGGCCGCCGTCCTCGTCCTGGCCGACGACCGCGGGCTCACCTCGACGCAGGTCGCGGCCAGGGCCACGGCCCTGCGGGAGCTCGACCGGGCCGTCCGCCGCGCCCTGGTGGCCGCCCATCACGCCATCTTCGAGCCGGTACGCCACTCGTAGGCGGCTCAGGACCCGGCCTCCTCCTTCGGCCTCCAGACGCGGATGACCTTGTCCTTGCCGGCCGACACGACGACCGGGCCGCCGTCCGAGGGGACGATCCCGACCGCGTACACGCCGCGCTTGTGGGCCTTGACCGGTTTGCCCAGAGGCTTGTGCGTGTCGGGGTCCCAGAGCCGGATGGTCCCGTCGGTCGAGCCGGACAGCAGGACCGTGCGGCCGCCCAGCGTGCCGAAGGACAAGGAGTAGATGATCTTTTTGTGACCCGGCAGGGGCGAGCCGATGGTCTTGCCGGTCTTCGGGTCCCAGATCCGGATCTTCCGGTCCTTGCCGCCGGACGCGACCACCGTCCGGTCTCCGAGCCTGCCGGTGGTCACCGCGTACACGCCCTTCGTATGCCCCTTGTACGCCTTTCCGTACGGCTTGTGGCGGGCCACGTCCCACAGGCGCAGCGTCGCGTCCTCGCCGGCCGAGACGACGATCGCGCGGTCGCCGAGGTGGGTGGCGTTGAGCCAGTTCACGGACGTGCGGTGGGCCTTGACGGCCCTGCCGGTGGCCTTGCGCCTCTTCAGGTCCCAGAAGCGCAGCCAGCCGTTGGCGTCCCCGGTCACGGCGATCCACTTGCCGCCCGCCTTGGTCAGCGCGACCGAGTAGACGGCGTCACCGTGCCAGCCGAGGACCTTGCCCTTGTGCGTCTTGAGGTTCCACAGGCGGACGCTGCCGTCGTAGCCCCCGGACACCGCCATGGGCGTCTTGCCCATCATGACGGCGGCCACGGCGTACACCTCCTCGCTGTGGCCCCTCATGGCGGCCAGCGGCTTGTGCCTGCCCAGGTCCCACAGGCGGACGCGGCCGTCCTGGCCGCCGGACACCAGCCAGGTCCTGCCGTCGCCCAGGGACAGGGCGGAGATCGTCTGGACGCCCTTGGTGTGGCCCTTGAGCGACTTGCCGTCCTGCTTGCCGATGGCGGCGACGGCCTGCGGCGGGACCGTCTGTGTGGGCATGGGGGTGACGGTGGGACTCGGGACCGGCGTGGACGGCGGGGTAGCGGTGGCGGGCAGCGTCGCCGTGGGCTGGACAGTGGGCAGACCGGGGCTCGGGGCCAGCGACGTGGTGGCCTCGGCCGCCGCGCCCGGGCTCGGCGGGTTTTCCGGGCCGAACATCCTCGGCCCCAGGAACAGCACGCCGCCGGCCAGCGCGAGCGCCACGGCGAGCGCGCCGGCCACCATGATCGCGCGCCTGCGCCTGGCCCTGACCTCACCGGGCGGTACGACGGCGGGGGCGTGCCTGAAGAACGCGTCGTTGCCGCTCCCGGCCGGCGCCTGCCGCGGCCCCATGGGGTACGGCGGCGGCAGCCGCGGCGGCTGCCCGTAGGGTCCGGCAGGCGCCTGCCGGACGTATCGCGTGACCCCCTCCTGCCCGCCGCCCGCCCCAGCCCTTCCGAACGGCGCCCCGGGACCAGCCGGCCCTCGCCCGGCCCCACCCGCCGCAGGCCCGCCCTGGACCGCCGGGCGGGCGGCCGACGGCGCCGGGGCGTAGGACGCCCCGGACGGATTGGCCCATCCGGTCGGCGCGGGCGCCTCCTGCGGCCCCCGAGCCCCTACGGGCCCCGGATCCCTCACCCCGCCGGCGGGCGCGGGCCCGGACGGTCCGGCGCCCGAGGGCCGGGAACCCGAAGCGAAAGGACCCGAAGGCGGCGGGCCCGAAGGCGGCGGGCCCGAAGGGCCGGGGCCGTCGGCGGCTAGGTGGGGGTCGTCGGCGGCGAGGTGAGGGCGGGGGTGGTCGGCGGCGAGCTGGGAGCCGGTGTTGAGGGCGACCTCGGCGTCCCGCTGGGCCGCCGCCCCCTGGTTCTCCAGCAGGGCGAACAGCGCGTCCGCCGCCGTGGGCCGGTCCTCGGCGCGCTTGCTCAGGCACGCCTGCACCAACGGCCGCAGCTCGCCGGGCAGCGCCGACAGGTCGGGCTCCTCGTTCATCACCCGGTAGATGACCGCGGGCAGGCTGTCCTGGCCGAACGCGGGCCGCCCGGTGGCGGCGTACAGCATGGTGAGCGCCCAGCTGAACATGTCGCCGGCGGGCCCCACACGCTCGCCCGAGATCTGCTCGGGCGACATGTACGCCGGCGTCCCGACCACCCCGCTGCTGATCGTCATCGCCGAGTCCAGCGCCCTGGCGATGCCGAAGTCGATCACGCGCGGCCCGTCGGGCCCCAGCAGCACGTTGCTCGGCTTGAAGTCCCTGTGGACGATCCCGGCCCGGTGGATGGCGGCCAGCGCGGTGACGGTGCCGACGGCCAGCCGGTACAGCGCCCCGCCCTGGCGCGGCCCCTCCCGCTGCACCACGACCTGGAGCGACACCCCGTCGACCAGCTCGCTCACGATGTACGGCTGCTCGCCGTCCAGGTTGGCCCCCAGCACCTGCGCGGTGCAGAACTGGGCGACCCGGCGCGCGGCGGCGACCTCGCGCAGGAACCGCTCCCCGTCGAGTCCGGGCCGGTCGAGCAGCGTGTTCAGCAGCTTGATCGCGACAAGCCGCCCGTCGGGCCCCGCCGCCTTGAAGACGACCCCCTGGGCCCCCTTGCCGAGGCGCTCCAGCAGCCGGTAGGCGCCCAGAGATCGCGGATCGCCGGGCTGTAATGGGTGCGTCTCCGGCACCTGGTCCTCCCCTTGCGCTGAGACCCCCGATCGAAGCGTGATGAACCATGCGAAAGGCCCGCAAGCCATCCGAAGTCACGAAAGATCATCGCTCTTTGCGAAAAATTTGCCCTACGCAATAATCACGGAGAAGATCGGGGATTTCCAGCACCGTACGGGGAGCCGTCACATGCGCAAGAGCTTCAGCCTGTTCTTAGTCAGCGGCCTGGCCGCCGTGCCGTTGGTGGCCCCGGCCCAGGCAGAGGCCATGACCACCACGACCACCGCGACGACGCGGGCCGTCGCCGCCAGGGCCAAGCCGTTCTCGAACTTCAAGATCTCCGTTAAGTACAACAACCGCACCAGAAGCGGCGGAAAGATAACTTACTACCTCAAAGCGAAGAATCTGGGGCCGTACTACGCCGACTATTACTGGATCGGCGGACAGGTGCCCAAGGGCGTGGTGCCCACGCTGCGCTGGGGGGCGTCGAAGGGCACGAAGTGCACCTGGGAGGGCCGCTGGTTCTGGTGCTGGGGCAAATTCGTCCTGCCGAAGGGCAAGACGGACTGGCTGAACTTCCAGGTCACCCTGAAGAAGGGCACCAGGGGCGTGGCCGTCGCCAAGCTCGGCGTCATCGCGTACGACGTCGACCAGGGCATGGAGAACATCGACAAGGAAGAGCTCAAGCGCCTCGGCATCAAGGGCTACTCCTGGCTCAGGACGGCCAAGACCAAGATCGTGGTGCCGCCGCGCAAACCCACCAAGCGCTGGACGCCGCCGCCGCCCGTCAAGGAGTACAACCCGCCGGCCAGCCACGAGGAGTCCAACCAGAAGAAGGACACCTGACCGGCTGATCAGGCCAGGCCGTGCCGCACGGCGTACAGCGCGGCCTGGGTCCGGTCCTGGACGCCCAGCTTCATCAGCACGTTCGACACGTGGGTCTTGACCGTCTTCTCCGCGACGGCGAGGCTGCGCGCGATCTCCCTGTTGGACCGCCCGGCCGCGATCAGGGCCAGCACCTCGCGCTCGCGCTCGGTCAGCGGCGCCGGCCCCGGCACGGCGGCCACGGGCGCCGGGGCGGACAACATCGCCTCGGCCGCCTCCGGCGCGAGCAGCACCTGACCGTTGTGCACCGCCCGCACGGCCTGGACCAGCGCGGACGGATCGACGTCCTTGTAGAGGAAGCCCGCCGCCCCCGCCCGCATCGCCGGGCCGACGTCGGACCGGTCGCTCACGGACGTCAGCACCACCACCCGCGTGGCCGAGCCGGCCAGCCGCTCCAGCGCGCCGAGCCCGTCGAGCACCGGCATCTTCAGGTCCAGCAGCAGCACGTCGGGCGTCAGCTCGCCGACCAGCTCGACGGCCTGCGCGCCGTCGACCGCCTCGCCGACGACGGTGATGTCGTCCTGGAGGTCGAGGAACGTCCGCAGCCCCTGCCGGACCACCGGATGATCGTCGGCGATCAGCACCCGGATCACACGCCCACCTCCACGCGTACGGTGGTCCCCTGGCCGGGGGCCGAGGAGACCGTCATCGCCCCGCCGACCGACTCCGCCCGGTCGCGCATCGACACCAGGCCGAGGCCGTGCGACTCCCCCTGCTCGAAGCCGTCGCCGTCGTCGTGGACCGTCAGCGCCAGCGTCCCCCCGTCGAGGACCAGACGCACGGACACCCGCGAGGCCCCGGAGTGCCTGAGCGCGTTGTGCAGCGCCTCCTGGGCCACCCGCAGCACGGCCACCTCCACCGCCGAGTCGAGCGGCGGCAACTCGTCGCACTCGAAGGTGACCGGCGAGGGGTGGAGCCGGTCGAGCATGCGCACGTGCTTGCGCAACGTCTCGGCGAGCCCGTGCCGGTCGAGCTCGGCCGGGCGCAGCTCGACGATCACCGCGCGCAGCTCCGACAGCGCCTCCCCGGCCAGCCGCTGGACGCGTTCGAGCTCGGCCTGCGCCTTCTCGGGGGCCTTGTCCAGCATGGTGGCGGCGGCCTGGGCGGTCAGGCGGAGCGAGAACAGCTTCTGCGTGACCGCGTCGTGCAGCTCGCGGGCCACCCGGTTGCGCTCCTCCAGCATGGCCAGCTCGCGCCCGCGCTCGTAGAGCCTGGCGTTGGTGAGCGCGATGGCGGCGTGCGCGGCGAACAGCGTCAGCAGCTCCTGGTCCTCCTGCGTGAACCCGCCGGGGGTGCGCTTGTTGGCCAGGAAGATGATGCCGATCACCTGGTCGGCGTCGCGGATGGGCACGCCGAGGAAGTCCTTCATCACCGGGTGCGCCTTCGGCCACCACTCGAACCGCGGGTCCTCCCGCAGGTCGGGCAGCCGGGCCGGGGTGCCTTCGCGGAGCATCGCGCCGAGCATGCCGTGCTGCCTGGGCAGCGGGCCGATGGCCGCCCACTGCTTGTCGGTGAGGCCCTCGGCGACGAACTCGGCGAACGAGCCGTCGTCGTCGGGCACGCCGAGCGCGGCGTAGCGGGCGTCGAGGAGGCGCTGCGCCGACCGTACGATGACCTGGAGCACCTCGCGGACCGACAGATGGCGGGTGACCGCGAGCACGGCGGAACTCACCGCCTGCAGGATCTCGTCCCGGTCCGATGAGCTCACGGACCCACTCTAGGGTCCCGCTCCGGGGGCGGAGTCCTAGGACGTCCTAGGACGATGTGCCCAGGCGGGAGCGGGCCCTGCGCCCGATGCCGGCGCGGCGCGCCGATCCTAGCGTCGATGTCATGACGAACACCGCTCTCATCACCGGCGCCTCCCGCGGCCTCGGCCTCGCCCTGGCGAGGTCCCTGTCGGAGGCGGGCTGGAACCTCGTGCTCACCGCCCGCGGCGCCGACGAGCTGCGCCGGATCGCCGACGAGCTGGGCGCCACCGCGATCCCCGGCGACGTGACCGACCCCGAGCACATCGCGCGGCTGGGACGGGCCGTGCCCGAGCTGGACCTCCTGGTCAACAACGCCAGTGACCTCGGGGTGACCCCGCTGCCGCCGCTGGCGGGCTACCCGCTGGAGGCGTTCCGGGTCCTGCTGGAGACGAACGTGACCGCGCCGCTCGCGCTCATCCAGGCCACGCTGCCCGCCCTGCGCGCGGCCGGCGGAGCCGTGGTCAATATCACCTCCGACGCCGCCACCGGCGCCTACGCGGGCTGGGGCGGCTACGGCGCGACCAAGGCCGCCCTGGAGCAGCTGTCGAACGTGCTGGCCGCCGAGGAGCCCGGCCTGCGGGTCTGGTGGGCCGATCCCGGCGAGATGAACACCCGCATGCTCGCCGACGCCGTCGGGGCCGAGGAGGCGTCGTCGGCCACCGACCCCGCCAAGGTGGCCGCGGCGCTGCGCGACCTGGTCACGTCCCGTCCGGCCGGCGGGAAGGTGAGCCTGCAATGACGGCGCTGCTGGACTTCGCGCTGCCCGACGACCTGTCGGCCCACGAGCCGCCCGAGGCGCGCGGGCTGGCCAGGGACGCGGTGCGCCTGATGGTCTCGCGCGGCGAGGCCGAGCCCGCCCACCACCGGTTCGGCGACCTGCCCGGACTGCTCGACCCCGGCGACCTGATCGTGGTCAACAACTCGGCGACGCTGCCCGCTGCGGTCCGGCTCGACCGGCTCGCGGTGCACTTCTCGACCGCCCGCGAGGACGGCACCTGGCTGGTCGAGCTGCGCCGCAGGACGGCCAAGGCGTCCGAGCCGTACGGGGGCGGCGAGCCGGGCGAGTGGCTGCCGCTGCCCGGCCGGGCCACGCTGCGGCTGATCGAACGGGAGACGCCGCGGCTGTGGCGGGCGCGGCTGGACCGGGACGTGCTGCCGTACCTGCGCGAGCACGGCCGTCCGATCCGCTACTCGTACGTGCCGGCCGACTGGCCCATCGACGCCTACCAGACGGTGTTCGCCACCGTGCCGGGCAGCGCGGAGATGCCGAGCGCGGCCCGGCCGTTCACCTCCGAGCTGGTCACCGCGCTGGTCTCGCGGGGCGTGACGATCGCGCCCGTCACGCTGCACACCGGCGTTGCCTCGCCGGAGAAGGACGAGCGGCCCTACGCCGAGCGGTACGAGGTGCCCGCCGCCACCGCCCGGCTGGTCAACCTGACCCGGCGGAACGGCGGCCGGGTGATCGCCGCGGGGACGACCGTCGTGCGCGCACTGGAGACCGCCGTGGGCCCGGACGGCCTGGTCGGCGCCGCCTCCGGCTGGACCGGCCACGTCGTCACCCCGGCCACCGGGGTACGGGCGGTCACCGGGCTCATCACCGGCCTGCACGAACCTCGCTCCAGCCACCTGCTCATGCTGACGGCGATCGCCGGCGAGAGGGCGCTGGCCCGCGCGTACGAAGAGGCGCTGCGGAAGGGATATCTGTGGCACGAGTTCGGCGACACGCACCTGATTCTGGATAAATAAGCTTTACACACATTTTGCCCTCGTGATAGGAACAGCCGACATTTACGGGGGCTTGTTCAAGCGCGTCCCCGTGCCACTTCCTCTCCGGAGACGTTAATGCGCAACTCCCTCACTAAGGTCGCCTCGCTGGCTTTGCTGGCCGGTGCGCTGATTGTCCCGGCGGTGCCCGCGTCCGCCACGACGACCACCGCCGCCCACACCGCCACGGCGGCCAAGGCCGCCGACGCCCCCTTCGCGGTCTTCGACATCAAGTTGAAGGCGTCCAAGACGGCCAAGGCCGGCGGCCAGATCAAGTACAGCCTCCAGGCGACCAACACCGGCCCGTACTCGGCCGACGCCTGGTTCGTCGGCGGCCAGTTCCCGAAGGGCGTGGACCTCCGGAAGATCCGCTACAGCGCCCCCAAGGGCACCATCTGCGCCCTCGACGGCCGCGCCCTGTACTGCAGCGTCCCCTACGTCCTGGAGAAGGACGACTGGGTCCGCCTCGAGTTCTACGCCAAACTGAAGAAGAGCGCCATGGGCACGCAGAAGGCGACCCTCGGCGTGGTCACCTACGACGTCCAGCAGGGCATGTGGGACCAGGAGAAGGGCACGTGGTCCCTGGCCCAGGAAGAGCTCGAGCGCCTCGGCATCCCCGAGCACGGCTACGCCAAGACCGCCAAGACGAAGATCGTCCGCTAGTCCCGCGGCCGCTGCGCCCGTGTCCGAATGGCGAGCCTGCTGCGCGGGCACCGGACCGGGCGCAGTACCGTGGCTGGATGTGGACCAGCGCACCCTCCTGATCACCCTGACCGGCCCCGACCGGCCCGGTGTCACCTCCAGGCTCTTCTCCGTGCTGTCCGGGTTCCCGGTGACGGTCGCGGACATCGAACAGGTCGTCATCCGCGGCAGACTCACGCTCGGCGTGCTCGTCGCGTACGCCGGCGGCCCGTCCACCGGCACGGGCACCACCCTCGGCGCGATGTGGACCGCCGTCGAACGGGTGGCCGAAGACCTCGGAATGGAGGTCGAGCTCTCCACCGGCTCCCAGGCCAAGGAACAGCGCCGCCGCGGCCGCCTGTCGGTCAGCGTGCTCGGCGCCACCCTCCAGCCCGCCGCCATCGCGGGCATCGCCGGCCGCATCGCCGCCGCCGGCGCCAACATCGACCGCATCGAACGCCTCGCCCAGTGGCCCGTCACCTGCATCGAGCTGTCGGTCTCCGGCGCCAACCCGACCGCCCTGCGCGTCGAGCTGGCCGCCGAGGCCGCCGCCCAGGAGGTCGACGTCGCCGTCCAGCGCACCGGCCTGTCGCGCCGGGCCAAGCGGCTCATCGTCATGGACGTCGACTCCACCCTCATCCAGGGCGAGGTCATCGAGCTGCTGGCCGCGCACGCCGGCTGCCTCGACGAGGTCGCCCGGGTCACCGAGCAGGCCATGCGCGGCGAGCTCGACTTCGCCGAGTCGCTGCGCCGCCGGGTCGCGCTGCTCGAAGGGCTGCCGGCCGAGGTGTTCGAGCAGGTGCGCCAGGAGGTCGTGCTCACCCCCGGCGCCCGCACCCTCGTCCGTACGCTCAAGCGCCTCGACTACCGCTTCGCCATCGTCAGCGGCGGCTTCACCCAGATCACCGACGCCCTGGTCGAGGAGCTGGGCATCGACTACTCGGCGGCGAACGTCCTGGAGGTCATCGACGGCAAGCTCACCGGGCGGGTCGTCGGCGAGATCGTCGACCGGCCGGGCAAGGCCCGCGCGCTGGAGCGGTTCGCCAGGGAGGCCAGGCTGCCCATCTCCCAGACGGTGGCCATCGGCGACGGCGCCAACGACCTCGACATGATCGCCGCGGCGGGGCTGGGCATCGCCTTCAACGCCAAGCCCGTCGTCCGGCAGGCGGCCGACACTGCGGTCAACACGCCCTACCTCGACTCGATCCTCTACCTCCTGGGCATCTCCAGGGACGAGGTCGAGGCCGCCGACGCCGAGGACGGCGTGCTCACGTCCTGAACCGGGCGGTGACCTCGGCGGCCAGGTCGAGCGCGTCCTTGCAGAGCGACCTGAGCGCCGGGTGGGCGGTCACCGCGTGCCGCAGCCGCCTGCGCACGGCCGTGCCCTCCCCCGCCGCCGCCTCCTCCATCAGCGAGCTGACCTCCCGCGCCACCTCGTCGAGCTGCGACTCGAACGCGTCGGCGGCGGGCGGCGGCTCGCGCTCCCGTACGGCCTGCCCCACGGCGTCCAGGCGGTCGGCCACCGCGTCCAGCACGCCGGCGGTGGCGTCCGAGCCGGGCTCGGCCCCGCGCAGCACGGCGCCGAGCAGGATCGCGTCGTCCCTGAGCTTCCTGGCCAGCGTCAGCGCGGCCCGCAGCTCGGCCGGCGCGCTGCCGCCCGGCTCCTTGTCCAGCTTGTCCAGCGACTCGCGCAGCCGGTCGGCCGCCGTCCCGGCCGACTCCGTACGGTCGGGCAGCCGGTCCAGGTCGCCTTCGGCCAGCGCGCGGACGAGGCAGGCGTGCTCGCGCAGCAGCTCGGCGGCCAGGCCGCGCAGCCGTCCCGCCTGGCCGCGCGGCCACAGCAGGCGGGCCGCCGCCAGCGCCAGCACGCCGCCGCCCGCGGTGAGCGCCAGCCTGATCCCCGCCGCCTCCCAGTCGAGCCGGGTCGAGAAGTCGGTGAGCATCATGGCCAGCGGCGTCGCGAAGATCGACCAGTAGCCGTAGCTGACCTCGCGCAGGGCGAACCCGAGCGTGCCGAACACCAGCACCGTCCCCACGATCGTGTACGGCCCCGGCACCGCCGCCAGGATCAGCGCCGCCGCCGCGGCCCCCGCCACGGTGCCGGCCACCCGCAGCACCACCCGCTCGACGGTGTCCCCGTAGGTGGGCCGCACCGCCAGCAGCACGGTGAACACGAACCATTTGCCGTACTGCTCGTGCACCCCCAGCATCAGCGCCATCGCCACGGCGGCGGTGAGCCCCAGCCGCCCGGCGTGCCCGGGCCCCGATCCGCCCGGCGGCGGCTTCCACGGCAACCGCGCGAACAGCCGGCGCCCTGCCGCAGGCTTCCCAGGCAGCAGCCCGCGGCCCGTCACAGGCTCTTCCGGCAATCCCGCCGGCAGCCCGCGCCCCGCCGCAGGCTTTCCCCGCAACCCGGGCAGCAGCCCGCGGCCGGCCGGGGGCACGTGCCGGGCGGCCAGGAGGCCGACCGTGCGCACCCCCACCGCGATCCGGTCCAGGCAGCGCCGGGCCTGCCCGAGCACCGCGCCGCTGCGCAGCGCCGCCGGGTCGGCGCCCGGCTCGCGCGCGCCCAGGCGCTCGGCGTAGTCGGCGGTGACGGCCAGCGCCTCCACCACCCCGGCCCGCCGCCCGTCCGCGGCCTCCCGCAGGTCCGCGGCCAGCGTCGTGGCCACGTCGTCGATCCCGTCCTGCTCGTCCGGGGCGGCCGCGCGCAGGGCGCGCAGCGCCACCGTCTCGTGGAAGATCCGGACCAGCGCCTCGACGTACGCGTCGGCGGACCGGCCGGCCGCGTCCATGCTCCCGAACGACGCCGACGCCGTGGCCGCCGTCTCCAGGGCCTTGGACGCGCGTTCCCTTCGGTCGTCCCAGTCGCCGCCGGCGAGCCCGTCGAGCAGCCCGGCCACGCCGCGGACGGCCTCGCCCAGCGCCGTCGCCAACGGGTCGAACCGGCGCAAAGGCCACAGGGCCAGGGCGAGCACGGCGTACAGGAGGCCGCCGAGCACCATCAGCTCGGGCGGCCCGAACCCCGCGGGCACCGCCAGGTAGAACCCGGTGACCAGGGCGAACGCGGGCGGCGTCCCGACCGTGCGCCACCGGCCGCCCGCCGCGGCGACCGCTCCGAGCGCCAGCACCGCCCACCAGGGCCGGTCCGCCAGGTACAGGCCCAGCCAGCACCCGCCGGCGATCAGCACGATCTTGATGGCCATGGACCGCGCCCGCGCCGCGTACGGCTGCCCGTACATGTCCCCGAACGCCGTCAGATACGCCCCCAGGGCCAGGAACGCCCCCGACTGCGGCCGGCCCGCCAGCACCCCGGCCAGCAGCGGCCCGGCCACCGCGAGCCCGCACAGCAGCCCGTACCCCCAGGGCGGGCGCGCGGGCAGCGAGAAGCCGTCACGCAGCGCTCTGGCGGCCCCCCGCATAGGCGTCGTCCCCGGTCAGTGCTCCTTGGGATCCCAGTGCGTGACCAGGCGTCCCTCCCCCGGCCACAGGTCTACCCACGCCGCCTCCACCTGGATCACCGCGAACGCCCCCGGCCGGAAGCCGTAGTCGCCGCCGCCCAGTTGCAGGGCCAGCTCGTGCACCGCGGTATTGTGCCCGCACAACACGACCGTGCCCAGCTCCGGGTCGGTCCTGCGGAGCAGTTCGAGCAGTTCTTCGGGATATGCCTGGTAGATGTCGCGTTCGTAGCTGATCTCCATGCCGGGGAAGGCCAGCTCGGCGCTCCGCCTGGTCCGCAGCGCCGGGGAGCAGAGCACCGCGTCGGGGCTCAGCCCGGCCGCCCTGATCTCGTCGCCGGCCCGGCCGGCGTCCCGCTCGCCGCGCTCGGTCAGCGGACGTTCGCGGTCGGCCAGACCGGGCACCTGCGCGGCCTTGGCATGGCGGAGCAGTATCAGGGTCCGCATCACGTCATCACCTCGGCACGTCATCCCCTCGACAGGTCATCACCCGGCACGTCACCATCTGGCACGTCATCGTCTGGCACGTCATCGTCTGGCACGTCATCGTCTGGCACGTCATCGTCTGGCACGTCATCCCTTCGACGCCCAGATCCCGAGCCCGATGATCACGCCCAAGATGACCAGCATCGCCAGTAGGATCAGGCCCAGCGTCTTCCCGCCCGAGGGCCGGTTGTCCTCTTCCACCCGCCCAGTTTCCCACCGCGCCCCCGCCGTCCCCGCGCCACCCACCCGCATGCGAAGACGCCCGCCCCTGGCCGGGACGGGCGTCTCGTCGATCGGTCGTTACGATGCCACGGGCTCGTGCTCGCGGTCGTTGTTGGCCGGCTCGCTCGTCACCGACCTGCGCTTGGAGACGACGATGGCCGCCACGACCACCGCCACCGCCACCACCGTGATGCCGACCCGCAGCGCGGCGTTGCCCGCGTACAGGACGACGGCCGGCGCGACCAGCAGCGCCACCAGGTTCATCACCTTGATCAGCGGGTTGATGGCCGGGCCCGCGGTGTCCTTGAACGGGTCGCCGACCGTGTCGCCGATGACCGTGGCGGCGTGGGCCTCGGAGCCCTTGCCGCCGTGGTGCCCGTCCTCGACCAGCTTCTTGGCGTTGTCCCAGGCGCCACCGGAGTTGGCCAGGAAGACGGCCATCAGGGTGCCGCAGGCGATCGCGCCGGCCAGGAACGCGCCGAGCGGCGCGTAGCCGAGCGCGAACCCGACCGCGATCGGGGTCATCACCGCCAGCAGGCCGGGCGTGGCCAGCTCGCGGAGCGAGTCGCGGGTGCAGATGTCCACGACGCGGCCGTACTCGGGCTTCTCGGTGCCGTCCATGATGCCCGGCTTGTTGCGGAACTGGTCGCGTACCTCGAAGACCACCCGCATGGCCGCGCGGCCGACCGCCGAGATCGCCAGGCCGGAGAACAGGAACACCACCGCGGCGCCGACGATCAGCCCCACCAGCACGTTCGGCTGGTCGATGCTGAGGCTGAAGGTGGAGAAGGCGCCCAGCGCCGCCTTGATGTCCTGGCCGGCCTTGGAGAGCTGGTCCTCCACCGCCGTGCGGAACGCGCCGAACAACGCCGTCGCCGCCAGCACGGCCGTGGCGATGGCGATGCCCTTGGTGATGGCCTTGGTGGTGTTGCCGACGGCGTCGAGGCTGGTGAGCACCCGCGCGCCCTCGCCCTCGACGTCGCCGGACATCTCGGCGATGCCCTGGGCGTTGTCGGAGACCGGGCCGAAGGTGTCCATGGAGACGATGACGCCGACCGTGGTCAGCAGGCCGGTGCCGGCCAGGGCCACCGCGAACAGCGCGATCGTGACGTTCCCGAACCCGAGCAGGAACGCCCCGTAGACCGCGCCGCCGATGATCAGCGCCGAGTAGACGGCCGACTCCAGGCCGACGCTGATGCCGGCGAGGATGACGGTGGCCGGCCCGGTGGCCGAGCTCTCGCCGATCTCGCGCACCGGACGGCGGTTGGTCTCGGTGAAGTAGCCGGTCAGCAGCTGGATCGCGCTGGCCAGGACCAGGCCGATCAGCACCGCGCCCACCGCGATCAGGCGCGGGTCGGCGTCGGAGGTGACGGTCGAGCCCGACAGGGCGCCGAAGCTGCTGGGCAGATACCAGAAGGCCGCCGCGGCGACCAGCACCGCCGAGATCCCGGCCGAGATGAAGAAGCTGCGGTTGATCGCCGCCATGCCGCTGCGGTCGCGGTCGCGCAGCCCCGTGACGAAGATGCCGATGATCGCCGTCAGCACGCCGATCATGGGCACGATCAGCGGGAAGATCAGGCCCTGCTCGCCGAAGGCCACCTTGCCCAGGATGAGGCTGGCGACCAGCATGACCGCGTACGACTCGAACAGGTCGGCCGCCATGCCCGCGCAGTCGCCGACGTTGTCACCGACGTTGTCGGCGATCGTCGCGGCGTTGCGCGGGTCGTCCTCGGGGATGCCCTGCTCGACCTTGCCCACCAGGTCGGCGCCGACGTCGGCGGCCTTGGTGAAGATGCCGCCGCCGACTCGCATGAACATCGCCAGCAGCGCCGCCCCGAACCCGAAGCCTTCGAGAACGTGGGGCGCCTCGCCCTGGTAGATGAAGACGACCACGGCCGCACCGAGCAGCCCGAGGCCGACGGTGAACATGCCGGCGACGCCGCCGGTGCGGAAGGCGACGCGCATGGCGCGCTTCTCGCCCGACTCGTTGGCCGCGGCGGCGACACGCACGTTTCCGCGCACCGCCAACCACATGCCCATGAATCCGGTCAATGCGGAGAACACCGCACCGACCACGAAGAAGATCGAGCGACCGACGCGTACGTCCATTTCGCCCGGCAGCAAGAGCAACAGGAAGGGAATGACGATCACGAAGATCGCCAGTGTGCGGAATTGGCGCGTGAGATAGGCAGCCGCGCCTTCCTGCACGGCTCGCGCGATGTTCTGCATGCGTTCGGTGCCCTGGCCGGCGGACAGCACCTCGCGTACGAGGCCGCCGGCGACGGCTAGCGCGATCAGCGCGACCGCGGCGACCACGATCACGATGGTGAGATTGTTACCGCTCAGGGACAGATTGGGCGCTGGCGCCAATGCCAGCATGTGCCTGCTCATCGTTCTCCTCGGCAAGACCGGTCGTCCTGCCCGAACGGTGCTGCGGATTTCTCGGCGGGCGGGTGCGGCACCATCCGGGTTGTGGGTGCCGCTTCCGGTTGAATCCGCGGTTCCGCCGGATCACCTTGGCCGGTGCCGGGAGTCTACGCAGGCACTGAACGGATATGAAGGCTCTCGGGGCGGCTATTTGCGCGGGCGTTCAGTAATCCCCTGACAGCGGGCCGGTTTGAGATCTGACAGGCGAAATTTCCTCAGGTTTACGGGCATGACAACCCCACAAATCGGACCGCCCGAAACCCAGATTTAATCCCCACGACACGCCGACCAACCCCACCACCCACCCGCCCCCACTCCCCACCGGCCACCCAAGCCCCCCGCACCACCGCTTGGCAGCACCGCTTGGCAGCACCGCTTGGCGCGACCGCCGGCCGCGACCGCCGGATGCCACCTCCGCGCTCCCTCCGCGCGCCACCTCCGCGAGATGCGGCGGGACGCCACGACCGACGGACGCGCCCCAGCAACACGGCCCGCCGAACGTCCCATGGCCGACGCGGCCCAATGACACAGCCCGCCAGGACACGTCCCGGCCAACGCGGCCCGATGACACGGATCGTAGGGACACCCGGTCGACGCAGCCGATGACATGACCCGCCGGAGCTGCCCGGCCCCCGCGCCTCCCACGACACGGCCCACCGGACGCGACCAACCGACGCGAGCCCGGCGACCCGGCCCCCCACCGCCTCCTGGCGCCGTACACCGTCCCTGACCTCCGGCCGGGCACCACTCGGGCCCCTGGCCAACACCGCCCCGCCCCTCCAGGCCACTTCCACGACAGCCCAGCCGCCGCAGGGGCTTTTGGGGCCCGAGAAGCTACGCCAGCCCAATAACCAAATCCGATGCCTCAATCTCGGCCTGGAGCTCCCACGCGGCCCTCCGGATGTCGGTTCTGACAGCCCCATGTGCGGCCGCCACGCCTTCCTTCCAGTCGCCGCCAGTCACCCACCTCAACCCCATGCCCCTGCCGCCCCGCGGCGAGGCCTTCTGACGACCGGCTGACTATCCCCCACCCATCCACAGCCTGTGGATAACTCTCATCGCCTTCCCCAGACCCCACTGGGGGGAGCAAGATCCTATGGGGCAGTCGCACCGCTCCACCAGAACACGCCAAGCAGGCCCAGGCCGCGCTTCGCCGCCCTGGCCTTCGCTCCTCGGTCGCGACCGAGCCATGCGGAGCCTTCGCAAAGACTGAGCCCTTCAGCGCCCAGCCCAGGCCTTCGCCGCACTGACCTCCAGCCTTCAGCCTCCGGCCTTCGCCGCCGTAGACCTTCGCCCTTCAACACCAGCCATTGCCCCACGCCCTGCCAAGCCGACTGCACAGCCGGCCCGCAGTCCGCCCCTGAGCAACCGCCCGATCGGAACCTGGGCGTCTCGCCGCACGACACAGCGGCTGAACGGGCGAAGCCGGGCTATGGCCTGCTCCGAGGCCAAAGCTCCAGAAGCGTGCGGCGTAGAAGCATGCGGCGTAGAAGCATCAGGCGTAGAGGCGTGCGCCCCTCACGCTGCTTCGACGCCATGCCAGGCCCCGCATCGAACCGCCCTGAGCCGCTTCGGCCGGTACACGCCGAAGTCACTGCGGCACCCAGCCCCTGCACCGGACCTCGCTGAACCGCTCCAGCCGAACCCCTGCACTTCAGACTTCGCCGAGCTTCGCACCGGGCGTGGCCGAATCCGGCGGCCGGGCCGTCCGACGTCCGTGCGCACACGCGCTGCCGCTCGTCGCAGAGCCGCTTGTCGCAGCAGAGCGGCGCAGGCCGTCCGGGCATGCCGACAGAACGAGGCATTCAGCGACCTCGTCAGGACATGCGGAAATGTGGTGCGACTCGACGGGGAGGAAGGCATGCCACAACCGGACATCCCCTCATCCCCGTCTATCGCCCCTAAAACCACACCCGACCAGCTCGAACACGCCCCTAGGGAGACAAGGGACCGATCCAAGCGATGTCAGGTCAGGAACCCACCCCATTGGAGGCGGGCCAGCTCATCCGGATGTTCGTCCCCTTGGGGCTGGGGAAGACCTCGACGTCATCGGCCAGACCCGAGATGACGGCGATGCCGAAGCCTGACATGAACGAGTCAGAGAGCATGCCCAGATCGAGCGGCTGCTCCTGCTTGATCTCGTCACTGGGGGCCAGATCGCTGACCGTGACCTCGAAACGCCCGGAGTCGTCACGTAGCTCGATGCGGATGGGCTCGCCCGGGCAGTGAAGTCGATGCGCCTCGACCGCCCGGGAGCATGCCTCACCCACGGCGAGCCTGACTTCGTCCAGCAGCGATTCCTCCACGCCGGTACGACGGGCGATCGCCGTGGCCACCAGCCGGGCGGTCCGCACGTGCGCGGGGAGAGCGCTGAACGTCAGCTCGACGGTAGCCATGCTACTTGTCTTTGCCGTGAGCTTCCTTGGCCTCGTCGACGGAAGCGTAAATCCCGAAGACCTTGGTCAGACCGGTGATGCGGAAGATCTTGAGGATGCGCTCCTGGGTGCACACCAGCTCAAGCGAGCCGTCGTGCGCCCGGACCCTCTTGAGCCCTCCGACGAGCACTCCCAACCCCGTGGAGTCGAGGAAGTCGACCTTCTCCATGTTCACCAGAAGGTGGAAGTTGCCCTTGTTCACCAGGTCGATGAGGAGCTCACGCAATCTCGGCGCCGTGTAGACATCGATCTCACCCTCGACCTCCACGATGGTGAGTCGGTCTTCGGTGCGGTGATCCAACTTCAGATCCACAGATCCTCCAGCGCCTCGCCTGCGAAAGTACTCTTGCGGGCCTGGCAATCTGGAGCGTGGCCCCAGACTGTCCGACCCTGACGCGCGGCATTCAACCACGCGTCTGGCTTGTGTCTATACGAAATCACGATTCCCGGCGACTTTGCCCATCGATGCAAGACTGGAAACAGTGACTTCCTCGGCATCCTCCCCACAACAGGCAGGTCCACTCCTCGCCCACCTGCTCGGAGTTCCCGCACGTCATGAGCGTGTCACCCATGTGGAGCATGTTCCAGCACGTCAGGCGGGTCAAGCCCGTTGGCCGGACTGGGCTCCGGAAGTCCTGGTTACGCGCTTGGCGAACCGTGGAGTTACAGGACTCTGGCCCCACCAGTACGAAGCCGCCGACCTGGCTTTCCGTGGCCGAAACGTGATCATCAGTACGGGAACGGCCTCCGGCAAGTCCCTGGCGTACCTCACGCCGGCGGTCGCCTCCTGCCTCGACGGCGGCACCGTCCTGTACCTGACGCCGACCAAGGCCCTGGCCGCCGACCAGCTCCGCGGCCTGCGCGAACTGCGCATCACGCAGGTGCGCGCCGCCTGCTTCGACGGCGACACCCCCTTCGAGGAACGTACGTGGGTCCGCCAGCACGCCAACTACGTCCTGACCAATCCGGACATGCTCCACCGCGGCGTCCTGCCCCGGCACGCGCAGTGGTCCTCGTTCTTCCGCCGCCTCCGCATGGTCGTCGTGGACGAGTGCCATGGATACCGCGGCGTCTTCGGCTCGCACGTGGCCCAGATCCTGCGCCGCCTGCGCCGGGTCTGCGCCCGGTACGGCTCGCGCCCCACGTTCGTGCTCGCCTCGGCCACGGCGAGCGAGCCCGGCGTGTTCGCCATGAGGCTGACGGGGCTTGAGATGGACGAGGTGACCACCGATGCCTCGCCGAAGGGTTCCACGACCATCGCGCTCTGGGAACCGCCCCTGACGGATCTGCGGGGCGAGGGAGGGGCTCCTGTGCGCCGCACGGCCACCGCGGAGACCGCTGACCTCCTCGCGGACCTGGTCCTGGCGAACGTACGGACGCTCGCATTCGTGCGTTCGCGACGCGGTGCGGAGACGGTCGCCCTGTCCGCCCGCGCCAAACTCGCCGACGTCGCCTTCTCCGTCACCGCGCCCTGGCCTCCCCAAGCCACCCCCGAAACCGCTCCCTGGCCCCCGCACGCCACGCCAGAAGCCGCGCCCGCGGACTGCTCCCCCAGCGCCGAGCCCCCGCCTCTCGCCTCCTCCTCGACCTCTCAGGACTCCGCTTCCCGCACCGCAAGCCCCACCTCCGACGCCCAGGACCCGCGCCACCCCACCCCCGCGAGCCCGCTCACCTGGGCCATCCCCGACGACGTCCAAGACCTGGCCGCCCTCCCCGACAAGGTCGCCGCCTACCGCGCCGGCTACCTCGCCGAGGACCGCCGCCTCCTGGAGAAGGCCCTGCGCGCCGGCACCCTCATGGGCCTGGCCACCACGAACGCCCTCGAACTCGGCGTGGACGTCTCGGGCCTGGACGCCGTACTGATCGCCGGCTGGCCCGGCACCCGCGCCTCCCTCTGGCAGCAGGCCGGCCGGGCGGGACGCGACGGCCAGGACGCCCTCGCCGTGCTCATCGCCAGGGACGATCCCCTGGACACCTACCTCGTCCACCACCCGCAGGCCCTGTTCGGACGGCCGGTGGAGGCGATCGTCCTGGACCCGGACAACCCGTACGTCCTGGGCCCCCACCTGTGCGCCGCCGCCGCCGAGATCCCGCTGACGGACGACGACCTGCCCGTCTTCGGCGCCACCACCCCCGACGTCCTGGAAGACCTGGTCGCCCGGAACCTCCTGAGACGCCGTCCCGCGGGCTGGTTCTGGACCCGTCGCGAACGCGCCACCGACCTCGCCGACATCAGAGGCGGCGGAGGCGCCCCGATCCAGGTGGTCGAGTCCTCGACCGGCCGCCTGCTCGGCAGCGTGGACGAGCCGTCCGCCCACACCACGGTCCACACCGGCGCGGTCTACATCCACCAGGGCGAGACCTTCCTCGTGGAGACCCTCGACCTGGACTCCGGAGTCGCCCTGGTCGAGGCCGCCAATCCCGACTACTCCACGTTCGCCCGCGACATCACCGACATCTCCATCCTTGCCACCCAGCGCTCCCGCTCCCTCGGCCCGGGAACGCTGCACTTCGGCGAGGTGGAGGTGACCAGGCAGGTGGTCTCGTACCTGAAAAGACGCCTGCAGTCAGGCGAGATGCTCGGCGACGAACCCCTCGACCTGCCGCCCCGCACCCTCCGCACCCGCGCGGTCTGGTGGACCCTGCCCGCCACGGCGGTCGCGCCGCTCGTGGGGGCGGACATCGACCTCGGCGGCGCCGCACACGCCGCCGAGCACGCCTCGATCGGCCTGCTCCCCCTGTTCGCCACCTGCGACCGATGGGACATCGGCGGCGTCTCCACCGAACTGCACGCCGACACCGGCCTGCTCACCGTCTTCGTGTACGACGGCCACGAAGGCGGTGCGGGCTTCGCCGAACGCGGCTACGCGCGGGCCACCGACTGGCTGACGGCCACGCGTGAGGCGATCGCGTCCTGCGAGTGCGAGCGCGGGTGCCCGTCCTGCATCCAGTCCCCGAAGTGCGGCAACGGCAACGAGCCCCTGCACAAACGCGGCGCGCTCCAGCTCCTGGACATCCTCCTCACCCCCGGCCCTCTGTCCTGACTGTCGCCCTTCTCCGGCCGACGCCCCGCACACGCCCGCTCTGCTTCGTCGTCGCAGGCGTCATCGTCATCATCGGCGGCCCAGAAGTCGCCGGCGCCCGGCAGCGGACGCTCCCAGAAGCCGCTGTCCTCCATGCACCTGGGCGACGGGGGCAGGTAGTCGTCCCATCGCTGCTCCAGGGGTGGCGGGTGGGACAGCGGGCCGGGCTCGGGAACGTCCGTGACAGCCGGGCTGGGCAATGCGATGCGCGGGCTCCGCCTCGCCCCTACAGCTTGCGCCACACGGCCTTCACTAATTCGCTCGCCCGACGATCCATCGGCTCAATCGCAGAACAAGGTGCCGGTTTTTCGAGATCACTCGCGCAGATTTCCAAGCCCGGCCGCACCCTTGCCCCGACGCGGCGAATCGTGCACGAGAAACAAGCTATGCACCGCCGTCACCATCGCGCAGCGAATGAATCATGCTCCGCAAAATCCGGAACGCGTCCGACTGCTCGGCGTCGGTCATGCCGGCCAGCATTCTGACCTCGACGGACCGGACCGCCGCGCTCGCCTTCTCCAGACTCCGTCGTCCGCGAGGAGTGAGCCGCGCCGGAAGAGCCTTTCCGACGGGCGCCTCCGCTGGCCTGGTCACGTAGCCGTCTCGTTCCAGGGTCTGGAGCAGCACGTTCATCGACTGCCTGGTCACGAACGCGCCACGCGCCAGCTCGGAGTTCGACAAGCCCGGCCGTTGAGCCAGCAACTCCAGGCAGGAGTAGTGCGTCACGGTCATCCCGAGTGGCCGCAGCACCTCCTCCATGGCCGCGCGCAGGGCGCTCGAAGCCTCTTTCAGCAGGTAGCCCAGCGATTTGTCCAAGTCGATGCCGGCACCGTTTTGACTCATGTCAGTATTCTGACATACATTGCGACGTGTCAGCTAACTGACATGACGACAAGGAGCATCACCATGCCCGTCACCGGCCCCGACTTCATCTCGCTGCAAGCGCGCGACCTCGACGCTTCGCGAGCGTTCTACGAGCAGTACCTTGGCCTCGTCCGCTCGCAGGCCGGGCCTCCGCACGCCGTCGTCTTCGAGACGAAGCCGATCGCGTTCGCACTCCGCGAGGTCGTTCCCGGCACCGATCTCGCCTCCGTTCCCCAGCCCGGCATCGGTGCCGCGATCTGGCTCCACGCCACCGACGTCCAGGCCATCCACGACGCCCTCGTCGCCGACGGTCACACCATCGTCTCCGCACCGATCGACGGCCCCTTCGGCCGCACCTTCACCTTCGCCGACCCCGACGGCTACCAGATCACCCTCCATGACCGCGCCTGAGGCGAGCACCCTGGTCTTCGGGGCCACCGGGGCACTCGGTGGCCACGTCCTGGACGCGCTGGTCGCTCGGGGAACAAGCCCAGGAACGATCACGGCAGCCGGTCGGAACCAGGCACGCCTCGGGGAACTTGCTTCCGCCGGGTTCAGCACCGCCGCCGTCGACCTGTCGGATTCGGCCGGCGTCGCAGCGCTGGTTGCCAGGCACTCCGACATCGTGTTGATCTCGGGCAGAGACCCGGACCGCCTTGCTCAGCACGAGTCGATCGTCAAGGCGGCGAAGAACGCCAAGGTCCGACACGTCTACTACACCAGCGGAGTCCGGGCCGACGACGACCGGTTCGAGATCAACGCGGACCACAGAGCGACAGAGGACGCTCTCACCACTTCCGGCGTGACGTACACGATCCTGCGGAACACCTGGTACATCGAGAACTACCTCCAGGCGCTGGCAGGCCCCCGTTTCTCCGGCGTGCTGGCCGCCGCGGCCGGCAACGCCGTCGTTGCCCCAGCCAGCCGGAAGGACCTGGCTGAGGCATTGGCCACCGTCGTCACCACAGACGGGCACGACAATGTGACTTACAGCCTCTCCGGCGACACGAACTTCACCTACGACGACATAGCCGAAGCAATGTCGGTCGTCCTGAAGCGCGAGGTCACCTACCGGCCCGTCACTCCCGAAGAATTGCAGGCAGCGCTCATCAACTCGGGGATGGACAGCGAGCTGGCCGGCTTCTTGGCACGTCTCGATGAAACCATCGCCGCCGGGGTCTTCGCTCGGGTCGGTGACGATCTTCCTCGACTCCTCGGCAGGCCTACTACCGGCCTGGTCGAGGGACTGACAGCAGAGTGAACACCGGGGCTGGCGCAGGCGAGCCGACATCTCGGCTCGCGCCGCCCCTTCTCCCGATCAGCGTGTCTGGCGCAACACCGTCAGTTTGGATCACGTCGAAGCGGGCGGCCACGGAGGCGGCACGCATGTGGGCCACGGCGCCGGCACGCGTTTCTCAGCCTGAGGAGCCGGTCGCCGGACTCGCGCGACACGCCCCCAGGCTTGCACGTGTCGCGGTCGGTCACGCGCCCCCAAGGCCCAGGACGGTGGCCTGACGGCCGACTGCTGCAAACAGTTGCTACCCAGGTGACATCGTGACCGGCCCCGCGCGAGACCTGCCCGTAAGAGTGTGTGCTCCGGCGATCGGCAAGGTGATCGACAGAGAGGTCCGGACATCCGCGATCTCTCCCGTGATCTCACAAGCCGCCAGCCGGACGCCGTTCCTTCTGGCCAACGCGGCCGCCCTGCCGCAAGCGCCCTCCGGATCGATGATCGCCGCTCTGGCCGCGGCCAGAGCGCTCAGATCGGCCGCGCTGTCGACCCGATGGCGAGCCACCCGAACCGCCCCCACGGAGGCCAACCCTCCGGCAACCGCCATCAGGAGCCCCATGAGGGCCACTCCCCATAAGGTCGCCGACCCTCGTTCCTTGTGCTTGATCATCCTTGTCCTCGGAGTGATTGATCGGGGAAGCTCGTCACTTCGCCCAGCTTTGAGACGCTTCTGCGCCTCCCGCGCCGACGATCTCCGTGCCGCGTCGCGGAGTTGTTGTCTCTTCTGGTGGGTAGAAGACGCCGTAGGGGTTGGAGATTTCGCCCCCCGACTGCCAGGAGGACACGAGGGCTCATGTCCTCCTGGCAGATCTCATTTCGGCGAGTACGTGCGTGACGTCATGGTTCTGTGGCGGCTGTCGCCGAGGCCGACACGGGGACGGCCGGTAGCGAAACGCCCCAAGCTGGTCGTACATCTACTGCGATCTCTACGTGGGTGAATTCTGCGTCGCGGGTGATCTCTACGTGTGCGTCTGGGCGAGTGGCCGAGCGGGCGAGCTCGCGGACCTGGTCCAGCGGCTCACCTCGGGCTGCGGCGCGCACTGCCGCTCGGGCTGCGTCTACACATTCCAGTTGGACGTTCACCGCTTGTATGGCCCAGAGCGCGGCTGCCAGGACGATCGTGAGCGCGGGCAGCATGGCGGCGGTCTCGGCCGTCACCGAGCCGCGTGATGCCGACCGTTGCCTGGTGGCGGCGTTCCGCGTCTGGTGGAGGGTCATCCGGTCATCTTGAGCGCTCGGTCTATGAGGGACTTCAGCATCTCCTGAACCTCTGGGCTGCTGACCACCTTGAACAGGAGCGCGGCGAAGGCGCAGGCCGCGATGGTGCCGACTGCGTATTCGGCTGTGGACATGCCGCGCTCTCTGTTCGCGACAGCGCAGGTGATCCACTTGCCCGGGTACCAACGTGAGCCCTGCCCGGTGGGTCCGCCCGAAGGTGCGGAGGTGGTCGAGGAAGCGCGGCTGGCTTCCGGCTCGGCGTTGGAGGAGTCGTCGGCTTCGAGGGGCGGCGCGGTGGTGGCCGGCTCGGTGCAGGCGGTGGGCAGGGGTGAAGTGGCGTACGCGTGAGCTGGAGTGGGGCTGAGGGTGCCTGGCATGGTGGCGGGACCTTGCATCGTGCCTCCAGGTGGTCGGAGCCGGGTCTTGTCCGGCGGGAGTCCAAGATTCGCCGAGAGGGCACAGCCGCCGTCAGGCCGAATGGCGTTCTGGGGATTGTCCAGTGGGGTCGGCTCTCAGGCTGTGGACAACGCCGCCGTCGGAACGTCACGGCAGGACGATCGTGGAGGCGAGGCCGGCGATCACCGGGATGATGCCCAGCAGGACGAAGGCCGGCAGGAAGCACAGGCCCAGCGGGGCGACCGCTTTCACGCCCACGGTCCGGGCGGCGGCGAGTGAGGCGGCTCTGGCGGTGTCTCTCGCGTCGTCGGCCAGGCGGGTCAGGACGTCCGCCAGCGGAGCGCCGGTCTGCGCGGCCCGGCTCATGGCTCTCGACAGCTGGCTCAGCGCCGGGTCCTTCGCCAGGGTTGCCCAGGTCGGCTCGGGGTCGGCGCCCAGGCGGAGTTGGCTGCCCACCCATGCCAGACGCTGACCGAGGGGGCCGCCGATCGTGGTCGCGGCCAGGTCGGTGGCGGCGGTCACCGGCTGTCCGGCGAGAAGGCAGGCGGTCATCAGGTCGGCGGCGAAGGGGAGATCGGCGGTGATCTGCTCGCGTTCCTGGCGGGACCGCTGGGGTTCCTTCCTGTGCAGCATCAGGGCGGTCACCGGGGTCAGCAGCAGGGCCACCGCGATTCCTGGGAGGCCGCCGACCAGGAGGGCGGTGATCACGCCGGTGATGGCGGCGGTGGTGACGGTTCTGCGGGTCGGGCGGCGGTGGTGGGAGTCCTTCTTGTCGAGCCAGTCGGGCTGGGCGGGGGTGTCCGTCGGAGAGATGGCGGGGCTCGACGGCGGGTCGGGTGAGGGCAGGAGGCGGGTGAGGCGGTCTACGGGGGTGCGTGGGGCCGACCACAAGAAGGCGGCGAGGGCTGCGCAGAAGGCGGACAGCAAGGGGAGCATCGGGCGGATCCAGTGGTTCGGGCGGACGTGATGAAGACGACTCCGCGGCGGGGATGAGGACGACTTCGACGGGCGAGGATGAGCACGACTCGGACGGGCGAGGATGAGCACGACTCGGACGGGCGAGGATGAGCACGACTCGGACGGGCGAGGATGAGCACGACTCAGGGAGGACGACTCGCCGGAACAAGGGCCCACAGGCTTCCCTGGAGTGCTGGCCTACGGGTCTCGCATGAGTGCGGAGCCACAGGACTCGCACGAATGCAGAGCCTCAGAACTCGCCGGAGCCCTGGCCTACAGGTGTTCGGGGGCGTGGCGGGTCAAGGTTGGGCCTTGGTGGCCATGCGGTGGGTCCACCACAGGCCGCAGACGTCGAGGGCGATGCCGGACAGGAGGCAGAGCAGGCCCGGCAAGGTGCCGAACAGGAAGCTCAGCGGGTGCATGTCGAGCGCTCCCGCCATGACCAGGCCGAGAACCGGCAGGGCCGCGAGCATCCGGGCAGTCGTACGGGGGCCGGCCAGTTGGGCGGCGACGTCCTGGCGGTGGGCCTGGGCGGCTCGGAGCGTGCCGCCGACTCGTTCGACCAGTGCGGACATGCCGGCGCCCACGGTGAGGCTGACGTCCCAGCAGGCCGCGAGCCGGCGGAGGCCCTCGCCGCCCTGAGCCGGCGCCGCCGCCGTGAGGGCTGCGGAGACGTCGCCGCCGTCTCGTGCGGCGGCCAGGGCTGGGCGCAGGGCTTCGGGGTCGGGGAAGTCGACTGCCGCGATGGCTCGGGTCAGGGCTTCACCGGGGGTGCGGCCCGCGGCGAGCTCGGCCGAGAGCGACTGGCACAGCTCTATGGAGGCCCGGCGCCAGGAGTCGGCGCGGCGGGCAGGGCCGGGGCGGGTGAGGGTGGCCCGCAGGAGGTGCTGCCAAGGGAGACGGCGATGGCGAGCGGCCAGGAGCGCGTGCAGGCGGAGGGCGGGCGTGGCGGGGCCGGTCCACAGCCAGATGGCACAGGCTGTGGACAGCGCTGAGACGATCGCGGCGGTCATCGTCCGGGGGCCTTCATGATGTCCTGCGCAACAGGGATTCGTAGCCGGGGCCGGTGTGGGCGGAGCCGTTCGGGGCGAAGGTGAGGGCGGGGAGCGACTCGACGAGGCCGGCCGGGGTTCTGGAGAGCAGGCAGATCTCGGCGACGCGCCTTCGGCCGTCGCTGCGGGTGCGGGTCAGGTGGACGACCACGTCGAGGGCAGCGGCCAGCTGGCTGTGCACGGCCTCCCTGGTCAGGCCCGCCGCGCAGCCGAGGGCTTCCAGGCGGGGTGGCACGTCGGCGGCGGCGTTGGCGTGCAGCGTGCCTTCTCTGAACTAGTGATGGATCACATGATCGACGATGCGAGCCCTTTAGGGGCCCGCAGAGGACCTCGTTCCCCAAGGGGGAGCTCTCGACCTAAACGCTTCTCCCCGCTCGAACGAGTTAGGAGGCATGAAGGACAAATACATTCCCGCCGACATGCTCGAATGGTCGGCCGCGGTGCTGCCGCATCTGATTTCGTGGGAGTCGGCTGGCGTGATGCTGATCGCGCTTGTGGTCGGCGGCATCTTCCGTCTGCTTGCCGAGTGGCAGCGGCGTCTCACCCTGGTGGCTCTCGTGGAGCGGGCACCCGGTGGGACCGTGGTTGTGCAGGAGCGAGGCCTGGGAGGCCCGGCGATGTGGGTTCAGGTAGGTCACGGGCCAAGAGCGATCAGCCCGCCGCAGCTTCCGCCGGGCAGGTGAGCGATGGCACGGATTTCCGCAGAAGATCAAGCTGGGGTGGCCCAGCTGTTCTTCGAGGAAGCGGAAGACCTGATGATCGTCGCGCGTCGCGCATGCCATGGCGATGAGCGCGCGGCCGAGGACGTTCTGCAGGAGACGTTCCATGATGCGGCGCTGAACTGGCCGAAGATGAAGACCTGGTCGCAAGATCGAATGCGTGCCTGGCTCCGTCGCGTTGTGAAGAACAAGGCGATCGATCGCTATCGCGCTGAGCGCCGGGTCAAACTTTTCGGAGATGAACTCGATGATCAGCAGGTCGCGGATCAGGGGCGAAGCCCGGAGGACGTTGCCCTGTCCAAGATTGCTCTTGATCGGTGCCTTGAGGTGATCGGAACGTTCACCCTCGCGCAGCGGCAGGTGGCCTATCTGGTCTGGGTTGAAGGATGGGAGACCAAACGAGTTGCCGAGTACCTCGGGATCGATCCGGGAACGGTGCGCGTCCACCTGAGGAACGTCCGCGTCAGACTGGAGGAGGAAGTGGGCGAGGAGTTCCGAAGCACCGGCATTTTGGACAAACTAGACAAAGGTGACGAGGGTGGCAAGCCTGGGAAGGAGGCGTGATGAACTCGGAGTTCGATGACGTGAGGGACGAGGATGCCCCCATCCCCCGGGCGGTCTATCGGCAGCTGGATGACCACCTCGGCGAGCACGAAGAGCCTTATGACGTCCAAGCAGGTCTTGGACGTCTGATGCAGTGGATGCAGGAGGAGTCGGAGCAGGAATCGGTCGTCGACCTCTCCAAGGAGACAGTGACGACCACGGACGATCGTGGGGCGGCGGCGGTCGAGGCGGCCAAGGACGCCAGCGCGGCGCAGATCCAAGCGGAGCGGATCGAAGCGGATGCGCGGCTCAGAGCGGCGCGGATCGAAAGAGATGCGCTGCTAAGAGCGGAGCGGATCGAAAGAGATACGCAGGTCGAATCGCATCGGCTCAATTTCCTCAGCCGTCAGATCAAATCCAGGACAACGGGCCGTCTGATCGTCGCTCTGACGCTGATGATCAGTGCACTGGGGTTCGTTCTTGGACTGGTCTGGTATCAAGATGTTCTGACGATGAACGTCATGATCGCGGCGGTGGCCATCAACGCGATGATGACTTTGGGGATCGTCCACGTCAGCCGCTCGGCTGATCGAGCCGCAACGGCTGAATTCGGCCTGGCCATATCCAAGAATGACAAGGAGGGATTGCGGCAGCCTGCTGGGCCACCACGGATCGCAAAACGAGTAGGTGTGATATCAGAAACGGGAAGCTTCCGTTGGGCACTGCGTCTGCCTGCGCCAGCCGTGGCGCTCGCGTTCGTGGCCTTCGGGGCAGTGGCCATCATCAACCAGGCGTATGTCCCTGGGTTGATTATCTGGGGACTGCTGCTGACGGGCGCCGGCATGGTGCTGGTGCCAGCGGTCTGGTCATCAGATTCATCCCGACGGCAGAGCGCGCTCGATGTCCTGCAAGTGCTCTTGGGCAGGGTTGTCATCACGAGCGAGACCACGTCTCCCGAGCTTGAGAGCAAGCAGGGGCCAACCGCGACCCGAGTGGATCGGCCGTGGGGGTGATCGTGGTCGGCGTTCGGCAACTTCTCTGAACTAGGGGGAGCGATACGGTGACCTTGGTCATGTTGCTCATGACCGGCGTGAATCTGGTCTAGCGCCTGCTCTCCGGCGGACCCGCTCCCTCTGCGAGGCGTCCTGTGGCGCCCACATCGCCGCCAAAGCTGCCAAGATCCTGAGGATCGCGACGACCGCCTCTTCTCGATCAAGGAGGGTGGGGCAACGCGGCGGTCCGGCCGACGATCTGGCGAAAACTCGGCATTCCGAGCTGGACGGTGGCGGCTTGGCGGGCGCGGTCGTCGAGGTGGGCGAGCTTGGCTTGGGCAGCGGCCAGGCTGACGCGCAGGCCTTCGGCCTCGCCCAGCCAGCCCTCGCGCTCGGCTTCGGTGATGCGCGCCAGGAGATTGCTGCGGATCTCCTCAAGCCGTGGTCGTTGGGCGGGGTCAACGCGGAGAAGAGGGCATCTGATGCAGCTGTGCTCGTGCTGGCAGCTGGTGCCGTAGGCGCGGCCGCAGTCGCCCAGGGCGACCTTGCGTCGTTCGAAGTGGCCGAGGAACTCATCCCATTCGGCGTCGGTGGGGACGCGGTATTCCTCGCTGGGGCGCAGGTTCCGGCGTCGGGCGATGAAGGCGCGGTGGCCGTTGATCGCCTCCTGGGGGTAGACCGCTTTGTAGCCCATCGTGGTGTTGATGTCCCTATGGCCCAGGATCATCTGGGCGATGTGGGGTGGCATGCCGTTGAGGATGGCTTCGGTGGTGAAGAGCCTGCGGAAGTCGTGGGGTTGGAACCGCAGTGGTTGGCCTTCGATGTCGGTCAGCCTAGCTTCGGCCAGGACCTCGTCGATTGCCTTGCGGATGGTGCCCCCGGAGATGGGGCGGTTCTGGCCGCCATGGCGCCACTGGAACAGCAGCGGCATCGGCGGGTTCCAGATCTTCTCGTTGTAGTCATAGGAGGGGACCAAAGGGATTGAGTCGTTGACGCCACGGACGCGGCAGACGATGGCGCTGAGAGCATCAGCGAGTTCGGGACTGACGACCAGGAGGCGTTCCTCGTCGGTTTTGGAGGGGGCGATCTGGAGAAGCGGGATGAGCTCGCCGGAGTCGGGCAGGATGTATTGGGTGATGCTGTGGTGGCTGGTCTCCAGCATCTCCTCCAGCCGTGCTCCGGTGTGTCGGAAGAACTCGATGGCGGCCCAGGCCCAGAAGGCGCGATGCTCGGCCAGGCCCAGGTCACCGCGTCGTCCGTCGGTGGTGAAGACGTGGTGGGATCTGTCGACGGTTTCCTTGCTTTGGTGGGCGTTGATGAAGGTCTCGCCCAGGACAGTGAATGGCTGGCCGAACTGCGCTGCGCGGGCGGCTTCGAGCCTGAGGCGAGCGTTGTTGAGATGGGTCTCGGCCGCGCGGACGAGGTCTGGAAGGGCAGGGAGCCGTTCTCGCGTCCGCTGGTCCATGCGTGCCTTGCGCCGGCTCCGGAACTTCTTGTGGTCGGCTTCGTTGGCTTTGATCGGGCAGGGCACCGCCCAGGGCGCCCATCGGGCGTCCTCCAGCGCCCATTGGGCGATGTCGAGGTAGAACGCGCGGATGCCCTTCATGATGTCGGGGTAGTTGCGGCGCGGACTCTTGGATTCGACCATGGTGCCGTCGAGCTGCTTGGTGCGGGTGGTCTTGGTCTTGATGCGTTCCTTCCACGCGGCGGTGACCTTCGCGTCCAAGCGCAGTGAACTGATCCCTGGATGGTGGATCTCCAGGTCCTTCCAAAAGCGTCCCGCCAGTATGAGAGAAATGGACCGCAGGCTGGTGTAGTCGAGTGCGGGTTGCCGTTCGGTCAGGTAGTCGACGAGCAGGTCGCGGACTGGGCGGCACTGGATGTCGTAGCGGTCGACGAGCTGGGCGGGAGTGAGTTGACCGCCGTACTTGGTCAGAAACCGCAGGGTGACAGGGGCGTCGTCGGGGAAGATTCCGGCATCTCTCAGCCAGGTGTAGAAGAGAGTCCGAGCGTGCCCGCCGTTCCTCAGCATCTCCGCTTCATGCACTCTGATCTGGAGGCAATCACCAACGGTGATGTCGGTGACGTTGCCGCCCTTGGCGACCAGCAGCATCGCGATCTGCTGTCGGGTCAGCCGACCCAGCCGTGACGACCAGACCGCCGGATCAGTGTTCGCTTGCAGCAGCGCGAACCCGGCGGGATCCCGATGGGCGGAAACCGCTTCGCGCCAGTGACCGGAGCGGAAACGGCCAACCAGCCAGCCCAGATCGGGGCGGATGATATCGGCGCAGAACAGAGCGATCAGGCCGCTGCTCAGCGCCTGCCGCGCAGGTGTCTCCCCGACAGAAGTGAGCCAGGACTCCGCGAGCTCGACCCCTTGAGGGGCCAGGTCATGGGCGCCGCTGGCCTGCCAGCGCTCCTGCCAGGACGCGCCGGGGAAGGTCTCCAGCCATCGCAGCAACTTGACCGCTCCGCGATATCTGGCTGCGTGCGCGCCTTCGACCGCAGCACGAAGTGGAGGTTCTTTGAGACGGGCCAGGACCTGTTCGCGGCTTGCCAAGCTGGCCGGCCATGAAACTGGCACTGGACGGTCGGGAAACCGGGCTCGCAGCTCTTTGACGGCGCCGTTGTTGAGGCCGGCGAGCACGCGCTGCTGGATCCTGTTGGCCCGGGCCGTGGCGGACTCGGTCTGAACCGTCACTTTTGGCCTCCGAACAGGATGTTGAGTGAGTTGGGGTTGTAGCCGGGAGCGGGAGGGGGCACCGCGCGTTCAGAGCCGCCGCTGCGGGCGTGATGCGCGAGAACGCGAGCGATCACTTCGTCCTGATCCGGGGTGGTATAGAGCTGTGTCGTGGTCAGGTGGGCGTGGCCGAGGATCTGCTGCACGTCGGTCAAGGGCATCTCCGGGTCCTGTGCCATGCGCCAGGCAGCTGTGTGGCGGAGATCGTGCAGTGTCCAGTTCGAGCCGAGCAGCTCTTGTGCGCGGCGGAACATGGCTCTGGCGCTGGGATAGGTCAGTGGCCGGAACGGCCGCCGTAGCGTGAACCACAGCGGTTGGCGGCGTCCGCGAGGAGCTCCTCGTTTCCAGATTTCCTCTTGATAGAGCCGCAGCCAGACGAACGCGTCCGGAGAGGCCGGTATCTGTTGGTCCGCGCGGGTGCCCTTGCGGGTCACCGAGAGGAGCTGTTCGCCCGGGTCCACGTCGTCCTGGAGGGAGTCCAGCAGTTCCTCGGCGCGGGCGCCGGTGGAGACCCAGAACGCCAGCAGGGCGCGATCTCGGTGATAGTTCAGGCCGGCGAAGAGCTGGTTGAACTGGTCATCGGGGATCCGCTTGGGGATGCGCTTGGGCACGGTGGGCCGGTAGCGGCCCTTCCGCTCGTTCTTGAACGGCTCCATCGGGTTGCGGTGGGCGTTGGCCCTGCTCATCCGCCGCGAGCGATCTAACGGAAACGGGTTGACGATGGGTCCTCGGCCGCTCTCCAGGTGGAAATCGTAGAAGCTGCGCAGGGTTGTCTCCGCATGCGCCCTGGTTGACGGTGCGTACTTGCGGCCCGGACTTGCCTTACCCGTCACCGAATTCACCAGACCGGCCGTCCTGGCCGCGGGCGCCGGCGACCCCCCGTCCTTGTATCGCCAATGCGGGCGGGCTGGCTTGTCGGCGATCTTCATCCACCTGGCGAAGTCTCGGCCCTCGATCGTCGTGGCCTGATTCCACAGCACGTCGACTGCGGCCAGCCACCGCCACCACAGCAAGAGATCGTTCCCGTACGACCTCAGGGTCGCGACCGACCGATCCGCCGCCTGAAGATCCGCCAGAAACGCCGCCACCGGATCCACCACCGCACCGTCGCCATCCAGCAACCGATACGGCTCCCACGGGTCACCGGTCTCGACCAGCCGTCCAATACCAAGCACGACCAGCTTCGCCAGATCCCGGCCACCACTGCCCTCAATCACGAGCCGGGACGCTAACAGGAAACTTCAGACTATGTCTCTGAACTGCGAAAACTCATGATTTAGTTCAGTTAATAGGGCGCAGCCGCCCTCGTGGCCGGTGTTCAGGGCGGCGAGCAGGTCGACGACCTCCGCTCCCCTGACCTCGCCCACCACGAGCCGGTCGGGACGCATGCGCAGCGCCTGGCGCACCAGATCGCGCAGCCCCACCCCGCCCGCTCCTTCGAGGTTGGCCGGGCGGGTCTCCAGGCGGACCACGTGGGGGTGCAGAGGGCGTAGCTCGGCGGAGTCCTCCACCAGCAGGAGGCGTTCGGCCGGGTCGGCCTGGGACAGGAGGGCCGACAGGAGCGTGGTCTTGCCCGTGCCGGTGCCTCCCGTGACGAGGAAGGCGAGGCGGGCGTCGACCATCGCCGTCAGCACCGTGACGGCCGCCGGGGCGATCGTGCCGGCCGACACCAGGTCGGACAGGGTGAAGGTGCGGCGCGGCGGCAGGCGCAGCGACACGCAGGTGCCACCGGACGCGATCGGCGGCAGGACGGCGTGCAGCCGGACGCCGCCGGCCAGCCGCGCGTCCACATGAGGCGATGCGTCGTCGAGCCGTCGGCCGGCGGCGGCCGCGAGGCGCTGGGCCAGCCTGCGGACCGCTCCGTCGTCGGTGAAGGTGACGGAGGTGCGGCGCAGGCCGCCGCCGTCGTCGATCCACACCTCGCGTGGGCCGTTGACCAGGACGTCGGTGACGTCGGGACGGGCCAGGAGCGGCTCCAGCGGGCCGGCGCCGATCAGGTCGGCGCACAGGGCGCGGGCCACCGCCAGGATCTCGGCGTCTCCGTAGACCGAGCGTTCGGCCCGGAGCGCCACGGCCACCTGGGCCGCCGTCGGCTCCACGCCGGCGCGCGCCAGCCGGACGCGGACGGCCTCCACGAGCTCCGGCGAGACCTCCTCGGCGGCGCTCATGCCGGAAGCAGGTCGCGGAGGAGGGCGGCGCAGAGGGTGCCCAGAACCGTGCGCGGGCCGAGCCTGGGCAGCTCGCCGCGGTTGAGGGTGGCGGTGAGCCTCGGATGGTCGAGCAGGTGAGCGGCGACGGGGATGCCGAGGGACGCCGCGGCCGTCTCCTCGTCGAGGACGCCGGGACGGAGCACGGCCCGCACATCGGAGGTGTGTTTGCGCAGCTCGCCCAGGACCTGGACGGTGGACAGGAGGCCGCGCAGGTCTGCCGTGGTGACCGTCAGGGTCGTGGTCGCCCTGGTGAGGGCTTCCACGGCGGCCGGATCGAGATGGCGCGGCAGGTCGACGACGATCAGGTCGAAGCCGCGCCGGCCCGCTTCCAGGACCGAACGCATGGCCTGGGGCGGGATGGCGGCCACCTCGCCACGGTGGAAGGACAGGACGGCGAGGTCGCCGAACGACGGGAGCGCCGCCTGCAGGGCGCTGGAGCTGATCCTTCCCTCCCTCGCCACGAGGTCGCCCCAGCGGGCGCCCGCCGACTCCTCGTGGCCGAGCAGCGCGTCGATGCCGCCGCCCAGCGGGTCGGCGTCGATCAGCAGCGTACGGAGGCGGTCGCCCGAGGCGCGCAAGGCCAGGCAGGCAGCGACCACGCTCGCGCCCGCCCCACCGTGGCCGCCGATCACGCAGGTCACCGCGCCGGACCGGGGCTCGGGCTCCATGGCGTCGGCGAAGCGTTCCACGAGGTGGCGTTCGTCGCCCGGGAGGCGTACGACGGCCTGGGCGCCCACCGCCACGCACTTTCGCCACGTGTCGGGGTCGTCGGGGGCGCGGGTCACCAGGAGCACCTGGTCGCGGGCGGGCGGCGAGGTGGCGGAGAGGGCGTCGGCCTGGTCGGGGCCGACGGCGACCATGGGGGCGAGGTTCCAGTAAGGGCGGGCGCCGGCGGGGGTGTGGGCCACGTCGAGCTGGGCGCCGGCGGCGGCCGCGATGCGGACCAGGTCGTCGAGGAGGTCGTGGTCCTCGGTGATGACCAGGGGGCGGTGCACGGGGTCCTCCTCTTGCGGGGGCGTGGGAGGCCAACCCTGCCGAGGAGGACGGACGTCGCGAGAGGGCGAACGGGATTCTGGGGACGGCGGCGCGGAGGCGCGGGCCGCCTGTGGACAACCGGTGAGCCCAGCACGTCCTGGGGCGGAAAAAGGGCGACCCCCGCCGGGGGGGAGAGCGGGGGTCGCCTGATCGGTCCGGCTCCGGGGGGGTAGAGCCGGTCCCGTTTCAGAAGAAAGCTTTCATCACTTCACCGGAGCATGGCAAGAGACTTGCAAAGCAATCCCTCACACAGCCGCTCCAGTTTCGGGCGATACCACCGTATGCTGCCCGATCCACTCGAGTTTCGTCGAGCAGTAATCTGGCATTTTCGCCAAGTTTTTTCGCCACCCCATAACAATCACGTAAAGGCGATCACTGTCCGTAATCGTCACAGGTAGATAACGGGTTGGCGTTCGCGGGCGCCGCAACGGGACCCTCCCGGCCGCTCCACGGCTCGGTAAAGGTCTTGCTCCAAGGGGTTCCCATCAGGGGGAGTCCGACGTAGAAAGGTGTTACGGACCACTTGTCCGGGTGCATCAGCCGGGCACCCACGTGCGACCAGCCGCGGGAGGCGCGTCGTGGCGGGCTTGACCCGCTCCGACGGATTGAGGTGCACGCTTGGTAACCCGGTGTGATGCACGGGCGGACGGCGTCTCGGACGAGACGCCGTCAGCTATGTGACCAGCCCGTCCGTCAGCCCCGCTGCATCGCTTCGCAGATCGCGGTCGTCTCCCGCACCCCCAGGCTTACCGCCGAGGCACAGTGTTGTACCCACTGGCCGACGCCCTCCGGAGTCCCGGTCAGGTACGCCCGCAGTGCCTCCGCGTACGGCAGCTCCAGGTGCCCGATCTCCACCACGACCAGCGATTTCGGGTCGAGCCCGTACTCGACCAGGGTCAGCCGCTCCGCGGAGCGCGCCACGACGCCGTCGCACGTACCGAACGGACGCAGCACCGCCAGCTCGGCGTGCACCACGGCGGCCAGCACGATCGCGGGCGCCTTGCCCGCGCCCTCCAGCAGCCGGAGCAGGGCCTCCATCCGCGTCGCGGTCTCCGCGGCCCCCGGCGCGGGGCCGAGCCCGAGCGGGTCGGGGGCGGAGTCGTCCGTGCGGGGACGCCCCAATGCGGGCTGGTCGGCGAGCCCCGCGGCGGCGACGGTGTGCAGGCGGGCCAGCACCTGCCTCGGTGCCTTCCGCCAGGTGGCGCCGAGCCGGCCCATCTCCGCGGACGCCCTCAGCGCCCCCTGGACCAGCGGGTCGTGCACCTCGTCGCGGCGCAGCGCGTCCAGCGGCACGTCGGCGCCCTCGATCGCGGCCGAGGCCCGCGCGCCGCGCAGGGACGACTCGGTGGACACCGCCGGGCTCGCCCGGCGCAGGACGCGATGCCGATAGAGCCGGTCGACGGCCTGCCGCGCCTCGTCAACCGCCTCGGACACGCCTGGGAACCGCGCGATGACGGCCAATGGGTCACTCACGAAAACCGACCTTACCGGCGGGTACACCATGCCCCGCCAGGGACCACACCCCCCGCCGCAAAAGGCACCACGCCGTGCCCCGCCACGGACCACGACCACCGCCATATGAGGCGCCACGCAGCCCCCGCCATGGACCGGACCGCCGCCGGATTAGGCGCTACGGCGACCCCCGCTTTTTCCCGCCACGCCGAACCGCATATTCTCCTGATTTCAGGATGACAACAGTTCAATTGCGTTTGTCATGCGAGCTGATAATCATGCGGCCACCCACGCGAATCGGTACAGACCTGTCTAGACCTCTTGTGTGGGGAGGCCGTGAGCTGGTGAAGTGGGACCCGACCTATCCCACCTGGCCATAGAAGGAGCACGAAGTGGCCCCGGAGACCCCTGGCAACGAGACCCAGGCGCTGTCCAACCTGCTGCAGGAGAATCGCCGGTTCGCACCACCGGCTGAGCTGGCCGCGGCCGCGAACGTGACCGCCGCCGCCTACGCCGAGGCCGACGCCGACCGTCTCGCCTTCTGGGAGCGCGCGGCCGAGCGGCTGACCTGGGCCAGGCGGTGGGACACGACGCTGGAGTGGAACGCGCCGTTCGCCAAGTGGTTCGTCGGCGGCGAGCTCAACGTCGCCTACAACTGCGTCGACCGGCACGTCGAGGAGGGACGCGGCGACAAGGTCGCCTACCACTGGGAGGGCGAGCCCGAGGGCGACAGCCGCACGCTCACCTACAACGACCTCAAGACCGAGGTCAGCAAGGCCGCCAACGCCCTGCAGGAGCTCGGCGTGGGCAAGGGCGACCGGGTGGCCATCTACATGCCGATGATCCCCGAGCTGCCGATCGCGATGCTGGCCTGCGCCCGCATCGGCGCGATCCACTCGGTGGTGTTCGGCGGCTTCTCCGCCGGCGCGCTCAAGAGCCGCATCGACGACGCCGACGCCAAGCTCGTGATCACGGCCGACGGCGGCTACCGCCGCGGCAAGCCGAGCGCACTCAAGCCCACCGTGGACGAGGCCGTCGCCGAGTGCCCGCAGGTGGAGAACGTGCTCGTCGTACGGCGTACCGGCCAGGACGTCGCGGTGGGCGAGAAGGACGTGTGGTGGCACGACCTGGTCGAGCGCCAGAGCGACCAGCACACCGCCGAGCCCCACGACGCCGAGGACCCGCTGTACATCCTCTACACCAGCGGCACCACCGGTAAGCCCAAGGGCATCCTGCACACGACCGGCGGCTACCTCACCCAGACGGCCTATACGCACCACGCGGTCTTCGACCTCAAGCCCGAGACCGACATCTACTGGTGCACGGCCGACATCGGCTGGGTCACCGGCCACTCCTACATCGTCTACGGCCCCCTCGCCAACGGCGCGACCAGCGTCATCTACGAGGGCACCCCGGACACCCCGCACCGCGGCCGGTTCTGGGAGATCGTGCAGAAGTACAAGGTCACGATCCTCTACACCGCCCCCACGGCGATCCGGACGTTCATGAAGTGGGGCGACGACATCCCCGCCAAGTTCGACATGTCCAGCCTGCGCGTCCTGGGCTCGGTCGGCGAGCCGATCAACCCCGAGGCCTACGTCTGGTACCGGGAGAACATCGGCCACGACCGCTGCCCGGTCGTGGACACCTGGTGGCAGACGGAGACCGGCGCGATCATGATCAGCCCGCTGCCGGGCGTCACCTCGGCCAAGCCGGGCGCGGCGATGCGCCCGCTGCCGGGCATCAACGCCGACGTGGTCGACGACCAGGGCAACAGCGTGCCCAACGGCGGCGGCGGCTTCCTGGTGGTGCGCGAGCCGTGGCCCTCCATGCTGCGCACGATCTGGGGCGACGACCAGCGCTACATCGACACGTACTGGTCGCGCTTCGAGGGCATGTACTTCCCCGGCGACGGCGCGAAGAAGGACGAGGACGGCGACCTGTGGCTGCTCGGCCGCGTCGACGACGTCATGCTCGTCTCCGGCCACAACATCTCCACCACCGAGGTGGAGAGCGCGCTGGTCAGCCACCCCAAGGTCGCCGAGGCGGCCGTGGTCGGCGCCACCGACCCGGTGACCGGCCAGGCCATCGTGTCGTTCGTGATCCTGCGCGGCAGCGCCGAGGAGAGCGACGACATCGCCGCCGAGCTGCGTGACCACGTGGCCAGGACGCTGGGCCCGATCGCCAAGCCGCGGCAGATCCTGGTCGTGCCCGAGCTGCCGAAGACCCGCTCCGGCAAGATCATGCGCCGCCTCCTGCGCGACGTGGCCGAGAACCGCAGCATCGGCGACGTCACCACGCTGGCCGACAGCACGGTGATGAACCTCATCTCCGAGAAGCTGCCCGCGGCCAAGTCCGAGGACTGATCAGGCCGCAAGTCAGCTGAGGCGCATGCCCGAACCGGGCATGCGCCTCAGCTGTCTCCACCGGACGGCGTTATCGTGGGCGATCGGGTAGTTCTGTGAGTAGCAGCGTCCTCGGCGTGTTCGGTGGCGCCCAGCCGTCCGTACGGGATGTTTGACACGGCCACCAGGCCTCGATAGGAGACGTTCATGCCGCAGACTCCCGAGGAAGAATCCCTGGGCTCGCTGGTCGCCCAGGCCAGCAGCCATATCTCCGACCTCGTCCGCTCCGAGATCGAGCTGGCCAAGGCCGAGTTCAAGTTCGACGCCAAGCGGGTGGGCATGGCCGCGGGCCTGTTCGCCGCCGCCGCGTTCATGGCGCACCTGTGCCTGATCCTGGCCTCGTTCACCATCGCGTACGTGCTGGCCCAGTGGCTGCCCAACTGGCTGGCCTTCCTCATCGTGACCGTCTTCTACCTGGTGGCCGCGGGCCTGCTGGTGCTGGTCGGCGTGCGCAGGCTGAAGGGTCTGGCCGGGATGAAGCGCACCGCCAGGTCGATCAAGGGCCTCAAGGAGATCGCGACGCCGGAGGAGCAGCCGCTTCCCGTGCCCAGCCCCGAGGGCCAGCCGGTGAGTCGTGATGGCACCTGACGAGTCGGTCGTCCAGATCGACGGCCCGTGGACACACCGGGCCGTGCACGCCGGCGGCACCCGCTTCCACGTCGTGGAGGCCGGTGAGGGGCCGCTGGTCCTGCTGCTGCACGGGTTCCCGCAGTTCTGGTGGACCTGGCGCAACCAGCTCACCTCCCTCGCCCGGGCCGGTTTCCGGGCGGTCGCCGCCGACCTGCGCGGCTACGGCGGCAGCGACAAGCCGCCGCGCGGCTACGACCTGCCCACCCTGGCCGCCGACGCCACCGGGCTGATCCGCGCGCTGGGCGAGACCGGCGCGGTCGTCGTCGGGCACGACTGGGGCGGCCTGCTGGCCTGGACGATGGCCGTGCTCGACCCCAAGTGCGTGCGCCGGCTGGTCGTGGTCTCGGCGCCGCACCCGCTGCGGCTGCGCAACGCGCTGGTGACCGACTTCGCCCAGGTCAGGGCCGGCCGGCACGCGCTCGGCTACCAGCTCCCGCTGCTGCCCGAACGCCGGCTCACCCGGCACGACGCCGCCCTGGTCGGCCGGATCCTGGCGGGCTGGTCGGCGCCCGGCTGGCCCGACGCCGAGACCGCGCGCACCTACCGGGAGGCGTTCCGGATCCCCGCCGTGGCCCACTCGGCGCTGGAGTACCACCGCTGGTTCGGCCGTTCCCAGCTCCGGCCCGACGGCCGCCGCTACGCCAGGGTCATGCGTACCGAGATCGAGGCGCCGACGCTGCACCTGCACGGCGCGCTCGACCCGTGCGTGCTGCCCCGCACCGCCCAGGGCTCCAGCCGGTACGTCGCCGCCCCCTACCGCTGGCGGCTGTTCGAGGGCGCGGGCCATTTCCCCCACGAAGAGATCCCCGACGTGTTCGACACCGAGCTGCTCGGCTGGCTGGCCGACCCCGAGCCCGACCGATAGGAAGCCCCGCGAGCGATGAGAGACCGCGACCCCCAGGGCAAGCCGCGCAACGCCAGGCCACGCGACGCGTACGGCAGGCCGCTCCCCTACGGCTCGCCCGGCGTCGACCGGGTCCCCGACGACTACGCCCCCACCGCCGACCAGGCGCTCGCCGACGCACGGCGCTTCCTGGCCGAGGGGCTGCCGTTCAACGCGCACGAGGTCTTCGAGGGCCGCTGGAAGTGCGCGCCCGAGGAGGAGCGCGAGCTGTGGCAGGGGCTCGCGCAGATCTGCGTCGGCCTGACGCACCTCCAGCGCGGCAACGGCCGCGGCGCGGTCACCCTGTTCAGCCGCGGCGCGGCCAGGGCGCAGGCGTACGGCGGCGACTACGACGCCGTCGGCAGGGCGGTCACCGGCCTGACCCAGGACAGCGACCCCGTCGAGGCGATCGCCCTGGTCCTGGGCGAGCTGCCCGGCTAGTCGCACTCCTGGGTGCTGGCCGCGGTGGTGTCGTTCCTGCCCTGGCCGGCATCGGGCGCGACCTCCTCGGCGGTCAGCACGTAACCGGTGTCCTTCTCGCTGACCGCGGCGGCGAAGATCACGCCGTAGACGCGGCCGTCGACGGTGAGCAGCGGGCCGCCGGAGTTGCCCGGCAGCACCTTGCCGCGGATCGCGTAGACCTTCCGCCGGACGTTGCTGCCGTGGTAGATGTCGGGGCCCTCGGCGTCGAGGCGGCCGCCGATGCGGGCCGGCTCGGCGGTGAAGCCCTTGCCCCTGGGGAAGCCGGCGATGATCGCGTTGGCGCCGCGCTTGCCGTCGGCCTCGAAGCTGAGCTGCGGCAGGTCGAGGCCGGGCACGTAGAGGATCGCGATGTCGCGCTGGGGGTTGTAGCGCACGACCTTGGCCGGGTGGCGCACGTTCTTGTAGTCGATGACCTCAAGGTCGCGGGTGACGCCCGCGACGACGTGGGCGTTGGTCATGATCCGGCCGTCGGCGTAGACGAAGCCGGTGCCCTCGATGTGCTTGTTGCAGCTCTCGGCGTTGCCCTGGACCTTGACGATGGCCCGCTGGGCCCGGCCCAGCTTGGCGCCCTGGAGGATGCTCTGCGCGGGCGGCGGCACGTCGATCAGCGTGTCGGCGCCGATCGCGTCGAAGACGGGCGGGAACTCCGACCGGTCGACGAACTTCTTGAACGGCTGCTGCCAGTTGCGCGCGGCCTGCGGGATCGCGTCGTCGACGGTGGTCAGCAGCGCGGAGTTCTTGACCTGGTCGACCAGCGGGGTGAACGTCGTGGAGACGATCAGCGACCCGATCAGCCAGGCGATCACCAGCACGGACAGCGCGCTGGCGAACGTGCCGCCCACCGCGTCGGCCATCTTGGCCGGCTCCCACGTCACGTGGCTGCGCACGACCGCGCCGACCGTGGAGGAGGCGAACTGGCCGATCGTGGCGGCCAGGAAGACGATCACGATCGCGAGCAGCGCCTGCGGGGTGTCGCCGTCGACGACGGCCTTGGCGACCGGCGGAGCGATGAAGATGCCGAGCACGGCGCCGCCCACGAACCCCACGAAGCTCATCGCACCGATGATGAAGCCCTGTCGGTAGCCGGATACGCCGAAGGCGATCACGAGGCCGATCAATATGAGGTCAAGCAGATCACCGCGCACGCTTCAAAGGTAACCAGCGATACGGTCAAGTGTGCACGTCTTCCGCCAGGACGGCGTCACCCGCCTGGCTATCTTGAGCGGTATGCCGCCGGCCGAGGGAACAGTGCGCGATCTCATCCAGGCAGCTCTCAGCGACACCGATCCGGACGGCCCGCTGCGCTGGCACGTGATCTGCCAGCTGCGCCAGCGGGCCGACCTGGAGTCGTTCATCGAGGCACGCCGCCTGTGCGCTGCGGACAACGTGGCCGAGCGCCTGCTCGGGGTGGACATCATGGGCATGCTGCGGCCGTTCGTGGACCGTACGCTGCCGGTGCTGCGCTACCTGGCCGCCAGCGAGGACGACGCCATGGTCCTGTACTCGGTGCTGATCGCCTTCGGCCACCTGGCCGACCCCCGCTCGCTGCCTTCGGTGATCGACCTGGCCTGTCACGGCGACGCGAGGGTGCGGTACGGGGCGGCGTACGCGCTGCAGCACGTGCTCGGCGATCCGCCCGACCGGGCCGGCCTGAGGATGCTGCGCACCCTGGCCGCCGACGACGACGCCGACGTGGCCGACTGGGCCTCCCTGGGCGTCTCGCTCAGAGCCCCGGAATGACCCCGGCGTCCTGCGTCAGGGCGCCGGAGTGGTCCGCTCGCGCAGGCCGAGGCGGACGACCTCGGGCGGCAGGTCCTCCAGCCGCGCCTGGTCCCAGGGACGTTCGAGGCCGCCCTCGCGCAGCACGACGTCGAGCACCATCGCGGTGAACCCCCACACCAGCATGCCCCGCACGTGGAAGGCCGGGCCGGCGAGCCCGCTGGGATGCCGCAACATGACCCGGTTGCCCGGATCGACCAGCTCGGCGATCGGCACCCGCTCCACGGACTCCACCTCGTCGGGTGAGGCCGCGTGCACGGCGGACGGCGTGTGCCACCAGCCGAACACCGGGGTGACCCGGTTGTCGCTGTGGTCGAGGTAGAGCTCGGGCATCGTGCCGAGGACGCGGACGCCGCGCGGATCGACGCCGGTCTCCTCCTCCGCCTCACGCAGGGCCGCGCCGACCGGGCCGCCGTCGCCGGGATCGACGCCGCCGCCGGGGAAGGCGGGCTGGCCCGCGTGCCTGCGCCCGCGCGAGCTGCGCTGGATGAGCAGCACGTCGGGGCCGAGCGGGCCCTCGCCGAACAACATCAGCACCGCGGCCAGGCGCCCGCCGTCGGCCGGGGGACGCAGGTATCGGGGGACCGTGATGCGCGCGGCCTGCGCCGCCAGCCGTTCGAGCCAGTCGGGCACTTCTGTCACGCCAACCTCCAACACGGCACGGCCTCGATCACTTCCCACGGCCCGGGGATCAGGAGAAGGGACCGGGCCTGACCAGCTTCTCGGCCTCCGCCTCGCCGGTGGGCCCGGTGCCGAAGGAGGGGCACAGATTCGCCAGCGGGCACACGCCGCAGGCCGGGCGGCGGGCGTGGCAGATGCGGCGGCCGTGCCAGATCACCCGGTGGGAGAAGATCGTCCACTCGCGGCGGGGCAGCAGCTCGGCCACGATGTGCTCGATCTTGACGGGGTCGGTCTCCTCGGTCCAGCCGAAGCGGCGCACGAGCCGCTGGAAGTGCGTGTCGACGGTCAGCCCCGGCACGCCGAACGCGTTGCCGAGCACCACGTTCGCGGTCTTGCGGCCCACGCCGGGCAGGGTGACCAGGTCTTTGAGCCGGCCGGGCACCTCGCCGCGGTAACGCTCGCACACGGCCTGGGCCATGCCGATGATGCTGTTGGTCTTCGCGCGGAAGAAGCCGGTCGAGCGGATGATGTCTTCCATCTCGGCGCGGTCGGCGGCGGCGTAGTCCTCGACGGTGGGGTATTTGGCGAACAGGGTGGGGGTCACCATGTTCACCCGCTTGTCGGTGCACTGGGCCGACAGGATGGTGGCGACCAGGAGCTCCAGCGGGTTGCGGAAGTCGAGCTCACAGTGGGCGTCGGGGTAGGTCTCGGCGAGGATGCGGTTCATCTTGCGTGCCCGCCGTACCAGGGCGAGCTGGGTCTCCGGCTTGCGCCCCGCCGCGTTCGTGGCCATGCCGCAAGACTATGGGAACGGTTGAACCTTCTACGCCGCGTTCGCGTACAACCTGGCGGCTTGGAGGGCGGCGACCATGGGCGATCGGCACAAGGGCGAGTCACTGACCGAGTTCGTCCGCGCGGGCGGACCGTTGCGCGGCGCGGCGCTGCACCGGCTGGCGCTGGGCAGCGCGGCGGCCATGGCCAGGATGCACGCCCATGGCGTGACCGGCCTGCGGCTCACTCCGGACAACGTCGCGCTCGGCACGCGCGGCCAGGTGTTGGTGGGCGTGCAGGGCTCGCCGGGCCGCGGCGGCCAGGCCGCCGACGTGCGGGACTGGGCCGAGCTGGTGAGGTTCGCGAGCGGGTCCGACGCGCTGCCGCAACCGCTGCGCGGGATCGTCGAGCGGTGCCGCCGTCCGGAGCCGGCCGGCCGCCCTTCGGCGGCCCATGTCGTACGCGTCCTGCTGGGCCACACGATGGCGACGGCGGTCGCCTCCGTGGACGACCTCCTGCGGAAGTAAGCAGGTCACCCGATTTGTTCATACACTTCAGTGCGCAACACAACAGGGCAATCCCGGGCTAACCCGGGCATTCCCATAGCCTGTGTGTGCCGCCCGGAGTGGGGTGAGTCACAATGGCAGCAGAGGAGGCAGAGTGAACACCGAAGATGTGCTGGGCAAGGCCCCCCTGTTCGCCGCGCTCGACCGCGAGAGCGCCGCGGCGCTGCGGACGAGCATCACCGAGGTCCAGCTGTCCAAGGGACAGACCCTCTTCCACGAGAACGAGACCGGCGACCGGCTCTACGTCGTGCTCGAAGGCAAGATCAAGCTTTCCCGCACCTCGCCCGACGGCCGCGAGAACCTGCTGAGCGTGCTCGGCCCGAGCGAGATGTTCGGCGAGCTGTCGCTGTTCGACCCGCGTCCGCGCACCGCCACGGCGACGGCGCTGACCGACGTGCGCCTGGCCGGGCTGGGCCACGACGACCTGCGCCCGTGGCTGACCGGCCGCCCCGAGGTGGCGCTGCACCTGCTGCGCGCGCTGGCCCAGCGGCTGCGCCGCACCAACGACGTGCTGGCCGACCTGGTCTTCACCGACGTGCCCGGCCGGGTCGCCAAGCAGCTCCTCGACCTGGCCGAGCGGTTCGGCGCCAAGACCGACGACGGCATGCGCGTGCACCACGACCTCACCCAGGAGGAGCTGGCCCAGCTCGTCGGGGCCTCGCGCGAGACGGTGAACAAGGCCCTGGCCGACTTCGCCCAGCGCGGCTGGCTGCGCATCGAGGCCAAGGCCGTGGTCATCCTCGACATGGACCGGCTCTACAACCGTTCCAGGTAGTCGAGCTGGGCCCGCACGGAGACCTCCGCGGCGGGCCAGAGCGACCTGTCGACGTCGGCGTACACGATCTCGACGACCTCCCGCGGCGTGCGCGCGCCCTGCGCCTGCGCCGCCCTGATCTGGTCGAGCCGCTGCCGCCGGTGGGCGATGTAGCCGTCGAGGGCCGCGATCGGGTCGGGCAGCACCGGCCCGTGGCCGGGCAGCAGCGCCCGCGCCCCCAGGCCCTCGGCCGCCGCCCGCAGCCGGTCGAGGCTGCGCAGGTAGTCGCCGAGGCCGCCGTCCTGGGCGATGATCGTGGTGCCCCGGCCGAGGACGGTGTCGCCGGTCAGCATGGCCCGGTCCTGGGGCAGCCAGAAGCACAGCGAGTCGAACGAGTGGCCGGGCGTGGCGTAGACGTGCAGCTCCAGGCCGTCGACCGTGATCACGTCGCCGTCGCCGAGCCCTTCGTCGCCGAGCCGGTGGCGCGGGTCGAGGGCGCGTACGGGGGCGTCGACCAGCTCGGCGAACCGTTTCGCGCCGCCGCTGTGGTCGGCGTGGCCGTGCGTGAGCAGGATCTGGGTGACCCGCCGCTCGCCCAGATGGTCGCGTACGCGCAGCAGGTGCGCCTCGTCGTCGGGCCCGGGATCGACCACGACCGCGTCGCGGGTGCCGATGACCCAGGTGTTGGTGCCGTCAAGCGTCATGGCGGACGGGTTGGGCGCCAGCAGGTTCTCGGCGTGCTCGGTACGGGAGCCGTCGGGCGTGCCGAGCGGGATGTGCAGGCCGCTCACGGCGTCATCAACCTCATCTCCCCCTCGACCTCCACGGCCGCCGGCAGGATCGCGGTGATCCGCCGCTCCTCGGCCAGCACGGACGCCACGCTGTCGTGCCCGGCCAGCTCGGTGAGCGTGTGGGAGGTGGGCGGCATCAGGAAGATCTCACCCGCGCGCCACAGCTCGATCGCCTCGGCCGGCCGCCGCCACACCACGTGGTCGGCCTCGCCCCCCACGTCGCGCGTGCGCTGGCCCTCGGGCAGCACCGCCACGAAGAACCGGGTGTCGAACCTGCGCTGCTCGATCTCCGGCGTGATCCAGTGGGCCCACGGCTTGAGCAGGTCGGACCGCAGCACCAGGCCCCGCTTGGCCAGGAAGTCGGCGAAGGCCAGACTGCGGTCGATCAGCGCCAGCCGGTCGGCCTCCCAGTCGTCGCCCGTGGTGTCCTCGACCACGCTGTCCGGCCCCGGCCCCGCCAGCAGCACCCCGGACTCCTCGAACGTCTCCCGCACGGCCGCGCACACCAGCCCGCGCGCGACGTTCTCACTGGCGTGGAAGACCTCGCCCCACTCCTTGGGGGACGGCCCGGCCCAGGCCACCGCCTGGTCGGTGTCGCGGGGATCGACGGAGCCGCCGGGGAAGACGTAGGCGCCCGCCGCGAAGGCCATCGTGGACTTCCGCCGGAGCAGGTAGACCTCGGGCCCGCCGCGCGGGCCCGAGCCGCGCAGGATCACCACCGTGGCGGCGTCGCGCGCCGGGACGGGGGCGAGCCGCCCGGCGATGATCTCTCTGGCTCGCGCGGCGAGCTCGTCGGGAAGGGGAAGACCGGCCACCTGACCTCCTACTAGAACATCACTCGGTCATGGTGACACATCCTGATGGTCAGGAGACCTCCGCGATCAGCTCCACTTCCACAGGGGCGTCCAGCGGCAGCGCGGCCACGCCCACGGCGCTGCGGGCGTGCTTGCCCGCCTCGCCGAACACCTCGGCCAGGAAGTCGCTGGCGCCGTTGGCCACCTGGGGCTGCTCGGTGAAGCTCGGCGCGCTGGCCACGAAGACCACGACCTTGACGATCCGCCGCACCCGGGACAGCTCGCCCAGCTCGGCCTTCAGCGCGGCCAGCGCGTTGAGCACGCAGATGCGCGCCTGCGCCTTGCCCTCGTCGACGCCGAGATCGACGCCGAGCTTGCCGGTCTGGTGCAGCTTGCCCTCCAGCATGGGCACCTGGCCGGAGGTGTAGACGAGGTCACCGGTACGGACGGTCGGCACGTACGCGGCCAGCGGCGTCACCGGCTGGGGGAGCTCGTACCCGAGCTCGGCGATCCGCTCCTCGGGGCTCACGCCTTCTCCCGCTTGAAGTAGGCGACGAGCTGCTCGGGCGAGGCGCCCTGGACGATCTGGACGAGCTCCCAGCCGTCGGACCCGAAGTTGTCGAGGATCATCTTCGTGTTGTGGATCAGCACCGGAGCGGTGAGGTACTCCCATTTCTTCATGGCATGACGATCTCATGGAAAGCCGCTTCCCGGCCTGTCACCCCACCCATACGGGGGGCGGTGACCACAATGTGAGCAATCAAACGGTGGCCGTCGGGTTTCGACAAGTAACCGTTCGGTAGCCTCGAAACGTGGACTCTCCGGACACGGATTGGGGCGACGTGCGGCTGCACGTCGTCACCGGCAAGGGCGGCACCGGCAAGACGACCGTCGCCGCCGCCCTCGCCCTCGCACTGGCCGCGGGCGGGCGCAAGGTGCTGCTCGTCGAGGTGGAGGGCAGGCAGGGCATCGCCCAGATCTTCGACCTGCCGCCGCTGCCCTACGAGGAGCGCAAGATCGCCGTCGCGCCCTCCGGCGGCGACGTGTACGCGCTGGCCATCGATCCCGAAGAGGCCATGCTCGAATACATGGAGATGTTCTACGGCATGCGCAGGGCCGGACGCGCGCTGACCAAGATGGGCATCGTCGACTTCGCCACCACCGTGGCCCCCGGGTTCCGCGACGTCCTGGTCACCGGCAAGACGACCGAGGCCGTGCGCAGGCGGGGCAAGAACGGGCGCCGGGTCTATGACGCCGTCGTCCTCGACGCGCCGCCCACCGGCCGCATCACGCGCTTCCTGAACGTCACCCAGGAGGTCGCCGGCCTGGCCAAGGTCGGACCGATCAAGAACCACTCGGAACTCGTGAACGGCGTCGTGAAGTCCAGGGAGACGATGGTGCACTTCGTCACCCTCCTGGAGGAGATGCCGGTGCAGGAGACCCTCGACGGGGTCGCCGAATTGCGCTCGGCCGGGCTTCCCGCAGGTTGCGTTTTCATCAACATGGTCCGTGAATCACTGCTTCCACCGGCCGCTCTTGACATGGCTGTCAAGGGCCGATTCGACGTGGGCGAGCTGGCGCTCGGCCTGAAGGCGGCCGGTCTCGCCGACACCTCCGACGCCGCCGCGATGGCCGAGGCGCTCGCCGAGGAGGTCGTCGAGCACGCCCGCCGCACCGAGTTGGAACACGCCGAGCGCGAGTCGCTGGCCGAGGCCGGCCTGCCGCGCGTCGAGCTGCCGCTGCTGGCCGACGGCGTCGACCTGGCCGGCCTGTACGAGCTGGCCGAAGTCCTCCGCACCCACCGGGGAGCAGTGTGAAGAAGCCCATCCCCCTCGACGTCGACGCGATCCTCGACGACAAGGGCACCCGGATCATCGTCTGCTGCGGCTCCGGCGGCGTCGGCAAGACCACGACCGCCGCGGCCCTCGGCCTGCGCGCCGCCGAACGCGGCCGGTGCGCGGTGGTGCTGACCGTCGACCCGGCGCGCCGCCTGGCCCAGTCGATGGGCCTGACCGAGCTGGACAACACCCCGCGCCTGGTCAGCTCGCCCGAGGGCGGCGGCCAGCTCTTCGCCATGATGCTCGACATGAAGCGCACGTTCGACGAGATCATCGAGGCGCACGCCGATCCCGAGCGGGCCCGCCAGATCCTGTCGAACCCCTTCTACCAGTCGCTGTCCTCCAGCTTCTCGGGCACGCAGGAGTACATGGCGATGGAGAAGCTCGGCCAGCTCCGCCGCTCCGACGAGTGGGACCTGATCATCGTGGACACGCCGCCCTCGCGGTCGGCGCTGGACTTCCTGGACGCGCCGGAGCGGCTCGGCCGCTTCCTCGACGGGCGGTTCATCCGGCTGCTCACCGCCCCCGCCAAGGCAGGCGGGCGCAGCGCGTTCCGGCTGCTCAACGCCGGGTTCGGGTTGATGGCCGGAGCGATGACCAAGCTGCTCGGCGCACAGGTGATCAAGGACCTGCAGACGTTCGTGTCCGCCCTGGACGCCGTGTTCGGCGGGTTCAGGCAGCGGGCCGAGATGACGTACCAGCTGTTGCAGGCGCCGGGCACGGCCTTCCTCGTGGTGGCCGCGCCGGAGCGCGACGCGATGAGGGAGGCGTCGTACTTCGTGGAACGGCTCGCCGAGGAGCGCATGCCCCTCGCCGGGCTCGTCGTGAACCGGGTGCACGTGTCGCCCGGCTCGGCGCTCTCGGCGGCACGCAGCGCCGCCGCGGCCGAGGACCTGGAGTCGAGGGGCGAACACGAGTTGACGGCCGCTGTGCTGCGGCTGCACACCGGCCGGATGCAACTCGCCACTCGCGAGAGCCGCGAGCAGGAGCATTTCGTCTCGGCTCATCCCACGGTGCCCGTGGCACAGGTACGTGCGATGTCCGGAGATGTCCACGATCTAGCCGGACTGCGGCAGATCGGGAACCTGTTGGCGAGCGCGTAGAGAAAGCACGGCCGACGGGCGGCGCCGGCCGTGCTCTCCCGCCGCGGGCCAGATCAGCCCGCGATCAGCTCATTGGTCCGTTCGTACTCTTCCTTCGCGGACTCGAGCAGGTCGCGCCACGAGTCCACGTCGGGCCGGCGCCTGAGCAGCGCACGGCGTTCGCGTTCGGTCATACCGCCCCACACCCCGAACTCGATGCGGTTGTCCAGCGCATCGGCGAGGCATTCGGTACGGACCGGGCATCCTCGACAGATCAGCTTCGCCCTGTTCTGTGCGGCGCCCTGGACGAACAGCGCGTCCGGGTCCGCACCCTTACAGGCGGCACGGGAGGTCCAATCCGTGATCCACATTTTTCGACCCCACTCCCCTTAGGTGGTCAGTCGTCATTTGGGGCCGACGGGCGCGGGCGCCGAGCCTCCGTATTCAGTTGCCGCAGAGGATGAACGTACGCAACTTCACGTTCGGGCCGACAGACCCCAGAGGACCAATTTCTCGCCGGACTGTTGACCGGGAATGACTAGTCACCCCTCCCAGTCAAGGCGAAATGGTGTCGTGTTACCGATAAGGACAGTGTTTCGACGTACCCTTGGGAGCGTGCAAGCGAAGGGCAAAGACCGCTCCCACCCGCTCCTCAGCGTCCTGCGTCTGATCATCGCCGGGACGGCGGCGGGTGTGCTGGCGGCGGCGGTGGCGCTGCCGGCGGTCGGCGGGGCGGGCGTGTCGGCCAAGACCGCCATGGACGGACTCGAACTCAAGCCCAGGGAACTCGACGAACCCCCGCTGCCGGAACGCACGAAGCTGGTCGACGCCAACGGCAAGCAGATCGCCCAGTTCTACTACGAGAACCGGCAGTCCGTGACCCTCGACAAGGTCGCGCCCATCATGCAGACCGCGCTGATCGCGATCGAGGACTTCCGCTTCTTCGAGCACGGCCCGATCGACGTCGAGGGCACCGCCCGCGCCCTGGTGAAGAACCTCACCGGCGGCGGCGTCATGCAGGGCGGCTCCTCGATCACCCAGCAGTACGTCAAGCAGGTGCTGGTCAACAAGGCCGAGACGCCGGAGGAGCAGCAGGCGGCCATCGCCCCGACGATGTCCCGCAAGCTCCAGGAGCTGCGGTACGCCATGGCGATCGAGCGCAAGTACAGCAAGCAGCAGATCCTGGAGAAGTACCTCAACATCGCCTACTTCGGCGCGGGCGCGCACGGCATCCAGGCCGCGGCCAGGCGCTTCTTCGACAAGCCCGCCTCCGAGCTCGACCTGTCGGAGGCCGCCACGCTGGCCGGTGCCGTCCAGAACCCGGCCCGCACCGACCCCAACGTCGGCCCCGAGTCACGCGAACGGCTGCTGATGCGCCGCAACACCGTGCTCGACCGGATGGCTGAGATTCACAAGATCACGCGGGCGGAGGCCGACGCGGCCAAGGCCGAGAAGCTCGGCTACAAGGACGTCAAGTTCCCCGGCGGCTGCGAGGCCAGCAAGTTCCCGTACTTCTGCCTCTACGTCCAGTACGAGATCCTCAACAACGACGACTTCGGCAAGAACCAGGACGAGCGCAGGAAGCTGCTCCAGCGCGGCGGCATGACGATCAAGACCACGCTCGACCCCAAGATGCAGAAGGCCGCCGAGAAGGCCATCAAGAAGTACGTCAGCCCCAAGGACAAGCCCGTGGCCGCGCAGGCCATGGTCGTGCCCGGCACCGGCGAGATCAAGGCGATGGCGGCCTCGCGCAAGTTCGGCGGCAGCAAGAAGAAGAACGAGATGAGCTACAACGTCGTCGCCGACGCCGCGCACGGCGGCGGGCGCGGGTTGCAGCAGGGTTCGACGGCCAAGGCGTACACGCTGGCCACCGCCCTGGAGGAGGGCCTGAAGTACGGCGACGGCTTCCCCTCGCCGGCCGGGTTCACCGCGAGCGGCTACAACTCGTTCAAGGACTGCAAGGGCGACAACGTCGGCGACCCCTCGCACACCGCGCACAACTCCAGCGAGGGCGGCGGCGGTTTCAAGACCCTGCAGACCGGCACGTGGGGCTCGGTGAACACGTTCTTCCTCAAGCTGGAGCAGGAGGTCGGGCTCTGCAAGGTCGTCAAGCTCGCCAAGCGCCTCGGCGTCAAGCGGGCCGACGGCGGCAAGCTGCGCGAGGTCGAGACGTTCACGCTGGGCGTCAACGAGGTCGACCCCGTGACGATCGCCAACTCCTACGCCGTGTTCGCCTCGCGCGGCCAGTACTGCAAGCCGCTGGCCATCACCGAGATCAAGGACAGGAACGGCGCCGCCAAGCAGTACAAGCCGAAGTGCTCGCAGGTCATGGAGGAGGAGGTCGCCGACGCGGTCAGCGGCATCCTGTCGGGCGTGTTCACCAAGGGCACGATGAGCGGCGTGGGCGGCATCGGTCGTGACGCGGCCGGCAAGACCGGGACGACCGACGACTACATGTCCGCCTGGTTCGCCGGTTACACCCCGAACCTGTCCTCGGCCGTGAGCCTCGGCGACCCGCGCGGCGCCTCCACCCACAAGCTGATCGGGGTCACGATCGGGGGCCAGTACTTCCCGTACGTGTACGGCGCCTCGATCTCCGGACCCATCTGGAAGCAGGCGATGATGCAGGCGCTCAAGGGGGTGGAGCCGGTGGAGTTCACGCCGGTGGACCACTCGCGGTTCGGCGGCTGCTCCGACAAGTGCGCGCCGAAGCCCAAGAAGAAGAAGCACGACGGCGACGAGGGGCCCGGGGACGGCGATCCGTTCGACAACTTCTTCGGCGACCACAACGACCGCGGCGACGGCGGCGGGGACGGGCGCGGGCCGGGCGACTGGCAGCGGCCGGGCAACGGGTTCGGCGGCGGAGGGCTCGGCGGAGGGCTCGGCGACGGGCTCGGCGGCCAGGCCAACCTCGGGCCCACAGCCCCGGCGGGCCGAACCCGCCGCTGAGAGACACTGGGCGGCCCCGAACGGCCTTGGCCACCGGATTGCCCCTTATGGCCGCCCAGCCCCTCGCACAACGCCTTCAGAGGCTCCGTGGGGACGGCCCTCAGCCGGCCGTCCCCGACCACCTCCCACAACGCCCCTCACCCAGACGCCACGGCCCGCTCGCCGCGGCCGCCCGGCGACCCGGCAGCGCCGCTCCCTCGGACCGCCGCCATGCAGGGCGGCTCCAGTCACGTCGGCCCGCCGGTGCCTCGTGAACCGCCTCCGCCCTGTCGGGCCGCCGCGGCCACCACTTCCGTCGTCCTGTGGGGCCGCTACCGCCCCCGAGGCTGGTGTCCCGAGGGCGGCGTCCCGAGGCTCGGGTCGCGGGGCGGCGTCCCACGCGAAGGCGTCCCACGCGAAGGCGTCCCATGCGAAGGCGTCCCACGCGAAGGCGTCGCGAGTGTGGCGGTCGGTGGGTGGAGCAGCGGGGCCGGGGTCAGGCGGTGAGGCGGGCGCGGACGGCGGCGGCGACGCGGCCGCCTTCGGCCCTGCCCGCGACCTTGGGGTTGACCACCTTCATGACCTGCCCCATGGCCTGCGGCCCCGACGCGCCGGTCTCGGCCACGGCCGCGTCGACGATCTGGGCCAGCTCCTCGTCGGAGAGCTGCGCCGGCAGGTACTCCTCCAGCACCGCCTGCTCGTCCAGCTCGGCCTGGGCCTGCTCGGTGCGTCCGGCGTTCTGGAACGCCTCGGCGGCCTCGCGCCGCTTCTTGGCCTCCTTGGTCAGCACCTTGATGACCTCGTCATCGCTGAGCTCCCTGGCCGCCTTGCCCGCCACCTCCTCGACGTTCACGGCCGCCAGAGCCATGCGAATCGTCCGGAGACGGACTTCGTCCCGGCTCTTCATCGAGGCCGTGAGATCGGCCTTCAGCTTGTCCTTCATTGCGCTCATGCGGTCCATCTTGCCGTCTGCCGGGACGGCTCGTGCCCGTTGTCAGGCATCATGAGTACGTGAGGAAAGCCGTCGCAGTGCCCCTGTCCATGATCGGTCTCGGCCTGGCCGGGCTGGGCTACGCCTCCGTCGTGGAGCGCAACTGGTTCCGCCTGCGCCGCTTCGACGTGCCGGTGCTGGAGCGCGGGCGGCGTCCCGTACGCGTGCTGCACCTGTCCGACCTGCACCTGACCCCCAGGCGCACGATGCTCATCAACTGGGTGCGCTCCCTGGGCGCCCTGGAGCCCGACCTGGTGGTCAACACCGGCGACTCGATCGCCCACCCCGAAGCGGTCCCCGCGCTCCTGCACGCCCTGGAGCCGCTGCTGTCCCGTCCCGGTCTGTTCGTCTACGGGTCCAACGACCTCTACGCCCCCCAGCCGAAGAACCCGGCCCGCTACCTCTGGCGTACCTCGAAGAACGACCGCCGTCAGCACATCCCCAACCTCCCGTGGGAGGAACTGGGCGCCGGCATGGCCGCCGAGGGCTGGCTGGACATGAACAACACCACCGCCCGCGTCAAGATCGGCGACCTCGACGTCGCGGTGGCGGGCATCCACGACTCCCACATCTCCCGCGACCGCTACGACCTGGTCGCCGGCCCGGCCCCCGCCGACGCCGACCTCCGCCTCGGCGTCATGCACTCCCCCGAGCCCCGCAACATGACCCGCTTCGCCGAAGACGGCTACCAGCTCCTGCTCGCCGGCCACACCCACGGCGGCCAGCTCTGCGTCCCGTTCTACGGCGCCCTGGTCACCAACTGCGGCATCGACCGTGCCCGCGTGAAGGGCCTGAGCCGGCACGAGAACGCCTGGCTGCACGTGTCCGCCGGCCTCGGCACCTCGCCGTACGCACCGGCCCGTTTCGCGTGCTTCCCGGAGGCGACGTTGCTCACGCTGGTTCCGCGACGCTGAGGCGGTCACGAGTACCCGCGAAGTCCGCTAGACTTTCTCAAGCACGCGCAAGACGGGCGTGCACCGGGGTGTAGCGCAGCTTGGCAGCGCGCTTCGTTCGGGACGAAGAGGTCGTGGGTTCAAATCCCGCCACCCCGACAGTGTTTGTCCAGGAAAAGGGCTTGATCCGAATTAAGGATCAAGCCCTTTTCTGATCTTGGGAGAAATCTGGGAGAAGCGGAGAGGGATTTCCGTTTATGCCGAACGCCGGCGGCGGCTCCTCGGCGAGATCGTCGTCACCACGCGAGCCGCCGACCCGTCGCGCCACCGGGCCAGCTCGCGGTCGAGGACCGGGATCTGCGAGGTGGGCCAGATCCTGAACCGCTCGGCGATCGCGTTCTCCCACAACGCCTGGAGTACCTCCAGCAGCTGCTCGCGCATCCCCTCCGTCGGGTGCCCGTACCGGCCGGACATGGAGGAGTCGGTGTGTCCCATCCGCTCCACCTTGAGCGCGCGCTTGATGCCGGCATCGTCCATCCACGTCTGCTGCCCATGACGGGCCCAGTGCGCCGTGAACCCAGGCAGCAGCGGCGCCCAGCTCACCAGGTGCGGCCGCTCCTTCTCCGCCCAGCTCCCCCAGTCCGGCCGGCCGCGGCCGCGCGGCGGCACGAACTCCTCGCCGGGCTCGGCCATCGGCCACGGCACGTGCACCGGCCGCCCGGGCCAGGCGTACTCTCCCTCGATCACCGGCGGCCGCCCGCGCTCAGGCGCCGGCCCGTAGACGGCCACGTCGGCAAGCACCGGCCGGGCCGGCCGGTCACGGCCGCCGTCCTTGCGCGCCGGGTAGACGCCGTCGGCGGCCGGCCGCAGGATGCGCGTGCTGAGTGCGCCCCTCTGGAGGTGCGCCCCTTCGGGAGTGAGGAACAAGTACCGGCGCGGCCGGCGCACTCCGGCGTCGCACCACTCCGCCAGTTCTTCCCCGTCGACGGATCCCAGGTGCTCCTTACGGCCCTTGCAGGTGCAGACCCGCGCCCTCGCTGCCTGCTCGCGCAGCAGCTGGGCGAGGAACGGCGGGATGTCGGCCTCCCGGACACTGCCATCCTTGGGCCAGCCGAGGTAGAAGCCGCGCAGTTCGTAGAGTTTGCGGTCGATGGTCAGCGTCGGCTCGTCTCTGAGGAGCGAGCTGGGCGCGAGGGCCAGGACCTCCGACCAGCGAAGGCCCGTCCACGCCTTGCAGATGAGCATCAGGAACACGTCGACGTCGTGCGCCAGCAGCGCGGCACGCTCGGCCAGGAGCACCATCTCCAGCGGCGTGGGCCACCCCTTGACGGCCTGCTGGTACGCCTGGACACGCCGCAGGCCCTTGCGTCCCTTGCCTCTCTTCTTGGCCGCCGGGTTGAAGGTGATGTACTTCGGCACCGCGTCACCCAGAATGTTGCCGAGCAGTGCGCGCGCATCCCCCGCCGTGCGCGGCGCGTAGCCGACACGGAGCATCCGGCGCTCCCACGGGTCCATCTCGCCGGGCTCGATCTCGTCGAGCCAGCGCGTCTCGAACTCGGGTAACAGGTGACACTGCAGCAGGGAGCGGTTCTTGGCCATCGTGGACGGCTCCAGCGTCTGCGCGCTGAGCCACTCGAACGCGAACGGACCGAACTGGATCCGCGGCCGATCCTGGCGCCGGAGGCCGAGCCGGATCTTATCTTCCTGGATCGTCCCGTAGGCACGCGCCTCGTCTTCGGTGGCGAATGGTAGGCCGGTCTCCTCGTTGAAGGTGATCCCGCCGCTGTATTTGCCGTTCCCGAGCTTCCACCGAACCCGGATAACGCCGTTGCGATTCTCGGTGTACGGCATCGTCAGTACCCCTCTCTGGCCTTGCGCTCGGCGATGATTTTCCGCCAGATGGCGGAGTCAGGCGGGTCGAAGTAGCGCATCTGGTCGGTGGCGATTACTTCGATTTCCGCACGCAGCCGAGCTCTGAGTAACCCACGTGGCACGCGGATGAGGATGCCGGCCTCCGTCAGTGTCCAGTCGATGTCCCGGACTTCGATGTCGTACTCCTCGAAGCTGAGCGCACCCCAGGCATGTCTCGGCGTTGCCTGCGGCAGTGGGGCCAGGAGCTTGCTCGCGGCCGTCCCGACATCGTCGAGCCGCTCGATGATCTGCGGGTCGCGCAGATCGATATCCGTGCTGCTGATCTTCCACAGCGATTGATCTCCGATGTGCTCACTCACCGCGGCGTGACCGATAGGGAGGGATTTTCGGGCATCGACGGGCGTGAAGCGGACGTACATGGACGTTGCCTTTCGGTGGGACCTTTCTGTGGTCGGGAGGGCCGAAAGTGCACCTTTACATCCGTTGTGTAATCAGTCACTAGCGGGATGTGCATGGACCGAGACAAAAGCGTGCATTGCTCGCATTTAGCTACCGGACTCTTACCTCGAAGTAAGGCTTACCTATCGTCAGAGCCAGCGTCAGGCTGGCGCTCCTGGCCGGCCCGCCGCTCCTCCTGATAGAGGGTCTCCCCCATCTCCTCCGCCCACTGACGCAGGAGCGCGCGTCGCTCCTCGGACAGACCCTGACGGACCGCTACCCACATCCGGCCCCGGTCGGTCTCGAACGACTCGGCCACGAGCTCGGGGATCTGCATTTCCGCCAGCACCTCCGCCGCGTCAGGACGCCCCGCTTTGACGAGATCTTCTGGCGTGATGCTCTCCAGCGCATAGGCCATGTGCGCAAGGATCTTCGCTGAGGGGCTGAACGGTACCGGCGGCTTGCCCTGCCCGACCGGGCGATAGCCCCTCTCCGTGTTTCCCCACGTGGCCTCGCCAACGTGAGCTCTCTTCGCAGCTTCAGGTATAGAGAGCCGCGGCCGGACGCCTTCGCGTACCCGCCGTATCAGGCGCCCCTCTGGCGTGCTGGGCGGCAGACTCCTCGCCACGATGCGGCCGTCCCCTCGGTCACGTAGAGGAAAGTGCAGTCACGTATAGGAAAGTACTGGAACCCAGTCCTGATTCATGCACGGATAGGCGCTGACGAGAAGACTGAACGGCAAAGTATCCGAAAGTATGGCGCAGACACTTGCGTGAGCGGCATCTGTTCCCATACTTTCCCATACATGCCTCATGCCCCCGCCCGAATACGGCCCTTACACCAGAACCCGAAAGCTGTTCTACGCCGCCGCCTGCTCGCACGACTCGAACAGGCGGAGGTGGCCGAGCGCGCGCAGATCAGCCCCAGCCACATGTCCAAGATCGAGACCGGGGCTAGGTCCGCGAGTGTCGACGTGCTGCACCGCCTCGCGATAGCGCTCGAATGCACCGTCGAGGAGCTGATCGCAGAGTGAACGCGCTTCCCGATGTACCGGAGGTCCGGCTGTTCACCAGCGAGCAGGCAGCGAAGCTGGTCGGCGGCGGGCAGGACGAGCAGATCACCAAGAACACCTTCGACGCGCTGGCCCGTTCGGGCTGTGAGCACACCCGCCTCGGCCGCAAGATCCGATGGACGATCCCGCAGATCAAGGCGGCGCTGGACCAGCACCGACACGCGCAGAGGACGGTCGCCGAGGAGGCGAAGGTCTCGGCAACCCTCACCCGCGAGACCCGATCTACCCGCGCTTCTGAGAGACGCCGTGGCGACATCGCTCCGCTGGTGTCGAAGCCCGGCAGCCGGTATGCGGCAGCCCACTGACGGGTCGGCGATGCCGCGCACGCGGGCCCGCCACCGTACCGGCCCCCACCGACAAAACCGAAGGGCCCCCGAGCTGACCCCGGGAGCCCCTGGCACGGCAAATGAATTGAGCTCTCATGACCCACTCTACTGACCCCCCGGCCGGCACCGCCAGGCGCGACGCGCGCCAGCTGGCCACGGCTGGCCAGTCCTTCGACTGGACACGTCGCCTCGACGTGCCCGTGCGCGACCTCGTGACCACCTGGCTGGAGATCGGCGACCGAGCGATCCGTCACGTCAGCATCGTCACGCCCATCCCGAGCGGTGCCCGGTGATCGCCCAGAACCGGACCGCCGCCGATGTCGAGCAGCTGCGCCGCCGGATCGTCGCCGATCACGAGCTCGGTCTCCGGGCGGTCGCCGAGGGCGATGAGGTCCTGGCCGTGTACGACGTGCTGGACCGGCAGCGTGCTGACATCGAGCAGCTGCGCGACGCACTGCGCGCGGTCCGCGAAGCGATCACCGTCCCGTACGCGGCCACCGCCGGCGGCGAGACGATCCGCGGGCGTCTCCTGATCCGGCGCGCCATGTCCGCGGAGATCATGCTCAGCGACGTGCTCGACCACGATCCGCCCCTCGGCCTCGCCTGGGAGATCACCAACCTGCGGAAGAGCCTGGCCGCCCACCCGGCCACCGGCTACGTCATCAACGAGCAGGCCCAGGCGGCGCTCGCCGAAGGCGAGCCCCGGATAGAGGCCGTCGTCCCTCCAACGCCGGAGCCGTCCCCGGCCGCCGACGAGCCCGCTGGAGGTGGGTCATGACCGACCTGCGCCGTCGCCAGCAGACCGCCGCCGAGCATCTGGCGCACTGGCTCACCCACCCGCTGACCACCCACCCCGACGAGCCCGCGCTGATCGGCAAGGCCGAGGACTTCGACCCCGACGGAGCCGACACCATCAGCCGGTGGGCGGCCGCGCTGGGCCTGCCCGCGCCGACGTGGGAGCCCTCCATTGACCACCTCGGCGGCACGTACGAGAGCCAGGGCATCGTCAGCACGGTCACCGTCCGGGTGAGCGTCTTCCTGGACCAGCTGCCCGGGGGTGGACAGTGAGCAGCCCCACCCGTTGGAACATGGCCGACCCGGCCGATGCGCTGCTGCTCCTGGCCGCCGGCGTCGAGGAGCTGGAGCAGGCCGGCCAGCAGCAGCTGCTCGCCTCCGACGTCATCCCGACCAAGCTGCGCGGCTGCACCGAGGAGGACCTGGCCGCGCTCGGCATCGAGCTCGGCCCCACGGTCGACGCCGACCCGCTGTTCCGTCACGTCGTCCTGCCGTCCGGCTGGTCGCGCCGTCCCGAGCAGGACCCGCGCGGCTCGTACCTGGTCGACGAGCACGGCCGCGACCGCGTCTGGATCTTCTACAAGGCCGCGCCGCACGATCGCCGGGCGTTCATGTCACTGCTGCCCGTCGAGGACGGTCAGCGGTGACGGCCCGCGATCCGCGTAACGATGCGTTCCGGCCACCGCCGGCGAGCTGGCCGGACCCGCTGAACGTGTCCCGGTTGGGCCGCCTGTGGGGCCTGCACTGCCGCGTGGTGGCCAACCTGATCAGCGCCGGTCTGCTGAACGGCACGTGCGGCGATGACGGCCGGTTCCGGGTGACCCGGGCAGCCGCCGAGGAGTTCGCCCGCGACGCGGTCCGCATGCGCGAGGTGCTCGTCGGCATGACGGTCCGTCACCCGCGCTGGGCCCGGGGCGAGCCGGTGCGCGTCGTCGAGGTCTGCCTCCTGCCCGATCACACCCATTGGCAGATCGGTGCGCGTACCGCCGCCGGCCAGCTCGTCTACACCAAGCCCTGCCTGGGGTCCCGCGTCATCCTGCGTGTCCCACCCGCTTCTCCCTCTACGCCCGCGCCTACCTCCGAGTCACGGAAGGACCTCGCGTGAACCTCTACGAATCGACGTTGTCCAAGCTGCGCCGCCCCCGCCCCGGCCGGGTCGTGCTGCGCGATGGCCAGCTCATGGGAGTGATCGACCTCGACGGCGGCGCGCTGGAGTGCACCCGCGAGGAACTGCTGACCCTGGCGAACACCACCCGCGAGCTGGCGCAGAGGGTCATCGAGGCCGAGAAGCGTCAGGCCGCGGGACAGCGCCCGATCCCGGTCCACGGCCAGCCCGCCCGCCCCTACACTGCGCAGCTGGCCGCGGCCGACGTCCACCACCCGGGCGCGCACGCCCGCCCAACGCCGGACACCCCGCCCGCCCCGTCGGCGGCCGCGGCCGCCGCGCCGCCCCCGGCGCCGATGCGCCCGGCGCCGGTGCCCGCGATGGTCCCGGCAGCGCGGCAGGAGGCGGTGGTGCCGGACCCTCCCCGCGCGGCGGCGTCCTGAAGGCCGGACGCCGCCGCCCGCACCACACCAGCCGCCGTCCCGGCCGCCGCCGGGTGCCGGTCAGCCTGCTGTGGCAGCAGCTGCAGCACAGCTGGCGGTCCATCTGGAGCCAGGCCGCCCGCTCCGTCACCTCCTGGACGTAGCCGCCCGAACCGCCTCCTCGCGTCCCCGTCGGCCACTTCCCCGGCCGACGGGGACACCCGGCCGCGGCAGCCCCCTCTCTGCCGCGTACGGCACCCCGTACGCACCCCTTCCCGAACAACCACCGGCGCTCCGGCGCCCCGCACGTACCCGGAACTGAACATGAGTTCGACATATATTGCACCTGCAACCACACCGGCGCTCGGCCCCGTCCGGGCCCGCCTGGCCTACCGCCGGCGGCCCCCCGCCGACGGCCTGCCTGAGACCGTCGAGTTCTACGCCACCACCGACACCGGCAGCGAATTCCGGTACGGGTTCCTGTTCCTGCCGCGCGACGCCGCCTACGACGTCATCAGCCGTCTGGAGGACATCCCGGCCACCATCAGCACCGTGGACCGGCGCACCGCCGGCCACGTCCGCTGGCTCCTCGATGAGGACTACAGCGACCCGGCCGACGAGCCGACGGAGTTCGTCCTCGACCTGATCAGCCTGATCATGCGCGCCGGTGAGGAGGACCGCCGCCGCCTTGGCCGCACCTACCCGGCCTACGTGGTCGCCGTGGCGATCGCCACGGGCTCCGAAGGGGTGGACGCGCTGCGCCGCTGGCACGAGAGCCTGCCGCCCGCCCCGGCCTCGGTCGTGGTGCCGCCTATGCCCGGTACGGCCGACGTCGAGACGGTCTGACCGTGGCGGCCGTTCTCCCGCTGCTCCTGGTCCTCGCCGGCGGCGCGCTGTGTGCCGCCGGCGAGCGCGCCATCCTCGACGAGCGGACCGTCCGGGCGATCGTCACCTGCGCCCCCGGCCTCGCCCTGATCGCGATGGGCGTGGTGGTGATGGTCTTCGGCTGGGCGCCATGACCAGCGTCCGCGCCAAGATCCCCGGCCCCGAGGCCGTCGCGCTGCACACCGCCATCGAGGAGCGACGGCACCAGCTCGGCCTCCTGCGCTGGCAGCTCGCCGTCCAGCTCGACTTCTCTCTCGAATGGATCAACCGGCTGCGCCACGGCGAGGCCAGCCAGCAGCTCAGACAGGCAGTCCTCGCCTGGCTGCATCGACATCCCGCCCCGTCACCGACCGCCCACGAGACCAAGCAAGGAGGTAAGGACCATGACAGCGGTGGCAACGACGGGTGAGCCGATCTTCTGGACCTGGGTGCGCATCCTGCGCCGCGTCGAGCTGGGCTTCGGCATCGGCAAGAAGCGCGTCGGCTCCGACACCGTGCAGCACGTGGCCATGATGGCCTGCACGTACGGAAACCCCGACGGCACCCGAATCCGCCCGAGCGAGGAGCGCCTGGCCCGGGTCTGCCGCAGGGACGTCTCGACTATCCGCAAGTGCCTCAAGAGGCTGCGCGACGTCGGCCTGTTCCGCCGGGTGTTCGAGGGGTCTGCGGCCGGCCGCCGCCGCCTGGCCGACGAGTACAGGCTGGAGATCCCCGAGGACCTGGCCGAGCGGGTGGCCATGCTCGACCCCGACGAGGGCGAGCTGGTCGTCCCGGACGGCGTCGAGCCGCCGCCGGTGAAGGCACCCCGGGCCAAGCCCGCGGCCGCCGCCGGGCCTGAGCAGGAGGCAGCACCGGGTGCTGCACCCGGTGATCAGCCTGTGGAAAACCCTGTCGAGGAGCCTCCGGTGGAAGCCTCGGAGGTCCTCGACGAGGAGCTACCCGGCGGTAATCACCGGGTGCTGCCCCTCGGAACACCGGGTGCAGCACCTCAGAACACCGTGTGCAGCACCCGGCCACCTACTCATGCACCTCCCACCCACCTACCAGCACACACCGTCTCTCCGTACGGCGCTGAGGTGGAAGGGGAGACGGCCGGCCGCCGCGAGCCTCCGGCCGAGAGTGATTTGCCGCCGATGCCGCGGGTGCTGTCGCCGTTCGTGCTGCGCGAGATCGACCCGGCCGAGGCCTACGCCGCGGCCGCGGCCGAGCTGTCCAAGCTCCCCGAGTACGGCCACGCCTGGATCACCCTGGCCCGGCGCGAGCTCGGCGAGCACACCCCGCGCAGTCAGCTCGTGATCCGGGCTGCCGCGCTGGCGGCCGAGTGGCAGCCGGCATGAACGCGCCCCGCTGCCCGCACAGCAGCGCCGATCCGAGAATGTGCCCGGACTGCCGAACCGAGCGGCTCTCCGGCCAGCCGGTGCCACCGCTGCGGGCCGTCGTGGCGGTGCTGGCCGAGCAGCCCGCCCAGATGCTCGATGAGGACCACGCCGACTACACCGAGGTCCTGAAGGCCGAGATGCGTCACGTCCTGGACCGGGTCGACTGGGCAGGCCTGCCCAAGGGCGACCTGCGCGCGCTGCTGCGCAGTGCCCTGTATGGGGTCCCCCCGCACACCGATGTGATCATCCGCGCCAGCGAGGCTCTGGCCGAGGAGCCCCAGTTGTACCTGGTCAGCGGAAATGGCATACCACTCGAACAGCAGGGGAGCGATCATGGAGAAGGAAATTCAACGCCCGTTGAGTAGCAGCCCGCAGGGTGAGACCTGGAGGCCACCGTGATCCCGACCCCCACCGAGCTGGAACCCTGCCCCGACCGCTGCGGCGCGCTCGTGCTCTGGACGCTCACCGAGCACGGCCGCCGGATGGCCGTCGACGCCGAGCCGCACGAGAAGGGCAACCAGGCCGTGTTCAAGAACGGGCCCGGCGGCTGGCGCTCCCGCTCCCTGGACGGCGCCGAGAGCCGGGCGCTGGACCCCTGGGAGCACCGCTACAAGCCGCACGTGGCCACGTGCACCCGCCGCACGGCGCAGCAGGCCATCCCCGGCCTGCCCGCCGCCGGCCGCCCCCGTACCCGCCGCCGGGCACCCGCCCGCCGCTACCCCCGATGGACACCCAGATGACCGAGACCCTCATCGAGCGGCCCGCCCTCTACGCCGGCCCGGCCGCCTACCGCCTCACCGCGACCCAGCTCAACGAGCACGACGGCCCCTACATGACCCTGTCGTGCCCCCGAGGCAGCTGCGAGAGCAACCTGCTCGCCGGCACCCGGCACCACACGACCAGCACCGAACTCGACACGCTCATCGCGGCCGCGATCCATCACGACGTCCGCCACACCGGCGCCGAGACGAGCGAGGCCTCCAAGCAACTGCGCGAGCAGGTCGCCGCGCTCGGCGAATACCGGCTCTACCCCGACGTCGACGAGCAGCCCGTCCTGATCCTCAACTGCCCCTACCTCGCGCGCACCAGCGCCCAGCACTGCCCCGACACGGCCGCCGGCCAATGCCTGGCGAACCTGCTCACCGTCGACCAGGCCATCGTCGGCGTCCAGCTCGGCACGCTGCTGCGCCTGGCAGCCGAGCACGAAGCGGCCCGGGCCCGCGCGCTGGCCGAGCTCCTGGGCGCCGACCAGCACGCCGAGCTCGTCGACCGCCTGGCCCAGTTCCGACATGCCTGGATCAACAGGCAGCAGGAGGCCATCTGCATCCGCGAGACCGCCGACGGGGCGAGCGCAGGCATCGCCTCGGCGCGTGCCGACCTGATCGGTCAGCTGATCGCGCACTTCGACAAGGCGGTGGCCGGTGTCTGACCTTGAAGCCCCTGCAGCACCGGCGCGCGTGATGGTGGCGATCGAGTTCGTTGCCGGTGGCCGTCACCAGGCCGTCTGCCGGACGGAGCCCTGCCCGGCCGCGCTCGGCGGCGAGTCGTGGCGCGGCACCGCCACCGCCATCCCGGCCTGGGCACGCGCGGAGGTGGACGAGCACCGGCGCTGGCACCGCTACCTGACTACGGTCGACCAGACGGCGGCTCAGCGTCCGACGCGGAGGCAGCGTGGCTGATGCCGACCAGCAGCGCGCTGCGGACGCCGAGCGCGAGGTCCGCCGATGGCGGCGACGTGCCATGCAGGCGGAGGCCGTGCTGGAGAGTCTGCGCGAGCTGCTACGCCAGGCAGGCCGGCTGTGCCCGACCTGCGAACGCTGGCACAAGGACGAATGCTGGCGCCTGTGCCCGATCGACGGCGCCTGCTGGGACAAGGTTGACTGCCACGGCATGGCCACGCAGGTGCAACGGCTCTCCGTGATCTACGAGTGCGGGCATACCTTCGACTCTCACCTGCCCGGCGCTGACGAGCACCACGCCAGGCTGAGGACGTTCCACGCATGAGTACGCAGCTGCCAGGACCGGACCCGTGATCCATCTGCGTCACCGCTGGGTCGTCGTCGAACGCATCGGGCGCGTGGCTACTCAGCGCTGCCGATGCGGCAAGACCCGCGTCCGCATCATCAAGATCGTCTAGCACTACGGGGGAACCATGACGAACGCCACCACCAAGTCGGTGACGCGATGACCGCAGCCGCTGATGAGGTCGTGCTCCTGGTCGAGGAGCTCATGCCGCTGCTGGCCATGCTGTGGGCCCTGGTCCCGTCGGCCGGCGGCTCGCCCATGACGGGCACCCTGTCCCACCACAAGGCGGGTTCACCGGCGCCCTGGCACGCCGAGGCCGCCATGACGCTCTACACCATCACCGAAGAGGCCCGCCGCCTAGAGGCCTCGATCCGGACGGAGGTGGCCGGCCACCCCGGCCGCCGCCGCGGCGGCAGCGACGCCAACACCGTCGAGGCGTTCGGGTCGATCTGCCGACTGGCGTACGGCCTCCCGCCGGAAAGCGCTTCCCGAGCGGCGCGCATCGTGGCCCGCTGGATCCGCGACGCCCGCCGGGTGCGCGACCTCGGCCTGGACGACCGGCCCCAGCTGCTGCCGGTACGGCCCGGCCGCCGCCGCCCGCCATGCCCGTATTGCGGCACATATGGCCTGCGTGTCGCCATGACCGACGAGTCCATCTGGTGCATCAATAGAGCGTGCACCGACCATGACGGCAACCGGCCGCGCGGCACGCTGCACCGATCGACAGTGACGGGGGACGGCATGATCAGCTGGCAGGACGGGCGCATCACACGCCGGCGGGACCTGGCATGAGCGCGGGCTGGACCGTGCGCGAGGCGGCCGAGCAGCTCGACCCGCCGATGGACGAAGTGCGCGTACGCCACATGATCGCCGCCTTCGGCTACGAGCCGATCGGGCAGCGCGCGAGCGGCGGCCGCGGCCGCCCCGTCCCCGAGTACGACCAGGCCGACCTCATGCGCGCGCACGCCGCCGTCACCGCGGTGGCCGGCGGGCTGCTGCTGGGCGTGATCTGCCCGCCGCTCGGCGCCCGCTGACCTCCCGCCGGGAAAGCGCCTTCCCTGGGCCGGCGGCCTCTCAGCCGTCGGCCTTGCGGGGCCGGCCCGTGTGCATGCGCGACCGCCGCTCGGCCACCTCGGCGTCGGCGGCCACGGCCAGGCGCTGGGCCTCGGCGTCGCCCTGCTCGGCGATGACGGCCCTGATGTAGGCGTTCAGGTGCTCGGCGCGGGTCGTGCCGAGCTCGTCACAGACGCGCTTGTAGGCCTTCCAGTGGCCCTCGGCGATCCGGACCTGGCGCGGCTTGGTGGTGTCCTGGTCGTCGGTCTTGGCGTCGGGCTTGGTGTCGCTCATCTGCGGCTTCTCCTTCGGGGGTGTGTAGCTACGAAGAAAGTCTCCCACAGGTATTGCGTAGCTACAAGCTTCCCTGTTAGTCTGTAGCTACACAGCAACGAGGGAGACAGAGATGAGCATCGAGACCATCACCGCCAAGATCACCGCCGCCGCTCTCGCCGGGGACACCGTCCGCATCGAGGACCTGGTCGAGCAGATGATCGAGGAGGCCCGGCAGGCGGGGATGGCCGACATGCTGATCGAGCTGTGGGACGCCAAGGAGATCGGCGACGAGGCCGTCGAGTTCGCGATGGAGAACAACGGCACCCCCGACATCCGCCGGGCCCGGTAGGGCCCGGGCCCCGGGCAACCGGGGCCCCTCCCATCCGGAGAGCCGCCAGCGGGAAGCGCTTTCCCTCGCGCACCTCACCCGACTCCGCGACCTCCTACAGCACGTAGTTGACGCCAGCTGTTTTATCTGGCTAAATCAGCCCCGAGAGACGTATGCCCAGACCCGGCCACCGCGCCGGGTCTTCGCATGTCAGGGACCCGCGGAGGGTGTGCCGCGGTTGGGGGAAGGGAGGCGGCGGGGGCCCTGGACTCGACCCCCGCCGCCCACCCTCCACCTCCTGCCCACACCGGCCTGGCCCAGCGTCAGGGGGTGGCCATGCCCGAGCGCGCCCCACGCCGCTGCACAGCGGCCGGCTGCCCCGCCGACGCCGAGTACGGCGGGCGATGCGCCACCCACCGCCACCCCGCCAGGCGAGGCAAGGCCAGGCCCCGTCCCTCCTCCCACGCTCAGGGCTACACCCGCACCTGGCGCGCCATCTCCGAGCGCATCCGACGCGAGCGGCCCTGGTGCGAGGTGCCCTCCTGCGGCAACCCGTCCGCGCACGTCGACCACATCGACGGGGACAAGACCAACAACGAGGAGTGGAACCTGCAGGCCCTGTGCATCCCCTGCCACTCGCGCAAGACCGTGAAGCACGACGGCGGGTTCGGCAACGAGCGCACGCCCCGCCCCTGACACCATGGGCGTATGGCGATGCACGTGCAGGTCGAGACAGCTGATGGGCCGCCCACATCCGACGGCTGGAGCGTCACCGTGCAGACGGGCGAGGCGAGCTGGCGGTGCGACTGCGGGGCCGGCCACCGTGCCACGTGGACCAGGTCCTGGCCGAGGCGCAGGTCCACCTCGATGAGCATCCTGAGTGCGTGACCGCCGAGCGCGGCCATCACTCATCGTGAGTGAATCACGTGCTCGCCCCTCGGGGAGGGGGGAGTTGATCACCGTGGGGAGGGTGGGCGAACGCGCGGGGGGGAGCTCACGGAGAGCGTGACAAGTTTCGGGACCCGTTTCCGGAGATGATCTTGAAGGGGTGGTGACGGTGGGTAAGCGCGGCCCGGCGCCCAAACCGACGAACCTTCGGTTTCTGCACGGCGACCGCAAGGACCGGATCAACACCGACGAGCCCGTGCCAGCCGACGTCGACATCACGATCCCGACGTGGCTGCCCGCCCCGGCACGCTCGCTGTGGCGGCAGCTGGCGCCCGACCTGCAGGCCAAGGGCGTGCTGACCGCCTGGGACGTCGAGGCGTTCGCGATCTTCTGTGACGCGGCCGCGCGCCGGCGCAAGGCGGTCAAGGAGCTGAAGGCCCGGGGAGAGGTCGTGGAGGTGCCGATCCTGGACATGCAGGGCGACATCGCCGGCTACCGGCTGCAGAAGAACCCGTGGACGCTGGTGCTCAACGAGGCCGACGCCCAGGTCCAGCGATACGGCGCCCGGTTCGGGCTGACGCCGTCGGACCGGTCGCAGCTCAAGATCGGGGGAGGCGGGCACCGTGACCCGACGGAGGACCTCCTCACCTGAGCGGCGGCCGCCCAACCATGACAGGCGGTGGCGGCCGGCCGACCGCAAGGGCCCGGTGTGCGGGTTCACTCTGCGCGGCAAGACCTGCGGCAAGAGGGGCGCGCACTACTGCGAGCCGCGCGCCGACCGGTTCGTGCTGTTCTGCAGCGAGCTGTTGGTGTTCACCAAGGGCCCGCACCGGCGCAAGCCCTTCCTGTTGCGCTTCTGGCAGGAGCACGAGATCGGCCGCCCGCTGTTCGGCGAGGTCGTCTGGTCGGCCGAGTGGGAGCGGTACGTGCGCCGCTACCGCATCGCGCACATCGTCATGGCGCGCAAGAACGGCAAGAGCGAGATCGCCGCGGCGATCCTGCTGTACCTGCTCGTCGGGGACGATGAGGAGTTCGCCGAGGTCTACAGCGCGGCGGCCGACAAGGTGCAGGCGCGCAAGGTGTTCGAGCCGGCCGTGCGCATGGTCCAGCTGTCGCCGGCGCTGTCGCGGCGGCTGAAGCACCTGAAGGACCAGGCGCGGCTGGTGGATGAGAAGTCCCACAGCCACTACGAGGCGATCACCGGCGACGCCGACAAGGAGCTCGGCCACAACCCGCACGGGTTCAACCTGGACGAGGTGCTCTCCCAGCCGGACGGGTCGCTGTGGCAGGCGATGACCACCGCGGCGGGCGCCCGCGAGCAGGAGCTGATGTTCACCACCACGACCGAGACGAACGACTCCGTCAGCTTCGGCGCGGTGATGATCGACGACGCCGAGCGGGTGCAGGAGGACCCGGCCCGCGCGCCGCACGTGTTCGCCTTCGTTCGCAAGTTCCCGCGCACCGCCGAGCAGCTGGAGCGGCTGCGCCGGCTGTATGCCGGGCACCCGGATCTGCCGGTCAGCTGCGACCCCTACGACGAGCGGAACTGGAAGTGGCCCAACCCGGCGCTGGACGACTTCAAGAGCCGCGAGGCGATGCGCCGCCAGGCGCTGGACGCCCGCGGGTCCAAGCTGAAGGAGAACGGCTTCCTGCAGTTCCAGCTCAACGTGCGCGTCCAGCAGGTCACCCGGTACATCTCCATGGACCTGTGGGACGCCTGCACGGGCGAGGTCGCCCCGACCCCGGACTGGGTGCTGCCCAAGCTGGAGGGCCGCCGCTGCTGGGGCGGCCTGGACCTGTCGTCCAAGCTGGACCTCACCTCGTTCTGCCTGATGGCCGACAACGGGTGGGTGCGCTGGCGGCACTGGCTGCCCGAATCGATGGCACCGATCTTGGACGAGCACACCGGCGGCCAGTTCTCCCAGTGGGTGGAGGACGGGTGGGTGGCGCTGACCGAGGGCGACACGATCGACTACGACGCCATCTACGACGCGATCGCCGCCGACCACGAGGAGATGCGCATCGTCGACATCACCTACGACAAGTGGTGCGGCGAGCCGGTCCGGCAGGAGATCGTCAAGCGAACCGGCCTGACCATGCACGAGAGCAACACCACCTACGAGCGGATGACCGACCCGATGAAGGAGCTGGCCCGGCTGCTCAAGCGGCACGACGGCGAGCTGCAGCACGGCGGCGACCCGGTCGCCCGGTGGATGGCCGACAACCTGCAGGCCAAGTCCCCGGCCGACGACCCGGACCGGTACCGGCCGGTCAAGCCCGACCGGGACAAGTCCGGCGCCCGCATCGACGGCATGGTGACCCTGCTGTACGCGATCGACGGCCGCCGCCGGGCGCCGGCCGAGAGCATCTACCAGACGCGCGGCCTGACCGTGCTGTGAAGGAGGGGCAGTGGCAGCCACACCTGCGCAGCGCCTGCAGGCCGCCACCGCGGCGTCGCGCGGCCTGGACCTGGACCGATGGGACGGCATCTGCGCGGCCGGCGTGCTGTGCCTGTTCGCGGGCGCGTGGATCTGGGTCGGCCTCGGCGTCGCCCTGGCCGTCGTCGGCGTGCTGCTGCTCGGCCTGGGCATCACCGGCGCCCGCCAGGCCGCCGGGCCCTCTACAGGTGAGGGGAGCTGATCGTGGGCCTGATCCGCGCGGCGGTGCGCGCCACCAAGACTCCTCCCTTCGACCCGGCCCGCCCGGAGACGTCTCTGGTGAACGGCTGGTGGTCGGGCGAAGGCGGCGGCGCCACGGCCGGCATTCACGTGTCGGAGGAGACGGCGCTGCACTACGCGCCGTTCTTCGCCGGCGTCCGGGTCATCGCCGAGGACCTCGCGTCGCTGCCGCTGATCACCTACGAGCGGCTGCAGCGCGGCAAGCGCCGCGCGACCGACCACCCGCTGTACCCGGTGCTGCACGACCAGCCCAACCCGTACATGTCCAGCGTGGCGCTGCGCGAGACGCTGCAGGGCCACGCGATGACCTGGCGCGGCGGGTACGCCAACATCGTGCGCAACGGCGCCGGCGACGTGGCCGAGCTGTGGCCGCTGCGGCCGGACCGGATCAAGCCGGAGATCAAGCGCACCGCGCCCGGCCGGATGACGCTGATGTACCGCTACACCGACGACGTCAACGGCATCTACGCCATGCTGCACCCCGACGAGGTGCTGCACGTGCACGGCCTGGGCGGCAACGGCATCGAGGGCTACAGCCTCATCGGGCTGGCCCGCCGCTCGATCGGGCTGGGCCTGGCCGCCGAGGCCTACGGCGCCAGCTTCTTCGGCAACAGCGCGCGGCCCTCCGGCGTGCTCAAGCACCCGGGCACGCTCGGCGACGGCGCCGCCAAGCGGCTGCGCGAGGGCTGGAACGAGATGCACCGCGGCCTCGACAACGCCCAGCGGGTGGCGATCTTGGAAGAGGGCATGGACTGGGAGACCATCGGCCTGCCGCCGGAGGACGCCCAGTTCCTGCAGACCCGCCGGTTCGGCGTGACCGACATGGCGCGCTGGCTGCGGCTGCCGCCGCACAAGATCGCCGACCTGGAACACGCGACCTACACCAACATCGAGCACCAGGCGCTGGACTACGTCACCTCGGCGCTGCGGATCTGGCTGGTGCGCTGGGAGCAGGCGATCCTCACCCGCGCGCTCACCTCGGCCGAGCGCGGCCGCTACTTCTCCGAGCACCTGGTGGACGCGCTGTTGCGCGGTGACATCAAGTCCAGGTACGAGGCGTACGCGATCGGCCGGAACTGGGGCTGGCTGAGCGCGGACGACGTCGCCGAGATGGAGAACCGCAACCCGCTGCCCGACGGCCGCGGCGAGACCTACCTGGTGCCGCTCAACATGGTGCCGGCCAAGACTCCCGCCGAGATCAAGGCCGACCTCGACAACCCCGACCCGGCGGCCGCGCCCGCGCCGCCGGCGCCTGAGCCGGACGACGACCCCGGCGGCGACCCGCGCGCCTACGGGCTGCGCGGCCGCGGGATCGCCGCCCGCCAGCGCATCGCCGCCCAGTACGCCGCGCTGATCGCCGATGCCGACCTGAAGCTGGCCAAGTTCGAGCAGAAGCAGGTGACCGCGCTGGCCGAAGAGCACCTGGCCGACGGCGCCTCGCCGCGGGAGTTCCTGGCCGCGCTGGAGGACCTCTACCGGGGTCTGGTCGCCGAGCGCACCACCGCGGCGTGGCTGCCGATCATCACCGAGTTCGCCGCGGCGATCGCCGGCGACGCCGCGGCCGACGTCGGCCACGACGACCCGGTCGACCTGCAAACGTGGGTGCAGTCCTACGTCAGCTCCCACGTCGGCTACCGCATCGCCAGCGAGCTCGGCCAGCTGACCGCGGCCGCCTCCGGGGTCGACGCCGCGGCCGCGGTACTCCAGCGGCTGGCCAAGTGGGTGAGCGAGCGGCCTGAGCGGATCGCCCGCTGGCAGGGCAACCAGCTGCCGAACGCGGCCGCGCGCGAGGTGTGGCGGGCGGCCGGCATCCAGACCCTGAAGTGGGTGACGTTCGGGTCGGACGACTGCCCGTTCTGCAACGCGCTGGACGGCGTCACCACCGGCATCGAGCAGCCGTTCGCCAACAAGGGCGGCCAGCTCGGCCTGGCCGAGAAGCTGCAGATCGGCCGCGACATCCACCACCCGCCGCTGCACCCCGGCTGCGACTGCCAGATCGTGCCCGCCTGACTCCGCCTGACGAGGAGCGAACATCATGAACATGCGTCGTCTGCGCGGCTACGGCTACGCCGACCTGGAGCGCGCCGCCGAGGGCGGCCCGATCCCGTTCACCGCCGCCACCGCCGGCATCAAGGCCGACGGCCTGAACCTGCAGATGGACCGCCTGGACCTGGAGCGGTTCCAGAACAACCCGGTCGTCATGTACGACCACGAGTACTGGGGCCGCGACGCGCTGCCGATCGGGCGGGCGGTCGAGGTCGCCGTCGACGGCGACCGGCTGCGCACCCCGCTCGACTTCGACCTGGAGGACGAGTTCGCCGCCAAGGTTGACCGCAAGATCCGTAAGGGCTACCTCAACGCGGTCAGCATCGGGTTCGGCGCCTACGGGATCGACGACCAGGGCGTGCCGGAGCGGTGGGAGCTGTACGAGATCAGCGTGGTTCCGCTGCCGCTGGACCCGGACGCGATCGCCGACCCCGACCGGGCTGGCCAGTACGCGCTCGCCCGTGCCCTCGGCCTGGCCCGCGGCCCCGCGACCGCCGGCACCGGCACCGGCGCCGTCGACGAGCACGCCGTGCGGCAGGCGATCGCCTCGCTGCAGACGCTGCTGCCCGCCCCGCCCACCATCGCCCCGCCCACCATCGCGCCGACCGTCCCGCCCGGCCCCGGGCCGGGCGTACCGGCGGCCGCCGACCGGGCGCGCCGGCTGCGCGCCCTCGAAGCATCGCTGTAACCCCGTCACGATCTTCCGCCACAGGACCGGGCCGGTCCTGCGCTGGCGGCTGTCCGCATCACGAATCAGGAGGCAGGCGTGGACATCAACGCCATGCGGCAGGAGCGCGCCAGGCTGGCCAAGCAGGCGCGCGGCATCCTCGACATCGCCCAGGCGGCGACCCGGAGCATCACCGGCGAGGAGGAGGCCGAGTTCGACCGGCTCATGGAAGAGGCCGACCGGCTGGAGCGGACCATCGCGCGGGAGGAGCAGCTGCGCGAGCAGGAGAAGCGCATCGCCGGCGACAACCCGCCCAGGAGCGACCCGGCGCCCGGCGAGGGCACCGAGGACGAGCGGCGGCTGCGCGCCTGGCGCGCCTACTGCCGCGACGGCCGCGCCGGCCTGACCGAGGAGCACGCCCGCGCGCTGAACATGGGCAGCGACCCCGAGGGCGGCTACCTGGTGCCGCCGGTCCAGTGGGTCACCGAGATGCTGCAGGCGGTCGACGACGACGTGCCGCTGCGCGGCCTGGCCACCGTCATGACCCTGACCCAGGGCGAGGGCCTCGGCGTGCCCACCCTGGAGACCGACCTGGCCGACGCCGACTGGACCACCGAGCTGGGCACCGGCAGCCTGGACGACTCGCTGCGGTTCGGCGGCCGCGAGCTGTCGCCCAACCCGGTCGCCAAGCAGGTCAAGATCTCCCGCACGCTGCTGCGCCGCTCCAACCGCAACCCCGAGCAGATCGTCCGCGACCGGATGGCCTACAAGTTCGCGGTCACCCAGGAGAAGGCGTTCATGACGGGCGACGGCAATAAGAAGCCGCTCGGCGTGTTCACCGCCTCCACCCAGGGCATCTCCACCGCCCGGGACGTCGTCACCGGCTCGGCCACCGACGTCACCGCCGACGGGCTCATCGACGCCAAGTACACGCTCAAGCCGCAGTACTGGGCGCGGGCGCGCTGGCTGTGGCACCGCGACGCGATCCGCCGCATCCGCAAGCTGAAGGACGCCAACAACGTCTACATCTGGCAGGCCGGCCTGGCCTCCGACCGGCCCGACACCATCCTCGACGTCCCCTACGTCGTCAGCGAGTGGGTGCCCAACACCTTCACCACCGGCCTGTACGTCGGCATGATCGCCGACTTCTCCTACTACTGGATCGTCGACGCCCTGGACATGGAGGTGCAGCGCCTGGTCGAGCTGTACGCCACCAGCAACCAGGTCGGCTTCATCGGCCGGCTGGAGACCGACGGCATGCCGGTCCTGGAAGAGGCCTTCGTCCGCATCAAGACCAGCTGAGAAAGGCGCCTCCCATCATGTCCAGGTTCGACAACGTCAACGACATCTCCGTCGCCGTCTCGCTGCCGGCGGCCGCGCGCACCGCGACCGCCAACGGCACCGGCGTGGACCTCAACGGCTACAACGCCGCGGCGGTCGTCATCACCTCCGGCACCGTCACCGACGGCAGCGTCTACACCTTCGAGGTGCAGGAGTCCGACGACAACGCCACCTTCACCGCGGTGGCCGACGCCGACCTCATCGGCACTGAGCCGACCCTGTCCTCGGCCGACGACAACGTGGTGCGCGAGGTCGGCTACAAGGGCAACAAGCGCTACATCCGCGTCGCGCTCACCACCGTGACCGGCGCCACCACCGGCGGCCTGTTCGCCGCCATCGTCGTGCGCGGCAAGCCCCGCAAGTACCCGGCCTGACCCCTGAGCACCGGGCCTGGGCCGGTTGCCCCCGTACCGGCTCAGGCCCGGGTCACCCTGGAAGGAGCGCCATGAAGATCAAGATGCTGACGCTGTACGCGAGCGCCGAGCGCAGCGTGCAGCCGGGAGAGACGGCTGTGTTCCCCAACGACGAGGCCGAGGAGCTGATCGCGGGCGGCTTCGCCGTCCCGGCCGACGGCGCGCAGGTGCGCACCCGCCCGGTGCCGCAACCGCCCAAGGACGGCGGCCAGCAGCAGACCGCACCCCCGGTCACGCCCCCGGACACGGAGACCCCCAAGGCGCCGGTCAAGGCCCCGGCCAAGGCGGCGAGCAAGGCCGCGGGCAAGCCGCCGGCGAAGGCCGCCACCGAGACGCCGGCCGAACCGCCGAAGGAGTAGCCGATGCCGTACGCCGAGGCGGCCGAGCTCGGCGTGCTCATGGGCCGCGGCGAGGCCGGCCTGGACGCCGAGGAGACCGCGCGGGCCGAGCTGCTGCTGGCGCTGGCCACCGGCGTGATCGACGACGAGACCGGCCAGTCGCTGACGCTGGCCACCGACACCGTGGTGCTGGACGGCAACGGCGGCCACCGGCTGCTGCTGCCGCGCTGGCCGGTCACCGCGGTCGCCTCGGTCACGATCGTGGACGAAGACGGCAGCGAGACCGTGCTGGAGCACGGCAGCGACTACCGGTGGACCTCCTACGGCAGGCTGCGCCGCATCGGCCAGTGCTGGCCACGCCGCGAGCAGGCGATCGAGGTCGTCGACACCGCCGGCTGGGCCCCGATCCCGGACGGGGTCAAGGCGATGTGCCTGCGCCTGGCCCGGGTCGGCTGGGACAACGCCGCCGGGCTGGAGTCCGAACGCCTGGGCGACTGGGCGGCCAAGTGGGCCACCCCCGGCATGCAGCTGACCACCGCCGAGAAACGCTCCCTGGCCATGTACCGGGCCCGCACATGATCGCCCACCTGCTTAACCGGACGCTGCAGCACCGGCGGCCCTCCACCGTCCGTGACGGCGGCGGCGGCCAGCACACGACCTGGCTGCCGATCGGCGCTGTCCGGGCCCGCGTCTCCCAGCCGGGCACACCGGCCGAGCGGGAGGAGGGCGACCAGAGCGGTGCCGACCTCAGCTACCCCGTCTACCTGGCGCCCGGCGCGGGCGTACGCCGCGGCGATGAGCTGTTCGACGACGCGCACGTGTACGAGGTGCTGGCCACCTACACGCCGTCGGAGCCGATCTACCTGCGGGCCGACTGCCGGCGGCGGGAACGGGAGGAGGAGACGTGAGGATCGAGGTCGACGCCGCGGCGGTGCGCCGCGCCTTCTACCGGATGTTCCACGACGTCGACGAGGCCGGTGCCGACGTGGCGGCCGAGTGGGCCGACCACGTGCAAGGCCGTGCCGTCGAGGACGTCGCCGTCGACACCGGGTTCCTCCAGGAGCACATCGACAAGAAGGTCTCCCGCCAGCGGATGGACGCCACCGTCGGCGTGTTCGACCCGGACGGCTACTACGGCCAGTTCATCGAGCGCGGCACCGAGTCGATCACCGCTGATCCGTTCCTGGAGCCGGCGGCCGACGACGGCAACGACCTGCTGCCCGTGCTGACCCGGGCGGCGCTCGATCGGCACCTGCCCTCGTGAGCGCCATCTGGCCGGTCCAGCAGGCCATCTACGCGCGCCTGACCTCCGACGCGCAGCTGATGGCGCTGATCGACGGCGTCTACGACGAGGTGCCCGAGGCGCGCGACCGGCCCTACATCGCCTTCGCCGAGATCACCGAGAAGGACGACTCGACGCACGACCGGCGCGGCTTCGAGGTGATGGTCACCCTCAACATCTGGTCGGCCTACCGCGGGTTCGGCCAGATCGGCCAGGTGCTGGCCGAGGTCGACCGGGTGCTGCACCGGGTGCAGCTCGACGTCGACGGCTGGCATCTGATCAGCATCGCCCGCCAGCCCGCCCCGATGCAGTCCGCCGGGGTGCGGCGGGTGGCCGCCCCCGACATCCGGCAGGGCCAGGCGCGCTTTCGCGTCTGGGTCACCGAACCCCAATGACGAGCCCCGACAGGCCCCGAGCACAGACGGGCCCCGAGCACAGACAGGAGCAGGCCCATGGCCGGAGTGGACGGATACGGCTGCCAGCTGCAGCGCAGCGACATGGCCGGATCCCCGACCTTCACCGCGATCGCCGGCGTCACCAGCGTGGGCGGCCCGGAGATCGAACGCGAGACCTACGACGTCACCGACCACTCCTCGCCGGACGCCTGGCGCGAGTTCATCGGCGGACTGAAGGACGGCGGCGAGGTGTCCATCGAGGTCAACTACGACCCGCGCGTGCACGACGTGCTCGTGGCCGACTTCGACGACGAGCTGCCGCGCGACTACCGCGTGGTGTGGCCGGCCATCACCGGCGCGCAGTGGGAATTCAAGGCGATCATGACCGGCTTCTCGCCGGAGGGTCCGCACGACGACAAGCTGGCTGCCGAGGTGACCTTCAAGGTGACCGGCAAGCCGGTCCTGAGCTGAAGGGCGCGCCGACATGTCTTTGACCACCAAGCTGACGGTCTCCCTGTCCGCGGCGCTCACCAGCGCCCAGGACCTGGCCTCGGCCAGCGTGCCGCTGTCGCTGCGGCAGATCGTGGAGCTGGCCGACGGCACCGGCGCTGGCCACGCCGACCGCGTCTTCCACGACCGGCGCGTCCTGGCCGCCTCGGCCAGCGAGAGCCTGGATCTGGCGGGCGGCCTGACCGATCCGCTCGGCGCCTCGCTGACGTTCGCCCGGATCAAGTTGATGCTGATCCGCGCGGCCGCCGCCAACACCAACAACGTGCTGGTGGGCGGCGCCGCCTCCAACGGGTTCGCCACCTTCACCGCCGACCCCACCGACAAGCTCGTCGTCCGGCCCGGCACCACGCTGCTGCTGGCCACCAGCGACATCGACGCCACCGGCTACGCCGTCGCCGCCGCCACCGGCGACCTGCTGCAGGTCGCCAACTCCGCGGCCGGCACCCCCGTCACCTACGACATCGTCCTGATCGGAGCATCCGCCTGATGGCCACCCCCACCCGCGACACCGCCAGCACCGCATCCGGCACTGCGCCCGACGCCGTGGTGTTCCTGACGCGCGAGCAGATCCTGTCCGTCGACGACCGGCGCGAGGAGCAGGTGCATGTCCCCGAGTGGGGCGGCACCGTGATCGTGCGCGGCCTGTCCGGCACCCAGCGCGACAAGTACGAGGGGTCGCTGCTGGACTCCAAGAACCGGGTGCGGGTGCTGGACGCGCGCGGCAAGCTCGCCCAGATGTCCATCGTCGACCAGTCCGGGCAGCTGCTGTTCGGCGAGGAGGACATCAAGGCCCTCTCCCGCAAGTCGGCCAAGGCGCTGTCGCGCGTCGTCGACGTCGCCCAGCGGCTGTCCGGGCTGTCGGATGAGGACCTGGAGGAGCTGGAGGGAAACTGAAGGCGCGCCCCGAGCGCGCCTTCTACTTCCGGCTGGCCGCCCACCTGGGCATGACCGTGGGCCGGCTGCTGGCCGAGATCTCCTCGGCCGAGCTCACCGAGTGGATCGCCTACGAGCAGATCAGCGGCCCGCTCGGCCAGGCCCGCACCGACATCCACACCGCGATGATCGGCAGCTGGATCGTCAACTCCCAGCGGGGCAAACGCGGGCCGCTGCCGCTGCGTAAGTTCTTGCCCGGCTGGGTGCCCCGGCCGCAGCAGTCCCCGGAGGAGATCTACTCCCGCATCCGGCAGATCAACGCCGCGCTCGGCGGCACCGAGGCCGAACCGCGCGAGTGACGCCCGTGCCGCCTCGGCCGCCTCTGCCTGCCTGAACCACAACACGTCGGGGGGTGAGTCGTCGTGGCGACCCTGAAGACGCTGTTGGTCAAGCTCGGCATGGACACCAAGAAGTTCAAGTCGGGCCTGAACCGCGGCCTGGCCGGGCTGGAGTCGCTGGCTGCCAAGGCCGAGAAGCTCGACGGCGTGGCCAAGGCCGGCGGGCTGGCCATCATGGCCAGTCACGCCGTCCAGCTCACCGCCGCCCTGGCGCCGGCCGCCGGCGCGATCCTGGCGCTGCCCGCCGCCATGGGTGCGGCCCAGACCGCCGCGGCCACCCTGAAGATCGGCATGGTCGGAGTCGGCGAGGCGATGTCGGCGGTGGCCGAGGGCGACAGCAAGAAGCTCGCCGAGTCGCTGAAGGACCTGACGCCGGCGGCCGCCGCGTTCGTGCGGGAGAGCGCGGCGCTGAAGACGTCGGCGTTCGACCCGCTGCGTAAGGCCGTGCAGGAGAAGCTGTTCGACCGGCTGACGCGGCCGCTGAAGACGGCTGCCACCAGCGTGCTGCCCACCGCTAAGGCGGGCATGACCGACGTGGCCGGCGCGCTCAACAGCATGGGCCGCGAAGGCCTGCGGGTGGCCTCGACGCCGTTCTTCCGCGGCCAGCTCGCCACGGTGTTCAGCGGCACCGCCAAGACCGCCAGGACCCTGCGGGGCGGCATCGAGCCGCTGGTCGCGATCGTGCTGCGGCTGACGAACGTGGGCATGCCGCTCGTGCAGCGGATGACCGGCTGGGCTGTGGAGGGGGCCAAGAGCGCCGCGGCGTTCCTGAAGTCCAAGGACGGCGCCGCGGCGCTGGCTGGCGTCGTCCAGCGGGCTGGTGACACGCTGGCCAGCCTCGGCCGGATCGCCGCCAACATCGGCGTCGGCCTGGCCGGCATCTTCAAGGCGGCCGGCAGCGAGGGCGACGGCCTGCTGACCACGTTGGAGAAGCTGACCGGCAGGTTCGCCGCCTGGGCCCAGTCTGCGAAGGGGCAGGAGCAGATCGGCCAGGCGTTCGCCTTCCTGTCGCAGGCGGCGGCCGGACTCGGCCCCATTCTCAGCCTGCTGGCCGGCCCGCTGGCCACCGTGGTGGGCTGGATCACCCAGCTGCCCGAGCCGGTGCGGTCGGCGGCCGCCCAAGCGCTGGCCTTCGCCCTGGTGGCGGGCGGCCTGGCCAGCAAGCTCGGCCCGGCCGTCTCCGGCCTGGTCTCTCTGGTGGGCGGCGCGAAGAAGGCGGTCCCCGCGGTCAAGTCGCTGATCTCGGGTGGCAAGCTGCTGGCCGGAGCGATCAAGGCCATCGGGGTGGCGATCGCGGGCAACCCGATCGGCCTGATCATCACGGGCCTCATCCTGCTCGGCACCGCCCTGTACACCGCCTACCAGGAGTCGGCGAAGTTCCGGCAGATCGTCGACACGGCCTTCGCCTTCCTGCAGCAGGTGTACACCACCTACATCGCGCCGTTCATCGCCGGAATCGGCGAGCTCATCGGCGCGATCATGGCCGGCGACTGGGGGAAGGTCGGCGAGCTGCTGCAGGGGGCCGCGCAGCAGGTCGTCACCTGGCTCGGCCAGATCGGCGAGAAGATCGGGCAATGGCTGTCTGAGCTGCCCGGCTGGATCGCCGAGAAGGCCGCCGTGCTGGGCGAGGCGCTGCTGGCGTGGATCAAGGAGACGCTGCCGAAGATCCCGCCCGCCCTGGAGGCGCTCGGCCACAAGATCGCCGAATGGGCGATGGCGCTGCCCGGCCTGATCAAGGAATGGATCGGCAACGGCGAGAAGCTGGTCGCCTGGCTCAAGGAGTGGGGACCGAAGATCGTCTTGGGCCTGGGGCTCGCGGTCGGCGTCGCCGTCCTGGCGGTCCCCGCCATCATCGCCGGCCTGGCCGCCGCCCTGATCTACGCCATCGGGGTGGCCATCGTCGAACTGACCAAGGAGATGAAGGCCAAGTTCGACCAGGCCATGACCCAGGCGGGCAAGGCCGTGCAAGACGGCGCCTCCAAGGTCATCAAGTGGTTCCAGGAACTGCCCGGGAAGATCAAGACCGCGCTCGGCAATCTCGGCTCCTACCTGCTGCAGGCGGGCCGCGACCTGATCAACGGCCTGATCAACGGGGTCAAGGCGAAGGCGGGCGAGCTGGCCGCCGCGGCCGAGCAAACCGTCAAGGGCGCGGTCGACGGGGCGAAGCGGTTCCTCGGCATCTCCAGCCCGTCGACGGTCTTCGCCGAGATCGGCAAGTGGACCGTGCAGGGCCTGATCCAGGGGCTGACAGCCGAGCAGGGCAAGGTTAAGGACACCATCACCAAGATGGTCGAAACGATCAAGAAGCAGTTCGGGTCGCGGCCCGACGTCGTCGACGGGCTGCTGGAGTTCGTCCGCGCCGGCAACAAGAACTTGGAGGACCTGGCGCTGCAGCGCGAGGCGCTGGTCAAGCAGCTGGCCGACGCGAAGGAGTACGCGAAGAAGGTCGCCGGGACCGCCGCCGAGTGGGCCTCCATCACCGGCCTGAAACTGCCCGAGGAGGGCGCCGGGGCCGGTGATCTGCTGTCCGGGCTGAAGTCGCGGGCCCAAGCCATCAAGGACTTCGCGGCCAACATCCAGGCCCTGGCCAAGCGCGGCCTGAACAAGACGACGCTCAAGCAGATCATCGACGCCGGCGTCGAGGGCGGCGGGTCGCTGGCCGAGATGCTGGTCGGCGCCGACGGCAGCGAAATCAAAGCCATCAACAAGGCGCAGAAGCAGATCGACACCATGAGCCAGAAGCTCGGCAAGATCGGCGCTGACGCGATGTATGACACGGGCAAAAAAGCAGGTCAGGGCTATTTGACCGGCCTGCAGGACAGCCTGAAGAAGCTCGACGCCGAGATGACCAAGATCGTGCAGGCGCTGGTGAAGGCCATCAAGAAGGAGCTGAAAATCAAGTCGCCCTCCAGGGTGATGGCCGATATCGGGATGAACACGATCGCTGGCCTGATCGAGGGCATCGCCGGTATGCAGGGCAAGGCGCTGGCCGCCGTGACGGGCCTGGTCGGCAGCGCGGCCAGCGCCGCCGCGGGCATGGCCAGCGGCCAGGTGTTCGATCAGGCGCTCGCCGGGACCGACATGCAGCAGCGGGCGGTTGCCCGGCACACCGGCTCCTCCTCACCAGACAGCCCGTCCGCGGGCAGCGGCGTGACAGTCCAGGTCGACCTGTCTGGCTCGACCATCCAGGAGAAGGCAGACGTGCCCGCCCTGGCCACGGCGATGGGCGTTCAGGTCCTCTCCATCATCTGACCCACCTCGAACGAAGGGCGGTTCCGGCATGCCCGGAAACGATGGCGGACTGTCGTTCGCCGAGAAGATCAAGACGTTGCAGTTCGCGACGGGCCGGTCCCGGCCGGTCCGTCGCGAACCGCTCGACGACAGCGGCCGGCGAACCAAGGTGGTCACCGAGTTGACCGAGTCCGGCTGCATCGCCACCACCCGCAACAGGACCTCGGATCGGGGCGAGCACCAGGACGTGCACATCCAAGCCCCGCTCCTGACCGGCAAGGGAGTGGTGACCCAGTGACCTCGCGACGGATGGCCCGCGCCCTGCGCGCGGAAGCGGAGCTGCTGGAGGCGTGCGGCGACGAGCAGGAAGCGCTCCAGGCGGCCAAGGCCCTGTTCGAGGAAGACCCGACGGAAGAGACACTCGCCGAGCGGCGAGCGGCAATGCAGCGCATGCGCCAGTTCCGCGGCTGGATCCGCGCGGTCGCCCGCATCAAGCAACTGCGGCAGGAGCTCACCCGCGACCTCGAAGCCAGCGTGCGGGCCGCGATCGAGCTGGAGATCAAACGCCTGGAGGCCGACTGGGGGCCGCTGATCGCCGAGATCGAGGCGATGCAGTCCGCGCCGCCGCCCGGCCCCGGCGACGCGGCCGTCCATGTCCAACCCGTGCGCGGCCGAGGCCGCACGATGCGTCCCGGGGGTGCCTGATGGCGTGGTCCGCGTCCGGCCTGTTCGTGGCCACTCACGTCGACCAGTGGGACGCCAGCGCGCTGGGGATCAACCTCGACGCCGAGGACAGCAAATTCGCCCTGTGGGGCAGCAGCGTCACGCCGAACTACACCACGGACATGGCCTACGGCACCGCGCCGTGGAACGCCGGCGAATCCTCCGGTACCGGCTACACCGCGGGCGGCCCCACCCTGGCCAACACCACCATCACCGGCGCCTCAGGCAGCATGACGTTCGACGCCGACAACGTGCAGCTCAACAACAGCACGATCATCGCCGAGGGCGGCATCCACTACTTCCCCACCAAGTCCAACCGGCTGTTCCTCGCCGTCTGGTTCGGCGCGCCGAAGGAAACCCAGGACGGCACGTTCCTGATCACCTGGCACGCGTCCGGCATCGCCGTGCTCGACTGCACCCCATAGGGAGGCGACGTTCATGGCTACCGGCTCCATCCCGCTCGCGATCGGCGCTGCCATCCTCCCGGACGGCAGCGCCAGCAACGCCGCCCCAGCGATGCAGCGCGTCAAAAGCTCAGCGACTGCCCCGGCCCCGTACTTCCTGCAGCTGGCATACGACGCCGCCACGCGCGAACAGGTGACGTGGTCGCTGCGAATGCCCGCCGACTACGGCAGCACGCCGACCCTGAAAATCCAGTGCAAGACGGCCGCCACCAGCGGTAACACCATCTTCGAGGGACGGCTGGCAGCCGTCACGCCCGGCGACGCCACCGACGTCACCGCGAAAGCATTCGCCGCAGCCAACACCAGCTCGGCGACGGCGGTGCCAAGCACAGCCCAGCGGCTCTTCGAGATCAGCATCGCCCTCACCAGCGCTGACTCGCTGGCGGCCGGCGACCTGGTGATCGTCTACCTGGCGCGCGATGCAGCCAACGCGTCCGACACGGTCAACGGCAACGACATCGAAGTGGTGGCGGCCACGCTCGAATACACGACCGCGTAGACGGGGGTGATGGTGCGTGGCCAGGACGTTCGACGGCGTCGACGACTCGATCGGCGTAGCAGTTACCGGGCTCGCCGCCCAGACCACGGCCGGATCGTATGTGGCGGTGATGCGCCGCAACGGCACCACCCTGGCGACCGCGATCGGCCTCAACACCAGCGGCGCGGCCCGCGTCGCCGAACTCGCGCTGGTCAACACGACCAACGTGCTACGGCTGCGGGCCGCCACGTCCGCCCAATCCGCTTTCACCGTCACCAGCTCCGACGGCTGGGTGCTGGTGGCCGCCACCAAAGCGGCCGGCAGCGCGACCCCGCGCATGCACAAGTACGTGTACAGCACGGGCGCGTGGACGCATCAGGACGGGTCCGCCGCCATAGCCGACGCAGGGCCCGTCGGCGGCGGCACCGCGTTCTTTGGCTCTGCGTCGGACAGCGACATCGCCGCCGTCGGCATCTGGGACCGCGTCCTCAGCGACGGCGAGGTCGAGTCCCTCGCCCACTCGTTGGTGGCGTGGTCGGCGTCGGCACCGGTCGGCATGTGGGTGCTCGACCAGGCCGACACGGCGCAGACGGTGCCGGACTGGACCGGGCGAGGCGGCCAGCAGAACAGCATCACCGGCACCATCGTCGCCACGTCGAGCGCGCCGATCGGGTACGGAGCCCCGGTCCGGATCACCCCGCACCCCTCGGTGCCTGCCAACGTCACCCCGGCTGTGGTGGCGGCGCCGTGGTCAATCCCTGCGCCGGGCATCTCGCGCGGCCTGAACGCCAAGCCTGCCGCGGTCCTGGCGTCGTGGGGACTGCCCACGCCGGACATCTTCGTCGGATCCTCACCGCCGACGAACGTCCAGCCCAACCTGATCGGTGCCTCCTGGACGCTGCCCGCGCCGACGATCACCACCAACAAGAACGTCAACCTCAACCCGGCGCCGCTGGTCGTCCCGTGGACGCTGCCCGCGCCTGTGATCAGCGTGCCGGTCAATCCGGGCGACGACCTCGACGGGCCGGGACAGATCTCCTACAACGGGTTCCGCATCGGCAACGGCACGCCCTACCGGATGACCGAGCTGGTCGGCGCAGACATCGACATGCCCGACCTGGACGACGGCGACGTCGACAACCCCAACAGCGACGGCGCGATGCCAGGCGAGAAGTTCTCCCTGCCACGCAACATCATCTGGGCCGGGAAGATCGCCGTACCGCGGGATCAGATGCAGGCGGCGATGGAAGCCTGGCGGCAGGGACTGCCCAAGCCCCGCGCGGACGAACAGGTGCCGATCGCGATGCAGATCATGGGCACCATCTACATCGCCTACGGGGTAGCGATCCGCCGCACCCCTGGACCGATCGATCTGCGCTACCGGCACGGGTTCACCGACAAGCTGGTGGCGCAGTTCAAGTGCGCGGACCCGCGCCTGTACTCGCGCGAGCTCGGCAACGCCACCATCGCCGACGGGCAGACGGTCGAGGTCGCCAACTTCGGTAACACCGACACCCCCCGGTTTGAGCTGCGCGCCCCAGGCCCGGCCACCACGCCGCTGTTCGAGATCGCCCAGACGCTGCCGGACGGCACGCCGGACGTCAGGGTCGTCGAGTTCAACCTCACCGTTCCCGCCGGCAAGCAACTGGTGATCGACGTGTTTCTCGGCACCGCGACGATCGACGGCGTCTCCCAGATGAGCCACCTGACCGGCGCCTCGATCGGTGTGCCCGACTTCGTGCTCGGCCCCGGCTTCATATCGCTCACCTACGAGACCGCGACCGGGACCGCGCCGGCCACGACCGCGCTGTGGCGGCACGCCTGGCAGTAACGGAAGGGGGTGAGCGAGGTGGCGGCCACCCCGCAGACGCCGAAGACGGCAGTCGGGCCCGACGGCGGCCCCTTCCAGGTCAACGCCCCGGCCGGGATGACGCCCAGGCACGCGCTGCTGGCGTTCATCGTGGTTGACTCCGGTGGGATCGCCAACATCACTGGCGGCCAGGAGTGGCAGCGTCTCGGCCACGTCGAGGGCCCCACCACCCACCTGTCGGCGGTGGACGTGTGGTGGCGGATGGCCACCGCCTCCGAGCCAGCCACCTACACGGTCACCCAGGGGTCGGGCGCGGACGGCGCCGTGGTGATCGTCCCGGTCGCCAACGCCGCCTCCACACCGCCCCAGGTGGTGCCGTCGGCGCTGTTCTCCAGCAGCGTCGCCGTCGTCACCCCCGGCATCACTCCGGCCACGCCGTCCGGCGCCGAACTACGGTTCGCCGCCGGCATCCCCAACCACGCCGCGATCTCGTGGTCGAACCCGGTCGGCTTCACCGAACTGGCCGACATCCAATCGGCCGACAACGTCGGCGGCGCGGTGTGCTGGCGGCCCGTCACCTCGACCACCGCCATCGGCAGCATCGCCCACATCGTCTCCGGCGCCACCCTCACCTACGGCGCGGGCCTGACCGTCATCGTCGCGAGCGGCGCCGAGCACGAGACACCGACACCGCCCAGCTTCCCCGCCTTCACCCCGGCCAAGGGCACGACCCGCTGGCGGTACACCGTCCACGACGCCCTGACCGGCTCCTACTACGGCGACATCTACCCGCGCGACCCGAGCCTGGACGACCGGATCGGCGAGCCGGGCCAGTTCTCCGCGCAGCTGCCCATGCCCAACCGCGGCATCGCCAAGCGATACAACGAGATCTTCCCCGCCGACATCAACGACCTGACCGCCGGGCCCGGCCGCCTCGTCGTCCACCCCTGGCGCAACGGCGAGCTCTACCCGATCTACTGGCTGCACACGACGGTGACCGAGCAGACCGCACGCTCCGGCGTCGTCATGTCGCTGCAGGGCTGCACCCTCGACGGCTACCTGGCCCAGGTCTGTCTCACAGAGGCGTTCTTCGCCGGCGGCGACCAGCTCGACGCCGCCCGCCAGCTCGTGCTCGACATGCAGTCCAACCCCGCCTCCAACATCGGCCTCACCCTCCAGGCCGGCACCAGCGGCGTCAACCGGAACCTGGAGGGCAAGGTCGACGACCGGTACGGCGACCTGCTGCAGAACTTCGCCCGCTCGGAGGACGGCTTCGAGTACGTGGTCAACAACCGGGTGGTGGACGGCGTCATCTACCGCAACCTGGAGTTCGGCGCGCCCAAGCTGGATTTCCCCGACGTGCAGCACGTGTTCGTCCAGGCCCGCCAGGGCGTCGCCGGCGACATCACCGGCTGGCGCGAAGAGCGTTCGGTGATGCGCGGCGGCAACCGGTGGGGGATCATCGGCGGCACCCCCGAGACGGATGCCTCCACTGAGGCGACCGCGGTACGGTCTGCGCTGGTCGAGACGGCGCACATCGCGGCCGGGCACCCGATCGTGGATCGGCGCATGCAGCACCCCACCCAGTCGACCGACCCGACCACGCTCACCCAGTTCGCCCGGTACTGGGCGGCGCGCGCGGCCGGCGCGGCCCGCGTCTTCTCGGCCGACGTGGTCCTCGGCAAGGGGTCCTCGCTCGGCCCCAACTCGCTCGGCGAGTACGTGCGGTTCATCCTCAACAACGCCCGCTACCCGATCAACCCGGACGGCAGCGCCTCGTTCAACCTGTCCCAGCGGCTGATCGGCTGGCAGATCCAACCCGCTCAGCGCCGCTCCGGCAAGGACCGGGCCACGCTCATCACCGCGCAGGAGGCCACAGAATGACCCGCTTCGATCCGACCCCCACGGACTTCGCCCGGCTCTTCCGTGAGCTGGAGAAACGCGTCGAGACGCTCGAAGCACGCCAGGGCACCCGGCCGCCGATCACCGAGGCGTCCGCCGGGTGGACCTTGCGCGGCATGGCCACTCCGGACACGAGCGGCATGCCCGCCACCGACGGCCGCATCTACATGAAGGGCGGTCGATTCACTTGCCGGCCGGGCGGCAACGGCAGCGAAGTCCAGCTCAGGCCGCCCATCACGATCGGCGACCCGGGCGACGTCTCCGCGGGCGACGCAGGCTCGACCTATACGTCGCTGGAGCAGGCGCTTCTCAACCAGCTCAAGTCGCGGGTCAACGGCATGCGGTCATCCATGGTGCTCAACGGCTTCATCGTCTGAGCGCCCGTCCAGGGCACCCCCTGATTACGCCCGGAGGCGGCTACGCACACCTGCCCGCGGCGCGCTCCTCCCGCACGATCTGGTCAACCGTCTTGGTCTGGTACGGCTGCAGCATCTCGGCCGACGGCTGGAACCGCCACCGGCCGCCCTGGTAGGCGAAGGTGTAGGTCTGCACCAGGATCGAGCGGGCGGCGCGCACACGGGCCCTGGCGCCAGCGAGGGTGACCGCCTGGATCTGCCAGCGCAGGCCCTCGGCGGCCGAGGGGCACAGTTTGAAGCGGCGCACGTAGTCCTTGCGGGAGACCACCTGCTTGGTCTGGCTGGTCCACATGTCCCAGAACTCGCCGTACGCGCCGGCCGCGTAGGCGTCGAACGACTGCTCGGCCGCCGTCCGCACCGCGGCCTCGGTGCGCGGCTGCGCCGGCTTCCGGGTCGGGCTTGGCGTGGCGGCCGCGGGCGAGCTCCCGGTGGCCGCCGTGGTCGTCGCGGCCGCGGCCGCCGTCCCTTGCGACGCCGGCCGGGTGATGAGCACGACGGCCAGGGCCACGGCCACGAGCGTGGCCACCACCGCGACCAGAACGGCGACCAGCGCGATCGTGCGATCGCGGCCGCCGGAGCGGCGCGGGTGCCGGGTCACCGGCTCGTCGTACACGGGATGGCTCACCGATGCCTCCAGCGTCCAGGGGACTTGTGAGACGCACGGGGCGGCCACCGGGTTCACCCGCCCTGCCGGATCTGGCCGGATCCGGCCACAACTGAGCGGAGGTGTTCGTGCAGCCCGACATCATCCAGTGGCTACTGGGGACCGGCGGCGTCGGCGGTGGCCTGTTGGTGTTGTTCCTGAAGGGCTACCTCGCTGCCAAGCCGCACCTCGATGCGCTCCGTGCAGAGATCACGCAGTGGCGCAAGCTGTATGAATCGGAGCGGGCCGCTCATGACCTGACGCGCAAGGCTCACGCCGAGGGTGCCAGGGCCGAGCTCCTGGCGGCCGCCGAGGGCAGCCGCGCGGCTCTGGCGATGATGGAGGAGATCAAGGCGCGCCAGAGTGAGGCCCCGCGGTGACGCCGGAGGAGGAGCTGCAGCGCGCCCTGCAGGAGGCCGAGGAGTCGCGGCGACGCTCCCTGGAGGAGTGGTCCCTGTCACGCGAAGTCAGCCGCCATGCCAGGTCGCGGGCCCGCCGGTGGCGGGAGCTGCGCGAGGAGAACGGGTGGGAGCAGATCTTCGACGACGCGTTCGGAGGTGGCGGTGCCTGACCGGCTCTTCCTGATCGCCAACGTGGTCCTGGTCGTCACCGCCGTGCTCGCGCTGGCCTGCGTGGCCGCGCACGCGCTCCTGGCGCGCTGGTGGCGCACCGGCGCCGGACGACACGTGTTCGCCTTCCAGGCCGTCGTGGCCGCGCTCACCACCGTGGTGGCGCTGCGGACGTGGTTCCCCGATTCCGACGTGATTCGCACAGCGAGGTCGATCGCATTCCTGGGCCTGCCCGTCGTCCTGGGCTGGCGGCTGGCCATCATCATCCGCACCTGGCGCCGGGAGCGCCGTGCGCGCAAGGAGGCGCAGTGAAATTGGTTCAGGCCCGCTGGTACCACCAGGGCCGCATCTCCCCGATCCGGCTGATCGTCGTGCACTCGATGGAGTGGGTCGAGCGGCCCACCACCGCCGAGGAGTGCGCGGCGATGTTCGCCCGCATGAACAGGCAGGCCTCCGCGCACGCGTGCGCCGACTCCAATTCGGTGGTTCGGTGCGTGCGTGACCAGGACACCGCGTGGGCCGCGCCCGGCGGCAATGCGGACGGCTTGCAGCTGGAGCTGGCGGGATTCGCGCGGCAGACGCGTGCTGAGTGGCTCGACGACTACGGCCAGGGCCTGCTCGGCCAGGCCGCCGGCGTGATCGCCGGCTGGTGCCGCGCTCACAAGATTCCGGTGAAGAAGCTGTCGCGGGCCGAGCTGCGCGCCGGCAAGCGCGGCATCACCTCGCACGCCGACATCAGCGCGGTGTACAAGCGCAGCGACCACAGCGACCCGGGGACGGCGTTCCCGTGGGACGTCCTCCTCGGCCGGGTCAGGGCCGAGCTCGGCGGCAAGGACGACGGCCAGGCCGACGTCGACGTGCCCGAATGCAAGCGGCGGCTGTCCTGGCCGCCGACCACGAAAGGCGATGACGTGCGCACCTGGCAGCGGCAGATGCGCAAGCGCGGCTGGCGGCTCGACGTCGACGGCTGGTACAGCGGCGTCGACGCAGAGGTCTGCACGGCGTTTCAGAAGGAGAAGGGGCTGCTCCCGACCGGCGTGGTCGACGAGCGGACCTGGCGCGCCGCCTGGACCGCGCCGATCACGTGAACGACGACCTGGTCCGGCTGTACCTCCTGAGGACGACACGGACCTCAACCTGCGGCGATCCGCCGCAGGTTCCTGATTTCGGCCCTCAGATGAGGGAGAGAATCCCCGGAGGATCCATGAAGATCGGCTCCTACAGCAAGGCGATCGTGGCCGCCGCCTCGGCCGGCACCGGCGCGCTTCTGACCGCCATGGGCGACAACGTGGTCACCCCGGGCGAGTGGGTCGTCGTCGGCCTGGCCGTGCTCGCCGCGCTGGGCATCACCGCGGCGGTCCCCAACGCCGAGCGCTCGGACCCGCGCCCCGCCGCCGCCTCGACGATCACCGTGGGCGGAGTGACACAGGGCCGGCGTGATGATCCGCCGAACACACCTGACTGGCCGACGCACATGCGATAGCCGGGCCGACACTCTGTCATCGCCGGCAGCATCCTGCAGGACCACTGTGTAAGATCCGGTCAGGCGTAAGCCGAAGGACTCCCACTCAGGGGGGACGCTCAGGGATGGGTAGACCGGTGCCGGCCCGTGACCGTAGCACCGGCAGGCTCCCGCAAGCCTGAAGAGCGGGCCCTGTCCTCCCGCCCACGAGGTAACACCCCTGGCGCCGAATGACGGTTGGGCGCCAGGGTCCTCGACCACCGCGGAAGCGGTAGAGCCTGGCCAGGCACACATGAGCCCCTCGCCCGATACCGGGCGAGGGGCTCGTTCGTCGTGTCCGGCCTCCTACTTCGGCACCTTGCCGGTGCCGCCGCAGGGCCGGCAGTTGACGCGCCGCCGGGTGGTGACCGTGCCGCCGCTCGGCGTCTTGACCTCGACCGTCTCTTCCCAAGATCCCTGGCCCTGGCAGCGTGAGCAGTCCTTCTCTTCGGCGGCGCCCTGCACGTGGCGCGGGAGAGACTCCGCCAGCGGGCCGTACTGCGCGGCTACGCCCTGGGCCTGCTGCTCTGTGAGGAAGGGCAGGGTCACGACGCTGCCGGCGGGGGTGATGATCGACGCGAAGCGATCACGCTCTGGGTCCAGGTCCATGCCTCGACGGTAGGACTGTGAACGGCGTTCTACCAGCGGAACGCAGAAGCCCCGCCCGGCACGGACGGGGCTTCTGCTCGCGTTGCGAGTCAGAACGGCGGCTTAGCCGAGATGTACTCCCAGGGCCGGGGGTGGACATCACGCCCCCAGACAGCCTTGGACGGGTTGTTGCGCAGGATCAGGTCGGCCTGCTCGGCGGTCACCAGCTCGGCGTCCTCGGCCGGCTTGTCCCCGTCGGTCACGGTGAACTCGCGCCGGGCGGGCCTGATCCGGTCCTGCGCGTCCCGCAGCTGCTCGATCAACTGCGGGACTGCGACCGCCACGATCCGGGCGGTCGGGCCGAGCTCCCAGATCGTGGCGGCGACTTCGTCGTAGGCCGTCTGGATCTCCTCCAGGGTGAGCGGCGGCTCCTGGCTCGGCTCCTCCGGCGGCTCCGGCGGGTGCAGGTCGTAGTCGTCGTGGTCGTGCTCGGTGCTCACAGGTACCTCCAGGGTCGTGCGGGTACGGGACGGGTTCAGACAGGTTCGGGGTCAGCTGGCGACGAGCTCTTCGAGGTACTCCTGTACCTGGGCGGCCTTCGGCTGGCCGACCCGCAATGCGGCCTTGATGTCGCGCAGCGGCGGCACCTTCGTCAGCCGGCCGTCGGGGGCGAAGGTTTGGACGGCCTTGAGGTGCAGCTCGGTCGGTGGAGGTACAGGCAGAGGAAGGTGTTCCTCAGCCGTACCCGGCGACGAGCTCTTGGTGGGTACCTCCACGGGCAGCGCGAGCTGGTCGAGCAGCCGGCGGGCGGCGACGTCGGGCGGCTCCTGGCCGCTGACCCGGCTGATCTGGGCGGGTACAGGAGCGGGTGCATGGACCTGGACGGGTACGGGGCCGGCCTGCTGCAGGAGGCGGGCCGACAGACCGCCCTGCACGGCATCGGTGAAGGCCGCCAGGTTCCGCAGCGCCTGGTCGCCGGCGAGGCTGCGGGCAGGCGGCAGAATGGCGACCTGCTCATGCCGAGGTACGTGCACTTCAGCGTGTACCTGATCGGGTGCACGCCGGTCGGCGGGCTCGGGTTCGGGTTCGTCGTGGGTGCGCCGGTCGGCGGCGCACAGCGACATCAGGTGCACCAGAGCGCCGAGCGCGACCGGCGGGATGACGCTGACCGCGATGACCAGGCCCACGCGGGCGTCGCCGAGATCGATCACGTCGGCCTCGATGAGGTGGTAGGCGGCGTTGCCGAGGATGCCCACGCTGATCGCGATGATGCCGTGAATCTTCGCCTGCTGGCGGGTCTCGGCCGAGTAGTGGCGGTTGACCGCGATCCGGGCGGCGGTGGCGCCGTAGGCGTCGATGCACAGGGGGACGAGCAGGCTGGTGGGGAAGTGCCAGCCGAAGGGCAGCGCGATGTCGCCGAACCCGACCAGGAGGCCGAGGCCGGCCAGCGCGCTGAAGGACAGCACGACGGCGGCGGTCGTGACGACGGCCAGGCCGCCGACCTCGATGCGGTCAGGGCGCTGCGCGCGGCGGGTTGGCGCTGCGGCGGCCGCGCTCGTAGGGTTTGCCATTGGGTCGGTCTCCTGGGGAAGGGGGATACGGCCGACGGGCGTCCGGTGCTGGCCGGGCGCCCGTTTTGTCGTGGGAGGGAGTCGTGCACGCTACACCTGGTGCGTGCTCGGGTGTGGGAGGCGGGCGGCGCGGAGTCCCGGATGGTCCGCGCCGCCCGCCGGCTGGATGGGTGGCCCCGCGATTCGGCCCTCCCGGTGCGGGGCCACCCGCCCGGACCGCCGCCCGCGCTGGAACAACGGCGGCCCGGGGTCCTACACCCTCGCCTCGGCACCCCTCCAGATCCGAGGCGAGGGCGGCTCAAGGGGTTAGGGCTCAGGCGCGTGCCGCTCGAAGGTGCCCGGCCTCCCTGGGATCAGGCGGGCCGGGCACTCGATCGGCAGCGCCGCCGGCGCCGGGGGGCGCTCGCCGAGCGCGGTCATCCATCTGTGCTCGTGGGCGTAGATCTTGTTACCGCAGTAGAAGCAGCGGGCCGTGGAAGGCGGTGGAGTCTGCCCGCGAGTCTCGGTCACCGCGACCTCCTCCGACCACGCAGCCGTTCCTGCTCCTCAAGCTGGGCGGCCAGCCCGTCGGCGGTGTCCGCCGTGATCGTGGGGACGCACCCGATGGGCGTGTGCGATTCCTTCGTCCCGGCCCAGAACCCGCCGGCGTGGCCGGCGAAGATCGTCCAGTGCTCGAACTGCTGCTTGAGTTCGGCCGCGGCAAGCAGACGCGCGGCGTAGCCCACATCGGGCACGGGCGGTGCGGGGGCTCTGTCGCGCGGGTCCGGGGCCACCACCCGGTCCAAGATCCGGCGCAGTCCGGGCCACGCCGTCACTGTGGCCTCCGGCCGCGCAGCCGCTCCTGGCGCTCCAGGAGGCCCTCCAGCTCATCGAGAGTGTCAGCGCCCAGGATGGCGTCCCAGCCGGGGCGCAAGACCGGCTCCCAGGTGTTGGCCCAGAATCTGCCTGTCCCGCTTCTCCGGATCAGCCAGTACGGGTACCTGCTGGCGAGCATCTCCATGTCGTCAACCTCGGCGGGCGCCCGCTGGGTCAGCGAGCACGGGCGACGGGCGGTAGCGGTGTGGGCGAGGTGATGCAGCCGGTCGGGTCGGGTCATGATGAGGCTCCCGCGTTGGGGAAAGGTGTGTATTCGTGCTGTTCTGCGAAGGAGTTTCGAATAAGGCGTGTCACTGCCTGCCATGGCAGGCCACTGCTTGCCAGGGCAGGTCCCGGCAGGGAAGGCTCTGCCATGACGCCCTAGCGTCGCTCCGTGATGATCGAGTTCGACGAGGACCGGCTGATGTGGGAACAGCTCTACGAGACGCTGCGCGAGCGGATCGTGAACGGCGTCTACCGGGAGAGGATGCCGATCCCGAGCATCGAGCAGCTGGATCAGGAGTTCGCGGTCTCTCGCGGCACCATTCGTAAGGTCCTGCGGATTCTGGCCGAGGAGAAGTTCATCAACCCCATCTCCGGCCGAGGGACGTATGTGAGACCCAGGAACGAGTGGCCCCAGGACTCGAAGTGACGAGCTCACGTGGCCGCTTGGAGCCGTGTGGCCAACGTGTCCAAGTCCTCAGCCCGGACGGCGAGCGGCGACCTCTGATGCTTCGCCCACCAGCAGCGGTCGCCCACACGCCAGACGAACCACTCAGGGAAGCTGCGCCGCACGTCATCCGTGCGTCTGTCGGTAAGCGTCATCGCTTTCGTACTCCCAGTATCGGGGGCAGCTAGCGCCTATACTGAACCCACAGACCGATTATCGACAATACCCAAATCGAGCAATACCTAAAAAATCTTGAGTGGTTGATCGCTCCGAATGGGACGAAACCGACAATGACGTACAGTCCGACGATCAGGCGTCGACGCCTTTCCAACGCCCTGCTGCAGTTCCGGCAGGAGGCAGGACTGGATTCCAAGGAAGTCGCTCGCCGTCTCGGCTGGCAGCCCAGCAAAGTCACGCGCATTGAGCGCAACGAATGGCGGCTGCCCAGCGTCAGCGACGTCATGGACCTTCTCGACTGCTACGAGATCCACGACGATGCGAAGCGCCAGGCGATGATCACGCTGGCGCGCGAGAGTCGCCGGCGTGGGTGGTGGGAAGAGGAGTACAAGGACGTCCTGGGTGGCGCACTGGTCGGCCTTGAATGGGAGGCCAGTGAGATCCAGACCTTCGAGGCACTCCTGGTGCCCGGCCTGCTCCAGACCGCCGAATACGCCGCTGCCGTCCTGCGGGGCGGCCAGGTGGTCGCCGAAGAGGACATCCAGCGCCGGGTGGAGGCTCGCGTCGCGCGCCAGCGGATCCTGGAGCGCGAGGACCCTCCGACGTTCTGGGCGGTGATCGACGAGGCGGCACTGCGTAAGCACATCGGTGGTGTCGCCGTGATGCTCGACCAGCTGGCCCACCTTCGGCGGATGGCTGAACGTCCGAACATCGGCATCCAGGTCCTGCCGGACGCGGTGGGCGCCCACGCCTCACTGAACGGGTCTTTCACGATGTTCGATTACGAGGCACCAGAGGATCCGAGCATCGTCTACGTCGAGATCGGCGCGGTTGGTGACCTCTACATGGAGAAACAGGAGGATGTGTCACACTACCGCCGCAAGTACAGCTATCTCCGGGCTTCGGCACTTAGCGCGGACGCATCCGTGTCATACATTGAAGACCTGGCCAAACAACTGAAGTAAGGCGAGATCATGGACCTTTCCCAGTCCGACCTCACCTGGCACAAGTCCTCCTTCAGCGGGGATGGAGAGAACTGTGTCGAGGTGGCAGTCCTGCCCGACGGTGGCCGAGCCGTCCGAGATTCCAAGGACCCCAGTGGACCAATGTTGCGGTTCACGCGATCAGAGTGGGCAGCCTTCCTGATGGGCGCCCAAAGCGGCGAATTCGAGTAGCCATCGCACTGACAACGAAGGCGGCCCCCGGACATCACCGGGGGCCGCCTTACGTTGTGAACCTTTCCCAGTAGCAGGATAAGCGGCTACACCGATCCAGCACTAGCGTTCGATCGGCGTATGCCATAGAGGCAGGCCCCGACGCCACCCGCCGGCCAGATGCGCCAGGCCATCCCCGGGAGAGCATGGGAGAGGATTGGGAGAGAAGATCTTGATTGGGAGAGAGTGAGGCGTAGCGAAAATGAGCGAAAATCATTCGGATATAGCCTCCACCAGGGCATCCCAAGATCGCACAGGTCAGAGAGTTGGGCGGGCTCCGTTCGGGACGAAGAGGTCGTGGGTTCAAATCCCGCCACCCCGACGCCGTTTGACCAGGTAGAGGGTCTGATCCGCTCAGCGGGTCGGGCCCTTTTCCATTTCCGGCAGTCGATGGGAGTCATCTCATTCGGACTCATCCCGTTGGCTTGTCACTGAAGGTCGTGTTCACGGTGTGGGCGCCCTTGGTGATCATCGGCTTGAGCTGGTGCCGGTAGACCGCTTCTGTGACGCCGGTGCCCGGCTTGCCCGACGAGATCGGCGATGGCCTCCGTGGGGACGCCCTGGTCACTCATGGTGGAGACGAACGAGTTACGTAGTTCGCGAGGTGTCCAGTCGGTTCCGATTCGCCTTGCTTGACTGCGCCGCACGGGATGGTCAAGGTTGAGGTTCTTCGGTGTGCTTACGAGGTTCAGCCCCGCCGTGCCGCCGAGACGGCACCGAGTCCCGCCTGGCAGTAGAAATTCACCGAACTGCCCGTCATCGGGCGACTTGATCCCCTCGCTACGATACGCGGCGTGAGCGATGACTCTTCCGTGATGAGCACCGGGCGCCTGGAGGCGTTCAGCGACGGCGTTTTCGCCATCGCAATCACCCTGCTGGTGCTTGAGATCCGGCTGCCCGAAGGCTGGGAAGAGGACCTCGGGGGTGCGTTGATCGGCCTGTGGCCGTCATACCTCGCCTACATGGTGACGTTCCTGCTGGTGGGGATGATCTGGATGAACCACCATCGGATGTTCCACTTCATCCAGAGGACTGACGGCCTGCTGCTGGCCCTCAACGTGCTCCTCCTGATGGATGTCGCCTTCCTGCCGTTTCCCACGCATGTGCTGGCCGAGGCGCTGCACGCCGACCACGGCACCCAGATGGCCGCCGTCTTCTACGGAATCGTGCTGGTGATCGGCGGCATCTTCTACAACGCCGTGTGGTGGTACGCCTCGTCAGGGCATCGTCACCTCGGCGGGCACATCACTCCGGCCGAGGCGCGCTCGTTGCGATTTCGCTGGGGCATGGGGCCGGTGCTCTATCTCGTCGCGACCGTCATCGGCGCGCTCAGCGCGATTGGCGCGCTCGTGTTCTACGTGTTGCTGCTGATCTTCTACATGTTCGACATGCGCCCCAGGCGACAGGCTGCGTAGCTCTTCTCTAATCCGCTCTCTCTGCGGGAGCCGTCAACGCGGGCACGTGAACCGCAAGCACGGTTACGTCATCGTCTGGCTCATATCCAGACAACATCCGGTCAACCAGGAAGTCCAGCAGCATGTGCGGACTGCTCAGGACCTCAGGCGGCGCTTCGATGACGATCGAGCAGAGTTCTGCAAGTCCGGCATCCAGGTCACGCTTCCTGTTCTCAACGAGTCCGTCAGAGTAGAGCACAGCGGTAGAGCCCGGTGGCACCTTGAACCGGAACTGCCTGCGGCTGGTGGGCCAGCCCAGTGGAGTACCTGCCTCCACGTCAGACAGGACGGCCGTGCCCTGAGCGGAGATGAGGATAGGTGGCGGGTGGCCGGCCAAGGCCAGGGTGCCCTCGCCGGTCACAGGCTCGATGACCATGTAGGCCAGCGTCGTGACTTGATCCTCCTCTTCCGTGGCCTCGAAGACGCGGTCTAGGCCGGTGAGCACGGCGGCGGGCGGCGGATTGGTCAACGCCAGTGCCCGCACGGCGTTGCGGATGCGGCCCATGCTCGCCGCGGCTGGGACGCCCTTGCCCATTACGTCGCCGACAACGGCCGCAACCTGTCCGTCCTGGAGCACGAATGCGTCGTACCAGTCGCCGCCGACCTGGACGTGGCGGCTGCCCGAACGGAAGCGCTGGGCCAGCACCAGGCCCTTGACCACGGGGAGACGGTCGGGCAGCAAGCTGCGTTGAAGCATCTCGGCCGTGCGGTGCTCGCGCTCGAACAGTGTGGCCCGCTCGATCGCCAGCGCGCATTGGCCAGCCAATGCCTCCAAAAAGACAGCGTCCTCCGGGGATATCCTCTGTGGCCTGGTGAAGGAAAAGCGGAGCGCTCCCAGAGCGCGCCCCGCAGCCAGCAGTGGGAGCCCGATCCAGGACCGCTCGCCGTTGTGAAGGAGGTGGTCGGCCAGGTTTTCCTCGTCGCCGCCTGCATCAAGCAGTTGGGCCTTCAAGGATTCGAGCGATTCGGCGAAGACAGGTTTTCGGCTGTCAACTGCCCTGGTCATCACGCTTGAACGAGACAGCGGGATCTCGTCCCCGGTACTCCTGGATGCTTCCAGGAAGCCCTGGTCGCTGATCACTTCGAGCACGGCGCGGTCAGGGTCGAGCAGCGCCACGGTCGAGCGGTCAGCGGACAGGGCGGTGCGGCCGACGTCGATGATGACCTGGACGACCTGCTCGACCGTCAGGGCCTCGGCGAGCTGGGCCGTGGCCCCCTGGAGCCGGGCGGTGCGCAGGGCCGCGGCGCCGAGCTGGTCGGTCAGCCTGCCGCGCATCTCCTCGGCCTCGCGCTGCTGGGTGACATCGGTGTTGGCGCCGACCCACTCCACGACCCTGCCGTGCCTGATGATCGGCACCGCGCGCACCTCGAAGTGGCGGTAGCCGCTGGCCCGGGTGCGAACCCGGTAGTTCCACTCGAACATCGTGCGGCCGCGCAGCGCCTCGCGCCAGGCCTCCTCGGTCTGCTGGCGCTCCTCGGGGTGGACCACCTCCAGCCAGCCGTTGGCGAGGTACTCCTCCAGCCCCTGGCCGGTGATGGCGCGCCACTGGGGCGCGTCCTCGACGACGGCACCTGTGGGCGAGGTGACCCAGAGGATATGTGACTGAGCGTCGATTACCCCCGCCAAGCGATCGTAAAGTCTCAGGTCCACGCGGGGCTCGTGTATCTGTGCACCGACATCGGCACTGGAGATCGGAGGATGGAAGCCGGCGGCCTCCGGACTGATCAGCCCGAATGGATCGCCTGCTGTTCTAAGGACCTGGTCGCCGCGCTGTGACGCGCTAGGCACATAACCTCGGAGCGAAGGGGTGCCTGATCCGGCACGGGCCGCCAGCTCGCGTGAAACTGCCTGCAGAACGTCAGTGGCGGCTCGCCGGCCGCTACGAGACATCGCCCTGAGGAGGACATCCTCGGCTCCGGGAATGAAGGCGTAAAATCCTGCTTCCTCTTCGACCGGTCGCAGGAGTCCGCTGAGCATGACCTCGGCGAGATGCGCAGGCGAGGACCCAGGCAGTAGCGCCTTCTGCATGAGTCGTATCACTGGCAATGACGGGAAGGAGGCTGTCGTCAAGTATGCGGCGAGCGAATATGCCTCTGGTGAGGCCACTGCGCGAAAGCGCCGGAGCCTTTCCTCGATGGATTGTGCGTGCTCCTCCCGGACCCACGCATCGAGGACAGTCGACTGACCCTCCAAATGCGTCACTCCGATCGGCCTCGCGTTGCCGGCCACCATCTGTGCCCAATTGGCGAACCAAGGCGCAGACAGTCCGACTACCGGCACCGGAACCATTTCATCCGTCCGCTCCGGCCCCCGCCTCTTCGGCTGAAGTCGGAGCGACGAGTTTGCGGCGAAGGGACGAGACAGATACGCTTCATGAACTGTCACCGTAATTGCGGTCCGATGCCACAATCGTTCAGGCAAAGGTTGCAGAATCGCCGTAGGGGAATACGACGCCCATCTACGGACTGCGAAAGACATTTTCCCGGCCCACCAATGTGGACCAGAACAGTCACTCAGCAGGAGTACGACCCGACGGCCGGACGGATCGGTCAGAGCACCCGGCGCGCCCGCCGACCCGACCGTGATACCGCGCGGACCTTCCTCAAGACGCATGAGCTGCACGTTCCGAAATGCGCCCAGGTTCGTGAAGAGCTGCCGCAACTCCTCGCCCAGCGGTTGCCACAACTCCATGGAATGACCAAAGTCCATCACTAGAGTAAGGTCCAACCGGCGTTCCAACATGGGCGCCAGAACAGGCACCCATGGCGAACGACGCTGGGGAAATTCCCTCGCGATACGGTCGACAGTAGCTTGCTCATCTACGACCCACCGACGTCTCGCGGGTGCGCGTTGACGGAGGGGCCGTAAGGCCCGGTTAAGCCTCAGACCGTTCTCGAGCATAGGTGCAGTCGAGATCTGAATCGCCACCGCACTTACACCGGCCGAATCCGGCGTTGCCCGAGAAAAGACTTTATGTTCCTCCTCCGTTGGGCCTGGCTGCACTCCTTGTTTCACGGCTTTCGCCGGTTCATCTACCGTCACGTCGTGTTGCCGTCGGCCGGAGGACCGCTCTTCCGCGATTGGGGCGTGCGCCTCCATCAACCGGGCCAACCAGAGGCATTCGGCTAGCTCGACGGGCGTCGGCGGCGGCCCTACCGCGCTCAGTGCGCGGTAGAGCCGATCAATATTCGATTCCACCGTCGGGATCCGATTCATCGACATCCCGATCGAGATAGGGCATGAGGCGGTCGGCCAGTTTCAATCTGTCCTCCGGGCCGGCATGGTGAAGAAGGTAAACCGCGTTGAGCAGTTGATCCGTTGCCAGAGCGCCGCTGCTCTTTCTCGCAAGGAAACGTTCGATGATGTCATTACTGTCGGCCAGCAGATCGGGTCCGAGATGCGCTGCCACGATTCGCTGCAGTTTCTGCCCGGTCGGTTGATGCAGGCGGAGCGTCACGCATCGGCGCAGAAAAGCAGGCGGAAACTCACGTTCGCCGTTGCTCGTCATGATGACCAACGGAAAAGCTCGGCACCGCACTATCCCCTCCGAGACGGTCACAGGTTGGCCTCCGTCGGCTGTCATCACCTCAGCCGACAACGACGTATGGCGCTGCAGTTCCGGAATCTCGAAATAGCCTTTTTCGAAAATCGTCAACAAGTCGTTGGGAAGATCCATGTCGCTTTTGTCGATCTCGTCGATCAAGAGCACCCGAGGTCGGGAATAGGGGAGGAGAGCTGTGCCGAGTGGACCTAGCCGAATATAGCGACCGATCTGCTCATCACCGGTCGCGCCACTGGCGGCTTCCTCTCTGCTTGCGGCATACAGCCGGGTCAAGGGGTCGTACTGATACAGACCATCCGACAGAGTAACGCGACTGGTGATCGGCCAATGCAATACGGGCCCGAGACGTAGTTCGTGCGCCACTGCACTGGCTAGCGTAGATTTTCCTGTGCCAGGCGGGCCAGTCACAAGAAGGGGACGCCTCAGGAACAGCGCAGCATTTACCTGCTCCACAGCATGTGGATCTGATTGATAGCTGGTCGCGTCGTGATCTCCGTTCTCCCCCCACACTGGATGAGGCAGGGGCGGACCGCCGTTGAAGACCCGCCACGGAGGCGGATCCGGTAGATCTCGCTCAATTCTGTCGTGAGAAATACCCGACCCTGTGTAGATAAACCATCTAGACATATCGCCTCTTTCACGAGGGTGCCGCGAGTGGCGGATCGGGCATGCGAGTCGGATCGTCCCAGAACAACGCTATTCTCTGGAGGGGCTTGGTGTCCATCCCGGCTCTACGCAGGTCTCTGATACGCGCGGGAAGCTGATCGGGTGTCGACTTCTCTATAATCGTCGAAACCTCGGACAGGAACCTCTCCCCTGCACAGGAATCATGATGCTCTGCCCGGCATGAGTAGCGCGGCCACACCATGATGGGAATACCGAACTTGAGCGCTTTCCCTATCTCTGCATTTGTGGGCGAGGTAGCATGGATGATGGTTGTCCGTGCTTCGTCGGCAAGCCAGCCGAGCTTGGCTTTGTCCCGGCATCCCATAATTCCCGGCGATTCACAGCCGGCGCTTCGGAGCCGACGCCAGCGCCTGACGGCCTGATCCCACCGCTGACTTCCACCTCTCCTGCGCTCCAAGTCACGGATCACCACCGGATACAGCAGGCCGAGCTGAATCCGATCAGCCGGGTCATCGTTGGTGAACCAGCTCTCCACTTTCTTACGTGTGAACCAATTGTGGGGGATCATGAATTCTATAATGAAGTCCTCGCCAACAACATCTGCCAGCATCCGAGGCATCTCGCGCTCCACGGTCGCTCTGACCTCTTCCTCGGAGACGGGATCAGGCAGGGCGAGCGTTCGTCCGCTGCCGTCGGCTCGCCAAATCGAGAACTCGAGGCGATAGCCCCCCAGCGCGCTGGGGGGCGTCCGGATTATGACGGCCACCGGCGAGGGAGCAGTTGTGGCGTTTGCCGGCATTCCCAGGTATTGACTCTGCCACTGACGCACCTCTGCAGCCTTTCCCGAGTCGTCCAAGTTGGCGGTGATTCGGGAGAGAAAGCGGTTCAAGGCGCCAGGCTCGTCGATCTCCTCTGCAGTCAGAGTGACGGCCCTCCAGAGCGAGGGTTCTCCTTGATCCGGAAGAAACGGAAACTCCTGAGCCAGCAACGCTTCGGGAGAGGGTCTCAGGGCCGCCCCCGAAAGGCATCGACGTAATTCCGCTCGAGGACCTGGCCCAATTTCTCCCGACCACAGATGGGGCAGTAGGTCGTCGAGCGGCTCCCAGTATCTTCGGAGGCTGGAGATGGGAAGCATGCGTCCGACCCGCTGGCCCGGCGCCAAATCCGCGTCTGTCACCATGCCGACCACATGATTAGTGTCCGGAAGGTAGACTGCGGCACCACTAAAGCCTCTCGCAAGGAACTGGCCGTGACCGTCCCATGCGTTGACCTGACACCATTCGCTGGCCATGACCTGACGGTCGTCGATCCGCAGTTCAGCGAAGGAACCGGAGTCCACTTTCCCGGCCGCGAACCCATAGGAAAACAGCCTCTTATTTCGCCATTCATATGACTCAGTGGGATCGGCAAACCGCGCCGGCGGCACGGGGGCTGGTTGTGAGAGTTCAAGGATGGCGAAGTCACCGCGACGATCCGCCTGCTGATGCCAAGGCCCTGTCGCAACCACGCTCGCGACGTACCGCTTCTCGGGATCAGCGGCCGGAAAGACGACCGTCGGTTCCCGTACGTTGTGGACGACATGAGCACAGGTCAGCACATGACGACTGTCGACAAGGAATCCCGACCCCACTGCAGCGCCGCCCGCTCGATCGATCCGAGCATTCCACGGAACGCCCACTACCTCTCCTGGCGAGTCCAGGTGAGCTTTACCACGAAATGGGCTTCGCTCGAGGCCTTTGCGATGACCGCTCCAGCAGCGGCAGTGAATTTGACCCCGAATTCGAGCTCGATGCCATCGGGATTGAGCTTGGTGTCACGGAACACGTCGAGAGTCTTCGTGGCCGCATTCTTCACATTGCGCAAGGACTCTTCGAATCGGCCTTTTGCCTCAAGAACGCCTCCCTCGCCCATCCCAACGGCCTGGAAACCGCTCACATCCTGCCCGGCAACCTCCATGACAACCGACTCGTCATCCATTTCCCAGCGAACTAATTCGCTCATGCGACCCTCTTTCATTGCATTCAGGGCAGCCCACCCATTCCGCGACGGACGTGAAGTAGGCTTGGACATTTGGGCGAAATGGGCGGTTTGTCCGGCACGGATTAAGTAACGGATCTTCGATCGGTCGCCTGAAGGCGTGATCGCGTCATCCAACGCCAAGCATGCCTGACGAACGCGACATAGATCACTATCTCAGATTCTTTCCAATTGCACTACGGCCTAGAGGCCGAGGAGAGGGTGAGCGCCTTGGCCCAATCTGGGTGGTTGAGTCTGTCCGGCCCTGCGCAGGGTCTTTGTCGATGACTAGGGAGATCAGCGCTACCGGCGGCGCGTTTGGTCTGCCGCCGGTTCCCTAAGTTCAGGAGCTTGTAGCTGTCATCGACGAGGCATGGTTCCCTATCCTCCACTGGGCGGAGTCACAGGGGCCGACTTAAGTGGATTCCCCATGCACATCCTTCGATCTCTTGGGTCATCCTCGGAGTGTTCAGCAAGGTGAGGAACCCCTGATGGGTTCAGGTCTACGGCCTAGCGTCCGATCTGCCTCGTCGTACAGCTCGGCCGCCCGTCCTGCTGAAGGGGTGTGCCCGGCCGTTCCCCCGATGGACGGCCGGGCACGGGTTCAGCGCACCGCGTACGCGCGGGTGATCGTCTGGGTCAGTCCGGTGGTGGGGTGTCCGTGACGGTCGCGCGCAGGGAGACGAATCCCGCTGTGCGGGGGTTGGCGACCACCGCCAGCCAGCCCTGGGCGGATCGCGTCACCGGGACGGGATGCCAGGTGCGGCCGTCGTCGGAGGAGGCTTCAAGGCGTACCCGTGTGCTCTCCTGGCGGGTTGGGGGTTCGAGGGTCAGGGTGAGGGGGGTGCGGGTGCCCGGACGGGCGCGGTTGTGGTCGTCCAGGGTGGTGGGGGTGAGGCGTACCGCTGCCGGGGACGGCGGGCGGCGGCCGTCCGCCCTGGAGGAGCGGAACGTCCAGACGGACTCCACGGCGGTCGAGAGGGCGGAGTAGGGCACCTGGCGGCGGGCCGACGCCTTCAGGGTGTATGTGGCGGCCTCCGGTCGCAGGGTGGCATGGAGCACGCAGTCCTTGGGCCGGTCCGTCGCGCAGCCCGCCAGGCCGGTCTCGGCCAGCGTCCGGCCGCCGGCGGTGAGGGTGGCGGTGCCGGTGGCCGCGTCGTCGGCGCCCCTCTGGCCGGCGACGCCGTCGGCGAACAGGTCGCCCACGGGAACGCTCAGCTCGTCACCCGATCCGGTCGCGACGGGCGCGGACGGGCCGGTCACGGCGGCGTTCCACACCTCCGTGGTGCTCCCCCGCTCCAGCCTGACCGGGGCGCCGGCCAGGACGGACGTGCCGACCTGGAACCCGCTGTCCCACACCAGCCCCGGCGTCCGGTAGTGGGTGAGGGTGCTCGGCAGTTCCACGTCCTGCCCGGGGGCGGCCATGATCCCGGGCCTGTCCTCGACGAGCCTCGGACCGAAGTACGGAAGTCCGGTCGCCGCCGCGGCCGCGGCCCGGTACGTCGCCGTCACCTTGACCAGGTCCACGCGCCGGGCGGCGTAGAAGGGGTTGTCCGGGAGCCCGTCGGTGTGGGTGTTCACCAGGTCGTAGACGTACGGGCTCGGCGTGCGGGTCCTGCTCTTCCAGATGTTCCTGCTCAGGAATCGCAGGCCCGGCGCGCGTGCCGGGACGACGTAGGTGTCCCAGCCCGGTGCGGGCCAGCTCGCGAACCCGTAGGACCACGCGCCGTCGGCCAGTTCGACGTCGAGCTCGTCACCCGGCGCGGCGTCCGGGTCGTCCACGCTGGAGCCGGCTCGCCTGCCGTCGCGGGCGTCGATGGTCACCTGCCGGTCCTGGTCGAGATCGAGCCGGGCGTGGGCCAGGGTGTCTCCCGCGTCGTAGATCTCGGCGTACAGGTTCCACTCGCGCTCGGGCAGCCTGAGCCGGGCCGTCCCGTCGACGAGGGGCACGTCGCGGCCGGCGCCCGACACCTGGATGAAGCCCGATTCGGCGGGCCGGCCGGCCCGGTCGAGCGCCTTGACGGTCACGTTGTGGGACTCGGGCTCGACGTACGCGCCGGCGAGGGTGCGGATCACCGTGTCGCCCGACCTGGCGGTGATCGTCACCGGGTGCTCGCCGGACGCCTGGTCCTTGGCGTCGATCGTGACAGTGACCGTCGCCTGCCCCTTGGCGGGCACCTGGAGACGTCCCGCGGAGAGCCGCACGACCTCGCCGTCGGCGGTCAGGTCGAGGTCGACGGGGGTGTCACCGACGTTGTCGTACGTGACGGTCCCGGTGGACACCCGCTCCCCCGTCCCGTCGGAGGGGAAGTACGCCCACACGCGCTCCGGCACGGCGACGACCTGCTGGGCCAGCGCGCGGACGACGTCCACCCGCCTGGCCCCCTGCCGGTAAGGCGTCAGGCCGGGAAGCGGCGCGGCGCTGCCCGTCAGCGCGGCCTTGAGCTGTTGCCCGGTCCAGTCGGGATGAAGCTGGGCGAGGATCGCCGCGGCGCCCGCCACGTGCGGCGCGGCCATGGAGGTGCCCGACATCGCCACGTGCGCCTCGGTGCCGGTCCCGCCCGCCTTCGCGGCCACGATCCCTACTCCGGGTGCGGTGATGTCCGGTTTGATGGCGTGATCGCCCTCACGGGGGCCGCTGCCCGAGGAGGCGGCGATGCGGTCCTGGTGGTCGACGGAGCCGACGGTGAGCGCGGCGTCCGCGCTGCCGGGGCTGGCGACGGTGGTGCTCTTGTTGCCCGAGGCCGCGACGAACAGCGTGCCGTACCACTGCGACAGCGTGTTCACCGCCTGCTCGACCGGGTCGAGGTCCAGGGTGTTGGGGGCGCCGAAGCTCAAATCGACGATCTTGGCCTTGACCTCGGCGGCGGCCCACTCCATGCCTGCCAGGATCGCCGACTCGGTCAGCCCGAAGGCGGTGCCGGCCTTCGCGACGGCGAGCTTCGCGCCGGGCGCGATCCCTCGGTACTTCGCGTCGGCCCCCGCGATGATCGAGGCGACGTGGGTGCCGTGCCCGGTGTTGTCGCGGATGTCGGGCTCGTCGGTGAAGTTCTTCTCCTGGGTGACCACGCCTTTCAGGTCGGGGTGGTCGGGGTCGTACCCGCTGTCCAGGACGGCCACCGTGACGCCCTTGCCCGTCATTCCCTGCTTCCAGGCTTCGGTCGCGCCGATCTGCTCGGCGCTCCGGTCGAGACTGTAGGAGCGGCGGCCGTCCAGCCAGAGCTTGGTGGATCCGGCCGTCAGGGAGCGGGCGCCGGCCGCCAGGTCCTGCCAGGTCCGCCCGGCGGACGCCTTGACGACGTTCATCGCGCTCAACCCGAGCCCGCCGAGCGGCCGGGCCCGCTCGGTCCCCCGGAGCGCCGGGGCCGTCCCCTGGGACGACTGGACGATCAGCGGGATGTCGGGCCGGTCGGCGTCGCCGTACCGCCAGGCCAGCAGTTGGGTGACGTCGAACAGCCGCCGGTCGAGCAGGTTCGCGGCGACCAGCGGCCGGGCGTCGGACGGGATCACGTACAGGTGACCGTCCTGGACCTGGCCGCTGAACCCCACCCGCCTGCCCGGCCCCGGTTGCACGCGGTATCCGCCGCCGGTGACCACCACGCGGTCACCGGTGATCAGCGTGACGCCGCCCGGCCGGACCGCGTCCGCGGGCTGCGGAGGGTCGTCCTGACGGTCGGCCGCGGGCACGACGCCGACCGTCGCGGCCACCAGGACGGCGGCCAGCGCCTTGTTCGGGATCACGGGCATCCGGCCTTCTCCTTCAGCGTGCGCACGAGGTCGGCGGGCAGGTCCGAGTCGCTGACCTGGACTGCCGCCTTGCCGGCCATCGTCAGGTAGCCGCCGACGACGTGCATGGTCTCCGGGACCGACGCCTTGGTCACCGGCTCGGTCTCCTTGCCCTCCTTCGTCCAGAAGGCGGGACCGAGGACGTCGAACGCCTGGATGTCCACCCCCCGGTCCTTGAGCAGGGCGCGCACCTCGCTGACGGGCCGGTTGTAGTACGGCGCGCAGTGCATGGGCTCGCCGGGCACGTCGAAGCCGGTGATGATCTGGTATTCCTCACCGGGACGCGCCTCCCGGCCGAGGACGAGCTCGGCAGAGCCCTTGAAGTCCCGGCGGACCTTGATGCTGATCGGGCAGCCGCCTGCCGTCTCGCAGCCTTCCTGACGGTCGATCACCTTGATCCCGTCCGGTTCCACCGTGCTAGGGGCGACCGAGCCGACGTTGCTGGGCGTGGAGGGCAACAGCCGCAGCTTGATGTCGAGCCCGGCCTCGCGCAGCTGCTGCTGGTACACCTCCGGCTTGGCGAAAACGTCCTTGACCTCGATGACGAAGTAGCCCCCCTCGTCCTTGACGTCGAGGGCCGAGGCCGAGGCGGGCCCGAGGGTGACGACGACGGCCAGCGACGCCGCGAGGGCGCCCAGCGCGGCCGGCAGCGCGAGCAGGGCGCGCCGCCTCCTGCGCGCGGGCAGGGCCGGGGCGGGCTCCTCCTCCAGGATCTTGTACATCGTCTCCCTGGCGCCGGGCGTCAGGCCCGGCCCGGCGGGCGGCGCGAGCCTCCTGACGATGTCGTCGAGCTGCGGGTTCATGAGGTCTCCTTGGCGAGACGGACGGCCCGCGGGCCGTACCGGGCGAGATCGGGGTCGTCGGCGGCGAGCTCGACGGCCAGGCGCTTGCGCGCGCGGTGCAGGCGCTGCCGGACGGCGAGGCGCGAGCAGCCGAGCACCTGCGCCAGCTCAGCGTTGCCGAGCCCCTCCCAGGCGACGAGCGAGAGCACCTCCCGGTCGTCGGCGGACAGCCGCATGAAGGCCGCGCGGGCGGTCTCGGGCACGGCGTCCGCCCCCGGGTCCGCCGCGTGGTCCGCCGCCGGGCCGGTCCATTCCGCGAGCTCGGCGCGCAGGCGCGTGGTGAGGGCCGCCCTGCGGGACTCGCCGCGGCGGTGGTTGGCCAGGGTGCGCCGGGCCACGCCGTACAGCCAGAGCCGGGCGCGGTCGCCGGTCGGCACCTCGCCGAGCCGCCGCCAGGCGGTCGTGAACGTCTCGGCGATGACGTCGGCGACGTCGTGAGGGTCGTCGCTGCGCCGCCGCACATAGCCGGAGACGGTCGCGTAGTGCTCGGTGTAGAGCTCCTCGAAGCGCTGCCGGGGGTCCGGTGGGCCCACGCGGTCGTCCCTTCCGTAGGGGTATGTCACAACAAGCAGGTGTCCGGATGGTTCCAGGCGTGACAGACGAATACGGAGAAGGCCGCCTCCGGATCCGGAAGCGGCCTTCTGGTCGGGGCTGTGTGAGTCCTATGACCGTTGTTCGAGGTGGCGGCGGTAGGCCTCCCGTGGAAGTGGTGGACGGCATGCTCCGACAGGCCCGAGCCGCCGGGATCGTACTCGTCCACCTGGATCCGGTCGAGGCAGACCGTGGAGGGGTCGAAGCCGGGCATGCTGCCGGTGTTGCGCGTTTCCACGTGACACGGCCACTGCCAGGAACGGGCGAAGATGGCCCGCTGGTCGATGTCGTGCCATTTCGGGACGGTATAGGCGTCGGCGTGCAGGGACATCGACAGTGCGGGATCGGGTGGTGTCCGGCGGAGATGTGAGCGAATTCGGGGGTCACCGTACCTCCGATGCAGAACATGAGCCGCATTGAGGCCATTGAGCAATTGCGGGCCGGTTCAAGGCTCAGTTCCGTCGTTTTGTTCCGGCCGGGACTGGCGTAATCACGAGCATTGGTGGGATGATCCTATGATTATTGCCGATATCAGGAGAATGGGGTTGTCGAATGAGTCCTTCTTTCCGGGCGCTGCCGATGGCGGGGTTCATGTTCTCCGCCGTCGGGGTGGGCGGTGTGGTTCTGCAGATGTTGAGCGTGGCCTATCCCGACGGCGATCCGGCGAAGGCGCGGGCGGCCGCGGAGTTGTTGCGCCAACTGGCCGGACGCGTGGACGCCAGCCTTGACGACGTGGAGGAGGTCGCGGCCCGGGTCTGGCTGCCACCGAATTCCGGCGCGGGCATCGACGCGTTCCGGACGTATTTCAACCGGGAGATCGCGCCCTATCCGCCGCGCGTCTCCGCCTACATCCGCGGACTGGCGGACGCGGTCGAGGATTACGCGGAATTGCTGGAACGGACCCAGCACACGTTGCGCACGATGGCCATGATCCAGTGGATCGAACTGCTGATGTTCTTCTGCTGGCCGGCGATCGACAAAAAGGTCCAGGTGCTGATCAACTGGGCGATGCGCAGGTCGCAGGCGCGGCTGCTGCTCAAGATGTTCGAGAACGCCGTGGGGAAGCGGTTCATCTACGCCGTCGGGGGCAGCCTGGCCTACACCGTGCTCGACCAGGCGGTCGTCGACGGGCTCAAGCTGGCGCGCGGCGAGGACACCGGCTCCTGGGGGGACCGCGGCGAGTACATGCTGAAGAACTTCGCGGCGGCCATGGTCTTCTACCACGTGGACCCGGCCAACTTCGGCAAGGCCGCGAACGTGCTGCCGAAGAACCCGGCGGCGCGTAACGCGGTCGTGTTCCTGACCGGGTCCACCATCTTCAGCACCACCGCCAACGCGCTCAATCGGCCGGGCGACGTCGTGGACGACCCGGTCAGCCTGTTGCCGACCTGGCAGCAGATGCTCGCCAAGCTGGGGGTCGCCGCGGGCCAGGACCAGTTCAGGCGGTGGCGCCGGTACTGAGTGCCGGTCACGTCGTCAGTCCCGGGTGAAGCGACGGACCTCGTCGGCGAAAGGGGTCAGACCGGTCGTCATCAGGCCGGTCATCTGGGCGGCGAGGTCCTCGGCGGCGGCGTTCGCGGCGGCCAGGACGGCCTCGGCAAGGGCGTCCGCGCCCAGTCGCATGGCCCGCGGATCGATGCGCAGGCCGCCGAGCGCGCCGGTCGGCAGCACCTCGGCCCTCACCTGGCCGTCGGCGGCCTCGCCACGGCCGCGGACGGCGTCGAGGCTCTCCTGCAACTCCTCCAGCGGGCGGACGTCGGCCTGGAACTGGCCGAGGAGCCGGCGCATCTCGTCGTCGAGGTAGGGGGTGGGGTCTTCGGGGGTGGTCATCGGGGGCTCCAGGGGTGTCAGGCGAACTGTCCGTCGGGGGCGAGCTTGGGCGGGTCGGACACTTCGGGCAGGGAGGCGATGGTGGCCCAGTTGGCGACGTCGAAGCTGGTCCGCATGTCGGCCAGGCGGTCGGCCACCGCCGGATAGACGTCGCGCAGGGCGTCGACGTAGGTCTCGGCCTTCTCCAGGGCCGTCACGTAGTTCTTCTTGAAGGTGTTCGCGGTCTCGTCGGTGCCGGCGAAGTCGCCCAGCGCGTCGAGGGCGTCGAGGATGCGGCGGGTGTCGGTCGCGAACTCGGTGCGCTCGGCGAGGAAGGCGCCGGTGGCCTTGGTGAAGGCGGTGCCGTGCACCTCGGTGGTCGGCATCCCGGAGCCCTGGGGGGCGGCCGGGGCGGGGGTCGAGGGGGTGGCGCTCGGGGCCGGAGCCATCCCTGAAGGGCTCGGCGTCGCACTGGGGGTGGTGGTGGTCGGGGTGGGGGTCGGGGTCCCGGTCGGGGTCGGGCTGCCGGTCCCGGTCGGGGTGGGTGTCCCGCTTGGGGTTGGCGTCCCGGTCGGAGTCGGAGTCGGGGTCGGGGTCGGGGTCGGGGTCGGGGTCGGGGTCGGAGTCGGGGTCGGGGTCGGGGTCGGGGTCGGGGTCGGGGTCGGGGTCGGAGTCGGAGTCGGAGTCGGAGTCGGGGTCGCGGTGGGTGACGGGGTTGCCGTGGAGGTCGGGGTGGGGGTGGGGTACGGGGTCGTGGGGCTGGGGGTCGGGGGCTCGCTGGGGGTCGGGGGCGTGGGGCTCGGGGCGGGGGTACCGGTCGGGGTGGGGGTGGGCGGCTCGTAGGTGGGCATGACGGTTCTCCTGTCGGTACGTGGCCGCCGGCGGGCACACGAGAGTTGTCCACAATACCGACAGGAATACAGGGCAGGGGCTACGGCTCGTATACGGGGGCTAGATCGGCGAAGATGCGGTAGTCCGAGATCAGGCCGTCGTCCCGGGTGCGCCAGATCGACACGGCCACCACCGTGGCGTCCTTGCCGTCGAGCCGCCGGTACGTCACCTCGGTCTCGGCGATCGTGTCGGCCCCCGCCTGCCAGTCCCGGACGATCCGGTGCCGCAGGCCGCCGATGGTCGAGTAGAACGTCCGCAGGCCGGCGGCGACGGCGTCGCGTCCCACCATGGGCTCGGCGTTGCCGAACACCAGGGTGGCGTCCTCGGCCAGCAGCTCGGCGAACTTGTCGGGGTCGAACGAGTCGACCACCTGGAAAACGCGTCGTACCACATCGTGGGACATGTTGATCATTCCTCACGTGGACGGGGTCGCTGCTGCGGACGATACGGGACGACGCGTTCCCGTGCGACAGGCCGGCGCGTCCGGCGCGTCCGGCGCACAGCCGGGCGTTCCGGCGGGCGCTCAGGCGGGCGCTCAGGCGGGCGAGGCCCCGCCGGGAGCGGGCGGCGACTCGAAGGTGATCGACACGATGGCGCTGATGGCCAGGTTGTGCTCCCGTACGCCGGAGGTCCGCTCCGAGGACTCGACGGTGACGACGGAGTCGCCCCGGCGGGTGACGTGGCCGGTGAAGCAGTCGCCGCTCAGCAGGCGTACCGAGATGACCCGGTTCTCGTGGCGGGCGTTGTCGAGGAGCGCGATCCAGGAGGTGATGAGCCCGGTTCCGGGGGGTTCGAAGGGGTCATGGGTCATGAGCACCCTCCTGCCCCGAACGAAGGGAAGGGAACGGCCGGACCGGGGACCTCACCGGCAGGCAAGGAACCGGGACGGGCTCAGCCCGTGCAGCCCTCGCCCGACAGGGAGCCGTTCCAGGAGAAGGCCGTGCGGCACAGGTACCTGCCGGGGTCGGGGCCGGCCGTGATCGTGACGTTGACGTTCAGGTAGCCGACGCCCTCGCAGTCCTGGCCGGAGATCGTGCCGTGGTCGATCCGGCCGAGGAAGCAGGTGTAGGCGCCGTCGGCGCGGGCGGCCTGCGCCGGCAGCGGCGAGCAGATGAGCGCGGCCGCCGCGGCGACGGCCGTACGCCGGATGAGGGTCACGGCTTCACGGTAGGAAGCCCCCCGAAGGCCGCCTAGTACGACATGTCACCGACCATCGTGAAATTTCGTGGGATGTCGTGTGACGAATTCACGCGCCCTTCAACGGCAGGACATCCAGCGCGGATACCTTTCGACCCCTATCTGTAGATTTGCTGCCAAGGGAAGCGTCATGTCTCGTTCGTTCATCGCCATGCTGGCCGTCGGCGCGGCCCTCGCCACCACCGTCGCCGCGCCCGCCGACGCCGCCTCGGGACGGCAGCCGCGCGTCCTGTCCGACGTGACGCTGCCCGCCCCCGACCTGGCCGCCTTCGAGCCGGACATCGTCAAGGACTCCCGCGGCGTCAAGCTGGGCGGCCTCGGCAGCGGCCTGTTCCCGGCCAGGCGCGCGGGCGAGTACTGGATGGTCACCGACCGCGGCCCGAACGGCGAGCCCAAGATCAACGGTGAGAAGCGGCGCACGTTCCCGGTGCCGGAGTTCGCGCCGGCGATCGTCCGCGTGGCCGTGCGGCACGACACGGCGCGCATCGTGGAGAGCATCCCGCTGAAGACCTCCGACGGCACCCCGATCACCGGCCTGTCCAACCAGTCCGGCCACGACGAGATCCCCTACACCTGGGACGGCCTGACGCAGCTCCCCTACGACCCGAACGGCCTGGACACCGAGGACGTCGTCACCGACGGCCGCGGCGGCTTCTGGCTGGTGGACGAGTACTCCCCCTCGCTGCTGCACGTGGCGAGCGACGGCCGCGTCCTGGCCAGGTACGTCCCCAAGGGCCTGAAGCTCACCGGCGCCGGCTACCCGGTCCACGAGACGCTGCCCGCGATCCTGGCGACCCGGCAGCAGAACCGCGGCATCGAGGCGCTCGGCGTCTCGCAGGCCGAGCGCGCCCTGTACCTGGCCGTGCAGAGCCCGCTCGCCAACCCCGACAAGAAGACCGGCAAGGCGTCGAGCACGGCCCGCATCCTGCGGGTGGACCTGCGTACCGGCCGCCCGACCGGCGAGTGGGCCTACACGATGGAGAACGTGGCCGGCTTCGACCCGGCGGCCGAGCAGGGCGACATGAAGATCTCCGCCCTGAACGTGCTGAGCCCCGGCCGCCTGCTGCTCCAGGAGCGCACCGACGCCGTGGCCCGTCTCTACACCGTGGACCTGCGCCGGGCGACGAACCTGCTCGGCGGCCGGCACGACGACCCGGCCACCACGCCCTCGCTGGAGGCGTCGCTGCCGTCGAACGTCACCGTCGCCACCAAGGCCCTGGCCGTGGACCTGGCGGCGATCCCCGGCCTGCCCGGCAAGATCGAGGGCGTCGCCCTGCTCGACCCGGTGACGCTCGCCGTGGCCAACGACAACGACTTCGGCCTCGGCACCTTCGACGCCGACGGCCGCCTGGTGGACTCGGGCGTGACCAGCCGGATCCTGACGATCCGGCTGGCCAAGCCGCTCTTCTGAGCCGTCCCGTCAGGACAACGTGCTGGCGTACGGGTCCCAGCCGGCGGGCAGGGGCTCGGGGGCCGTCACGGCCGAGGTGATCGGGCGGAACTCGGCGCGTTCGCCCGACTCGGTGATGGCCGTCATGAGCTCAAGCACGTGCAGCGTCAGCTCGCCCGAGGCCCGGTGCGGCGTGCCCGCGCGCAGCGACCGGGCCAGGTCGAGCACGCCGATGCCGCGCCCGGCCTGGTCGGCGGCGACGGGCAGCTCCCGCCAGTCGGGGTCGTGCGGGCCGCGGACCAGCAGCGGGCCGCCGAAGGTGTTGGGGTCGGGCAGCAGCAGGGCTCCTTCCGTGCCGATCACCTCGATCAGCTTGCGGCTGACGTGCGAGTCGAAGCTGAAGGTGGCGGTGGCGGTGGCCGTGCCGGGGAAGTCCAGCAGGGCGTTGACGTGGGTGGGCACGTCCACGGGGAACAGGGTGCCGGCCTTGGGGCCGGAGCCGACGACCCGCTCGGCGCGGGCCCTGCGGGTGCCGCCCGCGACCCGGGTGACCGGGCCGAGCAGGGAGACCAGCGCGGTCAGGTAGTAGGGGCCCATGTCGAACAGGGGGCCGCCGCCGGGCCGGTAGTAGAACTCGGGATCGGGGTGCCAGGACTCCGGGCCCAGGTTCTGGAAGGCGACGGTGATCCCGACCGGCTCGCCGATCAGGCCGGAGCGCAGGGCGTGCGCCGCGGCCTGGAGCCCTGGGCCGAGGAAGGTGTCGGGGGCTCCGCCGACGCGCAGGCCCAGGTTGGCGGCCTCGGCCATGACCTTGGCCGCCTGGTCCATGTCCAGGGCGAGCGGCTTCTCGCCGTACACGTGCTTGCCGGCGCGCAGGGACTCCAGCGCGACGGCCGCGTGCGCGGCCGGGACCGTCAGGTTGACCACGATCTCGACCTCGGGCAGGGCGAGGATCTCGGCCAGGCTGCCCGAGGCGGGCACGCCGTGCTCGCGGGCCGCCGCGGCGGCCCGGCCGGTGTCGAGGTCGGCCACGCCGAGCACCCGCACGTCGGGGAAGGCGGTGAGGTTGCGCAGGTACTGGGCGCTGATCACCCCGGCGCCGACGACCGCGACGCCGACCGGCCCGCCGCTCACGAGCCCTCCAGACCGGTCAGGTGGGCGTGGCTGTCGGCCAGGGCGGTGAACAGGTCGGTCGCGCACGTGTCCAGCTCGACGATCCGCCAGGCGTCCGGCGCGGCGGCCAGGATCTCGGGCACCGGCATCGCGCCCGCCCCCACCGCCGTGTGCGGCTCGCCCTTCACCATCGGCCCGTCCTTGACGTGCAGCGCGAGGGTGCGCCCGGCCAGGCGGCCGAGCAGGGCGGGCACGTCGGCGCCGCCCACGGCCGCCCAGTACGTGTCGATCTCCAGGAACACCTCGGAGGCTAACAGGTCGGCCAGCGCCTCGATGGCGTGCCGGCCGTCGATCCTGGGCTCGATCTCCCACCAGTGGTTGTGGTAGCCGATGCGCATGCCGTGCCCGGCCGCCTGCTCGGCCAGGCCGTTCAGCAGGTCGGCGGTGCGCGAGAGGCCGTCGCGGGTGGTGAACTCGGCCTCGGGGACGCCGCCGGGGATGATCACCAGGTCGGCGCCGACCGTGGCGACGGCGTCGAAGACCTCGGCGGGCTCCTGGCTGAGCAGCGCGTACGCGTGCGTGCTGCTCACCGTGAGCCCCAGGTCGTCGATCACCTGGCGGAAGCCCTTGGGGTCGGCGGTCGGGTCGAAGGGCTCGACGGCGCCGTAACCGATGCCGGCGATGCGCTCAAGGGTGCCGTCGCGGTCGGCGGCGAGCTGCTCCCTGACGGTGTAGAGCTGGACGCTGAGCGGCCTGGTCATCCACGGACCCCCATGAGGTGCTCAAGGGCGAGCTGGTTGAGCCGGGTGAAGTGGAAGCCGCGCCGGGCCGCCGCCTCGGGGTCGAAGTCGTCGGCGGCCAGGTCCTGCCAGGTCTCGCCCGCGGCGAGGGTGGGCCGGGCCAGCTCGTCCACGCGGGAGGCGCGCAGGGCCTCCTGGACCTCGGGGTCGGCGCGGAAGGCGCGCGACTTCTCCTTGAGGATCAGGTACGTGCGCATGTTCGCGGCGGCCGAGTCCCACACGTCGTCGGGGTCCTCGGTGCGCAGCGGCTTGTAGTCGAAGTGCCGGGGGCCGTCGTAGCCGCCGTTCTCCAGCAGGTCGACCAGGAAGAAGGCGCTCTTGAGGTCGCCGTGGCCGAAGATCAGGTCCTGGTCGTACTTCGGGCCGTGCTGGCCGTTGAGGTCGATGTGGAACAGCTTGCCGTGCCACAGCGCCTGGGCGATGCCGTGGACGAAGTTGAGCCCCGCCATCTGCTCGTGGCCGACCTCGGGGTTGAGGCCCACCATCTCCGGGTGCTCCAGGTCGTTGATGAGCGCCAGGGCATGGCCGATGGTCGGCAGCAGGATGTCGCCGCGCGGCTCGTTGGGCTTGGGCTCCAGGGCGAAGCGCAGGTCGTAGCCGCGGTCGAGGACGTACTGACAGAGCAGGTCCAGGCCCTCCTTGTAGCGGTCGAGGGCCGCCTTGACGTCCTTGGCCGCGTCGGACTCGGCGCCCTCGCGGCCGCCCCAGCACACGTACGTGGTCGCGCCCAGCGAGGCGGCCAGGTCGATGTTGCGCATGACCTTGCGCAGGGCGTACCGGCGCACGTCGCGGTCGTTGCTGGTGAACGCGCCGTCCTTGAACACCGGGTGGGTGAACAGGTTCGTGGTGGCCATCGGGACCTTCATCCCGGTCTCGTCCAGGGCCTTGCGGAAGGCGGCGATCGCCTTGTCCCGGTCGGGCTCGACGGCCAGCAGGTCGTCGTCGTGGAAGGTGACGCCGTACGCGCCGAGCTCGGCCAGCCGGTGCACGCTCTCGACGGGGTCGAGCGCGGGACGGCTCGCGTCGCCGAACGGGTCACGGGCCTGCCAGCCCACGGTCCAGAGTCCGAAGGTGAAGCGATCGGCGGGTGTCGGAGTGAAGGATGACATTTGCTGACGTCCCCTACCTTTAGTCCATAATCTGTACATAATCCTGAGGAGGCATGCATGGTGGCGTCAAGGGGGGTCCGGCATGATTCCATGCGTGCCCGCAATCTGGCCGTGGTACTCCAGGCCGTCCACGGGCACGGCCCGCTCACCAGGGCGGCGCTGGCCGAGCTCACCGGGCTGACCAAGACCACCGTGTCCAGCCTGGTCGCGGCCCTGCTGGAGGCCGGCGCGGTGAGCGAGTCGGGCGCGGTGCGCGACGGCGAGCGCGGGCGGCCCGGCGTGGCCGTGCGGCTGAGCGGGCACCGGGTGGCCGCGCTCGGGCTGGAGGTCAACATCGACTATCTGGCCGCCTGCGTGGTCGACCTGACCCGGTCCGTACGCCTGCGCCGCGTCCGTCCGGCCGACAACCGCGGCTCCGACCCGGCCGACGTGCTGCAACTGCTGCGCGACCTGGTGAAGGAGGTCACCGCGGAGGCCGAGGCCGCCGGGCTGCGGATCATCGGCGCCGCCCTGGCCGTGCCCGGCACGGTCGAGGACGGTCTGCTGCGCAACGCCCCCCACCTGGGCTGGCGGGACGTACGGGTGGCCGACCTGCTCGACCTGCCGTGCGCGGTCGACAACGAGGCGAACCTGGCGGCGCTGGGCGAGTTGTGGTTCGGCTCGCGGGCGACGGACTTCCTCTACGTCTCCGGCGAGATCGGCGTCGGCGCCGGGCTGGTCGTGGACGGGACCGTGTTCCGGGGGACGTACGGGCTGGCCGGCGAGCTCGGCCATGTCGTCGTGGCCCCCGACGGCCCCGCCTGCCGCTGCGGCGGCCGCGGCTGCCTGGAGGTGTACGCGGGCCAGGACGCCCTGCTCGGCGACCTGGACTCGGTCGCCGCCCTGGCCGACGCGCTGGCCGCGGGCGACCGGCGCGCGCTGGCCGCCTGCGCGCGGGCCGGGGAGGCGCTCGGGGTGGCGCTCACGTCGGCCGTGCACCTGATGGACCCCGGCCGGATCGTCCTCGGCGGCGTCTTCGCCCCGCTGTTCCCGTGGCTGGAGACCCCGGCCCGGGACGTGCTGGCGGCCCGGCTGGGGCAGATGCGCGGCACGCCGCCCGCCCTGGTCGTCTCGGCCAACGGCGCCGACGCGGCGGTGCTGGGGGCGGCCGGGCTGATCATCCAGCGGATCGTCGCCGACCCGGCGGACGTGCTGGGCGTGTGACGGGTCAGTAGTAGCCCTTGTTCCCGTCGACCAGCTCTCTGACGATGTCGAGGTGGCCGGCGTGCCTGGCGGTCTCCTCGACCATGTGGATCAGCACCCAGCGCAGCGAGGACGCCGCCGACCGGAAGTCGGGGTGCTTGCCGACGTCGTCGAGCGAGTGGGCGGCGACGATCTCGTTGGAGCGCTCGCACTGCTTGGCGTAGTCGTCGAGGAGCTGGGCCAGCGTGACGCCCTCGACCAGCATGTCGGCGTCCTCGGGCTCCTCCAGGAACTGCGGGTTGCCCTCGGCGCTGCCGCCCAGGAAGAGCACCTCGAACCAGCAGTGCTCGGTCCAGCGCATGTGGGCGACCAGACCGGCCACCGTCATCAGGGGCGAGGTCGGCAGGACCGGCCGGTGGGCGTCGGCCTCGGACAACCCCTCGCACTTCCAGTGGACGATCGAGCGCTGCATGTCCAGCCAGCCGACGAGCTGGGTACGTTCGTCGGCCACGAAGGGCGGACGTACACGGGGTGGCGTCATGCGCGGGAGGCTACTGCAGGGCTCATCGGCGACGCACCGGATTTTCGGCCGGTTCGCGTATGACCCGGGCGAGCCGCGACAATGGCTCGATGGCGGAAAGTGCAGAGGCCGACTGGGTCTCCAGGTTCGCGGACGAGGTGATCTCCGAGGCGGAGCGTCGTGCCCCGGGCAAACCGATCGTCTGCGCCTCCGGGCTCAGCCCCTCGGGCCCCATCCACCTGGGCAACCTGCGCGAGGTCATGACCCCCCACCTCGTCGCCGACGAGATCAGGCGGCGCGGCCTCGACTGCGTCCACCTGCTGTCCTGGGACGACTACGACCGTTTCCGAAGGGTGCCCGCGGGCGTCGACCCGTCCTGGGCCGAGCACATCGGCAAACCGCTGACCTCGGTGCCCGCCCCGCCGGGCAGCCCGCACGCCAACTGGGCCGAGCACTTCAAGGCGCCGATGACCGCCGCGCTGGCCGAGCTGGGCGTCGACTACCGGGGCATCAGCCAGACCGAGCAGTACACCTCGGGCGCCTACCGGGAGCAGATCCTGCTGGCCGTGCGCGAGCGGTCGCGGATCGACGCGATCCTGGCGGCGTACCGGACCAAGGACGGCGGCCGGGAGGTGGCCGACTATTTCCCGTACAGGCCGTACTGCGAGCTGTGCGAGCGCGACCTCACGAAGGTCACCGCGTACGACGACGAGACGACCGAGCTGGCCTACACCTGCGAGTGCGGGTTCGGCGAGACCGTGCGCCTGGCCGAGCACGACCGCGGCAAGCTGGTGTGGAAGGTCGACTGGCCGATGCGGTGGGCGTACGAGGGCGTGGTCTTCGAGCCGTCGGGCGTCGACCATCACTCCCCCGGCTCGGCCTGGGTCGTCGGCGGCCAGATCGTCGGCGAGGTGTTCGGCGGCGAGCAGCCGATCGGCCCGATGTACGCCTTCGTCGGCATCACCGGCATGGCCAAGATGAGCAGCTCCAAGGGCGACGTGCCGACCCCGGCCGACGCGCTGGGGATCATGGAGGCGCCCGTGCTGCGCTGGCTGTACGCCCGCCGCAAGCCCGCCCAGTCCTTCAAGATCGCCTTCGACCAGGAGATCCAGCGCCTCTACGACGAGTGGGACGCCCTGGCCCGCAAGGTCGACTCCGGCCAGGCCCAGCCCGCCGAGCTGGCCGCCCACGCCCGCGCCGTGGGCACCGCCGCCGGGCCGCTGCCGGCCACGCCGGTCCCGGTGCCCTACCGCACGCTGGCCTCGATCCTCGACATCACCACCGGCCACGACGAGCAGGCGCTGCGCATCCTGCGCGACCTCGACGCCGTCGACCGGCTCGACCAGGCCCGCCCCCGGCTCGACCGGGCGCAGCGCTGGGTGGCCGACCACCTGCCCGCCGACCAGCGCACCCACGTGCGCGAGACGCCCGACCAGGACCTGCTCGACTCCCTCGGCCAGACCGAGCGCGAGTCGTTGCGGCTGCTGGCCGACGGCCTCGACGACTGGACGCTCGACGGCCTCACCAGCCTGGTCTACGGCGTGCCGAAGCTCCAGGCCGGCCTCGACGCCGACGCCAAGCCCACGCCGGAGCTGAAGGCGGCCCAGCGCGCGTTCTTCGTCCTGCTCTACCGGCTGCTGGTGGGCCGCGACACCGGGCCGCGGCTGCCCACGCTGCTCATGGCGGTGGGCGCCGACCGGGTGCGGAAGCTGGTCGGCGGATGAGGTGCGGCCGCGGGTGAACGGCGTCGTCCTGGTCACCGGGATCTCGGCCGCGGGCAAGTCCACGGTCGCCCAGGCGCTGGCCGAGCGCCTGCCGCGGTCGGCCCACGTCCGGGGCGACGCCTTCCGCCGCATGGTCGTGGGCGGCCGGGCCGAGATGACGCCCGGGTCGGAGGAGGAGGCGGTGCGCCAGTTGCAGCTGCGCTACCGGCTCGCGGCCCAAACGGCGGACTTGTATTTCGAAGCCGGATTTACAGCAATTGTGCAAGATGTGGTCCTTGGAGAGGACTTGGAGCGGTTCACCGGGTGGATCCGCAGCCGTCCGCTCCGGGTGGTCGTGCTCGCCCCCGACGCCGCCGCCGTCGAGCGCCGCGAGCGCGAACGCGCCAAGACCGGCTACGGCGCCTGGACGATCGCCCAGCTCGACGCCGCCCTGCGGGCCGGGACGCCGCGCATCGGCCTGTGGCTGGACACCTCCGCCCAGTCCCCCGCCGAGACCGTCGAGGAGATCCTCGCGCGGGCGGACGAGGCATTGGTCGGTGGAGATCGCATATAAGTAGGATCACTGCAAGGCAGTGTCAAGTGGGCTGCATGTGTGCAGGTGCACCTTGTACCCATGAACAAGCAGCCCTTCGCCGCCAGTGTCAGTGTCATCGTCCCCGCGATGAACGAAGCCGAGAACCTTCCCCACGTCTTCGCCACGCTGCCCGACTGGATCGACGAGGTGATCCTGGTCGACGGCAACTCGACCGACGACACCGTCGCCGTCGCGCGCAGGCTGCGCCCCGACCTCCGGGTCGTCGTGCAGAGCCGGCGCGGCAAGGGCAACGCCCTCATCGAGGGCTTCCAGGCCGCCCGGGGCGACATCATCGTCATGATCGACGCCGACGGTTCCACCGACGGCAAGGAGATCCGCTCGTTCGTCGAGACCCTCATCGACGGCGCCGACTTCGCCAAGGGCTCCCGGTACGCCCCCGGCGGCGGCTCCGACGACCTCAGCCCCATCCGGTCGCTGGGCAACAAGTTCCTCACCGGCCTGACCAACATGCTGTACGGCACCCGCTTCACGGACCTGTGCTACGGCTACAACGCCTTCTGGCGCGACCACCTGGACGTCATGGAGCTCGACTGCGACGGCTTCGAGATCGAGACCCTCATGAACGTCCGGGCCGCCCAGGCCGGCCTGGTCATCCACGAGGTGCCCAGCCACGAGCGCTCCCGGATCCACGGCGCGAGCAACCTGCACGCGGTGCGCGACGGCTGGCGCGTGCTGAAGACGATCATGCGCGAGCGTACGCGCGGGACCGCCCTGATGCCGCAGACCGAGGTGGCGCTCGCGAAGTAAGAAGTGACATTCTCGGACAATGCGCTACATAGTGATCGGAGCAGGAGCAGTCGGCGGCACCATCGGCGCCCGCCTCCACCAGGGCGGGCACGAGGTCGTGCTCGTCGCGAGAGGCGCGCACCACGAGGCGCTCAAGCGTGACGGACTCCGCCTGATCACCCCCGATTCCGACGAGACCCTGCGCATCCCCGCGGCCTCCGGCCCGATCCCCACCCGCGACGACGACGTGCTGATCCTGGCCACCAAGTCCCAGGACACCCTGGCCGCCCTCGATCCCTGGCCGACGGACCTGCCGGTCGTGTGCGCGCAGAACGGCGTGGCCAACGAGCGCACCGTCCTGCGCAGGTCCGAGCGGGTCTACGGCATGTGCGTGTGGCTGCCGTCCCAGCACCTCGAACCCGGCGTCGTGGCCGCCTACGGCCGGCCGTACTCGGGCCTGCTGCACGTCGGGCGCTACCCCCGAGGTGTGGACGACCTCGCCGGACAGATCGCCGACGACCTCGGCAAACACGGGCTGCTCGGCCGCGCCACCCCCGACGTCATGCGCTGGAAGCACGGCAAGCTGCTCAACAACCTCGGCAACGCCGTCGAAGCCCTCGTCGGGCACGCCGACGGCATGGCCGAGCTCGCCGACCGGGCCCGCGCCGAGGCCGTCGGCGTGTTCGAGCACGCGGGCATCCCCTACTCCACCGCCGAGGACGAGCGCCGGGTCCGCGGCCACCAGGTGGACGTCGTGCCGATCGAAGGCGTCCGGCGGGGCGGCGGATCGTCCTGGCAGAGCCTGGCCAGGGGCAGCGGCTCGATCGAGGCCGACTACCTCAACGGCGAGATCGTCCTGCTCGGCCGCGAGCACGGCGTGCCCACGCCGGTCAACGAAGTGCTGCGCCGCGAGGCCAACCGGGTCGCCCGCGAGAAGCTGCCGCCCGCCTCGATGCCGGTGGCCGAGCTGACCGCGCTCATCGACGCGCGTTCCGCAGCCTGATCCCGCTGAACTCCATGCTGCTGCCGGTCACCTCGTGCCAGAACGGCCACAGGTTGTCCAGCACGCGCAGCTGGATGCCGGCCTGCTCGTGCAGCTCGAACAGGTCGCCCACCGGCTCGGGCGGGCCGATCGGGACGACCGGCTCCCGCGACACCACGGCGTGCGGCGGGTCGCCGATCGGCGCGAACCCGGCCGCGGGCAGGCGGTAGGCGTACAGGCGGACGTCCATGATGGCCTTGAGCCAGGCGTACTCGACGGCGTGCACGCGGTCGCCGCAGCCCGCGCCGGCGATCCTGGCCACGTCCTCGTCGGTGGTGTCCGGCCCGCGCCAGGCCATCGCCCGCGGGCAGGCGCGCGGGAACCAGTGGTCGGGGCAGCGGTCGTGGCCGACCGCCCACACGTACGGCTCGCCGAGCGAGGACGTCACCGCGGCATGGGGCACGAACCGCTCGATGGTCGGGTCCTCGGAGAAGTGCAGCACCTGGCCGGGCTCGGGTCTCATACCCGCCATCATGCGCATACCCCGTCTCCGTCAGGGCAGAAGAAACGCGCTCTGACGACAAGGGGTGAGTTCGGATGGTCTTATTGGGTCTGATCCTGGTCCTGCTCGCCGGCGGCGCCGTCGCCTTGGTGGTGACGGAGGAGAGCTCCAGGTACATCCTGTTCGGCAACACCTACCAGCTCGACCACGTCCAGATGTTCCTCGCCGGAGCGGTCGTCGCGGCCGCCCTGCTGGCGGGGATCTGGCTGATCGGCGCCGGGTCGCGCAGGACCGCCAGGAAGCGCCGCAGGCTGCGGGCCGTCCGCGCCGAGGCGTCCGACCGGGTCTCCCGCCTGGAGGACGAGAAGCGCGACCTCGAACGGCGGCTCGAACGCGACCGCAACCGCGCCGCGCGCGACGGCGTGACGGACGGCGGAACGGACGGCCGCGTCGCGCACGAACGGGTCGCGAGCGAGCGGGCCGCGCACGAACCGGTGGACGGCGACCGGCTGGTGGCCGGCGGCCGCCCCGACGACACCAGGCCGTGAGCTCATGGGCGCGAGGGCAGCAGCTTGCCCTCGCGCCAGAGCGCGAACCCCGTGGCCAGCGCTCCCACGCCTTCCCAGAGGCCCACGCCGAAGAACTCGCCCGGCGCCGCCCCCGTCAGCACCAGCGTCGTGAACACCGCGAACGTCACCAGCCTGAACGGCACGGTCCACCGGAAGAACGGCGTGTAGTCGGCGGATGCCGCGAAAACGTAATAGACCCCCATGTTCACCGCCGCCATCGACGAAGCCGCCATGTAGACCAGCGTGTAGTCGCCGGACGGGCGTACGCCGAGCACCTCGAAACCCAGCAGGACCAGCAGGGAGTCCGGCGACAGCAGCCCGACGAGCCCGAGTGCGAAGGCGAGCACGCCGAAGACGCCGATGGTCCACCCGGCGGCGGAACGCGGAAGACGCACAGAAATCCTTCCAAAGGGGGGTGTAATCTGCGAGGCGATCTCATCATGCACCCGGAGGTCGCATGCCCCCCACGCGTGGCCGTCCCATTGCTCTGAAGCTCCTGATCCTCCTGCTCGTGCCGCTGCTGTCCCTGGTCGGGCTGTGGGCGTTCGCGGCGGGCCTGACCGGCGGCGACGGCCTGCGCCTGCTGGAGATCAACAAGCTGGCCTCGAACCTGGCCACGCCGTCGGAGCGGATCAACGCCGAGCTCCAGGACGAGCGGCTGGCCTCGGTCGAGTTCCTGGCCACCCACCGCGGCGCGGACAAGCTGGCCAGGCAGCGCGGGCAGACCGACCGGGCCGTGGCGGCCTTCCGCAAGCTGGCCAAGGACCAGCGCGGGATGTCGCCCGAGATGCGCACGCAGCTCGACGTCCTCAACGCCAAGCTCGACCTGCTGTCCGGCATTCGCGCCGAGGTGGACGGCGGCACGGTCGCGCCGCTGGCCGTGATCGACGGCTACAGCCAGATCGTGGACGCCTCCTTCCGCATGTACGACGCGATGGTGCTGGTGCCCGACATGTCGCTGTACCGGCAGGCGCGGGCCGTCACCATGCTCGGCGAGGCCAAGGACCTGGTCTCGCGCGAGCGCGCGATGATCGTCGTGGTGCTGGCCAGAGGGCGGGTCGAGGCCGTCGAGCGGGAGGCGTTCACCGGGATGGTGGCGACCCGGCGGCTGCTGTACTCGCAGGCGCTCTCGCACCTGGACGGCGGCCTGCGCGGCCCGTACGCGCAGCTGGCCACCTCCCCCGTCTACAAGGAGTTCCTCGACGCCGAGGACGCCATCCGGGGCCAGGCCGCGATGAACGGCCTGCCCGCCACCGCCGCCACCTGGGAGGTGGACGGCCAGAACCTGTGGGCGGTGCTCGAACGCGACCAGGGCCAGGCCGTGGAGGGCATCGTGGCCCGGGTGACGCCGGCCGCCGGGAGCATCCTGATCAAGATCGGCGTGGCCGGCGGCGTGGGCCTGCTCGCCGTACTCGCCTCGATCCTGCTGTCGCTGCGCTTCCGCCGGCGGCTGGTCCGCGAGCTGGCCGGGCTGCGCGACGCGGCCACCGAACTGGCCGAGGTGCGGCTGACCGGGCTGATCGAGCGGCTGCGCACGAACACCCGCCCGCCCACGGCCGCCGAGGTCGCGCCGCTGGAGGTCAGGACGGAGACCTCCGAGGTCGCCGACATCGTGCGGGCCTTCAACCACGTGCAGTCCACGGCCGTGGAGGCCGCCGTCGACCAGGCCAGGCTGCGGCACGGCGTCAGCCAGGTCTTCGTGAACCTGGCCCGGCGCAACCAGTCGCTGCTGCACCGCCAGCTGCTCCAGCTCGACAGCATGGAGCGGGCCACCGAGGAGCCCGACCTGCTGGCCGACCTGTTCAAGCTGGACCACCTCACCACCCGCATGCGCAGGCACGCGGAAAGCCTGATCATCCTGTCCGACCAGGCCCCCGGGCGCGGCTGGCGCAACCCGGTGGCCATCCTCGACGTGCTGCGCGCGGCCGTCGCGGAGGTCGAGGAGTACGAGCGCGTCGAGATCCTTCCGCCGCCGCAGACCGCGCTGCTCGGCGCGACCGTCACGGACGTGGCCCACCTGCTGGCCGAGCTGGTCGAGAACGCCACCCTCTTCTCACCCCCGCAGACCAGGGTGGACGTGCGCAGTTCGAGCACCCCGAACGGCCTGATGATCGAGATCGAGGACCGCGGCCTCGGCCTGCCCCGCGTCGAGCTGGACGAGCTCAACGACCGGCTGGCCAAGATGCCGGAGTTCGACCTGGCGCAGAGCGACCGGCTGGGCCTGTTCGTGGTCGGCCGGCTGGCCGCCCGGCACGACATCAAGGTCACCCTCGCGCCCTCGCCCTACGGCGGCCTGACCGCGATGGTCTTCCTGCCCTCAGCCCTCCTGGCCGACCAGCCGGTCCTCGCCGGGAGCTAGGTAGGCCGTCCCGCCCGAGGCCCGCGCCCGCGCGGCCGCCAGCAGCCGCCGGTGGCCGTGGGCGGGCAGCAGGCGGGCGGCCTCCTCGTGGGTGTGGAACCCGTGGTCGTCCAGCTCCTCGGCCTGCAGGGTGATCAACGCGTCCGACGGCAGCTCGCCGCAGTCGAACATGAAGTTGACCATCGCGTACGGCACGTAGGCCAGGCCGTCGACCCAGCTCACGGCGAGCAGCCGGCCGACCTCCAGCACCAGGCCGAGCTCCTCGGCGACCTCCCTGGCGCACGCCTGCGCCGGGTGCTCGCCCGCGTCGATGATGCCGCCGGGAAAGGACCAGTGGTCGCGGTAGTTGGGCTTGACGAGCAGGGCCCGGCCCCGCTCGTCGGTGATGTAGGCCGCGGCCCCGGTGACGACTCGGTTAACGGTGGACCAGAAATCGTTCACCGGGCCAACGTTACGGCAGCACCTGCAGCAGCGCCTGGGTCCTGGCCCTGGCCGGTTCCTCGATCCGCTGGCTCTCCTTGCCCGCCGCGTCCAGCACGACCAGCGTGTTGTGCGCGGCGCCCGCCACGCGGACCACCAGCCGCCCGTCGGCCAGGTAGAACGCGCCGATCAGCCGGCCCTTGACGGCCGGGGAGAGCTTCCGGCCCGTCACCAGGTCGACCACGGCGGGCTTGAAGGCCGCCGGCCAGCTCCCGTCGCCGAGCGCGGCGGGATCGGCCGGGACCGCGACGACCGCGTTGCGGCCGTTCGGCGACAGGCTCTGCACGTGGGTGACGAGCTTGACGCCCTTGGCCCTGGCGGCCTTCCCTGTCCTGACGTCGAGCCGGTAGACGGCGTCGGCCTCGCCGGTGTAGCCCGCGAGGTAACGGCCGCCCGCCGCCCACGCCAGATGGCACACGCCCTTGGACGTGCCGAGCCTGCGCCTGCCGGTGCCGTCGGCCTTGACCGCCATGACGGTCTCGCCCTTGCCGACGTAGGCGACCTGCGTCGAGTCGGGCGACCAGACGGGGGTCAGGCACGGCGTGCCGCCCTGGAGCTTCGTGGCCGCGGTGACGGTCTTGGCGCCGTCCTTGACCTGGAGGTCGCCGCCGTCGGTCACCCAGGCGGCCTTCCTGCCGTCCGGCGAGACGGCGAACTGCGGCAGCGCGCCGATCTTGGCGAGGGTGCTCCACTCACCGCCTTCGTAGCGGGCGAGCCGGTGGCCGTCGTCGGCGTAGACGGCGGCGCCCGAGAGCTCGGGCGCGGTGGCCGCCGAAGCCGGGGCGGGGGCCAGCAGCGCGGCGCCGAGGGCGGCCCCGGCCACAACACGAATCTTCATGACAGCCAATGGTGCCGTAACGGATCAAAGACGCATGAACGGCTCGCTGAAGTGCGCGGTGGCGATCGTCGCCCGCTCGGCCCGCAACGCCGCCAGGACCTCGGTGCGCGTGCGCGCGGCCGTCTCCTGGTCGTCGTCGTAGACGTAGTGGATGCCCGGGTCGGCCAGTTGCACCGGGTGGAGCACGAGGTCGCCGGTGATGGCCAGGTCGCCGACCCTGGCGATCTGGTGACCGGGGGTGTGGCCGGGCGTGTGCTGGACGTGGATGCCCGGCGCGATCTCGGCCTGCCCCTCGACGACGTGGAGCTGGTCCTTGAGCGGGGTCAGCAGCAGGTCGGACATGGCTCCGGAGGCCGAGTCCACCTCGGCCCGCTGGAGCACGTGGCGCGCGTTCTCGAACACCGGCCGGCCGTCTGTGACCGCGCCGCTCGCGTGGTCGCTGTGCAGGTGGGTGAGGACGACGGTGCCGATGTCGGCGGGCGCGACGCCCACCGCCGCCAGCTCGTCCGTCAGGACGCCGGGCACGGGCGCCCAACTGGCCGCCGGGGAGTCCTCCCCGCCGATGCCGGTGTCGACGAGGGTGAGGCGGCCTGCGCCGTCGCGCAGCAGGTAGCAGTGGAAGTGCAGGACCCACGGATCGTCCGCCGGGCCGGATCCGGGGAACATCTCGGCGAGCGGGAGGCGGATCGCGGGGCCCATCGGGCCCACCGCGTCGCAGAGCGGCGTCACCTCGACGCCGGAGACGGTGATGGGGCTGTGCTTCATCCCGCCTAGGTTAGGCGGCGACGGGCTGCCGCGGAACGTACTCGTTCTCCAGGTCGGCGGCGTAGACGGCGCGGCAGCAGTGGGCGCACCGGTACATGATCGGGCCCTCGTCGAGCGTGTGCTGGCACTGCGGGCAGTGGACGGTGTTCATGGTGTTCCCCCAAGGAGCTCGGATGTGTCCATGGAACCCCCGCCGAGTTGCAGGGGTCCTGCATGTCACTTGACACGGTGCCGCTGCGCTGATGGGGGTTGTGTGCCTTCGCAGCGCCGGCCGGGGGTCCTCCTCACGGCCGGGTGCGATGAAGAACATTGTCACGCGTACGGGCCGGGACACGCGGCAGAACACACCAGAACCGTCCGGGAATAGTCCAAGAGGGCTAGGCGTTTGATGGGGCGGAACGTGTGGTATCTTCCCCACAAGCGTCGAGCTTCCGCTCCGCTGGTTCTGCTCCAGCCCCGCCCAGGTTTCTCCGGGCCCGGCTTCTTCATCGCACTCGCCGATCTCCGGTCGGCGCATCTCCCCCAAAGGGGCTCATCATGTCTGTTCACACCATTCCGCAACAGCGCGCGGAACCGCCCGCAGGGCAGGTGAGCGGCCTCCTCGACGTACAGGAGAAGTCCGCCTTCATCCGCGCGGAACACCTTCCCGGGCCGGGCGACGTCCGCGTGCCCGCCGAGCGGGTCAGGCAGCTCGGGCTGCGGCGCGGCGACCGCGTCGTGGCCACCGTGGCCGGGAACAAGCTGGCCGGCGTCCAGTCCGTCAACGGCCTGGCCGAGTGGCGGGACCGGCCGCGGTTCGAGGAGCTGACGCCCGTCCACCCGGACGAGCGGCTGGTCATCGAGACCGGGTCGCTCAGCACCCGGGTCATCGACCTGGTCGCGCCCATCGGCAAGGGACAGCGCGGTCTCATCGTGGCGCCGCCCAAGGCCGGCAAGACGATGGTGCTGCAGGCGCTGGCCGCCGCGGTCACCCGCAACCATCCCGAGGTGCACCTCATGGTCGTGCTCGTGGGCGAGCGGCCGGAGGAGGTGACCGAGATGCGGGCCTCCGTCCAGGGGGAGATCTTCGCCTCCACCTTCGACCACCCCGACCGCGACCACGCCGCCGTCGCGGAGCTGGCCCTCGAACGCGCCAAGCGCCTGGTGGAGGGCGGCCGCGACGTCGTGCTGCTGCTCGACTCGCTGACCCGGCTCGGCCGGGCCTACAACAACCTCGCGCCCGGCGGCGGCCGGGTGCTCACCGGCGGCATCGACGCCCGCGCCCTCTACCCGCCCAAACGCTTCTTCGGCGCGGCCCGCAACGTCGAGGGCGGCGGCTCGCTGACCATCCTCGCCAGCGCCCTCGTGGACACCGGCTCCCGCATGGACAACAGCCTGTACGAGGAGTTCAAGGGCACCGGCAACATGGAGCTCCACCTCGCCCGCGACCTGGCCGAGCGACGCCTGTTCCCGGCGGTCGACCTGGAGGCCTCCGGCACCAGGCGCGAGGAGCTGCTGCTGCACCCGCAGGAGCGGCAGGTGATCTGGCGGCTGCGCCGCACGCTGGCCGGGCTGGACCGGCAGCAGGCCCTGGAGACGCTCGTCGGCAAGCTGCGCGCGACGCCGTCCAACGCCGCGTTCCTGCTGGAGGCGCTGCGCGCGGCGGCGTGAGGCCGCTGGAGAATGGGCGCATGCTGGCCGACATCGTCGAACACCTGATCTGCCCCGTCTGCCACGCGGACGTGGAGCTCGCCGAGGGCGCACTGCGGTGCGCGCGGGGGCACTCCTTCGACGTGGCCAAGCAGGGGTACGTCAGCCTGCTCACCGGGTCACGCCCGCCCGGCACCGCCGACAGCGCCGCGATGGTGGCCGCGCGGGCCGAGTTCCTGGCGGCCGGGCACTATGCCCCGCTGGCGCAGGCGCTGGCGGAAACCGTACGCGTACGGGTGGCGGCCGGAGAAAAACGTGAATCTTCTACTGAATCGAATGACGAAACCGGGCCGGGAGCGTACGGTGGGGCGGGAGTGGAGGCCGGTCCGCAAGGTGGGCCGGTGACCGTCGAAGGTCTCGGCGCGGCGGGCAGGGTCGCACCGCTGATCGTCGACGCCGGCACGGGCACCGGGCACTACCTGGCGGCCGTGCTCAATGCGGTGGACGATGGCATCGGGATGGCGTTCGACGTCTCCAAGCACGCCGTACGGCGGGCGGCGCGGGCGCATCCGAGGCTGGGGGCGTTCGTGGCGGACGTGTGGCGGCCGCTCCCGATCCGGCATGGGGTGGCCGATGTGGTGATCGATGTGTTCGCGCCCAGGAACGGGCCCGAGTTCCGGCGGATCCTGCGCCCTGGAGGGGCCGCGGTCGTCGCGACCCCCGCGGCGGCGCACCTGAGCCCGCTGGTCGGGGAGCTGGGGCTGCTCTCGGTGGACGAGGAGAAGGATCTCCGGGTCGCCCGCAGCATGCAGGGGTTCACCATGACCGGGCGGCGCGCGATCGAGTTCGACATGGAGCTCGGACCGGACGAGCTGGTCCAGGTCGTGGGAATGGGCCCGAGCGCGTGGCACACTGATTCCGCCGAGCTGGCCGCCCGCATATCCGGCTATTTCAGCCGACATGCCAAGAATGGCCAGAATAAAGTTACGGTCAGAGCCGCGTTTCATCTGTCTATCTTCGAGCCTGAGCCCCGTTCAAGACCTGTTCCTTGACGGGCATCTGCGACTGGTGTTACTGATGGGGCATTTAGTCCGAAATTCCCCCACATTCCCCGAGTATTTCCCCGACTCAGGCGCAATACTGGACGGCATCCCGCACCCAGAGGGCGTGGGCCATCGATGGGAGGGGGCGCGCCGGATGAAGGCGGAGGAACGCTGGCAGGCCAGGTTCCGCGCGTCGCGCATGACGCTGCCGGCCTGGGCCCGCCAGGCCCCGAACCGCTCCATCTACCGCTCCAACGCCACCGGGACGTGGGAGGTCTACGCCTGGGACCGGGCGACCGGCGCCGTGCGCCAGGTCACCGACCGGCCCAAGGGCACCGCGTACGCGGCGATCGACCCGGCGGGACAGTGGATCTACTGGTTCGCCGACACCGACGGCGACGAGTTCGGCACCTGGTGGCGCCAGCCGTTCGCGGGCGGTCCGAGCGAGCCGGCCGCGCCCGGCCTGCCGCCGGGCCAGCCGGGCGGCATCGCGCTGTCGGCCACCGGCCTGGCCGCCATCAGCCTGGCCAGCGAGGGCACGTTCCGGATCCATCTGGTACGCCCCGGCGCCCCGGCCGAGCTGCTGTACGAGCACGCCGAGGCCGCCTGGGTGACCGACATGTCCCTCGACGGCTCCCTCATCGCCATCAACCACGGCGAGTACGGCGACTTCCGGCGTCCGGCGCTGCGCGTCGTCGACCAGCACGGCGAGACCGTCGGCGAGCTCTACGACGGCCCCGACAAGGGCGTGCACGGCCTCCGCTTCGCCCCGGTGCTCGGCGACCGCCGCCTGCTGACCCTGCACGAGCGCCGCCAGCGCCACGAGCCCCTGGTCTGGGACCCGGTCACCGACGAGCAGCGCGAGATCTGGCTGAAGGACCCCGGCGACCTGGCCGCCGAGTGGTTCGACGACGGCCGCGGCCTGCTGATCGTGCGCGACCACCGTGCCCGCAGCTACCTGCACCGCTACGACCTGGCGGGCGGCGTCCTGACCCTCATCGACACCCCGCACGGCGTGATCGACGAGGCCGCGCCGCGGCCCGGCGGCCACATCGAGTACTCCTGGTCCAGCGGCTCGCGCCCGCCGGTCATCCGGTCGAGCAACGGCCAGGTCGTGCTCAACGCGGGCGGCCCGCCGGCGCCGCCGAGCGTCCCCGTCGAGGACCTCGACGTCGAAGGGCCAGGCGGGCGCATCCACGCGCTGGTGTCCAAGCCCGAGACCGGTGCGGCACCCCACCCGGCGGTCTTCCTCATGCACGGCGGCCCGACCGACCACGACCGCGACGCCTTCTCCCCCGAGGTCGCGGCCTGGGTCGACGCGGGCTTCGCCGTCGTCCGCGTCAACTACCGCGGCTCGACCGGCTACGGCTCCGCCTGGCGGGACGCGCTGCACGGCGACGTCGGGCACATCGAGCTGGCCGACATCGCCGCCGTGCGCCAGGCGCTGGTGGACCGGGGCACGATCGACCCCGCCCGGCTGATCCTGGCCGGCACCGCCTGGGGCGGCTACCTCTCGCTGCTCGGCCTGGGCGTCCAGCCCGGCCTGTGGGCCGCGGGCATCGCCGCGGTGCCCATCGCCTGCCACCAGACCTGCTACGAGGACGAGGCCGAGAGCCTGCGCGCCTACCAGCGCGCCCTGCTCGGCGGCTCCCCCGACGAGCAGCCCGAGCGGTACGCGTTCTGCTCGCCGATCACCTACGTGGACCAGATCAAGAGCCCACTGCTGATCCTCGCCGGCGAGAACGACACCCGCTGCCCGCTGCGCCAGATCGAGAAGTACGTCGCCAAGCTCGCCGAGCACGGTCGCGAGCACGAGCTCTACACCTACGGCGCCATCCGCGGCTCGCTCGTGGTCGCCGAGCGCATCGCGCAGACGGCCCTGCAACTGGAGTTCGCCCGCAAGCACGTGCACGTCGGCTGACCTCGCGCGCACGTCGTGGGAGCGCTCCTGCGGGGGCGCTCCCGCACCGGTCAGCGCGCGCGCAGGACCACGATGGCCAGGTCGTCGGCGCTCGGCTCGGCGGCGAACTCCGCCGCGCCCCTGCGGATGCGCTCGGCCACCGCCCTGGCCGACAGCCCGGCGCACTCTGCCAGCAGCTTGGCCAGGCCGCCGTCGTCGTCGAGCAGCCGCCCGCCCGAGCGCCGCTCGGTCACGCCGTCGGTCACCGCCAGCAGCACGTCGCCGTGGTCGAGATGGATGGTGTCGGCCTCGAACACGACCTCGTGGAAGACGCCGAGCAGCGACTGCGGCGTGGTCACCGCCTCCACCTTGCCGCTCGGCCTGAGCCGCAGCGCCTCGGGATGGCCGGCGGACACCAGCCGCACCTCCAGGCCGGACGCCACGGGCGTGATGTCGCCGTGGAGCAGCGTGAGGAACCTGGCCCGCTCGCCCTCCTCCAGGATCGCCTGGTTGAGCCGGCCGAGCACCGCGGCGACGCCGTAGCCCTCGCGGGCCAGCAGGCGCAGCGTGTGCCGGGCCAGGCCGGTCACCGCGGCGGCCTCGGGACCGGTGCCGCAGACGTCGCCGATCGCGAAGCGCCAGGAGTCGTCGCCTGCCTTGAACAGGTCGTAGAAGTCGCCGCCGACCTCGTTGGCCTCGCCGGCGGGCTCGTAGATGACGCCGTAGTCGAGGCCGGGCACCTCCGGCTCGTTGGGCGGCAGGAGGCTGCGCTGCAGCGCCCGGTTGGCCGCGGCCTGCTGGGCGTAGAGCCGGGCGTTGTCCATGGCCAGCGCGGCGCGCCTGCCGATGTCGTCGGCGAACTGGATGACCTCGTCGGGGAAGCGGTCGGACCGGCCCAGGCACATCATGCCGAGCCCGCGGCCGCGCGCGGTGAGCGGCACGGCCAGCACCTGGGAGTCGTTCAGGTGGATGACGGACGTGGCCCTGGTGTCGGCCGCGCCGACGTCCATGTCCGTGAGCTGCTCGCGCAGGCCGTCGATGCGGGCCTCGTCGGCGTGCCAGAGGTAGACCAGCCGCAGCGGGCCGCCCGAGTTGCCGGCGGTGTAGACCGCGCACCAGCTCGACAGGCGCGGCACGACGATCTGGGCGATGATCGCCGGGACCATGTCGGGGTCGAGGGTGCCGGCCAGCAGGTCGCTGGCGTCGGCCAGGAAGCCGAGCCAGTGGGGGCCCCGAGCGCTCTCCTCCGCCCATTCCGCGGCCACCTGGTCCACGGAGCCGGGTAGCGTGAGCCTTGCCCAATGGACACGGGAATCGCCCGCGAAGGTGACTCCCCACTCCTCCACGTTCACGGAAGGAGCCTTCGGGTCACCGTGCGCGGTGATCCGCTGCCGCAGTTCGACCTGGACTGAGTCCCCGTAATGCTTCCAAATCACCTCAAACGGCTCGTCAGAGACCTGCTCCGCCAGATCGCCGGCCACCTGCTCGGCGGTGTGGAGCACGCTGACGGTGGCCCACGCGGTCATCACCTCGCGCGTGAACCTCATCGCAGCCGTCACAGCGGTATCGCCAGGCGCGAAGGTCGCGGCCAGGACCGCGTGGGGAGAAGCAGTCATCCCATCGTGCCTACCACACTTCTCACTGACTTGGGGTAAATCCAAGGGCAGGACTACGAGCTACTCATCGTGACAGACTTGAATCACTCGCCGGGACCCGTCGCGAGTGAAGGAGGCCCCATGACCACGGCCAAGGCCGCATCAAGCCCGGAGGAGAGGACCTATACGGAATCGGATCTCGTTCCCGTGCTGGAGACTCTCTTCTCCTGGCGTGACGGCGATTTCCGGCGTCGGGTCCCGCACGCTCCTCCCGGCATCCTCAGCGAAGTGCGCCTGCTGCTGAACGAAGTGGCCGACCGCCGCGAACATCTCGCCAACGAGCTGGCAAGAGTTCGCAAAGAAGTCGTCAAGGAAGGGCGCTTCGGCGAGCGGCTGACGCCCGGCCCGGGCGTCGGGGCGTGGTCCGAGAGCGTCGAGTCGGTCAACATGCTGATCGACGCCCTGGTCAGCCCGGTCAGCGGCGCGGCCGACGTGATCGACGCGGTGGCCAAGGGCGACCTGTCGCGCCGCATCGACCTCGACCGGTCGGCCCGCGGCGAGGTGCGCCGCCTGGGCAAGGCCATCAACGGCATGGTCGACCAGCTCGCCCTGTTCAACTCCGAGGTCACCAGGGTCGCCCGCGAGGCGGGCACCGAGGGCCGGCTGGGCGGCAGCGCCAACCTGCGGGGCATGTCGGGAAGCTGGCGCGACCTCACCGAGGCCGTCAACACGATGTCCTCGCGCGTGGCCGCGCAGGTCCGCGACATCGCCGTGGTCACCACGGCGGTCGCCAAGGGCGACCTGAGCCGCAAGGTCACGGTCGACGCCGTGGGCGAGATGTTCGAGCTGAAGAACACCGTCAACACGATGGTCGACCAGCTCTCGGGCTTCGCCGAGGAGGTCACCCGCGTGGCCCGCGAGGTGGGCACCGAAGGCCAGCTGGGCGGCCAGGCGCAGGTCACCGGCGTGTCGGGCGTCTGGAAGGACCTCACCGACAACGTCAACTTCATGGCCAACAACCTGACCTCGCAGGTGCGCTCGATCGCCACCGTCGCGACGGCCGTCGCCCAGGGCAACCTGTCGAAGAAGATCACCGTTGACGCCGAGGGCGAGATCCTGCAGCTCAAGGACACCCTCAACACGATGGTCGACCAGCTGTCGTCCTTCGCCGACGAGGTCACCCGAGTCGCCCGCGAGGTCGGCACCGAGGGCAAGCTCGGCGGACGCGCCGAGGTGAAGGGCGTGTCGGGCGTCTGGAAGGACCTCACCGACAACGTCAACTCGATGGCCAACAACCTGACCTACCAGGTGCGCAACATCGCCCAGGTGACCACGGCCGTGGCCAACGGCGACCTCACCCGCAAGATCGACGTCGACGCCCAGGGCGAGATCCTCGAACTCAAGTCGACCATGAACACGATGGTCGAGCAGCTGTCCTCGTTCGCCTCCGAGGTCACCCGCGTGGCCCGCGAGGTGGGCACCGAGGGCCAGCTGGGCGGCCAGGCGCAGGTCCGCGGCGTGTCCGGGGTCTGGAAGGACCTCACCGACAACGTCAACTCGATGGCCAACAACCTCACCTCGCAGGTGCGCCAGATCGCGGCCGTCTCGTCCGCGGTGGCGCAGGGCAACCTGTCGAAGAAGATCACCGTTGACGCGCAGGGCGAGATCCTGCAGCTCAAGGACACCCTCAACACGATGGTCGACCAGCTGTCGTCCTTCGCCGACGAGGTCACCCGCGTGGCCCGCGAGGTGGGCACGCAGGGGCAGCTCGGCGGCCAGGCGCGGGTGCAGGGCGTGTCGGGCGTCTGGAAGGACCTCACCGACAACGTCAACTTCATGGCGAACAACCTGACCTATCAGGTGCGCAACATCGCCGAGGTCACCACGGCCGTGGCCAACGGCGACCTGACCCGCAAGATCGACGTCGACGCCCAGGGCGAGATCCTGGCGCTGAAGACCACCATCAACCGGATGGTCGACCAGCTGTCCTCCTTCGCCTCCGAGGTCACCCGCGTGGCCCGCGAGGTGGGCTCGGAGGGCCAGCTCGGCGGCCAGGCCCGGGTCGAGGGCGTCGAGGGCACCTGGAAGCGGCTCACCGAGAGCGTCAACGAGCTGGCCGGCAACCTGACCACGCAGGTGCGCGCCATCGCGACCGTGACCAGCGCCGTGGCCCGGGGCGACCTGACCCGGTCGATCGCCGTCGAGGCGCAGGGCGAGCTGGCGGAGCTGAAGGACAACATCAACTCGATGGTGGCCAACCTCCGCGAGACGACCCAGGCCAACCAGGAGCAGGACTGGCTGAAGTCCAACCTGGCCCGCATCTCCCGGCTCATGCAGGGCCACCGCGACCTGTTCGAGGTGGCCAAGCTGACGATGAGCGAGCTCACTCCGCTGGTCTCGGCCCGCTACGGCGCCTTCTACGGCATCGATCCCGAGGGCGACCACGAGCTGACGCTGATCGGCGGCTACGGCGTGCGTCCCGACCGGGGGCCGCGCCGGCGCTTCGCGATCGGCGAGGGCATCGTCGGCCAGGCGGCGGCCGAGGGCAGGCACATCATCCTCGACGACGTGCCGCCGCAGTTCATCACCATCGACAGCGGGCTCAGCCAGTCCACGCCCGCGCAGATCGTCGTGCTGCCGATCCTGTTCGAGAACCGCGTGCTCGGCGTGCTGGAGCTGGCCTCCTTCACCCCGTTCGGCGAGGTGCACCTCGACTTCCTGACGCAGCTCGTCGAGACCATCGGCGTCACGATGAACACGATCATCGCCAACTCCCGCACCGAAGACCTGCTGACCGAGTCCCAGCGGCTCACCCGCGAGCTGCAGGAGCGCTCCGACGAGCTCCAGCGGCAGCAGGAGGAGCTGCGCAGGTCCAACGCCGAGCTGGAGGACAAGGCGGCGCTGCTGGCCAAGCAGAACCGCGCGATCGAGATCCAGAACTTCCAGATCGAGCAGGCCCGCCGCACCCTGGAGGAGCGCGCCGAGCAGCTCGCGGTCTCCTCGCGGTACAAGTCCGAGTTCCTCGCGAACATGTCCCACGAGCTGCGCACGCCGCTCAACAGCCTGCTGGTGCTGGCCAAGCTGCTGACCGAGAACGCCGAGGGCAACCTGACGTCCCAGCAGGTCGAGTTCGCCCGCACGATCCACAGCGCGGGCTCGGCGCTGCTGCAGCTCATCAACGACATGCTCGACCTGTCGAAGGTCGAGGCGGGCCGGATGGACATCCATCCGATCCAGGTGTCGCTGCCCAAGATGGTCGACCTGCTGGAGGCGGCCTTCGCGCCGCTGGCCCAGGACAAGGGGTTGTCCTTCGGCGTCGAGGTGGCCTCCGACGTGCCGAGCGAGCTGCGGGCCGACGAGCAGCGCCTGCAGCAGGTGCTGCGCAACCTGCTGTCCAACGCGGTGAAGTTCACCCCGAAGGGCGAGGTCAAGCTGCGGGTCGCGGCGGCCCCCCGAGGGGTCGACTTCGACGACGACACCCTCCACGACGCCACCGACCTGCTGGCCTTCCAGGTGATCGACACCGGCATCGGCATCGCGCCCGACAAGCGCGAGGTCATCTTCGAGGCGTTCCGGCAGGCCGACGGCACCACCAGCCGCAAGTACGGCGGCACCGGCCTCGGCCTGGCCATCTGCCGCGACATCGCCCGGCTGCTCGGCGGCGAGATCCACGTCGAGAGCGAGCTGGGCAGGGGCAGCACGTTCACCCTCTACCTGCCGGCCTCCTACACCGGCCCGCTGGCCGCCACCGACGGCAGCACGGCCCCGCGCCGGCAGCTCATGACCTCGCCCGCCGAGGAGCAGGCCGCCGCCGCGACCCTGCCCGAGCCGCCGCCGCTCGACATGCCGATGCCCGAGCTGGTCGAGCCGCCGGTGGAGACGCCCGCCCAGTGGCAGGGCGACGACCCGCTCAACGGCGCCAAGATCCTCATCGTCGACGACGACATCCGCAACGTGTTCGCCCTCACCAGCGTGCTGGAACGACACGGATCGACGGTCGTCTACGCCGAGAACGGCCGCGAGGGGATCGAGCAGCTCGAACGGAACGAGGACGTCGCGCTCGTGCTGATGGACATCATGATGCCGGAGATGGACGGCTGGGCCACGACCTCGGCCATCCGGCGCATGCCCCAGTTCGCCGACCTGCCGATCATCGCGCTGACCGCTAAGGTCATGCGTGGTGATCGCGAGAAGAGCATCGCCTCGGGCGCGTCCGACTACGTGCCCAAGCCGGTCGACGTCGATCGCCTGCTCGAACGGCTGCGCGGCTGGCTCAGCCGTGGGCGGGGAGCCACGACCGACTCGTCGCCCTCAACCGCTGAAGGGTCGTGATCGATGCCGGACCGTGCAAAGATCCTCCTGGTCGACGACCGCGAGGAGAACCTGATCGCCCTGGAGGCGATCCTCAGCTCGCTCGACCTGGTGCCCGTACGCGCCAGGTCCGGCGAGGAGGCGCTCAAGGCGCTGCTCAACACCGAGTTCGCGCTGATCCTGCTCGACGTCCGGATGCCGGGCATGGACGGCTTCGAGACGGCCGCCCACATCAAGCGGCGGGAGCGGACCAGGAACATCCCGATCATCTTCCTGACCGTGGTCGACAGCGCCCCCGACTACGCCTTCCGCGGATACGCGGCGGGGGCGGTCGACTACCTCACCAAGCCGTTCGACCCCTGGGTGCTGCGGGCGAAGGTGTCGGTGTTCACCGAGCTCTACAACATGAACAAGCGCCTGGCCGAGCAGGCGTCGCTGCTCCGCGAGCGGCTGACCGGCGAGCTGCCGCCCGGAGCGGGTGACCACGCCTCGGTCCTGCCGGAGTTGTCCCGGCGGCTGACGGCGGTGGAGGACGAGCTGGCCCGGGTGCGGGAGCTGGCCCGCAAGTCGCAGGATCCGGCGCTCGCCGTGCCGCTGGCCGACCTGGGCGATCGGGTCGCCCACCTGCGCGCCGGTTTCGACGCGCTCTCCTGATCTCGTCCCGTCCGACGCCCGGGCCGCCGCTCATGGCGCCCGGGCGTCCGGCTTGCCGGGCAGGAGGGGGTCAGTGGCGGGCGCGTTCGAGGGCATCCCAGAAGCCGCGGCGCAGGGCGTGGCGGACCTCGTCGTGCAGCAGGAAGTCGATCGGCAGCGAGGAGCCCTGCAGGAGGCGGGCCTCCAGGTCGGAGGGCATGCGCGGCTTGCGGGCCAGCACCGCCTCCAGCCACAGCGCGGGCGCGTCGCGGGCCACGGACTCGCCGAAGTCGTGCCCTTCGCGATGGGCGGCCTTCACGGCGTCGGCCAGCGTGGTGGCCCCGGCGGTGGCGGCGGGCGGCGGGGAGACGGGCGCGGCCTGCGGCCCGGTGTACGGCCCGAGCTGCGCCGGCTGGTAGGCGCCCCCCGAGGACGGCGTGGCGAACTGCCCGGTGCTGGGCGAGGCGGACTGCGGCTGCTGCAGCGGCCCGGTCGCCGGCGCGGACGGCGGCACGGACGGGGGCACGGACGGCGGGATCGACGGCGGCTGCTCCTGGTACCCCGAGTACGACGGCAGCACCGGCGGCGTGGCCGACCGCCCGCCCGAGGACCCCTGCCCGTTGGCGGACGACTGGCCGGAGGAGGGCGCCGCGTGGCTCCCGGAGTGCTGCCCGGCCGCGTGACTGCCCGCGGACGGCGCCGGCGGCAGCGAGGCCGTCGGGGTCGCCGGGGGCGCGGCCGGCGGCGCGGGCGGCAGCGAGGGGGCGGCGTGCCCGTTGCTGAGCGGCTGGTGGTGGCCGTTGGAGGACTCGGTGACGCCGCTCACCATCGTGACGTAGGGCCGCAGGTGGGCGTTGCCCAGCTCGACCAGGTCGTCGCACTCCTGCCGCAGCGACCGGGACACGGCCCACCCGCCGTCGGCGGCGATGTGGATGACGGTGACCCTGATGCCGAGGTCTTGTGCGTCGCACACCACCTGGGCGAGGTCTTCGTCGCCGCTGACGACGACGGCGTCGCAGATGGCGTTGTTGCGGGCGAGGGTCATGAGGTCGCGATGGACCTGGGCGTCGACGCCTTCGCGGCGGCCCGGCCGGATGCGCGAGAGCCTGAGCTTGAGGCCCGGGATGTCGGCCAGCGCGTCGTGCTCCGGGGTGCGGCGGCCCTCGACGGTCGCCTCGTACCAGTAGCACCGCAGCAGCGGCAGGCCCGTGCGTTCGCGCGACAGGTTGGTCATCAGCTGGAGGAGCCCGGGATAGTCCCAGGCGACGGCCTCTCGATGGCGAGTGCCGTGCACGGCCATCGCTCCGTCTGCCAGCAGATAGCCGGCGTCCACGAACAGCGCACAGCGATCCACTGACACCGCCCCTTTCCTGGTGGTCCGACCTTGCTGGCTCTGCACCGTCAGAGACCGGACTCGGCGGCCCTCTTTCAGGGTAATGAAAGCAGGTGATCGCGCGAGGGTGAATCCCGACGATTCGACCGCGGGCCGCCGCGCAGCCGGACCATTTAGGCAGACCGTACCAGTTCGTCCTGTTTGCGGTCATGAGCGTGCCCTGACGGTCAGCGCGGCCGCTCCGAAGAGCACGACGTCCTTGTCGGTCACGATCGTCAGCGCCGGATCGCGGCCCAGCTCGGCGTCGACCGTGTCGACGTCGACGCCGAAGGTCATGCCCCCGGCGCCGTTGGCGGAGCCGTCGAAGACGTTGGCGCGCTGGCGGTCGCCGCCCGCCGGGACGATCGCGCCGGTGCCGAGCGAGACCTTGTCGCCCTGGAGATCGGCGTCGCCCTCCCAGGTCACCAGCTCGGCCCGGGCCGGCGCGGCGGCCGGGCTCAGGCCGCCGAGCGGCATGCGCACCTTCCGGTCCGCGCCGCCGATCACGGTCGCGGTGTCGAGCACCACGGCCTGGCTGTACGGCTGCCGCGGCCCGGTCACGACCACCACCAGGCTCCACCCGGCGTGGCTGGAGGCCCCCTCCGCCATCGGCGCGTCGGCCGCCCACCACAGGCCGCCCGGCCGCGCCTGCCCGGCCAGCGCGGTGACGTCGGCGAACGCCTGGTAGGCCGGGCCCAGCGGCATGTCGAGGGCCGTGACGTGGTCGGGACGGACCGACACGTACGTGCGCCGGCCCGGCGCCCTGACCTTGACGGGCCCCGCCGCCGCGCCGCTCGCCGACCAGTAGAGGCCGGCCCACACGACCCTGCTGTCCTTGGGCAGGGTGAGCCGGGCCGCGCTGGAGGCGCTGGTGGCCGGACTGGCGTCCTGGTCGAGGGGGGTCATCGGCCACAGGTCGTTGTCGCGCTGGTCGCCCTGGCGGCGCCTGGCCTCGGGACAGCCGTCGTGCTCCTCGGGACAGCTCAGCAGCGTGTTGCCGATCGCCCGGACGGCCACCCTGCCCTCGGTGGCGAACCTGGCCGACGCCCCCACCGTGCGCACGCCCTGCGCGGCCCGCGCGTCGACGTGGAGGTCGTCGGCGTCGACGCGCACGGCGGGCCCGGCGCCCTCCGGAGCCAGCTCCGACACCAGCACGCGAAGGAACACCGCCGTGCCCTCCCCGGCGGCCAGCGGCCGCCTGGCGCACCGCGCGCCCTGCCCGGCCTGCCGGCAGGACCAGCCGTCGACCGTGCCCACGGGTTCGAGCAGCGCCACGCCGTGCCCGCGCCTGGCCGGTGGCAGGAGGGTCACGCCGGGCGGCAGCTCGACGGTCGCGGCCAGCTCGCCGCTCGGGCCGTCGCCGTCGTTGCGCAGGCGCATGCCGACGATGCCGGGCTGGGCGCGTACGAGGGCGCCGAGCGCGCCGATCGTGGCCCGCAGCCGCGCCCTGCCCCGCGGCTCCCGCCGCGGCGGCGGGACGCGCGCCGGCGGCTCGCTCGCCACGGGCAGCGGCACCGGCCGCACCGACACCGGGGGCCGGGCCACCAGTGTGGGCGTGGCCACCGGCCGCTCGGCCACCGGCGACTCCCCGGACACCAGCACGAACGCCGCCACCGCCGCGGACGCGACCGCGACACCGCCCGCCGCCACGACCTGCTGCCGCGAGGGCGCCCGCCGCAACCAGCCGAACAGCCGCAGCAGCCAGCCCGCTCCGCCGCCGGCCGCGCCCGCCTTGGCCAGCGCCGCGGCGTAGCCGCTGAACACCGGGCCGGCGATCAGCGGGCCGACGATGACCCGCAGGCCGCGGTTGACGTCGGTCAGTTCGAGCAGGACGCCGTGGCACTCCTCGCAGTCGTTGACGTGGTCGTCGACCGCGCGGGAGTCGCGCCTGGCCAGGCCGCCCCTGACGTAGGCGCCCATCTTGCCGAGCACCGGACGGCACTCGTGCTGCGGCGCCGCGCGCAGGTGCATCTGCAGGTACGCCTGCCGCAGCCCCTCGCGCGCCCGGTAGGCCAGCGCCGCCACCCCGTTGGCCGACAGGCCGAGCAGCGGCGCGACCTCGGCGGGCTTGCACTTCTCCACCTCGGTGTGCCAGAGCACCGCCCGCCACCGCTCGGGCAGCGACAGGAACGCGCGCGAGATCATCGACCGCTCCAGGCCGACGAGCGCCGGGTCGACGAAGGGCACGCCCGCGTCGTAGCGCTCGATCTCGCCGGTGGTCACCTGGCGGCTCTCGACCCGGCCGCGGTCGTAGACGGTACGGCGCACGACGGTCAGCAGGTACGTGCGGAACCCCGACTCGGGCCCGCCGCCCCTGCCCACCAGGTCGAGGATCTTCGTGAACGACTCGGCCACGACGTCCTCGACCTCGGACTCGCCCCTGACGAGCTGCCTGGCCAGCGCGCGGGCCGCGGCCACGTGACGCTCGTAGAGCCGTCCGTACGCGGTCGCGTCGCCGGCGCGGACCTCCTTCAGCAGGTCCGCATCGCTTCGCGGCGATTCCACACTCATTGTGACCTCACGATTACGGTGGGTTGCCCCGCGCAATCATTCCGCATTCTCCGTCATGACTAAACCGCAGCGCCGTCTTTACCTCTGAGGACCACGGGAGGGCGCATGGACGAGGACGTGCTGTCGCGCTGGCGCGGGCGGAGCATGGCGGAGGGCTGGTCGCTGGCCGACGACTGGTGGACCCCGGCGGTGGCGTACGCGATCAGGGCCGTGACGGACGGCGGCGACCTGCGGCGCGCCTGCGAGGAGCTGGGCGCGGCGCGCGCCGGGGCGGGGGTCGGGATCAGCGAGGGGCTGGGCGACCTGGCGGCGCTGTTCGCCGTCACCGATCGAGGAGAGCCGACGTTCCCGCTGGTACGGGCGTACGCGGCCGGGTGGGCCGAGCAGAGCTTCGCGCCCATGAACGACCTGCAGTGCGAGGACCCGCTGACCGGCCTGGCCACGGTGGCCTACCTGCGTACCAGGCTGGGCGAGCTCTACCGGGGGGCGGTCGCGGGCGGGCACCTGCTGGTGGTGGCCGAGCCGTACGGGCAGATCGCCGAACTGGCCGAGCGGCTGGCGGCGGCGCTCAACCTGGCCACGGCGCTGCGCAGGGCGTTCACCGGCGACGAGACGCTGGCGCTGCTCGCGCCCACCCGCGTCGGCGCGGTGACCAGGGAGGACGACCGGCTGGCCGACAAGATCGCCGGCCTGCGGGCCACGGAGATCCTGTACGGCCGCCACCCCCGCGTCCGGGTGCGCCGGCTCCCCCGCGCGCACGCGCAGGCCCTGGCTCTCATCAGGACGCTGAGCCTGGGACCCTAAGCTTGGGCGCATGACAGACCGCGACAACCTGCTGGCCGAGATCAAGCGCAAGGCCGTCGTCCACGGCAAGGTCACGCTCTCCTCGGGCAAGGAGGCCGACTTCTACCTCGACCTGCGGCGGATCACGCTCGACGGGGTGGCCGCGCCGCTCGTCGGCAAGGTGATGCTCGACCTGACCGACGATCTCGACTTCGACGCCGTCGGCGGGCTCACGATGGGCGCCGACCCGGTGGCCTGCGCGATGCTGCACGCGGCGGCGGCGCGCGGGCGCACGCTCGACGCGTTCGTGGTGCGCAAGGCGCAGAAGTCGCACGGCATGCAGCGCCGGATCGAGGGGCCCGAGGTGAAGGGCCGCCGGGTGCTGGCCGTGGAGGACACCTCGACGACCGGCGGCTCGCCGCTGACCGCCGTGGAGGCGCTGCGGGAGGCGGGCGCCGAGGTGGTGGCCGTGGCCACGATCGTCGACCGGGGCGCGGGCGCGCGGATGGCGGAGGAGGGGCTCGACTACCGCACCGCCTTCACCCTCCAGGACCTCGGGCTGTAAGGGCCTCCCTCGCGCCCTGCTCGCCGGGGGCGCGGGGGCTGCCGTTCTCGGTGACGCGGACGGTGCCCGCGTCACCGAGCACGACGTCGAGCTCGGGCTCGAAGTAGCTGACCTCTTCGCCCCTGCTCATCTCGCGATGGTGCAGCACGTCCCCGCCGGGGACGCGGACGGTCACGGTGGGGCAGACCTCGGCCACGCACTCGATGCGCACGGTCGGCGCCCTGCCCTCGCTCGCCCGCACGACCGTGGACCCTGCCGCGGCGGGCGGCCGCTCCGGCTGCGAGCCGGACGAGCCGATCAGGGCGCGCACGCCGACGACCACCAGCGTCACCACGGCCCCCACCGCGAGGACGACGAGGGCGGATCGGGCGATTCCCATCGGATCTGACCTGTGGCGTCCCACAGGGGGCACTGTACCCGGTGGTAACTCAAGGGCCCCCGGTCAGCGCCGGGGGCCGGTGCCTGCTGTCAGTGCTGGGGGTCGGTGCTGGAGGGCACGCGGTGGTGCTTGCCGTTGGGCAGCGGCAGCCGCTTGCGCTCGCGGCGCTTCTTGACGACCTCGACGATGATCGGAATCAGCGAGATGAAGACGATGATGAACACGCCCGGCAGGATGTACTTGTCGATCTGCTTGGGATCGACCTTGCTGCCGAGGAAGTAGCCGAGCAGCACCAGGCCCTCGACCCAGACCACGCCGCCGATGACGTTCCACAGGAAGAAGCGCCTGGCGGGCATCTCCAGGACGCCGGCCACCGGGTTCATGAACGTGCGGACGATCGGCACGAACCGCGCCAGCACGACCGCCCGCGCCGGGCCGAACTTCTGGAAGAACTCCTCGGCGCGTACCACGTGTTCGCGTTTGAACAGCCGCGAGTCGGGCCGGTCGAACATCTTCCTGCCGAACTTGGCCCCCAGGAAGTGGCCGAGCTGGGCGCCCGCGATGGCACACAACGGTGTGCCGATCACCAGGACGGGGAAGGAGATCGGCGGCGCCTCGCCCACGACCAGCGACGCGGAACTGAAGATCCCCGCCGCCACCAGCAGCGAGTCGCCCGGCAGGAAGAAGCCGAGCAGCAGACCCGTCTCGGCGAAGATGATCGCCAGGACGCCGATGGTGGCGAAGGCGCCGAGGATGGTGAGCCACCACGTCGGGTCGAGGAGATTCCAGAGCCAGTCCACCCCGTGAGCCTACCTGGAGCCGAGCGAATCGGATGTGGCCATCCGGCACGCGTTGTCACTACCAGTTGTGGTTGGGAGCCGGGATACTGGGCAGGCGCGAAGCCGTACTTCTCAGGGAGATGACTCATGCCCATCGCGACTCCAGAGGTCTACGCCGAGATGCTCGACCGTGCCAAGGCGGGCGGGTTCGCCTATCCGGCGATCAACGTGACCTCTTCTCAGACCTTGAACGCCGCGCTGCGCGGGTTCGCCGAGGCCGAGAGCGACGGCATCGTGCAGGTGTCCACCGGCGGCGCCGAGTTCCTCTCCGGCACGACGGTCAAGGACATGGTGACGGGCGCGACCGCGCTGGCCGAGTACGCGCGGGTGGTGGCCGCCAAGTACCCGGTCACGGTGGCGCTGCACACCGACCACTGTCCGAAGGACAAGCTCGACGGCTACATGCGGCCGCTGATCGACATCTCGCTGGAGCGGGTGTCCAAGGGCCTCGACCCGCTCTTCCAGTCGCACATGTGGGACGGCTCGGCCGTGCCGCTGGAGGAGAACCTGGAGATCGCCAAGGAGCTCCTGGACAAGTGCGCCCGCGCCCGGATCATCATGGAGATGGAGATCGGCGTCGTCGGCGGCGAGGAGGACGGCGTCGTCGGCGAGATCAACGAGAAGCTCTACACCACCGCCGAAGACGCGCTGGCCACGGCCGAGGCCGTGGGCGTCGGCGACCGGGGCCGCTACATGCTGGCCGCCACGTTCGGCAACGTGCACGGCGTCTACAAGCCGGGCCACGTGAAGCTGCGGCCGAGCGTGCTGAAGGAGATCCAGGAGGCGGTCGGCGCCAAGTACGGCAAGGACAAGCCGTTCGACCTGGTCTTCCACGGCGGCTCCGGCTCGCTGCTGGAGGAGATCCACGAGGCCATCTCCTACGGCGTGGTGAAGATGAACGTCGACACCGACACCCAGTACGCCTTCACCAGGCCGATCGCCGACCACATGTTCCGCAACTACGACGGCGTGCTGAAGGTCGACGGCGAGGTCGGCAACAAGAAGGCCTACGACCCGCGCGCCTACGGCAAGAGCGCCGAGACCGGCATGGCGGCCCGCGTGGCGGAGGCCTGCCACAACCTCAAGAGCAGTGGGACGAAGATCTCCTAGCCACTTGGGCGGCACGGCGGGTATGACTTGTCCTATGGATAACCTTCTCGCCGGGCCGCCCCCGACTCACCTGCCGGACCTGCCCGAGGCCAGGGAGGCGCTGGAATCCGGGGCCAAGGCCGCCGACGTGGCCGCCCGCTTCCCCGCCCACCCGGCGGCCTGGGCCGCGCTCGCGGAGGAGTACTTCGCGCAGGGCCATGCCGTCACCTCCTACGCCTTCGCCCGCACGGGCTACCATCGCGGCCTCGACCAGCTGCGCAGGAACGGCTGGAAGGGCCACGGTCCCATCCCTTGGGAGCACGAGCCCAACCGCGGCTTCCTGCGCTGCCTGCACGCCCTGTCCAGGGCGGCGCAGTCCATCGGCGAGAAGGACGAGGCCGAGCGCTGCCTGCAGTTCCTCAAGGACAGCAGCGAGACCGGATATGAGGCGCTGACCAAGGGTTAGCAGCGCATTGGGCCCGCATTGGGCCCACGCGCCTTGGGACGAATGGGCAGACTCGGGTAGTCTCTCTACGCAAGAGCCCCTGTCGCACTTGCGCCAGGGGTTTCGTTTTGTGCTCGGGAGACTGAACAATGCCGGCTGCCGTTCTCGTTGGGGCCCAGTGGGGCGATGAGGGCAAGGGCAAGGCCACCGACCTGCTCGGTGGCGACGTCGACTACGTCGTCCGTTATCAGGGTGGCAACAACGCGGGACACACCGTCGTCATCGGTGACCAGAAATACGCTCTGCATCTTCTGCCGACGGGGATCCTGTCGCCGGACGTCGTACCGGTGATCGGCAACGGTGTGGTGATCGACCCGGGGGTGCTGCTGAGCGAGATCGACGGGCTGGCCGCGCGGGGCATCTCCGCCGAACGCCTGCTGATCTCCTCCAACGCGCACCTGATCATGCCGCACCACAAGGCGCTGGACAAGGTCACCGAGCGCTATCTGGGCAAGGCCAAGATCGGCACCACCGGACGCGGCATCGGCCCCGCGTACGGCGACAAGATCGCCCGGATGGGCGTGCGGGTCCAGGACCTGCTCGACCCGGGCATCCTGGCCAAGAAGATCGAGGTCGCGCTGACCGAGAAGAACCAGGTGCTGACCAAGGTCTACAACCGGCGCGGCATCGACCCGGCCGCCGTGCTGGAGGAGTACCTGGCCTACGCCGAACGGCTCAAGCCGCACATCGCCGACACCTCGCTGGTGCTCTCCAAGGCGCTGGACGAGGGCAAGTTCGTGCTGCTGGAGGGCGGTCAGGGCACGCTGCTGGACATCGACCACGGCACGTACCCGTTCGTCACCTCCTCCTCGCCGACGTCCGGGGGCGCGTGCGCCGGGGCGGGCATCCCGCCGAACCGGCTCACGAAGATCATCGGGATTCTGAAGGCGTACACGACCCGTGTGGGCTCGGGGCCGTTCCCGACCGAGCTGACCGACGAGACGGGCGAGTGGCTGCGCAGGACCGGCGGCGAGTACGGCGTCACCACCGGCCGCGACCGTCGCTGCGGCTGGTTCGACGCGGTGATCGCCCGCTACGCGACCCGGATCAACGGGGTCACCGACTACTTCCTCACCAAGCTCGACATCCTGTCGGGGCTGGAGCGCATCCCGGTGTGCGTGGCCTACGAGGTCGACGGCGAGCGGTTCGACGAGATCCCGATGACCCAGACCGACTTCCACCACGCGGTCCCGGTCTACGAGGAGCTGCCGGGCTGGAAGGAGGACATCTCCAACGCCAAGTCGTTCGACGACCTGCCGCCGAACGCGCAGTCGTACGTGCGGGCGCTGGAGGAGATGAGCGGGGCGCCGATCTCGGCGATCGGCGTCGGCCCCGGCCGCGACCAGACCGTCGTGGTGCGGTCGCTGGTCTGACCGGCACGTGACGAGGGGCCCGGCGCGACAACGCGCCGGGCCCCTCGCGTGTGAAAGGGACTACGGCCGGACGGCGGGCTCCTCACGTGTCAGGTGACTACGGCGGGACGGCGGGCTCCCCGCGTGTCACCGGACTACGGCCCGACGGCGGGCTCCCCGCGTGTCGCGGGACTACGGCCGGACGGCGGGCTCCTCCTCCGCCGGGTCCGCGGCGGTGAGGACGGCGGCGGTCATCGGGGTGTGCAGGGTCCAGCCCAGGGTCTCGTACAGTGCCTGGCCCGCCTCGGTGGCGACCAGGATGCCCGTGCGGGCGCCCCGGGAGACGGCGGCGGCGGCGAGCGCGGCCATGACGACCGTGCCGAGGCCGCGCCGGCGGTGTTCGGCGGCCGTCTCCACCTGGTCGATCACGGCGGCCCGGTCCGCGACGGCGAACTGGCCGCGCGCCGCGACCTCGCCTGCGGCGGTGAGCAGCCGGGCCACGGTCACCCCCGCCCTGGTGGTGATCGCCAGGGTGTAGCCCGCGGGGGCCTTCGGGGTGGTGCGGGCCAGGGACGCGGTGGTCATCATGTACTCCTGCTCCTGCACGGACCACCGCGCGGGCAGGGAGGGGGCGACCGCCTCGGCGGGGGCGCAGAGCTTGAGCCAGGTGCCGGGGACGGTGAGGGCGCCGGTCAGGTGGTCCAGGATCTCCGCGGTAGGGGTGGGGACGACGTGCCGCGCCACGTGGCCGGGAAGGCCGACGTCCACTCTGAGGCCCCACGGTTCGGGTACGGGCCGCGGGGCGTTGCGGGAGATCACCCAGCCGTCCACCCATGCCCGGACTGTTGCTGAATGGGCATGTTTGAGAACCTCCGTCATGAGCTCCAGCTTATTGCAAGGTAGTTGCATTTATCGTGTAATAAGCGGCCGGAGAGTCCTCTTGGCGCCTTCCCTTCCGACCGGGGCGTAGCAGGATAAAAAGGACACGGCGTGGCACTGCCTCAGCGGGCCTCGCGCCGGGTAGTGTCCCCGGTGTGCGCGTTGAGATTCATGGTCACCGAGGAGCGCGGGGCCTGTGGCCGGAGAACACCCTGCCAGGGCTGAGCCGCACGATGGAGCTGGGCGTTCACGCGCTTGAGCTCGACGTCGCCCTCACCGCCGATCGCCGCCTCGTGCTCACGCACGACCTCACGGTCTCGGCCGTCACCAGTGCCGACCGCCGTCCGCTGCGGCAGGGCGATCCGCTCTTCCCGTACGTGGGCAAGCCGATCAACGCGCTCAGCCTCGCCCAGCTGCGCACGCTCGACGTGGGCGTCCGCCTGCCGCGTCACCTCGACGACCCGTTCGCGCTCACCCAGGTCGCCATGCCGGAGACCAGGATGCCGACGCTCGGCGCGGTGCTCGGGCTGGTCAACGCCTACGAGGCCGAGCACGTGCGGCTGCACGTCGAGCTGAAGTCCGACCCGACCAGGCCGGAGCTGACGGCCGACCCGGAGATGTTCACCGAGCTGGTGGTCGAGGAGCTCGACCGGCACGGCCGGCTGGGCAACGCCGCCGTCCTGAGCTTCGACTGGCGCGTCATCAGGCACGCGGCCCGGCTCGCCCCGGCGGCCAGGCGGTTCGCGCTGATCGAGCTCGACACGCTCCACTGGCACGAGGGCGGGCTGGGCGACGACATCCCGGCCGCCGCCCGCGAGGCCGGGGCCACCACGCTCTCGCCCGAGCACGTGATGGTCGACGAGAAGCTGATGGCCCAGGCGGCCGCGGCCGGCCTCGACGTGGCGGTCTGGACGGTCAACGACCCGGCCCTGGCCGGCCGCCTGATCGACCTCGGCGTGGCCGGGATCGTGACCGACTACCCCGACCGCATGCGGGAGCTGTGGCGCGAGCGCGGCCTCGACCTGCCGGAGGGCGTCCGGCCGCTCAAGCCCGTGAGCGTCTGAGCACCGCGCGAGCCCGTGAGCGTCTGAGCGCCGCGCGAGCCCGTGAGCGTCTGAGCACCGCACGAGCGCCCGAGCGTCAGGACGCGTCGTTCAGAGCCAGCCGTTGCGGCGGAAGCCGCGGTGCAGCAGCACGCAGGCAGTGATCATCACGGCCAGCACCGCCGGATAGCCCCAGACCTGCTTGGTCTCGGGCATGAAGTCGAAGTTCATGCCGTAGATGCCGGCGATCATCGTCGGCACGGCCAGGATGGCGACCCACGACGAGATCTTGCGCATGTCCTCGTTGGCCAGGGCGTTCGAGCGGGCCAGGGCGGCCTGCAGGATCGAGCTGCACAGTTCGTTGGAGGACTCGACCTGCTCGCACACGCGGGACAGGTGGTCGCCGACGTCGCGGAAGTACTCGCGCATCTCCGAGGGGATGACGCGGCGCTGCGGCAGCGCCGACAGCGGCGACTGCAGCGGGGTCACGGCCCGCTTCATCTCCAGCATCTCCCGCTTGAGCTGGTAGATCCGGTTGATGTCGCGGGAGCTGACGTCGGCGAAGACGGTCGCCTCGACCTCTTCGAGCTCCAGCTGCATCAGGTCGGCCACCTGGAGGTACTGGTCGACGACGTGGTCGGCGATGGCGTGCAGCACGCCGGCCGGGCCGCGGTTCATCAGCTTGGGCTTGTCCTCAAGGCGCTCGCGGACCAGGGTCAGCGGGCAGTGCTCGCCGTGGCGCACGGTGACCACGAAGTCGACCCCGAGGAACACCATGATCTCGCCGGTGGCGATGATCTCGCTGTTGGCCGTCAGCTCGTCGTGGTCGAGGTAGGCGACCGTCTTCAGCACCATGAACAGCGACTCGCCGTAGCGCTCGACCTTGGGACGCTGGTGGGCCTTGACCGCGTCCTCGACGGCCAGGGGGTGCAGCCCGAAGACCTCGGACAGCCACTCCACCTCGGGCGCCTCGGGCTCGTGCAGCCCGACCCAGACGAACGCGTTCGCTCCGTCGGAGTTCTTGTTGTGCTCGCGGACGAGGTCGAGGGACTCGACGATGCCCGGGGCGCAGACCTTCTTGCCCTGGATGTAGGCGCCGAATTCGACGATGGAGTCGACAGGGGGCACGCAGACCTCACGCACCGGCTTGGTGAGCGGGCGTGCGGCGTGCGGCTGAACAGGGTGACGGTTGATGCGACGGAAAAGCGTGGACGAGCGCATGGCAGTCCCTTTCCGCCCGACCTGGCACGCTCCACGCGCGATGAAAAGTCACCTCAATCGACACAAATGCGTGGAGGCACGATCAGGCTGCCGGATTGGAGTGGTCGGGGGTAACTGGGGCGTACGTGGGAGAGCACGTACTGCTGGGATCACCAGGTTTCATCCCGGACCACCTCCAATCACAAGAGACGCCGCAAAGCCGCCTTAACCTACCACAGGCGGGTGAACCCAAACGACGATACTCGCCGGAGGGTGCTCGGTTCAGGTAGAACCGCACAAAGATGCGGGCTTGTTCCGGCATTCGACGTGCCTGCAACCCGCCCGGGACCCGCGCCGGGCGAGGGGGCCGGGCCTGCGACAATGGGGCACGTGCGCGTTCTAGTCATTGGTTCCGGAGGGCGTGAGCACGCCCTGTGCCGTTCGCTCAAACTCGATCCCCAGGTCAGCGAGCTCCACTGTGCTCCCGGTAACGCGGGCATCGAGGGCGTCGCGACCGTTCATCCCGTCGATCCCGTCGATCCCGCGCAGGTGGCCGAGCTGGCCGGGCGGCTGGGGGCCGACCTCGTCGTCATCGGGCCGGAGGCGCCGCTCGTCGCGGGCGTGGCCGACGCCGTGCGCGAGGCCGGCATCGCCTGCTTCGGGCCGACCCGTGAGGCGGCCATGCTCGAAGGCTCCAAGGCGTTCGCCAAGGAGATCATGAATGCCGCCGACGTGCCCACCGCCCGGGCCCGCACCTGCGAGACCGAGGAGGAGGCCGCCGCCGCGCTCGACGAGTTCGGCGCCCCCTACGTCGTCAAGGACGACGGCCTCGCCGCGGGCAAGGGCGTGGTCGTCACGCGCGACCGCGACCAGGCGCTGGAGCACGCGCGGGCCTGCGAGCGGGTGGTCATCGAGGAGTTCCTCGACGGGCCCGAGGTGTCGCTGTTCGCGCTGTGCGACGGCAGCACGGCGGTGCCGCTCCAGCTCGCCCAGGACTTCAAGCGCGCCTACGACGGCGACGAGGGGCCCAACACCGGCGGCATGGGCGCGTACACGCCGCTCCCCTGGGCGCCGGAAGGGCTGACCGAGCAGGTCATGCGCGAGGTCGTGCACCCGACGATCGCCGAGCTGGGGCGGCGCGGGCTGCCGTACCAGGGGGTGCTCTACGTGGGGCTGGCCCTGACCCAGAAGGGGCCGAAGGTGGTCGAGTTCAACGCCCGGTTCGGCGACCCCGAGACGCAGGTGCTGCTCGACCGGCTGGAGACGCCGCTCGGCGGGCTGCTGATGGCCTGCGCAACCGGCGAGCTCGGCCTCGACCCGGTGTTCAAGGACGGCTCGGCGGTGACCGTGGTGATCGCGGCGGAGAACTACCCCGACTCCCCGGTCAAGGGCGACGTGATCACCGGCCTGACCGAGACCGAGAACGCGTACGTGATCCACGCCGGCACCGCGCGCGGCCCCGGCGGCGAGGTCGTCTCCAACGGCGGCCGGGTGCTGACCGTCGTCGGCCACGGCCCCGACCAGGCGAGCGCCCGCCGCAACGCCTACGACCTCGTCGACCGCGTCGAGCTGCGCGGCTCGCACCACAGGACGGACATCGCCCGATGAAGCATCTGCACTCCGGCAAGGTACGCGACCTCTACGAGACCGACGAGGGCCTGCTGCTGATGGTCGCCTCCGACCGCATCTCGGCCTTCGACTACGTGCTGGAGCCCGGCATCCCCGACAAGGGCGCGATCCTCACGCAGATGTCGCTGTGGTGGTTCGACCAGCTCAAGGACGTCGTGCCCAACCACATCCTGGCCAGGGGCGACGACGCGCGCAGCGTGCTGTGCAAGCCGCTGCGCATGGTCCAGGTGGAGTGCGTGGCCCGCGGCTACCTGACCGGCGGCGGCCTGTCGGAGTACCGCGCGACCGGCACGGTCTCCGGGGTGCCGCTGCCCCCCGGTCTGGAGGACGGCTCCCGGCTGCCGGAGCCGATCTTCACCCCCTCGACGAAGGCCCCCCAGGGAGAGCACGACGAGCCGATCTCCTTCGAGCAGGTGGTCGCCGAGGTCGGCGCGGAGACGGCCGACGAGCTGCGGCGCATCACGCTCGACGTCTACACGCGCGGCTCGGAGATCGCCCGCGAGCGCGGCATCATCCTGGCCGACACCAAGATCGAGCTGGGCTTCGACGCCGACGGCGTGCTGACCCTGGGCGACGAGGTGCTGACGCCGGACTCGTCGCGGTTCTGGCCGGCCGACGAATGGCAGCCGGGCAGGGCGCAACCTTCTTTCGATAAGCAATATGTACGTGATTGGCTGCTCTCGCCCGAATCCGGATGGGACAAATCCTCCGGAAACCCCCCACCTCGGCTTCCCGAGCATGTTGTCGAGCGCACAAGGCAGCGATACCTAGAAGCGTATGAGCGCGTCACGGGGGCTCCCTTTAGCGGATGATTCGGCTGGGTCACCTGGTGTCAGCCACTACTGTTGGCCCGATCGAGCCTCACCGTTGATTTCAAGGAGCCGCACGAAATGGTCCGTTACCGCGTGCGCGGTGGCAACGCACTGCGTGGAACCGCGTTCATCCAGGGCGCGAAGAACGCCGTGCTTCCCATGATCGGTGCGGCTCTGCTGGCCGCCAAGGGCCGTACCGTGCTGCGGAACGTGCCGATCATCGAAGACGTCCGGCGCGCGGTCGAGCTGGCCGAGGCGATCGGCGCGTACGTGGAGCTGCACGAGTCCGAGCGCACGCTGGTCATCGACGCCTCCCGGCTGAGCAGCCCGGTGCTGCCGGCCGAGATCGCGCGCCGGTTCCGCGGCTCGGTGCTGTTCACCCCCGCGCTGCTCCACCGGCTGGGCGAGGCGATCGTGGAGGGCGTGGGCGGCTGCAACCTCGGCAGCCGCAACCTCGACTTCCACTACCTGGGCTACAAGCGGCTGGGCGCGGTCGTCGACGAGGGCGAGACCGTCATCCACGTCAAGGCCAGCGGCCTGACCGGCGCGACGCTCTACCTGGACACGCCCTCCCACACCGGCACCGAGAACCTGATCATGGCCGCCGCCCTGGCCAAGGGCACGACGGTGATCGAGAACGCGGCCCTTGAGCCGGAAGTGCTCGACGTCATCGACATGCTCACCAAGATGGGCGCGCGCATCAGCGGCGGCGGCACCGGGTTCATCACCGTCGAGGGCGTGGAGGAGCTGCACGCCGTCGAGCACACCGTGATGCCCGACCGGCTCGACGCGGGCGTGTTCGCGATGGCCGCGGCGATCACCGGCGGCGAGCTCAGCCTCGTGGGCACCGGCCTCGACCTGGGCGTCGTCCGCTACAAGCTGGAGCAGATGGGCGTCGACTTCGCCCGGCAGGGCGCGGTGCTGCACGTGCGGTGCGACCGCCCGCTGCGGCCCATCAACATCATCACCGACACCTATCCCGGCTTCGCGACCGACCTGCAGTCGCCGATGATGACGGTGGCCGCCCTGGCCGACGGCACGAGCTACATCCACGAGCGCATCTTCGACGGCCGTTTCGCCCTGGCCGGCGAGCTCAACAAGATGGGCGCCGACGTCGAGGTCGACGACAGCAGGGCCGTCGTGCGCGGGCGCACGCCGCTCAAGGGCGCGCAAGTCACGGCGCACGATCTGCGCTCCGGTATCGCGCTCGTGCTCGCCGGTCTGGCGGCCGAAGGAGAGACCGTCATCGAGTCCGGATACCTCATCGATCGCGGCCACGCACATCTCGCGGCGCGAATGCGCGCGCTCGGCGCGGACATTACACGAGAGATTTCTGAGCGCTAAAAAACATGAGAAAAACCGCGTTGAGCTGCTGAGACATCTTGTCGGGCGGTCAACCAGAACGACTTTCCGGAAAAGTCGGGCGTGACATTACGGCCCCCGCGAGCGATCGTTCCAAAAGAGAGCACTGCAACGGACGGCAGGATGGGACGAACATTGGTCGAGAGGGCCGAAGAAACTCCCCGAGTGTCACGCCCGGGCGCCATGACACCGGACCTCACCATCGGCGTGGTCGGACCCCACGACCTGGTCGAGCGAGTCATGCTGATGGGTCACGCCGCGGCACCGCTGCCGTGTCGCCTGGTCGCGGCCGCGTACCGCGATGAGCAGGAGGCGCCCGACAAGGTGACGCGGCTCGGTCCCGGTGTCGACGCGTGCCTGTTCGCCAGCCCGGTCCCTTATGACCTGGCCAGGCGATCAGGCGTGCTGACGATGCCCGCGACCTACGTGCAACTCGGCGGAGCGGCATTGGTGGCGGCGCTGGCGAAGGCCGCACTTGACACTCGGATGGACCCGCAACGGGTCAGCGTGGACGTGGTCAGCAGGGCGGATGTCGAGGAGGCGTACACCGACCTCGGCATACCGGCCACGGATGTGCACAGCCGCGACGAGCCCGGAGCCACGGGCACGATCGCGGCCTACCACGAACGGCTGGCCCGCCAGGGCGCCACCTCGGGGGCACTGACGTGCCTGCCCGCGGTGGCCGAACGCCTGCACGCAGCCGGCGTGCCGGTCATCAGGATCAGGCCGACCTCGGCCGCGGTCCGGACGGCGCTGCACACCGCGGCGCTGCTCGGGGCGCATCACCGGCTGGAGGAGTCGCAGCTCACCGTGGTGCTGGTGGAGGTGCCGACGCTGCGCGAGCCCGTGCGGCGCGCGGCGCCGCGCTACTGGCGCGACGAGCTGCGGCTGTCGCTCCACCGGTTACTGGTCCAGGAGGCGAACCGGATCAACGCGACCGTCTGGCCGATCGACGATCACAGTTACCTGGTCACCGCGACCAGGGGCTCGATCGCCGCGGCCACCGACGGGTTCAGGGTGCTGCCCTTCGCGGCCAGGATCCGGGACGAGCTGGGGCTGGCGGTCGAGGTGGGCGTCGGTATGGGGCGCACGACGCACGACGCGGAGTCGCACGCGCGGGCCGCGCTGGCCCGTACCCAGGCGGGCAAGCAGGCGCAGGGGTTCGCGGTGGACCGCGAGGGCCGGGCCCTCATCCCGGCCCCCCGGATGCCACCCTCCGGGTCGACCGCGCTCAAGCCGAAGGGCGTGGAGGTGCTGGCCAGGCTGGCGGCCAAGCTCGAAGGCGGCGACACGGTGGTCGACGCCGAGGGCGCGGGCAAGATGCTCGGGGTGACGCCGCGCACGGCTCGGCGGTTGCTGCGCACGCTGGTTGACGAGGGACTCGCGTGGCCGCTTCCGCCGAACCGCACCCCGCAGCCGGGGCGTCCGCGTCAGCTCTACCGGCTCATCGTGGAGAAGCTCGGACCGCGGTGACCGTACGGGGCCCGTCGTCCCATTTCAGGGGCGACGGGTGCCCGGTTCTTGACCTGGGGAGTCAGAGGTACAGACAATCCGCTTGACTCTTGTGGTCTTATTGGTTGACCCGAGTAGATCCGGGTATGTTCTCCCACGCCCCCGATCGACGGGATTCGGACGGGGGCGCCAAACTTTCCCGCACAGCCCCTTCGCCGCCGCCCTTTTTACGGAAGGCGTCCGGACGGGGCTGTGAGGCCGTTTGGCGGCACTGTCGGACCGGCGGGCATGTCCGGATATAGCCGGTCACCACAACCCGCCTGGGGCGCTTTCAGCAGGCGCCCGCCAATCGCCCGCTACAGCAGGCGGACGCCATCCCACACCGGCGTCAGCAGGCGCACGCGATCCCCGACACCGGCGCCGTCAGGGCGTCGACCGGTCGCCGGGTCACGCCCGACGCCGTCTCGACCGGAAAGCCCTCCCTGGCCCAGTACTCGAAGCCGCCGAGCATCTCCTTGACCGCGTAGCCGAGCCGGGCGAACTCCAGGGCGGCCCGCGTGGCGCCGTTGCAGCCGGGGCCCCAGCAGTAGGTGACGACGGTGGCGTCCCGGGGGATCAGCGCGGCCGCCCCGGCGGCGATCTCGGCCGTCGGCAGGTGCACCGCCCCCTGGACGTGCCCCTGGTCCCAGCTCTCCCGGCTGCGCGAGTCCACGACCACGACGCCCGGCGCGCCGGCGGCCAGGTCGGCGGCCACGTCCGAGACGTCGGTCTCGAAGGCCAGGCGGGCGGCGAAGTGGGCGAGGGCGGCGGCGTTGGGGGCGGCCGGGGTGGAGGTGACGGCTGACATCTACGACATTTCCCTTCATTGCTGGTCAGTGACGATCGTCCCAGCCGGCCCGCCCGCTCAACAGTGGCACGAAAGCCGCCTGTCGCTAATATCGTGCCAAATCCCTAAGTCCGATACCCGCAGGTACTTTGTCGTGGTCGCCCGATAAAGTCATGACCCATGAGTGCGAACACCACTGACAGCCGGGCTCCCGTCCTCGTCTGGAGCGCCCTGGCGATCGTGTACGTGGTGTGGGGCTCGACCTACCTCGGCATCAGGATCGCCATCGAGACCATGCCCCCCATGCTGAGCGGCGCGCTGCGATTCGTGACGGCCGCGCTGCTGCTCGGCGGCTTCCTGCTGATCAGGAAGGGCCTGGAGCCGTTCCGGGTGTCGTGGCGGCAGGCCTGCGGGGCCGGGCTGGTCGGCCTGCTCCTGCTGACCAGCGGCAACGGCATGGTCGCCGTGGCCGAGCAGCACATCTCCAGCGGCCTGGCCGCGCTGCTCGTGGCCTCGGTGCCGCTCTGGCTCGTCGTGTTCCGGATCCTGGTCAGGGACCGGCCGGCCGTGCTGACGCTGGCCGGCGTGCTCGTCGGGTTCGCCGGCGTCGCGGCGTTGTCGCTGACCGGCGGCCAGTCGGTGGACACCACCGGGATCGTGGTGATCCTGGTGGCCTCGTTGTCGTGGTCGGTCGGCTCGTTCCTGTCGGCGCGCATCCCCATGCCCGCCAACCCCTTCGCGGCCAGCTCGATCGAGATGCTGGTCGGCGGCGCCGGCCTGGCCGTGACCGGCACGGTGCTCGGCGAACGGCTCGACCTGGCGGCGGTCTCCGGACGTTCCTGGGCGGCGCTGGCCTACCTGGTGCTGGTCGGCTCGCTGGTCGGCTTCACCGCCTACACCTGGCTGCTGGGGAACGCGCCGATCTCGCTGGTCTCCACGTACGCCTACGTGAACCCGGTCGTCGCCGTGCTCCTCGGCGTGCTGGTCGTGAACGAGCACGTGACCCCGCAGATCATCGCCGGCGGGGCGGTGATCCTGGTGGGCGTCGCCCTGGTGGTCTCCACCGAACGACGCGCCAAAGCCAGGACCGCGACCCTCGCGGAAGAGGTCAGCGCCTAACCGCGGAACTCCTTGGCGGCGGCGAGGAAGGCGTCGTTGGCCTCGGGGTCGCCGATGGACACCCGGGCCCCCTCGCCCGCGAACGGCCGTACGGCCACGCCCTCCACCGCGCAGGCGGCGGCGAAGTCGAGGGTGCGCTCGCCGAGCCGCAGCCAGACGAAGTTCGCCTCGGTCGGCGGCACCGTCCAGCCCTGCTCGATCAGCGACTCGCGGACCCGGCCGCGCTCCTTGACCACCCGCTCGACCCGCTCCAGCAGCTCGTCCTCGGCCTTCAGCGAGGCGATGGCGGCGACCTGCGCGAGGTGGTTGACGGCGAACGGGATGATCGTCTTGCGGACGGCCGCCGCCACGGGCTCGTGCCCGATCAGGTAGCCGACCCGCAGGCCCGCCAGCCCGTACGCCTTGGAGAAGGTGCGCAGCACGCAGACGTTCGGCCGGTCGCGGTAGAGCGTCAGGCCGTCGGGGACGTCCTCGTCGCGGACGTACTCGCGGTAGGCCTCGTCCAGCACCACGAGCACGTTCTCCGGCACGCGGTCGAGGAAGGACACCAGGGCGTCGCGGCGGATCGCGGTGCCGGTGGGGTTGTTGGGGTTGCACACGAAGACCATGCGGGTGCGGTCGGTGATCGCCTCGGCCATGGCGTCCAGGTCGTGGTCCTCGCCGGCCAGCGGCACCTGGACGGACGTGACCCCCGACAGGTCCGCCAGCAACGGGTACGCCTCGAACGACCGCCACGCGTAGACGACCTCGACGCCGGGCTCGCCGACCGTCTCGAACAGCTGCTGGGCCACCGTGACCGAGCCCGCGCCCAGCGCGATGTGCTCGAACGGCACGTCGTACCGCTCGGCGATGGCCTCGGTCAGGCCGACGGCGCCGGGGTCGGGATAGCGGTTGATCTGCCGGGCGCCCTCGGCGACGGCCTCGACCACGGAGGGCAGCGGGTCGTAGGGGGATTCGTTCGAGGAGAGCTTGTACGACCGGCCGTCGGCGGAGACCACGGCCTTGCCCGGCTTGTAGGGGGGCATGGTGTCCAGGATGTGGCGGAAACGAGGCATAGAACTACCTTAAAAGGCCACGCCCGATGAAGCATCCGCCAGCCCCCGCACGTCGAGAGGGCTCACGGCCGGACGCGTTCCCAGCGCGTCTCGCCGTCGTGCACGAGGTCGGTGGGGTGGAGGCCGGCGTGGGCGGCGACCGCGGCGGAGGCCGCGTGGCCGGGGTGGATGTGGGCGACGACCGTGCCGATGTCGTGGGCGTCGCACCAGGAGACCAGGGCGCCGGCGGCCTCGGCGGCCAGGCCGCGGCCCTGCCAGGGCACCCCGACCACCCAGGCGATCTCGGCCGTGCCCGCCTCGACGGTCGCCTGCACGTAGCCGGTCAGCCGGCCGTCGGCACGCAGGCGGAGCACCCAGTTGCGCCACCCGGGCGGGCCCGCGGCCAGGCGTTCGTAGCGGGCGCGCAGCTCCTGCTCGGTGGCGGGGGCGCCGCCGACGAACTCGTGCAGGCGCGGGTCGGCGAGCACCGCCGCCATCTCCGCGGCGTGCTCGACCCGCAGGGGCACGAGCGACAGGCGAGGGGTCTCGATGACGTCGATGAGGTCGTTCGGGATGGTCACTCCTGGAGCATGGGCGGGTGGAGGAGTTCGGCGGGGCCGCGGCGGAAGAGCTTGGCGGGGCGGCCGCCGTCTCTGGTGGTGGTGGCGCCCGTCTCCACCAGGAAGCCCTCCGCCTTGGTGACCTTCCGATGGAAGTTGCGGGGATCGAGAGGACGCCCCCAGACGATCTCGTACACCCGGCGCAGGTCCGCGACGGTGAACTCCGGCGGGCAGAAGGCCGCCCCCAGGGACGTGTACTCCAGCTTGGCGCGGGCGCGGTCGACGCCGTCGAGCATGATGCGGCGGTGGTCGAAGGCCATGACGGACAGCGCCTCGACCGGCTGCCAGCTCATGTGCGCCTTCTCCGAGGCCGGCAGGTCGGGGGCCAGGCCCAGGTAGGCGACGCTCAGCACGCGCTGGCGCGGGTCGCGGTCGGGGTATCCGTACGTCTGGAGCTGCTCCAGGTGCACCGGGGCGCCCGGGAGCCCGGCCCGCTCGGCCAGGATGCGGTGGGCGGCGGCCGGCAGGTCCTCGTCGAGCTGGATGAAGCCGCCCGGCAGCGACCAGCGGCGCATGAACGGCGGGTTGTCGCGCCGCCACACCAGGGCGCTGAGCGCATGGTTGCGCACGGTGAGCACGACCAGGTCGACGCTGACCGGGATGCTCGGGACCATGGACGGCACGTTACACGGAGTCCCGTCTGCCCTATGCGGATATGCGTACGTGGAGGGGCGTCGTGGCCTCCTTGCCGGACGCCCCCTTGATCCCTATCTTGACCCATTCCCCGGGCGGCACCTGGGTCCAGTCGAACGGCACCCAGGCCGTCGCCATCCGGGCCGGGTGCTCGTCCAGCGGGTCCTTGTCCAGCCAGCCGACGGCCGCGACCACCAGTTCCTTGGTGCCGCCGGACCATTCGACGAGCACGGTGCTGCCGTCCAGGTTGTAGCCGCGCACCTCGACGCCGTCCTGGGGGTCGCGGGGCCGCCTGATGGCGTCCACGGCGATCGGGCGCTGCCAGTCGCCGGCGATCTCGTCCTGGAGCGAGGGGTCGCCGCAGGTCATGAAGTCGCTCCACATGTAGGAGACGATCTTCTGGACGTACCGGCCGGCCATCGTGACGGCCTGGTCGAGGCGCTTCTTGTCCGTCTGGCCGCGGGTGCCTTGCGGTGCGCACGGCTGCTTGCCGGACGGCTCGAACGCCTCCACGTTCGCCCACAGCTCCACCTCGTGACCGGCCTGGAGCATCTCGTCGCGGGCCTTGGCCATCTCCCGGTAGTAGTCGCGGGTCGAGCCGTGGTACGCGGTGCCGTACGTGGCCTCGCCGACCACCGGACGCAGCCGGTCGTCCACCTCGGTGTCGCGCTCGTCCGGCCAGAACAGGCCGACCTTGCCGGTCCCCCGGCTGTCCTGCGGGGCGATGATGCCGACGCCGGTCCGGGCCAGCGCCTTGAACGCCTCGGCCACCTGCGCCGGCGTCTGGCCGAAGCCGACCCGCTTGCGCGCGTCCAGGTACGGGCTGATCAGGATCGGCTTGCCCAGCTCCTGCTCCACGATCCGGTGCTGGTCGGCGTACACCTCAAGGGTGGGGTTGGTGGCCAGCGTGGCCCCCATCTGAACCTCGAACGGCTGGTAGACGCCACCCAGGGCCTGCCGGTCGGCGAAGCGCACGCCGTAGTCCTGGAGAATGCGCCGGGTCAGTGTGGTGAGGGTGCCGATGTGCCGCTTGTTCGCCCTGGTCGGCGTCTCGGAGTCGCGCGGGGCGAGCGGCAGCGCGGGGAAGACCCGCATGCTGAACTGGTCGGCCAGGTCGAGCAGCTCGGCCAGGCTGTCCTTGGCCGAGCCGGCCACCAGGATCAGGTCGTACGACGTGGCCTTCTTGGTGAAGTCGCAGGTGGCGTCGTCGGAGCCGTCCGGAGGGGCGACCATGCGGTAGTAGATGCGGTCGCCGGCCTTGACGGCGTGTTCCATCTTGGGGCAGCGGAACAGGTCGCCGCCGAACGCCTCGTCGGTGCGGTAGACGTACGTGCGCCCGATCCGGTTGCCGGGGTTGGCCTTGCGCAGGTCCCGTTCGGCCGCGTCGTGGCAGCTCAGGCCGTCCTCTTCGCACGCCTTGTACAGCGGGTCGAGCGTCCCGTCCTTCGCCAGCACCTCGCCGGTGTCGTCGGAGACGCTGCGGAACTGCAGGCCGTACCCGATCCTGATGATCGTGTCGCCGCCGGCGCGGTGGATCTCCTGGAGCTGGTGACGCCAGGTGCACGGGTTCGACTTCGGCGTGATCCAGTAGCCGGTGACGGCGTAGAAGTTCTTGGTCGTGGTGTCGAACGTGCCGCAGGGGTCGGTGAACTCCTTGACCTTCGGCGGCGGCGGCGTCGATACGGTCCTGGACGGCTTCGGCGTGCTCGACGAGGACGCGACCGGCCGCTCGGACGACGACGGGAAGAGGATGATCACCACCGCGACCACGGCCAGGACGGCTGCGCCCACGAGCAGGAAGAGCCATCGCACGTTCAGGAACCTACCGCTCTCGTGATCTGCCGGAGATAAACCGCTATCGCGTGATCCCGGCCCATGCCTCAAGCTGGGTCACGAACCGCTTGGCCGAGTTCGGCCAGTGGTGGTTCGCGCGGGCCGCGGCGTACCCGCGAGCGCCCTGCGCCCGCCGCTCGCGCACGTCGTCCCGCAGCGTCAGCACCGCCTGCGCGACGGCCTTCGGGTCCTCCCAGGGCACGACGACGCCGCTGTCGTACCGCTCCACCAGCTCGACCGCGCGCGGCGACGGCGTCGTGATGACCGGGATGCCGTGCGCCATGTACTCCACGATCTTGGTGGGCATCGAGTGCCGGTAGTTGGGCTCGTCGTGCAGCAGCGACAGCCCGGCCAGCGCCCCGTCGAGCCGCTTGAGCGCCTCGTCGTTGGGCATGAAGTCACGCCACTCCAGCAGGCCGTCGGCGACGGCCTGGTTGAGCATCGGACGGCTCTGCGGATCGGCGTACCCGATCAGCTCCACCGTCACCCGGTACGGCTGCAGCAGCTTGGCCACCTCGACGGCCTCGAACACGCCGCGCGCCCGCGACAACCACCCGAGGTAGACCACCCGGTCGTCGCCCGGAGGCGTCACCGAGTCCGGTACCCAGGTCTCGTTCGGCACGATCAGATGGGCGTGCTTGAACCGGCCCGCGTAGGCGGTCTCGGCCAGCAGCAGGTGCATGTGCCGCTCGGCCGTGCCCTCCAGCATGCGGGCGAAGAAGCGCACCGGAGGGCGCAGGAACGAGGGCAGCCACGGCTTGAGCGACAACGTCGCCGGGGTGTCCTCGTGCACGTCCCAGACCACCGGCGGCCGGTTGCGCACGCCCCAGACCGCGAACAGCAGCTCCGGGTCGTGGATCAGGACCAGGTCGACCTTGTTCCGCATGCGCTTGAACAGCCGCCGGGCGGCCCAGACGGCCGCCACGCGTTTCCGCTGGGCGGCCCTGGGCAGATCGACGCCGTTGACCCATGGACGCGGTACGACCCCGTGCGCCGAGAAGGAGGCGGCATACGTGACCTCATGACCGGCATCCACGAGGGCACGGATCTGCCGATGCAGAATTCTCGCGTCCTCGGGGTTATGCACCACCGTCATGACGAGCACGTGCACTGCGCGCAGCCCTCCGTCGCTACAGCCGCTCGACGCGTTCACCCTCGGTGAGCACACCGCGGGTGTCCAGCACGAGCTTGGCCTTCGCCTCGACCATGGCCAGATCGAACGCGGCGTGCTGCTGCAGCAGCAGCGTCACGTCGGCGTTGACCACGGCCTCGGTCAGATCCTCTTCCCGTGGCACCGGAGTGCCGTCGACCGACCACTCCTTGACGTACGGATCGGCGAACGAGAGGTCGGCCCCCAGTTCCAGCAGCGCACGCGCCACAGGCAGAGCCGGAGTTTCCCGTTCGTCGGCGATATCCGGTTTGTACGTGACGCCGAGCATAACCACTCGGGCGCCGTTCACGGGCTTCTTGTGTCTGTTCAGCAATCGCTGGACGCGCGCCACCACGTAGGACGGCATGCGCTCGTTGATCTCCTGGGCCAGCTCCACGAACCTGAACGGGTAGCCGAGCTTGCGCACGGTGTAGGACAGGTACGAGGGGTCCACGGGGATGCAGTGACCGCCGACGCCCGGCCCCGGCAGGAACTTCTGGAAGCCGAACGGCTTGGTGGCCGCGGCCTCGATCGACTCCCACAGGTTGATGCCGAGCTCGTCGCAGAAGATCGCCATCTCGTTGACGAGGGCGATGTTGACGTGCCGGTAGGTGTTCTCCAGCAGCTTGGCCATCTCGGCCTCGCGGGTGCCGCTGACCGGCACCACCTGCTCGATGAACTGCTTGTAGAACGCCGTCGCCCGGTCGCGGCAGACCGGCGTGTAGCCGCCCACGACCTTCGGGGTGTTCTTGAGCCCGAACTTCGGGTTGCCCGGGTCGATGCGCTCGGGCGAGAAGGCCAGGTGGAAGTCCACGCCGGCGGCCAGGCCCGACTGCTCCAGCAGCGGGCGGGCCACCTCGTCGGTGGTGCCGGGCCAGGTGGTGGATTCGAGCACGACGAGCGTGCCCTTGCTGAGGTTGCGGGCGACGGCCTTGGTCGCGCCCTCGACCGCGGACAGGTCGGGACGGTGGTCCTCGTCCAGCGGGGTGGGTACGCAGATGACGATCGTGTTGCTTCTGGCCAGCACGGACTCGTCCAGCGTCGCGCTGAATCCGTTCGCCAGCATGTGATCGAGGTCAGCGTCGGTCAGGTCATCGATGTAGGACTGCCCGGCGTTGAGCGCGTCGACCTTCCGGGGGTCGACGTCCACGCCGACGACCCGCAGCCCGGCGGCAACCGCTTCCTTCGCAAGCGGCATACCGACGTAGCCCAGGCCGATGACAGCCAAGTCGATTTCTGTCACAGCAGTGCCTTCGAGAGCCGGAAACAACACTTCATGGTCGCAAAGGTTATCTCAAGTCCACCTAGCTCACGCCTAATGCGACCGAACCCGTCACAACGTACAGGCAACGTGGAGGTCATCTTTCGGCAAGCGATCGGTATAGAGCTTGATAAGTCTCGGCAACGCGGCTCCAGGTCCGCTTCGCGGCGACTTCGGCGCGTCCGGCCTCGCCCATCTCCGCCCGTCTGGCCGGGTCCTCGCGCAGGCCGGCGATCGCCTTGGCCAGCTCGGCCGGGTCGCCGGCTGGCACCAGCAGACCGGCCCCGTCGGAGCCGACGAGCTCGGAGAGCGCGGGCAGATCGCTGAGCACCACCGGCTTGCCGAGCGCCATCGCCTCGACCGGCTTCAGGGGCGTGACGAGCCGGCATACCCGCAGGTCCTCACGCGGGCAGGCGAAGATGTCGATGGCGTCCTGGGCCTGCAGCGCCTCGTCGGGGCCGACCCGGCCGGGCAGGACGGCGTCGCGCAGCCCCAGCTCCTCGACCAGGGCGAGCAGGTTCTCCCGCTCGGCGCCGTCGCCGACGATGAGCACCCGCACCGGCGTGCGGTCGTCGCGCAGCAGCGCGGCGGCGCGCAGCAGGGTCGCGAAGCCCTCGTAGGCCACGATGCTGGACACCGAGCCGACCACGATCTCGCCGGGGGCGATGCCGTACGCGTCACGGAACGAGGCGCCGTCGTAGTGGGCCGACAGCAGGGTGTCGTCGACGGCGTTGGGCGCCAGGTGGATGCGTTCCCTGGGCACGCCGCGCTCGACGATCTCGGTGGCCATCGTCTCGGCCAGCGTGACGACCGCGTCGGCCTCGCGCATGAGGAACGCCTCGCGCTCGCGCTGGAGCACGTGCCGCTGGCTGCCGACCCGGATGGGGTCGCGGGAGGCCCACGTCTCCTCCAGGAAGCCGCGCACCTCGTAGACGAACGGGGTGCCCGTCCGGTCGCGGACGGCGTGCGCGACCGAGCCGTTGCGGTGGTCGGTGGCGGCGTGCAGGACCTGCGGGCGCAGCTGCTCGACCAGCCGGGTGACGCCCTCGGCGCCCTTGACCATGCGGCCGCGCATCTCGAACGGCACCTCGCCGTGCCCGTCGGGCAGCAGGCGGTAGTACGGGATGCCGTCGATCTCCTCCTGCGCGGGCGCGTCGGCGTGCCCCTGGAGCATGGGCCAGCCCCAGCTCGTCACGACGTGCGGGTCGAGCCCGGCCGCCTTCTGGGAGGTGACGATCCGGTGGGTGCGCACGGTGTAACCGGCCTGCGTGTACGGCAGCGCGTTGGTGACCAGGTGCAGCACGCGGCCCTCGACGCGCCCGGCGATGGCGACCTTCGGTCCCGGCGGGATCGGGTCGGGGCTGATGGCGGCCAGCTCACCGCGGTAGTAGGCGGCCCTGCGCTTGACGAAGGGGTATTTGGTGTACGCGTCGAGCACTTCGGCGGCCTGGGAGACCCGGCCGGCGTCCCAGTGGGCCTTCGCCTCGTTCCACGGCGCCTTGATCATGCGCATGCCGAGCTTGCGGACCATGCGCCGGGCCCCGCGGGCGGCCGGCCAGGCCACGCTGCCGACGATCGGGCGCAGCTTGGGCGGGAGCGCGTCGGCGGCGGCCTGCGCCACGCGGACGGGGTCGGATTTGACCTTGGTCACGACGACGCGGGAAACGATGACGGGGTGCTGGACGAAGCCTTTGAGAAGTCCCCCGACGCCGGCCCGGGCGGACTTCGCGGAAACCTTGGAGGAGTCTTGACGACTGGCGTCGGATGCCACGCTGGGACCGTACCATAGGCAGCGTTTTTTCCCTTCCGCTATGAAAGGCGAGGTCAATGAGGGAGAACCCCCTGGTCCTGCACGTTTTGGGTGCTCGTCCCAATTTCGTGAAAGCGGCCCCGGTGGTGCGTGCACTCGGTGAACTCGGCGTGCGGCAGGGCATCATCCACACCGGTCAGCACTACGACGCGCTGATGTCGGACGTCTTCTTCGCCGATCTCGGCCTGCCCGAGCCGGTGGCCAACCTGGCGGTGGGCTCCGGCACGCACGCCAGGCAGACCGCGGCCCTGCTCGTGGGCCTGGAGGACGTCTTCGTCGCCCAGGAGCCCGACCTCGTCGTGGTCTACGGCGACGTGAACTCGACGCTGGCCGCGATCCTGGTCGCCGCCAAGCTGGGCATCAGGACGGCGCACGTCGAGGCCGGGCTGCGCTCGTTCGACCGGGGCATGCCCGAGGAGGTCAACCGGGTCGTCACCGACGCGCTGGCCGACCTGCTGTTCGTCACCTCGCCCGAGGCGCTCGCCTATCTGGCCTCGGAGGGCGTGCCGCCCGCGAAGGTGCACCTGGTGGGCAACCCGATGATCGACAGCCTGTTCGCCGCGCTGCCCTCGCTGGACCCGGCGCCGGTGGTGGCGCGGCTCGGCCTGCCGGCCCGGTACGCCGTGGCGACCCTGCACCGCCCGGCCAACGTGGACACCGCCGAGGCCGCCAGGGAGCTGGTCGAGGCGGTGCTGGAGGTGTCGCGGCGGACGCCGGTCGTGGTGCCGGTGCACCCGCGCGGCAAGGCTCGGCTGGCCGAGGCCGGTCTGGTGGACGGCGACACGATCAAGGTCATCGAGCCGCTGGGTTATGTGGACTTCCTCTCACTCGTCCGGGGCGCGGCGCTGGTCGTCACCGACTCCGGCGGCGTTCAGGAGGAGACGACCATGCTGGGCGTCCCCTGCCTGACGCTGCGGCCCAACACCGAGCGGCCGATCACGATCACGCACGGCACGAACCGCCTGGTCACGCCCGCGCTGCTGCCCGCCGCGGCGGAGAAGGCGCTGGCCGACGGCGCCGCCACGCCGGCCGGCGAGCTGCCGGTGCTGTGGGACGGCAAGGCCGGTCCGCGCATCGCGACGGTGATCGCGGCGTGGCTGAAGGGCGACAACCTGGCCCCCGCTTCCCAGGCCAAACGCCCCGAATAGCGGCTGAATCCGCCGTACTATGACATACCTCCGCTGAGCGATAGGCGTATCACCATGGCCGAAAACCCTGAGCCCCCCGCGTTCCAGCGACTGGGACCCGTCAACTGGCTGCCCGAGGAGCGCAAGCTCATCGAGCGGTACGAGGCCGAGGTCAGGGAGCTGCGGCGGCGGCTGGAGATCGCCGAGGCCAAGGCCGCGTACGCCGGCTGGAAGCTGGAGGCCACCCAGGCCAAGCGCACGTTCAAGCTGGGCGAGGCCCTGGGCTCGAAGAGCCCGGGGAGGATCGTCGAGGCGGTCAGGTCGAAGGACAAGGCGCCCAAGCCGCCCATGCCGGTCACCGAGGCGGTCGAGCTCGCCAGCCACCGCCCTCCGCTGGTCGAGGTGCCGACGGCGAAGTGGCCGCTCGGCCCGGTCAACCGGCCCGACCTCAAGGTGGCGGTCATCCTGGACGACTTCTCCAGGATGGCCTTCAGGTACGAGTGGGACCAGATCGAGTTCGGCCTCAAGGACTGGCCCGAGATCTTCGCCGAAAAGCGCCCCGACCTGCTGTTCTGCGAGTCCGCCTGGCACGGCAACCAGGGCCGCTGGCGCTACCAGATGACCGGCACGAACGCCCCCAAGGAGCCGCTGCGCGACCTGGTCGCCTGGTGCCGTTCCGAGGGCATCCCCACGGTCTTCTGGAACAAGGAGGACCCGCCGAACTTCGACTTCTTCATCGACACGGCCAAGCTGTTCGACCACGTGTTCACCTGCGACGGCGACATGGTGCCGAAGTACCGCGAGGTGCTCGGCCACGACCGGGTCGATGTGCTGCAGTTCGCCGCCCAGCCGCGGGTGCACAACCCGATCCAGCAGAAGCAGGGCCGGCTGCACGACGTGGTGTTCGCCGGCATGTACTTCCGCGACAAGCACCCCGAGCGGCGCGAGCAGATGGAGGTCGTCCTCGACCCGGTGCGCGAGCTGGGCCTGCACATCTTCGCCCGTAACGGCGAGGTGGACGAGAAGTACGCCTGGCCGGAGAAGTACCGCCCGCACATCGTGGGCGAGCTGCCCTACGACCAGATGCTGGCCGCGTACCGGATGTACAAGGTCTTCCTCAACGTCAACTCGGTGCTCGACTCGCCGACCATGTGCGCCCGCCGCGTCTTCGAGCTGTCGGCGTGCGCGACCCCGGTGGTGTCGGGGTGGTCGCGGGCGATCGAGGAGACGTTCGGCGAGCTGGTGCCGATCGCGCGTGAGCCGGTCGAGTCGTACAACCAGGTGCTGCATCTGATCAACAGCCCCGAGCTGCGGGCCAGGATGGGCCACCTGGCGATGCGGGAGGTCTTCGACAAGCACCTGTTCTCGCACCGGGTGGACCAGATCCTGCAGAACCTCGGCCAGGCGACCACGCCCCGGTCGCGCTCGATCTCGGTCGTGCTGCCGACCAACCGGGCCGCGCAGATCGAGCATGCGATCTCGTCGGTGGCCCGGCAGCTCCACCGGCCGCTGCAGCTCGTCATGGTCCTGCACGGGCTGGACATCGACCCGGTGGTGGTCGCCGACAAGGCGCGGATGGCCGGCATCACGGACGTCGTCGTCCTGCCCGCCGCCCCGGAGCTGACGCTCGGCGCCTGCATGAACCTGGGCATCGCGGCCGCCGAGGGCGACCTGATCGCCAAGATGGACGACGACAACCTCTACGGCGAGCACTACCTGTCGGACCTGGTGCGCGCGTTCGACTACTCCGACGCCGAGCTGGTCGGCAAGGGGGCGCACTACGCGTACTTCGAGGGCAGCAACACCACCATGCTCCGGCTGCCCGGCCTGGAGCACCGGTACTCCTTCCTCGTCCAGGGCGGCACGTTCCTCGGCAAGGCGGACATGTTCCGCTCGTACGGCTTCGCGGACATCACGCGGGGGGAGGACACGCAGCTGGTACGCCGGCTGAAGGAGGACTCCGTCAAGATCTACTCGGCCGACCGGTTCAACTTCGTCTACTGGCGCAGCGCCGACGCCTCGATGCACACCTGGCAGGCCGACCACATCAAGCTGACCCGCAACGCGCAGTTCTCCTTCGTCGGCCGCCCGGACGACCACGTGCTCATCTGAGCCTCAGCGGGTGACGCGGGCCAGGTTCTGGTCGGCCAGGCGGGCGAGCTCGTACAGGCCGGCCGCCTTCACCTTCTCGCCGACGACGAGCATGCTCATGATCAGATGGGCCCGCCTGATCACGACCGACCCGATCTGGGCGCGCTTGTCGCCGCCGGAGGCCGTCGTCAGGTAGGCCCGCGACTCGTCGCCCCTGGCCGGCATGGCCAGCTTGGCGGTGCGGTAGGTCACGTCCGCGCCCTCGACGGTGGCCTTGTACAGGGCGCACTGCGGCGGCAGCGGCGCCGGCATGGACGCCGACGGCATCGACACGACGGCCTGCGTGATCGAGCCGCGCGCGGCGGAGAAGGCGATGACGGCGGCGGGCGCCTTGGCGACCTCCGGCTTGGCCGCGTCGAGCTGGGCGGCCCCTGCGCACTCCGGACGTTCCAGCTTGGCCTGCTGGATGGCGGCCAGCCCCTCCTGGGTGGACTTGAGCGAGCCGAACGCCCCCATCTCCGGCCCGTACGCGATGCGCATGCCCTTGGGCACGGGCAACAGGGCGGCGCGCAGCCGGGCCGCCTCCACCGCCGAGGAGGACGCGGCGGGCTGCGCCGACCCGGCGGCCTGATTGTCGGCCTCGCCGGCGGAACATCCGGCGACGACCATCATGCTCAGACATACCCCCGAAATAGCCTTAAGCACGAATTCTCCCCTTGCTCTAGCGGCTTTTTCGAAAACGCTAGAGGAAGGGCCGAGTAAGGAGCCGAGTAACGTCGCTATTCACGGAATTCGGCAGGTTCGCGAGGAATTTCAGGCTCGCGAGTGGTTTTGGGCTCGCGCGGGACTTCAGGCTCGCGAGAGGTTCTGGGTCCGCGCGGGGCTTCGGGTTCGGCGCCGTTCCGGCTTCCGCCGTCGAGCAGCGCCCTGGCCAGGCCGATCCCGGTGCCGCCGAGCGTGAGCGCCTTGGCCAGCAGCTCCTCCACGCCCTGGGCGCCGTTCAGCACCACCATGTGGTCCACGTTCCCGAACGCCTTCGCGCCCGCCTCGACGACCTCCGGCCAGCGCTCGGCGAGCTGCTGGGCGATGACCGCCTCCTGGTTCTCCTTCAGCGCCTCGGCCCGCGCCCTGATCGCCTCGGCCTCGGCCAGGCCCAGCGCCCTGGCCGCCTGCGCCTCGGCCAGCCCGCGCGCCTGGGCGGCCTGGGCCTCCGCCTCGCCCGCGATCTTGGTGGCCGCACCGGCCGCCTCGCCGCGCAGCCGTACGGACTCGGCCTCGGCGGCGGCGGCCAGCTTGACCTGGCTCGCCTGGGCCCCGGCGCGCAGCTCGGTCTCCTGTGCCTCGGCCTGGGCCTGGGCGATCCGGGCGTCCCGGTCGGCCTGCGCGAGCGTGACGGTCTCGTACGCCTTGGCGTCGGCGGGCTTGCGCACCTGCGACTGGAGCCGCTGCTCGGCGAGCTGGGCCTCCAACTCGGCCGCCCGGGTCTCCTGGACGACGACCTCCTGCCGGGCGGTGGCCTCCGACAGCGGCCCCGCCTGCCGGGTCGTGGCCTGCGCCCGGTCGATCTCGGCCTGGTAGGCGGCCCGCTTGAGCTGCGCGTCGCGCTGGGCGGCGGCCTTGTTGGCCTCGGCGATCTGCTCGGCCTCGGTGGCCTCCTGGTCGCGCTGGGCCTGGGCGATGCGGGCGACGGCGGCGACCCTGGCGGCGTGCGGCTTGCCGAGGTTGGCGATGTAGCCGGTCTCGTCGTCGATCTCCTGGATCTGCAGCGAGTCGACGATCAGCCCGAGCTTGCTCATCTCGTCGGCCGCCGAGGCCCTGGTCTCGCTGGTCAGGCGTTCGCGGTTGAGTATCAGGTCCTCGATGGTGAGGTTGCCGATGATCGAGCGCAGGTGCCCGGTGAACAGCTCGTGGATCGCGCTGGTCATGAAGTCCTGCTGGTCGAGGAAGCGGCGGGCGGCGTTGGCGATCGAGGACAGGTCGTCGCCGACCTTGTAGATGACCACGCCGCGGATGTGCACGGGGATGCCCTGCTGGGTGACGCAGGAGACCTGGAGATTGGCCGCCCTGGTGTCCAGGCGCAGCCGCCGGGCGGCCTGGAAGCCGGGCAGCACGGCCGCGCCCTTGCCCGTGATGATCTTGAAGCCCAGGCTGTCGACGCCCTCGCCCCTGCGGCGCGCCCCCAGACCGGAGATGATCAGCGCCTCGTTGGGCTCGGCGACCCGCCAGACGGCTTTGAACAGCAGAATCACGATGACGACCGCGACGACCGCGGCTCCGGCGACGATGAAGACCTCGGGGGACAACCGGCCCTCCCTAGACGAGTGCTCTGGCCACGTAAACCGTCCGCGGGGGGAAGTAGTCCACCACGACCACGATGGTTGCGAGGCCGAACTCCTCGTCGGGCACGCTGGGGTGGGCGTAGAAGGCCTCCACCCCGCCCCTGACCGGGATCATGACCTCGCCGACGAGCCCTGGGCCGATCTTCCCGGTGACCCTGCCCTGCTTGCCGACCACCGCGCTCCCCCCGCTCGCGTCCATTCCGGACGCTACTCCAAACGGGCATTCGCGGTAATAGGCCACGCAAAATGTTTCTCGAACCGCTGCGCGCCCCTGTGGGGCTTTTGGCCGAAGTGCTGATGATCGCCCTCATGAGCAGGAATCCGCGCGACCTCGGGATGGATGTGCCCATTTCCCGCCGTGACTTGTTCGACGGGATTGCGGTGAGCGCTCTGGGCTGCTCGGCGGCGAAGGCCGTTGTCAACGCCGCGGAACCGGCCGGAGGGCTGCGCGGGGACACCGCGCAGGCGGTCGCGGTGCCGCACGCGCTGCGCGACGGCCGCTTCTGGCGGCACGCGGGCCCGCCCGAGCCCACCGGCGAGAGCTACGACCTCGTGGTCGTGGGCGGCGGTCGCAGCGGTCTCAGCGCGGCGGCGGAGTGGCTGCGCCGGGAGCCGCGGGCCCGCGTGCTCGTGCTGGACAACCGCGACCCCGGCGAGCACGGCGGACCTGCGGGGTTCGGCGCGGGGCCGGCCGTACATGTGATGTGCGACAGGGAGAGCTTCGGCGCCGACACGCTGGTCCCGGCCGGCCGGCCGGAGGAGCTGCCGCTCGCCGCGCGGGCCGTCGACGACCTGCGCATGCTGCGCGACGACCCGCCCGACTGGTTCCCCGGGCTGTCGCAGGAGGACAAGCAGGAGCGCCTGGCCGGGCTGACCTACTCCCGGTTCCTGCTGGAGGTCTGCGGCGCGCATCCCGACGCGGAACGGTTCTGCCGGACGCTGCCGTGCGCCGAACGGGCCTACGACGGCCGGGCGCTCGGGGCGGTGGACGCCTGGGCCGCCGGCTACCCGGGGTTCGGCGGCCTGGGGCTGGACAAGCCCTCGCGGTACGCCTCGGCGGCCGGGCCCGCGACCGGGAGCCCGCCCGGTGCCGCGCGGGCGGTGCTGCGGCCGTCCAGCCCGGTGGTCTCGGTCCGGCACGGGGACGCGTCCGTGGTGGTCGCGTACTTCGACGGGCATCGGGTCAGGACCGTCGGCGCGGAGTCGGTGATCATGGCCTGCTGGAGCGCGGACGTGCCGCACCTGGTGCCCGACCTGCCCGAGCAGCAGCGGCGGGCGTTGGGCCAGGCGGCCCGGCTGCCGGTCCTGGAGGCGAGCGTGCGGCTGCGCGGGGGCCGGGCGCGGATCGGGCGCACCCGCTGGACGGGCGCGTTCTGGTGCCTGACCGAGCCCGCGCCCGAGGGGCTGCGCCTGCTGGCCACGCCGTGCCGGTCGGAGCTCGGGCCCGTCGCGGGGGCGGCGGCGGGCCGGCGGGAGATGATGGCGACGCCGTACGACCGGCTGGCGGACGGCGTGCGCGACCAGGTGGCCCGGCTGCTGGGCCCCCGGGCCGGCGTCGAGGCGGTCACCGTCCACCGCTGGGGGCACGGGCTGCCCGTGGCGTACTGCAGGCCCTGGCACCCCTTCTACCCCGACGGCCCCTTCCCCGCCGATGTCGCCCGCAGGAGGTTCGGCCGCATCGCCATCGCCGGGTCGGACACCGAACCGGCGGCCGGCGGCGACGCGGCCGTGGTGGCCGCGCACCGGGCCGTGCGCGAGCTCACCGCATGAGGCCCTGGCTGCGGGTCTTCCTCGGCGGACTGGTCCTGTGGCTGGCCACGGTCGCCGTCACGGCCTGGACGGCCAACTCCAACCTGGTGCCGACCGTCGTGCTGTTCGGCAGCTTCCTGATCCCGGTGACGTTCGTGGTGTGGGCGCACGGGCGCGACCGCTCGCCGGTGGTCACGGTGGAGCTGCAGTTCCGGGCGTTCGTGGTCGGCGGCGTGCTCGGGGTGCTCGGCGCGTCGCTGCTGGAGAGCTGGCTGATCCGGCCCTCGTTCCTCATGTACGCGCTGGTCGGCCTGATCGAGGAGGGCGTGAAGCTGGCCGCGCTGATGTACGTCACCCGGCACGCGGTCCGCCGCTCGTCCAGGGACGGCGTGGTGCTCGGCGCGACGGTCGGCTTCGGCTTCGCCGCCTTCGAGAGCTCCGGCTACGCCTTCAACGCCCTGTTCACCGCCGACGGCCTGTCGCTGGCGCAGCTCGTCGAGACCGAGATCCTGCGGGGCATCCTGGCGCCGGTGGGCCACGGCCTGTGGACCGCGATACTCGGCGGCGTGCTGTTCGCCGCCCACGGACGCCTCACCGGGCACGTCGTGTGGTGCTACCTCGGCGTCTCACTGCTGCACGCGCTGTGGGACTCGATGAGCGCCATCGCCATCGCGATCACGCTGGTGCTGACCGGGCGGCCGTGGCAGTTCGAGCTGCTGCGGATCGGCCGCGTGCCGCACGTGACCGAAGGGCAGGTGCACGTGTACACGCTGGTGAACTGGGCCGGACTCATCGTGATCTCGCTGGTCGCGCTGGGGTGGCTCTGGCGGGTGCTGCGCGCGGCCCGCCGGGAGACCGAGATCATGCCCCAATAATCACGGTAATCATCCTGTTCCTCCCACTGCGCCGGAACCATAAACGATGCTAGTCTCCTGTGCGATCTTCCGGAGGTGTATTTACACAAGGTGTGGAAATGCCCCCGACTCGAGGTTGGGACATGGGCTCGCGAAACCGGTCAATTCGGTTCAAGATCTTTTTATTGCTGCTGCTACCCCTCCTGTCTCTCAGCGCGCTGTGGGGTTTCGTCCTCAACCTGACCATGGGCGACGCACAGTCACTCCTCCGGGCCGACACGCTCTACGAAACACTCGGCGTCACCTCCACCGACCTGGGCGTTCAGCTCCAGTCCGAACGGGTGCGCTCCGCCGAGGCGCTCACTACCCGTGAACTCACCGAGGTCCTGGGCGCGCAGCGGGCCCGTACGGACAAGGCGGCCGCCGACTTCGCGCACGCCGTCACCGAGGCGGGCGACGCGGTCGGCGACGACCTGCGGACGCCGCTCGACGCCCTGACCGCCCACCTCGACCGGCTCGGCTCCATCCGCGCCGACATCGACGACGGCATCAGCTCCCGCCTGGCCGGCGTGGACGCCTACAACCAGGTGCTCGACGCCGTCTTCGCCCTCTACGACCACCTGATCTCCGTCTCCGACCTGACCGTCTTCCAGCAGGCCACCTCCCTGCACGCCATGGGCAGCGCCCGGGAGTACATCGCCAGGGAGCACGCCCTCATCGTCGGCGCGCTGGTGGACAAGCGGCTGACCGAGCCCGAGCGGGCCGCCTTCACCGAGTACGCGGCCTCCAGGAAGTTCCTGCACGCCCGCGGGCTGGCCGGGCTCGACGTGCCGCTGCGCAGGCCGTTCGAGCAGGTGTTCGCGTCCCAGCCGTTCCTGACCTTCTCCGCGCTGGAGTCCAGGGTCGTCAAGACCGGCTCGCCGCCCGCCGACGCCGAGGCGTGGAAGAGCGCGGTGGACCGGCTCACCACCGAACTGGACCGCGACAGCGCCGCCGCGGCCAAGACGCTGGCCGGCCGGACCTCGCGGGCCGCGACCGGCACGGTCGTCGAGATCGCCGTCGCGGGCGGCCTCGGGTTGATAGCCGTGCTCGCGTCGATCATCATCTCTGTACGCTTCGGTCGCCGCCTGGCGGGCGAGCTGTACGGGCTGCGCACCGCCGCGATCGAGCTGGCGGAGGTGCGCCTGCCCGACGTCGTGGACAGGCTGCGCAAGGGCGAGGACGTTGACGTTCGGAAGGAGGCCAAGGCCATCAGGGTGAGCGGATCGGCGGAGATCACCGACGTGGGCCGGGCCTTCGCGTCCGTGCAGCGCACGGCGGTGACGGCGGCCGTCGGGCAGGCCGCGCTGCGCCGCGGGGTCGGACAGGTCTTCCTCAACCTCGCCAGGCGCAAGCAGGGCCTGCTGCACCGGCAGCTCGGGCTGCTCGACGGCATGCAGCGCCGCACGCACGACCCCGACCGGCTGGAGGAGCTCTTCCGCCTCGACCACCTGACCACCCGCATGCGGCGGCACGCCGAGAGCCTGATGATCCTGTCGGGCGCGCCCCCGGCGCGGGCCTGGCGCAGGCCGGTGCCGGTGATCGACATCGTCCGGGCCGCGGTCGCCGAGGTCGAGGACTACACGAGGGTCAACGTCGAGGCCATGCCGGTCAGCGCGTTCGACGGCGGCTCCGCGGCCGACCTCACGCACCTCGTGGCCGAGCTCATCGAGAACGCCACCATCTATTCACCGCCGGACACCGTCGTCCAGATCCGCGGCGACGTGGTCAGCAACGGCTACGCCATCGAGATCGAGGACAAGGGGCTCGGCCTGTCGGCCGTCGAGTACGCCGCGATCAACAAGCTGCTGTCCGCCCCGCCCGAGTTCGACCTGGCCGACAGCGACCGGCTGGGCCTGTTCGTGGTGGCCAGGCTGGCCGAACGCCACGGCCTCAAGGTCCAGCTCCGCCGCTCGCCCTACGGCGGCACCGCGGCCATCGTGCTCGTGCCGCGCTCGCTGGTCGCCGACCAGGCCGCGCTGGCCTCCGGTGACGACGACGGCCGGCCGGCGGAGCTGCCGAGCCGGACGAAGAAGGCCCTCGCGGTGGTCACCTCGGGCACCCACGCCGGACTGCCCAGGCGCGTGCGCCAGGCGAACCTGGCGCCGCAGCTGAAGGAAGAACCGCCGGAGCCGGAGCCGCAGGCCGAACGCTCTCCCGACGAGGTACGCGATCTGTTCTCCGCGTTCCAGCGGGGAACCCAACGTGCCCGAGAAGAAGCCTCCGAGGAGGAGCCCATGAGCAAGGGGGACGCATGACTGCGCAAACCACCAACACCGGTGAGCTGAACTGGCTGCTCGACGACCTGGCAGGCAGGGTCGCCGCCGTCCGCCAGGCGGTCATCCTTTCCACCGACGGCCTGGCCGTCGGGTACTCCAAGGGATTGACCCGCGAGGACGCCGAGCACCTGTCGGCCGTGGCCGCGGGCTTCCAGAGCCTGGCCCGCGGCACCGGGCGCCATTTCGGCGGCGGCGACGTGCGCCAGACCATCGTGGAGATGGAGAGCGCGTTCCTGTTCGTCACCGCGGCCGGCCAGGGCACCTGCCTGGCCGTGATCGCCGAGGCGAACGTCGACGTCGGGCACATCGCGTACGAGATGGCGATGCTGGTCAAGCGGGTGGGCCAGCACATCACCACCAACCCGCGCGCGGGAACGGCATGACCGACGCCCCCCGCTGGTACGACGAGGAGGCCGGGCCCGTCGTCCGGCCCTTCGCCCTCATCCGAGGCCGGACGCGCTCGTCGGGAGACGCCTTCGACCTCGTCGCGTCCGTGCGCGCGCTCGCCGACCAGGCGGACGACCTCGGGCCGGAACAGCAGCTCATCCTGCGGGCGGCGCGGAGCCCGATCTCGGTGGCCGACCTGGCCGTCGAGCTCGACCTGCCCGTAGGCGTCGTCCGGGTGCTGCTCGGCGACATGCGTGACCACGGCCTCATCTCGGTGACGTCGCCCTCGGCAACGGGGTCGCGTTCGAATGAGCGCATTCTCAAGGAAGTGATCAATGGACTCCGTGCTCTCTGAGGACCCCGTCGCGCTGAAGATCCTCATCGCGGGCGGGTTCGGCGTCGGCAAGACCACCCTGGTCGGGTCGATCAGCGAGATCAAGCCGCTGCGCACGGAAGAGGTGCTCTCCGACCGCGGGATCGGGGTCGACGACCTCGACGGCGTGGAGGCCAAGACCACCACCACCGTGGCGATGGACTTCGGCCGCATCACGATCCGCGACGGACTGGTCGTCTACCTGTTCGGCACCCCCGGCCAGGAACGGTTCTGGTTCATGTGGGACGAGCTGTCCTACGGCGCGCTGGGCGCGGTCGTCATCGCCGACACCCGGCGGCTGACCGACTGCTTCCCGTCGGTGGACTACTTCGAGCAGCGCGGCACGCCGTTCGTGGTGGCCGTCAACTGCTTCGACGGCGCGTCCCAGCACAGCGTGGACGACGTGCGCATCGCGCTCGACCTCGACGACGACGTTCCCGTGATGCTGTGCGACGTGCGGCGCAGGGCCTCGGCCAAGGAAGTGATGATCACTCTGGTCGAGCACTCCCTGCGGACGCTCACCGCCGCCAACTAGGACGCGCGGCCCGCCGTCGCGAACCCGGGCGGGCGCGGCCCGCCGCCGGGCTAGAGCGCGCGCAGCCCGTTGATCACCTCGCGGAGCAGGCTCTCCGTCGGGGTGGCGGTCTTGTCGCGCGGCGGGCGCACGTCGATCAGGTCGTACTCCAGCAGGTCGCCGAGCAGCACCCGGATCACGCCCACGGGCAGCCCGAGCTCCGAGGCGACCTCGGCGACGGGCCTGGAGTGACCGGACAGGCAGCTCATCAGCCGCCGGTGCTGGCCGCTCAGCTCGGCCTTGGCCGGCGCGGGCCGTCCCGTCGAGACGACGGTCGCCAGCAGATCGAGGGCCGGGGACGAGGGCCTGGTGCGCCCCCGCGCCACGGCGTACGGCCGGACGACGGGCCCGGCCTCCTCGTCAACCCACTCGTGCTCGCCGCTCACGCTCGGGAACCCCCATCCTGGTCGCTTTCCTGCCGCCCCCGCTGCCATCCGGACTGGAGTGAGGAGAGCAGCGCCCTGGTCTCCTCAGGAGAACGCTCGTCGGCCACGGGCGCCACGGGCGCCGGCGGCGTCGGCGCGGCCAGGGGCGCCTGCCTGAGCCGCTGCCGCTGCGGCAGGCCCGTCTGCCGGTCGCGGCGGGGCAGGTCCTGCCCCTCGCCCGGCGCCGGCCCCGCGCGCTTGCTCGTGCGCACCCGGCGCGGCAGCTCGCCCGGCCCGGTCGCCTCCCCCGCGTCGACCGGCCGCTCGGACCGGAGGACGGAGACGGACACGGGCTCGAACTCCATCGGCCGCACCGGCGTCGCCATGGGCTCGACCAGCGATCCCGGCACGAGCACGATGGCGGTCGTGCCGCCGTACGGGGACAGCTTCAGCGTCACCTTGATGCCGTGCCGGGCGGCCAGCATGCCGACCACCGCGAACCCCAGCCGCTCGGTCTGCGCGGGGTCGAACTCGGGCGGGCTGGCCAGCCGGTCGTTGATGGACTTGCGGGTCTCCTCGTCCATGCCGAGGCCGCGGTCCTCGATCTCGACCGCGAAGCCCCTGCCGACCATCTCGCCGCGCACCGAGACCTCGTTGGCGGGCGAGGAGAACGACGTCGCGTTCTCGATCAGCTCGGCGAACAGGTGCATGAGGTCGGCCACGGCCGAGCCGGACACGCCGCACTCGGGCATCGGGTAGACCCGGACCCGGGTGTACTCCTCGACCTGGGCGGCGGCGCCGCTCAGCACGTCCTCGACCGGGATGACGCCGCGCCACCTGCGGCCCGCCGTGCCGCCCGAGAGCAGCACCAGGCCCTCGGCGTGGCGGCGCATGCGGGTGGTCAGGTGGTCGAGCCGGAACAGGCGCTCCAGGGCCTCGGGCTCCTCGGTCTGGTGCTGCATCTCGTCCAGCATCCTGAGCTGGCGCTGGAGCAGCGACTGGCTGCGCCTGGCCAGGTTCCGCAGCGCCTCGGACACGCCCTCGCGCAGCCTGGCCTGCTCGACGGCGGCGTCCACGGCGGTGCTCTGCACGCTGTCGAAGGCCGCGGCGAGGTCGGCGACCTCGCTGGTGGCGTTGTCGCCGACCTTGATGGGCGGCGCCTCGGCGTCGATGTCCACCCGCTCGCCGGTACGCAGCTTCGACACCACGTCGGGCAGCCTGACCTCGGCCAGGTCCAGCGCCGTACGGCGGAGGGTGGCCAGCTCCCTGGTGATCCTGCGGCCCACCCGGACGGAGATGAAGATCGAGAAGGCCACCGCGATGAGCCCCAGCGCGCCCGCGATCGCGGCCCTGACCACGATGACCACGCCGGCCGGCTGCATCCGGCCCAGCAGCTTGTCCCCGGTGTCCCAGACGGCCTCGCTGTACTCCTTGAGCACCTGGTCGGCGATGCCGCGCCAGAGGTCCATGTCGGCCGGCTGGCCGGCGACGAAGCTCCGCAGGAGGCTCTCCATGGTGATGTACCTGGAGGAGTAGAACAGCTTCTCGAACGGCGCCCGCAGCTCGGTGTCGAGGTTGGCCAGAGCCTTGGGGAACAGGAACGTGCGGGTGCCGTCGATGCCGGCCAGCAGGTGCACGTCGTGCATCGAGGGGCGGCCGTTGGAGGCGACGACCAGGGCGTTCTCGCGGCTGAGCAGCTCGCGCACCTCGTCGGCCGCGATCAGGCCGTGGGCCTGGAGGGACAGTTCGAGGTCGGTGCTGACGGTCAGCCGGGAGTACAGCAGGTGGACCTCGTCGGAGACCTTGGCGTACTCGGTGACCAGGTTGCCGGGGGTGATCCTGCGCTCGTCGACCTTGCGCCGGACCTCCGGCAGCCGGTCGACGGTGTCCAGGACGACCTGGAACTGCTTCTTCATGTCGTCGGTCATCGCCGACTGGGCGTCCTCCGACAGGGCCTGCTCGCGCAGGGTCTTCCTGGCGGCGTCCACCTTGGCGCGGGCCTTGGTCAGGGCGCCCTGCTCGGTCGCCGTGCCGGCGAGGCGTTCGGCGGAGGCCAGGCGTTCGGTCTGGAGGCTGGAGACCAGGCCGTCGGCGTTGTTGATCACAGTCGACCAGATCGTATCGATCTTGAAGAGGTTCAGCGCCTCACCCGTGGTCGTGCTCGCGGCGAAGCCCCAGAGCGCGATCAGGGAGATCAAGGGGATGACGAGCAGCGTCGAGATCTTGAATCGGATGGATCTGCCCGATGCCATGACACCTGCTCCCGCATAGAAGATCGCGGGAGAGAATAGCATCGAAACGGACGAGATTAAGATCGACTAGCGATAAATCTGTGATATGTCGGGAAATTTGCGTCTACTGGGTGCTTCGGGGCGCGGGCCGGCGACCACGTCAGCCACAGCGCCCACGCCGCCAGCAGGCCGAGCAACGACACCTCGGCGCCCAGCAGCAGCCGCTCGACCAGGCCGATCATGACCCGCTCCCCCGGCAGGGCCACGTACGTGATCGCCAGCAGTCCGAACCCGCCCGCCAGCGCCACCCACTCCACGGCCCGCGCGACGGGCTTCCAGTGGACGTCCGCGGTCAGCCTGGGCACCAGCAGCGCCCCGGCGGCCGGCAGGCTCACGAACGCCGCGATCGACACGTACCGGTGAACCTGGGCCGCGACGTCGAGATCGAGACCGAGGGGGACGGTCGGGATGACCGCCACCACGACCAGCGCCGCCGACCACACCATGAGCAGCTTCTCCGGCAGCCCCCGGATCGGCGCCCCCATCCTCCGCAGCGCGGTCAGCAGCGCGAGCGACCCGAGCCCGAGCACCGCCATCGCGACCTCCGTGACGCCCCCGCGGTCGGTCACGGCGTACTCGCTGATGGTCACGTTCATGGGGTCGAGGTAGGGGTCGGGCCCGAAGTGGCCGACCAGGATCGCGACCACCGAGAACACGATCGATGCACAGGCGATCAGGGGGTAGAGCCTCGTCGGGGTCATGAGGGCCCTCAGACTCACGCTCCAGGGCGCTCTCGCGACTCTCACTCTGCTGTTCGGCACTGCGGTCATGTGCCCAACTCTCGCGCCCGCAGGCGTGCCGGCACATCCGGTGGCACCCCCGAGCCGTCCCTGAGTCCACCCCTGAGTCCCCCTCCCCGGCCCCCGGGGGTGGACGGCACTCCTCGGTGCCCGTCTCATCGCCGGATCCCCTCTCGCAGGCAAGACACCCGTGGTTCCGCACACCACGCTGATCGCAGCATCGCTTCGTACGGCCGCGATCAGTACGTCCGACACGCATCCGGACTTCTAAGGAATTGTCAACTGCGAGGCTTTTTCACCCGATACCAGAGCCCTCAGTCGAGCACGTGGGACGTGGCCCTGGCGTAGCGGGCGCGGATCTCCGGGACGGCCGGGGCGTCGTAGGTCTCGGTGTCCTCGGTCCGCCAGTCGGGGGTCGTGAGGAGGGCGGCGGCCTGGCGGGCGGCGCCGTCGGCGACGTACTCGCCGGGCGGCGGCACCGCTATCGGCACGCCGAAAACGGTCGGCGCGACGCGGCGTACGGCCTCCGAGCGGGCCGCGCCGCCGATCAGCAGCACCCGCTCAGGACGGGTGCCGAGCGCGTCGAGGGCGTCGGCGAGGCCGCACAGCATGCCCTCGACGGCCGCACGGGCCAGGTGGGCCGGGGTCGAGGTGGCCAGCGTGAGCCCGAGGACCGAGCCGGTCGCGGTGGGCCGGTTGGGGGTGCGCTCCCCCTCCAGGTAGGGCACCAGCGTCAGCCCGCCGGCCCCCGCCGGGGCCCGGAGCGCGAGGTCGCTCAGCTCGTCGAGGCCGACCCCGGCCAGCCCGGCGGCGGCGTCGAGGACCCGGGCGGCGTTCAGCGTGCACACCAGCGGCAGGAAACGCCCGGTGGCGTCGGCGAACCCGGCGACCGCGCCGGTGGGGTCGGCGCTGGGCGTCTCCGCGACCGCGAACACCGTCCCGGACGTGCCGAGCGAGACCACCACGTCGCCCGGCCCGGCACCGACGCCGAGTGCGGCCGCCATGTTGTCGCCCGTGCCGGGCGCGAGCAGCGGCCCGGCCGACGCCGGATCGCCCGCGCGGTCGGCGGGCCCCAGCACCCGGGGCAGCAGCGGGACGGCGCCGAAGGCGGCCTTGAGCAGGTCGGTGCGGTAGGCGCCGGTCGCCGGGGACCAGTAGCCGGTGCCCGAGGCGTCGCCCCGGTCGGTGGTGAGCAGGTCGAGCGGCGGCGGGGGCGCGTCGCGCCAGGCCGCGAGATCGAAGCCCGAGCCGGAGCCGCCCCGAGGACCCGAGCCGCCGCCCCGGCCGGAGCCGTTGCCCGAACCGGAGCCGCCGCCCCGCCCGGAGCCGTCGCCCAGGGCGAGCGCGCCCGCCAGGCGCCAGGTCAGCCAGTCGTGCGGCAGGCAGACCGCCGCCGTGCGGCGGGCGTTGTCCGGCTCGTGCTCGGCCAGCCACCGCAGCTTGGCCACGGTGAACGCGGCGACGGGCACCGAGCCGACCGCGTCGGCCCAGGCCCCCGGCCCGCCCAGCTCCGCCACCAGGTCGGCGGCGGCCCGGGCGGAGCGGGTGTCGTTCCAGAGCAGGGCGTCGCGCACGACCTCGCCCGCCTCGTCGAGGCAGACCATGCCGTGCTGCTGCCCGGCCACGCTGATGGCGGCGACGTCGGCGAGCCCGCCGGCCTCCTCGACGGCCCGCAGCAGCGCGGTCCACCAGTGGGAGGGGTGGATCTCGGTGCCGGCCGGATGGGCGGCGCGGCCCTGCCTGACCAGCGCGCCCGTCTCGGCCTCGCGAATGACGACCTTGCAGCTCTGCGTGGAGGAATCGACCCCAGCGACCAGCGTCACCCGAACTCCTTATGCGTGTCCCGCGCGAGATGGTTGAGATGGTATCCCCGCGCGGGAGCGACGTTCAGGGGCAATTCGGGTGATTTACAGCCCCGAGGGGTCGCGGCCGACGCTGATCTCCTCCGCGATCTTGCGGATCTCCACCACCTCGAGACCTGGGGCCTTGGGCAGGTGGCGCAGCAACGCCTCCATGACGACGGGCACGGGCTGGCCCGCCATCAGCCCGGCGATGCCGTGGACCGTCCGGAACAGTGCCTCTTCGGTGTCGTGCATCGGCAATCCCCTCGTTCGGCTACCGGGAGAGGCTACGGCCTGGCCATGACAGTTCGCTCGCTACCGCTCCAGCGTGTCCCGCACGGCGGAGCAGATCGCGCCGAGCTCGCGGACCTGCTCGGGGGTGAGGACGTCGAACAGGCTCCTGCGCACCTCCTCCACGTGACCGGGAGCGGTGGCGGCCAGTGTGGCGAACCCCTCGTCCGTCAGGACGGCGATGTTGCCCCTGCCGTCGGCCGGGCAGCGCTCACGGCGCACCCAGCCCCGCTCCTCCAGGCGGGCGACGGCGTGCGACAGGCGGCTCTGGGAGCTCTGGGCCCTGGCGGCCAGCTCGCTCATGCGCATCGACCGGTCCGGCGCCTCCGACAGGGCCACCAGGATCATGTAGTACGTGTGCGGCATACCCGCCTCGCGCTGGAGCTGCCGGTCCAGCGCCTCGTTGATGAGCTGACCGGCGGCCAGGAAGTCACGCCAGGTCTGCTGCTCGTCCGGATCCAGCCATCGAGTCACCCTCTCATTTTAGTTGAACTCTCATATACTCTGGCCGGGAGAAACAGGTGAAAGGGGACGACCATGCCGGTCCACAGGCTCAATCACGCGGTCCTCTACGTCCGTGACGTGGAGCGCAGCGTGGCCTTCTACCGGGAGGCGCTCGGATTCGAGGTGGTCATGGGCATGCGCGGCGCCGCGTTCCTCCAGGCCCCCGGCTCCAGCAACGACCACGACCTCGGGCTGTTCGAGATCGGCGCGGGCGCCGGCTCCTCGCCCGCCGGACGCACCGCCGTCGGGCTCTACCACCTGGCGTGGGAGGTGGACACGCTCGACGAGCTGGAGCGCATCGCGGTCACCCTGAGCGAGCTCGGCTCCCTCGTCGGCGCCTCCGACCACGGGACGACCAAGGCGCTGTACGCCAAGGACCCCGACGGCCTGGAGTTCGAGGTCTCCTGGCTCGTGCCCGCCGCGCTGATCACGGAGGAGACCCTGGCCGCCCGGTCCGCCATCCGCCCGCTCGACCTGGCCGCCGACAAGGAGCGGTACGGCGCGCAGACCCGGGGCGGGGTTGGGGTGTCGATCCCGGCCTGAAGGTACCGTGGCAGGTATCCGACCGATTTGTTCCGGAGAGGGTCATGCCAAACGATCCGGATCACGTCCTCGACGCCATCGACGGCGTCGTGGACGAATGGGAGACGCTGAGCGCGGACGCCATGCGCTGGGCGCCTCCCGAGCACAAGTCGCCCGACCTGCTGGACGAGGCGACGGAGATCCTCAGGCCGCTGGCCGAGGCGCTCTCCGAGGTTCTGCGGCCGCTCGGCGACTCCATCAACCGCGCACTCGAACGACTCACCGACGACGACTGACCGGCCCGCCGCCGCGCGTGCCGGTCGGACGCAGTCGGGTCGTCCTGCGCGTGCTCGGCTTGCCGTCTCCGTCTCCGTCTCCGTTCCGTCGGCGTCGGCGTCGGCGTGGCGTGGCGTTTCGCGGCCCCTCAGTCCGTTCGGCGGCGGCGGGTGCGGCGGGGGTAGGCCTTGGCCGTCTCGGCCAGCCGGGCCGAGTGCTCGGCCTGCCGGCGCCAGTGGCCGTACGCGTCGCCGCGCTGGGCCAGCCGGTCGAGCTCCCGCATGGTCGCGAGCGGGATGAACGCGGGCTCGGCGTCCCGCCAGGGCGTGCCGGGCAGCGGCATGAACGTGTGCGTGTGGATGCGGGCGCCCAGCTCGGCCAGGTCGCCGGCCAGCACGAGCGACTGGCGCTGGTCCTCCTCCGACTCCCCCGGCATGCCGAAGATGAAGTCGACGTTCGGCCTGAAGCCGTGCTCGACGGCGATCCGGACGGCGTCGCGCACGGGCGAGGTGCCGTGCCCCCGGCCCGAGGCGGCCAGCACCCGGTCGGACCCCGACTGGGCGCCGATGATCAGGTTGTCGTTGGCGACGTACCGCTTGAGCAGCCGCATGGCCTCCGGCGTGACGTGCTCGGGCCGCACCTCCGAGGGGAAGCTGCCGAAGAACACCCGGCCGTGCGGCGGCAGCTCCTCCTTGACCCCCGCCAGCAGCTCCTCCACCGCGCCGAGATCGGGGTCGGGGCCCGGCGAGCCGTAGGAGAGCGAGGTCGGCGTGATGAACCGCACGTCCCGCAGCCCCTGCTCGACCATGCCCTTGACGTGCTCGCGCACACTGGCCACCGACCGGTGGCGGAACTGGCCGCCGAACATGAACGGCGTCTGGCAGAACCGGCAGGTGTACCGGCAGCCCCGGGTGATCTCGATCGGCCCCTTACGCCCCAGGAACGACGGGAACGCGTCGAGCGGGAGCTGCGGGGCCGGGCGCGTCCTGAGCGCGACGCCGTCGGTGTCCTTGACCGCGAGGCCCGGCACGGTCGTCAGCGGCTCGTCCCGCCGCAGCGCCTCGACCAGGGCGATGATCGTGGACTCGCCCTCGCCGATCGCGGCCAGGTCCCAGCCGGCGTCGAGGACCTGCTGCGGCTCGGCGGTGGCGTGCACGCCGCCGGCGATGTGCAGCCCCCGGCCGTCGCTGAGCGACCTGACGGCGGCCAGCTCGGCGGCCATGGCCTCGGCGTCCGGCGAGTAGAACGACCAGAGCACGAGCACCCGGTCGGCCCGGCTCGCCGCGATGTGGGCCGCCGTCTCCTCCGGGGTGACGCCCAGCAGCTGCCGGTGCTCCACGCCCGAGGTCTCCAGGGCGGCGAGCACCGCGTGCACGCCGTACGTCACGGCCTTGCGGTAACGGACCACCACATCCACTGCCAGCGCCACGACCGGCAGCGTAGCTCAGGCGGAGGCCAGCCGCATGGGACGCAGCGCGCCGGTGAGCTTGGCCAGCTCGGCGAGCATGGCGTCGGCGGCGGCGATCATGACGTCGTTGGGCGCCACGGTGCCGTCCTCGGCGATGAACTGCTGGTAGAAGGGGATGTTGACGGCCTCGACCACGGGGATCATCTTCAGCGTGCTGACGACCTGACGCAGGCCGTTCACCGCCCGGGTGCCGCCGGAGATCCCGCCGTAGCTGACGAACCCCGCCGCCTTGTGCTGCCACTCGTGGTGCAGGTAGTCCAGGGCGTTCTTCAGCACGGCCGTGAAGCTGTGGTTGTACTCGGGGGTGACGAACACGAAGGCGTCGCCCCGCTCGACGGTGGCGCTCCACTCCTTGGTGTGGGCGTTCACGTACTGCTTGAGCTTGGGGTGGTTCGGCTCGTCGAGGAACGGCAGGCCCACCTCGGCGAGGTCGACCAGCTCGACGTCGAACTGGCCGGCGGCGACGGCCCGGCTCCTGAACCACTCGGCGACCTCGCGCCCCGCGCGGCCGGGACGGGTGCTGGCGACGATGATCTGCAGGACTGGCTTGTCCATGGGGTTCCTCCTCGGGTAGTTGATACCTCAACATTATTGAGTAACTAAACATTTCTTAGCAAATGCTAGGATCTGCCCGTGAGCCCCCATTCCGTCTGCGTCCGGTTCCACGTCGCCCTCGAACTGATCGGCGCCCGGTGGTCGGGAGCCCTGATCCACATGATCTTCAAGGGCGCCCATCGTTACGCCGACCTCAAGGCGGCCATCCCCGGCATCAACGACACGATGCTGGCCCGCCGGCTGCGCGAGCTGGAGACGGCCGGGCTCGTCGAGCGGCGAGTGCTGGCCACGTCGCCGGTGCGGGTCGAATACCACCTGACGGAGATGGGCCAGGAGCTGCGCCCGGTGCTCGACGAGCTGGTCACCTGGGCGCACAAGTGGATCCCGCGGCCCGAGGAGCCGGCCAGATCCGCCTAGCGCGTACGGGCGAGCGCGGGGAGGCGGGCCGGGGTTAGACTCCGGGCATGCACTGGCGACATTGATGAACCACCAGCGGCCGACGCGGCAGGAGCGCGCGCGGGCCTCCGAGGTGCCGAGCACCAGACGGAGTCCCTGTCCGCCCCTTCCGAGAGGGCCGCATGTTCGTCCCCAAGCTTTACGTCTACACGTTCCTCGGCGAGTTCGTCCTGCTCTACCCGGTGTACACGCTGTTGTTCACCGATTCCGGGCTCTCGGTGGCCGAGACGTCCTCGCTGTTCGTCATCTGGTCCGTGACCGGCATGGTGCTGGAGATCCCCTCCGGCGCCTGGGCCGACGCGGTGTCCCGCAGGCTGTTGTTGTTCCTGGGCCCGCTGCTGGCCGGCGTCGGCTTCGGGCTGTGGGTGCTGTTCCCGTCCTACTGGGCCTTCGCGCTGGGCTTCGTGTTGTGGGGGGCCGAGGGCGCGCTCGTCTCGGGCGCCTTCGAGGCGCTCGCGTACGAGGAGCTCGAACGCCGGGGCCTCCAGGGCCGGTACGCCGTCGTCATGGGCCGGGCCCACTCGATCGGCATCGCCGCCGCCGCGTCGGCGATCGCCCTCGCCACGCCCGTCTTCGCGGTCGGCGGCTATCCGGCGGTGGGGGCGGCCAGCGTGGCGGCCTGCCTGTTGTGCGCCGCCACCGCGCTGACCCTGCCCGAGCGGCGTCCTGCCCGAGCGGCGTCCACTGAGACGTCCACTGAGACGTCCACTGATTCGGACGGGCGGTATCTCGCGGTTCTGCGGGCCGGTGTGGCCGAGGCCCGTACCGAGCGGAACGTGCTCGAAGCGATCGTCCTGATCTCCGTCGTGACGGCGATCTGGGGCGCTCTGGAGGAGTACGTGCCCTTCCTGGCCGCCGCGACCGGCGCGTCCAGGACGGCCGTTCCGCTGCTCGTCCTGGCCGTCTGGGTCGGGGCGGCGGCGGGCGGCCTGCTGGCGGGGCCCGCCCGCCGCCTGAGCGAGCGGTCGTTCGCGCTGGTCCTGGGGCTGGCCGCGGTGGCCATGGCGGCGGGCGCGCTGGTTCCGCATCCGGCCGGATTCGTGCTGGTCGCCGGCGCCTTCGGGGCGTTCCAGATGGCCGGCGTGGTGGCCGACACGCGGCTGCAGGAACGCGTCTCGGGCGATCAGCGGGCCACCGTGACGTCGGTGGCCGGGCTCGGCACGAACGTGGTCACCCTGGCCGTCTACACGGTCTACGGCGCGGGATCGCCGTTCCTGTCCCACGGCACGACGTTCGCCCTCCTGGTCCTGCCGTACGTGGTCATCGCCCTGTGGCTGGCCCGGGAGCGGGTCGCGCCGATGTGATCCTCTTCGACGCGAACGGGACGCGCTTGGGCAGCGGCGGCGGCTCCTCCCCCTCCTTCTCCGGAGCCGGCGTCCCGCCCCGGCGCGCCCGCCAGCGGGACGGGAACAGCGAAGCGGTCAGCAGAATGCCGCCGACCACCAACGACCAGGTATTCAGCAATGCCGCGTACGCGTCCAGATAATCGGCGGGCACCAGGTCGAATCCCATTCTCCGGTCGCCTCCCGTGGCGGCCCGCACGACCGTCGCCCCGGCCAGGGCCGTGAAAGCCAGGCCGGGCAGCAGCGAGGCGACCGGGGAAATCCGGGAACCGGCCAGGATTCCGATGAGGACCGCGGTCCCCGCCAGCGCCGCCGTCGCCGTCCAGTCGGGGACGGACGTGGTCGCGCGGGGTCCGTACAGGAGACCGGCCGCGATCAACGGGATCGCGGCGACCCCCACCGCGGCCCCGGCGAAATGACGAACACCATTACCCATAGGGAACACCTCCAGGCCCAATACGATACCGACATACCACCAGTTACAACTTTAGGACGAAAAATCTCTATTTGTGGCCGGTGGCCGGAAGGACGGGCATATCGCCTTAATAGGAAATATTTGGTATCTCCTCATTTGTCTGTCAGCCGTTACCGTGACAGAACCCCCCATCGAGGAGCGGCGGCATGTTTCGCTGTGCAGTGGCAGGCATCACCCTGGTGGCCGCCTGCCTGGCCACCCCCGCCCACGCGGCGTCCGACCCCGTGATCGAGGCGCTCTCGCGCGACCTCGGCCTCTCGGAGCCCGCGGTGGTCACCCGGCTGGCGAACGAGCGGCATGCCGCCGCCCTGGAGGCCGAACTGGCCACCTCGCTGGGCGACTCCTACGGCGGATCGTGGCTGACCGAGGACGCCTCCGCCCTCGTCGTCGCCACCACCGACCCCGATCGGACCGCCGCGATCTCGGCCCGGGGGGCGCGTCCCGTCGTCGTGCGGCACTCGCTGTCGGAGCTGGACGCCGTCGTCCGCCGCCTGGACCAGGCCGCCCGCCGCATCCGGACGGGGCCCGCCCTCTGGTACGCCGACGTCCGCGCGAACCGGGTCGTCCTCCAGGTCCCCTCACCGTCCGGGTCCTCACCGTACGGGTCCTCACCGGCCGGGTCCTCACCGGCCGCGGCCCTGGCGGCGGCGGCGCGCAGTGCGGCCGTCGTGGTGGCGCCGTCCGCCGAACTGCCCCGCACGTACGCCGACATCATCGGCGGCGACCCCTTCTACGTCGGCTCGATGCGCTGCACGATCGGCTTCTCGGTCACCAAGGGCAGCATTCCGGGCTTCGTCACCGCCGGACACTGCGGGCACACCGGCGACCTGGTCAAGTCACCGGCCGGCACCTTCCAGGGCTCGTCCTTCCCGGGCAACGACTACGCGTGGGTCGCCACCCCCGGGTACACCGCGCAGCCGTACGTCCGCGGTCCCGGCGGGACGCTGGTGACCGTACGCGGCTCGGTCCAGGCGACGGTGGGCGCGTCCGTCTGCCGCGGGGGCCCGACCACCGGCTGGCACTGCGGCACCGTCCAGCAGCACAACGCCACCGTCACCTACGCGCAGGGCACCGTGTACGGCCTGACCCGCACCAACGTGTGCGCCGAACCCGGCGACTCCGGCGGACCGTTCATCTCGGGCGGCCAGGCCCAGGGCGTGACCGTGGGCGGCTCCGGCAACTGCAGCACGGGCGGCACGACGTACTTCCAGCCCGTCAACGAGATCCTGAGCGCGTACGGCCTGACCCTCCGCACCGCCTGACCCCCGCCCTCCTCCAGGGCCACCCGGCACCCTCAGGAAATCCGTTCGCGCGCCACCGATGAGTTCCCGCGCCCGGCCGAGTCTGCCCTCCCGAAAGCGGATCCCCTCCGCCGCACCGACCACCGGGAGGCCCCGATGACGCGCCCCAACCTGAACAGCCTGCTCCTGGCCAGCACCGACCCGGCCCGACTACGCGCCTGGTACGCCACCGTGCTCGACCCCGAGTCCGACACCGACGTCACCCATTACGGCGTGCTCACGTTCGGCGACTTCCACCTGATCATCGACACCCGGGCCGACGTGGCGGACAAGAATCCCGAGCCCGGACGGGTGATACTCAACTTCGACGTCCCCGACGCGCGCGCGATCGTCGCCCGGATGGAGGAGGCGGGCGTGTCCTGGCTGGCCGAGCTGGAAGACCGCGAGGGCAGCCTGTTCGCCACGGCGATCGACCCCGACGGCAACTACGTCCAGATCATCCAGCTCAGCGAGGACCACCGGAAGGCGATGTGACGATGTTCGGCAAGACGAAGGCGTTCAGCGGATTCTCCGTCAACGATCTGGCCGCCGCGAAGGCGTTCTACGGCGACACCCTGGGGCTGGCGGTGTCGGAGTCGAACGGCCTGCTCACCCTGCACATCGCCGGCGGCACCGACATTTTGGTCTACCCCAAACCCGACCACGTCCCCGCAACCTTCACCATCCTCAACTTCCCGGTCGAGGACATCGAGCAGGCCGTCGACGCCCTGGCGGCCCGCGGCGTGCATTTTCAGCGCTACGACCAGCTGAAGACCGACGAGAAGGGCATCTTCCGCGGCGGCGGCCCCCTGATCGCCTGGTTCACCGACCCGGCGGGAAACGTCCTCTCAGTCCTCCAGGACTGACGCCCGGAAGCCGGGCCGCGGTTCGGCGCCGCAGGAACACCTTCCCCACCCTGCGGCGCCCGCCCCACCGCCGAGCGTCCCATCCCGCGGTCACGGCAAAACTCGCGTTTCCGCAGGTAGGCCGCCTCCCCCATGTCCCACCCTGTCCCACGGACGATGCGCACGACCTCGCCTCCGTGTTCGGATAAGCCCCGTCAGCACGCACCGCTCACCACGTACTGACGAAGGCACGAAGCGCCGGCGAGTTCCCCGCGAATCCGATCAGAAAAGGCAGTGACAGGACATGAGCCACCACGTCAGCATCACGGACATCGAGCAGCAGCCCAGGACGCGCAGAATGAGGTTCACCCTCAACGGCGCCCTCTGGTCGCTCCAGGCGTTGTGGGGCTTCTTCTTCGCCGGCAGCGGCTTCGGCAAGGTGCTGCTGTACGACGACGCCCTGTTCGCGACAGCACCCCGGGCGGTGGCCTGGTACGCGGCGGTGCCGCAGTCCCTGATCGTCTTCATCGGGATCGTCGAGGTGCTCGGCGGCATCGGCCTGATCCTGCCGGCGATGACGAAGGTCAAGCCGATGCTGACGCCGCTCGCCGCCGCCGGTCTGACGCTGACGATGATCCTCGCGGCCGGTTTCCACATCCTGCGCGGCGAGTACGAACTGGTCCCCGCCAACCTCCTCCTGGGCGGCGTCGCGGCCTTCCTCACGGCCGGACGATGGAAGCAGCGCCCCATCTCCCCCGCGCCCCTCACCACCCGGCGCGTACTCGGCGCCCTCGCCGTCCTGGTGGCCCTGGTCCTGCTGACGTTCGCCCCGACCTGGTACACGATGACCAACGTCCAGTTCTGAGCACCGCCCCGGCACGCCCGGGCCGTGCCCGCACGGCAGCCGCTGAGAACAAGGTGCCATGGGCTCGAACCCCGGCACCGGCGGAGACTAGATGCCCATCCAGCAATAGATCATCTGCTCTTCCGCCTGTGCCCGCTGCGCAAGACCTCGCAGCCCGGTAAGGATCTCCAGCAGGTATCCATCGCCCGGTGGCACGAAGGCGAACTCCTCGATCTGCTCCCATTGCTCGACGAGTTCGTCCAACCTGCCGTCCGGGACGCCGGCCAACGTGTCGCGCACGTCCGCAGGGAGCTCTTCGATTCCCGGCCCGTCCTTATAAGGGGAGTCATCGGGCAGGGCCTCCCACTCCTCCATCGTCGCCGGAGCGCCCTCGGGCGGCGGATAGACGGTGGTCGTCCGCACCAGGTCCAGGCTGTACGGAACGTCTCTTGCAAACGCTATGAGCCGGCCAAGAATCACATCGGGGTCGATCCACTTGGCGTCCACGGCGTCGAACGTGGCCACCCCCGGCATGGGTTTCTCAACCGCACGTGGGTTATCAGGCTTCTCCACAGCGGCCTGCCTGTTCGCCGCCCGGCAATAGTTGTAGAAGACCCCCATGCGTCCCTCTTGTTCGATCGCCCGACTTCCATGCTCGCGACAGACTAGGGGCTCGTACATATGTACGAAAGACGCCCGAACCGCCAGCAGCAGTCCCAGCGCTGACGAGCCACCGCCGGAGACAAGGTTCGCTCGGGCAATCGCGCCCTGGAGACAACGCCGAAGGCGTGCGATCATCACGCTCATGACTTCGTGCAGAAAGGGCCATGCCGCGTAGGCGCCCGTCAGCGGTTCGCACCCGAGGATTCATGTGCGTAACCCACAGACCTTCGATTCATCAGGTTCCCGGCCTCGGACCGCGCCCCATGGCTGCGGTGATCGCACTGGAGCACACCCGGCTGAGCCCAGGTCATGTGGCCGCGGCGCTGCTGGCCTGAACCCGGCAAGTGCTCCCCGCCACCTCCACCCAGCTGCTGATGCCCGCAGCTTCACGTTGCCCGGCATAGCCATGCTGCCAGTGCTCGAAGGTCAGAGGCAGCAGTCACGCCAGCCCGCACTCGCCGCCCCCTTTGTCACGTTTCGATGTCGATCTAAGGGTCGCACTACCTGCGACGATCACTGAAAGTGACATCGGCCAGACCTGAGGACGCTTTCCGTGCGCGAAGTCGTTTGCCCACACGGGAGACCCCGCAAGGACTGCGAACAAGAGTTCTATGTTTTTTACGATCACTGACTGTACATCTTGACCGGATCTGCACCACTCTGGCTTGATCAGGATGCTTTGTTCCCCATTTCACCCCCTCCTGAGCGGAGTACGAGTGCGCCCCTCACCCCCAGCGCCAGTTCGTGCCAGCAGGCCCCTGATCACTCGATTCATACGCCGAATGGCTGCCCTCGGCAGCGCGCTGGCCATGACGGCTAGCGTTGCTACTGCCCTGGCGCCCAGTGCATCTGCAACCGACTCCACTACCTACCTTGATGGCATGGTGAAGGCCAGGGATGTGGCCACAGGCGGTGGCAGGGTCTTCGTCTCAGGGGACGACCAGATCGTCGTCGCGGATTCCCGCGGCACGCTCTTGGGCGCAATCGCCAGCCTGTCCGGGGCCTCAGGCCTTGCCGTGACACCGGACGGCACCCATCTGTACGCAGCGTTGAGCGGCTCGACGCAGGTGGCGGAGATTGACGCCGCCACCCTCACCGTCATCCGACGCATCGAGCTCGCCGAGTACTCGTGCCCCTCGAACCTGTCGCTGTCCGGCAACCGCTTGTGGGTCGGATACGGCTGTGCCAACCAGCAAAACGGTGGGGTTCTGGGCCTCGACCTGTCAGCGGCCACACCGGAGCCGGTCCGGATTGCGGGCAACATGTACGGCACCCCGCTGATCGCGGCGGCCGGGAGCACGCTGGTGATCGGTGAGACGGGCCACAACGCCTGCGACCTCATGGTCTACGACGTGAACGTGACCCCCGCCGCCCTGCGTGGCGTCATCGACGGTTTCGACAGCGGTGTGGACTTCCTGAACGATCTCGCCATCACGCCGGATGGCTCGATGATCATCTCGGCGGCCAACTTCCCACAGCGATTCGACGGCTGGGACTCCACCAACCTGACCAGGGTCCATGCATATGGTTCGGCGCCGACGGATCCGGGGACCTCGGTAGCCGTCACGGTCAGCCCAGACGGCGCCCATGTGGCGGCCGGCCGAACGTCCGGCGTACCCATTGCGCTCTACGACACGACAACGACAACACAGATTTACAAGGCCGACGGAGCCGGCGGCGACCTGTTCCCAGGGACGCTCGCCTTTTCGGGCCATGACGTCTTCGGCGTAGTGAGGGAGTTCACGTCTGCCGGACGGCTCCGCCTGTGGCGGGCGGAGGGCACCACCCTTCCGGCATCCACACTCACCCTGACACCCCCGGCCGCCGGGACAGCGCTCAAACCGCTCACCGTAACCGGCAAGCTCACGCTGTCCGACGGCTCCGCTTCTGGCACGCAGCCGCTAGTGGTGACCCGCAAGCTGCCCGACGGCACCAGCGCGACAGTGGCCGGTGTGACAACCGCAGAAGACGGCACATTCACCATCACGGACACCCCGCCGGTGTCCGGAGTGCTCACCTATGACGTGCTCTGGGAGGGCAGTTCGAACTTCCGGTGGAGCAAGGTCTCGACGACGGTCTCGGTAGCTCAGCACCCACTGTCGCTGACCCTGTCCGGACCGACGACGGGACACACCGATAAGCAGCTGCAGATCAGCGGCACGCTGACCGCGGGCGACCAGGCTCCTCCGCAGGATGTTCTGTTCGGGGTGCTGCGTACTGTTTCTAACAGTAAGGGCACCGTGACCACAGTGCTGGGGACCCTGACCGTGGACAGCGATGGAGCCTTCGGCTTCACCGACACACCGACCGAGGGTGGTCAGTACACGTACAAGGTGTACGGGGGAGGCAACGCCGTCTTCGCGTACACGTGGGCCGAGCACAACGTCACAGTTCGAGGAAATGCCGGATAACCGGCACCATGCCGGCCGAGCAACGACAACGGCGCCGGTCGGCATGCTTGTAGTGCTGGACCTGCTCACCTGGTCTTCTGTCAGCGTAAGGGCAGCTAACCCTCCATTGCTCGCCCGAACTCCTCCCCCCAGCTCATGGCACACCGCGAGACCGCAGACACCGAGCGTGAAAGGCGGGGGACCGTCGGGAAATTCACAATCTCGTATGCGCCGCTAAGCAACATACCGATCGAGCGCACCAAGGACTGGAAAGAGCGGGAAGCGACCTCAAGGAGGCGGCGTCCGCGACGTACAGGTCCACGACGCCCGCGCACACCGCCGCCACATTGCTGCATCCGCGTCGTCCAGGGGCTCCTTGGCCACATGGAGATGACAGCGAGCGGTACACCCACGTGACCGCCCCTCAGAGCGTGTTTGAGAAGATCGTTTATGCGCGGCGTGGCAGCGTGACGACCAGCTCGCGGGCAGCCAAGGTGGCCGAATGCCCCCGCAGCGCTACC
>NZ_JBIAOF010000011.1:394815-414318 GCF_042878785.1 Nonomuraea sp. NPDC003560 | reverse complement strand
ATTTCGTCTTGCGTTCTTTCGTTGTGTCTTAATTCTTTCAGCCGTTCAAGTCTCTGTCAAATTGACCGGACTTGCTCGACCTGCTGGAATTAAGTTGCGCCCCGCTTCCGGGACAACCCCTCTAACTTACCAGCTCATTCAGACTGCTCTGAACCGTCTTGAATGAACCAGAAGGAAGTGGGATTTGCCGGGCTTCTGTTGAGGCTCTTGCGAGCCCCTTGGCCGCCCTGCGCGAAGCAACTCTAGCAGTCTCCCGGACGTACTTCGCGCCACACAGGTAATCGTAGGGTCGTTCCCTCGTCACAAGATCGTCAAACCTTGGTCATCGCCGTCCGTACGACACCCGAAGTCAAGCGGTCAGCAAGTCATCCGCAATCGTGCCTCGGTACGAAGGTAGCCACGAGCAGACTGCGCTCTCGGAGGTGCCCGCCATGACCCGCTCGGAGTTCGACGACATCCGTGCCTTCCTCGCCGACCCGGCGACCCATGCGGGAGACCTCCTGCGCATCGCCCGGACGCTGATCGACGACCTCGAACAGGCACGCGTGCGCGAGGCCGTCCTGCGTACCCATTACCTGCGGCTGCTCACGGCGGCGCGGACGACCATGGCCGCGGACATGGTCGGCGCGCCCGACCCGCTCGCCTTCCTCACGCGCGAACTGGCCGAACGCGGTCAGCTCCCCGAGGACGAGGACGCCGTGCGGCAGATCCTGTCCGACGCCCGTACGGCTGAGGCGCTGCTCGCCTGCATGCACGAGGAGCAGCAGCAACAACCGCCGGTCGTGCGGATGCGCGGGATGCGCCTGCGGCGGTGCGTCGGCGCGCACCGGACGCTCCCCCGTTGAGCCGGCCGGCCCAGTCATTGCTCGCTCAGGGCTGATTCCCCAGGGGCTCAGGCTTCGACCGGATGAGGACTGTGGCCATACCCGGTCTTGGCTACCCGGCTGTAAGACTGCGCGTATGTGGCAACGTGGGCTGAACTGGTCGGCAATCATCCTGGTCGGGATATTTGGTCTGATGTGGATCGGTGTTGTGATCTATGCGGATCAGACGTCTTCGCTGTGGGTGCGTGCCGCTCAGGTGCTCTTCGGGGCCTTGCTGCTCGGGTGGGCCGTGCTCAAGGCGGTCGTCCTGGCCAGGGATCAGGAGGGCTGAAACCGGTATCCCATTCCGGGCTCGGTCAGCAGGTGAACGGGGTGGGACGGGTCGCGTTCGAGCTTGCGGCGCAATTGGGCCATGTACTGGCGCAGGTAGTGCGTCTCCTTCAGGTAGCCGACGCCCCACACCTCCGTCAGCAACTGCCGCTGGCTGATCAGTTTGCCGGGATTGCGAAGCAGGATCTCCAGGAAGTGCCACTCCGTCGGGGTCAGCCGTACACCACCTGAGATCGTCTTGCCTGCCAGGTCGATCACGTGATCACCAAGCCGCACCGTCGCGGGTTCCTCTTCGTGCTGGTTCGTGCGGCGGGTCACCGCGCGGATGCGGGCCAGCAGCTCGTCGATGCCGAACGGCTTGGTGACGTAGTCGTCGGCTCCGGCGTCGAGGGCGTCCACCTTGTCCGTGCTGTCGGTACGTCCCGACAACACGATGATCGGAACCTTCGTCCAGCCGCGCAGCCCCTGGATCACCTCGACGCCGTCGAGATCGGGCAGGCCGAGGTCGAGGACGACCAGGTCGGGGTGCCAGTCGGCGGCCTGGCGCAGCGCCGATGCGCCGTCCGGGGCGACCGCGACCTCGTAGTGCCTGGCCGCCAGGTTGATGCGCAGAGCACGCAGGATCTGGGGCTCATCGTCGACGACGAGCACGCGGGTCACAGGGCCCTCCTCAGTGAGACCGTCATGGTGAGCCCTCCTCCGGGGGTGTCCTCAAGGAGCAGCGTGCCGCCCATCGCCTCGGTGAGGCCGCGCGAGAGTGCGAGGCCGAGGCCCACGCCGGTGTGGTTGTCGCGGTCGCCGAGTCGTTGGAAGGGCATGAACACCCTTTCATGCGCTTCCGCGGGGATTCCTGGCCCCCTGTCGATGACGCGCAGTTCGACGCGTTCGCCGTGCCAGCTCGCGGTGACGAGCACGGGCTCGGCTTCGGGGCTGTAGCGGACGGCGTTGGCCATCAGGTTCACCAGGACGCGTTCGAGCAGCGCCGGATCGGCCTGGAACTCCGGCAGGTCGGCCGGGACGCCACTTCTGACCCGGTCGCGCAGCGGGCCGAGGTCGTCGATGGCGCGTGGCAGCACGTCCTCGACCGCGACGGGCCGCAGTGCGACGCCCAGCACCCCAGCCTGGAGGCGGCTCATGTCGAGCAGGTTCGACACGAGACGGTTCAGTTTGACCAGGGACTCGCCGGCGGTGGCCAGCAGTTCGGCGCGGTCGTCGTCGGACCAGATGATGTCGGTGTTGCGCAGGCTCTCCACGGAGGCCATCGCCGAGGCGAGAGGGGTGCGCAGGTCGTGGCCGACGGCGGCGAGCAGCGCGGTGCGCATGCGGTCGGCCTCGGCGAGCGGCTCGGCGCGCTCGGCCGCCTCGCGCAGGCGTTGCTGGCGCAGGGCGACGGCGGCCTCGGCGGCGAACGCCTCCAGGACGCGGCGGTCGCTGGCGTCGAGCAGCCGGCCGCGGGTCGCGAGCACCAGCCGGTCGTCGATGGTGACCACGTCGCTCCCGCCGTCCGGTCCGGTGTGGTTCGGGGTGGTGGCGGGCGGAGTGGTGATCGGGGGGCCGCCGGACGTGGCGACGATGCGCCACTCACCCGACGGATCGTCCCTTTCGAGCAGGGTCACCGCGGTCAGCCCGAACGTCTCGCGCAACCGTCCGAGCAGCGAGGCAACCGCGGATTCCCCGCGCAACACGTGTCCGGCCAGTGTGGAGAGGACCTCGGCGTCCGCCCTGGACCGGGCCGCTTCCCTGCTGCGCCGGGCGGCCAGGTCCACGACCGTGCTCACCATGGCGGCGACCAGGACGAAGATGGTCAGCGAGAGCACGTTCTCCGGTTCGGCGATGGTCAGGGTGTGCACCGGCGGCGTGAAGAACCAGTTGAGCAGCCCGAACGCGAGCACCGCCGCCGTGAGCGCCGGCCACATCCCGCCCACCAGCGCGACGCCGACGACCAGCAGCAGGAAGAGCAGGATCTCGCTGGGCAGGCTCAGGTCGAGCGGCGCGATCACGGCGGTGAGCGCCGGCATGGCGGCCAGGGTCAGGGCCCATCCGGCCGCCTTGCGCCGCCGCGTCAGCGCTCCCCCGGGCTGCGGCCGGCCGGAGCCGCCGCTGACGGCCTCGTGCGGGACCATGTGCACGTCGATCGAGCCGGACAGCGTGGCCGTCGTCATGCCCACGCCGCGGGTGACCAGCTGCGCGAGCCGTCCTCGCCGGGAGGCGCCGAGGACGAGTTGCGAGGCGTTCACTCCGTCGGCGAACGCGATCAGCGCGCGCGGGATGTCATCGCCCACGACCTGGTGGTAGGTGCCGCCGAGGTCCTCGACGAGTTTGCGCTGGCGTGCCAGGTTGGCCGGGTCGCTCGCGGTGGACAGGGCGTCGGCCCGGGTGACGTGCACGGCGAGCAGGTCGGCGCCCTTGGTCCTGGCCGCGATGCGGGCGGCGCGGCGGACGAGGGTGTCTCCCTCGGGGCCGCCGGTGAGGGCGACGACGACGCGTTCGCGGGCCTCCCAGGTGCCCGCGATGTCGTGGTCGGCCCGGTACGCGATGAGCTGCCGGTCGACCCGGTCCGCCACCCAGAGCAGGGCAAGCTCCCGCAGAGCGGACAGGTTGCCGACGCGGAAGTAGTTGGCGAGGGCGGCGTCGACGCGTTCCGGCGGATAGACGTTGCCGTGGGCGAGGCGGCGGCGCAGGGCCTCGGGTGACATGTCGACGAGTTCGAGCCGGTCGGCCCGCCGGACGAGGTCGTCGGGGACGGTCTCGCGCTGTGGCAGGCCGGTGATCTGCTCGGCCACGTCGCGCAGGGACTCCAAATGCTGGATGTTGAGCGTGGAGACGACGTCGATGCCGGCGTCCAGGATGTCCTGAACGTCCTGCCAGCGTTTGGCGTGCCGGGAGCCGGGCGTGTTGGTGTGGGCGAGCTCGTCGACCAGCACGGCCTTGGGGCGGCGGGCGATGACCGCGTCGGCGTCGAGCTCGGTGAACGTGGCGCCGCGATGGACGACGGTGCGGCCCGGCACGGTCTCCAGCCCGTCAAGCAGGCGGGCGACCTGGTCGCGGCCGTGGGTCTCGACATGGCCCACGACCACGTCACGTCCGCGTTCCTTGGCCCGGCGCGCCTCGCTGAGCATGGCGTACGTCTTGCCGACGCCCGGCGCCGCCCCCAGGTAGACCCGCAGCCGCCCGCGCGACGTGCTTCCCATTTCTCCAGGTTACGGCTGGTATGGCGGGGCGACTCCCCAGCCCCAGTGCGGAACCGGCGCCTCCGGGGGCGGCGTCGCGCCGGGCTGGGAGTTGTGCACGGCCAGCCGGGTGCCCCATTCGATGTAGCCGGCGAACGCGGCTCTGAACTCGGGGTCGTCGGGCAGACCGACCTCGTCGGCGGCGTCCATGAGGAGGTTCACCCAGCGGCGACGCTGCGGTTCGGTGATGGCCCGGCCCAGGTGGTGGGCCAGCATGTGGGAATAGCCGCCGCGTTCGCGGGTGTACCGGTCGGGACCGCCGAAGACCTCACTGAGCCACATGGCGACGTATTTGGGGTGGTCGGGGTCCATGTGGGCGAACAGCGGCCCGATGAGGTCGTCCTTGAGGACGGTCCGGTAGAACGTCGCGGTCAGCCGTTCGAACGCCTCGATCCCGCCCGCCCACTCATAGATGGTCGGGACGTCTTTTTCCGTCATGTAATCATGTAATCAGCACGTGGCTTGTAGGACAAGACTCGGCCCGACGAGGCCCGGAAACGACGAAGTCCCCGGTCGCCGTGTGGCGACCGGGGACTTCGGATTGGTAGCGGGGACAGGATTTGAACCTGCGACCTCTGGGTTATGAGCCCAGCGAGCTACCGAACTGCTCCACCCCGCGTCGGTGTGTTGTTATCAACTATACCGCCCTTCTGGACTCCTTCGACCCGGCCGGGCTTGTCCAGGCGCGTCGGCGGCTGTGACCATGGGCCTCATGCTGCTCGAACCCCCGCCATCACGGCGCCGGCTTCGCTGGCGGTGCGACTTCCTGGTCAGGTTCTCGCTGCGCACCGGGCTGTCCGAGGCCGAGCTCACGAGCTACTACGACCGGATCAACGGCGGGGTGTACTTCCAGGACGGCGATCCCGCGTCCGCGGTGGTCGAGGTCCTTGAGACCGACGATGCCGGATGGGACCTGCGGTGCCGCTGAAATGCAACGAGGCCCTGGCCATTGGCCAGGACCTCGAATCTTGGTAGCGGGGGCAGGATTTGAACCTGCGACCTCTGGGTTATGAGCCCAGCGAGCTACCGAACTGCTCCACCCCGCGTCGCTGTCTTGCTTTTCAAGACTATCGGCGAAGGGGGGCGGGCGCAAACCGAATGGGCTAGGTGGTGCCTCCCGCCTGTGTGCCCGAGGGTGTCGGCGTCGGTGTGGACGTGGCCGGCGGCGAAGCGGACGGCGTCGCCGACGGGGAGGCGGAGGGAGAGGCCGAGGGCGACGGGGTGGCCGCCGGCTTGGCGTTGGCGCTCTCGATCTGCTTCAGCGCCTCCTCCAGCCGCTTCTGCGCCTTGCCGTACTCGTCCCAGTTCGGGGGGCTGGCCTGGAGGGCCTTCTGGGCGTCCTCGTAGGCCTTCTGGGCGTTGGAGATGGCGGTGTTCATCGCGGACGTGTTCGCCTGGTTGGGCGTGGTCTGCTGGGGCTGGGTGTTCGGCTGTTGCTGCTCGCCGCCGAAGACCTGCTCCAGCGCCTGGTCGAGGGTGTCACCCGAGCCGACCTTGTTGCCGAACGCCACCAGCACCCGCCGCAGGATCGGGTACGGCTCCTGGCCGGTGCCGGCCTTGGTCTGCACGTAGACGGGCTCGATGTAGATCAGGCCGTTCGCGTAGGGCAGGGTCAGCAGGTTGCCGTACCTGACGTTGGCCTGGCCGAGGCCGAGGGGGCCCAGCTCGCCCGAGAACTTGTTCTGGAAGTTGTTCTGGGCCTGACCGGGGCCGGGGACCGTGGTGTTGGACGGCATGCGCAGGATGCGCAGCTTGCCGTAGTCCTTGCCCACCGTGGAACCCGCGGCCATGAAGGCCGCCAGGTTGGGGCCCTCTCTGGGGACGAAGGTCGTGGTCAGCGAGAACGACGGCTCGGACTCGTCGGGCATCGTCGCCGTCAGGTAGTACGGCGGCTGCTTGACCGATTGGTTGCCCTGCGACGGGTCGCTGGGGATGTTCCAGAAGTCCTGGGCGCTGTAGAAGGCGGCCGCGTTGGTGACGTGGTAGCGCGACAGCATGTAGCGCTGCACCTTGAACAGGTCTTCCGGGTAGCGGATGTGCGCCTGGAGGTCGGGGCTCATCTGCGAGGCGGGCTTGATCGTGCCGGGGAAGGCGTTGGACCACGTCTTGAGCACCGGGTCGTTGCCGTCCCAGGCGTAGAGCGTGACCGTTCCGTCGTAGGCGTCGACCGTGGCCTTGACCGAGTTGCGGATGTAGTTGATCTCGTCCTGCGGCTGCTGGGCGACCACGCGACGGTCGGTGGCCAGGTCGCGGGTCATGTCGCCGAGGCTCTCGCTCTGCGAGTACGGGTAGGCGTTGGACGTGGTGTACCCGTCGATGATCCAGGTGATCCGGCCGTCGACGATCGCCGGGTAGGCGTTGCCGTCGAGGGTCAGGAACGGCGCGACCTTCTCCACCCGCTCCCGCGGGTTGCGCACGTAGAGGATCTTGGAGTTGTCGTTGATGTCGCCCGACAGCAGGATGTTCATCTCGCCGTACTTGGCGGCGTAGACCAGCCGGTTGAGGGCCGAACCGATCGGCACGCCGCCCTTGCCGGTGTAGGTGGTGTTCTGCTGGCCGGTCTGGCCGCCGGAGACCGGGTAGTCGAGCTCCTGCGGGGTCTTGGGGTTGCCGCCGGCGATGACGTACTCGGTGGAGCCGGGGTTCTCGCCGAAGTAGACGCGCGACTCCTTGAGCCCGGTCGAGGCCGCGAGGTCGCCGGTGACCGGCATGTCCTTGCTGTCGTAGGCGGGCAGGCCGCCCGCGTCGACCTCGTTGCCCGGCGCGGCGACGAAGCCGTAGCCGTGGGTGTAGACCAGCGCGCGGTTGATCCAGTTGTTCTGGGGCGCGGGCGGGCCGAGCAGCTCGCGGACGCCGACCACGTGGTCGACCAGCTTGCCGTCCTTGCCGGGGTAGCGGTCGACGTCGAGCTGGTCGGGGAAGCCGTAGAAGCCGCGGATGCGCTGGGTCTGCTCGAACGTGGACGACACCAGCGCCGGATCGAGCAGGCGCACGCCGGTCACCGACTCGTCGCCGCCGGCGCTGACCTTGGTCGGGTCGGCCTGGGCGTTGTAGTCGATCACTTCGGCGTTCTGCACGTCGTAGGCTGATCTGGTGGCTTGGATGTTCCGGTCGATGTAGAGGGCTTCCTTGCCCTGCTGGTTGGGCTTGACCTGGAACTGCTCGACCAGCGCCGGGTAGACCCCGCCGATCAGGATGGCCGAGAGCACGAGCAGGCCGAACGAGACGCCGGGCAGCATGCCGCCGGGGCGCACGACGCCGGCGAAGAACAGCGCGGCGCAGATCAGCGCGATGATCGCGAGGATGTTCTTGGCCGGGAGCACCGCGTTGACGTCGGTGTAGGACGCGCCGTGCACGTAGCCGCGGTCGGAGAAGACCAGACCGAACCGGTCGATGTAGTAGGCGACGGCCTTGAGCAGGACGAACACGCCGAGCAGCACGGAAAGGTGGATCCGCGCGGCCCTGGAGGCGTGCACGCCCGGCGACTGCAGCCGGAAGCCGCCGTAGAGGTAGTGGGTGATCGTGGCCAGGATGATCGAGATGATCACGGCGGTGAACAGGAAGTTCAGCACCATCCTGATGAACGGGTAGTCGAACATGAAGAACGAGATGTCCATGCCGAACAGCTCGTCCTTCTTGTCGAAGGAGGCTCCGTTCACGAACTGCAGCCACGTCTTCCACTGCCCCGCGAACGAGGAGCCGGAGAAGAGCGCGAGCAGGCCCATGCCGACGATGAAGATCAGCTTGCGGTGGGGGTCGAGCGCCATGCGATAGCGGTCGGCTCCGCTGCCGCCGCCGAACACGGCGGGACCGAACATCGGCCGGGTGCGGAAGGCCAGCAGCATGTTGCCGCCCGTGATGCCGACCATGAGCACCGCTCCGACGAGGAACAGCACGATCTCGGTCAGCAGCACCCCGGAGAAGACCGACGTGTAGTTGGTCGTGTCAAACCACAGGTAGTCGGTATAAATCCCAGAAAAGAGAAAAAACAGGGCCACGATCGCGACCAGCGCGATGGCCACAGGCAGAAGCAGCCGCGGCCGGCGTGGCAAGCGCATCGCCCTGCCGGCCCCTGGGGTCCGGAAGCTCAAGGCCAACCCCTCGTCGTGATGAAGAAACGGTCCGTGTCTGGCAACTTACACCGCAGCGCCAGCCGTACGGCTAACGCACGGCGCTCGCCGGAAGTTTCATCCGGCCTCACAAGCGGGCACATTGCCCTTTCCGGTGCGCAGCGCGTCGAGCGCGAGCACCGCGTCGTGCAACGTGTCAGCCTTGACCAGCCGCAGGCCGTCGGGCACGGCCTTCATGGCCTCCGCGCAGTTGTCCGCGGGGGTGAGGAAGACGGTCGCGCCGGAGTCGCGGGCCCCCACCATCTTCTGGGCGATGCCGCCGATGGGCCCGACCTGGCCCTCGGTGTCGATGGTGCCGGTGCCGGCGATGCGCTTGCCGCCGGTGATCTCGCCGGGGGTCAGCTTGTCGAGTATGCCGAGCGAGAACATCAGCCCGGCGCTCGGGCCGCCGACGTCGCCGACATTGATGTCGACGTCGAAGGGGAACTTGAACTTCTCCTGCATGAGCACGCCGACGAGGGGCTTGCCGTCCTTGCTGGCGATCGGCTGCAGCGACACGTCGAGCTTCTGGCCGCCCCTGGTCACGTTGAAGGTCACGGTCTCGCCTGGCTTGTGCGCCTTGACGGTGTCGCCGACGAACTGCGAGTTGGTGGCCGGTTTGCCGTCGACCGCGTTGATCTGGTCGCCCTTCTGCAGCTTGCCGTCGGCGGGCTTGCCCTTCTCGGTGGACAGCACCGTGACGACCCGGTCGTAGTGGATCTTGAGCTCGTTGAGCGCGGCGGCCTTGGCGGAGTCCTGGGAGTTGGTCATCTCGACCGCGTTCTCCTCGTCGACCTTCTTCGCGTCGCGGCCGGGCGGGAAGATCGTCTCCTGCGGGACCACCGCGACGGTCGGGTCGAGCCAGCCGCGCAACGCCGTCAGCAGGTCGATCTGGGCGGCCGGGCCGCCCTGGTAGGCCACCGTGACCAGGCTCAGCGCGCCGCTGGTGGGATAGGTCTGCCGGCCGCTGATCGAGATCACCGGCTTCTTGTCGATCTCGCCGATGGTGTTCTCGGTGGGGCCGGGGCTCAGCACGACGTACGGGACCGGCCGGAACGCGCCCAGGACGCCCAGCGCGAGCACGAAGAACCCCGCGAGCAGCAGGGTGAGGACGCGTCGTGACATGGTGATGAGCTTATTCGCAGGCGCCGACCCACTCGGTCTCGCCATCGGCGAACACCTGGTGTTTCCAGATGGGGACTTCGGCCTTGAGGTCGTCGATGAGCCTGCGCGAGGCCTTGAACGCCTCGTCGCGGTGTGGCGCGGCCACGGCGACGATCACCGCCGTGTCGCCGAGCCCCAGGTCGCCGACCCGGTGGACGGCGGCCATCGCGGTGACGGGGAAGTCGGCCGCGACCTTCTCGGCGACCCGGCGCAGCTCGTCGGGCGCCGAGGGATGGGCGGAGTAGGAGAGCCGGGTCACGGATTTGCCGTGGTCCTGTTCGCGCACGGTGCCGATGAAGATCGCGGTGCCGCCCGCCGCGTGGTCTCCCACCGCGGCCAGCACCTCGTCAACGGACAACGGGGTGTCACGAATGCCGAGCAACCGGATGACGTCCACGGAAAGAGCCTAACCTCACGTTCCTACTGGCGACGCTTTTTGCGGACCTGCCGGACGATCGCCGCGGTGCCGATGACGGCCACCGTCGCGCCGGCCGCGGTGAGCGTGGCCTCCTTGACCGGCAGCCGCCTGCCGACCACGGTGGTCCGGTTCTCGCGGAGTTCGAGGAGCTGCCGGAAGGCGGCCTCGTTGGTCCACGTGGGCTTCCAGCCCGCCTCGCGCAGCGCCGAGCAGTCGACCACCCACGGATAGACGACATAGTGCAGGTCGGTGGCGGGGGCCGGGGTGATGCCGAGCCGGTGCAGGCGCTGCGCGGTGCCGAACGTGAGCCCGGCCGGCAGCTCGAACCGCCGGATTCCGGACAGCTCCTCGACCTGCTCCTGCTCCAGCCAGCCGTCGGAGCCCACGGCCACCACGCCGGTGACGGCCCCCTTGGCGGCCAGCTCCAACGCCGAGACGAGGTCGTCGATGTGGCAGAACTGCCAGTTGGGGTTGCAGCCCTTGACCGTGAGCAGCCTCGGCGACTCGAAATGCCGGGTGATGACCGTGTCGACGCCCGGACCGACGACCGCCGCCGGGCGCAGCACCGTGACGTCCAGGCCCGGGTGGCTGCGCAGCGACCTGCGGACCAGTGACTCGATCTCCAGGTAGTCGCCCACGACGCCGGTGTCGGGCTCGGCGGCCACCGGGGAGTCCTCCGGCAGGGGGACCTCGTTGTCGGGCGCGGCGCCGTACACCATGGCGCTGGTGACCAGGATCACCCGCCGCACGCGGGCGGCGGCGCAGGCGGTGAGCACCGTCTGCGCGGCTCTGAGGTTGTACGCGCGCCGCTCCCCCGGGTCGGAGTCGACGGCGTAGTCACCGGCCAGATGGACCAGGACGTCGATGTCGGAGATCCGGTTCGCCAAGAGCGGATCCCGTACGTCGATCACTCTCCACGTGGCTTCCTGAACGTCGCCGCGCTCCTCGTCGATGGCCACCACTCTGCGGAAATCCGCGGCGGATGCGAGCCTCACGAGCAACTCGCGGCCGATTCCGGAGGCCGCGCCGGTGACGGCGACGACGGGTTGACGCGGGCGTTTCGAGGTAGGCACCAGGTCCTCACTTTGCACTGATCCGCCGTAGGACGACTAACGTGGCGGATGTGGACTCCTCCATCCTGCACGAGGTAGAGCGGTGACTGACCTGCCAGGTCGCGAAAACGACCCTAACGAGAACCCGTTCGCCATGTTCGGCAACCCTGAGCAAATGGCTCAGGCGATGCGCCAGTTCGCCGACATGTTGTCGGCGCCTCAGGGTTCCGGCCCTGTCAACTGGGACATGGCCAAGAACATCGCACGACACGCCGTGGTCGCCCAGGGCGATCCGAGCGTCATGGAAGGCGAGCGCCGCCAGATCGTCGAGGCGCTGAGCCTGGCCGACCTGTGGCTGAACGAGGCGACGACACTGCCGAGCGGCGTGTCCAACCCGCAGGCCTGGAGCCGGTCCGAGTGGATCGAGAACACGGTCCCGGTCTGGCGCAAGCTTTGCGAGCCCGTTGCCGAACGCATGGTCGAGACCATGGGCGGCGCGCTCGGCGGCTCGGGGCTGCCGCCCGAGGCCCAGCAGATGGCCGGGCCGCTGATGGGCATGCTCAAGCAGATGGGCGGCATGATGGTCGGTCAGCAGATCGGCCAGGCGCTCGGCTCGCTGGCGCGCGAGGTCATCGGCACGACCGACATCGGCCTGCCGCTGTCCGGCACCGCGGCGCTGCTGCCCGGCGGCATCGCGTCCTTCAGCGAGGGCCTTGAGATCCCCGCCGACGAGATCCGGCTCTATCTGGCGCTGCGCGAGGCCGCGCACCACCGGCTGTTCCAGCACGTCCCGTGGTTGCGCTCGCACCTGCTCGGGGCCGTCGAGGAATACGCCAGGGGCATCACCGTGGACACCTCCGCGCTGGAGGAGCAGATCCGCGGGCTCGACATCAACAATCCCGAGGCGATCCAGGAGGCGCTGAGCGGCGGCGCGCTGCTCAAGCCCGAGGAGACCGAGCGGCAGAAGGCCGCCCTGGCTCGCCTGGAGACGATGCTCGCCCTGGTCGAGGGGTGGGTGGCCACGGTGGTCGACCGGGCCGCCGACGGCAAGCTGCCCTCGGCGGTCGCGCTGGCCGAGACCGTACGCAGGCGCCGGGCGACCGGTGGGCCCGCGGAGCTGACGTTCGGCACGCTGGTCGGGCTGGAGCTGCGGCCCCGGCGGCTGCGCGAGGCCGCGGCGCTGTGGCGCGCGCTGGAGACCGAGCGCGGCGTCGACGGGCGCGACGCCCTGTGGGGTCACCCCGACCTCATGCCGACGGCCGATGACCTCGACGACCCCGACGCGTTCGTCCGCGGCGAGGCCGCCTGGGACATCTCCCAGCTGGAGGCCAAGCCCGGCGACGAGAACGGCGAGCAGGACGGCGACCAGGACGGCGGCCGGTGACCCTGCACGACGACGCGGTGGCGGTGCTGTCCTCCTGGACCGCGCCGACCCCCGAGGAGGAGGCGCTGCGCGCCGAGTTCCTCGGCCATCTGCGGACGTACGACGACGCCATGTGGCGCGCGTGCGCACCCGGCCACCTGACGGCCACCACCGCCGTGCTCAGCCACGACGGCGCCCGGGTGCTGCTCACGCTGCATCCGAAGGCCGGGCAGTGGTTGCCCATGGGCGGCCACTGCGAGGACTTCGACGCCACGCTGGAGGCGGTGGCGCTGCGCGAGGCCACCGAGGAGTCGGGAATCTCCGGACTTGAGCTGCTGCCCGGCCCGCTGGCCGTGGACAAGCACGAGGTCTGGTGCCATCCGCCGCGCAGCTGGCACCTCGACGTCGAGTACGCGGCCGTGGCCCCTCCCGGCGCCGAGGCCGTCATGAGCGACGAGTCGCTCGACCTGCGCTGGTTCCCCGTCGACGAGATCCCCGAGCTGTCCGACGAGGCCACGCGCCGGCTGGCCGCACGCGGACGCGCCGCGCTCGGCTCGCGCTCGCGTTCGCTGGGCTAGAGTCCTTCGCATCGTTCCAAGGGGGGCCGCGTGGAGACTTCTGCCGTTGGCGGCACGATCGTGACGCCTGCCCGCAAGCCGCGGAAGTTGCCCGGCAACGTCCTGACCTGGCTGGCCGTGACACCCTTCGCGGCCTGGGCCGTGGCCAGGGTGGCCGGGCTGGAACGAGGCTCGCTGCCCACGCAGCTGATGACGGCGACGCCGTACGCGGCGGCCGGGTCCCTGGTCCCCCTCCTGATCGCCGCGGTCGGGCGCAGGCGGGCCGCGACGGCCGTCGCGCTGCTCACCACGACCGCGCTCGGGTTCAGCGTCCTGCCGCGCGCGCTGGGCACGGCCGAGGCCACGACCGGCAGGCCGTTCAAGGTCATGACCATCAACATGTTGTTCGGCAAGGCCGACCCGCAGGTGATCGTGAACCTGGTGCGCGAGTTCCGGCCCGACGTGCTGAGCACGCAGGAGCTGACCCCCGGCGCCGTGGCCGACATGGACGCGGCCGGCCTGAAGGAGCTCATGCCCCACCGCGTGCTTGAGGACGAATGGGACGCCGGCGGAAGCGGCCTCTACTCCAGGCACCCGCTCCAGCCGCTCGACGACGTGGTGCCCCCGGTGGGGCACAAGATGCCCGCCGCCATGGTGGCGCTGCCTGGCGGGAAGCCGATCGAGTTCGTCGACGTCCACCCCTACCCGCCGCTCGGCCCCAACGTGGTCAACTGGAACGAGGCGCTCGCCGGCCTTCCTTCCGCCGGCGGCGAAACCGTGCGGATCCTCGCCGGCGACTTCAACGCCTCGCTCGACCACGCCTCGCTGCGCAGGCTGCTGGCCCGGGGGTACAAGGACGCGGCCGACCAGGTGGGCGCGGGGCTGATCCCCACGTGGCCGGCCAACAAGCGGGTACCGCCGATCATCACCATCGACCACGTGCTGGTGGACGAGCGGGTGGGCGTCAGGGAGGTCAGCGTGCGCGACGTTCCGGGCACCGACCACCGGGCCGTCCTGGCCGAGCTCACCGTTCCCTGACGCGGGTCAGCGGCCGATCAGGGCGCGGGTGTTGTCCCAGCCTTCGAGACCCGGGTCGAGGCGTCCGACGTCGTCGGACGTGCGCAGGCGGTGCCATCCGGAGATGGTGGCGACCCTGCGCGGGCCCGGGGCCTGCTCCCGGAGGACGGCGACGACGTCGGGGTCGTCGAGGTCGGGGGCGGCCCAGGTCGGCAGCGGCAGCGAGCAGGCCAGCGCCACCGCGCCGCCGTCCGCCGCGGGGCAGATCGTGATCTCGGCCCGGCCCAGTTCCCTGAACAGCTTGCCGACCAGCAGCGAGGGCAGGTCGGGCGCGTCGGCGTTGATCACCGCTGCCTGGTCGCCGGACAGGCGGCCGAGGACGGCGCGCAGCGGCTCGTCCTCGTCGATGGTGATGATCTCCGTGCCGGGCCAGACGATGTCGTCGAGGCCGGGGACGGCCGTGATCAGGACCGGGGTGACGAACTCCAGGCCGGCGACCATCTCGTAGGTGTCCTCGGCCACGGCCGCCAGGAACTGCCGTGGATCGACGCCGGGGGGCGCCGCTTCGGCCATGCGGCCGCGTACCAGGACGGCGACGATGCGCGTCAACACTCCTCCGGTGCCGTGTGGGCCGCCGCGGAGAATCCTTCGAGGAACCCGCGCGCCCGCTCCGCCTTCGGATACTGTTCTACCAGCGCCCAGAACCCCGGGCCATGGCTCGGCACGATCAGGTGCGCGAGCTCGTGGATGATGACGTAGTTGATGACCCACTCGGGCAGGCCCTTGAGCCGGGTCGAAATCCTTATGGTGCCGTTCTCCGGGGTGCAGGAGCCCCAGCGATGCTGCTGGTTGTCGACCCATCGAACGCTCACGGGGTCGGGCCGGCCGTCGAGGTACTTCACCGACAGCTCCCTCGCCCGTTCGAGCAGGGCCTCGTCGGTCGGCCTTCGTCGTTCTTCCTTGGCGGCCAGCCGGTCGAGCATCCGGCTCACCCATTCATCCGCGTCTTCGCCGCTCAGCCAGGCGGGCAGGAGCACGATCGTCTTGTCGCCGTCGCGGTAGGCGGAGACCGTACGCCGGCGACGAGAACTGCGACGGACCTCGACTGTCTCGGGGGGCACATAAGCACGTTAGCCGAGACTGGCGAAATTCCACAGAGGGTGGACGTTGTTTTCGCTGGTCAGATGATTAAGAGCCGGTGAATTTGGGCATGCGCCTTTCCCGATGCGCCGCCAGGCCCTCCAGCAGGTCGGATGATGCCATGGTGACGGGCTGGGCCAAGGATTCCCACCTCAGAGCGGCTTCCAGGTCTTGATGGTCTTGGTTCAGCGCGACCTTTGTGAGGCGGGTGGCGACTGGAGCCATCTCTGCGATCTTCTTGGCGATGACCGAAACCTCGGAGAGAAGGTCATTCTTCGGGAAAGATTGATTTACCAAGCCTTTATCTGCCGCTTCCGTACCCGTAAGGAGACGGCCGGTCAGGAGCATCTCCCGGGCCAGTGCCGTACCGGCTCTTCTGGGCAGCAGGTACGTGGCGGCCATGCCCGGGTGCAGCCCGAGCCGGGTGAAGGGGGCCAGGAGTTTGGCGTCGTCGGCGGCGTAGACGAGATCGCAGGCCAGGGCCACGCACAGGCCCGCGCCGACGGCGGGGCCGTTGACCGCGGCGACGGTGGGCACCTCCAGGTCGGCGATCATCAGCCAGGTGCGGTAGAAGGCGAGCATGCGGTCGCGCAGCGGCGGCACCGCCTCGGCGCCCCGCTCGCCGATCCATGACAGGTCACCGCCCGAGGAGAACGCGCTGCCCGCTCCGGTGACGACGACGCAGCGCAGGTCGCGGTCGGCGGCCAGGGTGGTCATGGTTTCGCGCCATTCGGCCGTCATGGTGTCGGTCATGGCGTTGCGCAGTTCGGGGCGGTTGAGGGTGAGGACGACTACTCCGTCGTCTGTGCGGTCGACCAAGATCTCGCTCATGCGGCGAAGCGTAACGCTCCGCGGGGCGCGGATGCGGATGTGGTTCCTGACCAGCCGCGGTGGTCCCCGGCTTGCCTCAGGCGCGGATGTGATCGTGGCCAGCCGCGGTGGTCCCCGGCTTGCCTCAAGCGCGGATGTGATCGCCGCCCCTTCGCGGGTGTACTCCGCGGTCGGACGTTATCCACAGGGTGGGCGTCGCGGTCCGAGGTTGTCCACAGGCGGCGCGGAACCGGCTCGGGATCTTCGTCGGACGTGCGAACCTTCCGGCCATGAGGCCACGTGTGAAGCCGGCCCTCCGGCGAATCCTCCGCGACGAGCACACCCTGCAGTACGGCGTGCATCCCCTCCGGGCCATCACGCTGACCGGCCTGACAAGATCGGTGCGTCAGTGGATCGAGGGGCTCGACGGCACCCGCGACCTGCGCCGGGTGATGCGCGACGCGGCGGCGGCCGGCCTCGACGAGCCGTGCGCCCAGGCTCTGCTCGACTACCTCGCCACGCGGGGCGCCCTGCACGACGCCGGCCCGTTCCCGGCGCCGTTGCGGGAGCTCTCCCTCGCCGAGAGGGATCGGCTGAAACCCGACCTCGACGCGCTCGACCTGGCCTCCAACAGCCCGGAGGGCGGCGTCGAGCTGCTGCGGCGCCGGCGAGAGGCGAAGGTCAGGGTCTACGGGGCCGGGCGCGTGGGGGGGCAGATCGTCGCCCTGCTCGCGGCCGGCGGCGTCGGCGACATCCGGGTGATCGATCCCGGGCCGGTCCGGCCCGGGGACATCACGCCGGGCGGGCTGACGTGGGCCGAGGTGGGGCTGTCCCGGGAGGAGGGCGCGGCGGCGGTCGCCCGGCGGCTGCTTGCTCCCTCGCCGAAGAACGCCCCGGCCGTTCCGCCTCCGCGCGATCGCACCTCACCCCCTCGCCCAACAGGACGGAACGCGACGCCCGCCGGTGACGCCACCGGCCGGCCTGCACGCGGGGCGGCGTCGCCGTCCGGCGGCACGACCGCACAGCCCCGGCGGTCGGGCATCACGCCGATCGGCGGCACGACCGCACGCGCCAGGCGGGCGGGTGTCACGCCGTCCGGCGCCGCCGCTGCTCGGGTCTCTCCTGCTGTGCCATCCACTCCTGCGGAGGTGAGCCAGGACGCAATTCCGTCGTCCAACGTCCTGGCCGGAGCGCCGCATCTGGGGGATGGCACAGCGCGTCCCGACCTCGCCATCCTCGCGCCCGTGGGGCCTCTGGACGGGGTGCTGGTCAACGAGCTGGCCGACTTCGGCATCCCGCATCTGCTGGTGTCAGCCTTCGAGGGGCACGGGTCCGTCGGGCCGCTGGTGTTTCCCGGTGAGACGACGTGCCTGCACTGTCTCGACCTGACGCGCCGCGACCACGATCCCGCCTGGCCGATCGTCACTGCCAGGCTGGGCGGCTATCCGCCCGGGGAGATCGCCTGCGACACGACCCTCGCCACGCTCGTCGCGGCGGCGGCGACCGGCCAGGCGCTTGCTCATCTCGAAGGCCGGGCGTCCTCTGTGACGAACGGCACAATGGACGTAATGCCTGATTGGTGCTGGAAAAGACGGTCGTGGAGCGGTCATCCGCAATGTCGTTGTATGCGAAACAATCCTTATTCGCTAACAATGGACATGTCACCTACCAGCGACTGACGTGCTCAGGGGACGACCACGAAGGGGGGAAGCGGCATCTCGGGCGAGGTTCCGCGCATGAGTGTGAGCGATCTTCCGCGCCGGGCAGTCACCCGCTCAGCCAAGTTGGCCACCCTTCCGCTCGGGTTCGCCGGGCGGGCCGCCCTCGGCCTCGGCAAGCGCATCGGCGGCAAATCAGCAGAAATCGTGGCCCAGGAGGTTCAGCAGCGTACCGCCGAGCAGATCTTCAAGGTGCTCGGCGAGCTCAAGGGCGGGGCGATGAAGCTCGGCCAGGCACTGTCGATCTTCGAGGCGGCGCTTCCGCCGGAGATCGTCGGCCCCTACCGGGCGACCTTGACGAAACTCCAGGACGCCGCCCCTCCGCTGCCGGTCGCCACCGTCCACAAAGTGCTCGCCGAGCAGCTGGGGGACGATTGGCGCAAGCACTTCCTCTCGTTCGACGACCGCCCCACGGCCGCCGCCTCGATCGGCCAGGTGCACAAGGCCGTCTGGAACGACGGGCGCGAGGTGGCCGTCAAGATCCAGTACCCGGGGGCGGGCAAGGCGCTGCTCGGCGACTTCACCCAGCTGGCCCGGCTGGGAAAGATGTTCGGGGCGCTGCTGCCCGGCCTCGACATGAAGGCGCTGCTGGCCGAGCTGCGCGAACGGATCGCCGAAGAGCTCGACTACCTTCGCGAGGCCGAGGCACAGCACGCCTTCGCGCTGGAGTTCAACGGCGATCCCGACTTCCACGTCCCTGATGTGGTGGCGGCCAACGAGATGGTGCTGGTCAGCGAGTGGATGGACGGCACTCCCCTGTCCCGGGTGATCACCGAGGGCAGCAAGGAGGAGCGTGATCACGCGGGGCTGCTGTTCGTCCGGTTCCTGTTCAGCTCGCCAGCGCGGGTCGGCATGCTGCACGCCGATCCCCATCCGGGCAACTTCCGCGTGCTGGCCAACGGCAAGCTCGGCGTCCTCGACTTCGGCGCGGTCAACCGTCTGCCCGGCGGCTATCCGAAGGTCTTCGGGCAGCTCACGCGCATCTTCAACCAGGGCGACATGGACACCGTGATGACGGGCCTCCGTGACGAGGGCTTCATCCGTCAGGACATCGACATCGACCCCGACGCGCTGCGCGCTTTCCTGGCGCCGTACGTGGAGCCGACGGCCGTGGAGGAGTTCACCTTCAGCCGGGAGTGGCTGCAGGCCCAGGCGGCCAGTGTCACCGACCTCCGCCCGACGAACGTGGTTCGCCAGCTCAACCTGCCGCCGTCGTACGTGCTCATCCATCGGGTGCATGCGGCCGGTGTCGGAGTCCTCTGCCAGCTCGGCACCACGGCGCGCTTCCGTGACGAGGTGATCCGCTGGGTTCCGGGCTTCGCCGACGACCCGAACGGCGAGGCACTGGCGATCGGGTGATCAGGCGCCGCCTGCGCTTCGTGGGCGGAGGCGGTGCCTTGCTTGCGGACATGCACGACCGGAACAGGAGAAGCACGGCGGCGCAGGAGACGCGCGACCGGCACAGGAGGGGACCGACCGGCACAGGAGGGACCGCCTTTGGCACGGCCGGCTTAGGAGATGCACGGCTGGCTCAGCGGGAGCGAGGGTGACCGCAGTATTCGCTGCCGACGTGTGCAAGCTGCGCCGCGGGATGGCGGGGAGAGGGCGAAGGCAGGCGAAGGCATCGGCCTCATCCTCACCGTCCCATGCGGCCGGCAGAACGCCTCGCCGGGAAGGCGGTCATCGGTCTGCCTCGGCCGTCGCCTCACTCTCGTCCACCCGGCACCTCACCTGCGCCCGCCCAGTTCCTCGCTCCCACCCTCGGGGCTTC
>NZ_JBIAOF010000011.1:0-394719 GCF_042878785.1 Nonomuraea sp. NPDC003560 | reverse complement strand
CGTCGGGCTTCGGGCTTCGGGCTTCGGGCTTCGGGCTTCGGGCTTCGGGCTTCGGGCTTCGGGCTTCGGGCTTCGGGCTTCGGGCTTCGGGCTTCGGGCTTCGGGAGGAGGGTACGGCGCCGCGGTAGGCCGTCTGTGATCTGAGGTTCAGGTCCGTTCGTGGAGCCTTCGTCGCCACCAGGCATCCAGGTGTCGCTCTGTGAGTTCGAGGTCCGGATCGGGCAGGGTACGACGGCGTAACTGTCGATCAAGCCTGCTCACGATGCGGCGCCAGGGTGATGGAACCGAGCGCGGACCAGGGGTGACGTTTCTGATCGCCGGTCAAGGGGGGGGAGCCCAAGGGCGTGTCAGGAGTGATGGTGCTGACTGCCGACCAGGGGACGACGTTCCGGGACGCGGGTCAGGGGACGACCTCGAAGGACACGTCCAGGGTGATGGTGCCGGGGGTGGGTCAGGGGTGGCGTTCCTGGATGCGGATCAGGTTGCCGGAAGGGTCGCGGACGGCGCAGTCGCGGACGCCGTACGGCTGGTCCATCGGCTCCTGGACGATTTCGGCGCCGCTGGCCTTCAGGCGTTCGAAGGTGGCGTCGAGGTCGGTGGTGGCCAGGTTCACGCCGGCGTAGGTGCCCTTGGCCATCATTTCGGTGATGGTGCGGCGTTCGTCGTCGGTGATGCCGTAGCCGTTCGCGACCGGTGGTTGCAGGACGATGGAGGTGTCCGGCTGGCCGGCGGGGCCCACGGTGAGCCAGCGCATCCCCTTGTAGCCGACGTCGTTGCGTACCTCGAAGCCGAGGGCGTCACGGTAGAAGGCCAGGGAGGCTTCCGGGTCGGTGTGCGGGAGGAAGCTGGAGTGGATGGTGATGTCCATGGAAGTCACGCTAATTGGGGTCAGGTAATCGCGGTCTCTCGGTTCCTGATGGGTCTGGTCACCTGTTTCGCCACGCACGACGGCATCCCCGCGGTCGCGCTCGCCGCGCGGCGACGGTAGACGCTGGGTGGCACGCCGACCAACTCGGTGAAGCGGGTGCTGAAGCTGCCGAGCGAGGAACAGCCGACCGCGAAGCAGACCTCGGTGACGCTCATGTCGCCGCGGCGCAGGAGCGCCATCGCGCGTTCGATGCGGCGGGTCATCAAGTAGCCGTACGGGGCCTCGCCGTACGCGCGGCGGAACTCGCGGCTGAGGTGGCCGGCTGACATGTTCACGCCGCGGGCCAGGGCTTCGACGTCGAGCGGCTGGGCGTAATCGCGGTCGATGCGGTCGCGGACGCGGCGCAGCAGGGCGAGGTCACGCAGGTGCTGCGCTTCGGCGGGTCTGCTGGTCACATGCGCCATCGTACGTCGGCCCGAGGTCGGCCGGGACCGCTGGGCCGCCCAGCTCAGGGCGCACCCTCCGCCGTACGAACGCCCCCGACACGAGTCCGACATGCCGAAAAGAACCAGGCATCGAAGACAATCAGCTGGAAGGCCAGGTTCCGGCCGCGCAAGAGGGCCAGCCGAGGGCCGGATCGCGAATCACGGAAGGAGACAGACGGGCAAGGGCCTCGACCACAGGCTGCGCCGTGCTCCCCGGCGACCGGACCACAGCTCATCCAACAGAGCGCAGACGTCCCAGTTCCCAGCACTCCGACCGAGCGCAGACGTCCCAGTTTCCAGCACTCCGACCGAGCGCAGACGTCCCACAGCTCAACCGGCGGAACGCAGACGTCTGGGCATGGAAAGAGCCGGGCGCTGGGTGCGCCCGGCCCTTCAGAGGCAGGTGGGGATCAGGAGATCCTGCGCCGGCGGCAGGACCTCCTTGATCACACCTGCTGGCTCAGCGCCTTCCGCAAGCGGTCGTTCGCCCGCTTGACCTCGCGTCGCGCCCGCTGTACGCGGCTTACGCGCAGGATGAGACGCTGCTCCTCCGCTTCGCGGTGGAGAGTTTGTATTCGGTCGTTGACCAAGTCATGAAACAGATACGGCACGGCCAGGCTCCTGGTGGAAGAAGTGCTCATCGGTGTTCTTGTTCTCTCTCGCTCGTTGGGCTGGTGGGTGGTCAGGCAGCGACCGGGTGCTTGCGGGGACGCCCGCGCGGACGCTTGCGGGGAACGACTGTTCCCCTGAGGATCAGTTCGCCGCCCCAGACGCCCCAGGGCTCCTCGCGCTCCAGCGCGCGGGCCAGGCAGGCCTGCTGGATCGGGCAGCCGCCGCAGAGAGCCTTGGCGAACTCGACGTCCTCGGGTGACTCTGCGAACCACAGGTCAGGGTCGGTACGACAGGGGATCTTGGCTTCGTCGATCAGGTCCATGATCGTCTTGGCCCCCATCTGCTTCTCCTTTTGATCGAGCTTTTTGATCTTGGTCGGGCACCTCGGAGGTGGTCGGGGATCGCGGAAAAACAAAGAGGCCGCGGATCCTGTGTGCGGATCCGCGGCCTGGGGGCTGCTATGTGCCGGTCAGGTTATGACCGGAGCATCCCTCCAGGGTTGCGGACCGCACAGTCCACCCTTGGTGAGCTGGTTGGTCGGGGCAGCGATACCTGCGCCATAGACAGGAACGCCTTGCGGAGCGGCGACACCCGCGTGAGCCCTCGCACGAACGGCGGGGGCCTGGCTACGGGCAGACTTCTCCTGCCGCAGCTTGGCCGGCCCATCGGCGAGCCTCACCGAGTCACGGCACGCGGAAGCGAGCCACTGCGTGGCCGACATCTGGATGCTCATCACCGGGGCTCACCTCCACTCATCAGATCGTCGGAAACAGGAGTGTCCGACTCGCTTGTCCATGACCCTAAACCGGGAAGCCAGGAAGGGGCAACATATTTTCTACCTGCGATTTTGTGACACAACCACGGTGTCACAACGTGCTGCGAACCGACTACTTCGCCACGCGGATCATCGCCTCCTGGACGACGGAGACCACGAGCTCGCCCGACGCGGTGAACATCTCGCCGCGCGCGAGTCCCCGAGCCCCCGCCGACCAGGGGGCCTCCTGTGCGTACAGGAGCCAGTCGTCGGCGCGGAACGGGCGGTGGAACCACATCGCGTGGTCCAGGGACGCGCCGATCACGTTCGAGGCTCCCCAGGCCATGCCGTGGGCCAGCAGGATCGTGTCCACGAGCGTGAAGTCCGAGGCGTACGCGGCCAGCACGACGTGCAGCAGCGGGTCGTCGGGCAGGTCGGCGTCGTAGCGGAACCACACGTTGGTCTGGGCGCTGCGCAGCTCGGGGTTGAGGTGCGCCTCCCACGTCAGGGGCGAGACGTAGCGGGCGTCCACGGGGCGCGGGCGCGAGAGCCACTCCCGCAGCTCGGGGTGGTCGCCCAGCACCTCCGACATCCTGTCCTGGAACGTCGGCAGCGTCTCGGGGGCGGGCACGACGGGCGCCACCGACGCCTGGTGCTCCACGCCCTCCTCGAAGATGTGGAACGAGGCCGACATCGTGAAGATCGCCTTGCCGTGCTGGACGGCGACGATCCGGCGGGTGGTGAACGACCGGCCGTCGCGCAGGCGCTCGACGTTGTAGACGATGGGGATGGACGGGTCGCCCGGCCTGATGAAGTAGGCGTGCAGCGAGTGGACGTGCCGGTCCTTGGGGACGGTGCGGCCGGCCGCCACGAGGGCCTGCGCGGCCACCTGGCCGCCGAAGACGCGCTGGATGCGCTCCTCCGGGCTTCTGCCCCGGAAGATGTCAAGCTCGATCTGCTCAAGGTCGAGCAGGTCGAGCAGCTCCTTCAGCGCCTCGTTCACAGGGCCCCCTCACAGACGAACCTTCCATGGACAAGTCTGACGTGCCACGCCTGTTCCCCCAAACCCGCCCTGCCTTGCCGGAATGCTCCCGTCCCGCCGTTTCGCCCGGTGGGGAAGGGGCTCACGCGCGAGGGGGCCGGGCGTACGTGAGGGATGTCACCCGCGGCACAGGGCAAGGACCGCCTCGCCGTACCGGTCGACCTTGACCCGGCCGATGCCGGCGATCGACAGCAGCTCCTGCTCGGTGGCCGGCGCGCGTTCGGCGATGGCCTGGAGGGTGACGTCGGTGAAGACGACGTACGGCGGGATCTTGGCCTCCTTGGCGGTGGCCGTGCGCCAGACCTTGAGGCGTTCGAGCAGGGCCTCGTCGTAGTCGGCGGGACAGGTCGCGCAGCGGCCGAGCTTCTGCTCGGCGGCGGCCACCAGCGTCTTGGCGCACACCCGGCAGCTCACCGGCGCGGCGACCGTGCGGCGTTCGCCGGCCGGGGTCGTCATGCGGGGCGGTGTGGAAGCGCGGCCGGTGAGCCCGTCGAGGAAACGCGAGGGACGGCGGCTCTTGCGCCCGCCGGGCGCGCGGGCCAGCGCCCAGGAGAGCGACAGGTGCTCGCGGGCGCGGGTGACGCCGACGTAGAGCAGCCGCCGCTCCTCCTCGATCTGCTCGGGGGTCTCGGCGTAGATGATCGGCAGCATGCCGTCGGTGACGCCGACCAGGAAGACCGCGTCCCACTCCAGGCCCTTGGCGGCGTGCAGCGAGGCGAGCGTGACGCCCTCCACCGGCGGCGCGTGCTGCTCGGAGGCGCGGCGTTCCAGCTCGGCGACGTACGCGGGCAGGTCGGCGCCCTCGGCGGCCATGTCCTCGGCCAGGTCGGCCAGCGCCTTCAGCGACTCCCACTTCTCCCTGGCCTTGCCGCCGCCGGGCGGGGACGGGGTCAGTCCGACCCCGGTCAGGATGTGGTGCACCTCCGAGGCCAGCGGCTCGCCCGCGGCCGACCGCGCGGCGCCGCGCAGCAGCACGACCGCCTGCCGCACCTCGGGACGCTCGAAGAAGCGCTCGGCGCCGCGCAGCACGTACGGGATCTCGGCCTTGGACAGGGCCTCCTCGTAGGACTCCGACTGGGAGTTGACCCGGAACAGCACGGCGATCTCGCGCGAGGGCACCCCCTTGTCCAGCAGCTTCCTGATGGCCCGCGCGACGCCGGCGGCCTCGGCGGGCTCGTCGTCGTAGTCGGAGAAGACCGGTTTGGGGCCGTCGGGGCGCTGGGCGATGAGTTCGAGGCGGTTGGGGGTCTTGGACTTGGCGATGACCAGGTTGGCCAGGTTCACGACCTGCGGGGTGGAACGGTAGTCGCGGACCAGCCTGATGACGGCGGCCTTCGGGTGCTCGACGGCGAAGTTGGTGAGGTAGCGGGGGCTGGCGCCGGTGAACGAATAGATGGTCTGGTTGGGGTCGCCGACCACGCAGATGTCGTCCCGGCCGCCGAGCCAGGTGTCGAGCAGGAGTTTCTGGAGCGGGTTGACGTCCTGGAACTCGTCCACGACGAAGTAGCGGTACTGCTGGCGGATCTGGGCCGCGACCTCCTGGTGCTCGGTCATCACGGCCGCGGTCAGTTCGAGGATGGTCTCGAAGTCGACCAGGTGGCGTTCGCGGCGGATGCGCTCGTACGACTCGTAGAGCCGGGCCACCTCCTCCGGCGAGCCGGGCGGCGTCCGGTGGTGCTTCGCGGCGGCGGCCACGTAGTCTTCGGGGCCGATCTGGGAGACCTTGGCCCATTCGACCTCGGCCGCGATGTCCCGCAGCTCGGACCGGTCGGGATTTTTCCGGATCTGGCGGCAGGCTTCGACCAGCACCGGCAACTTCGACTCGATGACCGAAGGGGCCTCGCCGCCGATCACCCGCGGCCAGAAGTAGGTGAGCTGGCGCAGGGCGGCCGCGTGGAACGTACGGGCCTGGACGCCCGGCGCCCCCAGCGCCCGCAGCCGCTGCCGCAACTCCCCCGCCGCCCGGGTGGTGAACGTCACCGCGAGCACGCTGGGCGCGTCGACCACCCCGCTGCGCACGGCGTGGGCGATGCGATGGGTGATCGCCCTGGTCTTGCCCGTGCCGGCGCCGGCGAGCACGCACACCGGGCCGCGCACCGCCTCGGCGACCTCCCGCTGTTCCGGGTCGAGGCCGCTGAGGACGTCATCCACGCTGTTCACCCGATCTTCCTCCCCGCAAGTGGCGCCGAAGCACTTTATTCTGGCAACATGCGGCCCGACGTATGTTCATAGTCACCGAGATGCAAAGGAATGGTTGCTTCCCCCACAATGGGGCCGACCATGCCGCATGGGGGAAAGGAAGGCCGTGCGAACAGCGGTTTTCGCGGGCGCGCTGGTGCTCGCTGCCGTGGCGCTCACACCTGCCGTCGCGTTCGCGGCCGAGCCGCCCGTCCCCGTGGTGACCAATCCCACAGACCCCGACGGCCTCGGCGGGCTGGCCACGGAGACCCTTTCCTACGGCCGCCAGCGCAACCAGGACATGGACGTGTGGTGGACGCCCGACGGCCAGAAGCGTCCCGGCGTCTTCCTGATCCACGGCGGCTGGTGGTCCGGCGGCGACAAGAAGTACATGAAGGAGATCACCCGTAGTTACGCCGACCTCGGGTACACGGTCTTCAACCTGAACTACCGCCTATCCGGCGAGGCCGCCTGGCCGGCGCAGCGCACCGACGCGCTGGCCGCCATCGCCCTGGCGCGCAAGCACGCCGACCGCTGGGCCTTCGACGCGAGCAAGTACGTCATCGTCGGCTTCTCGGCGGGCGGGCACATCGCCGCCTCGGTCGGCACGTACGGCAACGGCATCGCCGGGCTGAAGGGCGTGGTCGGGCTGTCGCCGATCATCTCGCCGCTGCGCGCGTACGCCGACGGCGAGAAGACCGCCGACCACGACAAGCGCAAGCTGCGCGAGGCCGCGATCCGGCTGGCCGGCGGCTGCGAGCCCAAGGGCAAGTGCTCGCGCGTCTGGGCGAGCATGGAGGTGGCCTGGCACGCCAGCGCCAAGGACGCCCCGATGCTCACGGTGCACTCCGAGGACGAGTTCGTGCCGCCGGCGCAGAGCCAGCTGCTCAAGCAGATGCTCGGCCAGGTGGGCGTGCCGATGACGATCATGACGGCGCCGGGCACCAACCACAGCGCCCCCCTGTACCGGGAGCCGGGCGTGGCCGAGCGGGTGCAGGCCTGGATCGCCGAGCGCATCGGCTAGAGGGCCCCGGGTAGGGATTAAGCGGGCGCCTCCGCGTTGTTGCACCGAGCGCCTGATTTTCCTGACCTTGGAGGGACAACCCGACATGGCGCTCACGGTCTACAGCACTACCTGGTGCGGCCCCTGCAAGCGGCTGAAGTCCCAGCTCGCCCGCGAAGGCATCGCGTTCAAGGAGGTCGACATCGAGCGCGACCCGGCCGCCGCCGAATTCGTCATGAGCGTCAACAACGGCAACCAGACCGTTCCGACGGTCGTGGCGGTTTCCCGTTCAGGGGTGGAGCACGTCAGGACCAACCCCAGCGTCATCGAGGTCAAGCGCCTGCTCGACTCCTAGGACGCGGAAGGGGAGCCCTGCTTCGGACTCCCCGGCTCCGCTCGGCAGGTCACCAGTCGCCGACGAGCTCGCCGCCGTACCACGTCTCGATCAGGCGGCGGGCTATCGACACCGGGGGCGGCAGGCGCACCTCGCCCGACCGGAGCGAGGCCACCAGCTCGTCGCGGGTGAACCAGCGCGCCTCGGCGATCTCGTCGGCGTCGGGGGTCAGCGCGGTCGTGGTGGCGTCGGCGAAGAAGCCGAGCATGAGGCTGCGCGGGAACGGCCAGGGCTGGCTGCCCAGGTAGCGCGGGTTGACGACGTGGACGCCGACCTCTTCGGCGACCTCGCGGACCACCGCGTACTCCAGGGACTCGCCCGGTTCCACGAAGCCCGCCAGGATCGACAGGCGCCCCTCGGGCCACTGGGGGCCGCGGGCCAGCAGGCAGCGGTCGTCCTCGTCCCTGATCAGCATGATGACCGCCGGGTCGACGCGCGGGAAGTGCTGGCTCGCGTCCTTCGGGCACACCCGGACGTGGCCGCCGGCCTGCACCGACGTACGGGCGCCGCAGCGCGGGCAGAACTGGTGGGTGGCGTGCCAGGCCTCCAGCGCCACCGCGTGGACCAGCAGGCCCGCGTCGCGGTCGCCGAGCAGCCCGCCCACCTGACGCAGACCCGCCGGAACCGGATGGCCTTCAGGCGTGTCGTTAAGGCTCATCGGCATCGTCACCCGGCCGTTGAGGTCGCCGGCCGGCGTGCCGGGCAGCGGCGCGGCCACCGCGAAGTAGGCGGTGCCGCCCTCGACGCCGAGCAGGTAACGCTCGCCCTGCGGCGCCTGCGCGGAGGTGTAGAGCACCGCGTGCACCTCGTCGCCGGCCCGCCGCACGAGAGTGTGGCCGTTGTCGATCACCAGCACCCTGGTCTCGGGGTCGGCCCACGCCTTCTCCAGCCATCTGTCGTCGGCACGCAGCGCCGACGATCTGTCGATGGTCCCCCGTGCCAGGAGCAGTGGGCCGATGAGTTGTTCTTCCGCGGTCTTTTCCACTGGCCGCCCCCTCCCCAAGTCGCTTGTCATCCTATGACCTCGCAGTTAGCCGCCGATTAGGGTGTGCGGGCCCCGGAGCGATCATTGTCAGGCTAAGATCATCGAGTTAGGTTAGCCTTACCTGATTCCTGCGGGGGTGCCTTCGCGTTGCGGCTCTACCTGACCGCGCTCAAGCCGACGGACTCGGTGACGTACGGCTTCCTGCCTGCGGCGCGGGCCCTCGGGTGCGAGGTGACCGTCCTGACCGACCGGCCGGAGCGGCACCCCGGCGCGGTGCGGTGCGACGTACGCGACCCGCGCGCTCTGATCGACGCGGTCGAGCACCTGGGCAGGCCCGACGCGATCTTCTCCAACTCCGACCACCTTCAGGCGGAGACCGCCCTCGCGGCGTCGTACTTCGGACTTCCGGGCAAGGACTGGCGGGCCTGCCTGGCCGCCAAGAACAAGTTCCTGATGCGACGCGGGCTCGCGGCGGCCGGCATCGAGACGGTGCGTTCGCTGCGGCTCGCGCCCGCCGATCCGGCGCCCGAGCGCCTGCCCCGGCCCGTGGTGCTGAAGCCCCGCGAGGGGGTGGCCAGCGAGGACGTCGTGCTGGTCGAGGACGACCTCCCACGCGCCGTGGCCGCGGCCAGGCGGCGGCGTCCGGGCGAGACGCTGGTCGTGGAGGAGTACCTCGAAGGGCCGCTGCGGACCCTGGAGACCCTCGGGGACGGCTCCACGACGCGGGTGCTGGGCGGCTTCGCGACCACGCTGGGCCCGCTGCCGCACTTCGTGGAGGAGCGGCTGGACTGGGCGCCCGCCGCCGACGCCCACGTGCTGGCCGCGCTGCGGGCCCTCGGGGTGGGCTTCGGCGCCTGCCACACCGAGTACGTCCTGACGCCCGCCGGGCCGCGGATCGTCGAGGTGAACTACCGGGCGATCGGCGACCACTGCGACTTCCTGCTGGCCGACGTGCTGGGCGTGCCGCTGTTCGAGTGGATCCTGCGCACCCACCTCGGGGAGCCGGCGCCCGAGCCGCCGCCCGCGCCCTGGCACGGCTGCGCGGTCAGCGTGGTCGCCGACCGGCCGGGCGTCGTCAAGGAGGGGCCGCCGGAGGAGGACGTCGAGGACGGCGGCGTACGGCTGTGGCACCGGCCGCTGCGGGCCGTCGGGGACGTCATAGAGCTGACCCACACGAACCGGGACTACCTGGGCGTCATCCGGGCCGTGGGACCGGACCGCGCCCGCGTGGACGCCGCCGTCGAGCGGTACCGGGCGGCCCGGCCGTGGGTGGTCGGGTGAGGTCGCGGGAGGCGTACCTGGCCGCCCGGGTGCTGGACGCGCTGGTCCGCGAGGACTACGGCGGGCTGGCCGCCCGGCTCGACCGGACCAGGTCCGGGGCCGGGCTGCTGCTGGCCGACGGGCGGTGGGTCCGGATGGTCCCCGGGTCGCCGTTCCAGGACTTCGTGGTGGCGCCGGACGAGCGGCTGGGGCTGGAGCAGGTGCTGGAGACGCTCGTGGAGGTGTCCGACGCGGCCGACGCCGAAGGGGTGGCGGCCTTCTTCGACGAGTGCCTGACCGCCCTGTCCGCGCTGGAGCTGCACGACGCGCACGCCGAGGAGGTGCTGCGGCGCGGGCCGTCGTACGAGTCGCTGGCGGCCTTCGCCGACCATCCCGTCTACCCGACCTCGCGGGCCAGGATCGGCGCCTCGGACCGCGACCTGCTGGCGTACGCGCCGGAGTTCGCCCCTTCGTTCGCGCTGAGGTGGGCGGTCGTCCCCCACGCCACCGCGGGACTTCCCGCGGACGTGCCCCGGCCGGCGGGCCGCGGTGTGCTGTTCCCGGTGCACCCGATGGCCGTCGGCGAGGTACGGAAGATCGACGGGGTCCGGGTGCTGGAGGAGGAGGCGGTCACCGTACGGCCCACCCTGTCCATGCGGACCGTCGAGGTGGGGCCGCGCACCCACCTCAAGCTGCCGCTGCCGGTGAGCACGCTCGGCGTGCGCAACCGGCGCTCGATCAGGGCGGGCACCCTGGACGACGGCGCGCGGGCCGAGCTGCTGCTGCGCCGGCTCGCCGATCCCGGCGTGCTGCTGGCCGACGAGCAGACCTACGCGCACGCGGGCCACGAGTACCTGGCGTGGATGGTCCGGCGGCTGCCGGAGGGGCGGATCGTCCCGGTCGCGGCGCTGGCGGTGCCCGGCGTGCTGGACGGACTCGGCCCGGACGTCCTGCCCCGCTACCTGCGCCTGCTGCTGCGCTGGAACGTGCGGCTGTTCGTCCGGTACGGCGTCGCGCTGGAGGCCCACCAGCAGAACCTGGCCCTCGTCCTGCGGGACGGCGGCCTGCGGCTGCTGGTCAAGGACAACGACGGCCTGCTGGCCTCGCCGTCGAGGCTGGCGGCGGCCGGGATCGACGTGCCGGCCTTCTCCGACGGGCGCATGCTCACCGACGACCCGCACGCGCTGGCCGACGTGTTCGTCACGATCACGCTGCACCTGGCCGCCGCGGCGGTGGCGTTCGCGGTGCTGCCGCCGGCGCGGGCGGCGGCCCTGGTGCGCGGCACGCTCGCCGAGGCGCTCGACGAGCACGGCGACCACCCCATGGCCCGGCTGCTGCGCGCCAGGACGCTCGACGCGGCCAGGCTCACCGGCAAGTCGATGGTCACCGCCGGGACGCTCGTGGCCAAGGAACGGTCCGGGGCGCGGGACGTGAACAAGTTCTACGGCATCAGCGGGCCCAACTACCTGAGGAGAGCGTGAATGGACGTCCTGGCCATCGGGACGCCGGCCGAGGAGGCGACGCTGGCGGCCCTGCTGCGGTGCTGCGTGCGCGAGGTGGCCGGGCCCAGAGGGCTGGTCTGGCCGGCGCCGCCGTACGTGCTGCTGCGGGTGGCGGGGACGCTGCTGCGGGCCCGTACGCACGGCGGGGCCGCGCTGCGCCTCGACGGGCCTCCGGAACGCCTGGAGAGCGGCTCCTGGCAGCCGCTGACGGTCGCCGAACTGGTCCGGCTGGCCGAGACCGACCTGGCCGACCTGGCCGGCTTGCCCGACCTGCCCGACCTGCCCGACCGGCAGGACGAGCATGCGCGCCCAGGCGGGAAAGCGGCGCACCTCGACGTCGAGCCCAACGGCGAGTTCGCCGGTCAGGTGGCCGCCAGCAGGGACGCCATCGCGGCGATCCTGGCGGCCAGGGCGCGGGCCGAGCCGCCCGCCGATCCCTGGCTGGCCTCGGAGCAGGCGCTCGTGTACGGGCACCCGTTCCACCCCACCCCCAAGGCCCGCGACGGCGCGGATTGGCTGCGCTACGCGCCCGAGGCCCACGCCGCCTTCCCGCTGCGGCTGCTCGCGGTACGCGACGACGCGCTGGCCGAGGAGGGCGACCTGACGGCGCTGGACGCGCTCGGCCCGGCGCCCGCCGGACACCGGCTGCTGCCCGCCCATCCGTGGCAGCTCGCCCTGCTGCGTCCCGCTCTCGGCTCCGAGCTGGTCGATCTCGGGCCGGGGCCGCTCGCCGTGCCGACCTCGTCGGTGCGGACCGTGTACGTGCCGGACGCCGAGATGTGCCTGAAGTTCTCCCTGGACGTGCGGATCACGAACTGCGTGCGCAAGAACGCCTGGTACGAGCTGGCCGGGGCCGTCGAGCTCACCTCCCGGCTGGCCCCGCTGATCGCCGAGGTCGCGGCGCGGCACCCGGCCGTCCGCTGGCTTCCCGAGCCCGGTTACCGCACGGCACTCGGGCAGCGCGAGGGCCTGGGCGTGATCGTCCGGGCGAGCCCGTGGACGGCCTGCGACCCCGGCGTCACCCCGGTCCTCGCCGCCGCCCTCGCCCTGGACGCCGCCCCGGCCGACCCCCTGGCCTGGTGGACGGCGTACGTGTCGGCGGTCGCGCTGCCGGTCGTGGACCTGTACGTCAGCCACGGCGTCGTCCTGGAGGCCCACCTGCAGAACGTGCTCGTCGGCCTGGACGCCGCCGGCCGGCCCGTCCAGGCGATCTTCCGCGACCTGGAGGGCGTCAAGCTCGTCGCGGGCCGCCACGACCTGGACGGGCTGCATCCGGCCGTGGCCGCCGCGCTCACCCACGACCCGGCGCGGGGCTGGGCCCGCGTCGTCTACTGCCTGTTCGTCAACCACCTCACCGAGATCGCCGCCACCCTGGCGGGCCCCGACGACGAGCTGCTGCGCGCGTTGTGGCGGGCCGCCCGCGACCTGCTCGCCCGCCAGGCCGCCGAGCTCGGGCAGCCGCTCCCGCTGCGTGACCTGCTGGCCGGGGCGCCGCTGCCCGCCAAGGCGAACCTGCGCGTGCGGTGGGCCAGAGCGGCCGACCGCAGCGCCGGCTACGTCCCGATCGCGAACCCGCTCGCATGAGCGGCGTGCTGGAGGCTGCGGCGCGGCTGCCCGCGTTGCCCGCCTACCTCTACGACCTGCCCGCGCTCGACGAGCACGCCGCGTCGGTGCGCGCGGCGCTGGGCGAGGTCGAGCTGTACTACGCGGTCAAGGCCAACCCCGACGCCGAGCTGCTGCGGGTGCTGGCCCGGCACGTGGACGGGTTCGAGGTGTCGTCGGCGGGCGAGCACGCGCACGTCTCCGCGCTGCTCCCGGGCGCGCGGCTGGCGCTCGGCGGGCCCGGCAAGACCGACGCCGAGCTGCGGCTGCCGCACCACCGCCTGCACGTCGAGTCGCCGTACGAGCTGCGCCGCCTGCTCGCGACCGGACTGGAGGCCGACGTGCTGCTGCGGGTCAACCCGGACCTGCCGGTCGAGGGGGCCGCGCTCACGATGGACGGCCCCTTCGGCATGGACGAGGCGGGGCTGGCCGAGTGCCTGTCGCTGTTCACCGGCCGCGTACGGCTGCGCGGCCTGCACGCCCACCTGGCCAGCGGCCTGAACGCCGCCCAGCTACTCCGCCTGGCCGGGGCCCTGCTGGAGACCGGGCATCGGGAGGTCAACCTGGGCGGGGGCATGGCGGTGTCGTACACGTCGGGCGAACGCTTCGACTGGGCGGCCTACGGCGAGGGCCTGGCCGCGCTGCGGGCCGGGCGGCGGCTGCGGGTCGAGCCGGGCAGGTCGCTCACCGCCTACTGCGGCCACTACGTCACCGAGGTCGTGGAGGTGAAGCGGGTGCGCGGCCAGGCGTACGCGATCGTCCTGGGCGGGACGCACCACCTGCGCACGCCGGTGACCAAGGGCCACGACCAGCCGTTCACGGTCCTGCCCACAGGAGGCGGGCCCGGGGTCGCCGGGGAGCCCGTGACGTTCACGGGCCAGCTGTGCACCCCCAAGGACGTCCTCGCCCGGAACGTGGTGACCTCGGTGCGGGCAGGCGACCGGGTGGTGTTCGGCATGGCCGGGGCCTACGCCTGGAACATCTCCCACCACGACTTCCTCATGCACCCCCGCCCCGCCTTCCATCACCTAGGACTCTGACGCCGGGACCGCCTCGACGAGCGCGACCAGCCCGTCGGCGTCGAGCAGGTTGACCGGCCGCACGGTTCTGTTGGCCCGGACGTAGTGGAAGGCCGCGCTCACCTTCTCCAGCGGCACCCCGGCCAGGTGCGACCACGCCAGCCGGTACGCGGCGAGCTGCACCGAGGCCGTGCGGGCCGCCTTCCCCCTGGGCGGGACGCCGGTCTTCCAGTCGACCACCTCGTAGCCGCCGTCGGGCAGCTCGAAGACGGCGTCCATCCGCCCGCGCACGAGCCGGTCGGCGATCATGGTCTCGAACGGCACCTCCAGGTCGACCGGCCGCCGGTCGGCCCACTCGCTCTCCTCGAACCGCTCCTGCAGCTCGGCCAGCCGCACGTCGGCCTCCTCCAGCTCCTCCAGCGGGTCGAGGTCGAAGTCGTCGATCAGCCGCTGCTGGTCCCACCGGCTCTCCAGCCACTTGTGGAACGACGTGCCCCGGCGGGCCAGCGGCGCGGGCTTGCGCGGCACCGGACGGCGGATCCTGCGGGCCAGCTCGGCCGGGTCGGTGGCCAGCGTGACCAGCGACGACACGGTCAGCTTGGCCGGCAGCTCGACGACGGTCGCCGGCCTGCGCCGGTTGAGCTCGCGCTCGCGCAGCAGCAGGTCGGTGTCGCGCTCCCAGGCGCGCAGGCGTTCCTCCTCGAACGGGCGCAGCGGCTCGTCGTCCTCGTCGGCCAGGTTGCCGGCCAGGGCGTCCTCGACCAGCCGGGCGCCGTCGAGCACCGACTCGTAGCGCAGGCCCTCGGGGGTGACCGGCCAGACGGCCTCGGCCGGCTCGGCGAGCAGCGGGTTCGTCGCGCCCTCGGCGAGGTCGCCGGCCCAGTAGGACACCCGGTCGGCCGTGTCGCGGATCTCCAGCAGGAACTCCGACGGCTCCAGCGGCTTGGTGGCGCTGCCCCAGCGGTAGCCGGAGGCGATGAGGTGGTAGTGGGCCCGGGTGACGGCGACGTACGCCAGCCGCCGCTCCTCCATCAGGTCGCGCTCCCGGCACCGCTCGTCGAACGCGGCCAGCTCCTCCTTGCTCAGCCCGCCCAGCCGGGGCAGGTCGGCGGCGTCGCCGCGCAGCGGGTAGGGCAGCTTGCGCGGGTTGTCGGTCCAGCGGCTGTTCATCACCGGCGTGGCCGGGAACACGCTGCCCGTCGCGATCGTGCCCTTCGAGCTGAGGAGCTGCGACAGGCCGGGCACGACGACGACCGGCCACTCCAGCCCCTTGGACGCGTGGACGGTCATCAGCTTGACGCTGTTGCTCTCGCCGACCCGGCCCGCCTCCAGCCCGAACTCCTCGCTCTCGGCCGCCTGGAGGTAGGCCAGGAACGCGCCCAGCGTCGGGTCCTCGGCGTCGCCGGCGAACCTGGCGGCCGCGTCGATGAAGGCGTCGAGGTCGGCCCGCGCGGCGAACGCCCCGGCCGTGCCGCTGCGGGCGGCCACCTCGATGTCCAGGCCGAGCCGGCGTTCGATCTCGGTGACCAGATCGGGCAGCGGCTGGGCGGTGTGGCCGCGCAGGCTGCGCAGCTCCTGGGCGAGCGCGACCAGCCGGGTGCGGGCCAGCGGCGAGAACGACTCCAGCCACTCGGGCCGGTCGGGCAGCTCGTCGAGCGCGTCGACCAGGCTGCCGCGCTCCTCGGCCAGGTCGGCGACCACCTGGTCGAGCGGGTCGTCGGCGCGGTGGCTCTCGCTCAGCTCGCGGGCCAGCTCCCTGGCGTGCTCCCCCAGCACCCGCAGGTCGGCCGGCCCGACCCGCCAGCGCGGCCCGGCCAGCAGCCTGGCCAGCGCGTCGCCGGCGGTGGCGTCGTAGAGCACGCGCAGGGTCGCCACGATGTCGCTGACCTCGGGCACGGTCAGCAGGCCGCCCAGCCCGACCACCTCGACCGGGATGTCGCGGTCCTCCAGCGCCTTGCGCAGTGCGGGGAACTGCGAGCGCTTGCGGGCCAGGATCGCGACGTCCTGGGGCTGGAGGGCGAGCGTCTTCTTGCGTTCCTTCTCGCCCCAGGGCAGGCCGTCGGGGGCGGTCTCCTCGCCGAGGATCCGGGCCACGCCGTCGGCGATCCACTTCGCCTCGTCCTCGGCGGTCTCGTGGAAGGCGCAGGTGACGCGGCCCCGGTCGACCCGGTTGGGCCCCGGCACCAGCACGGGCACCTCGCGGGCCTCCATGCGCAGCGGGAGCTGGACGCGGGCGGCGACGTCGAGCACCCGGTCGCCGTTGCGGAAGCTGACGCTGAGCTGGCGCACCGGCGCCTCCTCGCCCGCGCCGGTGCGGAAGTCGCGGGGGAAGCGGCGCAGGTTGCCCGCCGAGGCGCCGCGCCAGCCGTAGATGGACTGGCAGGGGTCGCCGACGGCGGTGACCGGATGGCCGCCGCCGTAGAGCGAGCGCAGCAGGACGAGCTGGGCGTGGCTGGTGTCCTGGTATTCGTCGAGCAGGACCACGGAGTAGCGGGACCGTTCGATCTCGCCCACTTCCTTGTGGTTGGCGGCGATCCGGGCGGCCAGCGACATCTGGTCGCCGTAGTCGATGACCTCGCGGCGGCGCTTGAGCCGTTCGTACGCCTCCACCAGCGGCAGCAGCTGCTCCCTGGCCGCGTGCACGCCGACCGGCTTGCGCTGCGCCACGGTCGTGCGGCCGGGCAGCGCGGCCAGCCGGGCCTCCAGCCACTCCCCCACCCGCCGCACGTCGGCGGGCCCACGCAGGTGCTCCGACAGCTCGCCGGCGAGTTCCAGCAGGGCGGCGGTTACCGAGGGCGGGCCCAGCTCGATCTTGTCCATCGGCCCGTCGTACAGGGCCACCACGCGCGAGGCGAGCTGCCACGACACCGCCGGGGTGACCAGGCGCATGGTGGGTTCGAGCGCCTCGCGCAGGGCGTGGTCGGTGACCAGGCGGGCGGCGTAGGCGTGGTAGGTGGAGACGGTCGGCTCGTTGTCGAGCGCGCCGGGCGCGACCAGGCCCGCCTCGGCGAGCCCGGTCAGGCGCTCCCTGACCCGGACGGCCAGCTCGGCCGCGGCCTTGCGGGTGAACGTCAGCCCCAGCACGTTCTCCGGTTTGACCAGGCCGTTGGCCACCAGCCAGACCACCCGCCCGGCCATCGTCTCGCTCTTGCCCGAGCCCGCGCCCGCCATGACGACCATCGGTTCGAGCGGCGCCTCGATGACCGCGGCCTGCTCGCTCGTCGGCGGCAGGATGCCGAGCTTGTCGGCCAGTTCGACCGGGTTCAGCACACCTGGCCCCCGTTGTCGTTGACCGGGCAGCTCGCCCGCGCCGCGCACGTGCGGCAGCCGTCGTTCACCTTGGCCTGGAAGAACGGGCCCGACATGCCCGTGGCGACGGTGTCGACCAGGTCGCCGGCCCAGCCGGGGTTCCTGTCGTCGGCCAGCGCGCCCTGCCGCTGCTCGGTGGCGGCGTTCTTGCCGGCCGCCTTGCCGAGCTGGACCAGCGCGGCGCCGCCGGGCTCGGTCATGCCGTGCCGGGCGAACGCGCCGAGCAGCGCGGCGAGCTGGTAGACGCCGAGCTGCGGATGCCGGTCGAGCTCGCCCGGCTTGGGCTTGGAGCCGCCGGTCTTCAGGTCGATGATCACCGCGCGGCCGTCGTCGTCGCGCTCGACCCGGTCGACCCGGCCCTTGATCTGCACGCCCTCGGAGACCGTGGCGACGAAGGACTCCTCGATGGCGACCAGCTCGCGCGGGTTGTCCTTCTGCCAGCGCAGGAACTTGCCGATCATCTGCTCGGCGACCTGGCGCTGCTTGCGGTTGTACCAGACGCCGCCGAAGTCGAGCTCGTTCCAGACCTGGTCGAGCCGCTCGCCCAGGGCGTCCTCGCCGGGCAGGTCGGTGGCGGCCAGCATGGCCAGCGCGTGGATGACGTTGCCGAGGCCCTGGGCGGTGCTGGTGCCCGCGGCGCCGACCGCCGTCTCCAGGAGCCAGCGCAGGCCGCACTTGGTGAAGCTCTCGACCGCGGACGGGGAGATGTTGACGATGCCGTCCGGCCAGCTCAGCGGGCGGTCATCGGTGATGGGGGTGAGGGCGTACCAGTCGTTGGGGTGGGCGCCCTGGACCCCGGCGGCGGCCAGGCGGGCGAGCTGCCGCGCGGCGCGCTGCCGGACCTTGGCCGGTTTGGTGGGGTCGGTCACCGCGCTGCGGAGGTCGGCCACCAGCGCCGACATGGTCAGCCAGCGCGCCCGGTCGTCGACCGTGGCCGACTCGACCGCGCCCGGCATCAGCTCCGACAGGAACCGGGAGGGCCGCTCGTCGGTGTCCTCGCCGCCGACCGCCGTGACCACCAGCCGCCGCCTGGCCCGCGTGGCCGCGACGTAGAACAGCCGCCGCTCCTCGGCCAGCAGCTTGGAGGCCAGCGACGCGGCGCTCGGCTCGGCGCCCTCGACCACCTCCACCAGGTCGTCGGCGCCCAGCAACGACCCGCGCAGCCGCAGGTCGGGCCAGACCCCCTCCTGGACGCCCGCCACGACCACGATGTCCCATTCCAGGCCCTTGGAGCGGTGGGCCGTCAGCACCCGCACGGCGTCGCCGTCGGGGGCGCGGTCGGCCAGCGTGTCGCCCGGGATCTCCTGGGCGGCCAGGTTGTCGAGGAACACCTCGGGGCCCGCCTTGGGCATGCGGTCGACGAACTTGGCGGCGTGGTCGAACAGCGCCACCACCGCGTCGAGGTCGCGGTCGGCCTGCGCGCCGCGGGAGCCGCCGGACAGGCTCTGCTCGGTCCAGCGCGGGCCCAGGCCGCTGGCGTGCCACACGGCCCACAGGAGGTCTTCGGCGGTGCCCTCCTGCGCGGCGGCCTCGCGGGCGGCGGCGAGCAGCTTGGCGACGCGTTCGGCGGGGAGGGCGACGTGCGGCTCGACGCGGGTGAGCTCGCGGGCGTCCTGGATCGCCGCCACCAGCAGCTCGCCGGACGACCGCGCCCCGGCCTTCCCTGCGACCGACTCCTCCTCAGGGGCCGGCTCCTCCTCCGCGACCGGCTCCTTGTCGGGGGCCGGCTCCTTCTCGGCGGCCCGGTCCTCCTCGGCCGGTCCCCTCGCGGTCGGCGGCTCCTCGGCGGCCAGGGCCTCGTTCTCGGCTATCTTGAGCGCCCGGCGCAGGCGGCGTACGCCGATCATGTCCGTGCCGCCGAGCGGGCCCGTCAGCAGCTCCTCGGCCACCCCCTCGTCGAGCTGCGCCGGGTCGAGCGCCACCCGCAGCATCGTGAGCAGCGGCCGGACCCCCGGCTCCTGGGCGATCGGCACCTCGTCGCCGGCGATCATCGTCGGCACCCCGGCGTTGACCAGCGCCCGCCGCAGCAGCGGCACCTGGCGCTTGGCCGAGCGCACCAGCACCGCCATGCGGTGCCAGGGCACCCCCTCGATCAGGTGCGCCCGCCGCAGCGTGTCGGCGACGATCGCGGCCTCCTGGCTGGTGCTGTCGGCCAGCAGGACGCGCGCGTCGCCGGGCTCGACGCCGGCCGCCGGGACCAGGTCGCGGTGGCCGTGCCGCTGGTCGTGGTCGGGGGCCGGGGCGATCGGCAGGCGGGCGGCGACCCGGCGCGAGGCCTCCAGCAGGTCGGCCCCGCTCCTGCGGCACACGCGCAGCGCCACCACCGGCGCCTCGCGCCCCTCGAGCGTCCTGAACCGCTCGGGGAACTTCATGATCCCCTGGACGTCGGCGCCCCGGAACCCGTAGATCGACTGGTCGGGGTCGCCCACCGCGACGAGGTCGCGCCCGTCGCCGGCGAGCTGGTCGAGCAGGTACTCCTGGGCCGGGTCGGTGTCCTGGTACTCGTCGACGAACACGACGTCGTGGGCGGCCCGCTCGCGCGCGCGCACCTCGGGCCTGGTCAGCAGCGCCGAGGCGGCCCCGATCAGCTCGGCGTAGTCGTAGGTGTCCTCGGGGTCGAGGTCGAAGCGGTCCTGGTAGCGCTCGTAGAACCGGCCGGTGGCGATCCAGTCGCTCCTGCCGTGCAGCCGGCCGAGCGCGACCAGCCGCTCGCCGTCGAGGCCGCGCTCGGCGGCCCTGGACAGGAAGTCGCGCACCTCCTCGGCGAAGCCGCGGGTCTTGAGCGCCTCGCGCAGGGACGGCGGCCAGCCGAGCGCGCCGTTCTCCAGCTCGCCGTGGAGCAGCCGGCGGATCTCCAGAAGCTGTTCGGGGCCGGTCAGCAGGCGCGGCGGCGCCTTGCCCTCCAGCACGGACTCGCGGCGCAGGAGCGCGTAGGCGTAGGAGTGGAAGGTCAGCGCCAGAGGTGAGCGGGTGGTGCGCCGCAGCCGCCCGGTGACGCGCTGGCGCAGCTCCTCGGCGGCCTTGCGGCTGAAGGTGAGGATGAGCACCCGTTCGGGGTCGGCCCCGCGCCGTTCGATACGCTCGACCACGCTCTCGACGATCGTCGTCGTCTTGCCCGTGCCGGGCCCCGCGAGGACGAGGAGCGGGCCGCTCCGGTGCTCGACCACGGCACGCTGATGTTCATCCAGCGCAGGAGGCTCAACAGGGCCTCCGCTGCCACGCCGCACCAACCGCCAGGTCTGACCACTCACAGCACTAGATTCCACCAGACCACACGGACAGATCGTGCCGACTTACCCGGTCTCCCGCCGCGATCCGCCTACCGTATCGAGGCAAATATCCGAATATCGTGCGACACGCCGAGGTCGCGGTTTCGCCGTGGGCGTGGCGCTGCCTGGGGCGATGCGACGATCCGCACGATTGCCCCACACACGCAGCGTTGTCTCTTGTAACGTTGGGTTGATACCCGCGCCTCTGCTAGGGGGTTGGTCACATGCGCTGGCAGGTCCACTCCGAAACGTCGCTCTACGCCGACCAGTGGCTGGACATCCGGATCGCGGATGTGGAGCTGCCCGACGGGCGGCACCTCGATCACCGGCTGGTCCGCACCGCGCCGGCCGCGGGCGCGGTCGTCACCGACGACAAGGACCGGGTGTTGCTGATCTGGCGCCACCGCTTCATCACCGACAGCTGGGGCTGGGAGGTCCCGCTCGGCCAGGTCGACGAGGGCGAGATGCCGATGGCCGCGGCCGCCCGTGAGGTCGAGGAGGAGACCGGGTGGCGTCCGGGGCCGCTGCGTCCGCTGATGTCGGTCCAGCCCACCAACGGATTCACCGACAGCCTCAACCACATCTACCGGGCCGACACGGCCACCCACATCGGCCCGCCCAGCGACCCCTGGGAGGCCGAGCGCATCGAGTGGGTGCACCTGTCGAGCGTCCGGCGGCTGGTCGAGGCCGGCGAGATCGTGTGCGCCACGACCCTGTCGGCGCTGCTCTACCTGCTCGTCGAGCGCCTTCCGGCCGCGCCGCGGCCCCTCGGGTACGAGCCCGGCAAGCCCTTCATGCTCTCGGACCTGCCGATCGACCTCTGAGGCCGCGCCCTCAGGAGAACAGGTGGTCGACCACGCGGGCCGTCGCCTTGCCGTCGTCCTTGGGCGCGTACGTGGCCCGGAAGGCCTCGTAGCGGTCGGCGTGCGCGGCGGCCACCTCGTCGATGGAGCGCAGCGCGTCGATCACCTCGGCCGACGTCGGCAGCACCGGGCCGGGCGCCTGCTCGGCCAGGTCGAGGTAGAGCCCCCGCTTGGCGGAGTACTTCGCCAGGTCGTAGCCGTAGAAGACGATGGGCCGGCCGGTGGCGGCGAAGTCGAACATGACCGAGGAGTAGTCGGTCACGAGGACGTCGGCGACCAGCAGCAGATCCGCCATGTCCGGATAAGTCGTGACGTCGTGGGCGATGTCGGGGACGGCGGGCATGGCCTGCATCGGATGGGCGCGTACCAGGATCTCATGGTCGGCGCCCAGGGCCTCGCGGGCCTTGGCCAGGTCGAGCTTGACCATGGCGTTCTTGCGGTCGTAGTCGCGCCAGGTCGGCGCGTAGAGCACCACCCGCTTGCCCTCGGCCAGCCCGAGCCGCTCGCGGACGGCGGCGGCCCTGACCTCGCGCTCGGGCGAGTTGAGCACGTCGTTCCTGGGCAGGCCGCTCTCCAGGATCTCGCCCTTGTAGCCGAAGGCCCGGCGCAGCACCGTGGTGGCCCACGGCGACTGCGACAGCAGCAGGTCCCAGCCGCGCACCTCGGCCGCCTGCCGGTACCAGATCGGCGGACGCGGGTCGCGGGCCATGTGCGGCTGGTCGTTGCCGATGCGCTTGGCCGGGGTGCCGTGCCAGGTCTGGAGCACGACCTGGTCCTCGCGGGCGCGGAACCAGGCGGGCAGGAACGAGTTGGTGACGATGTGGCTGGAGCGGGCCAGCGCAGCGTGGTGCTCGCGGCTGCCCGCCCGCACCGCCCGCGCGCCGCCCGGCGGCACGAACGCGGCGTCCTTGACGATCCAGATGTGCTCGCGGTCGTCGCCCCTGCGCAGCCGCTCCTCGTAGATGGCGCGCACGCTGTCGGCGTAGAGCCGGCCGTCGTTGACGACGTAGACGGTCGCGTCGTGCAGCGGCTCGGTGCGCTGGGCCGGGTAGAAGACGCGGCGCAGCACGTGGGTGCCGGCCACGCCCCGCTCGTCGCTGGGACGCCCCTCCTCCACCGTGATCACCGGCACGTCGAACCGGGTGGAGATCATCCGGTACGCCCGGCTGTCGACCGTACGCGGCTCCTCGTCGAGCCCCGGCAGGGCGGCGTGGTCCATCCGGAACGGCACGATCTCGCCCGACGGGTGCCGGAAGGACATGTTCCAGGTGCCCGAGGCCAGCGGCACGGACTCGCCGAAACGGTCCATGGACGAGGGCGTCACGCGGACGGAGAAGTCGTCGCCCGACCGCTCCATGGGCAGCGAGTACGACAGCCCCGACCGGTGGCGCAACGTCAGTACCCGGGGGCCGGGCGCGTCGGGGTAGTCGCCGCGCAGGACCAGCGTGGAGCCCTCCCAGACGGCGGAGGTGATCACCGGGCGGATGCGGTGGGCGGAGACCACGACGCGGTCGCGCCGGTCGCCGAGCACGGTGATCTCCCGGTCGCCCACCGGAGTGCGCGTCTCGACCAGGTCGCCGAGCATGACGGAGGCCGCCGGGTCGCCCTTGGGCTCGACCCACAGCCGCCGGCCGTCCTTCTCCTGGAGCAGCGCGGGCACGGCGAGCCCGATCAGCACCTCGGTGCCGCCGCCGGACGGCGTGAAGTCGGCGGCGATGCGGTGGCCGCCCAGCCTGGCGTGGCCCTTGGTCACGCTGCGGCCGGGCAGGAAGATCTTGAGTTCGAGGCGTTCGTCCTGGACGGACACGCCGGTCAGCTCGGCCCTGTTGGGCTGGAGCACGACCTGCAGCGCGCGGTCGGACGTCCAGACCGGACGCACCCACCAGCCGGGCTTCAGCTTGAGACCGGCCGGACGCTCGGGCCTGCCGATGGCCGAGCCGCGCAGCAGGCCGGTCGCCCGCGCACCACGGCTCCAGAAGACGATCTCGGCCCGCCAGGTCGTCGCGTCGGGCACCCCCGGACGGTGGCGCAACCGCCGCCGCACGGCGTGCACCATGCCGCGCACGGCCCCGCGCCAGCGCAGCGGCCACGGGCTCAGCTCGGCGGTGAAGCCGGACCAGTCGTAGTTGCAGCCGGGCTCGCGCGCGCCGTGGGTGGCCTCGGGGGCGAGCACCCGCTTGGTGCGCATGCGGATCGGCGGGAGCCAGCGCGGCCCGCGCAGCACCACGGTCGCCCAGTTGAACCTGCGGCTGCGGACCGACAACCCGGCCAGGTACGCGAAACCGGTGACGCGCAGCCTGCCGTCGACCCACACGATGTCGTCGATGTGGGTCACCGGCACCATGTCGGCGCGGCGCAGCCGGTAGAGGTCGGGCGGCAGCTCGTCGCGGAAGGGCAGGTCGGCGTACCAGCTCAGGCCCTTGCGGATGCGCTTGGACGGCTCGGCCGCCGCGGTGACGACCTTGACCAGCGTCTCGCCGTCGACCAGCTCGTCGTCGGGACGGTGCTCGATCAGGTGGCAGATCACCCGGCGGGCGACGGGCAGGTCGCGCTTGACCTCCGCGGCCACGCCGGCCAGGTAGGGGCGGATCAGGGTGAGCAGCTCGCGGCGCCGGGCCGGGCCGCGCTTGACCGCGAGGTCGATGCGCGACCCCAGAGGCCCGCTGAGCACCTCGGTGTCGAACGCCGCGTCGCGGCCGCCGGGCCCGACGGCACGCATGACCGCCTCAAGAGGCTCGCCACGATCGCAGAGATCCTGGACAGCCTTGAGGCGGTCGGCGAGCGTGTCGCCGCTGTGGCGCTGGGCTGTGACGCCGGTGGCCATCGTGGAGGCACCGCCTTTCGGGCCTGTCAGTGTTCAGCCCATGGTAATGGGAGTCACATGTCACAGAATCGCCTCAACGGCGAAACCGCAGGTCAGGACCCTTACTGAAAATCGGCTGAACGCCCGTCCCAGCGCGCCTTCCTCATGTCCACCCGTTCGCCGCGCAGCGGGGTGCCCTCCTCGCGCCAGTGGGCCAGGCATCGTCGCAGGTGGTCGGGGGCGGCGCCGCTGCCGTCGGCGTGCACGACCCGCCACCACGGGACGCCGCCGCCCAAGGTGGACATCACCTTGCCCACCTGGCGGGGGCCGCCCTCCCCCAGGTATTCGGCGATGTCGCCGTAGGCCATGACCTTGCCGGGCGGGATGCGTTCGACCAGGTCGAGCACCCGCTCGGCGAAGGGGTTCAGGGGGTCCATGCGGCCGGGCCCGCGTCGATGATCTCGTCGAACTTGCCGATCTCCATCACCGTCCCGCCGGACAGGACCTCGATCACGCCGTCGCGCAGCGCGTAGAGCTCGCCGTCCTCGCCCACCAGGCGGGCGCCGAGCGCGGCCGACAGCCGCAGGAGCTGGGCCACCTGCCAGTCGGAGCCGGGCTCGCCCACGACCTGGCCCTGCCAGCGCGCCACCGCGTGCCGGCCGCCGTCGTGGCCGGCCACGATCTCCTCAGATCCGCGCAGCTCGAAACCGGCCGGCGCGATGGCCTTCGCGAGCTCCGCGAAGGCGAGTGGCGACTCGCGCACCACCCGCAGCTCGTATCCCATGACGCGCGACCATAGCGGATCTTTACCGTCCACGCGGGCGAAGTACGAGCGGTTCATCACTCCTTGCGCTGATTGAGAACGATGATCGCCCCGCAGAACGTCACCAGCGCGACCAGCACACCCCCTCCGTACAGCCACAACCGCCACGGATCGGCCCCCGGACGGGTCGGCACCGGGGAGTCCTCGCCCCGGCCGAAGTGGTCCTTTCCGGGCACGGTCACGCTGCGCCGCTGACCGGTCAGGCGCTCGGCGGCGTTGAGCGCGGCCCCGGCGTCCACCACGCCGAACCCGGTGTTGTCGTCGTAGCCCGCGGCCGGACGGCCCCGCGCGCTGGAGGCCAGCGCCTGGGCCACCTGCTCGGGCGGCAGGCCGGGAAAGCGCGACTTGACCAGCGCGGCCACGCCGGCCACGAGCGCGGCGGCCGAGCTGGTGCCGTCGGACAGCTCGTACCCGCTGGGCCGCTTGACCACGGGCACCTGCACGCCGGGCGCGCCGACGAGGACCGACAGGTTGTCGCTGCTGAACGTGGCCTTCCTGCCCTGCTTGTCGGTCGCGCCGACGCCGATCACGCCCGGGTAGCCGGCCGGGAAACTCCAGAACGAGGTGCCCTTCTCCTTGGCGTAGGGCGTCTGGCCGTCGTTGCCGACGGCGGCCACCAGCACCACGCCCTTGCTCAGCGCGTACGACACCGCCTCCCGCTCGGACCTGATCGGCCCGTAGGAGCCGATCGACATGCTGACGACCTGGGCGCCGTGGTTGGCGGCGTAGCGCAGGGCGCGGGCCAGCGAGCTCTCGGGCGACTGGAGGTCCGTGGGGGGCAGCAGGTCGAACGCCGGCTCGTCGTCGGTGGCCAGGGGCAGCGACAGGATGCGCGCCCCGGGCGCGACGCCGATCAGCCCGTCGCCGGCGCCGGAACCGGCGATCAGCGCGGCCATGGCGGTGCCGTGCCGCCCCGGCTGCACCTCGCGGGCCACCGCGCCCGAGCTCATGTCCGGCCCGGTCGTGACGCGGCCCTTCAGCTCCTTGATCCCGGCGTCCACCGCGCTGTCCACGACGGCGACCGTGACGCCCTCGCCCTTGGTCACGTTCCACGCCTGCTCGACGTTGAGCGCGTCCAGCACCCATTGCTGCTGGTCTCTGATGGGGGCGGCCGTGGGCCCGAGGAGGACGAGCAACGTGGCCGCGAGCGCCCGTACGGCGGTCAGCACACGTTCCCCTGGGTGCACGGCGGAACCTTGGGAGGATCCGCCAGGAAGTAGGCGATCTGGTTGCCGACCGACTTGGCCGCCGGCCAGAGCTCGCTGTGCAGGATCTCCTCCGGTGGGATGGCGGCCCTGGTGCGCCCGTCGGCGTACCCGGCGGTGGAGAAGACGATGTACGGCCCGGCGCCCACCCAGCCGGTGCGCTGGCGCTGCTCGGTGCCGAAACGTTCGGTCACGGTGCCGGGGAAGGCCACGGGCAGCACGCCCACCCGGTCGTCCTGGCCCAGTTGCTCGCCCGCCGACACCCTGGACTCCTCGTCCTTCAGCACGGCCACGCCGACGGTGATGACGAAGGTGGAGGTCTGGTCGACATACGTGGCGCGCAGCAGCGTGACGCATCCGTGGCTGTCGAGGACCCCGGCGACGGAGGCGTCCACGCCCTTGCCGCAGTCGGTCTCGGGGGCGATGCCGACCCGCCTGGCGTACTGCTGGGCGCGGTCGAGGCCGAGGTACTTGACCTCCTCGGGGAAGACGCCCGTGGCCGGCCACGCCTGCCAGCGCCGGGCGATCTCCTCCTGCTTGTACCGGTTCTGCTCGGACGGGGTCAGCGGGCGCGAGCGCGTCTCGTTGAGCAGCCCGATCGTGCCCAGCAGCACCACCAGGGCCGACACGGCCACGACCGCGCCGACCAGCACGACGAAGATGCGCCGAAAGCGCACGCCCTGCTGGAGGGCCGCCAGCTCGGCGCGTTCCCTGGCCGCGGTGCGCGTACGGGAGTTGGCCGCCGGCCAGGCGCGCACGCGGGCCCGGCGGCCGGTCGACGCCCCGAGCGGGTTGCTGCGTCCCGATGTGGCCTCGCCGGCGCGCGGTAGCCCTGAGGTCGACCTACGTGCCTTCACCACCCTGGCCTCGTTCCCGCGGTTGGTCGGTGTCTATTTCGTCCCCGTTAGCAGGCGGATCATGCGTCGTGTGCGCCGTGGTCGCGTCGTACGCGTCTGACCAGGAAGAAGATGACCGCCAGCGACGCGAGCGCGCCGCCCGCGGCGCCCGCGGCGACGGCCGCGTAGATCGTCACGCGCCGGTGGTCCCTCGCGGTGACCCGGATGGGCCCGGCCGGGCCGCCCGCCAGGGGCCGGGCGGGGTCCTGGGCCTGCGGGCCGGTCGCGGTCTCGGTGTGCGTGGCCAGGCGGGCGGCCTCGGCCAGGGCCCTGCGGGCGTTGACGACGCCGAAGCCGGTGCCGGTGTCGTAGCCGCCGGGCGGCCGGTCGTCGGCGCTGTCGGCGAGCGCCTGGACGACCAGCGGCGGCGACATCTGCGGATATTTTGCCTTGATGAGGGCGGCGACCCCCGAGACGAGCGCGGTCGCCTGCGAGGTGCCCCGGCCGACCCAGTACTCGTCGCCGGGCCCCGCGCCCATGATGTCCACGCCCGGCGCGGCCACCAGCACTGATGAGTTCCAGTTGGAGAACGTGGCCCGGCGCAGCCGCCGGTCGGTCGCCCCCACCGACACCACGCCGGGGAAGGACGCCGGGTAGGAGTAGGGCGCGAAGTCGCCGGCGGTCTTCCTGTCGCCGTCGTTGCCGGCCGCGGCCACCAGCACGACGCCCCTGGAGATGGCGTACCGGATGGCCGCCCGTTCCTCCCGGGTCGCGAGCTCCTTGGAGATCGACATGTTGACGACGTCCGCGCCCTGGTCGACCGCGTAGCGGATGCCCCTGGCCACGACGTCCTCGAAGCGCTCGGCCGAGTTGAACTCCCTGAACCCCGGTTCCTCGTCCTCCAGGATGACCCGTACCGACAGGACGCCGGCCTCGGGCGCGACGCCGATGACGCCCTTCCTCCCGCCCGGCCCGTGGCCGTGCCCGGCGATCAGGGAGGCCATGTACGTGCCGTGCAGCCGCGGCGGCGCGACGCCCGGCGGGTTCGCGCCCGCGGTGAAGTCTCGGCCCACGGTCACCGTGCCGGCCAGGTCGCGGTGGGCCGGATCGACCCCGGAGTCGAGCACGGCCACCGTGACCCCCGAGCCCTTGGTGACGCGCCAGGCCGCGGGCAGGTCGAGCGTTTCGATCACGGCCCGCTGGCCGCCGCGCACGTCGTCGTCGGCGTGGGCGCAGTCGGGCAGGGCGGCGGGAAGAACCGCGAGAAGGACCGCGGGGGCGGCGGACAGCGCCTTCGCGGCGCGCCGGCTCAGCACCGCCATCCCTCGGCGGCGCAGTCGGGCATGCGGGGCGTGCTGAGGTCGAGCAGCACGCGCTCGGACAGCTCGGCGGCGAAGGCGAAGATGGCCGGACGTGACTCGCCGGACGTGGTCGCGGGCCGCCCGTCCACCTGGCCCGCCGTGGTCAGCACGACGTACGGCCCCGCCTGGCGCACCGACCCGGCCTGCCGCATCGAGGGGGTGAACCGTTCGGCGACCGTGCCCGTGAAGCTGAGCGGCCGCAGCCCCGGCACGGGCTTGCCGTTGTCGGCGAACGCGCTCCTGGCCCGGACCGCGCGTGACTCGTCGGGCAGCGCCACCACGCCCACGGTAACGAGCACCCCGCGCAGCGCGTCGATGTAGGTGGCCCGCAGCACGCCCCGGCAGCCCGCCTCGCGCAACGTCCTGACCGCCTTCGCGTCGACGGACTCGGCGCCGCAGCCGGTGTGCGGCGAGATGCCGATGCGCTCGGCCCGCTCCTGCCCGCCCTGCTCGGCCGCGTACGGCAGAGCCGCGGGGAAGACGCGCCCGGCGGGCCAGGCACGCCAGCGTTCGGCGACCTCGCGCGTGGCGGCGGCACGCAGCTCGGACGCGCTCGGGCCGCGGGTCAGCTCGGTGCCCGCCGCGCTCCCGGCCACCCCGGCGGCCACCGCGCAGACCAGGGTCAGCGCGGAGGACACCACCAGGGTGGGCCAGGGGCGGGCGTGGTTCACGACACCGACCTTAAGCGCCTCGGCGGGAGGTTCCCCGGAAAACGCCTCAGTAGCTGGGCAGGCTGGGGTCGACCGTCTTGACCCAGCTCAGCACCCCGCCGCCGACGTGCACCGCGTCGGCGAAGCCCGCGTTCTTGACGATCGCCAGGGCCTCGGCCGAGCGCGCGCCCGACTTGCAGTGGAGCACGATGCGCTTGTCCTGGGGCAGCTTCTCCAGGGCCGAGCCGTTGAGGAACTCGCCCTTGGGGATCAGCGTGGCGCCCGGGATGGAGACGATCTCGTACTCGTTGATCTCGCGGACGTCGACCACGTAGATGTTGTCGCCCTTGTCCATCATGGACTTGAGCTCCCGCGCGGTGATCGTGGAGCCGCTGGCGGCCTGCGCGGCCTCGTCGGAGATCGCGCCGCAGAACGCCTCGTAGTCCTCCAGCAGCTCGGTGACCGTCGGGTTCTTGCCGCACAGCACGCACTCGGGGTCCTTGCGGACCTTGACGTCCCGGTACTTCATCTCCAGGGCGTCGTAGATCATCAGCCGGCCGACGAGCGGGTCGCCGATGCCCGTCAGCAGCTTGATGGCCTCGTTGACCTGGATCGAGCCGATCGACGCGCACAGCACGCCGAGCACGCCGCCCTCGGCGCACGACGGCACCATGCCGGGAGGCGGGGGCTCGGGGTAGAGGCAGCGGTAGCAGGGCCCGTGCTCGGCCCAGAACACGCTCGCCTGGCCGTCGAAGCGGTAGATCGAGCCCCAGACGTACGGCTTGCCGAGCAGCACCGCGGCGTCGTTCACCATGTAGCGGGTGGCGAAGTTGTCCGTGCCGTCGACGATGAGGTCGTAGCCGGAGAAGATCTCCATGACGTTCTCGGTGGTCAGGGTCGCGTTGTGGACGACGACCTCGACCAGCGGGTTGATCTCGCGGACAGACGCCGCGGCGCTCTCGGCCTTCAGCCTGCCCACGTCGGACTGGCCGTGGATGATCTGGCGCTGCAGGTTGGACTCATCGACGACGTCGAAGTCGATGATGCCGAGGGTGCCGACGCCCGCCGCGGCCAGGTACATCAGGGCGGGCGAGCCCAGGCCGCCGGCGCCCACGCACAGCACCTTGGCGTTCTTCAGCCGCTTCTGCCCGGCCATCCCGACATCGGGGATGATCAGGTGGCGCGAGTAGCGGCGCACTTCGTCTACGGTCAGCTCTGTGGCCGGCTCGACCAGCGGTGGCAACGACACGTTCTACGCTCCCGTTTCAGGGGGTCACATCTCTAGCTGAAACCTACTCGGCGAGTGGGGCATTCCCCAATCTCGTCTCACCGATCAGACGGCGTGCCTCCGCCGCCACCACGCGGGGCATCTCCATCATCGCCACGTGCCCCGCCGTCGGCAGCAGCACGAGCCTGACCTGCCGGAACGTACGGGCCGCCTTCGCCGCCATGGCCGGGCGCACCAGGCGGTCGTGCCGGCCGTGGACGATGAGCGTCGGGGCCTTCACCTTGGCCGCCTGGCGCCACAGGTTGTCCTCGCCCCGCCGGAAGTACTCGGCCACGATGCCCCGCGCCGAGCCGATCATGGCCTCCCCCGCGTACGGGACGTCGTCGCGCCGGCGCATCTCCTCCACGGCGTCGGCCAGGCGCACCGGGTGGACGGCGTTCACGTCCGCCCAGACCATGGCGAAGGAGGCGTTGATGCGCTGCTCGGCGGGGAGCAGGCGCAGCTTGCCGGCGAACCACTCGCCCACCCTGGGCACGGCGGCGGCGGCCACGCGGACCGGGCCGTACCTGGGCAGCAGGTCGGGCAGGGCGGGCGAGACGAGCGTGAGCGAGCGGACCAGGTCGGGCCTGGCAGCGGCGACCCGCACCGCGACCGCGCCGCCCAGCGAGTTGCCGAACAGGTGGGCCGGGCCCGTGTGCTCCATCAGCCCGATCACCGCCGCGGCGTGGCCGGCCACCGTGTAGTCGCCGTCCCGCGGCGCCGGGGAGAACCCCGCGCCGGGCAGGTCGAGGGCGTGGCCGGTGACGGTGTCCTTGAGCTCGTCCATGAGGTCGGTCCAGTTGGTGGCCGAGCCCGCCAGCCCGTGGACGAACACGGCCTGCTCGGCCGGGCCGCCGTCGGGGGTGGATCGCACGTGCACCGGGCCGATCATGCGTCCCGGCCAGTGAGGGACCGGCTCCACCGCTGTCATACGTCCTCCTTGTCGCTCTTCCACGATAACCAGCGCGCTCAGGCGGGGTCTGCATTCCGTACAGACACCGCTTTCGCTGACCTATCAGAGCAGCACCGGACATACGGGACGCACAGGGGTCGCGCCCGCGAGCGGACATGGGTCAGGCCCGAAATTTCCGCTCATAGATGTCTAATGGATCTCTTGGCGGCTTAAGTGTGCGGCAAAAGCTGTCTGTCCCCGTTTACCAGGTTCGAGACGGGTAACCATCAGGAACGGATACGGTGCGCGACCTACCGGACACTCTTGGTCAGCGATCGGGAAGTCGTGGTCACCGGAAATCCATCGGGGAAGCGTAACGGCATTTCCCGAACGATCCCGACGACAGCATCGTCCAGCATTTCTCATGCCTGGCGCACAGGTGTGCCGGCGAGCATTTTCTGCGCGCCGTAAATACACGCACGGCCGCCGCCTTCCGGCGTTTACGGCCGTGCCGTCATTACACGAGAAAAGCGCGGCCGACGCTGTCGGAACCCGATGTGATGGGCACTCCGTCATATGCGCATAATCGGACATATCATGGCATTTCATTCGATAGAGCTGTAATGCAAGCAATAAGATTGCTAATGCATAGCAAAATAGGGCCACTCCTGTTTGCTGTAGCTCTGTCTCGGAAATGACATTTCACGGATGGCTCATCAGCTAGTCGTTCAAGACCTGGTTCCCGGCCTCTCGGGAACGTCGAGAACGGGGCAACCAATCCTTTAGGGGGAAAACGCAATGCCCAAGCTCAAAAGTGTTATCGCAGGTCTGGCCGTCAGCACCGCGCTGACCGGCGGCGTGGTCAGCCTGGGCGCGACGACCACCGCCAACGCCAGCACCGCCAACAACGTCACCAGCCCGACGACCCTCAGCTGGGGCGATGGGGACGGTCACGGCTGGTGGCACCGTCGCCACCACCGCTGCAACAGGAACCGCCACGGCTGGGGCGGCGGCTGGGGCGGCGGCTGGGGCTGGGGCGGCGGCTGGGGTGGCGGCTGGCGCCGGCACCACCGCGGCGGCGGCGTCTGCGTCAAGATCTTCAACGAGAACACGAACGACAACACCGAGACGAGGACCAGCAACGAGCTGCGCGAGGACCGTCGCGCGCGCAGCGACCGCGACGACTGATCGCGCGGGAATGGTGCCCGTAATCCATGGATGGTCGCTCTTCACGGCGAAGTGAATCCGACCGGCGAGTACTGGGCTCTCAGGAAGTGACCGCACCCGGACCTTGCTGTCCTGCCTGAGAATCCATTCTCCTCTGTCACCGCGGCAATTCCCGGTGAGGGCTCCACTGGCATTCTGCCGGTGGGGCCCTCACTTGCGTTCTCCCTTGAATGCGGGATCCATCTCCCCTGATGCCGGACCCCACGGCCCCGGTAGTCCGAAATGTCCGATTATGCACCATGATGCTCCATAGTGTCGGACAAGAGAGGACAATGTCCGTTTGTGGGGCATTCGGTCGGATATATCCCTGGCATGGATGTTCGCTAGCGGGCATCCACGCCGCTCCACAGAAATCCGGAAAGGCTCGGATGACGCGGAGCGACGAGTACGGGGCAATCAATCCTTTTAGGGGGAAACACAATGCCCAAGCTCAAAAGTGTTATCGCAGGGCTCGCCATGGGCACCGCGCTGACCGGCGGTGTGGTCAGCGCGGGCGCGGCGACCACCGTCACCGGCGCGAGCGCTGCCAGCGTCACCGGCTCGGCCACCGCGGCCACCCTCGCCGGCTGCTTCCGGGAGGTCCGGTGCGGCTGGGGCGGCTGGGGCCGCAGCTGGGGCAACCGCTGGGGCGGCGGCTGCCACCGTCGCTGCGGCGGCGGCTGGGGCTGGGGCCGCGGCGGCGGCTGGGGCTGGGGCCGCGGCGGCGGCTGGGGCTGGCGGCGTAACAACGCCCCCCGGGTCCGCGTCGTCATCCACAACTCCAACCACAACAGCAACCACAACAACACCAACGTGCAGCGGCACGACGAGCGCGAGCACCACGACGACTAGGCGGCGGTCTCACCCGGGGACGGCCCGCCCAGCGAGAGCCCACCTGAGAAGTGAGACCACGCCGACGTAGAGGAGTGCCCGCATCCGGCCGACCCGCTCTCTCGACGGAGAGCGAGGATCGCCTCCCGGATGCGGGCACTCGACGTGTCCCGCGTCCTTCCGAGCCGGCCCGCCCCTCGGAGCCGCACAGGGATCGTCATCCGGTGCCATGACCGTACGGACAAGAAGGTGAAACGAGTGAGTGCCCGCATTCCCTGCCAGGAGCTCGTTCTCGACGAGAACGGAAGTCCGGTGGAATGCGGGCACTCGGTCGCGCGATCACGGTTCGCGCCCCGGGTTCAGAACCCGTGGTCAGCTCCAGTCGCGCTCGGCGTCGTCAGTGCGAACCTGCTGGCGGACGGCATGCGCGATCGCGTCGCGGTTCCGGTTCCGGTTGACGATGATGATTTTGATCCTGGGGAGCCGGTGGCGACGCCAGTTGTTGCGCCAGCCCCAGCCGCCGCCGCACCACGAGCGGCGGAAGCAGCCGGACAGAGTGGTGGTGGTCGCCCCGGTGGTGACGTTGGTGGCGGCTTCGGCGCTGGTGGTCGTGGTCGCCGCGCCGAGGGCGATCACTCCGCCGCTCAGGGCCGTGCTCATGGCGAGCCCTGCGACAATACTCTTGAGCTTGGGCATTGCGTTTCCTCCTAAAGGTTTGGATGCCCCGTTTCTCGACGCTTCCGGATTCCCAGGAAACGACGTGGACGGTATGGCTTGCCATGCCTGCCATCCATGACCTTGATATATCCCCATGAATAGCCAGCAAACCGCAATTGTCCTCTTTTGCCGGTAGACACAGATTTGCATGGCGACTTCGCGCGCAAACGCAAGTGAGGGCTCCCCGGCCGATGCCGGTGAAGCCCTCACCAGAATTTCCGAAGGCGCGGAGAGAATGAACCCTCCGGCGCGCCGTGCCGTAATTCAGGCCATTGTCCGAGCCCGGTACCCGGTGGTCGAATTCAGCGCGGCGCCGCCTTCATGAGGATGACGGTTCCGTCCGCCGTCAGCGCCAGTCGCGGTCGTGGTCGTGGTCGCGGACCGTCGGCCGCGTGGTCTCCGTGTCCGTCACCCGGTTGCGGTTGAAGTTGCGGTTGTGGATGGTGACCTTCACCTTGCCCACGCGGTTGTGGTGACGGCGCCAGCCCCAGCCGCCGCCCCAGCCGCCCCAGTTGTTGCCCCATCCCCAGCCACCGCACCGGGACCTGCGGAAGCAGCCGGCCTGGAAGCTGGTGGACGTGACGACACCGGCGCTGGTGGCGGCGTCGGCGCTGGTCGCGGTGGTCGCCGCACCGAGCGCTACGACACCGCCGCCCATGGCCGTGCTGACGGCGAGGCCTGCGAGAATACTCTTGAGCTTGGGCATTGCGTTTCCCCCTAAAGGATTGGTTGCCCCGTTCTCAACGCTCCCCGGTTGCCAGGGAACTGCCCTTGGACGACCTGTGATGAGCCATCCGTGAAATGTCATTTCCTGGACGCGGGCATGGCAACACAGAACCGCCGCCTTTTTGCTATGCATTAACAGCCTTATTGCTTGCATTAAACATTTATTGACTGATATGCCATGATATGTCCGAATCTATCATGATCGCCGGGCGGGGGCGTCCGGCACGGGTGGGCGGGTCCCGGAAACCCGAACATCACCCCTCGACCGGCATCAAGTGTCGGTGATCGACCGATTTACCCGGGGCAATTGGTACGGCTTATTGCGATTTGAAGATAATGTCCGCTTTATGGCTAATGGCCGTTATGTGAGCCGGAACACGGACGGCCGCTCCGGCACACCGCGAGAGCCGCCACCTTCTGTGCCGCCCTCGGGCCTCACAGGCAGCGCGCCCCCTGCCACGCGACGCTGAGCCCGTCCGGCGGCCCACGCACGTAGGCGCATACGCCCAGCCACCCAGGCACGTCGCCCCGAGGAAGGGGCATCCACCGCCACGGACACGACCTGCCCGACCCCCGCCCGCCCGGACGCGGCCACCCGGCCACCACCCGCCCCGGCCCGGTCGGACGCGCGACCACCACTCGCCCAACCCCCTGCTCCGCCCGGTGTCCTGCGCGGACCTGACGTTGGACGTCTCACCCGACCAACCGCCTCGCCAGCTCCCGCGCGGTGATCGCCTCACGCCAGTGCGCCTGGTTGGTCCGCCAGGTGTTGTACGCAGGCGTGATCGGTCTCCTGGATCGGGAAGCGGCCAAGCCTCGCAACGGATCATGCGGACCGGGATCGGTGGCTCGTCACCCTCTCCACCACCGCGACAGTCGCCTTGGCTGCCCCCCGTGGGCACCTCATCCCAGCCCTTCTGGCCATGCGGTTCGTCACAGGAGCCGTGGTGGTGCGCTACTTCGCCATGGCGATCCAGACCGCCTCAGAAGCTCGTCTCGGCCGCCGCGTCCCGCCGGCCGGTCTGTCGCCAGGGCGATGGCCATGTCCTTCGCGTCCGCACAGCGCTCGCGGGCAAGAAAGGCGTCCGCCCGGGATTGAGCGCGGGGATGATCGTCGGCGCCCCGCTGGACGGCCTCACCGACCGGCACACGATCTTCTCCGGGCACGCCGTCTTGGAACGGCCTGCTGATCTCCACCCTGACCGCCGTGGGCGACCAGGTCTGCTCACCGTCTCCGACTCCTGGCGCCGCAAAGGCGGTCCGGCCCTCGCAGGCGGTTTGCGATCGCGCTACAGGGCGTACTGTCGCCGGACCAGCGGAGAGACAGTCACGCGGGTCGGCGGGCACCATGTCTTCGGTGTCCGGTTCGAATGTCCTGGGGACGTCGTCGTACGGACCTCCGTGGCGGAAAGGGCTCAGGCGGACTTGCGGGCCTTGCGCTTCGGCGGGGCCTTCTCCTCCTCCTTGGCCTCCTCCGCCCCCTTCGACGCCTTGGCGGACTTGCCGCCGCCCGCCGCCTTCTTCGGCTTGGCCGGCTCCCCGGTCCGCTCCCGTTTCGCGGCCTCGACGCTGGCGCGCAGGGCGGCCATGAGGTCCACCGCCGGCCCCGCCTCTTCCTCCTCCGGCGCCGCGACGACCTCCTTGCCCGCCACCTTCGCCTCGATCACCTGCTGCAACGCCTCGCGGTACGTGTCGTGGTACTCGCTCGGGTCGAAGTCCGACTCCATGGTGGTGATCAGCGACTCGGCCATCTTGAGCTCCTGCGCCCGGACCTCGATGTCCTCCTCCAGGAACTCGAAGTCGGGGGCGCGGATCTCGTCCGGCCACAACATGGTCTCCAGGACGAACACCCCGTCCCGCACGCGCAGGGTGGCCAGCGACTCCCGCTGCCGCAGCGCCACCTTGACCACGGCCACCTGTCCCGAGCTCTCCAGGGCGTCACGCAACAGCACGTACGGCTTCGCGCCCTGCGCGTCGGGCTCCAGGTAGTACGACTTGGCGAAGTAGATGGGGTCGATCTGCGCAGCCGGGGTGAACTGCAGGACGTCGATCCTGCGCGACGTGCTCAGCGGCAGGTCCTCGAAGTCCTCGTCGGTGAGCACCACCATCTCGCCCGTGGCCAGTTCGTACCCTTTGGCGATGTCCGCGTACGGGACCTCCTCGCCGTCGACCGTGCACACGCGCTTGTAGCGGATCCTGCCGCCGTCGTCCCGGTGGACCTGGTGGAAGCTGACGTCTTTCTGCTCGGTCGCCGAGTAGAGCTTCACGGGGATGGTGACCAGCCCGAAGGAGATCGCACCCTTCCAGATGCTGCGCATGGGCACTCCTCAGCAGTAGCGGGCTCACCATATGGGCACATACCCGTCATGGGGCAACCAATGCCATACCCGATTGAACCAATGCTGGCCGTACCTGGGGAACTACCCTCCGATCGCGACCGGTACGGCCTGGAGGTCAAGTGGGACGGCATCCGCGCGCTCGTGCACCTCGACGGCGTCCTGAGGGTGACGGGACGGCACGGCGTGGAGTACACCCGGCGATACCCCGAAATCTCGGGGTTCGGGGTCAAGAACGCCGTGCTCGACGGCGAGGTCGTGGCACTGGACCGGCGCGGCAGGCCCAGTTTCGTCCGGCTCCAGCACCGCATGCACCTGACCGACCCGGAACCGGCCGTTCTGGAGCTCTACCCCGTCACGTACATGCCCTTCGACCTGCTCTGCCTGGACGGCCGGCCGCTGTTCGACCTGGCCTACCGCGACCGCCGCGCGCTCCTCGACGAGCTGGACGTCGGCGCGCCCCCGTACTTCCCCGGGGACTCCGACCTGCTCGCCGCCACGCGGGAGCAGGGCCTGGAAGGCGTGGTGGCCAAGCGCCTCGACTCCCCCTACCGGCCGGGCGTGCGCTCACCGTGGTGGATCAAGGTCAAGCACCTCAGCACGCGGGACGTCGTGATCGGCGGCTGGAAACCCGGCAAGGGCCGCAGAGCCGGCGGGATCGGCTCGCTCGTCATGGGCGTCTTCACCGGTGAAGGGCTGACGTACGTCGGCCACGTGGGAACCGGGTTCACCGACGCCATCCTGGACGACCTCCACCAGGCGCTCCGACCTCTGGAGATCCCGCGCAGCCCGTTCACGAACGCGGTCCCGTGGAGAAATCGGTGGGTTAGGCCCGATCTCGTCGGGGAGGTGGGCTACACCATGTGGACCGACGAGCTGCGGCTGAGACATCCGGTGTGGCGCGGGCTGCGCGCCGACAAGCTCCCCGCGGAGGTGACGCTGTGAAGAAGGTGCCGGTCAGGGTCGACGGGCGCGAGCTGACGCTGAGCAACCTGGACAAGGTGCTCTACCCGGAGATCGGCTTCACCAAGGCCGAGGTCATCGACTACTACAGCCGCGTGGCCCCCGTCCTGCTGCCGCACCTCGCCGGCCGGCCCCTGACCGTCAAGCGGTACCCCAACGGCGTCACCGGCCAGTTCTTCTTCGAGAAGAACGCGCCCGAGCACACGCCCGACTGGGTCAGGAAGGTCAACCTGCCCGCCCCCGGCAGCACCAAGGGCCGCGAGAGCATCGACTTCGCCGTCATCGAGGACCTGCCGACGCTCGCCTACTACGCCAACCTGGCCGCGCTGGAGCTGCACGTCCCTCAGTGGCGGGTGGACGACGACGGCGCGGCGCTGCCGCCCGACACGCTCGTGTTCGACCTGGACCCGGGCGCGCCGGCGACCATCGTGGAGTGCTGCTGGGTGGCGCTCACGCTGCGCGAGGTGCTGAAGGGCGAGGGGCTCGACGCCAGGCCCAAGACCAGCGGCAACAAGGGCATGCAGCTGTACGCCGACTGGGACTGCCGCGAGGAGCCCTCCGCGTACGCCAAGAGGCTGGCCCAGGTCCTGGAGAAGGAGCATCCGAAGGAGATCGTCAGCGTCATGGCCAGGAAGGCCAGGCCGGGCAAGGTGTTCATCGACTGGAGTCAGAACAATCCGGCCAAGACCACCGTGGCGCCGTACTCGCTGCGGGCCAGGGAGCGGCCGACGGTCTCGACGCCGCTGCTGTGGAAGGAGGTCGAGGACTGTGAACACGCCGATGACCTGGTGTTCACCGCCCCTGACGTACTCGCCAGAGTGGAGAAGCACGGCGACCTTTTCGGCCGGGCGTAGTCTGGACCCGTCCGCACCAAGAGGGGGGCCGAAGATGTCGGAGATGGACACCCGCGGGGACGAGAGCGTCTACGACGAGGAGGAGGAAGAGGAGTTGTCGCCGGAGACGCCCGAGGCCGACGCCGCCGAGCAGCATCGCGAGATCCGCCAGGAGACCGGCCAGGAGCGCCGCGAGCTTCCGCTCGACGCCGACCCCGCCGACGCGGCCGACCAGGACCGCGTCGTCGACTACGACGACGACGACTACCGCTGAGCACGGGCCGCCCGCCAGATCGAGCGTGTATGACGATGACCACCGAGGTGACGGCTACCCGCACGTAGGATGTCGGCACAGTTCGCTGAGAGACCAATGGAGACCCGCGTGACCGCAACCCCGGACGCGAAGCCCCGGGGCACCCGGCTGCCCCGACTGGCCCGACGCCGGCAACTGCTGAGCGCCGCGCAGGAAGTGTTCGTGGAGAACGGCTACCACGCGGCCGCCATGGACGAGATCGCCGATCGGGCCGGGGTCAGCAAGCCGGTGCTCTACCAGCACTTCCCCGGCAAGCTGGAGCTCTACCTCGCGCTGCTCGACCTGCACGTCGACGACATGGTCAACCGCTGCCGCGAGGCCCTGGCCTCCACCCACGAGAACAAGCTGCGGGTGCAGGCCACGTTCAGCGCGTTCTTCGACTTCGTCTCCACGCAGGGGGAGGCGTTCCGGCTGGTCTTCGAGTCCGACCTGCGCAACGTCGCGCCGGTGCGCCAGCGGGTGGAGCGGTCCCTGCAGGAGTGCGCCGAGATGGTCAGCGCGGTCATCCAGGAGGACACCGGCTGCACCAGCGACGAGGCCCACCTGCTCGGCGTCGGCCTGGTCGGCATGGCCGAGGTGAGCGCCCGCTACTGGGTCACCGCGCAGGGCTCGATCCCCAAGGACGCGGCCGAGCAGCTCATGGCGCGGCTCGCCTGGCGCGGGATCAGCGGTTTTCCGCGTACGGCATAACCCGTTCGCTGGGCGCGATCATTCACCGCCTCCGGGCCTCCGAGCGGCGACGATGGAACCGAGCGCTAACCCAGTCGACTAGGGAGCCACGATGGAAGTCAAGATCGGCGTACGCTCGGTACACCGCGAACTCGTTGTCGAGACCGACCTCTCCGCCGAGCAGGTCGAAGAGGAGATCAGGAACGCGCTGTCGGTAGATCGCGGCGTCTTCGCCATCACCGACGTCAAGGGCCGGCGCGTGGTCGTGCCGGTGGCCTCGCTCGGTTTCGTCGAGATCGGTGAGGACGAGGCCAGGCCGGTCGGCTTCGGCGGCACCCTCTAACCACCCCAAAGGCCCACAACGAGGGTACGGCCACAATCAGCCGTACCCTCACCGGCCGCGCACGCCGCCCGACGCCTCCACCAGGTCACGCCGGGAACGCGCCGGAGGCCGCACCCGCATCATGGGCCACAGCCCTCGCGGTCGCCCGGTTGTCCGAGGCGGCAGCCCCGGACGCGGCGACGGCGCTGCTCGGCGTGCTTCCGTCTCCGGTCGGCGTGGTGGCGGCTCCGGTCGGCGTGATCCGGTGTGTGGTCGGCTTGATCCGGTGTGTGGTCGGCTTGATCCGGTGTGTGGTCGGCTTGATCCGGTGTGTGGTCGGCTTGATCCCGTGTCTGGTCGTTCGTCGGGCATCCCGCGCTTCCCCTCCGCAGCACGACGCGCGAAGTCCAGCGATTCGGCCCACATCTCGTCAAGGAACTGCCGTAGCGGCGCCAGGCCATCATGTCTGGGACGGTACATCCGTTTCATCCCCTCGCACCGCCCCACGACCAGACCGGTCTCCTTCGGCGCCCGACAGGAGGCGGCCGAGCTCTCGGGCCCAGCCACCCACGGTCGCCCGTCCACCAGCCGGGCTAGATGCCGAGGGTGGCCATTCGCTTGTTGTGCGCCTCCGTCAGCGTCGCGAAGAGGCGTGAGATGTCAGGCGTCTCGCCCCCCGCCGCCCTGGCCGACTCCACCAGCAGCAACGCCAGCTCCGGCCGCGCCGCCGCCACCTGCTGCCCCTGGCTGAGCGCCTCGCCGACGAGCCGCCGGGCCCACAGCGCCAGCCGCCCGCCCGCCGTCGGGTCGGCCTCGATCCCGGCCCTGACCCGCTCGACGGCGAACTGCGAGCGCGCCTCGTCCACCAGCACCTCGTCCACCAGCTTGACGATCGACGGCTCCAGGTGCCTGGCGGCCTCCCGGTAGAAGTCGAGCGCGATCCCGTCGCCGACGTACGTCTTGACCAGGGCCTGCAGCCAGTCGGCCGGCCGCGTCTGGGCGTGCCAGGCGTCGAGGGCCGCCACGAACGGCGCCATCGCCTCCTCCGGATCGGCCCCCAGCTCGGCCAGGCGGTCGCGCAGCAGGCGGAAGTGGGCGTACTCGGCCACGGCCAGCTCGCTGAGCGCGGCGCGGTCGGCGAGCGAGGGCGCCAGGGTGGCGGCGTCCTCGGTCATCCGGGCGTAGGCGCTGAGCTCGGCGTAAGCTAGAACCCCGAGCAGGTCGACGACTCCAGGAGACTCGTTCATGGAGGCAGCGTACTTCCCGAAATATGCGGGAACATAAGCGAGCTCGGCCAGCGTTGTGGTATCGAGTACACTGCTCTGTGAAAGTGCGACCGCACTGTGTTAGTTCGGGGGATTCCCCCGATAACCCCCGATTCCCCGGGTGCGCGGTCGCTGATGACGCGAGAGGGCTGGCTCTACCGCGAGGACCCACGTAACGGGGGCTGTTTTCCGCCCGTCGGTCCCGGCAGGCCCGCCTTCATTTGAGACTGAGGCAGGCCACGCTGACGACTTTCCGAGACCTCGGAGTCACACCAGAGATCGCCGATGCCCTCGAGACCGAGGGTATCGTCACACCGTTCCCCATCCAGGAGATGGCGCTCCCGCTCGCCTTGAGCGGCCAGGACCTCATCGGCCAGGCGCGCACGGGCACGGGCAAGACCTACGCGTTCGGCATCGCGATGCTCCAGAGCATCGGCAAGCCGCGCAAGAACCGCAAGAAGCCCCGCGGGCTGGTCGTCGTGCCGACCCGCGAGCTGGCCGTCCAGGTCAGTGAAGACCTGGTCACCGCGGCCGGCAAGCTCGGCTCCCGAGTCCTGACCGTCTACGGCGGCCGGGCCTACGAGCCGCAGATCGAGGCGCTCAAGGCCGGGGTCGACGTCATCGTCGGCACCCCGGGCCGTCTGCTCGACCTGGTCAAGCAGAAGCACCTCGACCTGAGCCAGGTCACCTCCCTCGTGCTCGACGAGGCCGACCGGATGATGGACCTGGGCTTCCTGCCCGACATCGAGCGGATCTTCAAGCTGATCCCCGCGGAGCGGCAGACGATGTTGTTCTCGGCCACCATGCCGGGCGAGATCGTCTCGCTGTCCCGCAAATACCTCAACCGTCCCACCCACGTACGCGCGGAGATGGAGAGCGGCGAGGGCGAGACCACCCCGCAGGTGCGTCAGATCGTCTGGCGCGCCCACCGGATGGACAAGATCGAGATCGTCGCCCGGCTGCTCCAGGCCGAGGGCCGCGGGCTCACCATGGTCTTCTGCGAGACCAAGCGGGCCTGCGACATGGTCGCCGAACAGCTCGACACGCGTGGTTTCGCGGTCGCGGCCGTCCACGGCGACCTCGGTCAGGGCCAGCGCGAGCAGGCTCTGCGGGCCTTCCGGGCGGGCAAGATCGACGTGCTGGTCGCCACCGACGTGGCGGCCCGCGGCATCGACATCGACGACGTCACCCACGTGGTCAACTACGACTGCCCCTCGGATGACAAGACGTACGTGCACCGCATCGGCCGTACCGGCCGGGCCGGGCGCACGGGCATCTCGGTCACCTTCGTGGAGTGGGAGGAGCTGACCCGCTGGAAGATGATCAATCAGATGCTCGGGCTCGACTTCGCCGAGCCGGAGGAGACCTACTCCACCTCGCCGCACGTCTACACCGAGTTGAACATCCCCGCCGGCACCAAGGGCGTCCTGCCGCACGCGAGCCGTTCGCGCGCCGGGCTGGCCGCCGAGCGCATCGAGGATCTCGGTGAGACCGGCCGGAGCCGCACCCGCGGCGGCAAGGGCCGGCGCGAGGAGCGCGAAGAGCGCGAGCGCCCGGCCCGCGCCCAGCGCCAGCGTCGCCGCACCCGCGGCGGCAGGGAACTGGCCGAAACCGCACCCGCCGAGACGCCGGAGGTCGAGATCGTGGCCGCCAAGACGGAGGAGACTCCCGCCATCTTCACGCCCGACGAGGTCCAGACGGCGGCCGCCGAGCCGAAGCGCACGCGCGTCCGCAGCAGGGGGGCCGCGTCGTCGGCCATCGAGCAGGCGCTGGCCGAGGCACCGGAGACCCCGGTGAAGCGGACCCGCTCCCGCAAGGCCGACCAGCCCCAGGCCGCCGACCCGCAGCCGCGCGAGGAGGCCGCCGAGGCGCCCGCGCGGAACCGTGCGGCCGAGGCCGCTCCTGTGGAGCCGGTCCGGAGCCGGGCGGCCGAGGTCGCGCCCGAGCCGGTCGTGGAGTCCGTGCCGGAGCCGAGCTTCCTGGCCACGCCTCCGCCGCCGGTCCGCAAGGAGCCGGAGCGGATCATCCCGCCGAGCCCGTTCGCGGTGATCTTCCAGTCACCCGACCTGGCCACGGACGACGATGACATCGCGCCGTCCGCGGCGACCGAGCGCAAGCAGCAGCGCCGCCAGTCCCGTGGCGGTGGCGGTGGCGGCAACCGCCGCCGCGCAGGCTAGCGACGACGAGAAGGAGGCGCGCATCCCGTTCGCGGGGTGCGCGCCTTTTTCGTCCGTACGGCACCGGCGCCGTGAGGGAGCCGTACGGGCCCCTCACGGCCTCGCGGGCGCACCGCCCGACATATGCGCCCTCCAGACATCGCAGGACCCCAGAGGCCGCCTCAGAGCCCGCCACGCCCCACTGGGGACGAGGACGTCGCTCACCCGCCTCCGGAGCGTGAAAGCCGCAAAGCTCACAACTCGCCACAACTCGCACCAGCGTCCAAGCTTTGCCGGTGTCGAGGCGCTGACCTCTGGGTATTGTTGCCCCACGTGAGTACGCCGCGATTCCTCGACCTGCCACCCGGTGTGACGCCGCAGAAGCTCGAAACGCCCCACGGCGCGTTCGCGGCTCTGGAGGCGCTTCCGGTCAGCGGCGTGGTCGAGCGCTGGCCCGCCCTCCTGGTCCCCGGCCTGACCGGCAGCAAGGAGGACTTCATCGCGGTCCTGATGACCCTGGCCCAGTCCGGTCGCCGGGTGGTGGCCGTCGACCTGCGCGGCCAGTACGAGACCCCGGGCCCCGACGACCCCGCCGCCTACACCTGCGCCGCCCTCGGGGCCGACGTCGACCTGATGGCCCAGGCCATCGGCGGCGGCGACCCCGTTCACCTGGTGGGCCACTCCTTCGGCGGCCTGGTCGGCCGGGAGGCCGTGATCGACGGGCGCACCCGGTTCGCCTCGTTCACGCTGATGAGCTCGGGCCCGGCGGCCATCGAGGGCAGGCGGGCGCGCAACGGCCGGGAGATCATGGAGGAGATCCCGGCCCTGGGGCTCGAACACCTCTGGCACCACCGGATGGAGCCCGAGGCGCTGGCCGCCGACGTCTCCGACGAGATCCTGGCGTTCCTGCGCAGGCGGCTGCTGACCAACTCCCCCACCGGCCTGGCCCGCATGGCCGAGCAGGTCCTGCACGCCCACGACCGCACCGACGAGCTGCGCGAGATCGAGATCCCCACCCTGGTCCTGTACGGCGAGCACGACGACGGCTGGTCGCCCGAGACCCAGTCGGAGACGGCCGCCCGGCTCGGCGCCGACTGCGTGGTCGTGCCCGGCGCGGTCCACTCCCCCGCCGTCGAGGCGCCGGAGACGACGGCCGCCGCGCTGGTCAGGTTCTGGAACGCGGCCGAGAAGCACTATTTGGACACAAGGTCCAACGCCATGTAATCATTCACTTACTATGACGGACGAACTCGTCGTCCAGGCGCCGCGGAGCGCGACCTGGCAGGTGCATCTCGACCGTTCGATGTGGGTGGGCGGCGTACGCGGCCTCATGTTGCAGGCGCTGCACCCGCTGGCCATGCTCGGCGTCTGGCAGAACTCCACCTTCCAGGACGACCCCTTCGGCCGCCTGCGCCGCACCGCCGACTTCGTGGGCCGGGTGACGTTCGGCAGCCCGGCCGAGGCCGACGAGATCGGCAGGCGGGTGCGCGGCATCCACAAGGCGCTGCGCATCACCGATCCGCGCACCGGCCGCACGCACCGCGTGGACGACCCGGAGCTGCTGCTGTGGGTCCACTGCGCGGAGGTGTCGTCGTACCTGGAGGTGGCCAGGCGCGGCGGGCTCGGGCTGAACGAGCGGCAGGCCGACCGCTACCTGCGCGAGCAGCGCAGGAGCGCCTCCTACGTCGGGCTGCACCCCGAGGACGTGCCGGGCTCGTGCGCCGAGATGGACGCCTACTTCAAGCAGGCCCGGCCCGCCCTGCGGGTGACCGCGGAGGCGGCGGCGACCGTGCGGTTCCTGCTGTGGCCCCGGCTGCCGCGCGAGCTGCGCATGTTGTCGCCGGGCAAACCGGCCTACTTCCCCTTCGGCGCGCTCTGCTACTACACGCTCCCGGAGTGGGCCCGCCGCATGTACGGCGTGCTGCCCGAGGTGCCCCCGGCGACGGTCACCGCGGCGCTGAGGGCGTTCCGGCTGGGCATGAACGCGCTGCCGGAGCCGGTGCACGACCGGGCGTTCATGCCCTCGACGCGGACGATGCTGGCGGGCGCGCGGGCCCGCCTCGGCGCGGCCGGCTACGACGTCAGCAAGGGGCTGAAGGGCCTGACCGACCCCCGTCGCTGGCCGGCGGCGCGGGCCGCCTGACCGCTTCGCCGGGGATCAGTCGGCCAGGCCGTCCCAGGGGTTGCGGTCGGAGCCGGCGGCCTGGCCCTCCGGGCAGTGACGGCGGAAGTCGCACCACGAGCAGAGCGGGCCGGGGCTGGCGGCGAACACCGTGTCGAGCTCGGCGGGGACCTGGGCCGGGCCGACGACGGGACGCTCGCCCGCCCCCCGGCCCGCCGCCTGGGCAGGACGCTTGGTCGAGGTCGGGGCGCCCATCACGGCGCGATAGCGGTCGTCGGCGGCAGCGGCCTCGACGGCGATCTCCTCGGCGCGGCGCAGGTGCCGGCCCAGCGACTCGTCGGTGTGGCGCCACTCGACGATCTCGCCGGTGGGCAGGTGGTGCAGCTCGACCGCCCGGCACGGCGTGCGCATCATCGTGGAGGCCGCGATGGCGTACGTGGCCAGCGCGAGGGACGAGCGGGCGTCGTCCTGGGTCAGCGGGCGGCGGCCGGTCTTGTAGTCGACCACGACCAGCTCGTCGCCGCGCCGGTCGAGCCGGTCGATGCGCCCGGACAGCGCGACCACCTTGGTCCGCGTGGCGACCGTGCGCTCGACGCCGACCGGATCGTCCGCAGGATCTAAGGTCGTGACATATCCGGACACGAGGTCGCGGGCCCGGCCCAGCCACTCGGCCGACTGCTCGGCGTCCCTGAACCCCTCGGTGATCCACCCGTTCGTGAGCAGGACGGCGGCCGTCAGCGGCGTGCGCCGCTCGTACGGCTCACGCCACCACGCCGCCAGCGCGTTGTGCACGCTGGCCCCGACGCTGTTGTGCGCCCAGGCGGGCCCCTTGGAGGGCTGCGGCCGGTCCAGGTAGGTGAACCGGTAGCGGCGGCGGCAGTCGAGCCAGGTGTTCAACCGCGACGGCGTGCACGCGTAGAGCCGCCGCGGCATCCCGTCCAGCGGAAGCTGGTCGTACACCTACTCGTCGCCGGGGCCGAGCTTGATGCCGGAGACCCTGGTGCCGTCGGTCAGCGGGCCCTCGTCGTCGCGGGCGGCGGCCGGGTCGCGGGTCAGCGAGCCCGACACCCAGTCGTCGAAGTGCGGCTCCAGGTCGCCGACGGTGACCTCGTCACCGTGGTTGGCCAGCACCCGCGTGTCGGCCGGCAGGGTGAACAGCCGGCCGCCGATCGAGGTGAGCTGGTCGGCCAGCGCCGGGTACTCGCCGCCGAGCTTGCCCGGCCCGTCGGCCTGCAGGGCCTTGCCGGTGAAGACGGCGCCCAGCGCCTCGCAGTAGAGCGAGATCCCGCCGGGCGTGACGCCGGGCGTCTCCATGACGTCGAGCTGGACGTCGGCGACGCCGAAGACGCCGTCGTCCTCCATGTCGATGTCGGGCCAGGTCTCCCGCCAGGTCTCCCGCCACAGCGGCTTGTCCTTGGGGTGCAGGGCGACGACCGCCTCGTCTCTGCTGGCCACCTCGATGGCCGCGCCGACGTGGTCGGGCAGGCCCGCGGTGCAGATGACGGCCAGCACCTCACGCTCGCCGACCTGCTCAAGGATCTTCTCGGCGTCACGCGCCGCGTCGATGACGATGACTTCGTCGTCGTCACCGATGATCCAGGTGTTGTTCTCGACCTTGTGCTCGGTGCCGTCGATGTCGACGACGCCCTCGGTCACCACTCGCTCGATACGCGCTGTCACGCTTCCGAACTTTAGCCCGTCTGCATGAGAGCGCGAATCGCGTTGATGATGAGTTGCACGGCGAGCGCCGAGAGCAGCAGGCCGGCGATCCTGGTGACCAGCTCCACGCCGTTCTCCTTGATGACACGGATGATGCTGACCGAGAAGCGCATGAACAGCCACAGCAGGATGTGCACGGCCGCGATGGCCAGCATCAGCGCGGCCAGCCCGTCGGCGCGTCCCTCGGCCTGCTGGGCGAAGACGATGGTCGCCACGATCGCGCCGGGCCCGGCCAGCAGCGGCGTGCCGAGCGGCACCAGGGCGACGTTGACGTTCGAGCGCACGGTGTCGGTGCGCGGCTCGGCCGTGCCGCGCAGCAGCTCCAGGGCCACCAGCAGGAGCAGCAGGCCGCCTGCGATCTGCATGGCGGGCACCTCGACGTGCAGGTAGGACAGGATGGCCCGCCCGAACACCGCGAACACCACCACCAGGCAGAACGCCGTCACCGCGGCCTGCCAGGCGATGCGCCTGCGCTCGGCAGGGGTGCGGCCGAAGGTGTAGGCGAGGAAGAGCGGGATGACGCCCGGCGGATCCATGATCACGAACATCGTCACGAACGCCTCGACGAAGAACCTGACCCCGGACACCGCTCCCCCAACCGGCCGCCCGGGGGAGGCGATCCTGTGCTCAGCTCCGCGCCCGGCCCTCGCAGGCGCTCGATCTCCGGCTCTCAGTCTTCCAGCAGCGGCGAGAACCCGCCGAACGGCACCTCGAACTCGCGGTCGCGGGCGTCCTGGAGGGACAGCTCGGCCAGCGCGATCATGCAGCCGGCCTCGGCGGGCCAGGCGATGGTCCACAACCAGTTGCCCAGCGCCTCACCGGCGTAGACGGCCCGGTCGTCGATGCCGGCCAGGCACCACATCGCCGTGGGATGACCCAGCACCTCGATCTTCGCGTTGGGCGGCCCGGAGTCGAACCCCTCGCCGGGATCGGGACCGTCGAGCCCCGCGTACGTCGCGCCGAGCCCGACGCCCGGTTCCTCGGCGATCACCAGCAGGTCGGCCGGCCCTTCGATCGGCGACGGCCCGCTCAGCGCGACCACGCTGGCCCGCGAGCCGGTACGGTCGTCGCCGACCTCGCCGAACCCGGTCACCGCCCAGCCGGGCGGCAATGGCCAGGGCAGCCACACGGGCACCACCGAGCGTTTCCGCATGGCCTCCAGCGATTCGCCCGTGGGCGGTCGCGGAGGCTGGTACGGCAGGACGTCGCCGTGCGTGTCGCAATGGAACGCACCGGACAGGGCGCTCGACCCGTGAAGCGGGCCGAAGCACCTTGGGCAGGTAGGAGCCGCTCTCACAGCTACCCACGGTGCTTCCTCCGGCCCGGTCGCGTCAAGACCGGGACCCGTTATCCCGTCGTAATCTTGGTCATGTGCGCGTAAATTGTGTCGGCGCGATCATTTTCGACGCCTCTGACCAGCTTCTTCTCATCCGGCGCGGCCGCCCGCCGGGCAAGGGCCTGTGGTCGCTCCCGGGCGGCCGGCTGGAGCCCGGCGAGAGCGACGCGGCCGGCGTGCGCCGCGAGGTCATGGAGGAGACCGGGCTGCGCGTCGAGGTGGGCCGCCTGGCCGGCACGGTGGAGCGTCCCGGGCCGGACGGCGTCACGTACGTGATCCGCGACTATCTGGCGACCTGCGCCGGCGGCGTGCCCGTGGCCGGTGACGACGCCGCCGACGTGCGCTGGTGCGGCCCCGGTGAGCTGGCGCTCCTGCCGCTCACCGAGGGGCTGCTCGCATGCCTGACCGAGTGGGCCGTGCTCACCGGCTGGCGGTGAGGCTGGAGGTCCACAGGATCAGGTGGTCGGTGTCGTACGTCGTGGACCTGCCGAGCGCCACCACCTCCGTGCCGCTGATCGCCACGGCCGTCAGGGCCTGCATGCCGAGGCCGGAGAGCCGGTCCCTGGTCAGGGCCATGCGGTTCCACGACAGGCCGTCCTGGGAGACCCAGGCCGCGCTGTCGCCCTCGCCCGGGACTCCGTGCCAGCCGACCGCCACCAGGCCCTGGTCGCCCGCGGCCAGGTCGTGCACGGCCGCCGCCTGGTCCGCGGGCAGCCAGGCCGTCGTCCAGCTCTCGCCGTCGTCGTCGGAGACGGCGGAGAAGGCGCGGCGTGAGCCGTCCGTCACGGCCGTGCCGATCGCGACGAGCTTGTCGTGGTACGTCGTGACCTGCCGCAGCCCGGCCGACGTGGCGTCCGGCGGGGTGACCCGTTTGCGGGCGCTCCAGTTCACGCCGTCGTCGGAGAACCAGACCACGCTGTTCTCCCGGTCGCCGGTCCCCGACCCGCCGACCGCGACGTAGCCGCCCTGGGTCGCGATCACGTCGTGGACGCGTACGCCCGAGCCGCCCTGGGGCAGCTTCCTGGACCGGGTGTACTTGCGCAGGTCGGGCGTGAACCACATGGCGGCGGCCACCGAGCCCGCCTGGTCGTGGGACTCGCCGGCCAGCACGTACCCCTTCTTGCCCGCCGCGACGGCGTGGGTGTCCAGGTAGGGCCGGTCGCGGTCGCGGGCCAGGTCGCCGGAGACCGGCACGCGCCGCCAGTTCTCGCCGTCGTCGGAGGTGACGAGCAGAGGGTCGGTGACGGCCAGGTTCGTCTGGGTGCTGCCGGCCGCCAGCCAGCCGCGCCCGCCGTGGGCGACGTCCTCCAGGATCTGCCTGCCGGGGCCGCCGAGGCTCATCGACTTCCAGCGCTGCCAGTTGCTGATCGTCCACAGGCCGGCGTCGCCGGAGGCGGCGCCGACCGCTACGTACCGGCCGCCGGCGGCCGCCAGGCGGGTGGTCTCGCGCGAGACCCTGGTCAGGCCCTCGACCTGGCCGAGCTGGACGCGGGAGGCGGCGCCGCGCGGCGGCGCGGTCATCAGCACGAGCTGGTTGTCGACGTCGGAGGCGGCCTGGTCGCCGCCGGCGAACAGGGTGCCGCCGTCGGAGATCGTGAACCCGCGCAGCGTGGCGCCCGCCAGGTCGCCGAGGTCGGCCCGCTTGGCCCAGCCGCGGCCGTCGGCGCTGGTCAGGACCGAGTACCTGCCCAAGGTGGCCTGGCTGATCGCGGCCACGCCGGACCGGTAGGAGACCAGCGACTCCACCCCGGGGCTCTCGCCGCTCAGTCCGCCGATGGAACCGCACTGCGACCACTGGGCGCCGGTGGGCGAGCAGTAGACGCGCACGCCGCCGTCGACCGTACGCTGCCTGGTCGGCACCAGGACGAACCGTTTGGGCAGCACGGCCACCGTGCCCGTGCGCGGCTCGGCCTCGGGCAGCTGGAAGCCGGTCGCCTGCCAGCCGCGTCCGCCGTCGGACGAGCGCAGCACCCGCGAGCCGCTTCCGTCGGACGGGCGGCCGACGGCCACGACCGTGTCGCCCTGGGCGACGACCGCCCTGATCTCCTGGACGTCCAGCCCTCTGGTCTCCACGCGCTCCCAGGCCCGGCCGTCGGACGAGCGCCAGGCCGCCGGGCCGGGGCCGCCGTCCCCCGGCGTGGCGCCGACGGCGACGAAGCCGGAGGCCGTCCTGGCGATGTCGTAGATCTGGTCGCCGGGGCGGAAGGCGGCCATACCGGTCGCGTTGACCGTCGTCCAGCTGAAGCCGTCGACGCTGGTCCACAGGCCGCGCTCGCCGGACGGGCCGTCGCCGCCGCTGGCCAGCCAGCGGCCGTCGCCGCCGACCACGCGCTGGACGATGGGCGTGGAGGCGCCGCTCACCTGGCCGAGCTGCCAGTGCTTGCCGGCGTCGGGCGAGAACAGGAAGAGCGGGCGCGGGGTCGGGCTGGTGGTGTCGCTGCCCACCGCGACCACCGCGCGGCCGACGGAGACGATGTCGTTGAGCTTCTGGTTGGTGCCGACGCCGGCGGCCGGGACGGTGAAGAGGTCGTCCCCCGAACGGCCGGTGCCGGCCTCCAGGCGCAGCCCGGTGGCGTCGGTGTCGCTCCAGCGCCATACGAGCACCCCTGCGGCCACCAGGAGCGCCAGGGCCATGGTGAGGGCTATGGGGGCGGCCCTGCTGCCCCGGTGCACGGGGCTGGACCTGCGTACGGCGGCCGGGGCCGGGCCTCTGTGGTGCCTGCCGCCGGCCCCGGCGGGGCGCGGCGGGCCGGTGGCGACCAGCAGGTCCGGTCTCGTGGGACGCCCGCCAGGCGGCCGGCCCACCCGCCTCACCTCGGTGTCCTCCTCACCGGCCGCCGCGAGCTCGGCTTCCCGGCCCTCGGGATCGCCGGACTCGGGGACGCGGGACTCCGGGACGCGGGACTCCGGGACGCGGGACTCCGGGACGCGGGACTCCTGGACGCGGGACTCCGGATCGCCGGATTCGGGGGCGCCGGGCTCGGGGTCGTGCGGTCCATGGGCCCAGGATCCGGAGTCGTGCGGTCCGGGGGTCTCCGGCAGCGAGGGCGGGGGCTGTGTGGCGGGGGCCTCGTCGGCGGGGAGCGGCAGGTGGTAGGGCGGCTCTCGGTAGGGGCCCGCGGGGGCCGTGCCCTCCTGGGGGCCGTCGGCGGGCGGAGCCGGGGGCCCGGACGGGGGCCCAGGGGGCGGGGGCGCGGCGGAGGGTTCCTGGCGGGGCGGGCCGCCGGCGACGAGCTTGTCCGGGCGGTTGACGATGCGCCGGGGGCGGCGGCGCGGCTCGACCTCGGGCTCGGCCGTCGGCGAGCTGTACGGTCTGCGCCCCTTGGGCGGCTCCTGCGGCGATTCCTCCGGGATCGGGGACGCGAACGGCGGCATGCCCCAAGGGGAGGTCAAGGGTAAGCCCCGGGCCCGGTCGTCGGTGGGCCCGGGCGGGGAGTGGCGGATCCTGGGCTCCCCGGAAGAGGCCCCGGCCTGCCTGGAGGAGGCCCTGGGCTGCCCGGGAGAGGTTCCGGGCTCCTCGGGAGAGGGGGGTTCCGCGGCGTCCTCAGGACGCGGGTCGTCGTCGTCCGGCGGTCGCCGTGGCGGATCGCTGGGGCCGGAGGCCACGCGCCGCACCTCCTAGTCGAACTCGTCGTACAGGTGGAACCCGTCGAATCGGACCTGGTCAACCGGGTTGCGCGGGGAAACGGTGAGCGAACGGGCCGTTTCTTTACGGACCGTTCCACAAATCCCGTCCCACCTTATGCGCCTATTTTCTACCCCGTCCCACCAAAACGATCACCTCCGTGACGCCCTCGCCTGTCCCACAGGAACCAGACCAGCATGCCTGAGCCGGATTGGCGAGACCTCTCTAGCGAGATTTCCGCAACCTCCCGCCTGATTTATCCAGAAATAGCACTAATTGCCCGCTTTTTGGATATATAGAACACACCAATCGCATACACCGCGAGCTGCACCACCGTTCCCGACAACGCCTGCCACGGGATGGGCGTCTTGCCCTGGTCCAGCGCGTCCTCCAGGCTGCCCGAGGCCGCGCTGAGCCCGAAGGCCAGCATGTTGTTCATCACGTGCAACGCGATCGGCGCCTCCAGCCCCCCGGTCCGCACGGCCAGCCAGCCCATCACCGCGCCGAAGGCGAACACGTCGAGCAGCCCCACCCACGAGTAGCCGTGCAGCGACGCGAACAGCAGGGACCCGATGAGGATCGCCCACACCGGATTGCGCACGTGCACGCCGACCGCCTGGACGAACCAGCCGCGGAAGATGTACTCCTCGGTCGCCGCCTGGAACGGCACCAGCAGCACGATCACCACGAGGGCGGGCAGGAACCGCCCCCAGCCGACCCAGCCGAACAGGTCGGAGTACCCCTCCCCCGACAAGGACAGGGCCATGACCTGCGCGATCTGGCCCAGCACCAGCGCCAGCACGGCCAGGCCGAGGCAGCGCAGCAACCACGACCAGCGCAGCCGTCCGGCGACCGACGACAGCGTGCCGGGCCTGCGGCGCTGGACGAGCGCGGCCGTGCCGAAGACGAGCGGCAGCACGGCCGCGATCGACAGCAGCACCATCACCAGCCCGAACACCGGATCGCCGAAGATCTGCCCGGGGTCGGTCGGCGCGGGCAGGCCGAGGATCAGCTCGGCGGCCTTGCCCACGAGCAGCACGCCGGTGCCGACGACGAAGAACCCGACGCCCACGAGGATCGTGCCGACGACGGCCCGCCACGGCTCGTTCGCCGGGGCGCGCGCGAGATGGTCGTAACGCGCCCCCTGCGGCGTCGGCAGGAACCAGGACCGCGACTGCGGCACGGGCGGCGGCCCATAAGGATAGACGGGCGGCCCAGGCGGCTGACTGCCATATGGCGGATTCGGTCCAGGGTTCTCCTGCATCCATACATTCTGTCTGCCGGGTGAGCATTAGTTCACAGACGACCCGCCCCTTTGGGCGGATGCTCGGAGTCGTACGGCATTTCGCCCTTCCGACTTTGGGAGCAGTCCATGTCAAGGCTGGGACCATTCATCACCCTGGCGGCGGGCGCGGTCCTGGCCGCGGGGCTGGGCGTCGCCAGCGTCACCGCGGCACCGGCGGCCGACACCGCACCCACCACCGCGGCCGACACCGCGCCCACCACCGACACGGCCGCGGCGGGATCCCCCACCGAGGCCGCCGCCGCGCCATCGCCGTCCGTGTCGCCGTCCGTGTCATCGTCCGCGTCGCCCGCGCCCACCGAGGCCGCGAAGATCCCCAAGGCCGACTACGGCGGGTACGTCAAGGGCAACGGCGGCCTGATAGCGATCTCCGTCCGCGACGGCAAGGCCGTCGGCTACTTCTGCGACGGCAGGTCGGAAGCCTGGTTCAAGGGCGGCGAGGCCGGCGGGAAGGCCGTGCTGAAGGGCCCCGGCACGGCCCGGCTGACCGCCACGCTCGGCGGCGGACGCGCCAGGGGCAGCCTGTCCGTCGGCGGCGGGAGGTGGACGTTCACCGCGCCCGCCGTGGTCCGGCCGTCAGGGCTGTACCGGGCGACCGCGCAGGTCAGAGGCGCGAAGCTGCGAGCGGGCTGGATCCGCGTCCCGCGCCCCGGCGGGGGCTACGACCAGGTCGGCGCCGCGTTCCTGGGCCAGGACCAGGTGGAGATCCCCCGGCTGGACGCCGGGCGGCCCACCACCCCCGTGACCGTCGCCGGCGCCACCGTCCTGCCGAAGGACGTGGACGGCTTCATCGAGGAGATGCAATGACCGCCATTCACCGGCCCTCGCACCGGCCCTCGCCCGGCACGGCCGCCGTGCTCCTGCTCCCGCTGCTGGCCGGCGGCCTGGTGGCGCTGGGCCTCGGCGTGTACGGCCGGGCGCACACGCCCACGGGGTTCGCGATCGGCCCGGCCGGGTTCTCCGGCGCGCTGCCGATGAAGGCGTGGCTGACGACCGGGGCGTTCGCGCTGGCGATCGTCCAGGTGGTAACGGCGCTGTCGATGTGGGGAAGGTTGGGGATCGAGCTGCCGGACGGCGTACACCGCTGGTCGGGGCGGCTGGCCTTCCTCCTCACGATCCCCGTCGCCTTCCACTGCCTGTACGCCCTGGGCCTGCAGTTCGACGTGCCGCGCGTGCTTGCCCACTCGCTGCTCGGCTGCTTCTTCTACGGCGTGTTCACGGCGAAGATGCTGGCGCTGCCCAAGCGCGACGCGCCGGGCTGGACGTTGCCGCTGCTCGGCGGGCTGGCGTTCACGGCGCTGGTCGGGCTCTGGCTGACCTCGTCGTTGTGGTTCTTCACCGCGGTGGGCGTCAAGGTGTGAACGACTTCGTCCTCGCCAGACCGGCCGCCCTGCCCTTGGCGGCCACGACGAGCGCCATCTTGCGGGACGCCTCGTCGATCATCTCGTCGCCCAGCATGACCGCGCCGCGCCGCTCCACGGTGGTGTAGTGCTCGTACGCCTCCAGGATCAGCTCGGCGTGGTCGTAGTCGTCCTGGCTCGGCGAGAACACCTCGTTGGCCGCCTCCACCTGCAGGGGGTGCAGCACCCACTTGCCGTCGAACCCGAGCGCGGCGGCCCGGCGGGCGATCCGGCGGTAGCCCTCGACGTCCTTGATCTGGAGGTAGGGGCCGTCGATCACCTGGAGGTCGTGCATCCTGGCGGCCATCAGCAGGCGCATGAGGATGTAGTGGTAGGCGTCGCCCTCCTCGTAGCCGGGCGGCTGCTCGCCGACCACGAGGGTGCGCATGTTGATCGAGGCCATGAAGTCGGCCGGCCCGAACACCAGGGCCTCCAGCCTCCTGGACGACCCGGCGATGGCGTCGACGTTGACCAGGCCGCGGGCGTTCTCGATCTGGGCCTCGATGCCGATGCGGCCCACCTCGTAGCCCATCGACCGCTCGATCTGGGTCAGCAGGGTGTCGAGCCAGACGACCTCGGTCGGGTCCTGGACCTTGGGCAGGATCAGGCAGTCGAGGAACTCCCCGGCGCCCTCCACGACCTCGATCACGTCCCGGTACGTCCACATCGTGGTCAGGTCGTTGACCCTGACCGCGCGGGTCCTGCCGGTCCAGTCGCCCGCGCGCAGCGCGGTCACGACGTTCTTGCGGGCCTCGTCCTTGGCCAGCGGCGCGACGGAGTCCTCAAGGTCGAGGAAGACCTCGTCGGCGGGCAGGGTCTGGGCCTTCTCCAGGAAGCGGGGGTTGCTGCCCGGCACGGAGAGCACGGAACGACGTGAGCGCATGCGCCAACGCTAACGGCTGCGGGGCGGCCCGCGGCAGGCGTCCCCCGTCTATGGGCACGATCAGCTGTTCCAGTAGCGCTGCTCGCGCCAGGGGTCGCCGTAGTTGTGGTACCCGGCCCGTTCCCAGAAGCCGGGCCGGTCGCGGTCGAGCAGGCGCAGGCCCTTGACCCATTTGGCGGACTTCCACAGGTACAGGTGCGGGACCAGCAGCCGGGCCGGGCCGCCGTGCTCGGCGGGCAGCGGGTCGCCGTCGAAGGTGTGGACGATCCACGCCCTGCCGCCGCGCAGGTCGGCGAGCGGCAGGTTGGTCGTGTAGCCGCCGTGGCAGTACACCTCCGCGAACTCCGCCCGCGTGTCCACGTCGTCGAGCAGGACGTCGATCGACACGCCCTGCCAGTCGGTGTCGAACTTCGACCAGCCGGTGACGCAGTGGAGGTCGGTGTGCGGGGCGCTCTGGGGCAGGTCGAGCAGCTCGTCCCAGGTCCAGACGCGTTCCCGGCCGGCCTCGGTGACCAGGGTGAACGTCCAGCCGGCGGTGTCCACCTGGGGCGTCGGGCCCGCGGACAGGACGGGGAAGCCGGGCGTGAGGTACTGGCCGGGCGGCAGGCGGTCGTCGTGCCCGCCGCGTCCCTTGAAGCCCTTTGAGACGACGGCCACGTCAGCCACCTCCCTGCACGGGCGTCTCCAGCAGGCCGAGGCCGGGCATCGCGGCCATCATCCTGCCCGGCGCCTCCACGAGGGTCATGAGCACGTTGTCGCAGTTCGGGCAGCGCAGCACGGTGCCGGGGGCGGGGCCGTACACGGTGGCCTCCCCCAGCGGGCCGTTCATGCCGCACTGCGCGCAGACGCCCTGCGCGGCCGTCATGTCCCGGCCGAAGAACTGGGCCAGCGGGCCTGCCGCGGCGTTGCCGTCCACGGGTTGTTGCATGGTGTCTCTCCTAGCCGTACCGCTCGGTGCGGATGTCGGTGGGCGGGTAGCCCAGGGCGGTGAGGATCGCGGCGACGTGCTCGACGAACGCGGTCGGGCCGCAGACGTAGGCCAGCGGCTCGTGGGCGGGCGGCCAGGCCAGCCGGACCAGTTGCGAGCGGTCCACCCGGCCGACGGGCTCGGGCCAGTCGGTGGGGGCCGAGCGGGTGTAGACGAAGGTCACCTCGGCGCCGGCGGCCTCCAGCTCGTCGCGGTAGATCACCTGGCCGGGGTCGCGTACGGAGTAGACCAGCCGTACCGGGGTGCCGTCGCCCAGCCGGGCGCGGTGGCGCAGCATCGAGCGCAGCGGCACCACGCCGGACCCGCCCGCGACCAGCAGCAGCGGCCGCCGCTCCGGCATGGGCTCCCACACGAAGTAGCCGCCGATCGGGCCGCGCACCTCCACCTGGTCGCCGGCCTCGGCCACCTCCACCAGGTACGGCGACACCTCGCCCCCCGCCACCCTGACCACGGTGATCGAGGGCCGCTCGCCGGGCGCGCCGGCCAGCGAGTACGCCCGGGTCGCCTGGTAGCCGTCGTCGGCCGTCAGCCGCACGTCCACGTGCTGACCGGCGCGGTGTCCCGGCCAGCCGGGCACGTCGAGCAGCAACGTGCGCGTCTGGTCGGTCTCCGGGACGACCTCGGCGATCGTGGCCGGCTGCCAGGTCAGTCGTCGTAGTACCGCTGTTCCCGCCATGGGTCCCCGAAGTTGTGATAGCCGGACCGCTCCCAGAAGCCTGGGCGGTCCTCGTCCATGAGCCACAGCTCGTGGATCCACTTGGCGCTCTTCCACAGGTAGTGGGCGGGCACCAGCATCCGCACCGGGCCGCCGTGCTCGGGCGGGATCGGCGCGCCCTCGTAGGCGTAGACCAGCCACGCCTTGCCGTCCACGATCTCCTCGACCGGCAGGTTGGTGGCGTAGCCGCCGTAGCTGACGGCCAGGGCGTACCCGGCCGCCCGGTCGGCGCCGGTCAGCAGCCGGTCGAGGGACACGCCCGTCCAGGTGGTGTCGAGCTTGCTCCAGTGGGTGACGCAGTGGATGTCCACGGTGATCTGCTCGGCGGGCAGCGACAGCAGGTCCGTCCACGTCCAGGTGGGCTCGCCCGCGCCGCCTCTGACGGTGAACGACCACCGCTCGGTCCGGATGTGCTGCGTCGCCCCCGCGGTGAGCACCGGGAAGCCCTCGGCCAGGTACTGCCCCGGCGGCACCCGCCCGGCCAGCTCCGGCCGCGGCCGCCGGAAGTGTTTTCCGGCGAAGCCGCGAGAGACGATCCCCATGAATGCGGTTCTCCCCGACAGAGCACCCGGAGGACACCAGAAAAGGGCAAAGTGTTCAGCCAGTGAATCCGTGGGCGCGCAGGCGGGCGATCAGGCCGTCGATGCCGCACGGCTGGTTCCAGCCGGTCGAGGAGAAGATCTCGTCCCTGCCGCCGACGGCCCGGCCGCCGGGGTCGTCGGTCACTTTGTGCAGGATCACGCCCTGCGGGGGCGTCGACGAGGCGACCGCACGTCCCTCGACGACCTTGCCGGTCGGTCTGGCGCGGTTCATGAACAGCAGCACCCGGGTGCCCGGGGGCGCCGCGCGGGCGAAGTCGGCCACGCTGTGGACCGGCGTGCCCGCGTCGTCCACCGCCGCCCCTTGGTAGAAGGCGACGTCCGCGACGTCCGCGGCGGCGCCCTTGAGCCGCTCGCCGACCTGGGTGCGCATGAGGACGTAATGGGTGCGGTCCCCCGGGATGCCCTCCTCGACCACGGGCCCGGCGACCCAGCCCGTCACCTGGCCGGTGACGACGGTCTCCACCTTCCCGGCGAGCGCCTCGGGCGTCGGGGACGCCGGGTAGTCGTACACGGTCTGCCGCAGGACGCGCGTGTCCAGCGGGCCCGTACGGGCGGAGGCCGCGCACCCGGACGGCGGTTCCGGACCGGCGGCGCCGCAGCCCGCGACGAGGAGGAGCACGAGGATGAACGACCGCATACCGGTGAAACGCGCGCGGGCCCCGAGCGGTTCGGGGGTTACAGTCTGATCGTGAGCGACGACATCGCGGCCATCGAGGAGGGCGCCAAGAAGTCCGGCATCCTCTGGCTCGCCCTCGACCGCCCGCGCCTGGCCTGGCACGCCTGGCACGACGGCGCCATCTACCTCGTGACCGGCGGCGGCGAGCAGGACCTGCCGGGGCTCGGCGCGCTCGACCGGGTGCGCGTGACGCTGCGCAGCAAGGACAACGGCGCGCGGCTGGTGGAGTTCGACGCGGCGGTCTCGGTCGTCGACCAGGCCGCGGCGGCCGACGCCGTGGCGGTGCTGGCCAAGGAGCGGCTCAACGCCCCCGACAGTGAGCACCTGACCGAGCGCTGGGCCCGCGACTCGACCGTCCTGCGCCTCACTCCGGACCGCTGACCCTCGGCCGCGCCGGGCCCGCGGCGGCCGGGCTCACACCTGGGCGGTGATCTCGGCCGGCCGGTCCGGGGCGGCGGCCGGTTCGCCGCCCGAGGTGGCGGTCTGGGCGAGCAGCGCGCCGCCGAGCACGATCAGCCCGCCGACGATCTGGAACACCCCCAGCGTCTCGCCGACCAGCGCCCACGCGACCACCGCGCCGCCGATGACCTCCAGCGAGGCGACCGTCGCCCCCACCGCCGCCGACAGCCGCCGCACCATGTTCATGCTGAGGATGTACGCCAGCGCGGTCGCCACCAGCACCAGCCACAGGTACGCCCCCAGCACCGGCAGCGTCGTGCCGCCCTGCGGAGCGACGGAGACCGTGAAGGCCTCCCAGGGGATGTCCCAGGGCTGCGCGAAGGGGACGAGCACGACGGCCGAGCCGACCATGCCCCAGGCGACCAGGCCGAGCAGGTCGATGTCGGGGCCCATGCTGTCGCCCATCAGGAAGTACCCGGCGCAGCACGCCCCGGCCAGCAGGCCGAGGAGCAGGCCGACCGCGTCCAGGCGCATGCCCTGCCACGCCTCGACGACGATCGCCAGGCCGACGAACGCGATCACCGCGCCGACGTACGCGGCCCCGGCCAGGCGTACCTTGCGGACGAGCCGGACCCAGGCCACCACCATCACCGGCGCCATGAACTCCAGCAGCAGCGCGATCCCCACCGGCAGCCGGGTGATGGCGACGAAGTAGAGCGACTGCACGCCCGCGACGGCCATCACGGTGTAGAGCCCGAGGAACGGCAGCCGGGCCCGCGGGATGCGCAGGGCCCGCGGCTTGACCACCGCCAGCACCGCGACCAGCAGCAGCCCGGCGCCCGCCATCCGGGTCCAGACGGCCTCGACCGGCGCCAGCCCGGCGGTGATGAGGTACTTGGCCATCGGCCCGGAGAACGCGAAACAACACGACGACACGAATGCCAGTGCGAGCCCCGCCAGCCTCATGGTGTACCCCTAGTGCCCAGTAATCAGCGTTAAATGCGTTTGATACTGACATGCCAGGCAACCGGGGCGCAACGGCGTCTCACTGTTAGCCTGGCCCACGTGAAGATCTTCGTGGCCCGGCTGGCGGGGACCCCCGTCTTCGACCCCACGGGCGATCAGATCGGCCGGGTCCGCGACGTGGTCGTGGGCCTGCGCATCACCGGCAACCCCCAGGTGCACGGCATGGTCGTCGAGGTGCAGCCGCGCCGCCGGGTGTTCCTCCCGATCACCCGCGTGCGCCGCATCGAGGCGGGCGCGGTCGTCTTCACCGGGCGGCTGAACATGCGCAGGTTCGAGCAGCGCGCCTCGGAGACCCTGGTCATCGGCGAGGTGCTCGACCTGTCCGTGCGCGTCGGCGACGAGCCCATGACCGTCTACGACGTCGCCATGGAGGAGACCCTGCCGTCCCGGTGGGAGATCACCAAGGTCGCGCTCTTCAAGGGCCGCCGGCGCGAGCCCAGGACGGTCGACTGGACCGAGGTGTCCGGCTTCGACACCCTGCAGAAGGACCAGGGCGCGGCCGGGCTGATCGCCGCGTTCGAGTCGCTGCGCGCCGCCGACATGGCCAGCGCCCTGCACGAGCTGCCCAGCAAGCGGCGCATCGAGATCGCCCGCGAGCTCGCCGACGACCGCCTGGCCGACGTGCTGGAGGAGCTGCCGCCCGACGACCAGATCGGCATCCTCGGCACCCTCGAACCCGAACGGGCCGCCGACGTCCTGGAGGAGATGAGCCCCGACGACGCCGCCGACCTGCTGCACGACCTGCCCGAGGACCAGGCGGCCAGGCTGCTGGCGCTCATGGAGCCCGGCGAGGCGGCCCCGGTGCGGCGGCTGCTGACCTACGCCGACGACACCGCGGGCGGCGTGATGACCAGCGAGCCGGTCGTCCTGCCGCCCAACGCGACGGTGGCCGAGGCGCTGGCCCACATCCGCCAGCAGGACCTGCCGCCCGCCGTCGCCGCCCAGGTCTACGTGACCAGGCCGCCCACCGAGACGCCGACCGGCACGTACCTGGGGGTCTCGCACTTCCAGCGGCTGCTGCGCGAGCCGCCCTCGACGCTGCTCGGCCGCGTGCTCGACCCCTCGCTCGACCCGATCAGGCCCGACTTCACCCTGCGCCAGGTCCACGCCTTCCTGGCCAACTACAACCTGGTCGCCGCCCCGGTCGTGGACGAGCTGGGCAGGCTGGTCGGCGCGGTGACCGTCGACGACGTCCTCGACCACCTGCTTCCCGACGACTGGCGCGAGGGGGACCACCGTGACCACTGACCGGCTCGACCAGCCGCGGGCGCTGCGCCGATCGCTGCGCCCGCACTACGACCCCGAGGCGTTCGGCCGCCTCTCGGAGCGCATCGCCCGCTTCCTCGGCACGGCCCGCTTCATCGTCTACATGACGGTGTTCGTGGCGATCTGGGTGATCTGGAACATCGCCGCTCCCCCGGCGCTCAAGTGGGACCCGTACCCGTTCATCTTCCTCACGCTGATGTTGTCGCTCCAGGCCAGCTACGCCGCGCCGCTCATCCTGCTCGCCCAGAACCGCCAGGACGACCGCGACCGCATCCAGTACGAGCAGGACCGCGAGGCCGCCGATCGCAACCAGGCCGAGATCGAGTACCTCACCCGCGAGATCGCCGGCCTGCGCCTGGCACTCAACGAGGTCGCCACCCGCGACTACCTGCGCGCCGAGCTCGGCCGGCTGCTGGAGGAGCTCAACAAACGTCAGTGACGTCGAGCCTGGCCAGCAGCGCCCGCACCTCGCCGAGGTCGCCCGCGCCCAGCAGGTCGAGGAACTGGTTCTTGACCCCGCGCAGGTAGGTCGGCGTGGCCTCGGCCAGCCGCGCGGCGCCCGGCTCGGTCAGCACCGCGAACAGCCCGCGGGCGTCGTCGGAGCACGCCTCCCGCCCGACCAGCCCGTGGCGCTGCAACCGGTCGATCAGCCTGGTCAGCCCGCTGCGCGAGAGCAGCACGCGGTCGGCCAGGTCGTTCATGCGCAGCCGCCGCCCCGGCGCCTCGGCGAGCTGCGCCAGCACCTCGTACGAGGCCAGCGGCAGATCGTGGGCCACCAGCAGCTCGGCCTCCAGGCGGCGGGCGATGCGCACCTGGGCCCGCTGCAACATCCGCCAGACCGCCAGTTCCTCGGCGGTGAGCCCCTCGTCGCGCAGCAGAGTCACGCAGTAACCTTAGACGTTGTTGCACAGACACCTAACAGCGCGGATTAACTGAGCGGCGCCCCTGGTTCATACCATGGAGGGGCATTTCTCACTGGCTTTCAGCGCCTGTCACACATAGACCGACTAAGGAGGGACGGCACTCCCTCGTGCCGAGACTTCGATGGCACCAACCCAGGAACAGGTGACGGCCGCCCTCGCCACCGTCATCGACCCCGAGATCCGTCGCCCGATCACGGACCTCGACATGGTCAAGAACATCGAGATCGCCCCCGACGGCGCGGTCCGGGTGGGCGTCTACCTCACCGTGTCAGGCTGTCCGATGAAGGACACCATCACCCGCGACGTGAAGACGGCGGTCGGCAAGGTCGGCGGCGTGACGGACGTCCAGATCGAGCTCGACGTCATGAGCGCCGAGCAGCGCAAGACCCTGCAGACCAAGCTGCGGGGCGACCGGGGCCCGGAGAAGGAGATCCCCTTCAACCAGCCCGGCTCGCTGACCCGCGTCTTCGCCGTCGCGAGCGGCAAGGGCGGCGTGGGCAAGTCGTCGGTCACGGTCAACCTGGCCGCCGCGATGGCGTCCAACGGCCTCAAGGTCGGCATCGTCGACGCCGACATCTACGGTCACAGCATTCCTCGCATGCTGGGCGCCGCCGAGCGTCCCACCAAGGTCGAGGACATGATCATGCCGCCGTCGGCGCACGACATCAAGGTCATCTCCGTCGGCATGTTCAAGCCCGAGGGCAACACGCCGGTCGTGTGGCGCGGCCCGATGCTCGACCGGGCGCTCCACCAGTTCCTGGCCGACGTCTACTGGGGCGACCTCGACGTCCTGCTGCTCGACCTGCCGCCGGGCACCGGCGACATCGCCATCTCGGTGGCGCAGCGGCTCCCGTCGGCGGAGATCCTGGTCGTGACCACGCCCCAGCAGGCCGCCGCCGAGGTGGCCGAGCGGGCCGGCTCGATCGCCGCCCAGACCCACCAGCAGATCGCCGGCGTCATCGAGAACATGTCCTGGCTGCCCTGCCCCCACTGCGACGAGCGCGTGGCCGTGTTCGGCGAGGGCGGCGGCCAGACCGTCGCCGACGCCCTGACCCGCACGCTGGGCGCCCGCGTCCCGCTGCTCGGCCAGGTGCCGATCGACCTGCGCCTGCGCGAGGGCGGCGACGAGGGCAAGCCGCTGGTGCTGACCGACCCCGACTCGCCCGCCGCCGCGGAGCTGCGGAAGATCGCCGCCGGTCTGAGCAAGCGCTCCTCCAGCATCAAGGGCATGCAGCTCGGCCTCGCGCCCAACCGTTCCTGACCCGCTCACGCGAAGACGGGCCCGCCCAGCGGAAGCTGGGCGGGCCCGTCGCGCGTCTGCAGGGTGTGTCAGGTGGCCTCGGAGTCGTAGGGGGGCAGCTCGCCATAGGCGAGCTCCGACGGCGGCTCAGCGGCGTCGTAGGACGCGACGGCGGCCGGCTCCAGATCCTTGGGGCGGCCGTTCCAGTCGTCCTCCAGCTCGTCGAGGAGGTGCTTGCGGACGAAGTTCTTCGGGTTGAGGTCGGCGGGGTCGAAGTTCTGGAACTCCGGCCCGAGGCCCGCCCGCAGGTCGTCGCGCGCGTTGTTGGCCATGCGCCGCAGGTTGCGCAGTGTCTTGCCCGCCTGCGAGGCGGCCTGCGGCAACTTGTCAGGACCGAAGACCAGGAGCGCGATGACGATCAGCGCTCCGACCTCCATCCACCCGAGTCCGAACACCGTACGCTCCTACCCGCAGTCCACAATCCTCTCCACAGACTAAAGGCTCCAGCCCGTGGCTGAACCGTCCCCCATGGGTCATATCACTCAGGACGGGGTGGGAGCCGGCTGATCGTCGGCGACGACGGTGAGGGTGGCGGTGCGTTCCGCTCCGGCGCGCTGGTACTTGATGGTGATCTTGGCGCCCGGCGCCTTGCTGCGGATGAGGGCGATCAGCTCGTTGCCGTCCTGCAGCGCCAGCCCGTCGACCTCCAGGATGACGTCGCCCGCCTTCAGCCCGGCCTTGTCGGCGGGGCCGTTGGCGTCGACCGGCTGGCGGCCCTCGGCGGGCTCGGAGGCGATGCGCACGCCCTGGCCCTTGTAGTCCTTGTCCAGCACGATGCCGATCTTGGGACGCTTGGCCTTGCCCGTGGTGATCAGCTCCTCGGCCACCCGCCGCGTCTGGTTCACCGGGATCGCGAAGCCCAGGCCGATGCTGCCGCTCTGGCTGTTCACCGAACGGCTGAGGGTGGCGATGGCCGAGTTCACCCCGACCACCTCGCCCCGGCCGTTGACCAGCGGGCCGCCGGAGTTGCCGGGGTTGATGGCGGCGTCGGTCTGGATGGCGCTGATGTAGGCGGGCTCCTCGGTGGCGGCGCCCGTCTCGTCGCCGGCGATGACCGGACGGTTGAGCGAGCTGACGATGCCTGTGGTGACCGTGCCGCTGAGGCCGAGCGGCGAGCCGATGGCGATCACCGGGTCGCCCACCACGACCTGGTCGGAGTTGCCGAGGGTGATCTCCGGCGTGCCGAAGGTCTCCTCGGGCTTGACCACGGCCAGGTCGGAGCCCGGGTCGCGGCCGACGATGCGGCCCGCGGTGGTCTTGCGGTTGTTGAACATGATCTTGATCTCGCCGCCCTTGGCGGCCATGGCGACCACGTGGTTGTTGGTCACCACGTAACCGTTCTTGATCAGGAATCCGGAGCCGGACGCGCCCTCGGTGTTGGTGCCGTTGCCGACCTCCAGCGAGACCACGCTGGGCAGGACCCGCGCGGCCACGCCGGCCACCGAGTCGGGCGCCCTGTTGGTCGCGCCCGTCGGGGCCGGGCCGAGGCTGTAGGACGGGTCGGTGCCGCTGCTGCCCGACCTGGTCAGCAGGTACGTGCCGAGGCTGCCGAGCACGGAGGCCACCAGCGCGATGGCCACGGCGATCGCGATCAGCGCGCCGGCGTTGAGCCCGCGCCTGGGCAGCGCGCCCGCGCCGGGCCCGCCCTGGGGCGGCGGCGCCCACCCCGGGCCCATGCCCAGGGCCTGCCGCGGCGGCGGCGGGTGGTTGCCGCCGTACGCGCCCATGAAGGGCGGCGGCTGCATCGGCCGCGGCCCGGTCTCCGCCGGCCCGAAGGACGGTGTGTCGTAGGCCCGCGTGCCGCCAGGGCTCTCGAACGGGCTCTCGAACCCTCGCGGCCCCGTGGGGCTCTCGAACGACGGGCCCTCGTACGCCCGCGTGCCCCCGTCCTGCGGCGGCACAGCATCGGAACGGCCCGGCGGCTCGTACGGCGACGCCGGGCTCTCCGAACGACTCGGCGGCTCGTAGGCCGACGCAGGACTGTCGGTACGGCCGGGCGGTTCGTACGGTGACACGCCCGGGGTGTCGGAGCGGCCCGACGGGTCGCCCCAGGACGCGCCGAACGAGGCGGGCGGGTCGGACCGGCGGTCCGCCTGCTCGCCCGGCTCGTCGGCGGGCAGGAACTCCGGCCGCCCCTGTGGCTCGGGGAAGTCCGACGTCGTGCGTCCTTCGCCCGGGCGCGTCTCGTCGGTCATCTACGTCTCACCACTCCTTGCTCGGCCACCGCAATCTTTGCTCTGGCGGCATACGAGGGTCATAAAAGGCTTTGTTTGCGACAAATCCCGAACCCAGATCGTATGCCCCTGGCATCGTCGACTACGCCACCCGAGTATCCCAGGCGAGCCCCCGGTTCAAGGCGTGGCGGTGGGCGGCGCGCTGGTGGCCGGTGAGTGCTGGACCCGCCAGAGCTCGACCGGCGGCGGCGAGGTCTGGGGCCCTGTGCCCGAGACCGCGAAGAAGGTGCCGAGTGCGACGGCGGCGGACACCACGCCCACCGCGACGTAGGCCCCGCGTCGCCTACCGCCCCGCCCAGGGCCCGAGGCCCCAGCGGTGGCGTCCCGGCGCGGGCGGTTGTCCAGGGGCGCGATGCTGTGGGGCCCAGGAATGGGCACCCCCCCGAACGTACGGGTAGGAAAAGGGCGCTCCCTCGGCGGCAGCGGCCCGCCCGGCTCCGCCATGCGCAGCAGCGACATGGTCAGATCGGCCGGCATCGCCGGGCCGTCGAGCGAGCGCAGGCGCGACTTCAGCGCCCGCATCGACTCGACCTCCCGCCGGCAGTCAGCACAGAAGGTCAGGTGGGCGAGCGCGCGATCGCGCTCGGTGTGGTTCAGCTCTCCGTCGACGAGCGCCGAAACGCGTTCTCCTAGATGAGCCATATCAGACTTCCTCCCCACTGATCACGGTCGGGGGGAGTTGGGTAGTACGGGGGGCCCGATGGTCGAGCGCCTCCCGCAACTGCGCCCGGCCACGGTGAATACGGCTTCGGACCGTACCCAGCTTGACGCCGAGCGTGGCCGCGATCTCCTCGTAGGACAGGCCCTCGATGTCACACAGCACGATCGCGGCCCGGAACTCGGGGGCGAGCGCGTCGAGGGCGGCTTGGATATCGGGCTCCAGGTGGGCGTCGTCGAACGCCTGCGCCGGCGACGGCTCGCGGCCGCGCAGCCGCTCGGCGGCGTCGTCGGCCAGCCCCTCGAACCTGATGCGCTGCTTGCGCCGCGCCATGTCGAGGAACAGGTTCGTCGTGATCCGGTGCAGCCAGCCCTCGAACGTGCCGGGGGTGTAGCTCGACAGCGACCTGAAGACCCTGACGAAGACCTCCTGCGTGAGGTCTTCGGCATCGTGGACATTGCCGGTAAGCCGGTACGCCAGCCGGTACACGCGTGCGGAGTGAGTCCGCACCACTTCCTCCCATGTGGGAGGCGTCCAATCAGACGACACGGGAGTATCCGCCTGGTGGTCGCTTTCGTCCACCAGCACTCCTCTCTCTGGGACCACCGCTACCGTCATAGTGCCTGGTTTCGTCCCTTCGTGCGCACTGCCTGCCTTCCGGACCGGCAAAGCCCGTTTAAACCTGCAACGCCTTCGGACCGTCCTGAGTTCCCGTGCAGGCGTGACTCCCCTAGGCTGCGATCGGTGACCAATCGCACGAAAGTGGGGGGAGGAGGCCGATGACCAGTCCGGTGGAGGCCACTCTGGCCTATGCGGAGCAGTTCCATCACGAGGATGAGATCCTGCACGCGGCGCGTCAGCGCGGGCTGGAGATGGGTGCGGTGCCCATCCTTCCCGGGGGCGGGGCGGCGCTCTGCTTCCTCGCCACCGTCGTCAACGCCAAGTCGGTCGTCGAGATCGGCACCGGCTGCGGCGTCTCGGGGTTGTGGCTGCTGCGCGGCATGCGCGGCGACGGCACGCTGACCAGCGTCGACGTCGAGCCCGAGCACCAGCGGCTGGCCCGGCAGGCGTTCGCGGAGGCGGGCTTCTCCGGCGGACGGGTGCGGCTGATCTCGGGCCGGGCGCTCGACGTGCTGCCCCGGCTCTCCGACGGCGGCTACGACATGGTCTTCGCCGACGGCGCCAAGCAGGAGTACGTCGACTACCTGGCCGAGGCGGTGCGCCTGCTGCGCGTCGGCGGCGTGGTGGCCTTCGACAACGCCCTGTGGCACGACCGGGTGGCCGATCCCACGCAGCGCGACCCCGACACGGTCTCGCTGCGCGAGCTGGGCAAGCTGGTGCAGGGGGACGACCGGCTGCGGTCGGTGCTCATGCCCCTGGGCGACGGCCTGCTGGCCGCCGTGAAGATCGCCGACTAGCCCGAGCCGCCCGAGGCGCCCGGGTCAGCCCCGGGTCAGCCACTCCAGCAGCACGCGCACGCCGAACCCGGTCGCGCCCTTGGTCAGGGTGCCCTCGTCGACCGTGCTGCGGCCGACCCCGGCGATGTCGAGGTGCGCCCACGGGCGCTTGCCCGCGAACTCCCGCAGGAACAGCGCCGCCGTGATGGACCCGGCGCCGTAGCGGGAGCCGCTCTCGACGTTGGCCAGGTCGGCGATCGACGACTCCAGGGCCGGGGCGTAGTCGTCGATCAGCGGCATGCGCCAGAGCCGGTCGTCGCTGGCCTGACCGGCGGCCAGCAGCTGGGCGGCCAGGTCTTCGTCGGAGGCGTAGACGGCGCCGACGTTGCGGCCGAGCGCCACGGAGATGGCCCCGGTGAGGGTGGCGATGTCCACGACCGCGTCGGGGTCGAGCTCGGCGTCGGCGTAGGCCAGCGCGTCGGCCAGCACGAGCCGGCCCTCGGCGTCGGTGTTCAGCACCTCGACCGTGCGGCCGCCGTAGTGCCTGATGACGTCGCTGGGACGCTGGGCGGTGCCGGACGGCATGTTCTCGGCGGCGGCGATCAGGCCCGTCACGCGCACGGGGGCGCCCAGCCGGGCCAGCGCGGCCAGCACGGCGATCACCACCGCGCCGCCCGCCATGTCGGTCTTCTGGGTCTTCATGTTCTCGGTCGGCTTGAGCGACAGGCCGCCCGAGTCGAACGTGATGCCCTTGCCCACCAGCACGACGTGCCGCTCGGCCGGCTGCTCGGGGACGTAGGAGAGCTGGATCAGCCGGGGCGGCCGGACCGAGCCGCGCCCGACGGCCAGGATGCCGCCGAACCCCTCGGCCTGGAGCTGCTCCTCGTCCCACACCCGCACCGGCAGGCCCTGCTCGGCGGCGCGCTCGGCGAGCCAGGCGGGATGCTTGACCGAGGACGGCATGTTGGCCAGGTCGCGGGCCAGCGCGACGGCCTCCGCCACGATCTCGGCCCGGCGCACCGGCTCCGCGTCGGCGCCGGCGAACTCGATCGCCCGCACGCCCTTCCGGCCCTCTTTGCCGATCTTGAAGGTGTATCCGGCCAGCAGCGCGGCCTCGGCCATCGCCGCCACGTCGCCCTCGGGCGGCACCACGGTCAGCGTGTCGCGGCCCTTGACCTTGCGCGCCAGCGCCGCGCCGGCCCTGCGCAACGCCCGCGGCGAGCCGTCGCCGACTCCGTACAGGAGCACGCGCCCGATTCCGCCCGCCCGCGCCACCGGGACCTCGACGATCTCGCCCGCCTCGCCCTTGGCCTCGTAGTGAGCCAGCAGGTCGGCGACCGGAAGGTGCAGCTCGACGTACGGCTCGACAGCGGGACGCAGGTCGGCGGCGTAGGGCACGGCCAGCAGCTCGGCGCCCTCAGGAACCTCGGCGACCGCGGAGACGGTGGTCTCGATGGGCACGGAACCCTCCAAACGTCAGCGACCCTGGCGCCGGACTTACGCCAGGGTCGGAGGATCAGGTTGTCTCGGGAGCGCTCAGCCGACGACGTTCTTCAACGCCTCGCCGAGCGCCTTTGCCTCGTCGGCGGAGATCTCCACGACGAGCCGGCCGCCACCTTCGAGAGGGACCCGCATGACTATGCCGCGCCCTTCCTTGGTGACCTCGAGCGGACCATCGCCGGTCCGCGGCTTCATCGCCGCCATGCGTGCATCCCTTCCTGCCTTGGGCTCCCGCGGCCCGCGATTTCCGACCGCCCGAGGGGGTGGTCGGCGCATTCACGTCTTCTGTGATGTCCTATTCTCCCGCATCGAGAGCCCTCATGGGTAACGATCTCCTCCCAGAATGCGTTGTCGAGCCAGGCGATGGCGTCCAAACTGGACTTCGTGCACGCTCGCGCCGCTCTCTTCGACCTGTACGGAGACCACCTGCGTTCGCGCGGTGGGCAGGCGACCGTGGCCGCGCTCGTACGGCTCATGAACCCCCTGGAAATCGCCGCTCCGGCCGTCCGCACGGCGGTCTCGCGGATGGTCCGGCAGGGCTGGTTGCGCCCGCTGCGGCTGCCCCAGGGAGCCGGCTACGGGCTCACGCCGAAGTGTGTCAGGCGCCTGGATGAGGCAGCGCTGAGAATTTACCGATCAGGGACACTCGCCTGGCACGGCCGCTGGCACGTGATCGTCATCGAGCCGGTCAGGGAGCGCCAGCGCCGGGAACGGATCAGGGCCGACCTGACCTTCCTCGGCTACGCCTGCCTGTCGGAGACGACGTGGATCGGGCCGCGCTCCTCCATCGAGCTGGACAACCTGCTGGACGGCGAGGGCGTGCGGGCCGACCGGTTCGACGCGGCGCTGGAGGGCGACCCGCGCGAGCTGGTGGCGCGGGCCTGGGACCTGGCGGCCATCGGCGAGGCGTACGAGCACTGGCACGCCGAAGCTGTCACGCTGATCAGCACCCTGCCCGAGGACGCCCCGCCCGACCGGGTGTTCGCCACCAGGAGCAGACTGGTGCACGGTTGGCGCAACTTCCTGTTCCGCGACCCCGGGCTGCCGGCCGAGCTGCTGCCCGCGGGCTGGCCGGGCGAGAAGGCCCGCACGTTCTTCGAGCAGGAGGCCACCAGGCTGCTGCCCGCAGCCGCCGCGTTCGTCGACAGGGAGCTCATGTGATCCGTTACGACATGGCCGACGCCGTCGCCACCGTCACCCTCGACCGGCCGGAGTCGATGAACTCGCTCACGGCCGAGGTCAAGGCCGCGCTGCTGGCCGCGGTCGGCAGGGCGGCGGCCGACCCCGAGGTCAGGGCGGTGCTGCTCACCGGCTCCGGCCGGGCCTTCTGCGCGGGCCAGGACCTGCGCGAGCACGCCGCCAACCTGGCCGCGGGCCGCGGCCTGGCCGACACCGTGCGCGAGCACTACAACCCGATCGTCGAGCTGATCGCGACCATGCCCAAGCCGGTTGTGGCGGCGGTCAACGGCGTCGCGGCGGGCGCGGGCGCGGCCCTGGCCTTCGCCTGCGACCTGCGCGTCGCCTCCGACAAGGCCAAGTTCGCGCTGGCGTTCGCGGGCATCGGGCTGGCCCCCGACTCCGGCGCGTCCTGGACGTTGCAGCGCCTGGTCGGCCGGGGCCGCGCGACCGAGCTGCTGCTGCTCGGCGAGCCGCTCGACGCCTCCGCCGCGCTCGACCTCGGGCTGGTCACGCGGGTGGTGCCCGCCGACGACCTGCCGAAGACCGCTCACGAGCTGGCCGTACGCCTGGCCGCCGGGCCGACCACGGCCTACGCCGCCACCAAGCGCGCGCTGGCCCACTCCGCCACGCACTCGCTGGCCGACTCGCTCGCGCTGGAGGCCGACCTGCAGGACGCGTGCGTGGCCACCGACGACCACCAGGACGCCACCCGCGCCTTCCTGGCCAAGGAGCGGCCGGTGTTCAGAGGCCGCTGACCGGCCGGCGCTCAGGGGCGCTCAGCGGGCCAGGCAGCCCTCGATGTGGTCGTTGACCAGCCCGATCGCCTGCATCAGCGCGTACGCGGTGGTCGGGCCGACGAACCTGAAGCCGTGCTTGCGCAGCTCCTTGGCCAGGGCCTTGGAGCCGGGGGTGATGGCGGGCACGTCGGCCATCGTCCGGGGCACCGGCGCGTCGGGGTCGGCGAACCGCCACACCAGCTCCGACAGGCCCTCGGGCAGGTCGAGCGCGGCCCTGGCGTTGCCGATCACGGCCTCGATCTTGGCCCGGTTGCGGACGATCCCGGCGTCGCCGAGCAGCCGTTCTACGTCGCGCTCGGTGTAGGCGGCCACCTTGACGGTCGAGAAGCCGTCGAAGGCGGCGCGGAAGTTCTCCCGCTTGCGCAGGATCGTCAGCCACGACAGGCCCGACTGGAACGCCTCCAGCGCCACGCGTTCGAAGACCTCGTCGTCGCCCTTGACCGGGCGGCCCCACTCCTCGTCGTGGTAGGTGATGTACAGCGGGTCGCCCATGCCCGGCCAGGTGCACCGGATGAGTTCGGTCACGGGCGCTCGTCCTTGTCCTTGTCCTCTTTGCCCGGGGTCGTGCGCACGGAGTCGTCGTCGTCCTTCTCGGGCTCGTCGTTCTCGGGCTCGTCGTTCTCGGGCTCGTCGTTCTCGGGCTCGTCGGCCTTGGGCTCGTCCTGCTCCGGGAGGCGCCAGTCCGGCTCCTCCGACGGGTCGCGCAGCTCCGGCTCGCCCGCCCACTCCACCGTCGCGCCGCTCGACGTGACCGGGTCGCCGGACTCCGGCAGCTCCCTGGGCGCGGCGGGCGCCTCGGGCTCGTGGTCGGTGCGCAGCCCGGCCCCGGGCGTGGCGTAGATCTCCTGGCGCGCGTGCAGCCGGCTGGACAGCAGCTCCGACACCCGCTGCTCCAGGACGGCGATCCTGGTGTCGCGGGCGCTGATGGCCTGGGCGGCCCGGCGCAGGGTCTCGTCGACGCTCTGCGTGTGGTAGCCGACCAGGTTGACCGGCAGTTGCAGCGCCATGAAGTCGACCGCCGTGAGCTGTCCGGCCTCGGGCAGGTCGAGCGGCGGGACGTCCGGCGGGAACTCGGTCAGCTCCCCGCCTCTGCCGAGGGAGACCAGGACCACGCAGGCCAGGATGGCGATCGCGGCGATGGCGAGTATGACCAGCACATTGGCATCGTACTCATATGGACGAGCACGTTCAGCGATCTACCACAAGTGCGGGCAATCGGGGCAGGCTGCTCAGCCGGTGGCCTCACCCAGCTCGGCGACGCTCGGACGGACCGGCTGCGGACGCGCTTCGAGATGGGCGAACGCCTCCTCGACCGTGGTCGTCCAGGAGATCGCGTCGAAGACGTCGGCCCGGGTGAAGCCCTCGGCGTGCATGCCGGAGACGAGCTGCCGCAGCGGCTGGTACAGGCCCCAGGGGTCGAGGATCACCAGCGGGCGGTCGTGGATGCCGAGCACCCGCGCCGTCCAGATCTCGAACAGCTCCTCCAGGGTGCCGATGCCGCCGGGCAGCACGAGGAAGGCGTCGGAGCGGGCGTCCATGACGCCCTTGCGCTCGCGCATGCCGTCGGTGACGATCAGCTCGTCGGAGTCGGTGTCGGCCACCTCGATGTCCACCAGCACCTGCGGGATCACGCCGACCGTGAACCCGCCGGCGGCGCGGGCGGCGGAGGTGACCGCGCCCATGCACGAGACCGTGGCGCCGCCGCTCACCAGCGTGTGACCACGCCTGGCGAGCTCGGCGCCCACCTCTTCGGCCAGGTCGACGTACTTCCTGTCGATGCGGAGGCTGGAGGCGCAGAAGACGCAGATGTTCACGGGCCGACAGCCTATTGGGGCTCCGCGGTCTGGGCGGCGGCGGCCTCCAGCTCCTCCTCCCGCTGGCGGGAGCGGGCCCGGTCGGAGTCGGCGATGATCCGCACGGCCTCGTCGGGGTCGTCGGTGACGGAGATCAGGTCGAGGTCCTGGGCGGCGATCTTGCCGGTGCCGAGCAGGGTGTTCTTGATCCAGTCGAGCAGGCCGCCCCAGAACTCCGAGCCCATCAGCACGACCGGGAACGAGGTGACCTTGTGGGTCTGGACCAGCGTCAGCGCCTCGAAGAGCTCGTCGAGCGTGCCGAAGCCGCCGGGAAGGGCGATGAAGCCGCGCGAGTACTTGACGAACATCGTCTTGCGCACGAAGAAGTAGCGGAACTCGATGCCGAGGTCGACGTAGTCGTTCATGCGCTGCTCGAACGGCAGCTCGATGCCGAGCCCGACCGAGACCGCGCCCTCGACCTCGGAGGCGCCCCGGTTGGCCGCCTCCATGACGCCGGGGCCGCCGCCCGTGATCACCGCGTAGCCGGACTCGGCCAGCGCCCGGCCGAGCCGCCGGCCCATCTGGTATTCGGGGGTGCCCTCGGGGGTGCGGGCCGAGCCGAAGACCGTGATCGCCGCGGGCAGCTCGGCGAGCTGGCCGAACCCCTCCACGAACTCGGCCTGGATGCGCAGCACCCGCCACGGGTCCATGTGCACCCAGTCGGAGGGACCCTGCCGGTCGAGCAGCCGCTGGTCGTGGGTGGAGCTGGGGACGAGACTCCCGCGCACGACCGCCTGCCCCTGACGGCGTTCGGCTCGTTGCTTCTGTTCCATGGTGGTCACGCTAGTCCTCTCCGTACCGGCCCGCGGCGCCGTTCCCGACCCCGGCCGCGCCCGCCGAAGCGGACACTTCGAGGATGAACGCCCAGGTCGAAGGCCAGATGAAGGCGCCGAAAAAATCTTGGGAAAAGCAGGGAACCGAATTTCGACCCCCCTGCGTCTAACTGCCGAGGGTGCTGCTCGGGACTGAAAGTGGCTTTCCCCGCCAAATGGCCGGCGAGGAAAGCCACTTTCATTTTGTCAGCCAGTTGAGCAGGGCCCGCTCGCTCTCCGTGATCTTCGGCAGCGACACGTACTCGCCCTGCTGGTGCGCCAGGTTGGGGTCGCCGGGGCCGTAGTTCACGGCCGGGACGCCGAGCGCGGAGAAGCGGGAGACGTCCGTCCAGCCCAGCTTGGCGCGCGGGGTGCCGCCGACCGCGGCGGCGAAGGCGGCGGCCACGGGATGCGTCAGGCCGGGCCTCGCCCCGGGCGCCGCGTCGAGGAAGCTCACCTCGTAGCCCTCGAACACCTCGCGCACGTGCTGCTCGGCCTGCTCGACCGTCAGGTCGGGGGCGAACCGGTAGTTGACGCTGACCACGCACTCGTCGGGGATGACGTTGCCGGCCACGCCGCCGCGCACCGCGACCGCGTTGAGCCCTTCGTGGTACTCCAGCCCGTCGACCACCGGCAGCCGCGCCTCGTAGGCGTTGAGCCTGGCCAGCACCGGCTCGATGCCGTGGACGGCGTTGACCCCGTACCACGACCTCGCGCTGTGGGCCCGCTTGCCGGTCACGGTGACGTCGGCGCGCAGGGTGCCCTGGCAGCCGCCCTCGATCACGCCGTCGGTCGGCTCCATCAGCACCGCGAAGTCGGCCGCCAGCCACTCGGGGTGGTCCCTGGCGATCCTGGTCAGGCCGTTGCGCTCGGCCTCGATCTCCTCGCAGTCGTAGAAGACGTACGTCACGTCGCGGTTGGGGGCCGGGACGGTGGCCGCCAGCTTCAGCGCGACCGCCACGCCCGCCTTCATGTCGGAGGTGCCGCAGCCGTAGAGCAGGTCGCCCTCCACCCGGCTGGGCAGGTTGGCCGCGACCGGGACCGTGTCGAGGTGGCCCGCGATCAGCACCCGCTCGGCCCGGCCGAGGTCGGTGCGGGCCACGATCGTCTCGCCGGAGCGGTCGACCTTCAGGTGCGGCAGCGCGGACAGCGCCCGCTCGACCGCGTCGGCCAGGGCCTTCTCGTCGCCGCTCACCGACTCGATGTCCACGATCGCGGCGGTCAGCGCGCGTACATCCTGTGTCAGGTCCAGCATCACGTGTTCACTCCATGTTCGCGCAGCACCTCGTTGAGTGCCGCCTTGTCGTGCCGCTGTTCCGGCTCCAGACGCTTGATCACCAGCACGCACGGCAGCCCGAACGTGCCGCCGGGGAACTCCTTCTGCCGCGTGCCGCCGACCGCCACGCACCAGTCGGGCACCCTGCCCCTGGCCAGCTCCTCGCCCGTCTGGACGTCGATCACGGGGATCGTGCCGGACAGGATCGTGCCCGCCCCGATCACCGCGCCCCGGCCCACCCGCGCACCCTCGACGATCATCGAGCGGCTGCCGATGAACGCGTCGTCCTCCACGACGACCGGCACCGCGCCCGGCGGCTCCAGGACGCCGCCGATGCCCACTCCGCCGGACAGGTGCACGTTCTTTCCGATCTGGGCGCATGAGCCCACCGTGGCCCACGTGTCGACCATGGTGCCCGAGTCCACGTACGCGCCGATGTTCGTGAACGACGGCATCAGCACCACCCCCGGCGCCAGGTACGAGCCCCAGCGCGCGATGGCGCCCGGCACCACCCGCACCCCCTCGAAGGAGGTCTTGAGCGGCACCCTGTCGTGGTGCTGGAAGTCGCCCACCTGGGAACGTGCCATGCCCAGCAGCCGGAAGGCGAGCAGGATCGCGCGCTTGGCCCGCTCGTCCACCACGACCTCGCCGCCGACCAGGCGGGCGACCCTCGCCTCACCCTTGTCCAGCAGGTCGACGGCGCCGACGACCTGGATGCGGGCCTCCACGTCGGCCGGGGACAGCTCCGCGCGTCGTTCCCACAGCTCGTCCACCACCGGGGACATCACGTGACTCATGGCCACGGAGCTTATCCGGCCGGGTAGGTTCTTCAGGGTGCGCCTGCGCTTCTCCCGTGGAGTCATCACCATCGCGATCATCGTCGTGGTGCTCGCCGTCGGCGTCTCCGTGGGGCTCTACCTCCTGCTCAAGCGAGCGACGCCGCTGGTCCTCCCGGAGGCCTACTGCATGGTGCGCACCCCCGAGGGCGTCCTGACCCTCGATCCGGAGCAGGCGCAGGTCTCCGCGACCATCGCCGCGGTCGCGGCCCGCCGCCGCCTGCCCGAGCGGGCCGTCGTCATCGCGTACGGCACCGCGTTGCAGGAGTCGAAGCTGCGCAACCTCTCCTGGGGCGACCGCGACTCGGTGGGCGTGTTCCAGCAGCGCGAGTCGCAGGGCTGGGGCCGCAAGAAGCAGCTGATGGACCCGGTCTACGCCAGCAACAAGTTCTTCGCCGCCCTGGTGAAGGTCAAGAACTACCGCAAGCTGCCGCTGGCCGAGGCGGCCCAGGAGGTGCAGCGGTCGGCGGGCGGCTACGCGTACGCGCAGCACGAGCAGGACGCCAAGATCCTCGCCGCCGCCTTCACCGGCCGGGTGCCCAGGTCCGTCCACTGCTGGTATCCGCCGCCCAAGCAGACGCCCGCGCCGCGGGCCAAGACCGCCGAGGCGCGCAAGCAGCTGGCCAGGGCGCTCGGCGATCCGGCGATCACGACGAAGAAGCGGGGCTGGCTGGTGGCGTCCTGGTCGGTGGCGTACGCGGAGAAGTACCAGCTGCGGCGCGTCGGCTACAGCGGCGCGACCTGGGTCAACGACGTCGAGGCGGACGGCTGGAAGAAGGGCGGCCAGGCCGGCGACGGCGAGGTCGAGCTGTCCTGACCGCCCGCGTCTCCGGTGGCCGTCAGGTGGCGCGGGTGACGATGGTGATCGAGCCCGGCGGCAGCGGCTGGGCGTAGCTGGCGCTCCAGGCGTGGCCCTGGATGCGGTCGAAGGAGAGCAGACGGCCGTCGGAGGCGTGGTAGTCGGCGAAGTCGAGCAGGCCGCGTTCGGGGTTGCCGGTCTCGCCCTCGCTCCTGAAGGCCGCGGTGCCGCGCTGGATCGGGAAGAACTCCACGCCCTCCATGATCAGCATGCTCTTGGCCGGGACCATGCCCTGCGTCGGCACCTCGGTCCACAGCAGCACCTCAAGATGGGACGCCTCGCCCGCGGCCTTGCCCTCGCGCACCTCGACGGAGAGCCACAGGCGGCGGCGGGCGACGTCGCGCAGCAGGTATTCGATCCACTGCCGGCCCTGCCAGGAGACGTGCATCGCGCCGAGCACCCGGTAGGGGGAGCCGTGCACCTCGATCCGGTCGGCGACCTGGATCGTGCGAGGGTCGGCGTAGTCGGTGCCGGCATGCCCGGGGGCCTCGACCGGCGCCGGCAGCGGGGCCTCGACCGGAGCGACCTCGGCCGGTGGCGGCGGCGCGCTCGCCCGGCCCCTCCTGTCCTGCCGCATGGTGGCCAGGAACGCCCCCAGCAACAACAGGACGGTGGCGATGCTCAGCCCGAGTACGACCATGGAGGTCATGCTCATCCGTCAGCTCGCTCCACTCGCGGTCTGTCTCGGCAGACGCCTTTTTTTCAATTTGTCCGTGCGTTACGACGGGCGATCCTACTGGAGGCGGCGCACGGCCGCACTGATGCGTTCGTCGGTGGCGGTCATCGCGACGCGGATGTGCCGTCCACCAGCCGATCCGTAGAAGTCTCCCGGCGCGACCAAAATCCCGATTTCGGAAAGCTTACTCACTTGATCCCACGCGTTCTGCCCATTCGACGCCCATAGGTACAGACCGGCGGTCGAATGGTCGATCGTCCACCCCGCCCGCTCCAGCGCGGGACGCAGCACGGCGCGCCGCGCGGAGTACAGCTCGCGCTGGCGTTCGGCGTGCGCGTCGTCGCCGAGCGCGACCGTCATCGCGTCCTGGACCGGCTTCGGCATGAGCATGCCGGCGTGCTTGCGCGTCTCCAGCAGCCGCTTGACCAGGACGGGATCGCCCGTCACGAACCCGGCCCGGTAGCCGGCCAGGTTGGAGCGCTTGGAGAGCGAGTGGACGGCGAGCAGCCCCTCGTGGGAGCCCCCGCAGACGTCGGGATGGAGGATGGAGACCGGCTCCTCTTCCCAGCCGAGCTCGATGTAGCACTCGTCGGAGGCCACGACCGTGCCGCGCTCGCGCGCCCAGGAGACCACCTTGCGCAGGTGTTCGGCGGGCAGCACGCGCCCGGTCGGGTTGCCCGGGGAGTTGATCCAGAGCAGGTCGACGTGCTCGGGGCCGACCGACAGCGTGCTGTCGGAGGCGGTGGCGGTCGCGCCGGCGAGCCGGGCGCCCACGTCGTAGGTGGGGTAGGCCAGCTCGGGGAAGACCACCCGCCGGGCGCCGAGATAGGTGGGCAGCCAGGCGACGAACTCCTTGGAGCCGATCAGCGGCAGGACGTCCTGCTGGTCGACGGTGACGCCGTGGCGGCGCCGCAGCCAGCCGGCGGCGGCCTCGCGCAGCGCCTTCGTGCCGTGGGTCAGCGGGTAGCCGGGGCTGTCCGCCGAATCGCGCAGCGCCTGCTGGACGGCCTCGGGCACCGGGTCGACGGGGGTGCCGACCGAGAGGTCGACGATGCCGTCGGGGTGCGCCAGGGCGCGTTCCTTGTACGGTTCGAGCCGGTCCCAGGGGAAGTCGGGCAGCTTGTTCACGGTTCTCCAGGGTCGTTCGGGGCCGTACACGCCTGCGGCGGACGCGGGCGCGCGGGGGCCGCCCGACGTGGACGGCCCCGGCGCACGCGACTCGCTAGTGGTCCTCGCCCTGCGGCGGCAGCGCGGCCACCACCGGGTGGTCCTTCTCGATCTTGCCCACCTTCGAGGCGCCTCCGGGCGAGCCGAGGTCCTCGAAGAAGTCCACGTTCGCCTTGTAGAAGTCCTTCCACTGCTCGGGAAGGTCGTCCTCGTAGAAGATGGCCTCGACGGGGCACACAGGCTCGCACGCGCCGCAGTCCACGCACTCGTCGGGGTGGATGTAAAGCATGCGCTCGCCCTCGTAGATGCAATCGACGGGGCACTCCTCGATGCACGCCTTGTCCAGGACGTCCACGCAAGGCTGCGCGATGACGTAGGTCACCTCGAGCTCCTTTTTCTCCGCACCATGGCATGACTCTGACCGCGGTTTGCTACGCCCTAGTATTGCCGTGCTTGCCAGCTGGCCGAAACGGAGGGTGGCAAACTCATGGCCGCACGCCTCGTCGTCGCGATCACAACTCAGGACATAGGCGCACGGATCACCACTCGAAGGCGCGTCCCAGAAGGCTTCCGGGACGCCGTCGGCGTGCTCGAGTCCTGGACGGACGGCGTGTTGCGCGTTCGCAAGCGGGACGGCACTCTGGTGGAGATCGACGAGGAATCGCTGGTCGCGGCCAAGGTCGTTCCGGTCGCGCCTCCTCGACCTCAGGCGAAGTAACGGTAAGTATTCATTGTGTGACCGTACGTATCTGCGCCGCCGTAGCAGCCGTTCTCGCCAGCGCCGGATGCGGCGCGTCCACATCGCCGTCCACGTCCGAGGGGTCGAAGGACCTTCCGGTGCTCAACGTCCGGGCCGCGTCGCTGAAGCAGGGCTTCGGCACGATGGAGCGCCTGGCCGAGGCCGCCAAGCGCGAGGGCCAGCTCACCGTGATCGGCCTGCCGCACGACTGGGTGAACTACGGCGAGATCATCGACACCTTCGCCGACAAGTACGACATCAAGGTCAACGAGCTGGAGCCGGGCGCCAGCAGCAAGCGTGAGCTCGACGCCGCCGACCAGCTCAAGCCGGACGTGTTCGATCTCACCCTGGACATGGCCGTCTACGGGGCCGACAAGTTCGCGCCGTACAAGGTGGCGGGCTGGCAGGACCTGCCCGACTTCGTCAAGGACCCCAAGGGGGCCTGGTACGGCGCGTACGGCGGCTACATGTCGATCGGCTACGACCCGCGCGAGGTCAAGGCCCCGGCCTCCTTCGCCGACCTGCTCAAGCCCGGCTACCGCGTCGCGCTCGACGGCGACCCGCTGCGCTCGGCGGCGGCGTTCGGCGGCGTGATGGCGGCGTCCATGAAGGCCGGCGCCAAACCGGACGCCAGGCAGGGGGTGGACCTGTTCGCCAAGCTCAAGCAGGCCGGGCAGCTCGTCGAGCCGGCCAAGGCGAACGTGATCATCGACTGGGACCACCTCAACGCGACCCGTAGCGCCGACCACGCCGACTCCTGGGAGGTGACGATCCCGCGCGACGCGCCGTTCGGCGGGTACCACGTCCAGGCGATCAGCAAGACCGCCCCGCATCCGGCCGCCGCCCGGCTGTGGCAGGAGTTCCTGTTCTCCGACGAGGGCCAGAACCTGCTGCAGAAGGGCTACGCCCGCCCGGCGCGCGGCGAGGCCATGCTCATGAAGGGCAAGCTCGACACCGAGCAGGCCGCCCGGCTGCCCAAGGCCGCCGGCCCGCCCGTGCTCATGACGATCCCGCAGACGGACGCGGCGAAGGCGTACCTCAAGCGGGAATGGAGCAAGAGCGTGGGATGAGTCCGTTGTGACTTGATATGTCGTAGAGACGATCAGGCTCTAAAGTGAACGGACAGCACGGCCACGGGGGCCCGATGTCTGACGAATGTGAGCTGATCGTCTTGCGATACGACGCACCGAGCTTGGAGCGGTGGAACAGTCGCGCCTACGACAGCAGTTTCGGGTACGTCTCCACCCAGGGCGCGCCGCTGGTCGACCTCCTCGACCCGCAGCCCGGGGAGCGCGTGCTCGACCTCGGGTGCGGCACCGGGGTGCTGACCGCGCAGATCGCCTTCAGGGGCGCGGACGTCCTGGGCATCGACGGTTCCGCCGCCATGATCGAGAAGGCGCTGGCCCAGTACCCGGGGATCGACTTCATCATCGGCGACGGCCACGACTTCACCGTGGTGGACCCCTACGACGCCGTCTTCTCCAACGCGGCACTCCACTGGATGAGCCGCGACCCCGCCACCGTGATCGCCAACGTCCGCGAGGCGCTGAAGCCGGGCGGCCGGTTCGTCGCGGAGATGGGCGGCGCGGGCAACTGCGCGGAGCTGACCGCCGCGATGCTGACCGCCTGGCGCGAGTACGGCCTGCGCGAGCCCGATCTGCCGTGGTACTTCCCCACGCCCGCCGAGTACGCGCGCCGGCTGGAGCAGGAGGGCTTCGTGGTCCGCCTGCTGGAGTACTTCGACCGGCCGACGCCGCTCGACGAGTGCCCCGGCGGGGCCGCCGACTGGGTGCGCATGTTCGCCTCGTCCGTGCTCGAAGGACTGCCGCCGGAGATCGTGGACCCCCTGCTCGGACGGGTCAACGAGCTGGCCGCGCCCGCCCTCCGGAGGGAGACGGGCTGGATGGCCGACTACGTGCGTCTACGCTTTGCCGCTGTTCGGCGCTGATGCGTAGTGCATGATGCGTAGGGCTGTTTTGCCGGACTATGGTCTGTTCCGTGGGCGGCGAGATGTTGGCTGCGCCGCTCCGGCGGCGTGAGGGGCTGGTGAACGGAACGGGATGAACTTCTGCCTGAGCGACCTCGTGCCACCGTTGAGGTGGAGCGACGCGTCGACGATCACGCTACTGACCGGGCAGCCGGATCTGCCGGACGCGTGGTGGCGAAGCCTGCCCATGCCGCTGGTGCTCGCAGCCATCGGCCCGGAGTCACTGGGCGAGCTGCTGACCGAGATCGCGCTGGAGCACTGGCCGGCCGCCGCCATCGGCGACGTCCTGCCGGCTCTGCACGTCCTGGACCCGGACGAGGCCGACGAACCCGCCGTCGCCATCGCGCTCGACCGCGCCGGGTCGTGGACGGGGCTGCTCTCGCTGACCGGGCGGGAGCTGGTGGACCAGCCGTTCATCCAGGCCCGGCCGGTGCTCAACACGTTGTTCGGGGCGGTGCTCGTCCGGCTGGCGCATCCGTACGCGGGCGGGCGGCAGGCCGAGGCGCACGTACCGGTGGCTCTCGCGGCCCCGGCGGACGCCGTCGTGGCGGCGGAGCTCGCCCATGAGCCCGCGTTCCCTGAGGGCGGCGCCGCTGCGGAGGCCGTCGGGGAGGCGGCCGGCCGTGACGGCGAGCGGGTGCTCGACGCCGACTCCGAGCCGGTCGTCGAGGAGGTGCCGCGGCCCGAGGCCGAGCCCGTGCTCGACGCCGCCGAGGAGCCCGCGCCCGAGCCCGCCGCCGCGGAGGCGTCCGCGCTGGAGGCGCAGGGGGTCGGCGGCGAGCCGGAGCCCTTCTCGCCGGACGATCACGACGAAGAGGCTGAACGGCGCGAACCCGCCGACCTCGACAGCTCCGCCGACGTCCCTGAGGTCCTTGAGGGGCGGGAGGAGGAGCGGGCCGAGGCCGCCCAGCCCGAGGCGCACGCCGAGCCTGAGGCGCACGCCGAGCACGACACCGAAACTGAACCCGAGCGCGAGGCCGAGCCCGAGCGCGAGGCCGACTTCGAGCACTCCGAGGCCGACGCGGAGCCCAGGGCCGAGCACGCGGCACCCGGGGCCGAGCACGCGGAGCCCGAGGCCGACGCCGAGCACGCGGAACCCGAGCACGCCGAACCCGGCGAGGCGGACTCCGAGCACGAGGCGCTCCTTGAGCGGCCCGAGCCGGAGGCGCCTGTCGCGCACCCCGAGCAGGGGCAGGCCGCCGCGGGTCCGCACGACGAGCCCGCCGAGGGCGGCGCGGAGTTGTCCGAGCTGATCGAGGCCGCGTTCGCCGGGCTCGACGACAAGAGCTGGGCCGTGGCGCAGAACCGCGTCTTCACCGACGAGCCCTCGGCGGTCGACCAGCTGGCCAAGCTGTTCGCCGTCCCCCCGGCCGACATCTCCGCCACCGAGCGGGAGCTGCGCGTCCGTCTCGACCAGTGGCTGGCCAGCGAGGAGGCCGCGCCGTACCGCGCCCACCTGGACGAGCTGCGCAGGACGCTGGGCCCGGCCGCGCCCAAGGAGCAGCTGATCGGCGCGGCCGACTGGCACGCCAGGGAGATCCGCGCGCTGGAGGTGCCGGCCTGGCAGTTCGTGCTGGCCACGCTGCCCGCGCAGCCGAACCAGCCGGCGGAGTTCCAGCAGCCGGTGGAGTTCCAGCAGCCGCACTCGGCGTTCGCCGCGATGCAGCCGCCGCCTCCCCTGCCGCCACCGCCCATGCCACCGCCGCCGGCCAGTCCGCCCGGTCCGGCCAGTCCTCCCGGTCCGGTCAGTCCGGCCGGTCCGCCGCAGTTCCAGGCGTTCACGCCGGTCCCGCCGCCGCCCGCGGAGGGCAACGGCGGGGCGGAGCAGAACAAGCCGTACCAGCCGCTCAAGGACGTCTCCCAGACCAGGCGCTGCTTCCGCCAGCCGGACGGCCGCTGGTGGCTGCGGATCGACGTGACGGCCGAGCAGCTGGCCGGCGGCGAGTGCGCCCTCCCGACGGGCTTCGCGGCCTACCTGGGCCTGTCCCCCGGCGAGAGCCGGGCGGTCAGGAGCGCGGCGGGCGAGCTGACCATGACCTGGCACGGCAGGCCGGTGCTGGAGTCCATCGAGCGCCTGCTCGTTGACGTCGGCGCCAAGGAGGGCGGCCACCTGTTCCTCACGCTGTCGGACGAGGGCGTCCTGCGCGCCCGTCACCTGCCGGTCGCCGCCCAGAACGCCGAGAGCATCACCAAGGCGCTGCGCCTGGTCGGCTACACGGCGCCGGGCGGCACCCGGGACCAGGCGGCCAGGGTGATCGCGACGAGGATCGGGCTCACCGGCCCCGTCGGGCTGCCCGACCTGCTCACCAGGCTCCGCGAACGCGGCGACCGCGACCTGCTCGCCCTCTTGGACTGACCGCCCGTGCCGCGGCTCGCGATCGGCCCTGACTTTCCAGGGGAGCTCGGCGCACTGGCTCAGCCGGTGCGCAGGGACGCCGTGGTCGCGCTGCGCCGGTTCCTGCTGAACGTGTCCGGAGCCCCGCACCCCGAGCGGGTGCGGGGCTGCCGGGACGCCAAGGTCGCCACGCTGCGCCTGGCCGACGGGCATCGCGGCGTGGTGGTCCGGCAGCGCGACGTCTACTGGCTGCTCGCCGTGCGGCCCGATCCGGAGGCGTGGTCGTACGCCCAGCGTCACCGGTACGGCGTCAACCCCGTGATCGGCGTCGTCGAGGAGTGGGACGCCGAGACCCTGGAACGGGTCGAACCCGCCTTACGCAGGTCTGCCCGCCCCTCGCGGCTGTTCGAGCAGATCTGCGACGGCGACCTGCTCGCACTCGGCATCGACGTGCACGCGCTGCCCCTGGTCCGGCTGATCTCCACCGAGGCCGACGTGGCCGCGCTCGAACCGCTGCTGCCGCCCACCCAGTACGCGCCGCTGGCCGTCCTGGCCAGGGGCGGCACGCTGTCGGAGGCGTGGCGGGAGCTGGACAACTGGCGCGCCCGCGACGAGGAGACGGGCGCGATCGACCCTGACGACCTGCATGCGGCGCTGCTGCGCAGCCCGGACCGCGCGGTGTTCGCCGCCGACAAGGTGGAGCTCGACCGGGTGCTCGGGGCCCCGGACTGGTGCACGTTCCTGCACCCGACGCAGCACCGGCTGGCCAGGGCCGGACGGTACGAGCAGCCGGTGCTGGTCGTGGGCGGCGCGGGCACCGGCAAGACGATCATCGCCCTGCACCGGGCGGCCCACCTGGCGGCGCGGGGCAGCGGCCCGGTGCTGCTGGTGACGTTCTCACAGAGCCTGGCCGAGGAGCTGGCCGGCCGGCTGGACGTGCTGATCGACGACGAGACCGTGCGCAAGCGCGTCGAGGTGGACAACGCCGAGCGCCTGGCCGTGCGGATCGTCGCCGACGCGGAGGGACGCCGTCCCGCCCTGGTCGGCCCGGGGGCCCGGTCGCTGGCCCAGCTCACCGACGAGGCGATCAGGCTGCTGTCGATCACGACCGGCGACCTGCTGGACGACGTGGAGCCGGGGCGCAAGCCGTACCGGCACATCGTGGTGGACGAGGCGCAGGACATCAGCCCGGCGCAGTGGCGGCTGCTGCGGGCGGCGGCGCCGCACGCGCACGACGACCTGTTCGTGGTGGGCGACCCGCACCAGCGGGTGACCGACACGCGGGTGGCGCTCGGCGCGGTGGGCATCCCGGCCGTCCAGCACGACCTGCGGATCTCCTACCGGCTGCCGCAGGAGATCCTGTCCTACGTGGTCCGGCTGCGCGGCGGCGGCCCGGCGAACGGCCTGGTCAAGGGCGTGGCCGAGCTGTTCGGCTACCGCGCCACGCACAACGGCCGGCGGCCGGTGGTCCGGGCGTACGACACACCCGAGTCCGAACTGGCCGGGCTGCGGGCCACGGTCGGCGGCTGGCTGGCGGACGGCGTGCCGGAGGGCGAGATCGCCGTCGGGGCGCGCACCCCCACGCTGGTCCGGTCCGCCCGGGAGGCGCTGGACGGGCTGGACGTGCGCGTGGCGACCTTCCAGCATCTGAAGGGCCTGGAGTTCGAACGGGTGGCGCTCGTCGGCGTGGCGGAGGGCGTGGTGCCCGGACCGCTGCCCGCGGAGCCGGCCGCGCGGGCTCGGGCGCTGCAACGCGAGCGGAGCATACTGTTCGTCGCCTGCACACGGGCCCGAACGATGCTCTATATCTCGCATTCCGGAAGGGGGAGCCCATTTCTGTCCCCCTGATCACATAGTCTGAACTGCGGATATCTTCCCTTTGCCGGTTGGACCTCAATGAACCTCAGCCTGAGCGACCTCGCGCCACCCCTGCGCTGGACCTCCCCTGGTCAGATCGCGCCGATCGTGGAGGAGCCCCAGCTGCCCGAGGCCTGGTGGCAGGCGATCCCCCTCGACCGCGCGTGCGCGATCGTCGGGACGCAGACCGTGGCGGGTCACCTGGCCGATCTGGCCGTGGCCTGCTGGGGGCACCTGCTGCTCGGCGACATCCTGCCGCTGCTGCGCTTCTCCGACCCAGCCGAGGCCGAGCGCACGCCGGAGTCGCTGGGCAAGGACGTGGTGCAGAAGCTGTTCACCGGTGTGTTCGAGCGGCTGCTCGAACCCGCGCCCGCCGCCCTGCCCGTCCCGGCCCGGCCCGACAAACCCCTTCCCGAGCTGATCGACGCGGTGTTCGCCGCGCTCGACGACCGGCAGCGCGCCATCGCCCGCGACCGGCTCTACGCGGCACAGCGCGCCACGCTCGACGAGCTGGCGCAGCGTTTCTCGGTCACCCGCGAGCGGATCAGGCAGATCGAGCGGGACCTGCGCGACCACGTGGAGGCCTGGCTGGGCTCGCCGGAGGCGGCGGGGCTGGTGGCGCACGTGACGTGGCTGAGGGGCAGGCTGGGGTCGGCGGTCCCGGCCGACGACCTCGCGGCCGCCGTGCCGTGGCACCGCGGCGACCTGCGCACGCTGGGCATCCCCGCGTGGCGGTTCGTCCGCACGCTGCTGACCGGCTACGAGCAGGCCGACGGGTGGCTGGTCTCCGGCGGGGCCGACGAGCTGCGGGAGAAGACGCGGCAGTTGTTCACCGACGGGCCGCGGCCGCTCGACGAGGCGGTGTCCATGGTGGCCCAGCTCGGCGTCCGCGAGGACGTCGCCGAGCGGTGGATCCTCGCCGTGCCGCAGCTTCGGGTGCTCGGCCGGCACGTGGTGCCCTGGCCGCGCAGCATCAACGAGAAGGCCGAGGCGGTGCTGGCGGTGGCGGGCACGCCGCTGTCGCCCGAGGAGATCCAGGAACGCATCGGCGAGGACTACAGCCTGGTCGGCATCCGCAACCAGCTCACCGCCGACGAGCGCTTCCGCCGGGTGGACCGGAACAAGTACGGGCTGACCAGGTGGGGCGGCGACGAGTACCTGGGCATCAGGGAGATGATCTCCAGGGAGATCGAGCGGGCCGGCGGCGAGGCCTCGGTGAGCACGATCGTGACGAACCTGACCTCCCGCTACGACGTGAGCGAGAGCTCGGTGCGCGCCTACTCGGGCGGCCCCGGGTTCGAGCGCACGCAGCGGGGCTGGATCAGGGTGGCCGGAACGTCGCCGACCGGGGAGTCGGAGCCGTACCAGCCGCGCAAGGACGTCTCGGAGACGCGGCGCAGCTTCCGCTCCCGCGACGGACGGTGGTGGCACCGCGTGGACGTCAACGCCGAGCACCTGCGCGGGTCGGGCTCGCCCCTGCCGACCGGGTTCGCCGCCTACCTGGGCATGGCTCCCGGCGGGTCGCTGACCGCCTCGACGCCCTCGGGCGACGTGGTGATCAGCTGGCACAACCAGCCGACCATGGGGTCGATCCGCAACGTGCTGGCCGACTTCAAGGCCAGCGAGGGCGACCACGTGTTCCTGACCGTCTCCGACGGCGGCGAGCTGCTGACCCGCTACCTGCCCGCGGCCGCCGTGGCGATGCCGCCGCTGAACCGGGCGCTCTACCTCATCGGCTACACCGCGCCGGTGCACTCCGAGATGGAGGGGCTGCGGCTGATCGGGGCCCGCATCGGGCTGCCCGACACGGCCACCCGCGAGGAGGTGCTGGCCCGGCTGCGCGAGCGCGGGGACAGGGACATCCTCGGCTTCCTCGGCGGGTGAGGGCTAGGCTCGGGTGATGTTGCGGATCCACGACACCCGGGCCAGGCAGGTCGAGGAGATCTCGGGCGGGCGGGCGGTGCGCGTGTACACGTGCGGGCCGGCGCTGCACCGCCGCGTCCATCTGGGCGACCTGCGTACGTACGTGCTGTCCGACCTGGTCAGGAGGGTCCTGGAGGGGCGGCGTACCCGGGTCGTGGCCTGCCGGCACGTCGCCGACCTCGGGCGTCCCGACGGGGAGGCCGGGGGGACGGTCCGCGCCCACGAGGACGCGTTCGTCGACGACGCGGCCGCGCTCAACCTGCGGCCGCCCGAGCACGCGCCGCGCGCCGGGGAGACGGTCGACCTGATGATCGAGCTGATCGCCGGGCTCGTCGAGCGCGGGCACGCCTACCCGGCGCCGGACGGCTCGGTGTACTTCGACGTACGGACGTTCCCGGCGTACGGCGAGATCTCCGGCACCGGCCTGGACGATCTCAAGCCCGCCGACCCGGTCGCCGCCGATCCGCACCGGCGTTTCCACGCCGACTGGGCCCTGTGGCGGCCCGCCGACGGCGACCAGGGCCGGGACGCGCCCTGGGGCCGGGGCCTGCCCGGCCCGCACGTGGCGTGCTCGGCGCTGTCGCTGCGTTTCCTCGGCGAACGGATCGACCTGCACGTCGGCGACGCCGCCCGGTGCTTCCCGCACCACGAGGCCGAGCGCGCCCAGTCGGACGCGGCGACCGGCCACGAGGTGGTGCGCCACTGGGTGCACGGTGAGCGCCCGCTGTTCGACGGGCGCGAGATGGCGGAGTCCGCGGGCGACGCGGTGCTGCTGTCCGACGTGGTGGCGGCCGGGCTCGACCCGCTGGCGGCGCGCCTGGCCTTCCTCGGGCACCGCTACCGGGAGCGGCTCGACCTCTCCTGGGACGTCCTGCGGGCCGCCGACCGCACGGTGCGGCGGTGGCGGGCGCGGGTGGCCGAGTGGTCGGAGTCGCCCAGCGCGCCCATGGCCGCGTCGTACGCCGAGCGCGTCGGGGGGGCCCTCGACGACGACCTGGACACCCCGGCGGCGCTGGCCGTCCTGCGGGAGCTGGAGCTGGACGAGTCGGTGGCGCCCGGGTCGAAGTTCGAGACGTTCCTGCACCTGGACCAGGTGCTGGCGCTCGACCTGTCCACGGAGATCGGCAAGCCGCGGGTGCCGCCCGCCGGGGCCGGCGAGCTGCTGGCGCAGCGGGAGCGGGCGGTGGCGGCCAACGACTGGGCGGCGGCCGACCGGCTCCGGGACGAGCTGGCCGACCTGGGAGTTCGCGTCACCGACACCCCGGAGGGCCAGAGCTGGGCCCGCTGATCGGAAGCCCTCCGCGCGAGGCCGCTCCGGCCGTCTGAAACGGCTGGAGCAGTGAGCCGGTACTGCCAGACTTGTTCCAGTTCGGCAAGATGGAGGTATCGGTGAGACCCTTTGCGTGGATGCCGTGGCCTTTCCGGTGGTTCGCCCGGGTGTTGACCGTGCTTGTCGTGCTGGCGCTCGTGCTGGCCGGGGTCCTGGTGTACACGGTGCGGAAGTCGTTCCCGCAGGTGGACGGGACGCTGCGACTGCCCGGTCTGGCCGGGAAGGTCGAGATTTATCGCGATAAATCGGGGATTCCGCATATCTATGCCGACACTGCGGCCGACCTGTTCATGGCGCAGGGCTTCGTCCACGCCCAGGACCGGTTCTTCGAGATGGACTTCCGCCGCCACACCACCGCCGGACGGCTCTCCGAGCTGTTCGGCAAGGCCACGCTCGGCAACGACAAGGCGCTGCGGACCATGGGCTGGCGCCGGGTGGCCGAGCAGGAGCTGCCCGCCCTCGACCGGCAGACCCAGGACTTCCTGGCCGCCTACGCCAAGGGCGTGAACGCCTGGCTGGACGCCAACCCCAACGCCTCCGACCGCAGCCTCGAATACTCGGTGCTCAAGCTGCAGAACGGCGAGTACCGGCCGGAGCGGTGGACCGCGGTCGACTCCGTCGCCTGGCTGAAGGCCATGGCGTGGGACCTGCGCTCCAACATGGAGGACGAGATCGACCGCGCCCTGGCGCTGACCAAGCTGCCCAAGGAGCGCGTCGAGCAGCTCTACCCCGGCTACCCGTACGACCGCCACTCCCCGATCGTCGGCGAGGGCGCGCTCTCCCAGGGCCGCTACGACCAGCAGGCCGAGCCGCGGATCGGCGGTGTGCGCGCGCTCTCCCAGGCCGCCGCGACGCTCGACGCCGTGCCGAGCACGATGAGCAGCGAGGAGCGCGAGGGCATCGGCTCCAACTCGTGGGTGGTCTCCGGCGCGCACACCACCAGCGGCAAGCCGCTGCTGGCCAACGACCCGCACCTGTCCCCGCAGATGCCGTCCGTCTGGTACCAGGCCGGGCTGCACTGCAGGAAGCTGTCCGAGCAGTGCCCTTACGACGTCACCGGGTTCACCTTCTCCGGCGTGCCCGGCGTGATCATCGGGCACAACGACAAGATCGCGTGGGGGTTCACGAACCTCGGGCCGGACGTGGCCGATCTCTTCCTGGAGAAGGTGGACGGCGACACGTACCTGTACAAGGGCGAGCAGGTCAAGCTGGAGACGCGGCAGGAGCAGATCAAGGTCGCCGGCGGCGCCCCCGTCACGATCACCGTGAAGAGCACCCGGCACGGCCCGCTGATCAACGAGGTGATGGCGGACGCCCGGCCGAGCGGCGAGGCGAACGCCGTGGCCCTGCAATGGACCGCCCTCACCCCCGGCAGGACCGTGGACGCCATCTTCGCGCTCAACAAGGCGGGCGACTGGCCCGAGTTCCGCTCGGCGGCGGCGCTGTTCGAGGTGCCGTCCCAGAACCTGATCTACGCCGACACCAGCGGCAAGATCGGCTACCAGGCGCCGGGGCGCATCCCCGTACGGGAGAAGGGCGACGGCGCCTGGCCGGTGCCCGGCTGGACCGGCGAGTACGACTGGAAGGCCGCGCCCATCCCCTACGACCAGCTGCCCACGGTGGAGGACCCGGCCGAGGGGTTCGTCGTCACGGCGAACAACGCCGTCATCGACCCCCGCCGCTACCAGCCGCTGCTGACCAAGGACTGGTCCTACGGCTACCGCTCCCAGCGCATCCGCGAGCTCATCGAGTCCGCGATCGCCAAGGGCAAGATCGACGCCGGGACGATGTCGGACATCCAGCAGGACACCTCCAACGAGTTCGCCGAAACACTGGTGCCCGCGCTGCTGCGGGTGGACCTGGCCGGGCCCGCCCGCCAGGCCCGCGAGCTGCTGCGCACGTGGGACCACTCCCAGGGGCTCGACTCCGCCCCCGCCGCCTACTACAACGCGGTGTGGCGGCACCTGCTCATGCTCACGTTCGACGACGACCTGCCCGAGCAGGTGTGGCCCGGCGGCGGCGACCGCTGGTACGACGTGGTCGCCGACCTGCTCACCGCCCCCGACGACCCCTTCTGGGACGACGTGACCACCAAGAACCTCACCGAGACCCGCGACGACATGCTGCGGCAGGCGATGGCCTCGGCCTACCACGAGCTGTCGGAGCTGTTCGGCACCGACGTCAAGTCCTGGAAGTGGGGCGACCTGCACCAGCTCGAACTGGTCAACGGCACGCTCGGCACGTCGGGCCTCGCGCCCGTGGAGGCGCTGTTCAACCGCGGCCCGTTCGCCGTGCCCGGCAACAAGGACGCGGTGAACGCGACCGGGTGGAACGTGCAGAAGGGGTACGGGGTCACGGCGGTGCCGTCGATGCGCATGGTCGTCGACCTGGCGGACCTGGACAAGTCCCGCTGGATCAACCTGACGGGCGCCTCGGGGCACGCCTTCCACGACAACTACTGGGACCAGGCCGAGGCGTGGGCGCGGGGCGATCTGCTCCCGATGCACTCCAAGCCCGAGTCGGTGAAGAACGCCGCCGCCCACACCCTCACCCTCACCCCCTGACCCCGGGGCCACGTCCCGGCCTCCAGGGGGCGGGAGGACCTGCGCGGGCCCGGCGTACGACCGTGGTCGTAGTCGAAGGCCAGACCGTGGTCCGACGCGCCGGGCCCCCGGCCGCTGTCAGCATGGCCGCATGACTCGCCTCCGGTACTCCGATCGCCTCTGGTACTCCGTCGGGATCTTCCTCCTGCTCGTGGGCCTGGCGCACCTGGGCGTGCTCGTCGTGGCCGGCGGCCCGTGGGAGGGGGCCGTGTCGTGGCGCAAGCCGTTCACGTTCGGGGTGTCGTTCGGGTTGAGCGTGCTGACCCTGACCTGGGTGTCCCAGTGGTTACGGCTGCGTGCCCGCACGTTCGTCCTCGGGGCGTTCGCGGTGGCCTCCACGGTCGAGGTGGCGCTGATCACCCTTCAGGCGTGGCGCGGGGTGCCGTCCCACTTCAACATGGAGACCCCCCTCGACACGGCCATCGCCCGCACGCTGGCCGCGTTCGGCATCACGCTCATCGTCCTCGCGATCACCATGACGATCGCCGCCTTCCGCCCGGCGCCGGAGGTCGCCCCGAGCACCCGTCTGGCCGTACGGGCCGGCTTCGCCACGCTGCTGGCGTCCATGGTCTTCGGCGGCGTGATGATCGCCCGTGGTGTCGTGGCGGTGATGACGGGCAACCAGCAGCTCGCCTACACGGTGGCCACCGCGCTCAAACCGGCCCACGCCGTGCTCATGCACGGGGTGCTCCTCCTGCCGGCCCTGTCCTGGCTGCTGTCCCGCACGCTCCCGTCCGAGGGCGCGCGGCTGCGAGCCGTACGCCTGGCCACCTGGGCGTACGTCGCGGTGGCCGCGCTGGTGTCCGGCCTGGCCGTGGCGGGGGTGGCGGTCGTGGGGCCGTCCACGGCGTCGGTCTTGTCAGCCGGGGCGATCTCGGCCCTGGCCATCGCGGCGATCGCGCTGGGCCGGTTCAGCCCCCGCCTCGGCCGGGCGAAGCATTGAGGCCGGGGTAATGGGTCAGCCGTTATGCCGTCGCCGCCGCCACCACACGGGCGCGCGGGGGTAACCACCGTCGTCCAGGTCGGCCAGCCGCTCGAACACGTTGTACGACGCCTGATGCCCGCACACGACCACCGATACGAGCATGGCCAGCAGGTAGAGCGGGAGCATCGGCAGTCCGGCGCAGCAGGCCCACTGGGTGGCGTGCCGTGCTTCGTGCCGGATGAGCCGGTCGTCGAGGTCGTCCTGCCTGGTCAGGACGACGTTCCCCACCGTGAACGCGCCCGCGATGGGAAAGCGGTAGCGGTAGCCGAAGGCGAGGATGAGCCCGTCGGGGCCGGGCCGGCGGGCCGCGCCGCCGACGATCGAGATGAGGAGGCCGAGCGGGGTGGCGAGGTTCACATAGTTCACCGCCCGCCGGAACCGATAGCGCCTGTTCATGCGTCTCAGTCTTGACCAATCTTGACAAGTCGGAATAATGATCTGCGTCCTGAAATCTCCCACAAGAGCAGGATTATGAGATTCTCCATCCTGGGCGCGCTGCTCGGCGCTGTTGCACTGGCCGGAGCCGGCGGAGTCGCGATCACCCAGACATCAGCCACCGATCCCCTACGTTCCACCGATTCTCCTTCCGGCGCGCAGGTGGCGTTACCCGTCGCCGCGACCCCGACGGCGACGCCCACGGCGACGCCCTCGGTCGGGGATTACACCGCCACGACGAAGGTGGTCAAGAAGAAGGGCGTCTCGTACTTGAATGTGTCCGTCAAGTACGACGGAGCGGCCCGCTTCACCGTGAAGCAGAAGGTGTGCAGGAGCAAGTCCTGCAGGAGCGCCACCGCCCAGTTCCCCGTCACCACCGGGGCCGGGCAGACCACGAAGAAGCTGGGCAAGGGCACGTACAAGGCGCGGGGCAAGCCGGCCGTCAAGGTCAAGCCGCTCCCCTGGCCGACCCGCACCGTGACGGTCTCGCCGACCGCCACGCCGACCGCCACGGCCGCGCCGAGCGCGACGGCGACCGTGACGTCCACGGTGACCGAGCAGGCCACGGTGACCGCCACGGTGACCCAGCCCGGCCCGACCGTGACCGTGCCCGGCCCGACGGTGACCGTGCCGGGGCCGACGGAGACGGTGACGTACACCTGTCAGCCCTCCCCGCCGACGACCCCGCTTCCGCCGTCCGAACCGCCGACCGCCACGCCGTCGACCTCGGTCTCGGAATCCCCGGACGTCCCGGACGCCCCGGCCCAGGCCCCCGCCCCACCGGCGAGCGACACCCCGACCCCCACCCCGACGCCGACGCCGACGCCGACGCCGACCGCGACGGACGTCCCGACCGACACCCCCACCGGCGCCCCGACCGACGTCCCCACGGACGTCCCGACGGACATCCCGACGTGCGCGCCGCCCACGGATCTCCCCTCCGAGACCCCGACCCCAACCCCGACCGCGACCTCCACGGACACCGGCACCCCCACCGACACCCCCACCCCGCCGGAGTCCCCCACCCAGTAACCCCCGACCGACACAACGCATGATTCAGGCCAGGCCCCAGCGCCTGGCCTGAATCATGTCCCCCCGCCCCACAACCCATCGCGACCGCCCTCTCACATCCGGGACGCCGCACCACCGCTGAACCAGGCCGCCAACCCCGCAGGGACGCCGCGCCACCGCTCCCATCCCTCCGGCTCATGACCGGGTACGCCGGGGTCGGTCAGTGCGGGGCGTTTGTGGGGTGGGGTGGTGGGGTCGGGGTCAGCAGGCGGGTGAGGGTGTCGGTGAGCCAGCGTTCGTAGGCGTCGGCGTCCCAGCTCAGCATCTCCCGCCCCAGCAGGTACGTCTCCGTGTGCACCAGGACGGCGGTGGTGTCGGTCAGCCAGTCGAGATCGTGCCCGCCCGCCAGAAGCCCGTCGGCGGCCATCTTGTCCCAGAAAGCGCGCATGTTCGCGCGGGTGGCCTCGCGTCCGGCCCGGGTGGCGGCGGCCAGGTCGGGCTCGGTGGGAGCGGCCTGCAGGGCGACGGCCAGCAGGTCGCCGGCGCGTTCGGCCATCTGGCGGCTGCCCCCGGCCAGGGCGGCGATGCGCTCCTCGGCGGTGGGGGCGGTGCCGGCGCGGACGTACCAGTCGCGGCCGGTGACGTCGACGGCGGCCCCGTCACCGGCGAAGGCGACGTCGACGCAGCGTTTGAGCAGCGCTGCCTTGGTGCCGAAGCGCAGGTAGACGGTACGGTCCCCGACCTGGGCGGACTGTGCGACGGCGCTCAGGGTGGTGGCCGCGTAGCCGTTGCGGAGGAACAGCTCGGTGGCGGCGGCCAGGATCTTCTCCTCGGTGGCGGCGATGCGGGCGGCGCGCAGATCACGCTTGACGGGCTCCGACATAAAATGCAGTATAACTGCATCGATGCAGTGCAACTGCAAGGAGGGGATTGCTGTGTCGCACCTCCCGCGTCTGGACGGCGTGCACCACCTCAAGCTCCCGGTCACCGACCTGGAGCGTTCCCTGGCCTGGTACCGCTCCCGGTTCGGGTACGAGATCGACATCGAGTTCGTCGAGCAGGGCGTGCCGATGGGTTACGCGCTCGCCCATCCGGCCGGCGGTCCCGTACTGGCGCTGCGGCTGGACCCGGAGCGGGCCAAGGCCGCCGCGGGCTTCGACTACTTCGCCATCGGCGTCCCGGACAAGCAGGCCATCGAGGAGCTGGCCGCCCACCTGACCACCCTGGGCGACAGCCACGCCGACGTGCACGAGGCGACCATCGGCTGGATCCTGCCCGGCCTGCACGACCCGGACGGCCACGAGATCCGCTTCTACACCACGCAGCCGCTGCCCCCGCGCGAGCGGCCCGCCCCTGCCACGGCGGACGCGGACGAGGAGCACCAGAACGGCCCCCGTCCGGCCGAGACCTCCTGAGCCATGACCGCAGTCCGCAACCACGACGGGCGCCTGGAGGTCTTCGCCCCCCGCCAAGGCGCCCGCCTGCGGCAGTCGGCAGCGGCACGAGGAAGGCAGAACGGTACACGCCCCGGGCTTCCGCGAGTTCCGAACCCGGCCGGTCACCTCACACAGCGGGACCGAGCGGCGCTTCGGACGGAACGCCGCCCGGCTCTTCCTTGAGCTCGACGAAGATCGCGTGCGACTCGGTGTCGCCGATGTTCCGCCCCGCGTGCTCCTGCGCGCCGACCCATCGCGCCTGCCCCGCCTCCAGGTCCAGCTCGACCTCTCGCGCGCCCGAGGTGAGGCGGCGGCTGAAGGACGACAGCGTGACCATCACGCTGTCGGGATGGCTGTGCGGGCTGGTCGAGTCGCCGGGCCGGTCGCGGTAGCGCAGCACCCTGACCCGTTCGTTCTCGAAGATCACCGTGTACAGACCTGGGTTCGTGACCACGGGATCGGCGCTCATGGACCACCTCACAAGGCGAGTCAGCTACATGGGACGACGGTACCATGATGGGCATGTCGGTACCATATGAGCAGACCGGCCGTCACCGGCAGAAGGCCCGCACCCGCGCCGCCCTGGTAGGGGCCGCCCGCCGCCTGCTGGCCGACGGCACGGACCCCACGGTCGAGGACGCCGCCGCCGCGGCCGGCATCTCGCGCACCACCGCCTACCGCTACTTCCCCAACCAGAACGCCCTGCTGACCGCCGCGCACCCGCAGATCGAGCAGACCTCCCTGCTCCCCCCGGACCCGCCCGCCGACCCCGCGGCGCGCCTGGACCTGGTGATGACCGCCTTCACCCGGCTCACCCTCGACTGGGAACCACAGCTGCGCACCTCGCTGCGCCTGTCCCTGCGACCGGGCGCCGAACAGCCGCACCTGCGCGGCGGCCGGGCCGTCGGCTGGATCGAGGACGCCCTCGCCCCGCTCCGCGACACCCACCCCGGCCTGGACCTGCACCACCTGGCGGTGGCCATCCGCGCCGCGACCGGCATCGAGTCGCTGGTCTGGCTCACCGACATCGCCGGATACACCCGGCAGCAGGCGGCCGACACCATGTGCTCGTCGGCGCGGGCGCTCCTGGTCGCCGCCCTCGACCGGCACGACCGCCGCACCGGGCAGGCGTAGCCGCGGCGTCAGAGGTTCTTGTAGCGGCCGTCGTGGTAGAGCAGCGGCGAGCCGTCCGCGGGGGTGCCGAGGGCCGTCACCTGGCCGAGCACGATGGAGTGGTCGCCGCCGTCGTACACCGCGGTCGTGGCGACCTCGACCGTGGCCAGGGCGCCGGTGAACAGGGCCACCCCCGACTCCCCGCGATGGTGCTCCCACCGGGCCAGTTGCCCGTTCAGCGGACGGCCGCGGTGGGCGAAGAAGCGGGAGGCGTCCTCCATCGAGGCGTGCAGCACCGACACGCCCCACACCCCGGCCTCGATCACGGCGTCGTGGAAACGGGCCACCTTCTCGGCGCAGAAGAGCACGAGCAGGGGGTCGAGCGACACCGACGTGAAGGAGTTGACGGTCATCGCGTGGTCCACACCGCCGAGCCGGGTCGTGACGATCGCGACTCCCGTGGCGAAGCGGCCGACGACCTTACGGTAGTTTCCCGGGTCCACATGCCGCTCTATGGAATGCACGACGTTACTTTATGCCTCTACGTCGGATTCTTTGGAGGTGGGTATCCCCGCAACAACCACGAACCCCCACCGGACGAGGGCGAGCACAGGAACGCCACCACGAGAGCCAGCAATCCGCCATACAGGTAGACGTACCCCGCCGCACCCTGAGAGATCACCAGATCTCCGGCACTGAGTTCGAGCGTGAACGGCATCGTCACCAGCAGCCAGCCGAGCCCGACCGCGAACGCGGCGAGCTTCGTCCGCATGAGCCTGGCCGCCCCCAGCGGGAGGAGGAACAGCGCGAGCACCCACCCGATCGCCACCCACGGCACGGCGCCCAGCTGGTCGAGCGCGTGCGTGAACCCGCCGACGACGCCGAGCACGACACCCAGCACGAACAGCATGCCGTACGCCGCCCCGCCCAGCGCCGACTCCGCCTGGCTGCGATGTTCCATGGGGAACGAGGTTAGTGGATGCCCGCGAAGAGATCGTTCTCGCGGTTGTGCGGCTCGCCGAGCCCACCGGCGTCGACCGGCGGCCCGGGCACCGGCCGGCCGGGCACGCCGATGGCCAGGACGAAGTGCTCCACGCCGAGCACCTCCTGCCCGATGTTGTTGGACAGGGCGTACCAGGGGCCGTCGACGGTGATCTGGGTGGCGTGGGCGCGCATGGCCTCCCGCTTGTTGCCGACCCAGGGGCGGGCGTCGATCTCGGTGGTGATGTCCTCGTCGGGGCTGCCGAAGGGGATGTCGTCGACGTCCTCCACGAGGAAGCCGGTGCCGGAGCCGGGCAGCGCCTCGGCCGTGCGCCGCATGACGGACCTGGGCACGGCCGTGTGGTAGAACTTCGCGATCTGCCACGGCTCGTCCTGGCGCGGGGCGGGCCGGCCGCCCGGGACGTAGTCGGGCTTGGCGGCCAGCTCGAAGGCGCGGCGGGCCACCCGGTGGGCCTGGATGTGGTCGGGATGGCCGTAGAAGCCGTTGGCGTCGTAGGTGACCAGCACCTGCGGGCGCACCTCGCGGATGACCTTCACCAGCTCGCCGGCCGCCTCGTCGAGGTCGGCCTGCCAGAAGGCGTTGGGGCGGTCGTTGGTGGCGACGCCCATCATGCCGGAGTCGCGCCAGCGTCCGGGCGAGCCGAGGAAGCGGTGGTCCTCGACGCCGAGCGCCTGGCAGGCCGCCGCCAGCTCCCCGATCCGGTACGGCCCGAGCAGGTCGTCGCGGTCGGCCGCCAGGTGGGCGAGGTCGGCGGGGATGACCTCCCCCTCCTCCCCCAGCGTGCAGGTCACCAGCGTGACGTGGGCGCCTTCCGCGACGTATTTGGCCATGGTCGCGCCGGTGCCGATCGACTCGTCGTCCGGATGGGCGTGCACGAGCAGGAGGCGGCGATCAGTCATAGTCATGAGCGTAACAATGGCTGGATACTGGCAGGATTGAGCCCATGAGTGAGAGCTTCCCGCGACTGTCGGCACGGACCCGCCGGTTCACCCTGGGAGTGCCCAGGGGGTTCACGATCTCCCCCGACGGCGGACGAGTGGTCTTCCTGCGGACGAGGTCCGGCACCGACCCGGTCACCTGCCTGTGGGAGCTCGACACCGAAACCCACGTCGAACGCCTGGTGGTCGATCCCCGCACCCTCCACGCCGACGACGAGAACCTGCCGCCGGAGGAGCGCGCGCGGCGCGAGCGCAGCCGTGAGGCGGCCGGCGGCGTGGTGGCCTACGGGGCCGACGCCGCGCTGACCAGGGCGGCCTTCGCCTTGTCCGGCGCGCTCTACGTCGTCGAGCTGGCGAGCGGCGAGACCCGCAGGCTGGAGACGCCGGGCGCGGTCATCGACCCCCGGCTGTCCCCCGACGGGCGGCAGGTCGCCTACGTCACCGGCGGCGCCCTGCACGTCCAGGACCTCGACTCGGGGCGCGGCGAGGTGCTCGCCACGCCGGAGTCGCCGACCGTCACCTACGGCCTGGCCGAGTTCATCGCCGCCGAGGAGATGGACCGGATGCGCGGCTACTGGTGGTCGCCGTCGGGCGACGCGCTGCTGGTCGAGCGGGCCGACGAGGAGCCGGTCGACACCTGGTACATCGCCGACCCGGCCAACCCGTCCCGCCCGGCCGTCGCCCAGCGTTACCCGGCGGCCGGCACGCCCAACGCCCGCACCGAGCTGTTCGTGCTCGGGCTCGACGGCTCGCGGGTGGCGGTGCCGTTCGAGGAGGAGTACCTCACGACGGCCGCCTGGGACGACCACGCGCTGTCGATCGTGACGATGACGCGCGACCAGAAGACGCTGCGGCTGTTCTCCGTCGATCCGGCGACCGGCGTGTCCACGCTGGTCCGCGAGGACACCGACCCGGCCTGGGTGGACATCGTGACCGGCGTGCCGGCGCACCTCGACGACGGCTCGCTGGTCTGGGTGGCCACGTCGGAGGGCGGCCACCGGCTGTTCGTCGGCGGCCGCGCGGTCACGCCGCCCACCCTCCAGGTCCGGTCGGTGCTCGACGTCGACCACGACAGCGTGTTGTTCAGCGCCAGCGGCGGCGACCCGACCGACATCCACCTGTGGACCTGGGACGGCCACTCGCTGCTGCCGGTCTCGACCCGGTCCGGGGTGTTCTCGGGGCGGATGTCCGGCGGCGTCGGCGTGTTGTCGGAGCAGAGCCTCGACGCCGAGGGCGTCTCCACCACGGTGGTGCGGCGCGACGGCATGGCGGTCCCGATCCCGTCGTACGCCGAGCGTCCGGGGCTCGATCTGCGGGTGTCGCTGGGGCGTTCGGGCCGGCGGGAGCTGGCCACGGCCGTGGTGCTGCCGTCCTGGTACGAGCAGGGATCGGGCCGGCTGCCGGTCCTGATGGACCCGTACGGCGGCCCGCACGCGCAGCGGGTGCTCAACCGGCGCGGCGCGTTCCTGGAGAGCCAGTGGTTCGCCGAGCAGGGCTTCGCCGTGATCGTGGCCGACGGCCGCGGCACGCCGGGCCGCGGTCCGGCGTTCGAGCGGGCGGTGCTGGGCGACCTGGCGACCCCGGCGCTGGAGGACCAGATCGACGCCCTGCAGGGCGTGGCCGAGCAGTACCCCGACGACCTCGACCTGTCGAGGGTGGCCATCCGCGGCTGGTCGTTCGGCGGCTTCCTGGCCGCGCTCGCCGTGCTGCGGCGTCCCGACGTCTTCCACGCGGCGGTGGCCGGCGCGCCGGTGACCGACTGGCGGCTGTACGACACCTGCTACACCGAGCGCTACCTGGGCCACCCCGACGAGCAGCCCGAGGTCTACGACAACTCCTCGCTGTTCGCCGACGCGCCCAAGCTCGAACGCCCGCTGCTCCTCGTCCACGGCCTGGCCGACGACAACGTGGTGGCCGCCCACACGCTGCGCCTGTCCTCGGCGCTGCTGGCGGCCGGCCGCCAGCACAGCGTGCTGCCGCTGTCGGGCGTGACGCACATGACGCCCCAGGAGGTCGTGGCGGAGAACCTGCTCCTGCTCCAGGTCGACTTCCTGAAGAAGGCGCTGGGCTAGTGTCAGCAGCCTGCGCAGGGGCGTGATCGGTGGGATCGGCAGGGCGCGGCTGATCCGGCGTACGGACGCCAGTAGGCGGCTACCGGGTCAGCGGCAGGCTCAGTAGCCGACGGTGAACCGGCGCTGGACGAAGTGCGGCAGCTCTGCCTCGTCCACCAGGGCGACCGCGGCGTCCTCCGCTGAGATCCGGCTCAGGCCGTCGGAGTCCAGCACGGGCTGGTCGCCGCCGATGCGGAAGCGACCGGTGCGCTCACCGGGGGCGATCTGCTCGGCGGGGCTGAAGTAGGTCCAGAGCCGATTCGAGGCGCGCAGGACGTTCAGCGCCTCCCGGTGGCCGCGTACGGCGGCGGCGTACTGGCGGGGCAGGCCGAGTTCGTCGAGCGACGCGTGGATGAGTTCCTCGTGGTCGGCTCGGACGACGCCCGGCTCGATCTCCAGGCTGCCGGCGCCGCCGATGACGATCAGCCGGGTGCGGGGGTGGCTCTCCAATGCCTTGAGCAGGGCCTGGGCGGCAGCCGCATAGACGGTCGGGTCCGCGATCGAGCGTTGGACGGTGTCGGCGAAGTTCTTCGCCGCGTTCCCGGGCTGGAAGCCGCTGATCAGGATGTCCAGGCCGGGCAGGACAGCGGCGATGCTCGCCGCGTTCAGCACGTCGATGCTCGCCCAGCTGAGGTTCTCCCGCTGGTCGGTGATCGCGGAGGCGTCCCGGCTGAATGCCGAGACGCGGTGTCCGCGTTGGAGGGCCTCGCTGACGACCCGGCTGCCGATGGTGCCGGTGGCTCCGATGACGCCGATGTGCATGGTTCTCCCCTTGATTCGTGCCGTGGTCATGCCGGATGGACGGATGAGGCCGACTGACCTCACGCCGTGCAGTGACTATACGCCGTGAAGTTTATGGACGGCAATCAGCTGGGTGACGCTGTAAAGTGAACCCATGGCAGGCACCCGGAGCACCGAACGACGCGAGCGACTGCGGGCCGAGACGACCGCGGAGATCAAACGCACAGCGCTGGAGTTGATGGGCTCGGGCGGCCCCGACGCGATCACCCTGCGGGCGATCGCCCGCGAGATGGGCATGACCGCCAACGCCATCTACGGCTACTTCGCCACCCGCGATGACCTGATCACCGTCCTCATCGCGGACGTTTACACCGCGCTCGCGGACGCCGTCGACACCGCCTGGGCCGCCACGGCGCAGGGCGGGCCGGCGGAGCGGATCCAAGCCTGGGCGCACGCCTTCCGCGACTGGGCGCTGGCCAACCCCGAGGGCTTCCGGCTGATCTACGGCGACCCCGTTCCCGGCTACCGGGCCCCAGCTGGCGGCGCCGCACCGGAAGCGGCCCGGCGGGTCTGCGTCGGCATCGCCGCGCTGGCGGACACGGCCTGGGGCGGCGCCGAACGGTCGCACGGGGACGGCGACTTCGGCTGGGACGACTTCGACCCGGGCCTGCTCGACAAGGTCCGCCCGGCGTTCCCCGCGCTACCGCCGGCCGGGGTGGCCCTGGCGCTGCGGATCTGGGGACACCTGCACGGCCTGGTCGCGCTGGAGATCTACGGCCACCTGCGCGCCCAGACACTCTCGCCGGACAAGCTCTTCCACGCCGAACTCAGCCAGTTGGTGAGATCGCTGGGTCTCGGCGCCTAACGGGCGGTTCGGACGAAGTCGTACTGGAGTACTAGGCGGTCCGCAGGGCGTCGAGCAGCCTCGACGCCCCCAGGCCGATCAGCACGACCAGCCCCATGACCAGCAGGAACACCCACAGGGGGGCGCCGAGGTAGGCGAGCAGGCCCTGCGCCACGGCCAGGATCAGCACGCCGAGCACGGTGCCCGCCACGCCGGCGCGCTCGCCGTACGGGCTGGTGCCGCCCAGCAGGACGGCGGCGAGCGCGAACACGGTGCTGTAGAGCCCCTGGTCGCCCGGGGGCGCCGCCCCGAGGCGCAGGAGCAGCGCGATGCCGCCCGCGGCGGCGAGCATGCTCGACCCGGCGAGGCCGAGCACCGCGCCGGGCCATCCGGCGCCGAGTTCCTTGCGCACCTCCTGCCGGTTCCACAGCAGGCCGCCGGCGATCGAGACGACCGCGAACACGGCGAACCCGAGCGGGCCGGGATAGAGCGCGGCGGTCTCCAGCGGGATCGTCCCGTCGTCGAGCAGCGCGACGGCCACGGCCTCGCACACGACGGCGGCCCCGAGCGTGACGGCCCAGGCCGGGGCCGTCAGCAGCATCGTGAACGCGCTCATGGCGGCCCCCAGGAGCCCGGCGAGCACGAGCGCGAGCAGCATCGCCAGCGGCAGCGGCACCCCGGCGCCCGCCGTGGACGCCACGAAGGCGGCGCTCGCGGCGGCGACCGCGCCCACGGCGAGATTGGGCGTGCCGGTGCGCAGCGACAGGCCGAACCCCATGACGATCAGGCCGAGCTGGCCGGCGTGGGCGAGGATGTCGAGCAGGCGGTCACTGACCGTAGTGATCAGGACGAGTGCCAGGCCCAGCAGGGCGAGGAGTCCGAGCACGCCTTCCCAGGCGCGCTGCCAGGTGCTCACTCCGACGATGCTGACAGCGCCGGACGATCATCGCAACCCCGGCAGGCGCTACCGCGGCGCCGCCCGCTCCAGCAGCTCCTGGAGCACGGACTGCTCGTCGGGCGTGAGCGCGGCCAGCGGCGAGCCCTCGGTCAGCAGGCCCAGCAGGCGCTCCCGCAGGCCGGCGCCCTCCTGGGTGAGCACCAGCAGCTTGGCCCGGCGGTCGCTGGGATGGGGGCGGCGCTCCACCACCCCATGCTGCTCCAGCCGGTCGATGACGAACGTGGCGTTGGAGGGCTCGCACCCCATGCGCCCCGCCAGGTCGCTCATGGTCATCGGGCCGGTCAGCTCGCGCAGCGCCACCGCCTGGGCGGTGGTGAGGTCGAGCGCGGCCGCGCGTTCCCTGACGTGCCCCTCGATCTGCCTGGCGAGCGCGCCCACCAGGCCGCAGAGGTTCCGCTCGGCCGCGGCCCGCGCTTCGGCTTCGGACATTGTCATACCGCCAAACTACCTCAAGCTTGGATGTTTGCAACTTGAAAGGTTCTGGCTATAAGTTTCCGCCATGAGCACTTCTGAGAGCCTTCGTCTGCGCCGCCCGTCCGCCCTCCGGTCGTTGCGGGTCGGCGATCTCAAGGTCACGTTCGTGCCCGACGGGAGCGTGCGGCTCAAGCCGTACGGCTGGCTGCCGGGCACGACCGAGCGTGACTGGGCCGAGAACGCCGACCACCTGGACGAGACCGGCAACCTCGTGGCCGGCATCGGCGGCCTGCTGGTGGAGGCGGGCGAGCGGGCCCTGCTGATCGACGCGGGCGTGGGCCCGGTGCACCAGCCGGACGACCCGGCCGACCCGCTGATCGGCGAGCTGCGCGGCGGCGACCTGCTGGACAACCTCGCCCGGGTGGGCCGCCGTCCCGAGGACGTCGAGGCGGTGGCCTTCACCCACCTGCACATCGACCACATCGGCTGGGCCTGGCACCCGGCCGCCGGCGGGCCCGCGTTCCCGTCCGCCGAGTACCTGTTCGCCGAGCCCGAATGGACCGAGCGCCACCGGACGCTCGACTTCGGCACGCCGGCGGAGGCCCTGACGACCATGGCCCCCCGGGTCAGGACGTTCGGTGACGGCGAGGAGATCTTCCCCGGCGTGCGGGCCACGTTCGCGCCCGGCCACACCGCCGGGCACACCGCCTACACGATCACCTCGGGCGGACAGCGGCTGCTGGCCTTCGGCGACGCCCTGCACTCCCCCGTGCAGGTGCGCCGTCCCGAGTGGCCGGCCGGCTCCGACCTGGACCGCGTGGAGTCGACCGTGCACCGGCGGCGGCTGGTCGAGGAGCTGCTGCGACCGGACACGATCGGCTTCGGCATCCACTTCGCCGACGTGGTCTTCGGCCGCGCGCGGGACACGGCCGAAGGGCCGGTCTGGGAGCCCGTGGCCTAGGGAGTGGCGGCGGGGATGCCGTGCCAGCTCGCCCACAGGGCCGCGTACGAGCCGCCCTCGGCGACCAGCTCCTCGTGCGGGCCCAGCTCGGTGATCCGGCCGTCCTCCACGACGGCCACCCGGTCGGCGTCGTGCGCGGTGTAGAGCCGGTGGGCGATGGCGATCACCGTACGGCCCTCCAGGACGGCGGCCAGCGAGCGTTCCAGGTGGCGCGCGGCCCGCGGGTCGATCAGCGAGGTGGCCTCGTCGAGCACCAGCGTGTGCGGGTCGGCCAGGACCAGCCGCGCCAGCGCGAGCTGCTGGGCCTGCGCGGGCGGCACGGCGGCGCCGCCGGAGCCGACCTCGGTCTCCAGCCCCTCGGGCAGCGCCCGCACCCAGTCGAGCGCGTCGACGGCGGCCAGCGCCGCGCGCACCGCCGCGTCGTCCGCGCCGGGGCGGGCGATCAGCAGGTTGTCGCGGACGGTGCCCTTGAAGACGTGGTGCTCCTGGGTGACCAGCGCGACGTGCCCGCGCAGGTCGTCGAGCGGCAGGTCGACCAGTGGCACGCCGCCCACGCTGACCTCGCCGGTGCGCGGCCCGTGGATGCCGGCCAGCAGCCGCCCGAGCGTGGACTTGCCGGCCCCCGACGGGCCGACCATGGCCAGCCGCTCGCCCGGCTCGACGGTCAGCGACACGCCGTGCAGCACGTCGCGGCCCTCGCGGTAGGCGTACCTGACGTCGTCGGCCCGCAGCAGCTCGCCGGCCGGGCGGGCCGCGGAGGGCTCGCGGTCGTCGGGCACGTTGGCCACGCCGAGCAGCCGGGCCATGGCGGCGCCGCCCACCTGGAGCTCGTCGATCCACATGAGGAACCGGTCGAGCGGGTCGATGAGCTGCTGGGCGTAGACCAGGGCGGCGGTGACCTGCTGGACCGTCACCCAGTCGTTGGTGTAGAACAGGCCGCCGACCAGGAGCGTGGAGACCACCGGGATCACGTAGCCGAGCTCGACCGCGGGGAACCAGAGCGTCCGCAGGCCCAGGGTGTAGCGCTCGGCGGCGTAGGAGCGGCTGATGTCGCCGTCGGTGCGCTCGCGCCGGCGTTCCTGCAGGCCGAGCGCCTCCACGGCCCGCGCGCCCTCGACCGTCTCGGCCAGGCCCTCGGTCATGTCGGCGTACGCGGCGTTCTCGCGCAGGTAGCCGTCGCGCGCCCGCTTGAGGTACCAGCGGGTGGCGAACCAGATCAGCGGGCCGGCGACCAGCATCGGCAGCATGAGCTGCGGGCTGACCAGCACCAGCGCGCCCATGGTGATCACGAACGTGACCAGCGCGATGAGCGTCTCCGGCACGGCGTGCCGGACGGTCCTGGACAACGAGTCGACGTCGCGGGAGGTACGGGTGATCAGGTCGCCGGCGCCCGCCCGCTCGACCGTGGACAGCGGCAGGCCGAGCACCCGGTCGACGAACTCCTCCCGCAGCTCGGCCAGCACCTTCTCGCCCAGCCTGGCCGAGGCGAGCACGGCGAAGCGGACCAGCAGGCCCTGGAGGAACAGGAACGCGCCGATGACGACGGCCACGAGCAGCCCGTCGACCTCGCCGCCGTCCTGGACGGTCTGGACCAGGCTGCCGAGCTGCCACGGCACGACGAGCCCGGCGACGGCGGCCAGGCCGTGCAGGGCCAGGGCGACGGTGAGCTGCCGCGGGTACTTCAGCGTCAGCCTGCGCGCGTAGGCGCGCACCTGTTTCCGGTCGGCGACCGGCAGGATCTCGCGGGCCACGGTCAGCCCTCCCCTCGGGTCACGGTCGCGGCGTACTCGGGGGACGCGTCCAGCAGGTGCCGGTGTGTCCCCTCGGCCAGCACCCGGCCGCCGGCCACGTAGACCACGTGGTCGGCCCGGTCGAGCACCAGCGGGCTGGTCGTGCAGATCATGGTGGTGCGGCCCGCGCGCGCCTTGGCCAGCCGCTCGGCGATGCGGGCCTCGCTGTGGGCGTCGACGGCGCTGGTGGGCTCGACCAGGATGAGCACCTCGGGGTCGGCGATCAGGGCCCGCGCCAGGCGCAGCCGCTGCTGCTGGCCGCCGGAGAACTCGCGCCCTGCCTCGGACACCTGGGCGTCGAGGCCGTCGGGCAGCGCCTCGACGATGTCCTCGGCGCAGGCGGCGTGCAGGGCGGCGCGCACGTCCTCGTCGGTGGCCGCGTCGCGGACGTCGAGCTCGTTCCTGAGCCTGCCGGTGAACAGGCGGGCGTCGTTGCCGGCGACCAGGATGCGCGCGCGGATCTCGGCCATGGGCAGCGAGGCCAGCTCGACGGCGCCGAAGGTGACGTCGCCGGGCGCGTACCGGCCGAGGCGGTCGGCGATGGCGGCGGCCTCCTCGGGCGCGTCGGCCGCGACGGCGGTGAGCATGCCGGGCTGGAGGGTGACGCCGCTGTAGCAGTCGCGCAGCACGCCGCCGCCGCTGGTCTCGGTGCCGCCGGCGACCTCGGGCTCGATGGCCAGGATCCGGATGACGCGGCGGGCCGCGACGTGACCCTTGGTGAGCTTGTCAGCCGCCTCGGTCAAGGTGCGCAGCGGGCCGATGAGGAAGGCGGCGTAGCCGTAGAGCGCGACGAGGTCGCCGGTGCTGATCTCGCCGCCGACCGCGAACGTGGCGCCGATGCCGGTGACGACCGCGATGAGCAGGCCGGGCAGCAGGATCTGGGCGCCTTCGAGCAGCGACTCGACCCGGGCCACGCCCACCCCGGCGTGCCGCACGCGCTGGGACTCCTCGCCGTAGCGGCCGGCGAACACCTGCTCGCCGCCGATGCCGCGGAGCACCCGCAGGCCGGCCACGATGTCGGCGGCCCTGGTGGACAGGTCGCCGGTCAGCTCGCGCTGCCGCTTCTGCCGCCGGTGCAGCGGCTTGAGCAGCGGCGAGACGGCCAGCGCCATGAGCGGCACGCCGAACAGCACGAGCAGCCCGAGCGGGACCGAGGTCGTCAGCAGGATCACGGTGACCGCGACGATGGCCACCACGGACCCGGTGCCGCGCAGCAGGATGTCCATGGAGCTGCCGATGTGGGCGATGTCGGAGTTGCCGACGCTGACGACCTCACCGGTCGAGACCTTCTTGGGCAGCGTCGCCCCGAGCCTGGCGGCCTGCCGCGCGGTCAGCTGGACGGTGCGGTAGGCGGCCGACAACCAGTTGAACACCGCCATCCGGTGCCGCATGATCCCGGTGAACGCCTGCAGCAGCCCCAGCCCGAGCAGGATCGACGCCCAGGTCAGCAACGCCCGGGTGTCCTTGGCGGTGACCGCGTCGATGCCCTTGCCGAGCACCGCGGGCACGAGCGCCTGCACCAGCCACCACAGGGTGGCGAAACCGATGCCGGCGAGCAAGGCACGCGCCTGACGCCGCGCGTTCCACCACAGGTAGCGGAGCGGGCTGCGGATGTCGGGCAGGCCGGGATCAGCCTCAGGAAGGGAGCGCATGGTCTGACAAGGTTGACAAGCCGGCGCCCGGCCCGGCAAACGGTTTTTCGCCTGGCTAACGATCGGGCACGTGCCGGAACGTGCGCACGGTGTAGATCAACGTGACCAGGGCGGTCAGCGCGAGCAGCAGGTAGCCCACGGTGTACGACCCGGACGCGCCGTAGACGGCCCCCATCACCAGCGGCGGGAAGTACCCGCCGAGCCCGCCGGCCGCGCCCACGAGCCCCGTCACCGTCCCCACCTTCGACGCCTCGACGAGCTCGGCGACCAAGGCGAAGACGCCGCCCGTGCCGAGCCCGAGGAAGAAGGCGATGAGCACGAAGCAGGCCCCGGCGGGCACCTCGGCGGGCGGCCGGAACGACAGCGCGACCGCCATCACGACCGTCCCGGCCAGCGAGATCAGCAGCACCCTGACCGGCCCGATCCGGTCGGACAACGTGCCGCCGATCGGCCGGGCGGCGACGGCGGCGATCGAGAACCCGGCCGCCCGCAGCCCGGCGCCCGTCTGGGCGAAGTGGTAGACGTTCTGGAGCAGGGTCGGCAGGTATGTCGAGAACGCCACGAAGCCGCCGAAGGTGACGGCGTACAGGAAGGCGCACTGCCAGGTGGCCCTGAGCTTCGTCGCCTCGCGCATCCTGGGCAGGGCCGGGGCGGTGGCGGGCGACCAGGCGGGCGAGTCGCGGCTGCCGCCGATCATGATCACGCCCATCAGCGCGAGCACCGCGGCCATGAGCAGGTGGGTCGCGAACCGGCCGAACTCCTCCACCAGGCGGGGGGTGAAGAACGCCGACAGCGCGGTCCCGCCCATGCCGGCGCCGAACACGCCGGTGGCGAACCCTCTGCGGGCGGGCTCGTACCAGGCGTTGACGAACGGGATGCCGATGGCGAACGACGTGCCGGGGACGCCCAGCAGGAACCCCCAGAACAGCAGCCACCCGTACGACTCGGACCAGCCCACGAACAGGACGGGCACGATCGACACGAAACAGATGACCGCGAACATGCGCCGCCCGCCGAGCCGGTCGGCCAGCACGCCCACCGGGATGCGGCCGAGCGAGCCGACCAGCACCGGGATCGCGACCAGCAGCGAGGTCTGTGTCGCGGACAGGCGCAGCTGCCTGCTGTAACTGCCCGACAGGGGACCGATGAGGTTCCAGGCCCAGAACGTCACGGCGAAGGCCGCCGTGGCCAGCGCCAGGTTCCGCACCTGACCTTTACGAAGCGCAGACATACACCCTGTGTAACAGAGGGTCACCTTCTGTGATGAAGTGGGGGTATGAGCGCCGAGGATCTCCTGCTGAAGACCGGTCGGTTCCTCCGCAGATCGGCCACCAGTGGTGACCTGCGGACTCTCTACCTGAAAGGCGGCACGGAAGGCGACGCGTTCTACCGCGACCGGTGGAGCCACGACAAGGTGGTGCGCTCGACGCACGGCGTGAACTGCACGGGTTCGTGCTCGTGGAAGGTGTTCGTCAAGGACGGCATCATCACCTGGGAGACGCAGGAGACCGACTACCCGGGCGTGGGCCCCGACCGGCCGGAGTACGAGCCGCGCGGCTGCCCGCGCGGGGCGGCCTTCTCCTGGTACACCTACTCGCCGACCCGGATCCGCTACCCGTACGCGCGGGGCGTGCTGGTCCAGCTCTACCTGGAGGCGCGGGAGCGGCTGGGCGACCCGGTGGCCGCCTGGGCCGAGGTCACCACCGATCCGGAGAAGCGGGCGAGCTACCAGGGGGCGCGCGGCCGGGGCGGGCTCGTCCGGGTGACCTGGGACCTGGCCGTCGAGATGATCGCCGCGGCGCACGTGCACACCATCCAGGCGTACGGGCCCGACCGGGTCGCGGGGTTCTCGCCCATCCCGGCGATGTCGATGGTCTCGCACGCCGTCGGCTCCCGGTTCGTGTCGCTGATCGGCGGCACGATGCTCTCCTTCTACGACTGGTACGCCGACCTGCCGGTGGCCTCGCCGCAGGTGTTCGGCGACCAGACCGACGTCCCGGAGTCGGCCGACTGGTGGGACGCCGCGTACCTGGTGATGTGGGGCTCCAACGTCCCGGTCACCCGCACGCCGGACGCCCACTGGATGGCCGAGGCGCGCTACCGGGGCCAGAAGGTCGTGGTGGTCTCGCCCGACTACAGCGACGCCGCCAAGTTCGCCGACGAGTTCCTGAGCGTGCGTCCCGGCACGGACGGCGCCCTGGCCATGGCCATGGGCCACGTGCTGCTGAAGGAGTTCTTCGTCGACCGGGAGGTGCCCTACTTCACCGACTACGTCAAGCGCTGCACCGACCTGCCCTTCCTGGTCACGCTGCGCGAGCACGAGGACGCGTACGTGCCGGACAAGTTCCTCACGGCCAAGGACCTGGGCTCGGCGGAGGAGGCGGCCGAGTGGAAGACCGTGCTCATGGCCGGGTCCGGCGAGCCGGTGGTCCCGAACGGCTCGGTCGGCTTCCGCTGGACCGACTCGGGCGAGGGCCGCTGGAACCTCGACCTGGACGTCGACCCGAAGCTCACCCTGTACGGCGGCGAGTCGGCCCAGCTCCTGCTGCCGCGCTTCGACGGCGAGGGCTCCCTGCGCCGCGGCGTGCCGGTCGCCCGCGTCGGCGGACGGCTGGTGACCACGGTGTTCGACCTGCTGCTCGCCCAGTACGGCGTCCCCAGGCCCGGCCTGCCGGGGATCTGGCCCGGCGGGTACGACGACGCGGCCGAGCCGTACACGCCGGGCTGGCAGGAGCCGGTCACCGGCGTCCCGGCCGAGCGGGTGGTCAAGATCACCCGTGAGTTCGCCAGGACGGCCGAGACCACCCGCGGCCGCTGCATGATCATCATGGGCGCGGGCGCCACCCAGTGGTTCCACGGCGACACCATCTACCGGGCGTTCCTGTCGCTGCTGCTGCTGACCGGCTGCCAGGGGCGCAACGGCGGCGGCTGGGCCCATTACGTCGGCCAGGAGAAGTGCCGTCCGCAGAGCGGCTGGGCGCTGCTGGCCGGCGCGCTCGACTGGTCGCGCCCGCCGCGGCAGGCGCCCGGCACGCCGTACTGGTACCTGCACACCGACCAGTGGCGTTACGACCGGTTCGACGCGGGCGCGCTGACCTCGCCGCTCGGGCCCGGCGCGTTCCGCGGCAGGCACACGGCCGACCTGGTGGCCGAGGCCGTGCGCAACGGCTGGATGCCCATGTCGCCCGCCTTCGACCGCAACCCGCTGGAGCTGGGCGAGCACGAGGACCCCGTGGCGTACACGCTGGAGGAGCTGCGGCGGGGCAGGCTCCGGCACGCCGCCGAGGACCCCGACGACCCGGCCAACTGGCCGCGGGTGCTGACCCTGTGGCGGTCGAACCTGCTCGGCTCGTCGGCCAAGGGCAACGAGTACTTCCTGCACCACCTGCTCGGCGCCACGTCCAACCTGGAGCAGCCCGACCCCGAGGCGCCGAGGGGCAAGCTGGACCTGCTGCTCACGCTGGACTTCCGGATGACGTCCTCGACGGTCTACTCCGACATCGTGCTGCCCGCCGCCACCTGGTACGAGAAGTACGACCTGTCCTCGACGGACATGCACCCGTTCGTGCACGCGTTCAACCCGGCCATCTCGCCGCCCTGGGAGACCAGGACGGACTTCGCCGCCTTCCACGCCATCGCCAGGGCCTTCAGCGCGCTGGCCAAGGAGCGGCTGGGGGTGCGCAAGGACGTCGTGGTGGTCCCGTACCAGCACGACACGCCGGGCGAGACCGGGCAGCCCGGCGGGCGCGCGCCCGGCGCGCCGGAGCCGACGCTGAAGGTGGTCGAGCGCGACTACGGCGCGGTCGCGGAGCAGCTGGCCGCGCTCGGCCCGCTCACCGAGCGGCTCGGCCTCCAGGTCAAGGGCGTGACCTTCATGCCGGACGAGGAGGTCACCTGGCTCGGCCAGCGCTGCGGCCTGGTGCCGCGCGGCGTGGCCAAGGGCCGCCCCGAGCTGGACACCGACGCCAAGGCGTGCGAGACGATCCTCGCGCTGTCCGGGGTGAGCAACGGCAGGCTGGCCGCCCAGGGCTTCCGCCAGCTCGCCCGGCGCACCGGCCGCAGCTTCGACGACCTGATGGACGAGGGCCACCGCATCGTCTTCGCCGACACCCAGGCCCGGCCCACGCACGTCGCGGCCAGCCCGGAGTGGTCGGGCAAGGAGGCGCACGACCGCCGCTACTCGCCGTTCACGATCAACGTCGAGAACGGCAAGCCCTGGCACACGCTCACCGGCCGCATGCACTTCTTCCTCGACCACGACTGGATGCACGAGTACGGCGAGGCCCTGCCGGTCTACCGCCCGCCGCTGGACATGGCCGAGCTCTTCGGCGAGAGCGCCACCCTGCGCTACCTGACCCCGCACTCCAAGTGGTCGATCCACTCCGAGTACCAGGACAACCTGCTCATGTTGTCGCTGTCGCGCGGCGGCCCGACCATCTGGATGTCCACCGAGGACGCCACCCGGCTCGGCATCGCCGACAACGACTGGATCGAGGCGGTCAACCGCAACGGCGTCGTGGTGGCCAGGGCCATCGTGTCCCACCGCATGCCGCAGGGCACGGTCTACATGTTCCACGCCCAGGACCGCCTGATCGACGTGCCGAAGTCGGAGGAGACCGGCCGCCGCGGCGGCATCCACAACGCGCTGACCAGGGTGCTGATCAAGCCCACGCACATGATCGGCGGCTACGCCCAGCTCTCGTACGCCTTCAACTACCTCGGCCCCACGGGCAACCAGCGGGACGAGGTCACCACCATTCGCCGCAGGTCGCAGGAGGTGCGCTACTGATGAAGATCATGGCTCAGATCGCCATGGTGATGAACCTGGACAAGTGCATCGGCTGTCACACCTGTTCCGTCACCTGCAAACAGACCTGGACCAACCGTCCCGGCGTCGAATACGTCTGGTTCAACAACGTCGAGACCCGCCCCGGCCAGGGCTACCCCCGCCGGTACGAGGACCAGGAACGCTGGCGGGGCGGCTGGAAGCTCGACCGCAGGGGCCGGCTGACACTCCGCGCCGGAGGCCGGTTCCGCAAGCTGGCCAATATCTTCGCCAACCCGCTCATGCCCTCCATCCAGGACTACTACGAGCCCTGGACCTACGACTACGAGAACCTGACCCGGGCCCCGCTGTCCGACGACGTCCCGGTGGCGCCGCCGCGGTCGCTGATCAGCAACGAGCCCATGAAGATCCGCTGGAGCGCGAACTGGGACGACAACCTGGGCGGCGACCCGTCCCCCGACCCGGTGCTGGGGAAGCTGTCGGAGCAGGTCAGGCTGGAGTTCGAGCAGGCGTACATGTTCTACCTGCCGCGCATCTGCGAGCACTGCCTGAACCCGTCCTGCGTGGCCTCCTGCCCGTCGGGGGCCATGTACAAGCGGGCCGAGGACGGGATCGTCCTGGTGGACCAGGACAGTTGCCGGGGCTGGCGGATGTGCGTGACGGGGTGCCCGTACAAGAAGGTGTACTTCAACCACCGGACCGGCAAGGCCGAGAAGTGCACGTTCTGCTACCCGCGGGTCGAGGTGGGGCTGCCGACGGTGTGCTCGGAGACCTGCGTGGGCCGCCTGCGCTACCTCGGGGTGCTGCTCTACGACGCCGACCGGGTGAGCCAGGCCGCCTCGGTGGCGGACGAGCGGGACCTGTACGAGGCCCAGCTCGGCGTCTTCGTCGACCCCGACGACCCGGTGGTGGCCGCGTCGGGGTTGCCCGCCGACTGGATCGAGGCGGCCCGCAGATCCCCCGTATACGACCTGATCACGAAATATCGCATAGCGCTCCCCCTGCATCCGGAGTACCGGACGTTGCCGATGGTCTGGTACGTCCCGCCACTCTCCCCCGTCGTGGACGCCCTGGCGAACACCGGGCACGACGGCGAGGACGCGGACAACCTGTTCGCCGCCATCGAGTCGCTGCGCATCCCCGTGGAGTACCTGGCCGAGCTGTTCACCGCGGGCGATCCCGTCCCGGTGACGGCCGCGCTGCGCCGGCTGGCCGCGATGCGCTCGTACATGCGGGGGGTCAACCTGGGGCAGGAGCCGGTCCTGCCGGACACCGGCCTGACCGAGGACGACATCAGGGCCATGTACCGCCTGCTGGCCCTGGCCAAGTACGAGGAGCGGTACGTGATCCCGACCGCGTACGGCAACGTGCCCGGCGTGGTCGAGGAGGCCGGCTGCAGCCTCGACTACTACGGCGGCCCCGGCATGCAGGCCCCCTTCGGGGAGGCGTCGGGCAAGCCGCTGCCGGTCTCCGTCGAGTCCTTCCACGGCCTCAAGGACCGCCAGACCAGCGACGAGATCACCCACGACCGGGTGAACCTCCTCAACTGGGACGGCCGGGGCATCCCAGCAGGACTCTTCCCGCCGAAAAAGGGAAAATCATGAACAAGGCCGTGATCTGGCAGGCCGCCGCGCACCTGCTCGCCTACCCCGACGAACGTTTCCACCGCCGCCTGCCGCTGATCAGGGAGGCCGCCGAGCCGCACTTCGCGGCGTTCCTGGCGCGGATCGCGGACATGGACGCGGGCGACCTGGCCGCGCACTACGTCGACACGTTCGACCTGCACCGGCGCTGCTGCCTCTACCTGACCTACTACACCGACGGCGACACCCGCCGCCGCGGGGCGTCCCTGGCCGCGCTCAAGCAGCGCTACCGCGTGGCCGGCTGGGAGCTGATGGACGACGAGCTGCCCGACTTCCTGCCGGTCGTGCTGGAGTTCGCGGCGCTCGACCCGTCCGGCGTGGCGCTGCTGCGGGAGCATCGCATCGGGCTCGATCTGCTGCTGTCCGCCCTGACCGAGCTGGGCTCGCCGTACGCGGAGGTGGTCGGGGTGGTGTGCGCGGCGCTGCCGCCGCCCACGGCCGCCGAACGCGCCGCGGCGCACCGCCTGGCCGCCGGGGGGCCACCCGCCGAGACCGTGGGAGGGTACCGGTGAGCTGGGGCGAGAGCATGTTGTGGGTGGTCGCGCCGTACGTCACCCTGGTGATCTTCATCGGCGGCCTGATCTGGCGGTACCGGTACGACAAGTTCGGCTGGACCACCCGGTCGTCGCAGCTCTACGAGAGCCCGCTGCTGCGCGTGGCCAGCCCGGTGTTCCACTACGGCCTGATCTTCGTGATCATCGGGCACGTGACCGGCCTGCTCGTCCCGCTCTCCTGGACGGACGCGATCGGCGTGTCGAACGAGGCGTACCACGCCAACGCCCTGATCTGGGGCGGCCTGGCCGGGCTGGCCACACTGGTGGCGCTGGCCCTGCTGGTCTACCGCCGCCGGACGAACGGGCCCGTCTTCCTGGCCACGACGAAGAACGACAAGACCATGTACGTGGTGCTCGCCGCGTCGATCGTCGCGGGCGTGGTGACGACGGTGGCGGGGTTCGTGCCGAGCGAGGTGAGCTACCGGACGACGGTCGCCCCCTGGTTCCGCGGCGTCTTCGTGCTCAACCCGGACGCCACCGCGATGGGGCACGCGAGCATCCTTTACAAGGTGCACACCGTGATCGGGATGGCGTTGTTCGTGCTTTTCCCGTTCAGCCGCCTCGTGCACGCCCTTTCGGCACCGATCACCTATTTGTTCCGCCCTTACATCGTGTATCGGGCCCGGTCCCGATAGCGCGCCGCGCCGCCCGGAACGGGGGCCGGTGCGTCAGAATCGTTGGCTGTGGAGCACGGGTACACCAACAGCACGGTCGGCGACGGCGCTCTGGTCGTCAAGTGTTACCAGGGCCCGGAGGCCGCCTTCAGGCTGGGCACGGAGAGCAGATACCTGCGCCGGCTGCGCGGCCGGCTCCCGGTTCCGCGCGTGCACCAGATCACCGCCACGAGCCTGACCACCCGCTTCGTGGCCGGCGCCCATGGCCAGGACCTGCTGGACGAGGGCCGCGCCGCCGAGGTGCTGGCCGAGTGCGGCCGCGTCCTGGCCCGCATCCACCGCCTCGGCATCGTGCACGGCGACTACGGGCCCCAGAACCTGCTGTTCGACCCCGCCACGTTCGAGACCACCGCGATCCTCGACTGGGAGTGGGCCCATCCGGGCCGGCCGGTGGAGGACCTCGCCTGGTGCGAGTGGATCGTCCGCAGCCACCACCCCGAGCACGTCTCCCTGCTGCCGCGCTTCTTCGACGCCTACGGCGGGCCGGTGCCGTCCTGGGCCGAGCGGCAGGCGTCGATGGTGGCGCGCTGCCGCGACCTGCTGGAGTTCTGCGGCCGGTGGGAGCCGGGCGGGGGCGGCGAGAAGTTGTGGCGCGAGCGCCTCGACCGCACCGCCGCCTGGAGCGCCTGACGCGTCCCGCGGTGCCCGAGCCCCGGGAGCGAGGCCCGGACGTCCTGACGGGGATCAGCCGCAGTGGCTCCAGCCGCTGGTCCACACGTACGGCGACTCGTCCCAGGCGCCGCCCCACTTGACGCAGGTGTCCACGGCCGACAGGATCACCGGCCCGGCGTACGACTTGAACTCACCGGCGTCGGTCTTGGTCGCGCCGCCCTGCACGCTCAGCGTCGCCCGCATCCACCGCGTGTACGGCGTCTTGTTGACCGTCACCACGCAGTTCTTGCCGGTGCCGGAGTTGTAGGACAGGTAGATCGTGCCCAGCGCCGTGCTGCCGGACTTGAACGGGTGCGAGTCGATGACGCGGAACCCGGACCCGCACACGCCGGCCGGGTCCACGGCGGCGACGGCGGCCTGTGCGGGCAGAGCGGCGGCCAGACCGCAGGCGAGCACGCCCGCGGCGAAGAGCGTCTTGGTGATCGTGCGCATGTTCATCCTTACTGTCGCTCTTGAACGCCCGTCAGCTTCGCGCAGCGAGTGATCAAGAAAGCGAACAGCAGGCGAACAACACACAAATGCGATTTCGGTTCCCCCGTAATCCACGGCCTTCCGGCTCGTCCCGGGAGCGACCGCGCAGGTGCGGCGGGGTCATCCCAGCGCCGCGGCGAGCCGCGTGATCTCCGCCACAGCGTCGCCGAACACCGGGCGGGTCTCCTGCGACATGCGCCCTGCCTTGGGGCAGGATCCCAGCATGGTGTCGGTATTGCAGAATGTCGCGATCGACTGCGCGGATCCGTACGAGCTCGCCCGGTTCTGGAGCGAGGTGACCGGCTGTCCCGTCCACCCGGAGGACCGCCCGGGTGACGAGGAGACGCGGGTGATGCTGAAGGAGGGCCCGATCCTGCACTTCAACAAGGTGCCGGAGCCGAAGGCGGCCAAGAACCGGCTGCATCTGTGCCTGCGTCCCGACTCCACGCGCGACGAGGAGGTCGAGCGCCTGGTGCGCCGGGGCGCCACCCTGATCGCCGACCTGCGCGAGCCGGACGGCACCGGCTGGGCGGTGCTCGCCGACCCCGAGGGCAACGAGTTCTGCGTCCTGCGCAGCGCCGCGGAGCGCGCCGGGACGGCCCCGCACCCCTGAGCCGTCCCGCGTGACCGCGCACCCGCACGGCCCGTCTCAGGGCCGTGCGGGCCTCAGCCCTTGATGGAGATGAGCTGCCGCAGGTGCGCCACGACCTCCACCAGGTCCCGCTGCGCGGCCATCACCGACTCCAGGTCCTTGTACGCCCCCGGGATCTCGTCGATCACCCCGGGATCCTTGCGGCACTCGACCCCGAACGTCTGCTCCTCCAGGTCCTTGACCGTGAACGTCTTCTTGGCCTTGGTCCTGCTCATCTTCCGGCCGGCCCCGTGCGAGGCCGAGTTGAACGCCCGCGGGTTCCCCAGCCCCTTCACGATGTACGTGCCGGTGGCCATCGAGCCCGGGATGATCCCCAGGTCCCCGCTGCCCGCCCGGATCGCCCCCTTACGGGTGACGAGCACGTCCACCCCGTCGTAGCGCTCCTCGGCCACGTAGTTGTGGTGGCAGGAGATGGGCTGGTCGAAGCCGATGCCCGGCAGGTGGCGGCGCAGGACGTCGCAGACCAGGCCCATCATCAGCGCCCGGTTGCGGCGCGCGTAGTCCTGGGCCCAGTACAGGTCGCGGCGGTAGGCGTCCATCTCCGGGGTGTGGCCGAGGAACACCGCCAGGTCCCGGTCCACCAGGCCCTGGTTGTGGGAGAGGCGGCGGGCCACCCCGATGTGGTGCTCGGCCAGTTCCTTGCCGATGTTGCGCGACCCCGAGTGCAGGACCACCCACACCCAGCCCTCGTCGTCGGCGCACACCTCCAGGAAGTGGTTGCCGCCGCCGAGCGTGCCCATCTGCGCCTCGGCCCGCTCGCGGCGGGCGTGGACGGCCGGGGCCAGGTCGTCGAACTCGCGCCAGAACTCCGCCCACCCGGCCGTCCGCATCCCGTGCACCTTGCCGGGATCGACGGGCCGCTTGTGGTGCTGGAAGCCGACGGGGACCGCCTGCTCCAGCTTCCCCCGCAGGTAGGCCAGGTTGTCGGGAAGCTGCGACGCCTGGTACGACGTCTTCACGGCCGTCATCCCGCAGCCGATGTCCACCCCGACGGCCGCCGGCGACACCGCGTCCTTCATCGCGATGACCGACCCGACCGTCGCCCCCTTGCCGTGGTGCACGTCGGGCATGACGGCGACGCCATGGACCCAGGGCAGGTTGGCCACGTTCCGCAACTGCTGCATCGCCTGCGGCTCCACCGTCTCCGGCTCCGCCCACATCCGCAGCGGATGCCTGGTCCCGCTCACCTCGTTGTACGCCATGTCGCCTCCTCCCGGCCGCCTTCAAGAACACGATCTATCTGGCCAGACACGACATACCCCCTGCAACCGATTTAGTACGGCCCCCGCCCCCGAAGATCTTGGCAAGCCCGGTCCGGGTCCGCGCTCCATTGGCTATGGTGACCGTGGTGTGCCGACATACACCCTGTATGCGCGCACCCGGGAGATATACCGTTGAGAACGGCCCGACCCCTCCAACCGATCGTGGCCGGGCAGCAGCTCGCCGTCGCGGAGAAAACGGGGCGCACATGATCGCCGTCGCCGGCCAGCCGGACGAGCATCCGCTGGTCCACCAGGCGCTCGTCTACTCCACCGACGCCGGCTTCCTGGCCGCGGCCGTGCCCTTCTGCCGCGACGGGCTGGCCGCGCGGGACAGGGTGCTCGTGGTGTCCACGGCCGCCAACATCGGCCTGCTCTCGCGGGCCCTCGGCGGCGACGCGGGCGAGGTCGAGTTCGCCGAGGCCGGCGGCTGGTACGACGCTCCGGGCCGCACCCTGGCCGCCTACGGCCGCTACCTCGACGCCCATCCCCGCGTCAGGGTGATCGGCGAGCCCGTCTGGCACGGCCGCACCCCGGTCGAGGAGGCCGAGTGGACCCGGTACGAGTCGGTGCTCAACGCCGCGTTCGCCGCCCGCGCGGCCTGGATGGTCTGCGCCTTCGACGCGCGCGCGGTGCCGGACCGGGTCGTCGGCGGCGCCCGCCGGACCCATCCGGGGCTGCTGACCGGTGACGGCCCCCGTGCCAGCACCGATTACGTCGAGCCCGAGTCCTTCAGCCACGCCTCCGACCACGACCCGCTGCCGCCTCCGCCGCCCGGGGTCGCCGGCCTGCGCTTCGACGGCGACCTGCACCGCGTGCGCCGGCACGTGCGGGCGACCGCCGAACGGCTCGGCCTGTCCCGCGCCCTGACCGACCGCCTGCTGCTGACCGTCAACGAGGTCGCCGCCAACGCCGTCGAGCACGGCGGCGGGCACGGCGACCTCGCGATCTGGACCGACGGGAACGCCGTCGTGTGCGACGTGACCGACCCGGGCAAGCTGACGGCCGTCCTGCCCGGTTACCTGCCGCCCGCCCCGACCGCCCTGCGCGGGCACGGCCTGTGGGTGGTGCGCCAGCTCTGCGACCTGCTCCAGGTGCGTTCCGAGCCGGCCGGGACCCGCTTCCGCCTGCACCTGCTGCGCGACTGACCGCGCGGGCCGCAGCGGGCTCAGCGCTTGGGGCCGGCGTCCGTCCAGCCGGCCTCCAGCACGGCCTCGGAGCTCGACACCGTGCCCGGCTCGAAGCTCTTCCACAGGCCGCGCGGCTCGACCACGACGCTCTCGGTGCCCAGCGCCCGCCCGGTGGCCTCGTCGAAGATCAGGCGGCTCTCCCGCACGCCGGTGCGCTCGTCGCTCTGCTGGATGGCCGCGGCCGTGCCGGTACGCCCCTCGGCGTCGGTGACGTTCTCGATGACCTTGACGGAGTCGAGCCCGGCCAGCATGCGGAAGGCGGCGCCGCGCACCTGCGGCGTCACCGGCATGGAGACGATCAGCCCGACGCTGACCGTGAACAGCCAGGTGTCGGCGGACATCTCCACGCTGGACGACTCGGTCGAATGCCCGTCGTAGGAGTCGAGCAGCCACTTCTTCAGCTTCGCCGGCTCGTCCGGCAGGCCGCGCAGGTCCTTCATCGTGACGTTGCGGCCGAGCCAGAACACCTTGTCGCCGTCGACCAGGGGACTGTGCGAGGTCGTGGCCTTGTCCGGGGAGGTCCGCAGGGTCAGCGGGGCCACCTTCTTCATCGGCACGACCACCTCGATCCCGGCGGGCGAGCCCGCCTGCTCCCAGGCCAGCCGGTCGGCCTCGCTCGCGGGCAGCGCGCCGAGCCGGCGGGTGCGGCTCCACTGCTCGCCGCCGGTCGCGCGCGGCGTCCACTCCTCGTCGCGCTGCCGGTCCAGTACCAGGTACCCGCCCTTGACGGCGGGGTAGGCGTGCCTGCTCACCGTCACGGTGTACCACCAGTCGCCGGTACGGTCGGGCTGCCGGTCGGCCTTCTCCGCGGCGGCCAGCAGCACCTCCCTGGCCGACAGCGTGACCTTGCGCGGCGTCGCCGACGCGCTCTGCCCGGCCTGCGGAGCCTGCTTCCTGGGCGCCGGAGCCGCGTTCCCCGCCACCACGACGGCCACCGCGGTCGCCCCCGCCGCCAGGGCCGCGAGCCCCCACACCGGCCGTACGGCCGTGCGCCGGCGCCGGGACCCGCGCGGCCCGGACATGGCGTGCGCGAGCTCGGCGGCCCTGGTGTGCTCGTCCACCGGCCGGTCGCCGAGGTGCGCGGGCCGCGCGGCCCGGAGTTCGTCCATCGGGTTCATGACCACTCCTCGCTGAGGTTGCGCACGTAGGGACGGGACGGTTCGGCGGACTCCATGGCTCGCGTGAGCCGCTTGCGGGCCCGGTGCAGCCGGACGCGGAAGGCCGCCGACGAGCAGCCGACGACCCGGGCGCCCTCCTTGGGCGACAGCCCGTGCCAGGCGACCAGCATGAGCACCTCCCGGTCGTCCTCGTGCAGCTCGGCCAGCGCGCGCAGCACGCCCATGCGCTCGGTCACCTGCTCGGCCACGTCCGGGCGGCCGTCCTCGGTCCACGAGCTCAGCTCGGCGGCCAGCGCGTCCCTGCGCGCCTGCGAGCGGGCGTCGTCGCGCAGGAGGTTGCGCGCCACGCCGAGCAGCCACGGCAGCGGCGGCTCCGGCACGTCGTCCAGCCGCCGCCAGGCGATGGCGAACGTCTCGCTCACCACCTCGTCGGCCACCTGCCGGCCCGCACGACTGACCGCGTAGGCCCACACCCGTTGTCGGCATTCGTCGTACATGCCGGTGAAACGGCGGGAATCATCCGTCACCGCGCAGCCCCTTCGTCCCTGATGCGTTCTTCTGACACCGGGAAGTGGTGGGAACGTCCGTGTTGTTACAGCTCGCCGGAAAAGCAGAAGCCCCGCCCCCGGTGGCGTTCCGGGACGGGGCCTGCTCGACCTGGCCTACTTGGCGTTGGCCTTGAGGTAGTCGCTGTTCATCTGGGCAATGGTGTCCAGCGGGATGCCCTTGGGGCAGACCGCCGTGCACTCGCCGGTGTTCGTGCAGCCGCCGAAGCCCTCGGCGTCCATCTGGTCCACCATGGCCTTCGCGCGGGTCAGGCGCTCGGGCTGGCCCTGGGGCAGCAGGCTGAGGTGGGTGATCTTGGCGGCGGTGAACAGGGAGGCCGAGCCGTTCGGGCAGGCGGCCACGCAGGCGCCGCAGCCGATGCAGGTCGCGGCGTCGAACGCGGCGTCGGCGTCCTCCTTGCGCACCGGGACGCTGTGCGCGTCCGGGGCCGAGCCGGCCGGGACCGAGACGAAGCCGCCCGCCTGGATGATGCGGTCGAACGCGCTGCGGTCCACGACCAGGTCCTTGACCACCGGGAAGGGCGCGGCGCGCCACGGCTCGATGGTGATCTCGGCGCCGTCCTCGAAGTGGCGCATGTGCAGCTGGCAGGTCGTCGTGGCGCGCTGCTCGCCGTGCGCCACGCCGTTGATGACCATGCCGCACATGCCGCAGATGCCCTCGCGGCAGTCGTGGTCGAAGGCGATCGGGTCGTCGCCCTCCAGGATCAGCCGTTCGTTCAGCACGTCCAGCATCTCCAGGAACGACATGTCCGGGGACACGTCCTCCACCCGGTACGTCACCATGCGCCCGGCGTCCGAGGGGGCGCTCTGACGCCAGACCTTGAGGGTCAGGTTCACTTGTAGCTCCGCTGGGTCATCTTGACGTACTCGTACTCGAGCGGTTCCTTGTGCAGCACCGTCTCGCCGGAGGGCGTGCGCTCCCAGGCCGAGACGTGCGCGAAGTGCTCGTCGTCGCGCAGGGCCTCGCCGTCGGGGTCCTGCGACTCGGCGCGGAAGTGGCCGCCGCAGGACTCGGTGCGGACGAGGGCGTCCAGGCACATGAGCTCGGCCAGGTCGAAGAAGTCGGCGACGCGGCCGGCCTTCTCCAGGACCTGGTTCAGCTCCTCGGCGGTGCCGGACACCTTGACGTTCTTCCAGAACTCCTCGCGCAGCTCGGGGATGCGCTCCAGGGCCTTGCGCAGCGACTCCTCGGTGCGCTCCATGCCGCAGTAGTCCCACATGAGCTTGCCCAGCTCGCGGTGGAAGGAGTCGGGGGTGCGGGTGCCGTTCACCGACATCAGGCGGTCGATCCGGGTCCGGACCTTGATCTCCGCCTCGGCCACGGCCTCCTCGTCCACCTCACCGTACGGGCCGTTGGCCAGGTAGTCGCCGATCGTGGTGGGCAGCACGAAGTACCCGTCGGCCAGGCCCTGCATCAGCGCCGAGGCGCCGAGCCGGTTCGCGCCGTGGTCGGAGAAGTTGGCCTCGCCGATCACGAACAGGCCGGGGATCGTGGACTGCAGGTCGTAGTCCACCCACAGGCCGCCCATCGTGTAGTGGACGGCGGGGTAGATGCGCATCGGCACGTCGTACGGGTTCTCGCCGGTGATGCGCTCGTACATCTCGAAGAGGTTGCCGTACTTCTTCTCCACGGCGTCGCGGCCGAGCCGGCCGATGGCGTCGCGGAAGTCGAGGTAGACGCCCAGCCCTCCGGGGCCGACGCCGCGGCCCTCGTCGCAGACGTTCTTGGCGGCGCGGGAGGCGATGTCACGCGGGACGAGGTTGCCGAAGGCCGGGTAGATGCGCTCCAGGTAGTAGTCGCGCTCCTCCTCCGGGATGTCGCCGGGGGCCCGGTCGTCGTCCTTGCGCAGCGGCACCCACACGCGGCCGTCGTTGCGCAGCGACTCCGACATCAGCGTCAGCTTCGACTGGTACTCACCGGAGACCGGGATGCAGGTCGGGTGGATCTGCGTGTAGCACGGGTTCGCGAAGTACGCCCCGCGCTCGTGCGCCCGCCAGATGGCCGTCGTGTTGCAGCCCTTGGCGTTCGTGGACAGGAAGAACACGTTGCCGTAACCGCCGGTGGCCAGCACCACGGCGTCGGCCAGGTGCCGCTCGATCTCGCCGGTCACCATGTCGCGCACGATGACGCCGCGCGCCCGGCCGTCGGAGACGATCAGGTCGAGCATCTCGTGGCGGGTGTGCATCTCCACGGTCCCGGCCGCGATCTGCCGCTCCAGCGCCTGGTAGGCGCCCAGCAGGAGCTGCTGGCCCGTCTGGCCGCGGGCGTAGAACGTGCGGGAGACCTGGGCGCCGCCGAACGAGCGGGTGTCCAGCAGGCCGCCGTACTCGCGGGCGAACGGCACGCCCTGGGCCACGGCCTGGTCGATGATGTTCACCGACACCTGGGCCAGGCGGTAGACGTTCGACTCGCGGGCGCGGAAGTCGCCGCCCTTGACCGTGTCGTAGAAGAGCCGGTAGATCGAGTCGCCGTCGCCGCGGTAGTTCTTGGCGGCGTTGATGCCGCCCTGGGCGGCGATGGAGTGGGCGCGCCGGGGCGTGTCCTGGTAGCAGAACGACTTGACGTTGTAGCCCAGCTCGCCCAGGGTCGCCGCGGCCGAGCCGCCCGCCAGTCCGGTGCCGACGACGATCACGTTGAGCTTGCGCTTGTTGGCCGGGTTGACCAGCTTGGCGCTGAACTTCCGCTTCTCCCACCGCTCCTCGATGGGACCGGCGGGCGCCTTGGTGTCCCGGATCTCCGAGCCTTCGGTGTACTTCACTTCACAACTCCGAACGTGATGGCGAGGGGCGGTGCCAGGAAGCCGACGACCAGGACCGCCGAGACGAGGGCGGCCGTCAGGCGCAGGCCGCGGTAGCGGCTGCGGTTGGCCCAGCCCAGCGTCTGGAAGGCGCTCCAGATGCCGTGCCGCAGGTGCAGGCCGACCATGACGACGGCCACGAGGTAGATGAGGGTCACCCACCAGCGGGACGGGTCGAAGCCGGCGACCATGCGGTCGGCGGGCTCGGAGTCGAAGCCCTTGGGGTTGACGACGCCGAAGGTCAGGTCGAGCAGATGCCAGATCACGAACAGCAGGATCGTCAGGCCGCCGAACCGCATGATGTGCGTGGCGTAGCCGTTGGCCTGGGACTTCTTGGCCACGTACTTCACCGGACGGGCCTTGGCCGCCTTGCGCGCCAGCGAGATCGCGGCCCACATGTGCAGCACGACCGAGACGACGAGCCCGATCTCCAGGATCGTCAGCACCGTCCGGTACGGCGCGATGGGCTCAAGGAGCGTGCGCAGGGCGACGGCGTACTCGTTGAACGAGTCCTTGCCGAGGAAGATCTTCAGGTTGCCCAGCATGTGCAGGACGAGGAAGGACACCATCACGGCGCCCGTGACGGCCATGACGACTTTCTTGCCGTTCGACGAGCTCAGGAACCGGCTCGGCTTCTTGGACGTCGGTGCGGGCGAGGCACCCTTGGGGGCGTTAACAGGCGCGGTGGCGGCGCCGCGCTCTATCGTGGCAGTCACGTTTGAACGCTAGGTATCCAGCAATGATCCGTCCAAGTCATCGCGGATCTGGTTTCCATAGCTTCCGGCTATGATGCTTGGTTTATACGGTCGGCATAAGGAAAAATGCTCGGCCGGTGCGAGGAAAATCACATGCAGTTGCAGCAGCTCGCCTACTTCGTCGCGGTCGCGGAGACCAGGCACTTCACCCAGGCGGCCGAGCGCATGCGGGTCGCCCAGCCCTCGCTCAGCAAGCAGATCAAGGCTCTGGAGAACGACCTCGGCGCCCCGCTGTTCTCCCGCGCGCGCGGCAACGTCACGCTGACGGCCGCGGGCGAGGCGCTGCTGCCGCTGGCCCGCCGGATGCTGGCCGACGCCGACACCGCCCGGCAGGAGGTGGCCGAGCTGGCCGGGCTGCGCCGGGGCCGGGTGCGGCTGGGGGCCACGCCGTCGTTGTGCGCGGGCCTGCTGGCCGACGCGCTGGCGCGCTTCCACCGGGCCTACCCGGGGGTGGAGCTGCTGGTGGAGGAGGGCGGCTCGCGTGACCTGGTCAGGGCGCTGGCCAGGGGGCAGCTCGACCTGTCGCTGATCATCATGCCGCTGCAGAGCGACGACCCCTCCCTGGTGACCGAGGAGATCCTGCGGGAGAACCTGGTGGTGGTCTCGCCCTCGCACGAGCGGGCGCGGGGGCCGTACCTGCGGATCGAGGACCTGCGCGGGCGGCAGATGGTGATGTTCCGGCGCGGTTACGACCTGCGCGAGGCCACCCTCACGGCCTGCCGCCAGGCCGGGTTCGAGCCCCGGTTCTCGGTGCAGGGCGGCGAGATGGACGCGGTGCTGCGCTTCGTGGAGGCGGGGCTCGGCGTGGCCGTGGTGCCGTCGATGGTGCTCGACGGGCGGCCGGGACTGTCCGGCACGCCGCTGGCCCCGCCCGGCCTGAGCCGGACGATCGCCCTGGCCCACCGCAAGGACGTCGAGCCCACCAGGGCCGCGCAGGCGTTCCGGGAGACCCTGCTCGCCTTCGTGGTCGAGGCCGGACAGGAAGGCACGCTTCCGCAAGGGGTCGAGCTCATCGCAGAATGAGCAGCAACAGCCCGACTCCCCCGGGAAGGCATTGTGTGACGGCAAACCTCAACGAGCCGCTGACACTGCTCCTCATCGAGGACGACGACGGCGACGCCTTCCTCGTCGAAGAACTGCTCAACCAGGCCGAGGCGCCACCGACGATCTTCTGGGCGCGCAGCCTCCAGGAGGCCAAGGCCAAGCTCGACCCGACGATCCAGTGCGTTCTCGTCGACCTCACCCTGCCCGACGCCAGCAGGCTGGAGGCGCTGGAGGAGGTGCTGGCGCTGGCGCCGCACGCGGCCGTCCTGGTCCTCACCGGCCTCCGGGACGTGCACGTCGGCGTGGCCGCCGTCCAGGCGGGCGCCCAGGACTACCTGGTCAAGCAGGACATCGACGCCCGCCTGCTGGCCAGGTCGATCAGGTACGCCATGGAGCGCAAGCGCGCCGACCTGGCCCAGCTCAGGCTGTTCGAGGCCGAGCTGACCGCCAAGGAGAACGCCCGCCTGGAGAGCGGCCTGCTGCCCGTGCCCCTGCTGCGCACCGAGGCGATCACGCACCAGATCCGCTACCTGCCGGGCAACCAGGGAACCCTGCTGGGCGGCGACTTCCTCGACATGGTCCAGACCGCCGACGGCGCGGTGCACGTCGTGGTGGGCGACGTCTGCGGCCACGGGCCCGACGAGGCCGCGCTCGGCGTGGCGCTGCGCATCGCCTGGCGCACGCTGGTGCTGGCCGGGCAGACCGACGACACGCTGCTGCGCACGATGGACGCCCTCCTGCGCGCCGAGCGCAAGGCGCCCGAGATCTTCACCACGCTCTGCATGGCCACCTTCACGCCCGACCTGCGCCAGGCCCGGATGCGCGTGGTCGGGCACCCGCCACCGGTGCTGGTCCGCGACGGCGTGCCCGCGGTGCTGGCCGGCACGCCCTCGGGGCCGCCGCTCGGCATCTTCCCCGACGCCGAGTGGAGGGTCATCGACGTGCCCCTCGGCGACGACTGGTCGATCATGCTCTACACCGACGGCCTGATCGAGGCGGCCGTCGGCGGGCAGAAGGAGCTGCTCGGCGTGGAGGGCCTGGTCGGCCTGGTGCGCGAGCACGGCGTGATCGACCTCGACCGGCTGATCAGGCACGCCGGCAGGCTCAGCGACGATCTCGCGGTGGTCCTGGTGTCGAGGAGGAAGGCATGAGCATCCATCCGCTGCCGCCGCCGAAGGCGCCGACCGGGCTCGGCAGGCTGCCGGTGGCCCGCTGGTTCCTTGCCATCGGCGTGCTGGCGGGGTTCGCGTTCGCGACCGGCGTGGTGGTCACCATGTCGATGATCGCGCACGCGCGGGCCCTGGGGCCGAGGCCGGAGATCGCCGCCCAGCTCGACCGGCTCAACGTGGCGCTGGTCGTGCTGTTCGCGGTGCTGCTGGCGGGCGGGGCGGGCCTGGCGTTCGTGATCAGGTACGCCGTGCTCAAGCCCATCGACCAGCTCACCGAGCAGGTCCGCACGGTGGCCGCCGGCGACTTCGACCACCGGCTCGGCGTCGACCGGCCGGCCGAGCTGAGCGAGCTGTCCAGCCACGTCGACTCCATGCGCCGCCGCATCGTCTCGGCCTGGCGCGGGGCCGCCGACCAGGCCGACGAGCTGCGCAGGTCCAACGGCGAGCTGGAGCAGTTCGCCTACGTCGCCAGCCACGACCTGCAGGAGCCGCTGCGCAAGGTCGCCAGCTTCACCCAGATGCTGGAGCAGCGGTACGGCCCGCAGCTCGACGACCGCGCCCGCCAGTACATCCACTACGCGGTCGACGGCGCCAAGCGCATGCAGCTCCTGATCAACGACCTGCTCGACTTCTCCCGGGTGGGCCGGGTGAGCGGCGAGCGGGTGCCGACCGACTCGGGCGGGGCCCTGGACCGGGCCCTGGAGAACCTGTCGGCCACGATCGAGGACACCGGCGCCACCGTCACCCGCGACGACCTGCCCGTGGTCGAGGGCAACCGGATGCAGCTCACGCAGCTCTTCCAGAACCTCGTCGAGAACGCGATCAAGTTCCGCTCCGAGGACCCGCCGCGCGTGCGCCTGACGGCCGAGCGGAAGGGCGACATGTGGGAGTTCAGCTGCTCCGACAACGGCATCGGCGTCGACCCCAAGTACGCCGACCGCATCTTCCTGATCTTCCAGCGGCTCCACCCCCGCGACGTGTACCCCGGCACCGGCATCGGCCTGGCGCTCTGCCGGAAGATCGTCGAGTACCACGGCGGGCAGCTCTGGCTCGACGCCGAACCGGCCGATCAGGGCACGACGTTCCGCTGGACGCTGCCGGCGGCCGGAGGCGACGCATGACGGACTGGCGCCCGATCGACGTGCTCCTCGTGGAGGACGACCAGGGGGACATCCTGCTCACCAGGGAGGCGTTCGACCTCAACAAGGTGCGCAACCGGCTCAACGTGGTCAACGACGGCGAGCAGGCGATGGCGTACCTGCGGCGGGAGGGCGCCTACGCCGGCGCGCCGCGGCCCGACCTGATCCTGCTCGACCTCAACCTGCCCCGGATGAACGGCCTGGAGGTGCTGAGCGAGGTCAAGGCCGACGCCGCCCTGCGGACGATCCCCGTGGTGATCCTGACGACCTCGGAGGCGGAGGAGGACATCCTGCACAGCTACCGGCTGCACGCCAACGCCTATGTCGCGAAGCCAGTGGATTTCGAGCAATTTATCCGTGTTGTCCGGCAAATAGATGATTTTTTCGTGACCGTCGTGAAGCTGCCGGCCCCCGGCCCGCGGCCCTGACGCGTATACGTGACAGGAATCACAGTGGGTCATCGAAAAAGTGAGTGACCCCGCTCACAAAATCGTATGCGGTCGTCGTAACGTATCCCCCACCAATGCGCGCCCAGAGCGGTACCGCACCCGCCGTACGCGCGCCCAGTGAAACGACCCGGACCCCCCTGTGTGCAGGGTCCGCGGGAGGTGGAGAGGTCCGCGATGACCCAGACGACGCCCGAAGCCCCGCTCAGAAGGCAACGTGCCCAGGTGAGGGTGCGCACGCTGCGCACCGACAGGTGGTGGCTGGTCCCGCTGCTGACCTTCCTCGGGCTCAGCTCGTTCCTCGTCTACGGCGTGTGGGCGATCATCGACGGTAGTTATTTCGTCGATCCGTACATCGCCCCGTTCGCCTCGCCCTGTCTGACCACGGCGTGCCCCGAGGGCGCGCGGCTGTTCGGGTGGGCGCCGATCGGCGACTGGTTCACCCTGCCGCCGGGGCTGCTCATCCTCGGCCTGCCGGGCGGCTTCCGGCTCACGTGTTACTACTACCGCAAGTCGTACTACCGGTCGTTCTGGCTGTCGCCGGCCGCGTGCGCCGTCCAGGAGCCGCACGGCAAGTACACCGGTGAGACCCGGTTCCCGCTGATCCTGCAGAACATCCACCGGTACTTCTTCTACGCGGCCATCGTGATCGGCCTCGTGCTGGCCTACGACGCCGTCCTGGCGCTGGTGCACAAGCCGCAGGGCCTCGGCACCTGGATCCTGGTGATCAACGCCGTGCTGATCAACACGTACACGTTGTCGTGCCACTCCTGCAGGCACATCACCGCGGGCAGGCTCAACCACTTCTCCCGTCACCCGCTGCGCTACAAGGCCTGGACGTTCGTCTCCAAGCTCAACGCCAAGCACCAGCAGCTCGCCTGGGCCTCGATGTTCTCGGTCATGATCGCCGACTTCTACGTCCGCATGGTCGCCAAGGGCGTCATCGCCTTCCCGTTCGCATAAAGGACTTCTTCCAGTGGAAATCGAGCGTCACGAATACGACGTCGTCGTCATCGGTGCGGGCGGCGCCGGGCTGCGGGCCGCCATCGAGGCCCGTCAGCAGGGCAAGCGCACGGCGATCGTCTGCAAGTCGCTGTTCGGCAAGGCCCACACCGTCATGGCCGAGGGCGGCGCGGCCGCCGCGATGGGGAACGTCAACTCCGACGACAACTGGATGGTGCACTTCCGTGACACCATGCGGGGCGGCAAGTTCCTCAACAACTGGCGCATGGCCGAGCTGCACGCCAAGGAGGCCCCCGACCGCGTCTGGGAGCTGGAGGCGTGGGGCGCGCTGTTCGACCGCACCAAGGACGGCAAGATCAGCCAGCGGAACTTCGGCGGTCACGAGTACCCGCGGCTCGCACACGTGGGCGACCGTACCGGCCTGGAGCTGATCCGCACCCTCCAGCAGCGGGTCGTCGCGCTGCAGCAGGAGGACTTCGAGACGCACGGCGACCACGAGGCCTACATCAAGGTCTTCGCCGAGTGCACGGTCACCCGCCTGCTGAAGGACGGCGACCGCATCTCCGGCGCGTTCGGCTACTGGCGCGAGACCGGCAACTTCCTGCTGTTCGACGCCCCCGCCGTGGTCCTGGCCACCGGCGGCATCGGCAAGTCGTACGTCGTCACCTCCAACTCCTGGGAGTACACCGGCGACGGCCACGCCCTGGCCCTGCTCGCCGGCGCCAACCTGATCAACATGGAGTTCATCCAGTTCCACCCCACCGGGATGGTCTGGCCGCCGTCCGTGCGCGGCATCCTCGTCACCGAGTCCGTCCGGGGCGACGGCGGCGTGCTGCGCAACTCCGAGGGCAAGCGCTTCATGTTCGACTACATCCCCGAGGTGTTCAAGGACAAGTACGCCACCACCGAGGAGGAGGGCGACCGCTGGTACACCGACCAGGCCAACAACCGGCGCCCGCCGGAGCTCCTGCCGCGTGACGAGGTGGCCCGCGCGATCAACGCCGAGGTCAAGGCGGGCCGCGGATCGCCCCAGGGCGGCGTCTTCCTCGACGTCTCCACCCGCCTGCCGGCCGAGGAGATCAAGAAGCGGCTGCCGTCGATGCACCACCAGTTCAAGGAGCTGGCCGACGTCGACATCACCGCCGAGCCCATGCAGGTGGGCCCGACCTGCCACTACATCATGGGCGGCGTCGAGGTCGACGCCGACACCGGCGCGGCGGCCGTGCCCGGCCTGTTCGCGGCGGGCGAGGTGTCCGGCGGCATGCACGGGTCCAACCGGCTGGGCGGCAACTCGCTGTCCGACCTGCTGGTGTTCGGGCGGCGCGCGGGCGCGGGCGCGGCGGCCTACGTCGACGGGCTCAAGACCCGTCCCAAGGTCGTCCAGGAGCTCGTGGACGCGGCCCGCGAGGAGGCCCTGGCGCCCCTCCAGCGCGACGGCGAGAACCCGTACGAGGTGCACCACGAGCTCCAGCGGACGATGAACGAGCTGGTCGGCATCATCCGCAAGGCCGAGGAGGTCTCCGAGGCCATGGAGGTCGTGGAGAAGCTCAAGGAGCGGGTGCGCCAGGTCGGCGCGGCCGGCTCGCGGATCTACAACCCCGGCTGGCACCTGGCCATCGACCTGCGGAACATGGTCCTGGTCTCCGAGTGCGTGGCCCGCGCCGCCCTCCTGCGCGAGGAGAGCCGCGGCGGCCACACCCGCGACGACTTCCCCGGGATGAACCCGGAATGGCGCCGCAAGCTGCTCGTCTGCTCCACCGCGGACGGCAACGACGTCCAGGTCGTGGAGAAGGTCCAGCCGTCCATGCGCGAGGACCTGATCACCCTGTTCGACCGGGACGAGCTGAAGAAGTACCTCACCGACGAAGAGATGGCCGAGTTCGACGGGATTGCCAAATGAGTTACAAGGCGAAGTTCAAGGTCTGGCGTGGTGAGGGCGGCGAGGGCAAGCTCGAGGACTTCACGGTCGAGGTGAACGAGGGCGAGGTCGTCCTCGACATCATCCACCGGCTGCAGGCCACGCAGGCCCCCGACCTGGCGGTGCGCTGGAACTGCAAGGCCGGCAAGTGCGGCTCGTGCAGCATGGAGATCAACGGCAAGCCGCGCCTGGGCTGCATGACCCGGATGTCCACCTTCTCCGAGGACGAGACCATCACGGTCACCCCGATGCGGACCTTCCCCGTCATCAAAGACCTGGTCACCGACGTGTCCTTCAACTACCAGAAGGCCCGCGAGATCCCCTCGTTCACCCCGCCGGCGGGCGTCCGGCCCGGCGAGTACCGCATGCAGCAGGTCGACGTCGAGCGCTCGCAGGAGTTCCGCAAGTGCATCGAGTGCTTCATGTGCAACAACGTCTGCCACGTGATCCGCGACCACGAGGAGAACAAGCCGGCCTTCGCCGGCCCGCGTTTCCTCATGCGGATCGCCGAGCTGGACATGCACCCGTACGACGTGGCCGACCGGCAGGAGTCCGCCCAGGAGGAGCACGGGCTCGGCTACTGCAACATCACCAAGTGCTGCACCGAGGTCTGCCCCGAGCACATCAAGATCACTGACAACGCGCTGATCCCGATGAAGGAGCGCGTGGCCGACCGCAAGTACGACCCGCTGGTCTGGCTGGGCAACAAGATCTTCAAGCGCGCCAAGTAGGCGGAGAAAGCGGAAGCGGGGGCCGGACGGATCCGGCCCCCGCTTCCGCTTTGTGCTACTTGCGGCCCCAGCGCTTCTTCCGGTGCTTGGGGTCCTGCATCTCCTTGGTGGCGCCCTCGGGGGGCTGCGGCGGCAACGGCTGGACGACCGTCGCGGCGTCCCCCTCCGGCGGCAGGTACGGCGGCGGCCGGTAGCCCTCCGGCGGCTCCGGCTGCTCGCCCTGCGGTCGCACCGGCGGGCGGGGCTGCACCGGCTGCTTCGGCTCGAACAGGGACGGGCCCTGCTGCCAGGGCTCGGAGTCGCCGCTCTCGGCCGCCGCCGCCGGGGCGAGCGGGAACTCGCGCTCGTCCTCGTACGGCTTCCCGCCGCCCGGGGGGATCTCGGCGGGCGGCTGCTCGGCCGGGATCAGCGGCTCGAACGGGTCACGGTAGTCCTGGGCGGGCTGCGGCGGCTCGTTGTAGGAGTCGAACTCGTCCGGGTGCAGCACGACGGGCTCGGGCGCGGTCGCCGGCATGGTGGCGGGCATGTTGGCAGGCATGGTGGCGGGCACGGTCGGCGCCGGCTCGGGCGGGTAGCCGCCCTGGGGCCCGTACGGGTCGTGGTAGGCCGGGTCGTGGTAGGCCGGGTCGTGGTAGGCCGGGTCGTGGTGGGCCGGGCCGTAGCCGGGCTGACCGGCCGGGTAGGTCTGGATCGGGACGAAGCTGATGATCGGCGCGTACGCCGTGCCTCCCGGGTAGCCGGGGGCGGGGAAGGACGCCGTGGCGTAACCGGGTCCGGCGGGGTAGCCGGGCGGGGGCGCGTCCGGGCGGCCCACCGGGGAGGCCATCGGGGGGCCCGCCTTGCGCACGGCCGCCGCGTGGGCCATGCGGCGCAGCCGTCCCTCGAAGATGAGCACCGCGAACAGCGCGAGCAGGACCAGCACCAGCGCCGGGATGCTGAGCTTCTGCGTCAGCGACTTCTGGTCGAACTCCGGCGCGGCCGCGCGCACCTCAAGCTGGACCGAGTCCGTGCTCGGGGCGGTGTCGGCGGTCAGCGGGGCGGCCGTGGTGGGCGGGTCCGTCGGCGCGACGGACGGCATCTCGACGGACGGCTCCGTCGTCTGCTCCGTGGGCAGTGGACCGGCCGTGGTCTGCGCGGTGGGCAGGGGCGCCAGCGGCTGCTGCGTCGTCTCCTGGACGGGCGGGGGCGTGGGGGCCGTGGTGGTCTTGGGCGGCTTCGGGGCCTTCGTGGTCTTCGTCGGGCTCGCGGTGACGGTGTGCGTGATCGTCGTCTCCGGAGCCTCCTCCGGCGTGGGCGTGCCCAACGTCGTCGTGACCGTGACCGTGGTCTGCGGATCACAGGTCTGGCCCGCGTCGCACGGCTCCACCGCCGGGTCGAACGCCGCGCGGCTGACCGAGGCGCTCGCGCTCTGACCGACGAAGGGGGCCACGCCGACGCCCGTGAGCCCGAGCGCTAGGACGATCGCGGACACGGCCGTCGCTCGCGTGCGTGCCACCGGAGCCCTCCGCATAGTCCCGGAACCATGGTCAAGGGAATACTAGTCGGGTCAAAGCAACAGTAAAGACGGAATTACCATACGTTTCGCGGCTTATGGCGGCGTCTTGCTCGCGTAACCAGCCACAAGGCCCCCAGCAGAACGCCGATCGCCCCGATGACCAGCGAGAAGCCGCGCGACCCCTCCAGCGGGCTGGTGTACGCGACCGGACGAACCGGTTTCCGCGCCTCCACCACCTGCACCGGCCACGGCGCCCCGGCCCCCGACTCCGGCGCCAGACTGACCACCCCGCCGCCGGGAACCACTCCCCCCTGCACCCCGCCACCGACGCCCCCCGGCGCCACACCCCCGGCGACGCCTCCCGGGGCCATGCCTCCGGCGACACCCCCGGGCACCATGCCCCCGGCCACGCCTCCCGGCGCCACACCCCCGGCAACGCTCCCCGGCGCCACCCCTCCGGCCACACTCCCTGGCGGCATACCGCCGGGCAGGCTCTGATGGGTCATCCCCGGCACCCCGCCCTGCGCCAGCCCTGCCGCACCGGACAGCCCTCCGTGCGCCGCACCACCGGGCAGACGCCCTGTCAGTCCGCTCGACAGTCCGCTCGACAGGCTGCCCGACGCGCCGCCAGGCAGGCTGCCCGCCGTCAGGCCGCCGGGGAGGCCGTTTCGTGCCGTCCCCCGGGCGCCGGCGGGCGCCCGGCCGGTCGTTTCAGGGGCGAGGCCCTGGCCCACGCCTCCCGCACGCGGGAACGCCCCCAGGGTTCCGCCCGTGCCGCCCTGCCGCGGCGCCCGCGCCACGCCCCCGCCGCCGACGCGCGGGAGCGCCCCTCGGGCTCCACCGGTGATGGGCAGGCCCGCGGCCCCTCCAGGGAGGCCGCCCCTTCCCGCCGTCGTACCGGTCAAGCCGGGGAGGCCGCCCCTTCCCGCCGTCGTACCGGTCAAGCCGGGGAGGCCGCCCCTTCCCGCCGTCGTACCGGTTAGGCCGGGAAGGCCGCCTCGCGTCTTTCCTCCCGCCCCCGGCGTCAGCCCGGCGACGCCTCCGCCCGTCCCCGCGAGGAGCCCGGCGGCGCCCGCCTGCTGTCCCTGTCCGCCTGTCACCTGCCGGCCCGGCCGTCTCCGCTTGTGGGGGGCCGTGGCCGGAACAGGCACCGCCTGGCCGCTGATCGTGGCGGTCTCGCGCGGCATCTCCTCGGCGACCTGCATGGACGTGGTCCTGTTGATGGTGGTCAGCCCACCGGAGGGCGTCCGCATCCTGGCCACCGCCGCGAGCACCACCTCCTTGGCCCCCTCGGGCGCCTGGAAGGTCACGTCCAGCGCCCGCTCCCCGAAGATCGGCCCAAGGGCGCAGACCCGCGCGCCGGGCAGCGTACCGCCATCGGAAGCCGAGCCCTCCACGCCGGCCAGCGCCCGCGCGGCCAGCACCCCGGCCGCCTGCCGCCCCCCACCGACCTGCCCCCCACCCGGCCCACCCTCAGCCGGAAACACCCCTCGACCACCCTCGGCCCGAGACATCCCCTGACCACCCTCAGCCCGCGGCACACCCCAACCGTCCTCAACCCGGGACATCCCCCGACCACCGTCAACGCGAGGCACGCCCCGACGACTCTCAGCCCGGGACATCCCGCGACCGTCCTCAGCCCGAGACACGCCCTGACCGTCCTCAGCCCGCGACACTCCCCGCCCGCCCGCAGCCCACGGCGCGCCCTGACCGGCTTCAGCCCACGGCGCGCCCTCTCCCGCCTCCGCGCGCGGCGCCCTCTGACCGTCCTCGGCGCGCGGCACCCTGTGACCGGCCTGCGCGCGGGTCAGGCGCCGGCCCGGCGCCGGGCGCCACGCCTCCGGGCCATCCGGGCCATCCGAGCCCTCCGGTTCCTCCTGGAACGCCCCGGCACCCGGATCCGTCGCGCCTCCGGCACTCCACGGCCCCGACACGGGATCCCCTCCAGATGCCGGAACCCCACCAAAAGCCTCGGAACCCTCGGACCCCTCAACCCCACCGGCCGACAGCCGGGAAGCACCGGAGGGCGACGGGCACGCCAACCCCGACAACGCCGCCGCCGGACTGGTCGCCACCGCGACCCTGGCCCCCTTGCCCATCCCGTTGAGCCGGACCCTGAAACGCTGGACGTCACCCGTCCTGATCCACTGGCCCACACCCTCGGGGCCGCTCACGCGTTCGAGCACGAGCGTCACCCCCGCCGCCGCCACGGGGACGGAGGGCAACGCCACCAGGATCAGCGCTCCAGAAAGGATCCAGCCACGCCGCATCACTCCACTCCCCCACTGCGACAAATCACGTGTAGTAATCGTTATGTCACAGAGAGAGACGGTCTAATCCTGCTGAAGCAGACTCTCCACGGTCTTCATGATCGGCAGGTCGGCGCCCAGCCACTCCACGTCGTAGTACTCCCCCGGCCCCAGCCAGCGAAGAGCGAGGTGCTCACGGGCCTCGGGCGTGCCGGAGGTGAGCGTGGCCAGCCAGACGCGCAGGACGTACCCGTCCGACAGCGCCCAGTCCTCGCCCACGCGCGCGCCCACCGCGATCTCCACGCCGAGCTCCTCGCGGCACTCCCGGACCAGCGCGGCCACCTCGCTCTCCCCCGGGTCCACCTTGCCGCCGGGAAACTCCCAGCCCCCGGCCAGCGCGGCCGGCGCGGCGCGCTGCGCGGCCAGCACCCTGCCGCCGGGGGCGACGATCACCGCCGCGACCACGATCGTGCTCATGCGTTCGTCATCCTCATAGTGCGGGATTCTGCAGCTTCTTGAGCTGGTCGAGCACATCGGGGTTCTGCAGGGGACGGGTGAAGCCCACCTTGTTGTCGCGCGCCTGGTAGCTCGTGACCTTGATCGGCCCGCAGAGCGTGCACCGGGCCTCCAGCATCTTGCCCTTCGACACGACCAGCCCGACATGACCGGGATTATCTGCCGACGTGCCCGGACCGGCGTTGAAGAACACCAGGTCACCGGGCTCCTCCTCACCCGCTGACACCTTCACCCCGAACGGCCACTGCGTGAACGTGGTGCGCGGGATGCTCAGCCCGGCGGCCCGGTAGGCCGCGTAGATGATGCCCGAGCAGTCGAACGCGTCCGGCCCGGTGCCGCCCCACAGGTACGGCTTGCCGCGCTGCGCCAGCGCGAACTGCAGGATCTTGGCCACGACGTCGCTGGGCGCGGCCGCCACCAGGGGGTCGTCGCACTCCTCGGCGGCCTGCGGCGGCACCTCCACCTCGCCCGACTTGGCGTACTTCCTGGCGATCTCCTCGACCTGGTCGACGTACCACCAGGCGCGGTTGTAGGTGAACAGGGCCCGCCGGACGTTCTCGGGAGCGCCGTTGCGCTTGAGCATCTTGGCGGCCCCGAGGATGGCGTCGGCCGGGTTGTAGACGTCGCCCACGCCGTCGCCGTCGCCGTCGGAGGCGTAGCCGTTGAACGTCGAGGAGATCGGGATCTGCGCCTTGCCGCCCCAGGTCGAGATCAGGAACTGCATCGGGCCGGCCGCGCCCGCGTAGTTGGTGCCGCTCTTGACGCCGGGCAGGTCGGAACGGCCGTGGTCGGTCTCGCGCTTGCCCACGGCGGCCAGGATGGTCCACTGGACGCCGATCTTCTTGCCCCACTTCTTGTACAGGTCGAGGTAGTCGCCCGGGATGTCGGCGGCGCCCGAGTCGGACACCTCCTGCACCTGGGTGCCGCCCTCGCAGTCGACCGAGCCCTCGCCGCCGCCGTTCAGGAAGGACGGCATCGTGACCAGCAGCATCGGCGAGATGATGATCGCGGCCAGCAGCAGGATCCCGGCGAGACCGAGCAGCAGCGCCAGGCGGGTTCGGGAGGACTTCACCGCTAGCTGTCCCCGTCCTGGCCCTCGGTGGCGGGCAGCACGTCGAAGATCCGCCAGTCGGCGCCGAGCTGGCTCACCGTGACCGCCAGGTCCTCGACGTCCTGCCGGTTGCCGCTCTTCGCGGTGACCTGCCTGGTCTCGGTCACGACGAACACGATGGAGGTCTTCTCGATCTGCCTGATCTCCTTCAGCCTGGCCGTGGCCTGGGAGACGATCTGGTCGTCGCGGTTCTGCTGGACGGTGCCCGCCGAGGTGAGCGTCCGGGCGAGGATGTTGCCCAGCTCGGCGGTGGTGAACGTCTTGACCCTCGTGGCGTACGCCGCCGGGTCCTCGTCGTACCGGAAGGTGCCGTAGACGGCGGTGAAGCGCTCGGCGAGGTCCGCCGCGGCGGCCAGCTGCTCCTTCTTCATCGGCAGGTAGGAGTAGACGTCGAACGGCGCGGCGCTGGCCGTGGCCAGCGGCTTGCTCGCCGCCGTGGGCGCGGACGCGGACGTCGTGCCCGTGGCCGGGGCCTGCTCGGGCGGATCGTCCGAGCTCGGCCACATCGTGAGGTAGACGCCGACCGCGGCGATGACCACGACGATGGCGGCGAAGGCCAGCCCGCGCTTGTCACCGGACTGAGCCATGGTCAGTCCTTGCCGCGGTTGGGCTTGAGCCAGAAGGGCACCGACGGATCGTCACCCGAGCCGCCGTTGCCGCTGCCGCGCAGCCACAACGGCGGCGCCTCGGACGAGCGGGACGACGGCTCGTCCGAGCCGAAGATCCTGGACCCCGACGACGCGCCGGACGGCCGGGACGCGGCCCCTCCGGACCTGGACCCGCCACCGTTCCTGGACCCGCCACCGTTCCCGGACCCGCCGTTCCTGGATCCGCCGCCGCCGAACAGCCCGCCGCCGGAGCCACGCGACCCCGCGGACGGCGAGCCACCCGACCCGCCGGACCCGCCGAACCGGGAGCCCCGCGAGCCGCCCGGCGACCCGTTGCGCGAGCCGCCGGAACCACCACCGCGCGAGGCCCATCCGCCGCCCGACCGCCCGCCGAACCAGCCACCGCCGCCACTGCTGGAACCGCCGCCGGAACCGCCGCCGGAGGTCGTGGCTCCGGCGGCCATGCCCCCGGACGCGGTGCCGCCCGCCGCCGCGCCACCGGAGCCGCCGCGGGCGCCGCCGGCCGTCGCGGGGCGCGTCCGGCCGGCCTGGCCGCCGAGGTTGAGCGGGGGCGCGGTGCCCCTGCGGGGTTCGAGCGGGGGCCGGGCCCCCGCCTTGCCGCCGTGCTGGTCGGTGTCGAGCGGCGCGGCCGCCACCGGCATCCGGGTGCCGGCCGAGACGCCCTCGCCCTCCTCGCCGCGCATCCGCGCCTGGGCGGCCGCGGCGCCGGCCGCCGCGCCCGCGCCGCTGCCGGCCGCCGCCGCCCTGATGAGCGGCTCGGCCTTGCGCAGGCCCCACCGGCCGAGCTTGGCCCCGGCGACCGGCGGCAACACGTTCGCGGCCCGCTCCAGGACGGGCGAGCTCGCGGCGTCGCCGAGCATGCGGGTGGTGACCGTGTGGCCGCTCAAGGACGCGAACAGGTGCTGGAACGGACGCCGGTAGAAGAACACCGCGATCGTCAGCAGGGCCATGAACAGCACCTGGAGCCCCCAGGGCATGGCCGTGGAGATGATCAGCGCGTACCCGTAGACCAGGACGCTGAGCACGAGCGTCAGCACCGCCTGCCTGAGCAGCGTGCCGACGAGCATCTCCACCCACCGCATGGCGATGATGCGCCCGCTGCCCGGATGCACGCCGACCAGCAGGAACACCGGCCCGAGTATCAGCAGCAGCAGGAAGCCCACCTTGAGCACCAGCAGCGAGACCGCCACCAGGAAGATCAGCAACCCGGCCACCACCGCCGCGATGAGCGCGCCGACGGCCACGCCGAGCCTGCTCGACCAGTCGCGGCCGGAGAAGACGGTGTAGCGGGAGTCGTTCTTGAGCAGCTCGGCGACCTTGGCGTACTCGGCCTGGTGGGCGGCGATGTCGGGGGCGGGCTGGCCGGCCACGGCGGGGGCGATCGACTGGGTCTCCAGCATCTTGCGCCCGAAGTCGCGCACGATCGGCTGCTGCGGGTCGGCGGTGCCGAACATGCCCACCAGCCACGGCTTGCAGACCAGCGTGGACCACAGGGCGTCGGCGTTCTGGTCGACGCCGGCCGTGCCGACCTGGCCGTAACCGCCCGGTTTGACCTGCGGGTTCGTCTGGCCGGGTGGCGGCAGGCAGGACGCGCCGCCGGCGCCCGGCAGGCCGGAGAAGGCGGAGTTGACCACTTCGCCCGTCTTGTCGGTCACGACCTTGCCGAGCCCGGTGAAGTCGCCGGGCCTGCTGAAGAACCACACGGCCACGGTGACCGCGAGGACCATCCAGATCACGCCCTCGGCGGTGGTGGTGGCCCGCTTGCGGATCAGGCCGTACCAGGCGAGCCAGATCGCGCCCAGGATCACGATCGGCCGCAGGAACGGCCAGTACATGGCCTCGGACAGGTTCTGGACGATGTCGTCGACGACGTCCTTGATCGACTGGAGCGGTCCTTCCGTCGCGGCCGCCTGGTACGTCGTGATCGTCAGCCGGTCGATGGCCTTGGCCGCGGTGAAGACGCCGTTGGCCCACATGTTGCCGAGCACGGCGACGTAGTCGGAGCAGCCGAGCCCGTGGGTCTGCCAGAACTGGCCGGCCATGCCGAACTGGCCGTAGTTCGTCGTCGGGGCCTGGACGCCGCCCGCGGGAGGCGGCGGCTGGATCATGCCGTCGGTGCCGCCGCCGATCATCTCGGGGTTGAGCGGCCCCGACAGGTCACAGGGCGCCGCGGCGACGGGCGTGGAGAGACCGCCCACCACCAGCGGAACCACGAGGACGGCACTCACGAGCGCGAGCGCCAGCGCCAGTCGTCGGGATAGTCGGATCTTCATGACCGTACCTCCTGCGCCCTGCCCACGCCCCCTCGAAGATCATCATGCCCGCCACCGTCTGGTTTGTCGTGTGTCGGGTTCGTGTCGAGCCAGCGGAGCAGTTCTTCGGAGATCAGGTCTACTCCGATGCGCCCGGCTCTGCCATCCAGATCACGGAATACGCATTCGCCGTTGCCCAGCGAGCGCAGCACGGCCTTGTGCTCCTCCGACGGCTCCACGCCGAGCAGCGACATGACGTGATCCACCTCCACCCTTTCGGTGGAACGGAACGCGAACACCGAGGACAGACAGTTGGTCACCTGCTCGTTCAGCAGGTCTCCGGCGTTCTGGGAGACCAGGACGAGCGCGGTGTTCCTGGACCGGCCCATGCGGCTGACCTCGGGGACCAGCTTGGCGCCCTCCGGCGTGGAGGTGATCGCCCACGCCTCGTCCAGGAAGATCGCCTTGGGGGCCCGCCGGTCGAGGCCGTTCATCAGCCTGCGGGCGAACTGCGAGACCAGGTAGAGCAGGGCCACCGACAGCCGCTGCTCGTAGGAGTAGTCGTCCCTGGTCGTGGCGACGTCGGGCAGCGTCAGGCCGCCCAGGGTGAACACGGTGGTCCAGCCCTCGCTGTCGATCTGGTCGCCGCCCGAGGGGTCGAAGCAGAGCCTGGCCAGGTGCATCTCCGACATGGAACGCAGCACCGCGCCCAGGTTCTTGGAGGCCGGGTCGTCGGCCTGCTCCAGGTAGTCGACCACCTTGCCCAGCGACGGGTCGGGGCCGTTGGACACCGCGGCCACGGCCTGGATCATGGCCGACTCGCGCTCCTCCGACATGCGGGGCAGCAGCAGCCGCAGCGTCTCGGTCGCCATGGTCTTCTTCGCCGCGATGTCGTCACCGAACGAGAACGGGTCGAGCAGCCCCGGCGCGGCCGAGCCCAGCGGGATCACCCTGGCCTTGCGTCCGCGCTTCTCCAGGAGCTGGACCAGCGACTCGGCGTCGCCCTTCGGGTCGATCACCGCGACCGTGACCCCGCGCAACGCCATCTGGTAGATCATCAGCAGTGCGAGCGTGGTCTTGCCGCCGCCCGGCTCGCCGGTGATCGCGATGGCGGTCGGCCGGTTGCGGCTCGCGGCCAGCAGCGGGTCGAAGTGCACGATGCTGCGCGCCCTGCCGACGGTCTCCCCGATGTACGGCCCGAGCCAGCCCTCGCTGCCGTCGTCGAGCCGGTCGCCGAGGTCGACGGTGGCCGTGGCCATGCCGCCCGCGATCGTCCGCAGCGGCTGACGCTGGGCGTAGGCGTTGACGCGCACCTTCTCGCCCGGCAGCGTCTCGCAGAACAGCGAGAACTGGTCGCCGGTCGAGTTCACCACGTCGATGCCCATGTCGCGGTAGTGCTCGACGACCGCCTCGACCCGCTGCACGCAGATGTCCTCCGTGGGGGCCGAGATGATCAGGCGGTGCCAGCCGTACACGAAGGGCAGTCGTTCCTTGGTGATGCCGTGTTCGAGCATGCGGGCCGCGTCGATCTGCTCGGCCAGCGCGATCGGCGCCTCGGCGCCCGCCTCGCGGATGTGGTGGTCCATGTCGCGGGCGTGGGCCAGCTTGCGCGCGACGTCCTTCGACGCCTTGACCGGCGGGATCAGCCGCATCCTGGACGAGATCTCCACCGGGAAGGGCAGCTGGTCGGCGAAGTGCATCCACGGCTCGCCGTCGGGGAACGGCATGAGGTCGGGGAAGCGGGCGAAGGACAGGTGGGCCACGTACGAGTCGCCCTGCGGCTGCACGATCCGCAGCAGCGACCTGCCGTTGTGGATCTCGCCCTCGACCAGCGACTCGATCTCGCCCTTGCCCCAGCGCCGCTTCGGGCTGGCCGAGGGCGGCGGGTCGCCGACCGCTCCCGCGGCGGCGTGCTGGAACAGCCAGGCCACCTCGACGGACGTGGCGTGCCTGGCGTACAGGGCGCTGGAGGCCAGGGCCCGGCCCAGCCGTTCGGCCGACTCCGTCCAGCGGCCGATCTCGCTGTCCGGGACGTGGTCGTCCTCCATGCCGAGCGCCTTCTCGGTCTTCTGGTAGAAGCCGAGGAGCTGGGCGAGCACGCCGCTGCCGAGCTGCTTGCCGCGCGGCCCTAGGCGGACGCCCAGGTAGACCTCCTTCGACCAGAAGTCCTTCGCCCAGACGTGCCGGTACATCTCCTCCAGGTAGTCGCGCCAGCCCGGCCCCTCGTCGGAGGTGGCGTTGAGCGCCATCGCCCACTCGGCCGCCGGGTAGGTGCGGTGCGCGACCCGCAGGTGGACCTCGGCGTCGGGCATCCTGATCGCGGCCAGCGCGATCGTGACGTTGGTGGCCAGCGCCTCGCGCTCCTCCGGCGTGACGAACTCGTAGCTGACCGTCGGAAGCCGGAAGTACGCCCACGCGCAGGTGTCCGTGAGCAGGATGCGGTCGTCGAAGTAGCGGACCGCGAGACGCTGGTGCGCTCGGGACGCCCTGCTCATGCCGCCCCCTCGGCGCATGAACGGGCCAGACCTGCTCGCATGTTCACTTAACGCTCACCGATTCTCGTGCCCGGGGGGTCACTCGCCAACTCCTCTTCGCTCGGTCGGACGGCCTGTCCGTGTGCCTGTACCGCGAAGCCTGCAACCACGACGCCGGCGAGGGCGAGGTAGGCCCGCCGTCCGGCCGCGCGCAACTGACCGGGGTCGACGATCTCCGCGCCGCCTGGCGCCAGGCCGTCCTCCCACGGGACCCTGACGATGGCCCGGCATCTGCCTCTGGCCACCGCCTCCGCCTGCTCGACGTCGGCCATCGACCGCCTGCTCACGCCGTTGACGACCATCACCGCACGCCTGCGCAGCTCGCCGCAGCCGTGCCCGTCGAGCCATTCGTACGTCATCGCCACCGCCTCGGCCGCCTCCTCGCTCGCCGGGACCACCAGCACGAGCTGGTCGGCGTACGGCAGGATGCGGGCGGCGAGCGCGGCGGCCGGGTCGATGACCGACAGCTTGTAGTGGCGGTCGAGCAGGCGCATCGACTCGCCCAGTCGGTGGTCGGAGAAGAAGCTGCGGTCGGCGAGCCGCTGCTCGGCGCCCGCGTCGGTGTCGGCCGAGATCACCTCAAGGCCGGAGGCGGTGCGGGTGGTGAAGCCCCGCATCGTCAGGTAGCCGCTGACCTGGTCGAGGCCGGACAGCAGCGACGTGAGGGTCTCCGGCGTCTCGGGCTCGATCCTGCTGGTCAGCGTGGTTCCGCCGGTGTTGGCGTCGACGGCCACGATCCGGTCGTCGCGGTAGGTGGCGAAGGTGTGGCCGAGCATGAGCGCCGTCGTGGACTGGCCCGCGCCGCCGGTGCAGCCGAGCACCACGATCCGCCTGCTGCCGCCGAACACGGCCCTGGCCCTGGCCTCGTCGATCTCGGACCCGTCGGTGCGTACGCCGCCTCCGCCCACCACGACCTGGGCGATCCGGCGCCATCCGCCGGAGTCCCGGCCCACCACGGACTCGACCCTGCGCACCCGTCCCTCGGCGGGCCTGCCGCCCTCACCGGGCCTGGGAACCGGCACGGGCGCCACGAGCCCGCCCGCCCTGTCCCCTGGCCGTCCGCCCGCCCTGTCGCCTGGCCGGCCGCCGGCCCTGTCACCTGGCGAGCCGCCGGCGGGCCGCCGTCGCGCCGCCACGTCCCGCCCGGGCTCGCCGTACGCCTCGGAAGGCTTGGCCTGCTCGTCCGGTACGTCCCCCTCGCCCTCGGACCGATCGGCCGGCACCTCCGTACGTCCGACCCCAGCCCCTTCGACGACCGCGCCCGCGTCGGCGGACACCCCTACGGCAGCCCCCTGCTCGGTGACGGCATCCCCCCCCTCGGAAACGGCCCGCCTCCCGGCACCGGCCCTCCGGTCGGGAGTGCCCTGCCCAGCGGGGACATCCTCCTGGCCGGTGACAACCGGCCCGGAGGACACGTGCCCTTCGCCGGAGACCGGCCGCTCGGCAACATCCTCGCCACCAACGGAGGCTTCGCTGCGGGTGGAGGCTTCGGCGCGGGCAGAGGCTTCGGTGGCGGTCTCGTGCGCGGTCTCGTGCGCGGTCTCGTGCGCGGTCTCGAAGGACCGTTCGGCGTGGGGGGCGTCGGGGCTCGGAGCGTCTGTGCCGGCGGCGGGAGTGGTCTCCTCGACGAAAACGCCTTCGCTTGCCGACTCGTCCTCGGCCGTCGGGACATCTGCGCTGGTCCGCGCCCCCTCGCCCGAATGCGCGCTTTCCTCCAGGGGCGCGCTTTCTCCCGCGTGCGTGCCCTCGCCCACATGCCTGGCTTCGCCCACGAGGTCGGGTTCATCCACCTGCCCGGCTTCGGCTGCCGGTGGGTTGTCGGCGGGAGGGTGGGGGGTGGGGATCTGGTCTTCGAGGCGGAGGGGTGGGCCGGAGAGGGGCTTGGCGTCGGGGTCGACCGGGGGCCAGGAACGCTGGGCGCCCAGGATCACCGTCCCGGGCGCGACCCGCGGCGGCTGCCCCTTCCTGTGCTGGTCACGGGCGATCGTGTTCTCGTCCTCGCGGCCCACGCCTTCGGGACGGCCGGCGACGCCCTGGCGACGCTCGTCCGTGCTCTCACGACGTCCGGTGAGGTCGTCGCGGCGCTCTGCGACGCCGCGCTCGCCTTCCGCGCGACCCGCCGCCTCACCGGGCGCGTCGGCGGTGGCGGCGAGCCGGCGCAGCCGCCGCAGGGCCTCGGTGTCGATCGGCTTGCCGGCCACGGGCCTGAGCCCCTCCGCCGACCGGATCGGCACGACGGCCCCACGACCACTCTGTACCTCACCCGCACCGGCGTCCGTACGCTCGCCCGACGCCCTGCCGGAGTCGGCACGCTGATCCGACGCCCTGCCGGACTCCGTACGCTCGCCCGACGCCCTGCTCGTGGAGCCCCTGCGCGCGCTCGGCTGCGCCGTCTCAGAGGCGTCCCGCTCCTCGGGAACGGCGGCCTCGGGAACGGCGGCCTCGGGACCCACGGCCTCGTGGCCGGGTGCGTCGCGTTCGGAGCGGCGGTCGGGGGCGGCGCGGCGGGGACGGGCCGGGAGGGCGCCGCCGGTGAGCTCGCGGCTGGCCAGCTCTCCGGCGGCGACGTCGTGCTCGACCGGCGGCAGCGCCGGTCCGTTCTCATCCCCTGGGACCAGGACCAGCGGCACGTCCCGGCCGAAGGCGGGGGCGGGACGGCGGGCCTGCGGCGCCAGCGCGGGCGCGATGCCCCGCCTGGTACGCGACCCCCACCCGGTACGCGCCTCCGCCACCGGCGCCTGCTGGGCGGCCGCCGCCGCGGCGGCCACGGCCGGACGGACCTGGCGCGGACCCGTGATCCGCTGCCCCTCACGCTTGCGCTGCGGCTGGCGGGACTTGCGCGCCGCCTTGGCCTTGACCCGCACCGGAGTGGTACGCCAGATGCGCCCCGAGAACGTGACCGCCTCGGGCTCGGAGGTGGGCGCGAGCCGGTACCAGGCCTTGGGCTGGCCCAGGTAGCGCAGCTGGGACTCCAGAAGCTCGGTGAGCCGCTTGCCCTCGATGACGGGACGCGTGGACAACCACGTCACGATCCCCGGCGGGACCAGGAACAACACGTGCCACGGCATGGCCACCGGCACGCCCACCAGGATCAGCAGGAGCGACCACGGCACGAACACCCCGACGAACACGCCGATCCAGACGATGGGGAGCGGCATCGGGAGGCGAAGGTCGTAGAGCTTGTAGAGCCGCTTCTCGATGCGCCAGATGTTCGTATACGTGGGCAGGTCCACGCAGTCCTCCTCTCCACCCGCTCGTACATGACCGCCCTGGAGCGGTCTCAACCCTTTACTTGATGCCGAGAGCGCCCGCGATCGCCTTCGCCGTCACCTCGATGATGTTGGGCACGTAGAAGATCACTCCGATGGCCACAGCCAGGATGAGGAACTGGACGAAACGCGTGATCTCGCGGGTGAAGAGGAAGAAGAGCGCGACCACGGAGACGACTACCAGGAACAACGGGGCAAAGAAGGCACGCAGGAAGTTGGCGAGCCCTCCGGTGTCAATGCCGGTCGGCGACGGCGACGGCGACATTTCGATCAAGGTGAGCACTACGGTCTTCAACGTCACTTCTTGTCCTCCCGGGGGGTACCGAACAACAGCGCGGTCGTGCGTCTATCCAACGGCCCGACCAGCGCCGCGGATGTCGGCGACGTACCACTTGTCGCCCTGCTTCTCCACGGTGAGGCGGTAGGCCTGCTCCAGCCGCCCGCCGACGGCGGCCGGGTCGGTGGCGCTCGGCGTGGCCGGAGCGTCGCCGTTGGGCACGATCCACACCACGACCGCCTGGATCTCTCGGGTGGCACCCCCCACAGGCACCACGATGTCCTTCAGCTCCGCGAAGGTGAAGGCGCTGCCGAAGCTCGGCAGGGTCTTCCCGGCGGCCACGTAGCGCTGCAGCCCGGCGGTGTCGCCGGAGGCGTAGTCCTTGAAGAAGCCCTCCAGTTGCGGCTTGAGCTCGGCCGCCGCCGCGTCGTCGGTCTCCGGCTTCGCGAGCTGCGGCAGGTCGGCCGGGGCCGGCGCGGGAAGGATCGCCGGACGGCCCGCGATGACGAACCGCCTGCCGTTGTCGTCGCCGGAGTAGTAGATCGGGACCGACAGCATGAGCCGGCGCGGCCCGGACTGGAAGGCCACGCTGACCACGGCGTTCTGGGCGTCGGTCGCCTCGATGTCGTACGGCTGGATCGCGACGGCGGCCATCTTGCCGAAGCCGTCCCACCACATCTGCGCGTCCATGCCCTCGGCCAGGAACGCGGCGAGCTTCCTGGTGCGGCTGGCCGCGTCTTCCGGGCTGAAATTCAGATAGACCCCGGCGAACTGGGCGGCGAAAGCCATGCCCTGGTCAGCGGGGAATCCCTTGTGCGCCACGGCGGCGCCATTCGTCGTCGTGGGCTCTTGCTGGGTATACCGCTCAAATGGGGCACGAATCCCATTCACCACGATAACCACAATAAGCGCCCAGAGAATGATGCGGCCGGCCCAGACCAGCCACCGTCCGCCGCCACCGGACCAGCCGCCCCGACGCGGCCTGCGCGAGGGCGGCGCGTCGAAGTCAGCCATGTCCGGGCGCGCGGAAAGCTCGGGCTCGCCAGCGATCCGAGGATCGTGCTGGACGGTAGACCTACGAGCCATCACGCCTCCGCTCGCGCCGATCCCCCCGGTTGGCGCGGTGTCGTCCGTTGCCGATCCCCATCATCCGCGGTGAAGTAGTCACCCTATCCGGTCCCGCCATTCTTCCAGGAAAGCCACGCCCATGCTGCAGGCATGACCGCCTTGACGGCAAACCGGATCCGTATGGCAGACGTCAGCGCCGGTTCCCGTCACTTACTGGCGGAATCACCATTTGACCAGGCCAGACGCCCATTTCCGCCTAGCGCGGCAGACATGGATTCCTGTCCAAAACAGGCATAGATGCTCACGACCTGCGCATTTGGCATGAGAGGAGGACAGAGGGTGTTACGCACCACTTCTGGGGGTACGACAGTCTCGGCTCAGGCGGGCTCGGGGTCCTGGCTCGTGCGTGCCCGGCGACGGCTGTGCAGGTCGACGACCGTGGGCGACACCGCGCGCTCCAGCGACCCCCGCAGGTCGGCGAGCATCGAGGCGGCGTCCCGCTCCCGCATGCGGCTGGCCAGCTCGTTGCGCTCGTCGACCTTCCTGCGCAGGTACGCCTCACGGTTGACGCGCAGCCCGTACATGAGCTCGACCCTGATCAGGGCCAGCTCCTCCTCCAGGCTGATGCCCGCGAGGGTGGGCGCCGGACGTCGTTTCCGGATGATGCGTCGGATCATGAGGGCCTCCCGAGTCAGCGTGAACGCCGTGACGATTCGACGCGTAGGGACCCAAAGTGGTTGACGCGTCAGTTGTCCCGGAATCACATAATCCCGGAGGGGCCTGCGCGTTCGTCATCCGGACGATGGGCTTTCGACGGCGATCCGCCGGTAACCTAGCGTAGCGAAAGTTAGCCCACCGTGATTGGACTGATGTGATGCGTCGCCTCGCCGCCGCCCTCCTGCCCGCCGCCGCGCTCGCCGCGTTCGCCCTCTGCGCGCCCTCCCCGGCCACCGCCGCGCCCTCCTGGGTCACCGACAGCGAGTGCACCGAGGCGGGCGGCAAGGTCTCCCCCGTCGGCCGCGGCAAGGCCGTGTGCCAGGGCGGCACGTACGCGAACGAGATGATCCACTTCGACAAGAAGCCCGCCGGCAACGGCGGCGGGGGCCCGCTCAGCGGGGGCGGCGGCCCGCTCAGCGGCGGCCCCGCGGCCCTGCTCGGCGGGCTGCTCGGATAGCGCGGGCCGGCGGATCAGACGTTGAAGCGGAACTCCACCACGTCGCCGTCGCGCATGACGTAGTCCTTGCCCTCGATGCGGGCCTTGCCCGCGGACCGGGCGCTGGCGATGGAGCCCACTTCGACCAGGTCGTCGAAGGAGACCACCTCGGCCTTGATGAAGCCGCGCTGGAAGTCGGTGTGGATCACGCCGGCCGCCTCGGGCGCCGTGGCGCCCTTGCGGATCGTCCAGGCCCTGGTCTCCTTCGGGCCGGCGGTCAGGTAGGTCTGCAGGCCCAGCGTCTCGAAGCCGACCCGGGCGAGCTGACGCAGGCCCGACTCCTCCTGGCCGACCGACTGGAGCAGTTCCAGGGCCTCCTCCTCGTCGAGCTCGACCAGCTCGGACTCGATCTTGGCGTCGAGGAAGACGGCTTCGGCCGGCGCGACGATGGCCGACAGCTGCTCCTTGAGCGCGGTGTCGGTCAGCTCGTCGGCGTCGAGGTTGAAGACGTAGAGGAAGGGCTTGGCGGTGAGCAGGTGGAGCTCGCGCAGCTCCTCCCGGTCGAGGCCGCTCTCGAAGATGGTCCTGCCGGTCTCCAGGACGGCCAGCGCGGCCTCGGCGGCCTCCAGCGCGGCCTTCTTGTCCTTGTTGTTGCGCGCCTCCTTCTGCAGGCGCGGCACGGCCTTCTCGACCGTCTGCAGGTCGGCCATGATCAGCTCGGTGTTGATGGTCTCGATGTCCCGCTTGGGGGAGATCTCGCCGTCGACGTGCGTGACGTCGGGGTCGCCGAAGACGCGGATGACCTGGCAGATCGCGTCGGTGTCGCGGATGTTGGCGAGGAACTGGTTGCCCCTGCCCTGCCCCTCCGAGGCGCCCTTGACCAGGCCCGCGATGTCGACGAACTCCACCTTGGCGGGCAGGATGCGGGCCGAGCCGAAGATCTCGGCCAGCTTGGGCAGGCGGTCGTCGGGCACGCCCACGATCCCCACGTTGGGCTCGATGGTGGCGAACGGGTAGTTCGCCGCGAGTGCGTTGCCGGTCTTGGTCAGCGCGTTGAAGAGCGTGGACTTACCGACGTTGGGCAGGCCGACGATGCCGATGGAAAGGCTCACGGACAGCGAGTTTACTTGCTGAGCAGGTGCAGGCAGGTCACCGGACGGTAGGTCCCGGGCGCCGCGCGCAGGTAGCGCTGGACGCCGGCCGGACAGGCCGCGGGCGTGGCCTCGAAGGAGACGACGCGGGCCCAGGCCGCGGACGAGTCGCAGGCGGCCCTGGTCACGGCCGACCTGGCGACGACGTCGGCGGGCGGTCTGGCCACGCACGCGCCCTCGGCGAGCACCTGACCGCCGGGGCCGAGGCAGACGACGTTCGCTCCGCTTTCGAGCGTGTCGAGGGTGGACGAGGGGCATTCGTCGGCGGTCGAGGCGATCGCGACGGATCTGCCGTACCAACCGGCGCCCGCGCACGGGCGTTCCCGCCCGTCGAGGGCCACGCAGTCGCCGGGCCTGAGCAGGCCGCCGCCACCGCCGGGCACGCCGGCGTGCGGGGCCAGGAAGGACCGCACGCAGGCCGTGCGGCCCAGGCCGATGCGCAGCACGTCGTCGGTGTCGTCGGGGCAGTCGGCGGGCCGCGGCGGGTCGTGGGCGATGGCCAGCACCTCGAAGTCGCCGCCGTTGCAGGGGATCAGCGCGTAGCGGTCGGTGACGCAGGCGCCGGGCGTCCAGCGCAGGGTCGGGCGGGTGGCCGCCGGCCCCTCGGCCCCGGGACCGGTGATCACGGCTCCGGCCAGGGCGATCAGGGCGACCGACACCGCGGACACGGCGACGGCGAGCCTCGTACCGGTAGCCATCCCAATACTGTGCGTGACGGATCAGTCGGCGCACAAGCGGATTCCGCAAGCGTGTCGGGAAGATCCAGACGCGATGTGCTGCAATCATCGTTGGAGTGGATGTCGTCTCGCTGCTCATCGGACTCGCCCTCGGACTCCTCGTCGGCTTCCTGGTCGCCAGGACCCGCGCGGCGGTGCGGGTGGCCGAGGCCGACGCGCGGGCCAGGTCGGCCGCCGAGAAGCTGGTCTACGTCGAGGAACAGCTCGCCGAACGGTTCCAGGCCCTGTCCACGCGCGCCCTCGACGTCAACAACGTGCGTTTCCTCGAACTGGCCGAGACCCGTCTGTCGGCCAGCCGCGCGGAGGCCGCCGGCGATCTCGACCAGCGCAGGCAGGCCGTCGAGCACCTGGTCGAGCCGCTGAAGGACGCGCTCGCGCGGGTCGAGTCGCAGCTTCGCGACACCGAGGCCGGGCAGCGGGCGGCGCGGGCGGAGCTGGCCAAGCAGATGGAGTTCGTGCAGCAGAGCAACGAGCAGCTGCGCTCGCAGACGACCGCGCTGGTCAGGGCCCTGCAGCGGCCCGAGGCGCGCGGGCGGTGGGGCGAGCTGCAGCTGCGCCGGGTGGCCGAGATCGCCGGGATGCAGCGCCACTGCGACTTCGAGGAGCAGGTCGTCGAGGGCGCGATGCGTCCCGACATGGTGATCAGGCTGGCCGGCGGCAAGAACATCGTGGTCGACTCCAAGGTCTCGCTCGCGGCCTACCTGGAGGCGGCCGAGGCGGGCGACGAGTCGCTGGCCACCGTCCGGCTCGACGCGCACGCCAGGCACGTGCGCGAGCACGTCGACCGGCTGGCGGCCAAGGCGTACTGGCAGGGGTTCAACCCCTCGCCGGAGTTCGTGGTGCTGTTCATCCCGGGCGAGGCGTTCCTCGCGCCCGCGCTCGAACGCGACCCCGCGCTGCTGGAGTACGCCATGGCGCGGCGGGTGCACATCGCCACCCCGACGACGCTGATCACGATGCTGCGCACCGCCCACTACGCCTGGCAGCAGGCCGCGCTGAGCGAGAACGCGCGGGCGGTGTTCGAGCTGGGCAAGGAGCTGTACGAGCGGCTGTCGTCCCTCGGCAGGAACGTGGAGTCGCTGGGCAAGGCGCTGACGCGGGCGGTGGAGGCGTACAACAAGTCGGTCGGTTCGCTTGAAAGCCGCGTCCTGGTCACCGCACGCAAACTCAACGATCTGGGCGTCGTGGACGGCGACCTGGACGCCCCGGACATGCTCGAAGGGCTGCCGAGACCCCTGGCCTCGCCCGAACTGCTCGAAACCACGTCTCTGATTTCGCACTCGAACGGTAAGTTGGCAGGCGGGTCGCCGTAAACGGGGGTGGGACAGTGGCAGAGAAGGGCAGGCGTTCTGGCGTCAGGCTGACCGCTCGCGGCGCCATCGCGCTCACCTTGGTCGCCACCCTGGCGGGCTATGTCCTGACCGCGGTGCTCGGCCTGTCCTACCTGGTGGGGGCCGCGTTCGTGGTGTCGAGCCTGCTCGGCGTGCTCCTGGTCAACAAGCGCGAGCTGCTGTCGCTGGTGGTCACGCCGCCGCTGGTGTTCTTCTGCGCGACGCTCTTCGTCGAGCTCGGGCGCGCGTTCGGCTCGGTGTCGATCATGCAGTCGCTGGCCCTCGGCCTGTACGGCTCGCTGACCCGCGGCGCTCCCTGGCTGTTCGCCGGCTCGGCGGTCGTGCTGGCCGTCGCCTGGCGGCGCGGCCTGCGCGACAACGTGCGGGAGCTGCGCGAGGAGCTGAAGGCGGGCGCGGAGATGCCGCGCCCGCGCCAGCCGTTCGTGCCCGAGCCGGAGGGCTACTTCGAGCCCAAGGTCTACGGCACCCCGCGCGGCGACGACTAGCCGGCGCGAAGGTCCTTGCGCAGCTCGTGCGGGAGCGCGAAGCGCATGCTCTCCGGCACCGACTCGACCTCGCGCACGTCGCCGAAGCCGTGCCCCGCCAGCCGCGCGAGCACCTCGTCGACCAGCTCCTCCGGCACCGACGCGCCGCTGGTCACGCCGACCGTGGTGACGCCGTCGAGCCATTCGTCCTGGATGAAGCCGGCGTTGTCCACCAGGTACGCGGCCTCGGCGCCGTAGTCTTTGGCCACCTCGACCAGGCGCTTGGAGTTGGACGAGTTCTCCGACCCGACCACGATCACGAGCTGGGCCTCGGCGGCGATCTCCTTCACCGCGACCTGCCGGTTCTGGGTGGCGTAGCAGATGTCGTCGCTCGGCGGGTCGATCAGGGTGGGGAAGCGCTCCTTGAGGCGGGCGACCGTCTCGGTGGTCTCGTCGACCGACAGGGTGGTCTGCGACAGCCACACGAGCTTGTCGGGGTCCTTCACCTGGACCTTCTCGACCGAGTCGAGACCGTCGACGAGCTGGATGTGGTCGGGGGCCTCGCCCGAGGTGCCCTCGACCTCCTCGTGGCCTTCGTGCCCGATGAGCAGGATGTCGTAGTCCTGGGCGGCGAACCGCTTGGCCTCGTTGTGCACCTTGGTGACCAGCGGGCAGGTGGCGTCGATGGTGCGCAGGCCCCGCTGCCTGGCCTCCTCGTGCACGGCCGGCGAGACGCCGTGGGCCGAGAACACCACGATCTCGCCCTCGGGCACCTCCTCGGTCTCCTCGACGAAGATGGCGCCCCTGGCCTCCAGCGTCTTGACGACGTGGGTGTTGTGCACGATCTGCTTGCGGACGTAGACCGGCGCGCCGTACTGCTCCAAAGCCTTCTCGACCGCTACCACGGCTCGATCGACTCCGGCACAGTAGCCGCGCGGCTTGGCTACGAGTACTCGGCGGGAAGTGGGGGTCTGGGGCTCCATACTTCTTATGCTACGTGGAGCGGCCATCAGGGCTGCGCGTGCGTGGTCGCCCGCCGTTTGCCAGACTGGCCGTCCAATACAGACCTCCCAGGGAGACGTCATGTCCCTCAGCGACGTGATACGCAACATCGCCAGAACCGTTACCAACAAGGACGAACTCAAGGAGAAGGCCAAGGATCTGCCGCTGCTCGTCGTCCAGACCACGCTCAGCGCGGCCGGGCAGGCGCTGCTGGTGGTGGACCGGGTGAAGAACTCCATCAAGGGGCTCGGCACGAAGGAGGAGCAGGAGGAGGAGCAGGAGTCCCGTCCCTCCGCCGCCGCGCAGGTCGCCGCTCCCCCGGCCGAGGAGGAGAAGCCGGCGCGCAAGGAGCCGGTCATCTTCACGCCGCGTCCGGAGGCCGCGCCCAACGGGTCGGCCAAGAGCAAGCCGGACCCGGTCATCTTCGCCCCCGCGGGCAAGACCGCCACCAAGCCGGAGACCGAGCCCAAGCCGGAGACCGAGGCGAAGACGACGACCGAGCCCAAGCCGTCGACCGGCTCCAAGGCGACGTCCGAGCCCGAGCCGGAAGCCGCGGCCGAGACGGAGGCCCCGGCGAAGGCCGACGCGCCGGCCAAGGCCGAGGTCAAGGCGGAGGCGCCCGCGAAGGCCGAGGTCAAGGCCGAGGCACCGACGGAGGCCGAGCCCGCCGCCGAGGTCGAGCCGACCGCCGAGACCAAGGCCGCCGAGACCAAGGCCGCCGAGACCAAGGCCGCCGAGGCCGAGCCGGCCGCAGAGGTCGAGCCGGACGTCGCGGCTGAGGTCGCGCCCGCGGCCGAGCCCGCCGCGAAGCCCGCCAGGACCGCCAAGGCCACGAAGACCGCCAAGAGCACGAAGGCCGCCGCGACCACCACCACCGCCAAGCCGGCCAAGCCCGCGAAGGCGACGAAGGCCGCCAAGGCCGCCGCCGAGCCCGCCGCCGTCACCGAGGTCACCGAGGAGCCCGCGCCCGCCGCCGCGCCCCAGGACGGCGTGCTCAAGGCCGCCGCGGAGGCCGTCACCGAGCCGGCCGCCCCCGTGGCGGAGCCCAAGGTCGTCCCCGACGACCTGGCCGAGCCGCTGCCCGGCTACTCCGAGCTGACCGTGGCCTCGCTGCGGGCCAGGATGCGCGGCAAGTCCGCCCAGCAGATCGGCGACTACCTCGCCTACGAGCGCGCCACCCAGGCCCGCGACGAGGTCGTCCGCATGTTCGAGAACCGGCTGGCCAAGCTGCAGACCGGGGAGTAGTCGTAGCGAACCCGTAGTCTTCCGCCATGACCTCGAAGACCACACCCGAGTCTCCGCTGCCGATCCGCACGGTCCTGCAGATGGTGGGCGGCTGGATCGGCAGGCTCGGCACGGTGTGGGTCGAGGGCCAGATCACCGATCTGAGCGCGCGCGGCGGCACGGTGTTCCTGACCCTGCGTGACCCGGTGGCCAACGTCTCGGCCCGGGTCACGGCTCCGCGCGGCGTCTACGAGGCCGCCGAGCCGCGTCCCTCCGACGGCGCGCGGGTCGTGGTGCACGTCAAGCCGGACTTCTGGGTCAACAAGGGCTCGTTCGCCTTCACGGCGATGGAGATCCGGCCGGTCGGCGTGGGCGAGCTGCTGGCCAGGCTGGAGCGGCTGCGCCGGCTGCTGGCCACCGAGGGGCTGTTCAACGCCGACAGGAAGCGGCGGCTGCCGTTCCTGCCGGGCACGATCGGGCTCGTCTGCGGGCGCGACTCGGCCGCCGAGCGCGACGTGCTGGAGAACGCCCGCCGCCGTTGGCCGGCCGTGCGGTTCAAGGTGGAGGAGGTGGCCGTCCAGGGGCCGTACGCGGTCGGGGAGGTCACCGAGGCGCTGCGCAAGCTCGACGCCGCCCCCGAGGTCGAGGTGATCGTCGTGGCCCGCGGCGGCGGTTCGCTGGAGGACCTGCTGCCCTTCTCCGACGAGACGCTCGTGCGCGCGGTGGCCGCCTGCCGCACCCCCGTGGTCAGCGCGATCGGCCACGAGCAGGACAGCCCGCTGCTCGACCTGGTGGCCGACGTACGCGCCTCCACGCCCACCGACGCCGCCAAGAAGGTCGTCCCCGACGTGGGCGAGCAGCTCGCGCTGATCCGCCAGCTGCGCGACCGCGGGCGGCGGGTGCTCAACGGCTGGCTCGACCGCGAGATGTCCTGGCTGACGTCGGTGCGCTCGCGGCCGTCGCTGGCCGATCCGGTGCGCGAGCTCGAACGCCGGGCCGAGCAGGTCGACGCGCTGCGGGAGCGGGCCAGGCGGTCGCTGACCGGCTCGCTCGACCGGGCCGCCGACGACCTCACGCACCTGCGGGCCCGCCTGGTCGCGCTGTCGCCCGCGGCCACGCTGGAGCGCGGCTACGCGATCGTGCAACATCCGTCGGGCGAGGTCGTGCGCCTGGCCAAGGACGTGCCGCCGGGCTCCCCGCTGACGATCAGGCTGAGCGACGACCGGCTCACGGTCCGTACGGAGGACTAGGGCCCCCGCACGACGGCGGCGGCCAGGTCGGCGAGGCCGGCCTTGACGTCCTCCACCGTCATGCCGCGCTCCTCCCGCTGGAACTTGATCAGCCAGGCTGTGACCGGCGCGAGCAGCGCGTCGGCCAGATAGGCGGCGTGGGCCCCCGGCCGGGCCGCGGCGAGCAGGCTCGCCAGATGCACCTGATGCACCTTGTACGGCCCGCTGTAGCGCACCTTGCCCGGCCCGTTCTCCAGCAGCAGGAACAGGTCCTGCTGCTCGACGATGCGATCGACCAGCGCGTGCAGGAAGGCCGTGACCCGCTCGGTGGGCGGCGCGCCGGGCCCGAGCGGCGGCGGGCCGTTCAGGAACGCCGCCTGGAAGCGCCGCTCCCGCTCGTCGATCAGCGCGAGGACGAGCCCCGCGCGGTCGCCGAAGCGCCGGTAGACGGTGCCCACCCCGACGCAGGCGGCCTTGGCCACCTCGTCGAGCGAGAGCTCGTCGGCGCCGCGCTCGGCGATCATCGCGGCGGCCACCTCGATGATCTTCCGGCGGTTGCGCGCGGCGTCGGCCCGCTCGGGCTGGGGCTGCCCGACGACGGGCAGCAGGGGACGTGCGCACACGCCTGGAGCATAACTCCCTTGTGAACGGAGAGCTCTCCGGTATTCTCCGAATCGGAGAACTCTCCGATTATGAGGAGCTGAGGATGACCAACTCGTTCAACCAGCAGGTCATTGACGAATTCCGGGCCAACGAGGGCCGAGTGGGCGGCATGTTCGAGGGCGCGTCGCTGGTGCTGCTCACCACGACGGGCGCCAAGAGCGGCAAGCCGACGACCACGCCGGTGATGTACCTGGCCGACGGCGACCGCTACGTGATCATCGCCTCCAACGCGGGCGCCGACAACCACCCGGCCTGGTACCACAACCTGCGCGCCAACCCCGCGGCGACCGCCGAGATCGGCACCGAGACGTTCGAGGTGAAGGCGGAGTTCATCGAGGGCGACGAGCGCGACCGGCTCTACGCCCGCATGGTCGAGATCGCCCCCGGCTTCGCGGAGTACGAGGCCAAGACCAGCCGCCGCATCCCCGTGGTGGCGCTCAACCGCACCGCCTCCTGACGGATCAGAAGGGGGCGTCGTCGGCGCCCGGCTCCGAGCGCCTCGCCATGGCGGCGGCGAGCTTGACCCGGGCGCCCTGCAGCCACTCCTCGCAGACGGCCGCGAGCCGCTCGCCGCGCTCCCAGAGCTCGATCGACTGCTCCAGGGTGAGCCCGCCCGTCTCCAGGCGGCGCACCACCTCGGTCAGCTCCTCGCGGGCCTGCTCGTACGAAGGTGTCTTCTCGTCTGCCACGGCCACCACCCTAGACGCCGCCGCGCCCGGCCAGGGTCATCCCTTGGCGCGCTGCTGCAGGAGCCCGGCCAGCTCGGTCAGCTCGGGCCAGTCGGCCGTGCCGGTGATCACGAGGGTGACGTCGGGGAGCACCCGCACGAGCGAGCGCTGGTTCTTGTCCTCGCGGAACCGCTTCTCCCACGTCACCCCGCCCACCTGCTGGCTGCCGGACGGCTTGGCGATGCCGGTCATGCGGTTGGCGAACTCGGCGGCCGGCTTCTCGTCGCTCTGGGCGAACATGGCGTGCTGCCGCTCGGCGGTGGCGTAGCCCAGGTAGAGCACCTGAGCGCCGTTCTCGCCCTTGGCGATCCTGTTGCTGTTGGGCACCCAGCCCGCCGGGTCCTTCTGCGGGGACCACACCTGGTAGGGCACGTCGTGCCCGAAGTTGGCGACGGTGATGGAGTAGTCGAGCCGCGGGATGTGCTCCTCGCGGCTCTGCGGGGCGACGAGCATGAAGAGCCCCACGCCCGCCAGGCACACGAAGAGGGCTACCGCGTAGCCGTAGAAACTTTGGCTGAACCGTCGCACACTTGGCGAGGTTACCCGCTGGAGGGCGCGGTCGCCGAAGCGGCGGGCCTGATCTGGCCGATGATCGCCAGCACGTCGTCGACCATCGCGCGGTCGCCGGAGAAGACGATCTCGCTGACGGCCGCGGCCAGGGCGCCGGTGACCACGACGACGAGCGCGGGCTCGTCCTCGAACAGGGCGGCGTTGCGCTGGGCCCACGTGCGCAGCCGGTCGCGCATGACCACCTCGAAGCCGGGCGGGCCGTCGCCGCGCAGGAACAGGGCGGCCAGCTCGCGTTCCTCCAGGCAGCCTTCGAGGTAGGCGCGGGCGGCGTCGATGAACACCCGCATGGGGTCGCCCTCGGCGGCGGCGCGGGCCGTACGGGCGGCCTGCTTGGTGCGCTGGGCCTGGCGGGCCTGCCATTCCTCCCACAACGTGAGGTAGAGGTCGGCCTTGCCGGAGAAATGGTGGTAGAGGCTGCCCACGCTGGCGTCGGCCCTGGCGACGACGTCCGTCACGCCGGCCTCGGCGAACCCCTTGGAGACGAAGACCTCCCGCGCGGCGGCCAGCAGCGAGCTCCGCGTCGCAGCCCCCCGCTCGGACGTGCGAGGCTGGGTCACCGCGTGTTCCACTTCGCTCATTCGATCTCCTCCACGGCGGGGGCGCATGTCCATGGTGGAGGCGAGATCTCCTACGCGCACGCGATATGGCGCAAAATCCGGTCTCCGTCATGCGGGGCACCCATATAGATATCCCTTTTAGCCGGTCCCTGACCATCGCGTGACGGCCCTTGTGCAGAGAGCTGAGCCGGACTGGGCAGATTATCCCCCTCTGACCGGGAATAGACCGGCAACTACGATCGAGAGAGTTCTCAACGAGGAGGCTCATCATGTCCGATCAGACGTCGGTACCGGCAGCGCTCGCGACGGGCGAGCACGCCCCCGACCGCAACCTGGCGATGGAGCTGGTACGCGTGACGGAGGCGGCCGCCATGGCCGCGGCCCGCTGGGTGGGCCGCGGCGACAAGAACGGCGCCGACGGCGCGGCGGTCAACGCCATGCGCCAGCTGATCAACACGGTGTCGATGAACGGCGTGGTGGTCATCGGGGAGGGCGAGAAGGACCACGCCCCGATGTTGTACAACGGCGAGCGCGTCGGCGACGGCAGCGGCCCCGACTGCGACGTGGCGGTGGACCCGATCGACGGGACCAGGCTGACGGCGCTCGGCATGCCGGACGCGGTGTCGGTGATCGCGGTGAGCGAGCGCGGCTCGATGTACGACCCGTCCGCGGTGTTCTACATGGAGAAGCTGGTCACCGGGCCGGAGGCGGCCGACGTGGTGAACATCGAGGCGTCGGTGGCCGACAACGTCAACGCCGTGGCCAGGGCCAAGCACTGCTCGCCGTCCGACGTCACGGTGGTCGTGCTGGACCGGCCGCGGCACGAGAAGCTGGTCAAGGAGATCAGGGAGACGGGCGCGCGGATCAAGTTCATCGTCGACGGCGACGTGGCCGGCGCGATCATGGCGGCCCGCGCGGGCACCGGCATCGACCTGATGCTGGGCATCGGCGGCACGCCCGAGGGCATCGTGGCCGCGTGCGCGCTGAAGTGCCTGGGCGGCGTGATCCAGGGCCGGCTGTGGCCGCGCGACGACGCCGAGCGCGCCAAGGCCGTCGACGCCGGGCACGACCTCAGCCAGGTGCTCACCACGAACGACCTGGTCAGGTCGGACGACGTGTTCTTCGCCGCGACCGGCATCACCCAGGGCGAGCTGATGCAGGGCGTGCGGTTCAGGTCGGGCGCGGCGGTGACCAGCTCGCTGGTGATGCGCGGCCGGTCGGGGACCATCAGGAAGATCGAGAGCGAGCACCAGCTCTGGAAGCTGCGCGCCTACAGCGCGATCAACTTCGACACGGCCGGCTGACCCGGCTCACCGGCGTCGTCTGCGCCTGGGCGGTTCCTTGATCTTGATGTCGCCGGCGAAGTTCGTGGTGCGCACCTCGACCACGGGCCCGCCGGGCTCGACCGGCTGCCTGGTCAGGCGGACGGTCTCCCCCTTGGCGACCCTGATCACCTCAAGGTCCTCCGGCACGTGGATCTCCAGGCCGCCGAAGACCAGGGTGGCGTTGATGACGATCCGGCTGTTCTGCAGGATCGCGTCGCGAAAGTCCAGCTTGGTCGTGCCGAACATGGCCGTGACGTCGAGCTCGGCGGGCACCACCCAGCGCCCGCCGCGCTGCTCCTTCTTGAAGATGGCCGACACCGGCCGGCCGTCGAGGTTCAGCGGCTGCTCCTCGGCCGGGAGCAGGTCGGCGGTGAGCCCGGCGAGGTCGCCGAGCGTGCGCGCGGAGTAGACGACGCCGAGCCGCTCCTCCAGCTCGACGAGGTCGAGCCGGCCGTCGGCGTGGGCGTCCTGGAGCACCTGCGCGATGCGTTCTCGGTCGGCGTCGGAGGCGCGCAGCTCGTGCGGCTGCGGCAGGCCGGGCGCGGCCGGTGCGCGCCGGGACGTCACGAACTCCTCAGCAAGCCGCTCTCCGACTTCCTGCAGCTTCGGCAACCACGATCCCGCGCGTTCGTTCACACTTCTGACGATATCCGGCGGCCCGGGTATTCGCTCGCCCAAGAACGGACCAACAGGGCGCACATCGGCGAATCCGCCCGAGCAACGCGCCGATCTCCCGACCTGGCTCTCCATTCGCCTCGGCGTGCCGGTGACCGTGCGCCGGAATCGTCCGGTCGGCGTACCGATGGCCGTACGCCGGAATCGTCCGGCGTTTCCCACCGTTGATCCACGCGACAGGCTTCTGACCGCTGATCCCGGGAGGCGGGCGTGCACCAACCGGCGCGATGGGGGCTCGGTGCGGCGGGGGTGGGCATCGCCGTGATCGCGGGCCTGGATCTGACCAGCCTCGACGAGACGAACCCGTTCAGGCGCACGATCAGCGAGCACGGTCTCGGCCCCGAAGGGTGGATCTTCGGGCTCGCCGTGGGGCTGCTCGCGGCCGGGTCGGCGGCCATCGGCGTCTCGCTGGCGCGCAAGCGGCTGGCCGGGGCGGTCGGCACGGTCGCGCTCATGGCCTGGAGCGTGGGGCTGCTGCTGACGGCGTCGTTCCAGAAGCACGACTGGGCGGTCGGGCCGAGCACGAGCGGCAGCATCCACCGGGTCGGCAGTTTCGTGGCCTTCCTCAGCCTGCCGCTCGCCGCGCTGGTCATCGCCCGGCCCTGGCGTCAGCGGGAACGCCGCAGGTCGGCGATGGTGGCGTTCGGGCTGGGGGTGTGCTCGGCGCTGTGGGTCGTGGGCATCGGCGCGGCGGTGCTGATCGGCGCCCGCCACGGGCTGCCGTGGTACCGCGTCATGCCCCTCGGCCTGGTCGAACGGGGGCTGGCGGTTACCGAGGTGGCCGCGTTGCTGGCCCTCGGGGTGTGGGCGGCCGGACGGCTGGCGGAGGCCGAGCCCGTGCGGGCGGTCAGGCGGGCCGTAGAGCGGCGATGAGGTCCTCCACGTAACCGCGGAAGACGGCCGCCATGTCCACCTGGCCGGGGTCGATGAGCCACTGGGTCTGCAGGCCGTCCATCATCGCGATCAGGCGGTCGGCGTGGGCCTCGGCGTCGAGGCCGGCCCGGAACTCGCCGCGCTCGGCGCCGGCGCGCAGCGCGGCGGCCACGTCGGCGCGCAGCCGCCGGTAGCGCCGCCTGGCCCACTCGTGGCCGGGGTGGCCGGGGGTCACCGCCTCGCCGCTGATCACCGAGAAGAGCTGGACGAGGCCCGGCACCCGCGCGTTGTGGTCGACGACGTCGGCCAGGGCGCGCAGCGCGGCGGCGCCGCCGTCGTGGCCGTCGTGCCCAGGCCCGAACCTGCGCCGGTCGAGCTCGTCGCGGTAGTCGAGCACCGCGAGGAGCAGACGCTCTTTGCTTCTGAAGTGGTGGAGCAGCCCGGCCTGGGAGAGCTCGACCCGCTCGGCGATGCGGGCCAGCGAGGCGCCGCGGTAGCCGTGCTCGGCGAACTCCAGCAGCGCGACCGCCAGGATGCGCTCCTTGCGCGCCTCGCCGGTCGCGTAGCCCCGTCTCACCCAGGCACCCTATCCGCCGCCGGATCCGACGCTGGCGTACGGCCCTGAGCAGCCGCTAACCTGACTCCGCCTCACGTTTGATTCCCCCCCGATCAGGAGGCCGTCGTGCCGTCCCCGCGTGATCGCCAGGCCCGTACCGCCACGTACGTCGTGTACGGCGTGCAGGGCCTCTCCTTCGCCACCCTGCTCGTCCAGGTGGCCAGCCTCCAGACCGAGCTGGAGCTCACCGACGGGGCGCTCACGCTCCTGCTGCTGATCGTGCCCGTCTTCGCCGGCGTGGGCAGCGTCGGCGCGGGCACGTTCGCCGCCCGGTACGGCAGCAAGCTGCTCCTGCGGGTCGCGCAGCCCGCGGTGGCGCTCGCCGTGGTGCTCACCGGCCTCGCGCCCTCGGTGCCGCTGGCCGTGCCCGCGCTGCTGCTGTTCGGCCTGGCGGTCGGCGCGGTGGACGCGGGCATGAACATGCAGGGCGTGGCCGTCGAACGCCGGTACGGCACCGCCGTGCTGAACGGCTTCCACAGCGTGTGGAGCGTCCTCAGCCTGGCGGGCGCCCTGTGGGCGGTGTTCGCGGCCGGCCGGGTCTCGCTGGCGGTCACGATGGCGATCCCCATGGTCCTGGCGGTGGCCGGGTCGATCTACGCCGGGCCGAAGCTGTGCACGATCGCCGAGGAGAAGGTCGAGAACGTCGTCGAGGCCGCGACCGGCAAGTTCCCCTGGCGGCCGATCATCCCGCTCTGCCTGGCGATGGGCTTCCTCTACATCGGCGACGCGGCGGTGTCGAACTTCGCGACCGTCTTCATGGGCAAGGCCCTGCTGGCCCAGGACAGCGTGGCGAAGCTGGCCTACAGCGTGTACCAGGGCGCGACGCTGGCCGTGCGGCTCGCCGGCGACGTCGCGGTCCGCCGTTATGGCCCGGCCGCCATCGTCCGGCTCGGCGGCGCGCTGGCCACGCTGGGCTTCCTCGGCGTCGTGGTGGCCCCGAACCAGCCGCTGGCGATCGTCGCGTTCGGGCTGACCGGGCTGGGGTTGTCGGTGGTCGCGCCGCAGTCGTTCTCGGCTGCGGGCAAGCTGGACCCGGCGGGCACCGGGGTGGCCATCGCCCGGGTGAACCTCTTCAACTACGTGGGCTTCATCGTGGGAGCCGCGCTGATCGGCGGCATCGCCGACGCCACGGACTGGCGGGTGGCGTTCGTCGCGCCGCTGCTGCTGGCCGGCGTGATCATCGCGCTCGCGCCGGGCTTCGCGCCCCGGCGGGCCGCCGCGCAGGCGTGATCCGCGAGCCTCCTCAGCCGCGCACCTCGGCCACCTGGACGGGACGCGCTTCGCGCAGCGACAGGTCGGCGGCCTCGGCGACGTACAGGGCGGCCAGGGCGTCCTCGACCGAGCACAGGCCCTCGCCGCCGCGCAGGAAGGCGTCGATCTCGGCCGCGTAGGCGGGGCCGAACCTGGCGGCGAAGTCGGGCCAGGGCGGGCCGGGCGGCTGCAGGCCCTCGGCGCTGCGCAGCGGGGCGCGCGGCCCGAGCCCGGCCACCTGGGTGCCCTTGGTGCCGGCCAGCTCCATGCGCACGTCGTAACCGGCGCCGTTGTAGCGGGAGCCCTGGAGGGTGGCCAGCGTGCCGTCGTCGAGGGTGAGCAGCGCGGCGCTGTTGTCCACGTCGCCGGCCTCCTTGAAGAACGCCGCCCCCCGGTTCGCGCCGACGGCGTGGACGGAGACGACCTCGCGCCCGGTCACCCAGCGCAGGGCGTCGAAGTCGTGGACGTGGCAGTCGCGGAAGAGGCCGCCGGACAGCGGGACGTACCCGGCGGGCGGCGGCGCGGGATCGGCCGTCACCAGGTGGACGCGGTGCAGCTCCCCCAGCTCGCCGGCCCGCAGCGCGGCGCGGGCGGCCCGGTAGCCGGGGTCGAACCTGCGCTGGAACCCGATGCACACCCGTCGGCCCGCGCTCGCCTCCAGCACCTTGACCGTCTCGGCGACCGTGCCCGCCACCGGCTTCTCGCACAGGACGGGAACGCCCCGCTCGCACGCCCTGATCAGCAGCTCGGCGTGCGTGCTCGTCGGCGTGGCGATGACCACGGCGTCGGCCTCGAACGGGTCCCCCGGCCTGCCGTACGGCGAGGTCCTGACCGGGTCGGCCACGATCAGCTCGTCGACCAGGGGATGCGCGGCCAGGTTCACCGCGTGGAACGCGCCGATCCGGCCCAGGCCCAGCAGTCCCACCCGCATGCCGCCTCCAATGCCGCTTTCCGCCTCAGTCCTTGATATGTCCGGACATACGGACTTTTAAGCCTTGTACGGCCTCCGCCGCCTGATGCACCGGCAGCCGGGCGAACCCGACCACGACCGCCGGCGGGCCGGGCGAGAACCGCATCGGCGCGACCGGCTCGGCGGCCAGGCCGACCTCCTCGGCCGCGCGGACGACCCGCAGCTCGTCCCAGCCGTCCGGCAGGTCGAGGTAGACGTGCAGCCCGGCCTGGATGCCCCGGACGCGGATCTCCGGCAGCTCCTCGGCCAGCGCCCTGACCAGGGCGTCCCGGCGGCGGCGGTACTCCCTGCGCATGCGTCGCAAATGTTTGTCGTAGCCGCCGGTGCGCAGGAAGTGGGCCAGCGCGTACTGCTCGATGACCGGGGAGCCCAGGTCGAGCTCGCTCCGGGCGCGGCGGATCGCCTCGGCCAGGTGGGCGGGGGCGGCGACCCAGCCGAGCCGCAGGCCGGGCGCGAGCGACTTGCTGACGCTGCCGGTCAGGATCACCCGGTCGGGGGCCAGCCCCTGGAGGCAGCCGACCGGGTCGCGGTCGTAGCGGAACTCGGCGTCGTAGTCGTCCTCCAGGATCGTGCGGTCGCCCGCGCAGGCCCATTCCATGAGCGCGGCCCGCCTGGCCGGGGAGAGCACGACGCCCGTCGGGTACTGGTGTGCGGGCGTGACCAGCGCCGCCTCGCCCTCCATGGCGCCGGTGACCAGGCCCTCGCAGCCCACGGGCACCGGCACCAGGCGGGCCCCGGCCCGTTCCAGCAGCGGGACCTGGCGGCGGCTGGTGGGGTCCTCGACGATCAGGCGCAGGCCGCCGCGCCGGGCCAGGACGTGCAGCGCCAGGCTCAGCCCCTGCGCCACACCGCCCACGACGACCAGATTGTCGGGATGGACGTCGGCCGCCCTGACCCGCCGCAGGTAACCGGCCAGCTCCTCGCGCAGCTCCGGGACGCCGCCGGGGTCGCCGTAGTCGAGCGCGTCGGACGGCACGGTGGCCAGCACGTGCCGGACGGCCGCCGACCACCGCTCCCGGGGAAAGTGCCCCAGGTCGGGGGACGTGGCCCGGTGCCCCTGGTACGGCCCGCAGGCGCCGCCGTCGGCCACCGGCCACGGACGGGCGGACCGGACGGCGCCCAGCGGGGCCACCTCGGTCCCGGCCCCCACCCGCGAGACCAGGAACCCCTCGGCCACCAGCTGCTCGTACGCCTCCACCACCACGCCCCTGGAGACCTGGAGGTCGGCGGCGAGGTCGCGGGTGGCGGGCAGGCGGGTGCCGGGCACGAGCCGCCCGAGGCGCACGCCCTCGCGCAGCTCGGCCGCGATCTGCCCAGCGATCCCTCCCGCATCCCGATTGATCTGGATGTGCAGGTCGGCCATATTGGTCCTGTCATATAGCGGCCTATTGGACTGTTTGCCCGAACCATTGTCTCCCTACGATCCTGCACATGAGAAACGGAATCGCCGGAGCCGCCACCGCCATGTTCCTGGTGGGCACCCTGGCCGGAGTGTCCGGCCTGATCGGCTCCTATCCCGTGTACGGCGGCCAGGCCGTGCGCTACCTCGCCGCGGCGGTCATCCTGCTGGTCGTCACCAGGGCGCTCGGCCTGCGGTTCGTCCGGCTGACCGGGCGGGAGACCCTGTACCTGGGCGGGCTCACCCTGCTCGGGCTGGTGGTCTTCAACATCTGCGTCGTCGAGTCCACCCGGGCCTCGGGGCCGGCGCTGGTGGGCACCGTCCTCGGCACCGTGCCGCTGGCGCTGGCGCTGGCCGGCGGGCGTCCGGCGCCGCGGCTGCTGGTGGGGGCGTCGGTGGTGGTGGCCGGCGCGACGCTGGCGACCGGACTGGGCAGCGGGAACCCGACCGGCCTGCTGTGGGCGCTCGGGGCGCTGGCGGGCGAGGTGAGCTTCTCCATGCTGGCCATCCCCCTGCTGCCGAAGCTGGGGGCGATCCGGGTGTCGGCGTACTCGACGGCGCTGGCCGTGCCCATGCTGGCCGTGGTCGGCCTGGTCCAGGAGGGCTCGGCCATGTTCAGGACGCCGACCGCGGCCGAGACGCTGGGCTTCGTGTACCTGGCGGTCGTGGTCACGGTCGTGGCCTTCTTCCTCTGGTACACCTCGCTGCCCAGGCTCGGCCCCGGGACGGCCGGGCTGTTCGCCGGGCTCATCCCGGTCGGCGCGATCGTGACGGGGCTCGCGCTCGGCATCGCGACGCCGAGCGTCTACGACCTGGCGGGGGCCGGTCTGGTGATCGTCGGCATCCTGGTGGGGCTCACCGCGCGGCGCTCGCCGGAGCCCGTGCCGGCCCCGGGATGACCACCTGACGGGGGGCGTACCCTCTATGGACATGGACTTCGACTACACCGATCTGCTTCCCCTGGGCGCCGATGAGACCGAGTACCGGCTGATCACGTCGGAGGGGGTGCGGAAGGTCGAAGCGGCCGGGCGTACGTTCCTGGAGGTCGACCCCGAGGCCCTGCGGCTGCTCACCGAGACCGCGGTCCACGACATCTCCCACTTCCTGCGCACGTCGCACCTGGCGCAGCTGCGCAAGATCGTCGATGACCCCGAGTCCAGCGGGAACGACCGGTTCGTCGCCCTCGACCTGCTGAAGAACGCCTCGATCTCGGCCGGCGGCGTGCTGCCGATGTGCCAGGACACCGGCACCGCCATCGTCATGGGCAAGCGCGGCCGCCACGTGCTGACCGACGGCCGCGACGCCGAGCACATCTCCAAGGGCGTGTACGACGCCTACACCAAGCTCAACCTGCGCTACTCCCAGATGGCCCCGCTGACCATGTGGGAGGAGAAGAACACCGGCAGCAACCTGCCCGCCCAGATCGAGCTCTACGCCGAGGACCCCCACGGCCACGCCGACGAGTACAAGCTGCTGTTCATGGCCAAGGGCGGCGGCTCGGCCAACAAGTCGTTCCTCTACCAGGAGACCAAGGCGGTGCTCAACGAGAAGCGCATGCTGGCCTTCCTGGAGGAGAAGATCCGCTCGCTGGGCACCGCGGCCTGCCCGCCGTACCACCTGGCCGTGGTGGTGGGCGGCACCTCCGCCGAGTTCGCGCTCAAGACCGCCAAGTACGCCAGCGCCCGCTACCTCGACTCCATCCCCACCGAGGGCTCGCCCTCCGGGCACGGCTTCCGCGACCTGGAGCTGGAGGCCAAGGTCTTCGAGCTGACGCAGAAGCTCGGCATCGGCGCCCAGTTCGGCGGCAAGTACTTCTGCCACGACGTGCGCGTGATCCGCCTGCCCCGGCACGGCGCCTCCTGCCCGGTGGCCATCGCGGTGTCGTGCTCGGCCGACCGCCAGGCGCTGGCCAAGATCACGGCCGAGGGCGTGTTCCTGGAGAAGCTGGAGACCGACCCGGCCCGCTTCCTGCCGGAGACCACCGACGAGCACCTGTCCGACGACGTCGTCCGCATCGACCTCAACCGGCCGATGCCCGAGATCCTGGCCGAGCTGACGAAGTACCCCGTCAAGACGCGGCTCTCCCTCACCGGCCCGCTCGTCGTCGCCCGCGACATCGCGCACGCCAAGATCGCCGAGCTGCTCGACGACGGCGGCGAGATGCCGCAGTACCTCAAGGACCACGCGGTCTACTACGCCGGCCCGGCCAAGACCCCCGAGGGTTACGCCTCCGGCTCGTTCGGCCCCACCACGGCCGGCCGCATGGACTCCTACGTCGAGCGCTTCCAGGCGGCGGGCGGCTCGATGGTCATGCTGGCCAAGGGCAACAGGTCCCGGCAGGTCACCGAGGCGTGCCAGAAGTTCGGCGGCTTCTACCTGGGCTCCATCGGCGGCCCGGCGGCCCGGCTGGCCCAGGACTGCATCAGGAAGGTGGAGGTGCTCGAATACCCCGAGCTGGGCATGGAGGCGGTGTGGAAGATCGAGGTCGAGGACTTCCCGGCCTTCATCGTCGTCGACGACAAGGGTGAGGACTTCTTCACCGACCGCACCGGGCCGGTGCTGAGCATCGGGCGCAGGTAGGGCCCGAGCGCGTCGAAGGGTGCCGGGCGGCGGTCGAAGCCCCTCGGCACCGGACGACGGGGGGGTTGCTCCGGGCGTCTCAGGCCGCGACGGCGGCTCGGTGGGGGGCGACGACGCTGCCGTCAGGCAGGAGCAGACCCGTGTCCTCGAACAGCACCACGCCGTTGCAGAGGAGGCTCCAGCCCTGGTCGGGGTGGGCCGAGATCACGTGCGAACGCTCACGGTCGGGCGAGTCCGCACTGGGGCATACGGGAAAGTGACTGCACATCATCGCGCACCTCTCAGATGGCGCTCCTGCTTCCTGATGTTCAAAAGGGCAACTGTCGCCCCGACGGCGTGCGAAGGTCCAGGGTGGCGCCGACCGGCTTCCTCGGCCGGCGGCGAACCTGTGTCTGGCGCATCTCCATCACGTCCTTCAACTTCTGTCGTCAGTGGTGGAACGTCGGCGTCCTACCCAGTCTCAGGGCCGGCACCGACAGTTTCAGCTGCTCGCGGGTTCTCGCCTGGTCTCATGTCCTAACCATGCCCCCGTCCCCTTTCGGCACCCTTACATCTTGCTGACGGCGTGCCGTGGTTCCTGTCAATCAGCCTGCCGTACGCGGGAAAGTGCCCTACTAGGCATCATGCACATTTATCGGGGAGAGGGGTGTGCCGAGCGTCACAGTCGCTCTGACGTGCGGTAATACAACAAAGCGCGCATCCCGGGCAGGAATGCGCGCTGTGTCGATGTGTCAGGCGGCGTAGGACGGGTAACCGTAGCCGACGACCTGCGAGATCGGCCGGACGCGCTCCTCGACCTTGCCGTTGCCGGTGTTGCCCTCGATCGTGGAGATCGTGCCGTCGCCGTTGTCCTTGACGACGAAGCCGACGTGCTGGATGTCGCTCAGGCTCTTGCTGCCGCTCCAGGAGAAGAAGACGACGGCGCCCGGCCTGGCCTCGGTGCCCCAGCGGTCGTTGGCGGCGAACCACTTGGCGTGGGTCACGGTGTAGGCGTCCCAGCCGACCTGCGGGCGGGCGCCGGTCTGCTCGCCGACCCAGGAGACGAACATCGAGCACCAGGCGGCGTTCAGGTAGTCCTGGCGGCTGCCGCCGTCGCGGGCGACGGTCTCGCCGGCGCGCTGCGAGTCGGCGTACCACTTCTGGAACTTGGTGCCGCCGCCGTTGGCGTCCTCGGAGGTGCCGACCTGGGCGCGGGCCGTGGCCAGCACCTGGGCGGCGGTGACGTTCACCCGGCCCTGGGCCGAACCCTGCGCGGCCGACCGCTGCGCGGCGGTCTGGGCGTCGGTCCGGTGCGCGGTGGCGGCGCTGACGGCGGCAGTGGTGCCCAGCGCGGTCACGGCGATGGTCGCGCCGAGAGCGAGCTTGGCGATATGGGACGTGGTCATCATGGCGTGCTTGGCCATCGGGGGGTGCTCCTTTGCTCACCGTCCGCGCATGAGGCACGGCGGGTCACAGGTGTGAATCCTGCGATGGGTGATGACGACAGATCTGCGGGGGCGCCTCGACACGGCTGCCCTGCCGTCGCGTACAAACAGGTACAACAGCGCCCTGACCTGGGTAATTCCCACCCCAAGAAATCCCCACAGGACGCCTGTGCGCGGACGGCTCATGCCGTCCGCGCACAAACTGGACCCAACTGACTCTCGCCACGATGCCAAGGCGAGACCTAGGTCGCAAGTCTGATGCACTTGCGAACAACTTGCAATAGTGTCCTCCAGAGATCTACTTCGAGAGGACGGACCCATGGGGGACTACACCCTTCCCGACATGCCGTACGACTACGGCGCGCTGGAGCCCGCCATCACCGGCGAGATCCTGGAGCTGCACCACGCCAAGCACCACGCGGCCTACGTCAAGGGCGCCAACGACACGCTCGACCGCCTGGCCGAGGCCCGCGACGGCGGCGACTTCGCCGGCCTGGTGGGCCTGGAGAAGACCTTCGCCTTCAACCTGTCCGGCCACGTCCTGCACTCGATCTTCTGGGAGAACCTCTCCCCCGACGGCGGCGACCGTCCCGACGGCGCGCTCAGGGCCGCCATCGACGAGCATTTCGGCACGTTCGAGGCGTTCCAGAAGCAGCTCACCACGGCCACGGCGTCGGTCCAGGGCTCCGGCTGGGGCGTGCTGGCCTGGGAGCCGCTGAGCCGCCGGCTGGTGGTCGAGCAGATCTACGACCACCACGGCAACGTCGGAATGAACACCACGCCGCTTCTCGTGTTCGACGCGTGGGAGCACGCTTACTATCTGCAGTACCGCAACGTGCGTCCGGACTACGTCGAGAAACTGTGGGGCCTCGTCAACTGGGCAGATGTGGCCCGGAGGTTCGCTGACGTAACGAGTCAGGCGGGTTGACTTAAGTTCGCAACAATTTATCGGCCCCGCCTCTACTGGTCGGTTTACGCAAATAGGTAAGCTGCCTGGCATGCGTGCGCCCTCCGGTTACCTTCTCGCCGCGCGCTATCGGCTTGTGGAGCCGGTTGGTCGCGGCGGCATGGGCACCGTTTGGCGGGCGCATGACGAGTTGCTCGACCGCGACGTGGCGGTGAAGGAAGTACGGCTGCCCACCGTCCTCGACGAGGAGCTGCGCGCGGAGTTGTGCGCCCGCACCGAGCGCGAGGGCAGGGCGACCGCGATGGTGGCCCATCCGTCGGTCATCACCGTCTTCGACGTCGTGACCGAGGACGACCGTCCCTGGATCGTGATGGAGCTGCTCCGGGCCAAGTCCCTGGAGCAGCTCATCCAGGAGCACGGACCGCTCCATCCGCGCCGGGCCGCCGAGATCGGCCGGCAGATCCTCGGCGCGCTGCGGGCCGTCCACGCCAAGGGCATCCTCCACCGCGACGTGAAGCCCAGCAACGTCCTGGTGACCGAGGACCGCGCCGTGCTCACCGACTTCGGGCTGGCCGCGCTCGAAGGCGACGTCTCCATCACCCAGGCCGGCATCGTGCTCGGCTCGGCGGGTTACATCGCCCCCGAACGGGTTCTCGGCTCCAAGGCCAGCCCCGCGGGCGACCTGTGGTCGCTCGGCGCGACCCTCTACACCGCCGTCGAGGGCCGGGGGCTGCACGGCCGCCGTACGGCCGCCGCCGCGCTGGCCGCGCTGACCAGCGGCGAGCCGATCCCCATGAGCAAGGCGGGCCCGCTGGCGCCCGTGCTCGACGCGCTGCTCAGGATCGATCCACAGACCCGGCTCGACTCCGTGCGGGCCTCGCTCATGCTGGCCCGGGTGGCCGCGGGCGGCTCGGCGGAGGAGCCGCTGGCCCCGCGCCGGCCCGTACGCCCGGTTCCCGTGGTCACCTCACCCCCTTTCGCGCGCAGGCCCGCGCACCGCGGGCTGCACAGGGCGGAGGCCACCGCCGCCGCGCTGTCGGTCCCGCCGCCGCGCCAGGAGCGCAGGCCGGGTGAGGGCGTCCACCGCAAGCGGGTCGAACCACGTCCAAGTCCGTCCACTTATGTCCGTTTCAAGGCTGCGGTGATAAAGTTGTTCCTTCCTCGGCGGTTCTGGCCAAGAGAACTTCGCAAGCGAGGGTAAAGCACTTCCCAAGCGAGAATCGATATCTTCTTCTCATGCCGGAACAGCAGACACGCCTGCTCGCGGAGCGCTACGAGCTCATCGCCCCGCTCGGCCGGGGCACGATGGGGACCGTGTGGCGCGCCCGCGACCGCGCGCTCGGGCGCGAGGTGGCGGTCAAAGAGATCCGCCAGGACCAGGGGCTCACCGAGGACCAGCGGGCCGAGCTACGCGAGCGCATGGTCCGCGAGGGCCGCATCGCCTCGCGGATCAACCACCCGTCCGTCGCCGCCATCCACGACGTGCTCATCCAGGACGACAGCCCCTGGATCATCATGGAGCTCATCGAGGCGCGCTCCCTGGAGCAGGTGATCGAGGAGGAGGGCCCGCTGCCGCCGCGGCTCGTGGCCGAGATCGGCGTCGACCTGCTCGGCGCGCTGCGCGCCGCGCACTCCCAGGGCATCACGCACCGCGACGTCAAGCCGGGCAACGTGCTCATCACCGAGAGCGGCCGGGTGGTCCTGACGGACTTCGGCATCGCCAAGGCCGAGGGCGACTCGCGGCTCACCAAGACGGGCATGGTGATCGGCTCGCCCGGTTACACGGCCCCGGAACGCGCCAGGGGCGAGTACACCGGGCCCGAGTCCGACATCTGGTCGCTGGGGGCGACGCTGTACTTCGCGGTCGAGGGGCGGCCGGCGTACGAGCGGGCCACGATCGCCGAGACGCTGGCGGCGCTGCTCAGCGAGAGCGCCGACCCGCCCACGCAGGCCGGTCGGCTGCGGCCGGTGCTGAACGGGCTGCTCAACAAGGACTACCGGCAGCGGCTCAGCGCCGCCAAGGCGGAGACCCTCATGCGGATGGTCGCCGACACGCCCACGAGCGAGATGCCGGCGCTCACGGCGGAAACCCTGATGGCCCAGGAGGCCGCGTTGCCCGACCCCTTCACCGACTCCGGCCCACGGCGTCCCGCCGGCCCTCAGGGGCGCCCTTCAGGGGCTCAGGAGGCGTACGGGGCGGGCGCGCCGCCCGTCTCGGGCCCGCAGCCGACGCGTCCCGCCGGGGGGCGGCCTTCAGGGGCTCAGGGGGCGGGACCTGTGCCGTCCGGCGCGGCCGGAGGGCGTGCGGCGGCGCCGCAGGGCCCTTCAGGGCCGCAGGAGCCCGCCCGGAGCCCGCTGGGCGCGCCGACGATGCCCCAGAGCACCGCACCCGGCCGGCCGCCGCAGGCCGCGCGCCCGGCGCAGCCGCCGCAGACGGGTGACGCCGGCGACGAGGGGGGCTTCGACCCCGACCGGACCGTCAGCGTCATGCGTCCCAAGGGGCCGTTCCCGCCGGGGCCCGAGCAGGGCGGCGACCGTCCGCCGCAGCGCCCCGACGACGAGGGGACCGTCACGACCAGGCACATCGCCACGCCGCGGAGCGGCTCCCCCGGCCAGCAGGTCTACCCCCCGGCGCAGCAACCGCCGCACGCCGCGCGGCAGCAGGGCCCGGGACAGCAGGCTCCAGCACAGCAGGGTCCTGGACAGCAGGGTCCGGGGGGCCCGCAGCAGGGGGGCCCGGTGCCGGGCCGGCCCGGGCAGCCGGTGCCGCCCGCCGCCGGCCCGCACCAGGGCCAGGGCCTCGGGACCGACCTGTTCGCCATCGCCGGGCCGCCCGAGAAGCCGCAGGCGGGCAACCGCAACGGCATGCTCGTGCTGATGGCCGTGGCGGCGGCCGCCGCGGTCGTGATCGCCGTCCTCATCGTGGCGCTCATCTCCAGCTGAGCGAGCCCGTCTTCGGTACGACGGCCCGTCCCCGCCCGGGGCGGGCCGGCCCCGGACTGATCGCCCGGCCGTGGGACAGACTGGAGTCATGAGCGAGTTCAGAATCGAACATGACTCGATGGGCGAGGTCCGGGTGCCGGCGGGAGCGCGGTGGCGGGCCCAGACCCAGCGGGCGGTGGAGAACTTCCCGGTCTCGGGACGGCCGCTCGAACCGTCCCACATCGCCGCGCTCGGCCTGATCAAGGCGGTCGCCGCCGAGGTCAACGGCGAGCTGGGCGTGATCGACAAAGATCTGGCCGAGGCCGTCGCGCAGGCCGCCGCGGACGTCGCCGACAACGAGCACGACGCCCATTTCCCCATCGACGTCTTCCAGACCGGCTCGGGCACCTCGTCCAACATGAACGCCAACGAGGTGATCGCGACGCTGGCCGAGGAGCGGCTGGGACGGCCGGTGCACCCCAACGACCACGTGAACGCCTCGCAGTCGTCCAACGACGTCTTCCCGACCTCGATCCACGTGGCGGCCGCCATCGAGGTGACCTTCCACCTGCTGCCCTCGCTCGCCCACCTGGCCGAGACGCTGCACGCCAAGGAGGCCGAGTTCGCGCAGGTGGTCAAGTCGGGCCGGACCCACCTGATGGACGCCACGCCGGTGACCCTCGGGCAGGAGTTCGGCGGGTACGCCGCCCAGATCGACCACGGCGGCACCCGCGTGCGCACGGCGCTGAACCACGTACTGGAGCTGCCCCTGGGCGGGACGGCGGTCGGCACGGGCATCAACACGCCGCCCGGCTTCGCGCGGCGGGCGATCGCGAAGCTGGCCGAGGCGACCGGCATCCCCTTCCGCGAGGCCGCCGACCATTTCGAGGCCCAGAGCGCCCAGGACTCCATCGTGGAACTGTCCGGGCAGCTCAAGGTGGTGGCCGTGTCACTCAACAAGATCGCGAACGACCTGCGCTGGATGGGCTCGGGCCCGCGCGCCGGGCTCGGCGAGATCAACCTGCCGGACCTCCAGCCGGGCTCGTCCATCATGCCGGGCAAGGTCAACCCGGTGATTCCCGAGGCCACGGCCATGGTCGCGGCGCAGGTCATCGGCAACGACGCGGCGATCACCTTCGCCGGGGCCTCGGGCAGCTTCGAGCTGAACGTGCAGCTCCCGGTCATCGCCCGCAACATCCTGGAGTCGATCAGGCTGCTGGCGAACGTGTCCAGGCTGCTGGCCGACCGCTGCGTGGCCGGCATCACGGCCAACGTCGAGCGCCTGCGCGAGTACGCCGAGTCCTCCCCCTCGATCGTCACCCCGCTCAACAGGCACGTCGGCTACGAGGAGGCGGCCAAGATAGCCAAGCAGGCGCTGGCCGAGCGCAGGACCATCAGGGAGGTCGTCGTCGAGCGCGGCCACGTCGCCGACGGCACGCTGACCGAGGAGCAGCTCGACGCCGCCCTCGACGTGCTGTCCATGACCCGGCCGCCGACGGAGGGGTGATCCACATAGGTCGGTTCGGATCTATGTCGGCCGCACCCATGCGTCCCGGCGCGGCGAGCGCCTAGGGTTCGGAGTATGGCGAAGGAGCTGACTGGGCGGACCGCGCTGGTGACGGGGGCTGGGGGCGGCATCGGCGCCGCATGCGCCCGGCGACTGGCCGCCGCGGGGGCCAAGGTTCTGGTGGTCGACAGGCAGGGCGAGGCGGCCGGGAAGGTGGCCGCGGAGGTCGGCGGGGTCGCGGTGGTGGCCGATCTGAGCGATCCGGCCTTCGCGGCGTCGCTGCCCGACGAGCCGGTGGACATCGTGGTGAACAACGCCGGGTTCCAGCACGTGGCGCCGGTCGAGGACTTCCCACCGGAGGTGTTCTCGACCATGATGCGGGTGATGGTGGAGGCGCCGTTCCTGATCGCGCGGCGGGTGCTGCCCGGCATGTACGCCCGGGGGTGGGGACGGTTCGTGAACATGTCGTCGGTGCACGGGTTGCGGGCCTCGCCGTACAAGTCGGCGTACACGACGGCCAAGCACGCGCTGGAGGGGTTCTCCAAGGTCGTCGCACTGGAGGGGGCGGCCCACGGGGTGACGTCCAACTGCGTGTGCCCGGCGTACGTGCGCACGGCGCTGGTCGAGGCGCAGATCGACGACCAGGCCCGGGTGCACGGCATCGGCAGCGACGAGGTCGTCGGGAACATCATGCTCCAGCCGGCCGCGATCAAGCGGCTGATCGAGCCCGAGGAGGTCGCCGAACTGGTCGCCTACCTCTGCGGCCCGCACGGCTCCTTCATCACCGGCACCTCCCTCCCCGTAGACGGCGGCTGGACGGCCCATTAGTGAGCACGCGAGGGAGTGCCGGTGGCTGGAGGAGCGGCGGGAGCGAAGCGACCAGAGCGGGGGAAGCCACCGGCATCTGGCGACCGAGCCCGCCTCACGGAGTGAGGCCATGAGCACGCGTTTCCTTGAGTTGTTGGCGCGGGAGGCGTCGGCGGTCGAGTTCGAGGGGCCGATCGTGGAGGCCAGGGCGCAGGGCGCCGATCCGGCCACGATCGAGGAGCTGGAGCAGGCCAAGGTCGAGGCGCTGAAGGTCAGGGCGCTGCTCAGGCGGCGGGCCAGGCGCGAGGCCGAGCTGTCGGCGCTCTACGACACCGCCGGCGACCTGGCCGCGCTGCGCGACCTCGACGCCGTGCTCGAAGCCATCGTCCACCGGGCCAGGCAGTTGCTCGCGACCGACATCGCGTACATGACGTTGCACGACCCCGAGCAGGGCGACACGTACATGCGGGTCACCGACGGGTCGATCTCGGCCAAGTTCCGGGCGCTCAGGCTGGCCATGGGCGCCGGGCTGGGCGGGCTGGTCGCGCAGACGGCCACCCCGTACGCGACCGCCGACTACTTCGCCGACGCCAGGTTCCGGCACAAGGGTCACATCGACGAGGCCGTCAAGGAGGAGGGCCTGGTCGCGATCCTGGGGGTGCCGCTGCGGCTGGGCCAGCGGGTGATCGGCGTGCTGATGGCGGCCAACCGCAGCGCCAGGCCCTTCCACCAGGAGGAGGTCTCGCTGCTGGCGAGCCTGGCCGCGCACGCCGCCGTCGCCATCGACAACGCCCGGCTGCTCCAGGAGACCAGGAACGCCCTGGAGGAGCTCTCCCAGGCCCACCGCACCGCCAGGGCGCACGGCGAGGCCGTCGAGCGGGCCGCGCTGGCCCACGACCGGATGACCTCGCTGGTGCTGCGCGGCGGCGGCATCGAGGACGTCGCCGCCGTGGTGACCGAGGTGCTCGGCGGGTCGCTGGCCGTGCTCGACGACCTGGGCCGGCCGATCACCGGCGACGTGGGCGAGCTGGACGCCGGGGTGTTCGAGGCGGCGCAGGCGTCCAGGGCGCTGGGACGTACCGTGCGCAGGGGCGACCAGCTGATCGCGTCGGTGGACGTCGGCGGCGAGCCGTTGTGCACGCTCGTCCTGCGCAGCGACGACGCCGACGAGCGCATCCTGGAGCGGGCGGCGCTGGTGTGCGCGCTGCTGCTGCTGTTCAGGCGGAGCGTGGCCGAGGCCGAGGGCCGGGTCAGGGGCGAGCTGCTGGAGGACCTGATCTCGCGGCCGGACTCGCCGGGCCTGGCCGACCGGGCCCGGCGGCTCGGCGTGGACCTGCGCGCGCCGCACGTCGTGGTGGTGGCCAGGCACGGCGGCCAGCGGGAGCGGGCGGCGTTCTGGGCCTCCTCGCACGCCACGGTCCGGCACGGGCTGGCGGCGGGGCGCGGCGACGAGGTGGTGCTGCTGCTGCCGGGGGTGGACGCGGGCGGTCTGGCCCAGCGGGTGGCGGCCGAGCTGAGCGCGTCCCTGCACAGCCCGGCGACGGCGGGCGCCTCCCCCGCCCGCCTCCCCGAAGCCTCACCCGGCGGCCCGCCGGGCGGCTCGGCGGGGGGCTCAGGAGGCGGCGCGACCAGCGGATCGGCGAGCGGATCGGCGGGCGCGCGGGACGTCGCGGAGGCGTACCAGGAGGCGCGGCGGTGCGCCGAGGCGCTGCTCGCGCTCGGCCGGGCCGGCGACGGCGCGAGCCCCGCCGAGCTGGGCTTCGTCGGGCTGCTCGTGGGCGACGGCCGCGACGTGCGCGGCTTCGTCGGCCGCGTGGTCGGCGCGGTGATCGACTACGACGCCCGCCGCGGCACCGCGCTCACCGACACCCTGTCGGCCTACTTCGGCACGGGCGGCTCACCCTCCCGTACGGCCGAGGCCATGCACATCCACGTCAACACCGTCACCCAGCGCCTCGACCGGATCGGCAAGCTGCTGGGCGACGGCTGGCTGGAGCCCGAGCGCGCGCTGGAGATCCAGCTCGCCCTCCGCCTGCACCGGCTCGGCCACACATCCTCCCAGCAGACTGTGGGTCCCGGCCCCATATAAGTGACGCCGGTCACTCTTTACCGTGACCGGCATGGCCACTTCCATCAAGAGGATCGTCGCCGCGAGCCTGATCGGCACCACCATCGAGTGGTACGACTTCTTCCTGTACGGCTCGGCAGCCGCTCTCGTGTTCAACAAACTCTTCTTCCCCGAGTCCGATCCGCTGACCGGCACGCTGCTGTCGTTCCTCACCTACGCCGTCGGATTCGTCGCCCGCCCGCTCGGCGGCCTGGTCTTCGGCCACTTCGGCGACCGGGTGGGCCGCAAGACCCTGCTGGTGGTCAGCCTGCTGATGATGGGCGCCGCCACGTTCCTGATCGGCTGCCTGCCGACGTACGCCACGCTCGGCTCGTCGGCGGCGCTGCTGCTGACCGCGCTGCGGCTCGTGCAGGGCTTCGCGCTCGGCGGCGAGTGGGGCGGCGCGGTGCTGATCGTGTCCGAGCACGGCGACACGAAGCGCCGCGGGTTCTGGGCCTCCTGGCCGCAGGCGGGCGCGCCCGGCGGGAACCTGCTGGCCACGGGCGTGCTGGCGGTGCTGGCCGCCTGGCAGTCCGACGAGGCGTTCCTGTCGTGGGGCTGGCGGATCCCGTTCCTGCTGTCGGGGGTGCTGGTGATGGTCGGGCTGTGGATCCGGCTGACGATCAGCGAGTCGCCGGTGTTCCAGCAGGCCGAGCCGGAGCCGACCGCGCCGATCGTGGGCGTGCTGCGGCACCACTGGAAGGACGTGCTCACCGCCATCGGCGCCCGGCTGGCCGAGAACATCTCGTTCTACCTGCTGACGGTGTTCGTCATCACGTACGCGAAGAACGCCAAGATCGACAACTCGACGGTGCTGACCGCGGTGCTGGTCGCCTCGGCGATCCACTTCGTCACGATCCCGATGTGGGGCGCGCTGTCGGACCGGGTGGGCCGCCGTCCGATCTACCTGGCCGGAGCCGCCGGGATCGGCGTGTGGATCTTCGCCTTCTTCCCGCTGGTGGACACCGGCAACTTCCTGGCGATCACCCTCGCGGTCACCGTCGGCCTGCTCTTCCACGGCATGATGTACGGCCCGCAGGCGGCCTTCTTCTCCGAGCTGTTCGGCACCAGGACGCGCTACACCGGCGTGTCGATCGGCGCCCAGCTCTCGGCGATCGTGGCCGGCGCGCTGGCCCCGCTGATCGCGGTGGCGCTGCTCAAGAGCTACTCCAGCAGCGTGCCCATCTCGGTCTACCTTGGCCTGGCGGCGGTGCTCACGCTGGTCGCCGTCTACACCGCCCGCGAGACCCAGGGACGCGACCTGGCCGAGAGGATCCACGCGCGATGAAGGTCACCACCCCCCGCCTCACGCAGCACGTCCTGACCGTCGAGGGCCGGACGTCCGGCGAGCCCGTGCTGTTCGTGCACGGCAACGTCTCCTCCGGCGCCTTCTGGCGCGACAGCATGGCCGCGCTGCCCGCCCGCTACCGCCCGCTCGCCCCCGACCTGCGCGGCTTCGGCGACACCGACCCCGAGCCGGTCGACGCCACCAGGGGCCTGCGCGACTGGTCCGACGACCTGGCCGAGCTGGTCGAGGCCCTCGGGCTCGACGGCGTGCATTTGGTCGGCTGGAGCCTCGGCGGCGGCGTCGTCCTGCAGCTCCTGCGCGACCGTCCGGAGCTGGTCAGGAGCGTCACGCTGGTCAACCCGATCTCCCCGTACGGCTTCGGCGGCACCGAAGGCCCGGACGGCACGCTCACCCACCCCGACGGCGCGGGATCGGGCGCCGGAGCGGCGAACCCGGACTTCGTGGCCCGGCTCAAGGCGGGCGACATGTCGGATGAATCTCCCACGTCCCCCCGCAACGTGCTCCGCACCGGCTACGTCAAGCACCCGCGGATCCCCGACGAGGACTTCTACCTGCGGTCCATGCTCACCACCCGCGTGGGCGAGGCCAACTACCCGGGCGACGTCGTCGGCTCCCCGGCCTGGCCCGGCGTGGCCCCCGGCAAGCACGGCGTGCTCAACGCGTGCGCCCCCACCCACTTCCGCCTGGACGATCTGCACGAGATCGGCCCGAGGCCGCCCGTCCTGTGGATCAGGGGCGCCGACGACGTGATCGTCTCCGACACCTCGCTGTTCGACCTGGCCCACCTGGGCGCGATCGGCGTCGTGCCCGGCTCCCCCGGCACCCCGGCCCAGCCGATGGTGACCCAGACCAGGGCGGTGCTCGACCGCTACGGCCGCTACCGCGAGGTCGTGCTGGACGACTGCGGCCACAGCCCCCATCTGGAGCGGCCCGCCGAGTTCGGCCGCCTGCTGGCCGAGCACCTGGAGGAGGTCTGATGCTCGTCGCCCTCACCCTGGTCGCGAGCCTGCTCACCGCCCCCGCCGCGGGCGAGCTGACCGTGCCCGGCGCGGAGAAGCTGATCAGCGCCACCCTCGACGACCTGACCACGGCCGGCACCACGCTCACCGGCCACACCGACCCGGCCGACTGGGCCGGCCTGCACTCCAAGGCCACCGTCAACCCGACCGGCGTGCCCGGCATCCAGCTCGACGGCTACTTCCCCGACACCTCCACCGGCAACGCCACGCACGGCTGGAACCACGACTCCCAGTTCGTGATCAGGCTGCCCGACCGGTGGAACGGCGGCCTGGTCGTCAGCGGCACCCCGGGCAACCGGGAGCAGTACGCCAACGACTACACGATCTCCGACTGGGTGCTGTCCAAGGGCTACGCGTTCGCCGCCACCGACAAGGGCAACGTGGGCGTCACCTTCCACGAGGACGGCCGCCGCCCCGGCGACGCCATCGCCGAGTGGAACGACCGCGTCACCCAGCTCGCCGTGGCCGCCAGGTCCGTGGTCAGGCAGCGGTACGGCCGCCCGCCGGCCCGTACGTTCATGGCCGGCCTGTCCAACGGCGGCTACCTGGTCAGGTGGCAGCTGGAGAACCGCGGCTGGCTCTACGACGGCGGCGTGGACTGGGAGGGCACGCTCTTCCGGGTCAAGGGCGACAATCTGCTGAACTTCCTGCCGCCCGCGCTGAAGGCGTACCCGGACGAGGCGGGCGTGCGGGCGGCCGGCTTCGCGCCGGGCTCTGAGTTCCTGTGGCCCTTCCACCGGCAGTACTACTGGGAGCTCACCCAGCAGCTCTACCAGAAGGAGCTGGACCCGTCCTACGCGGGCGCGGCGGCCGACTACGACTACGACGCGCGCCGGCCGTACGCCGCGATGGCCAGGATCGGGCTGACCGGCAGGATCACCAAGCCGCTGATCACGATCCACGGGACGCTCGACTCGCTGCTGCCGATCTCCCGCGACTCCGACGTCTACGCCAGGATGGTCGGCCCGCACCGCCCGTTCCGCTACCACCGGATCGAGGGCGGCAACCACCTCGACAGCCTCGTCGACGTCTATCCCGACCGGCTCAGGCCCATGCTCCCGGCCTTCAGGGACGCCTTCCAGGAGCTGGAGGGGTGGGTCACTCCTTGAGGTAGCGATGCCTGCCCGCGCGCGCCCAGCGCACGATGTGCCGCGCCCCGGGCAGGCGCCTGCCGAGGCGGTGGAGCGCGGTGTCCCGGCCCATGGGCGAGCGCCGCTGGGGGTCCACCGCGACGGCCGGGCGCGTCTCGACCCGGCCGCGGCGCACCTGGAGGCCGAACCGCAGCCCGATCTCCTCGTCGGACGAGCGCAACGACGACAGCCAGGCGCCCGGCCCGAGCTGCTCCTCGCTCGGCATGTGCCGCCTGACCGGGATCTTGGCGACGAGCTGGCCGGCGAGCTTGCCCGGCACCCCGGCCTCGACCAGCGCGGGCGCGCACACCTCGCGTTCCCGGCGGCCGGTGCTGCGCAGCACCAGCTCCAGGGGCGGCCCGCCGCTCGGCGGCACGTACGGGACCGGCAGCACGACGTACACGTGGCCGTCGAGCTGGCGGACGGTCACCCCCGGCGACACCAGCGCGATCGACTCCGAGAACGAGCGCGGCTCGACCGCCAGGCCCAGCTCCCCCTTGTCCGACCAGCACGGCACCACCAGCCGCATCCTGGGCCGCTGGGCCAGCACGCCCAGGCAGTTGAGCGGCCCCTCGGCCCGGCCGACCCGGCTCCTGGCCTGGTTGGCGCCGCTGAACATGCGGACGTGCACCTCCCACTGCCCGGGGCTGAGCGGCTGGCCCATCGCGGCGCTGGTCACGTCCAGGCGGGCCTCGCCCCTGATCTGCACGCGGACCCGGCGGCGGCCGTCGGGGAGACGTTCGACGTGCTGGGTGACCGGCAGGAAGTGCACCACGCCGGTCGTGCTGTGCCGGACGTAGACGTCGATGCGGGCCCGCTCGACGTCGGCCGTGATGTCGGTGACGTCGTCGGACAGCAGCTTGGTGTCGGCCGAGCGCGGCGGGATCCAGTGCAGGCGCTCGCCGTCCACGCGGTAGCGGTCGGGCAGGCCGTCGCCGGACATGACCTCCACGGTCAGGCCGAGCACCAGGATGTGGGCGTCCCAGCGCATCTCGGTGAGCTCGGCGCGCAGGCCCGCGCGCCGGGTGGAGTTGGCGAACATGACGATCTGGTCCAGGCGTCCGCGCCGGACGAACGCGGCCACCGCCCGTAGCTGGACGGGCAGGTAGCGGTCGATCCGCTCGGGGAAACGCTCGCCGACGAGCTCCTGGACGACCCGGAAGTGCATGCCCCGGTCCACGGAGGAGTCGGCGAACCTGGCGGTCAGCAGCGGCCTGAGCACGGCCGAGCGGAACCAGTAGGCGTACATGCGGTCGCGCTGGCGGCCGGCGCCGACGTAGGTGTCGATGTCGGTGAGCAGCGTGCTCAGCCCGGCCACGATCACCCGGGGGTCCTCCTCGGGCGCCTCGGGCCGCGGCCCGAGCTGGCAGCAGACCTCCTCGGCCAGGACGGCGATCACCTTGGCCGCGAGGTAGGCCCGCATCACGAACGCCTGCTCGGCCAGCCGGCCGCCGGGCATCCCGAAGCCCAGCTCGTGCTCCTCCAGGAAGGCCCGGCGGTAGAGCTGCTGCGGGACGAGCAGCGTCATCAGCCGCTCGCGCAGGATGTCGGCGCGGGCGCTGCTGCGCTCGAACGCCACCATCGGCGGCCCGTAGTCGCGGGCCAGCCGCCCGATCAGCACGTCGGCGTCGGTCTCGACCGCGCGCTCGTGCATGCGGGCCAGCGCGTCGCGGGCCAGCCGGTCGGTCTGGTCGAGGAAGTAGACGTAATCGCCCTCCGCCGCGGCCACGCCCATGTTGCGGCCGCGAGAGGGCGATCCGGTGTGCGGCAGGTGCAGCACGCGGACGTTCTCGCGGAGACCGGCGATGGTGTCCAGTCGTTCCCCGATGCCGTCCGTGGACCCGTCGTCCACGAAGATCACTTCGTAGTCGGCGGCGGGCAACGTCTGCTCCAGCGCGGAGCGGATGCACGCGTCCGCGGTGTCACCCGGGTTGTGGACATTGACGATCACACTGACCTTCACACCCATGCGGCCAGCGTGCGCCGCTCATACACGATCGGGTGAGACGGCTTGCCGATTACAGAAGAAGAGTTTGACCTGTTAGTACCATCCTGTGGACTGCGAGTGCCCCCACGCGCCACAAGGCGTGCCGTAACGGCCCTTGATGTAGCCGAGGCCCCACGCGATCTGGGTGGCCGCATTGGTCTGCCAGTCGCCGCCCGCGCTGGCCATCTTGCTGCCGGGCAGTGCCTGCGGGATGCCGTACGCGCCGGAGTAGCGGTTCATCGCCCGCTCGTTCCAGCCGCTCTCCTTCTGCCAGAGCAGCTCCAGGCAGCCCCACTGGTCGGCGCCCCAGCCCTTGGCGGCGAGCATCGACCTGGCGACGGCCTTGTTGCTGCCCGGCGAGGGGTTGCTGCCCGGCGGGAAGTTGGCCGGCGGGAAGCCGCTGCCGCCCGGCGCCTTCTTCGGCACGACCCAGTCGAGCTTCTTGGCGGTGCCGCCGCGACCCTTCTTGAGCTGGTCGGCCCGGTACGCCTGCTCGGCGGCGTTCTTCAGCGCGTCGGTCTCGGGGTCGGGGGCGAACAGGTTGCCTCCGGCGAGCGCGCCGAGCTGCTCGGCCGTGAACGGGTCGACCGGCGGCTTGCTGGCGTTGTCGACGGCGCGGTAAGCGACGTAACCGCCACCGCCCACGACCACCACCAAGGACACGACGGCGACGGCGATGCGCTTGGGGGTGAAACGCGAAGGCCGGCGGCGCGCCGAGCGAAGGTCATCCTTCGGGGGGCGCTCACTCAACTGCGGACCGGGGCTCACGATCCATGAGCTTGCCCTGTCATGGGGGGTGGTCCGCAACCGGAACGCGGGATTCGGTTGACGTTCTCTTGGCCAACCAGCAGGTAACAACCTTTTTCACGAAAAATTGTGAATTTCGTCACAGGGGGTTTAGCGCCTCCCTTCGAGCGCCCGCACCGAAGGGAGGCCGCTTTCAGGGTTCCGCCCCATCTTCAGGATCTGATCCGCACCCGGTCACAGTTTGATGACACAACCCGGGTATAGGGGACATGGAATAATAATGTGCGCGTGGCCGGCATCCTCCTTGTAGAAGACGATCCCTCCGTCCGCACAGCCCTGGAGCTGGCGTTGACGCGACAGGGACATTCCGTCACGTCCTATGCGACGGGCGAGGAGGCTCTGGACCACATCCGCGCCCGCCGCCCCGAGATCGCGATCCTCGACGTCATGCTGCCCGGCATCGACGGCGTCGAGGTCTGCCGCCGCATCCGCAAGCTCGACCAGCTCCCCGTCATCCTGCTCACCGCCCGCGGCGACGACCTGGACGTGGTGGTCGGCCTGGAGGCGGGCGCCGACGACTACGTGGTCAAGCCGGTCGAGCCGCGGGTGCTCGACGCCCGCATCCGGGCCATCCTGCGCAGGGCCGAGTCCGCGACCTCCGACCGCATCACCTTCGGCGACCTCGTGATCGACCGGGGGGCGCTCAAGGTGACGCTGGCCAGCAAGGAGATCCACCTGACGCCGACCGAGCTGCGGCTGCTGCTGGAGCTGGTCCGGCATCCCGGCCAGGTGCTCAACCGCCGTTACCTGCTGCGGGTCGTCTGGGACCACACGCACGTCGCCGACTCGCGGCTGGTGGACGCCTGCGTCCAGCGCGTCCGCGCCAAGATCGAGCCGAGGCCGGCCGAGCCCGTCTTCATCCACACCGTGCGCGGGTTCGGCTACCGGTTCAGCCCTCCGTGATCCCGCTGCCCACCGGGCTGCGGGCGCGCCTGGTCATCACCTTCACCCTCGTCGCGGTCACCGCGTCGACGCTGGTCGCCACCATCGGCTTCGAGCTGGCCAAGACCGCGCTCGTGACCAGGGCCGAGACCACCTCCCTCGACCTGGTGACCCGCGAGCTCGGCCGGATCACCTTCCCCGTGGGCAAGCTCAGGCCGGGCGAGGCGGCGCCGTCCATGAAGGAGCTCGACCAGGTCGTCCGGACGCTGTCCAGCCCCGGCCGCAGCGTCCTGGTCGAGTACGGCAACCTGCTGTCCGCCGACGGCCCGATGACCATGAAGGACGTCCCCAACGAGCTGTACGGCCGGGCCAAGCAGAACGTCGTCACCCAGCGCAAGGTGATCGGCAACGAGCTGTGGCTCATCGTCGGCGCCGAGGTCCACCGGTTCGAGCCCGGCGTCGCCCCCGAGGCCACCGGGCTGCGGGCGTTCGTGTTCTTCCCGCTGCACGACGAGGAGAGCCAGCTCACGACGCTCCGCAACACGCTCACCCAGGGCGGCGCGGTGATCGTGCTGATCGCGCTGGTGGTGGCGCTGCTGTCGGCCCGGCAGGTGCTGCTGCCCGTACGGCGGCTCAGCGCGGCGGCGCAGGCGCTCGGCCAGGGCCGGCTGGACACCCGCCTGCCGGTGCACGGCCAGGACGAGCTGGCCGAGCTGACCGCCAGGTTCAACGACGCGGCGGCGGCGCTGGAGCTGAGCGTGTCGGAGCTGCGCTCGCTGGAGGCCATGTCCCGCAGGTTCGTGGCCGACGTCTCGCACGAGCTGCGCACGCCGCTCACCGCCATGACGGCCGTGGCCGACATGCTCTCGGAGGAGGCCGGCCGGCTGCCCGACGCGCCCGCGGAGGCCGTACGGCTGGTGCTGCGCGAGATCGGGCGCCTGCGCGAGCTGGTCGAGCACCTGATCGAGGTCAGCAGGTTCGACGCCGGCACCGCGACGCTCAACGTCGAGCCCGTGAACGTCGCCGACGCCATCCTGGACTGCCTGGAGGTGCGCGGCTGGAGCGACGAGGTGGACGTGACCGCCTCCCAGGGCCTGACCGTCAATCTCGACCCGAGGAGGTTCGACGTCATCGTGGCCAACCTGGTCGGCAACGCGCTCAAGCACGGCCTGCCCCCGGTGGAGGTCACCGCGCGCGGCACCGAGAACGGCCTGGAGGTGAAGGTGCGCGACCACGGCAAGGGCATCCCCGCCGAGGCGCTGCCGCACGTCTTCGACCGGTTCTTCAAGGCGGGCGCGGGCCGGGCCCGCAGCCAGGGCAGCGGCCTCGGCCTGGCCATCGCCCGCGCCAACGTGCACCTGCACGGCGGCACGATCTCCGTACGCGCCCAGCAGCCGGGCACCCTGTTCACGGTCTGGCTGCCGCACCGATGAAGGCACCGATGAAGGCACCGATGATCGGGCGCCGGGTCCTCGTCGCCGCCGCGGCCCTGCTGGCCGTGGCGGCCTGCGGCATCTCGCCGACCGACGTCCAGACCAAGGGCGCCGCGCCCACCATCAAGCTCCCGCCGCCCTCGAAGACCATCTACCTGATCAAGAACAAGCAGCTCACGCTCGAACCCGCCGACGTCGAGAGCGGCACCGTGGGCAGCCTGCTCGGCGCCCTCTTCGCCGCCTCCGACCAGCCGCTCGGCGACCGCACCACCGAGCTGCACGGCCTGGAGTACGTCGGCATGAAGGACTCGCTCGACCCCGTGCAGCGCGACGAGATGCAGCTCCCGCGCACCTCCACGCTGACCGTGTACTTCAAGGGCGACCGGCCGCTGAGCAGGCTCGGCAAGGCCCAGATCGTCTGCACCGCGCAGCAGGACTTCGCGTTCGAGCAGGTGAAGATCGTCCGGGAGAACGACGGCCGCCCCGCCAAGGCGGAGGGGCGGCCGTACACCTGCCGCGAGCTCAGGTGAGCCCGCCGCGGCTCACATCGTGATGTCCTCCAGCATCTCCGTCACCAGGGCGGCGATCGGCGAACGCTCGGACCTGGTGAGCGTGACGTGCGCGAAGAGCGGGTGGCCCTTCAGCTTCTCCACCACCGCCACCACGCCGTCGTGCCGGCCGACCCGCAGGTTGTCGCGCTGGGCGACGTCGTGCGTGAGCACCACCCGGGAGTTGGCGCCGATCCGGCTCAGCACCGTGAGCAGCACCCCGCGCTCCAGCGACTGGGCCTCGTCCACGATCACGAACGCGTCGTGCAGCGACCGGCCGCGGATGTGCGTCAGCGGGAGCACCTCCAGCATGCCCCGGTCGAGCACCTCCTCGATCACCTCGGGCGAGGTGATCGCGCCGAGCGTGTCGTAGACCGCCTGCGCCCACGGGCCCATCTTCTCGCCCTCGGTGCCCGGCAGGTAGCCGAGCTCCTGGCCGCCGACGGCGTACAGGGGGCGGAAGACGACCACCTTGCGGTGCTGGCGGCGCTCCAGGACCGCCTCCAGGCCCGCGCAGAGCGCCAGCGCCGACTTGCCGGTGCCGGCCCGGCCGCCCAGCGAGACGATGCCGATCTCCGGATCCATCAGCAGGTCCAGCGCGATGCGCTGCTCGGCCGAGCGGCCGTGCAGGCCGAAGACCTCGCGGTCGCCGCGGACCAGGCGGACGGACTTGTCCGGCGCCACCCTGCCGAGCGCCGATCCCTTGGCCGACAGCAGCCGCAGGCCGGTGTGCGCGGGCAGTTGCCTGCCCTCCTCCAGGTCGGCCACGCCCTTGTCGAAGAGGGTCTCGACGTCCTCGGCCGTCACCTGCAGCTCGGCCATCCCGGTCCAGCCGGACTCGACCACCAGCTCGGCGCGGTACTCCTCGGCCGCCAGGCCGATCGAGGCCGCCTTGACCCGCATGGGCAGGTCTTTGGAGACCAGCACGACGTCGCAGCCCTCGGCCGCGAGCGAGCGCGCGACGGTCAGGATGCGCGTGTCGTTGTCGCCCAGGCGGAACCCGACGGGCAGGATGGACGGATCGCTGTGGTTGAGCTCAACCCTGATCGTTCCATCCCCTGTCGGCATCGGCTCGTCGAGCCTGCCGTGCTGAACCCGCAGGTCGTCGAGGTAGCGCAGGGCCTTCCTCGCGAAGTAGCCGAGCTCGGGATGGTGCCGCTTACCTTCCAGCTCCGTGATGACCACGATGGGAAGGACGACGTCGTGCTCGGCGAAGCGCGTCAATGCCGCCGGGTCGGCCAGCAGGACCGAGGTGTCGAGCACGTACGTGCGCTTGGCCGGCTGGTGAGTAGGGTTGCTCGAGGACACTGCCACACGTTCTCCCCCGGGCGCCCATAGGTGCGGGCACCCTGCAGACGAGGTGGGAACCGGACCGGACCCGCGTCCCCGACCGCAACCTGCCGGCGGAGCCGGACTCCGGCCCCCCTCAGCAGATGTCGGTGCAAAGGCGGGCCCTCTCCGGGATGCCCGGCCTGTGGCCGGACACTTTCAACGTTACGTCCTGGATACCCGAATGTCGCATCAAGAACCGTAACGCCGGTGTCTCGCAGCGTAATCGCGCAGCGCCCGCAGGAAATCGACCCTGCGGAAGTCCGGCCAGTAAGCCTCGTGGAAGTAGAACTCGGAGTGAGCGCTCTGCCACAACATGAATCCGGACAGACGCTGCTCGCCCGACGTACGGATGAGGAGGTCCGGGTCGGGTTGGCCGCGAGTGTAGAGATGCTCCGCGATGTGTTCGACATCGAGGACCTCCACGAGGTCCTCGATGCTGGCGCCCTTACTCGCATGCTCCTGGAGGAGTGAGCGCACCGCATCGGCAATCTCACGTCTTCCTCCATACCCAACTGCAACGTTCACAATCAGGCCCGGACGGTGTGATGACGCTTCTTTTGCATTTTTCAGGACATTGGCCGTGCGGTCGGGGAGGAGGTCGAGCGCGCCCACCGGGCTGATCCGCCACCCCTCGTCCACGAGCTCCTGGACCACGTCCTCGATGATGCGCAGCAGCGGCTCCAGCTCCTCGCGCGGCCGGTTGAGGTTGTCGTTGGACAACATCCAGACGGTGACGACCTCGACGCCCGTCTCCCGGCACCAGCCGAGCAGCTCCGAGATCTTGTCCGCGCCCTTGCGGTGGCCGGTGGCCACGTCGCGCATGCCCATGGCGCGCGCCCAGCGGCGGTTGCCGTCGATGATGACCCCGACATGCCGGGGAACGCTGTCCTTGGACAGCTTGGTCTCCAGCCTGTGTTCGTACAGCCGGTAGACCAGGTCGCGCAGGCCCACGGAGTGCCTCCCCAGCGGTGCTGTGCCTTTGGTCGAATGACCCAACAGGCAATTATCACCGCGTTTCGCCCGTGCCTGCTCCCCCAATGGGATTCCTGGCGAGATCTCTTCCACCGAGACACCCCTCGGCTTCATGGACCAGTTCGCGGACGAACTCGGACAACTCCGCCGACGTCAGGACGGCCCTCATGCCCACGCCGGAGGCCCCCCACGCCTCGACGTAGGCCCTGCGGGTCAGCCGCCACTGACCCGGCGCGGGCTGCCAGATGGGGATGGTGCGCAGCTGGCAGCGCAACTCGCCGCCGCCCACCAGCCCCGAGCGGGTGCGGTAGCGGAAGGAGAACAGCTCGCTCTCCGGCTCCTCGTCGGGGAAGCGGTCGTCGGGGTCGTTCCACCGCCGGGCCGCCCCCCTTCCCTGCCGCGCCTCGTCGACCCCGCGCGCCAGGCGCGCGAGCAGCCAGCCGCACCGCTCCCCCACGCTGCCGTACGGCGTGCCGTCGCGATGGAGCTCAAGGGTGATCTCGTACGGCGTGCCGACGGTGTCCGTGCACGCCACCGGCGTGACGGTCAGGTACGATCCATCGACACAGCGTAGTCCCCCCACGTCCTTCCCCGTTTCCGGCCCCAAGTCAGCTAAACCCGTAGAAACCCCTGGCTGTCTCCCCGAGCACCAGGTCCCGGTCGGTTCCGCCGAGCAGCGCGCCGGTGACCTCCCAGACCGTCCGGTAGTCGGCCGCCTGCAGGGCCACCGGCCAGTCGCTGCCGGCCATCAGCCGGTCCGGGCCGAACAGCTCGACGGCGTGCTCCACGTACGGCCGCAGGTCCTCCACCGTCCAGTTCCGGTGGTCGGCCTCGGTGACCAGGCCGGAGACCTTGGCGTACACGTTGGGGAAGCGCGAGGCGCGGGCCAGGCCGCCGGCCCACGGCTCCCACTCGTGGTCCCTGATGCGCGGCTTGGACAGATGGTCGATGACGATCTTCAGGGACGGGTGCCGCCCGGCCAGCGTGACCACGTGGTCGAGGTGCCTGGGCAGCAGCGAGACCACGTCGAACGTCAGCCCGGCCGCCGCGAGCAGGCCCAGCGACTCCAGCACCTCGTCGCGGACCAGCCAGTCGGGGTCGGGCTCGTCGTGGATCAGGTGCCGGACGCCGCGGAACTTCGGACGGGCGGCGTACCGGGCGATCGCCTCGGCGGCCTCGTCCGGGCGCAGCAGCGGGATCCATCCGACCACCGCGCCGACGAAGTCGTGGGCGTCGGCCAGGGCCAGCAGGGCGTCGGTCTCGGCGTAGGAGTCGGCGGCCTGGACCAGCACCGTCCGGTCCACACCGGCCCGCGCCAGCTCAGGGGCCAGGTCGTGCGGCGCGTACGTCCGATAGAGCACGCCTGCCTCGGGGGTGAGCCAGGGGTAGTCGCCGGTTTCGAGGTCCCAGAAATGCTGGTGCGCATCGACAATCACCCACCAAACCTAGGATGTCTCGATATTTCAGAGCAAGGGGTGCCAGCCGTGCAGGCGCCAGCCCGGCGGCTGGTGCCACTCGGTCCAGCCGAAGCCGGTGTCGCCGTCGTCGGACTCCAGCTCGCACAGCGCCCTCGGGAACTCGGCCACCGCCCCGTCGGGCGAGACCAGCCTCACGGGGGCGAACGCGACCGGCCGCACGGTCACCGCGCGGCCCGGGAAGCTCAGCCGCGTCCGCGCCGGGCGGTCGCCGTCGAACCGGGTGCCGGCCGCGAAGCCGTCCGCGTGCTCGATCCCGCCGCCGGGCGGCACCGTGAACGCCGGCCACGGCAGCGGCATACCCAGGTTGACCTGCGTGCCGTGCAGGTGGGTGCCGTCGGAGAGGCGGCCGCTGCTCCACGTCCAGGACAGCGACCACCAGTCCCTGACGCCCCAGCTGTGGTCGCGCTCGCCGTGGCCGTGGAAGGGGCGGCCGTCGACCGTCCCGGTCACCTCGCAGGGGACCTCGTAGCGGGGGGTGAGCTGGTAGCCGTACACGCCGCCGCGGGTGTGCCATTCGAGGTCGAGCGACAGGCCGGGGGCGGCCAGGCGCAGCCGCGCGGTGCGCAGGGGCTCGGTCGCGGCCAGGTCGGCCTCGTAGGCGTCGGCGGAGATCGTCAGGCCGGTCGGCGGGGCCTCGTGGTCGGTGATCTCCACCAGGCTCCCGCCGCGCCGGACGAGCCGGGCCCAGAACCAGGTGCGCCTCCAGTTGGGGTAGAGCCCGATGCGGACGTATCCGCCCAGCTCGCCGTCGTCGGCGACGAAGTCGAGGTAGTAGGACTCGTTCCACAGCGGGTCGTCGCCCGGCTGGTGGAGTTGCTCGTCCTGCTCGCCGAGGGGCCAGTCGCCCATGTTGACGATGCGCATGCCGTACTGCCTCCCAAGCGCTTGCTACGAGCAAGCCTAGCGGCGATCACGGCGGAACACGAAGGACAGGCGGGCCCACCCGCGCGGCCTCGCGGCCGGCATGAGGCCGCGGGCGCGCAGCCAGGCGGCGAAGTCGTCGGCGTCGGCACGGTAACCGGGCGGCGGGACGGCACGGGCCGCCGCGTAGGCGGCGAACTCCGTCGCCAGGGCGGGCCCGGCGGCACGGGCGGCGTCCGGGCGGAGCCTGGCCACCACACTGCGCCGCTTGGCGAGCAGCGCGGACGCCTGCACGCGCAGCCGTCCGGCGTCGAAGCCGACCGGCGGATCCGCCCCGGCAACCAGGCACGCGACGACCCGCCCCTGCGCCTCCGCCAGCCGCGCCCGCGCCCCGTCACTCACCGCGTCCACACGCCGAGCCCGCGCCTCCTCACTCACCGCGTCCGCCCACGGTCTGCTCCACCGAGGACATGGCGGCTCGGATGCGGGTCAGCTCGCCGGCGAGCGCGGCGTCGCCCGGGTAGTCGTCGTCCCACTCCAGCAGCACCCCGGGCGGCCTGGTCCGGGCGCACAGCTCGGTCAGCAGGCCGAGGACCGCCGGCGGCACGGCGGCGGTGTGCGTGTCGTGCCAGATCCCGTGGTGCTCGTGCCCGCCGGCCACGTGCACGTACGCCAGGTGCTCCAGCGGCAGCGCGTCCAGCGCGGCCACGGCCGACAGCCCCAGGTTGACCTGGGCGGCGTACAGGTTGGCGACGTCCACCAGCAGCCCCACCCCGGTACGCTCCACGACCTCGGCCAGGAAGCGGGCCTCGGTCAGCTCGTCGTCCGGCCAGCCGAAGATCGCCGCCACGTTCTCCAGGGCCAGCGGCACGGGCAGCGCCTCCTGGGCCAGCCGCACGTTCTCCACGACGATCTCCAGCGACTCCCGCGTCCGCGGCACCGGAAGCAGGTGCCCCGCCTCCACGCCGCCCCCGCGGACGAACGCCAGGTGCTCGCTGACCAGCGGCGAGTCCAGGGCCCGCGCGCAGGCCGCGAGATGGGCGAGCCGGGCCGGGTCCGGCGGCTCGGCGCCGCCCACGCCCAGCGAGACGCCGTGCGGGATCACCGGCACGCCCCTGACCCGCAGCACGCGCAGCGACTCGGGCAGGTCGCCGGGGTCGATGTTCTCGGCCACCACCTCGACGAACCCGACGCCCGCCATCCGCTCGATCGTCAGGTCGAGCTCCGGCCGCCACCCGATGCCCACCCCGAGGTCCGACAGGTCCGGCAGGTCCGGCATGTCAGCTCCCCCCGCCGCCGCAGCCGCCCCCGCAGCCGCCGCCTCCGCAGCCGCTCCCGCCGCCGCACCCCGCCGTGCCGCAACCGCCCGCGCCGGCGCTGTGCGACTGGTCGCCGCCGCGCCGCCGCCTGGTGGCGACCGTACGGGCCGGGGAGCCGTCGAGCGCGAGGACGAGGTTGGCGTCGTTCAGCTCGCCGAGGCCGTACAGCGCGACGGCCACCGGGCCGCTGGAGGTGCCCGGCGGGTGGTCCAGCTTGGCCCGGTCGAGCGCGGCCTGCCCGGAAGCGGTGAGATCGGTGGGGAACGTGCGCCGGTGTCCGGCGATGGCGCTCGGCGCGCCCACGACCGTCCCGGCCAGGACGCCGAGCGCGGCCAGGGGAAGCGGCGACGTGCCCTCGACGGCCACCGACAGCGCCTCCACGGCCGCCCCGGCGATCGCCAGCACCGCCAGCACCCGTAACCGGACGATCAGCCGGTCCACCTGGGTGAAGGAGCCGGTGGGGTGAACCGCGCCGATCCTGCCCAGCCGGTACCTGAGGGCGTCCAGGGTCTCGCCCTGGCTCACGCGCTCCCTGATCGTGCTCGCCCACGCGCCGGGGTTGCGCTCGACCTCGTCCAGGACGGCGTCCTCGACCGGCTCGCCGGTGCTCCGGGCGCCGGCCACCCGGTGCACCCGTCCGTCGCGGGACACGCGTACGGCCCCTGACGCCGCCAGCAGCCCGACGGCGGTGTCGGCCACGCGCCTGGATCCGCCCGCCAGGAAGGCCAGCTCGTAGGGGCCGAGATCATGCGGCCGGGGCTCGACGGCGGCCCCCCGGATGGCGGCGTGCTCGCGCCGGACCGCCAGAACGGTGACCCCGGCCGCCACGGCCAGCGCCACCGCGAGGATGAGAAGGAACAGATCCATACGCCCTCCCCTCGTGCGGCCCGTCGGGCCGCGTACCGAGAAGACGTATAAGCAAGGCATAAAGGTTCCGGGCGATCAGATCGCCCCCGCGCGGTGCGGCGGCCAGCACCGCCGCACCGCGCGCGCCCGCTCAGCCGAGCCGGTCGAGCAGGGCGTCGTACTCGTCCCACAGCTCCTTCGGCAGGTGGTCGCCGAACTTCTCGAAGTGGGCCGGGATCAGGGCCGCCTCCTCGCGCCACACGTCGCGGTCGACCGACAGCAGCGTGCGCAGGTCCTCCTCGGACAGGTCGAGGCCGTCGGTGTCCAGCTCGGCGGGCAGCAGGCCGATCGCCGTGGGGTTCGCCTTGGCCTCGCCGTTGAGGCGGTCGACGATCCACTTGAGCACGCGGCTGTTCTCGCCGAAGCCGGGCCAGATGAACTTGCCCTCGTCGTTCTTCCTGAACCAGTTGACGTAGTAGATGCGCGGCAGCTTCGCGCCCTCGACCCGGCCGATGTCGAGCCAGTGGCCGAAGTAGTCGCCCATGTTGTAGCCGCAGAACGGCAGCATGGCGAACGGGTCGTAGCGCAGCTCGCCCACCTTGCCCTCGGCCGCGGCGGTCTTCTCGGAGGCGACGTTGGCTCCGAGAAAGACGCCGTGCTCCCAGCTCAGCGACTCCGTGACCAGAGGCACGGCGGTGGCGCGGCGGCCGCCGAAGAGAATCGCCGAGATGGGCACGCCCTTGGGGTCCTGCCACTCCGGTGCGATGGTCGGGCACTGGGAGGCGGGTGTGGTGAAGCGGGCGTTCGGGTGGGCGGCGGGCTCGTCGCTGTCGGGCGTCCAGGAGCGGCCCTTCCAGTCGGTCAGGTGCGCCGGGGGCTCCTCGGTGAGCCCCTCCCACCACACGTCCCCGTCGTCGGTCAGGGCGACGTTGGTGAAGATGCTGTTGCCCCAGAGGGTCTTGATGGCGTTGGCGTTGGTCACCTGGCCGGTGCCGGGCGCGACGCCGAAGAAGCCGGCCTCCGGGTTGATGGCGTACAGGCGGCCGTCGTCGCCGAAGCGCATCCAGGCGATGTCGTCGCCGATCGTCTCGACCTTCCAGCCCGGGATCGTGGGCTGGAGCATGGCCAGGTTCGTCTTGCCGCACGCGCTCGGGAAGGCGGCGGCGACGTAACGGGTCTCGCCGTCGGGCGGCGTGAGCTTGAGGATGAGCATGTGCTCGGCCAGCCAGCCCTCGTCGCGGGCCATGACGCTGGCGATGCGCAGCGCGTAGCACTTCTTCCCGAGCAGCGCGTTGCCGCCGTAGCCCGAGCCGTAGGACCAGATCTCGCGGGTCTCGGGGAAGTGGCTGATGTACTTGGTGGAGCTGCACGGCCAGGCCACGTCGGACTGGCCCGGCCGCAGCGGGGCGCCGACGGAGTGGACGGCCTTGACGAAGCCGCCGCGCTGCTCGATCAGGCGCAGCGCCCGGTCGCCCATGCGCGTCATGATCCGCATCGACACGGCCACGTACGCGGAGTCGGTGATCTCGACGCCGAGCTGCGAGATCTCGCCGCCGAGCGGGCCCATGCAGAACGGGACGACGTACATCGTGCGGCCGCGCATGCAGCCCGCGAAGAGCTCGGAGAAGGTCTGGCGCATCTGCGCTGGAGCGATCCAGTTGTTGGTCGGGCCCGCGTCCTCCTCGCGCTCCGAGCAGATGTAGGTACGGTCCTCCACCCGCGCGACGTCGCTGGGATCGGACTTGGCGTAGAAGCTGTTCGGGCGCGCGGCGAGCCGGGTGAGCGTGCCCTGCTCGACGAGGAGGTTGGTCAGGCGCGTCCACTCCTCCTCCGAGCCGTCGCACCACTCGATCCGGTCGGGCTGGGTCAGGGCTGCGATCTCGTTCACCCACGCGACCAATTCGCGATTGCTCGTCGGCGCGGGCACTTCCACGGAAACGGACACGACTGCGACTCCTCCACTCTCTCAGGGCCCAGTCATCATTAACGACGAAGGCGCATGAAAGCCAATTGGCATAGACCTGTTGGCGCGACCGTCGCCGCAGGCAGCGGCCCTGACGATCCGGGGAGCCTACCCAGGTCTCCGAGTTTTAAAAGAGGAATTTCGCGGGGCCGGTCCAGGCGAATTCGCGTGGTCTAAACCAATTACCGCAGTGGTTTAGTCCAATTTCCCGAGCCGTTTCCGCCGGTGTTCTCAGGAATTGACGTCGGGGCCCGCGTTGCGCACTCTGTCGACGTGCTGGAGCGCGTCGCGCAGCTCGGCCAGCCAGGTGTCGGTGTTCTTGCCGACCAGGCGCACGCACCAGGCGAGCGCGTCGCTGCGGCTCCTGGCCACCCCGGCGGCGACCAGCGTGTCGAGCACCTGACGCTCCGACTGACGCAGACGCGTCATCACGGGCACGGAGAGTGTGGTGAACATCACAGTCTCGCCCCCGCACCGCACGCCCCACGAGACCTTCTGGCGGAACCGGCGCTCCGCCTCGCGGGCGATCTCGATCCGCCGCTCGCGGGTCTCCTCACGGAACCGGCGGGCCAGCCCCTCGATGAGGGCGAGCCGCTCGGCCTCGGGCGTGTCGGCGGGCGGGTCGGGCAGCGTGCCGAGCACCGCGATCTCCTCGCGGTCACGGACGATCTCGGGGGCCCCGGTGAACCAGCCCTCGGGGAGCCGGCCGGTGAACCAGCCGCGGACCTGCGCGCTCATATCATCTGTTGACATGTAATCACGATTACACAGTTGCGCGCGAAATGCACGAGGCGAACCGCGGATCGTGCGAAGGTTCGTTCAGCGGACGCGGGCGGCCGCGACGGGGCTGACCCGGACGACGCCGGCCAGGTTCCGCGTGCTCAACGGGGAGATCTTGACGACGTCACCGGTGCGCGGCGCCTGCAGCACCTTCCCGTTGCCCCAGTAGATCGCCACGTGCGAGATGTAACCCGGATTCGTCGGGTCGTTGCGCCAGAAGATCAGATCGCCCGGTTGCGCCTGCGCCAGCGGCACCTGCGGCCCGGCCACCCACTGCTGGTGGGTCACCCGCGGCATCCGCACGCCCGCCTGCCCGTACGCCCACTGCACCAGCCCCGAGCAGTCGAACGTGTCGGGCCCCTCTGCCCCCCACACGTACGGCCGGCCCAGCTTGGACACCGCGGCCTTCAGCGCCGCCGTGAGCTGTTCCACGGTCATGAACGACCCGGACGGCCAGTTCTTCGGGGTGTCGGCCCTGGGCCGCGGCTGGACAGGGTTGACGGTGGCCACCTGCGTGCCCTTGGGCATCGCGGCCAGGATGGCCCGGCGCAGCGCGTCGGAGTTCGCGCCCGGGGCGCTGACGATGAGCGCGTTGTCGCGCGGGAGGCGCAGCCTGCGCCCGGTCTCCTTGGACACGACCGCGTCGACCGCGCCGAACCCGGTGGTGGCGTACGCGCCGATGCGCAGCGGCCCGGCCGGCCCGCTCACGCGGCTGTGCAGCGCCAGGCCGCCGTCGTTGCCCAGCACGAACGAGACCGCCACGTCGCCGGAGGCCACGTTCTGCCACAGGGCGTCCGACGACGCCGTCACCTTGGGGGTGTAGGCCCGGAACGTGGACGGGTTCACCGCGAGCGTCTGCACCCGCTTGCCGTCGAGCGAGATGGAGGCCGCGTCGGCCAGCTCAAGGGCCCGTACGCCGCGCAGCCTGGCCACCTTGCGCAGCAGCTCGTCGGTGAACGGCTTGCGGGTGAGCACGAAGAGGTTGGGCTTGCGCAGCTTGCCCAGCGGCGCCACGGGCTGGTCGGCCCGGGACTGGGCCATGAGCGTCTGCTTCGGCACCGGCCGCGCCCGCACCACCTCGACCGGCGCCTGCTCCTCCCCCGTCTGGACCAGCACCAGCACGTCGGTGGTGAGCACGGCCACCAGCATCACCACGATGAAGGGGATGAGCCTGGATAAGTCTCGCCGTTTCCGCGTCTTCACCAGGAAGCTGAGGTCCTGCGCGATTCCCGGCGAACGCGAAAACGCCGCCGGGCCGACGTGGGCCCGGCGGTCAGGATCTGCGGGGGTCAGTTGCCGATGTACGGCACAGCCTCGAGGATCTCGACGGTGTTCTGGCGGCCGTTGGGCATCGAGTACGTCGCCTTCTCACCGATCTTCTTGCCGTTGATCGCCGAACCGAGCGGCGACTTGGGCGAGTAGACGTCGATCGGCGCTCCGCTCTCCTCGCGGGAGGCGAGCAGGAAGGTGACCTCGTCGTCGTCGCCGACGAACCGGATCGTCACGGTCATGCCGGGGCCGACCACGCCCTCGGTCTTGGGGGCCTCTCCCACCTTGGCGTTGTCGAGGATCTGGCGGAGGTGGAAGATCCGGGCCTCCATCTTGCCCTGCTCGTCCTTGGCGGCGTGGTAGCCGCCGTTCTCCTTCAGGTCGCCCTCCTCACGGGCGGCCTCGATCTTCTTGGCGATGTCGACGCGCCCGGGGCCAGAGAGATATTCGTACTCCGCCTTCAGGCGGTCGTACGCCTCCTGCGTCAGCCATGTGACGTTCTCATCGCGAGAGTCGGCCACGGGTTCTCCTTGCTTGCCTAGGGGGCCCTGAGATCACTTGAGGATGTGGACGGTCGAATTGCGAAAGGCTAACAACTCAACCGCCCGGACGCTTCCCCAAATGTCTCACTATACGAGATTGCAGTACTGGATGTGGACGGAAGTGGCCTGACCACTGGTGTCGAGGCTCTCCTTGAGCTGCTTACTACCCTCACCAGCCGGGATTCTTACTTCCTTGCTACCGACTTCCGCGTGGTAGACGTCCAGTGCCCTGATCCGGCAGACGGCCACTCTATCGTCGGGCTTGTACACCTCGAAGGTGATCTCCGCGCGCCCGGGCGCGTCGATGCTGAACGAGACGACCTGCGCCGGGGCCTCCGAGCCGCCGCCGGCCGTCATCGACCACATCACCCATCCCCAGCCGCCCGCGACGATGGCCACCAGCACGCCGATCACGACATGCACGACCAGCCGGCCGCCTCTCTTCGGACGGTCGGGGAAGTCGTCGGGTGTGCCGAGAACGGGTCCGTTCCCGACATCTTCGGTGACCATGGCGGAATCTCCCTGCACTCCCTGAGCGTTATCCGAGACAATTGTCGCCCGCGGGGGGCGTGCCCTCGCGACCGCCCAGCAGAAACTAACCTCTCTGGACGAGTGACCGGTCCTCCACCGAGGAGACCCTGTGAGGAGAACGCGCCCGTGAGTGCACCCCTGAGGTTGATGGCAGTCCACGCCCACCCCGACGACGAGTCGAGCAAGGGCGCCGCCACGATGGCGCGTTACGTGCGCGAAGGCGTGGAAGTGCTGGTCTGTACCCTCACGGGCGGTGAGCGGGGTTCCGTGCTCAACCCGAAGATGGACCGGCCCGAGATCGTGGCCAACATCGGCGAGGTGCGCCGGGCGGAGATGGAGCGGGCCCGCGAGATCCTCGGGGTCCAGCAGCGTTTCATGGGCTTTGTCGACTCCGGCCTGCCGGAGAGCGAGGAGGAGGAGCTGCCCGAGGGCTGCTTCGCGCTGCAGAAGCTTGAGGACGCCTCGGCCCCGCTGGTGGCCGCCGTGCGCGAGTTCCGCCCGCACGTGATCATCACCTACGACGACGACGGCGGCTACCCGCACCCCGACCACATCATGACCAACAAGGTCTCCGTCGAGGCGTTCGAGGCGGCCGGCGACCCCGACCGCTACCCCGGCACCGGCGACCCGTGGCAGCCGATGAAGCTCTACTACCAGATGGGCTTCACCAAGGAGCGCTTCGAGGCGCTGCACGAGGCCATGACCGAGCGCGGGCTCGGCTCCCCGTACTCCGACTGGATCTCCCGCTGGGAGGACCGGCCGGCCAAGTGGCCCGTGACGACGCGGGTGCCGTGCGGCGAGTACTTCCAGATCCGCGACGAGGCGCTGCTCGCGCACGCCACCCAGGTCGACCCCGACGGCTTCTGGTTCGTCTGCCCGCGCGAGCTGCAGCAGGAGATCTGGCCGACCGAGGACTACCACCTGGCGCGCTCGCTCGTCGACACCGAGCTGCCCGAGGACGACCTGTTCGCCGGCATCCACGCCGAGGACGTCTCACCCGCCTGCCACTGACCGGACCACGGCATACGGGTGGCAGACTGAAGGTGTGACAGTTCTCGCAGCTGGTGATGTCAGTCCGGGTCTGCTCGGCTTCACCGTCGTCGCCCTCATCGGGCTGGCCCTCTACATCCTCATCAAGTCGATGAACAAGCAGATGTCGAAGATCCAGGTTCCGCACGAGGGCGACACGGACAAGAAAGCCGAATAGATGCCGATCGAAGTAGTCGACAACTCGACGGAGTGCCGCTTCGAGGTCCTCGTCGACGGCAAGGTCGCCGGGTTCGCCGACTATCGACTGCTGCCCACGAAAGTCGTCTTCACGCACACCGAGGTGCTGCCCGCCTACGAGGGCCAGGGCCTGGCGAGCAGGCTCGTGGAGTACGCGCTGCGCACGAGCGTCGACACCGGGCTGCGCATCGTGCCGCTGTGCCCGTACGTGGCCCGCTACATCGAGCGTCACCCCGAGTTCAAGGAGTACAGCGACCCGTCAGTCGCGGGGTGACCAGGCGCGTTCCAGGGCCTTGGGCAGGCCCCACCAGCCGAGCGGGGTCAGCACCTCGTCGGCGTCCACGATGCCCAGGTAGGTCCACAGGCTGACCACCGAGGCGAACAGGCCCTCGGTGGCGTCGAGGTCGTCGTCGTCCTGCTCCCCCGACTCGATGTCGTCGGACTCGGCGATGAGCCTGGCCAGGCGTTCCGGCGAGGCCAGCACCCCGGGCCCCATGCGGGCCAGCGCCGCCACCGCGGCCAGCCAGTCGGCGTGCTGGATCGCGCACAGGTTGGCCAGGGCGGTGTCCTCGTGGCCGAGCTCCCCCTCCAGGTCGGCGAACTCCTCCGGCACGTCGTCGGCCTCGGACAGGTCGGAGATCGGCCCGGCCACGCCCGCCGCCACCGCCAGCCACAACTCCCGGTCGTCGTCCGGCATCGGCCGGTCGTCGAACCCGGCGCAGGCGCGCAGCACGTTCGCGGGGTAGCCGGGCAGGTCCAGCAGCACGCGCAGGCGCGCGGCGGCCAGCTCCAGCTCGACCAGCGGCAGCTCGGGCGCCTTGGGCAGCTCGCCGACGATGCGGCGCAGCTCCGACAGCGCGAACGCCTCCTCCTCGTCGAGGGCGGCGAACAGCTCCTCGTCCTGCTCGTCGCTGACCGCGAAGCCGGGCACCCGGCCGTCGGGCAGCGGCGTGGCCAGCCAGTGCTCCTGGAGCTCCTCGTACGCCCGGCGGGCGGCGTGGTCGCCCTGGGCCAGCGCGTCCGGGTCGATCTCCCCGGCGGCGACGCGCTCCTCCAGGAAGGAGACCATGCGCCCGAACATCTCGGCCGCGACCGGGCCGCGCTCGTCCTCCTCGGGCCAGACGAAGTAGCTGGGCGTCATGAGGATCGGCTCGGTGCCGGTGGACTCGACCCAGCGCTGCACGTCGCCGACGGTGGCCACGCCCGCCTCGATCGAGCTGAGCGTGGCCTTGGCGGAGTCCCAGAACGGCTGCGAGAGCGGGTTGCCCGCCGACACCATGGCCCGCCGCAGATCGGGCAGCGCCACCAGCGCCACGCCCGAGGGCACGGCCAGCAGCGCGCGGGCGACGTCCCTGCGCGTGACGGCGGCCGGCGGGCGGCCGGCGTGGGCGCAGACGTAGTCGATGTCCACGCCCGTAACCTACGCCGTCCGCCCCGCCCGAGTCAGCCGCGGGGGTGGCGGGCCTGCCCCGGGGGCGCGGTTTAGGGTGAGCGAGGGAGGTCCTGATGAACCGGTTGAACGACGCCACGAGCCCCTACCTGCTGCAGCACGCGGGCAATCCCGTCGACTGGCACCCGTGGGGCGACGAGGCGTTCGCCGAGGCCCGGCGCCGGGACGTGCCGCTGCTGATCAGCGTGGGCTACTCGGCGTGCCACTGGTGCCACGTGATGGCCCACGAGAGCTTCGAGGACGCCGACACGGCCGCCCTCATGAACGAGCACTTCGTCAACGTCAAGGTCGACCGCGAGGAGCGGCCCGACGTCGACGCCGTCTACATGACCGCCACCCAGGCCATGACCCAGCAGGGCGGCTGGCCGATGACGGTGTTCGCCACGCCCGACGGCCACCCGTTCTACTGCGGCACGTACTTCCCGCGTCCCCACTTCCGGCGGCTGCTGGCCGAGATCCACCGGGTGTGGACCGGCGACCGGGAGTCGGTGCTGGCGCAGGGCGCCAAGGTGGTCGAGGCGCTCAACCAGAACACCGCGTTCCCGCGTGGCGCCACTCCGGAGGCGGAGACGCTGGAGCGGGCCGTCGCCAACCTGCGCGAGTCGTTCGACCCGGTCGACGGCGGCTTCGGCGGCGCGCCGAAGTTCCCGCCGTCGATGGTCCTGGAGTTCCTGCTGCGCTCCGGCGAGCGCGAGATGAGCGGCCGGACGCTCGAAGCCATGGCCCGCGGCGGCATCTACGACCAGCTCGGCGGCGGTTTCGCGCGGTACAGCGTCGACGCCGGGTGGGTGGTCCCGCACTTCGAGAAGATGCTCTACGACAACGCCCTGCTGCTGCGGGTGTACACCCACTGGTGGAAGGCGGGCGGCGGCGACCTGGCCCGCCGGGTGGCGCTGGAGACGGCCGGCTGGATGCTGCGCGAGCTGCGCACGCCCGAGGGCGGCCTCGCCTCGGCCCTCGACGCCGACAGCGAGGGCGTGGAGGGCAAGTTCTACGTCTGGACGCCCGAGGAGCTGCGCGAGGTCCTGGGGGACGACGACGGCCGCTGGGCCACCGGCCTGTTCGACGTCACCGGCACGTTCGAGCACGGCACGTCGGTGCTCCAGCTCCCGCGCGACCCCGAGGACCCGGTGCGGTACGCCGGCGTGCGCGGCAGGCTGCTGGCGGCCAGGGAGCTGCGGGTGCGGCCGGGCCGCGACGACAAGGTCGTGGCCTCCTGGAACGGCCTGGCCGTCGCGGCGCTCGCGGAGGCCGGCGTGGTGTTCGAGCGTCCCGACCTGGTCGAGGCCGCCACGGCGGCGGCCGAGCTGCTCGCGGACGTGCACACGAGCGGCGGGCGGCTGCTGCGCACCTCCCGCGACGGGCGCGCGGGCGCCAACGCGGGCGTGCTGGAGGACTACGCGAACGTGGCCGAGGGTCTGATCTCGCTCTACGGCGTGACCGGCGCGACGAGATGGCTCCGGCTGGCCGGGACGCTGCTCGACACGGTCCTCGACCGCTTCTCCGACGGCTCCGGCGGCTTCTACGACACCGCTGACGACGCCGAACGGCTGTTCCAGCGTCCACAGGACCCCACCGACAACGCCACGCCCTCCGGCCAGTACGCGGCCGCGGGGGCCCTGCTGTCCTACGGCGCGCTGACCGGCTCGGCCCGGCACCGGGAGGCCGCCGCGGCCGCGCTCGCCACGGTGTCGGTGCTGGCCGACCGGCACGCCAGGTTCGCCGGCTGGGGGCTGGCCGTGGCCCGCGCGGCGCTCGACGGGCCCGTGGAGGTGGCGGTCGTCGGCAGCCCCGCCGACCCGCGTACGGCCGCCCTGCACCGGGAGGCGCTGCTGGCCGACGTGCCGGGCCTGGTGGTCGCGCCCGGCGACGGCGAGGCCGGCGGCGAGCCGTTCCCCGCGCTGCTGGAGGGGCGCGGGCCCGTCGACGGCGCGCCGGCCGCCTACGTGTGCAGGGGGTTCGCCTGCCGGCTGCCGGTCACCACGGTGGAGGAGCTGCGGGCCGAGCTAGCCGGTGCCTGACGGCCGGCCGAGGTTGTCGCGCTGGGTGTCGCGGCTCTCGTCCGGGGGCCCCAGAGGCTGGTCGGAGGGCGCCGTGGGCGCGTCCTGGGGGCGTTCGTCCTGCCGGTCGCGGCCGGTCCTGCCGTTGTCGCCGGAGCCGTCGTCGGTGGGCGCCTCGGTGACCGTCGGGTCGCCGAACGGCTGCTGATCGGTGGGGCCGGAGTCGGGGTTGCCCCACTCGTTCTGGTCGGCGGGCGGCGTCGACTGCTGGTCGCGGACGTCGCGGCCGCGGTCGGGCGGCGAGTAGGAGGACTCGTAGCCGTACTGGGAGGGCTCGGGGAACTCCTCGACGGGCTCGCCGGCCATGGCCTCGGTCATGAACGCCCGCCAGATCTGCGCCGGGAGCTGGCCGCCGAACTGCGTGCCGTAGCCGGGGATGGTGACGGTCTCGTCGTCGCTGCGGAACATGTTCACGGCGACGGCGAGCTGCGGGACGAACCCGTTGAACCAGACGTTCTTGGAGTCGTCGGTGGTGCCGGTCTTGCCGGCCACCGGACGGTCGTAGAGGCGCGCGGCGGTGCCGGTGCCGTACTTGACGACCTGCTGCATCGCGTAGACGGTGTCGGCGGCGGCCTGCTCCCCCACCACCTTCGTGGCGACGGGCTTGACCGTCTTCTTCTCGCCCTTGCCGTCGGTGACCGACTTCACCACGTGGGCCTCCATGTGCACGCCCTTGTTGGCGAAGGTGGAGAAGCCCGAGGCGTTCTGGACGGCGCTGACCGAGGACACGCCGAGCGGGAAGGTCGCGTACGCCTGCTGCCCCTGCAACTGCTCCTTGGGGATGCCCGCGGCCTCGGCGACCTCCGCGACCTTGTTCAGGCCGACCTTCTGGCCGAGGTCGACGAAGGCCGTGTTGACGGAGTTCTGGGTGGCGCTGACCAGGTTGATCTGGCCGTAGGAGCGGCCGCTGTCGTTGGGGATGGGCTTGTCGGCCGAGGCCACGCGCAGCGGCGAGTTGCCGTTGACCCTGGTGGACAGGTCGAAGCCGTTGTCGAGCGCGGCGGCCAGCGTGTACGGCTTGAACGTCGACCCCGCCATCCGCTTGGCCGAGAACGCGTTGTCGTAGTCGCCGACCTGGTCGTGGCGGCCGCCGTAGAAGGCGACGACCTCGCCGGTGGCCGGATCGACGGCGGCCAGCCCGGTGCGCACCTTCTTCGGCGTCGAGGCCGGGAGCACGTCCTTGACCGCCTGCTCGGCCGCCGTCATGAGCTTCTTGTCGAACGTCGTGACGATCTTCAGGCCGCCGCTGTTGATGGTCTCGTCGGAGTAGCCGCGCCGGTTGAGCTCGGCGGTGACCTGGTCGAGCATGTACTGGCCCTGGCCCTTGAGCTCGAACGGCTTCTTGGGCGCCTTGAGCACCGGGAAACGCTCGGCGGCGGCCTGCTGGCGCGACAGCGCGCCCGTCTGGCCCATGGCGTTGATCACGGCCTGCCAGCGGGAGCGGGCCGCGTCGAGGTCGGCGCCCTCGGGGTCGGCGAACCGGCTGGGCTGCTGGATGACCGCCGCCAGGTACGCGCCCTCGGCGACGGTGAGCTTGTCGACGTCCTTGCCGAAGTAGGCGCGCGCGGCCGACTGGACGCCGTTGGCGCCGCGGCCGAAGTAGATCGTGTTGAGGTACTGCTCCAGGACCCAGTCCTTCGACTTGGACTGGTCGACCTTCATCGCGATGAGGATCTCTTTGAACTTGCGGGTGACCGAGCGCTCCTGGCTGAGGCCGCTGTAGTAGTTGCGCACGAGCTGCTGGGTGATCGTGGAGCCGCCCTGGAGCTGTTGCCCGGTGACGGTGGACCAGACGGCCCGCGCGGTGCCCTTGAGCGAGACGCCGCCGTCGTTGTAGAACGAGCGGTTCTCGGCGGCGATGACCGCGTCGCGCACGTGCTTGGGCACCTTGGCCAGCTCGACGTTCCGGCGGTCGACGCCCTGCCGGGCGAGCACCGTCTTGCCGTCGCGGTAATAGATCACCGAGCCTTCGGCGGTGGCCGATTTCTGCGTGCTGTCGGGAATGGGAGTCATCGCCCACGCAATGGCGAAAAGACCGGCAAGCACGGCGATTCCGGCGCCGAAAGAGATCAACACTATTCGGAGTACGCGCCGTTTCCGCATGCCTTTTCCACCACCGCCCCGCATCCGAGACCCCCCTCTGAGACACCCTCGCCCAACCCCCGCAAGCTGGGCGAATGTCAAGGGTAAACGATCGATAACGGTGCCTCGTCCCTAAGCGATGGTACGTCTAGCGCCCGCCGCGGCGCGGAACATCGGCGACCAAAGGCAGCACTCGGTAAGGAACCGGGGTGTCGAGTGCGATGATCGAAGAAGTCCTGAGCACCCCCTGAACATCCACGATTTGGTCGATGACCCTTTGCAGGTCGGCATTCGTCCGCGCGACCACCCGGCACAGCAGGTCCGCGCCGCCGGTGATGGTGTGCACCTCCAGCACCTCGGGGATGTGGGCCAGCCGGTGGGCGACCGGGTCGTGCCCGGAGACCTGCCTGATCTCCATGGTGACGAACGCCGTCACGTCGTAGCCGAGCGCCACGGGCGACACGTCGGGCCCGAACCCGGTGATCACGCCCCTGGCCACCAGCCGGTCGAGCCTGGCCTGGACGGTCCCGCGGGCGACGCCGAGGCGGCGTGAGCACTCCAGCACGCCCAGCCGGGGCTCGGCGGTCAGCAGCGAGATCAGCCGGGCGTCCAGTTCGTCGATCGTCATGCTGTACAAGTTCTCCGACTCTGACCCGAGATGGGTGGACAGATTGTGCACTCGTTCAAGTAACTGTTGCACAACTCGTCCAGCTAAATCGAGAGTTAGGGGTATGACTGATGTCTTTCCGGTTAACGGCATGGACGCCGTGGTGTTCGCCGTGGGCAACGCCCGGCAGGCCGCCCACTACTACTCGACCGCTTTCGGCATGCGACTGGTGGCCTACCGCGGGCCGGAGAACGGCAGCCGCGACGAAGTCGCCTACGTCCTGACCTCGGGCAGCGCCACCTTCGAGTTCAGGGCCTCGATCCGGCCCGGCACGGACATGGCCAGGCACGTCGCCGAGCACGGTGACGGCGTGGTCGACCTGGCCATCCAGGTGCCCGACGTGGAGGCCGGGTACGCCTACGCGGTCGCCCACGGGGCCACCGGCCTGGTGGAGCCGTACACGCTGGAGGACGAGCACGGCAAGGTGGTGCTCGCGGCCATCGCCACCTACGGCGAGACCCGGCACACGCTCGTGGACAGGTCCAACTACGGCGGCGCGTACCTGCCCGGTTACGTGCCGGCCGAGCCGCTCGTCGCGCCGCCCGCGACGAAGACCGGACGCCTGTTCCAGGCGGTCGACCACTGCGTCGGCAACGTCGAGCTCGGCAAGATGGACGAGTGGGTGGAGTTCTACCGCAAGGTGATGGGCTTCACGAACATGGCCGAGTTCGTCGGCGACGACATCGCGACCGAGTACTCGGCGCTGATGTCCAAGGTCGTGGCCGACGGCACCCGGAAGGTCAAGTTCCCGCTGAACGAGCCGGCGATCAGCCGCAAGAAGTCGCAGATCGACGAGTACCTGGAGTTCTACGGCGGGCCGGGCGTGCAGCACATCGCCCTGGCCACCAACGACATCCTCACCACCGTCGACCACATGCGCGCGGCGGGCGTGCAGTTCCTCGACACGCCGGACTCCTACTACGACGACCCCGAGCTGCGCGAGCGCATCGGGCAGGTCAGGGCGCCGATCGAGGAGCTGAAGAAGCGCAAGATCCTGGTCGACCGCGACGAGGACGGCTACCTGCTGCAGATCTTCACGCAGCCGGTCCAGGACCGTCCCACGGTCTTCTTCGAGCTGATCGAGCGGCACGGGTCGCTCGGCTTCGGCAAGGGCAACTTCAAGGCCCTGTTCGAGGCGATCGAGCGCGAGCAGGAACGCAGGGGCAACCTTTAGTTTGTCCCGACTTAGTGGGGGTGATCTGGATTTTATGGGACCACCACCACATTCTGGGCTGATGAGGCGCCGGCGGCGGGGAGCCGCCGGCGCCTCCGGCTCTTCCCCCTCCACGGTGACGAGTCGTCGGGACCGCGTGACCCAGCGTAAGATTCCGGTCACGGGCTGAAGGGGGCTGGTTCACCTTGCGGATCAGGAGACGCGGCGCGGCCGTGCTGGTGGCGCTGATCAGCGTGCTCGCGTGCGCGCCCACCGACGAGCCGCCGCCCCGCTCGGCAGCCGGCCGCCACACGGGCGCCCCGGGCATCGGCGACCCCGACTTCCCGCAGGACGGCAACGGCGGCTACGACGTCGCCCACTACTCGCTGACCGTCGACTACACCCCGGCGACCAAGCGGCTCACCGGCCTGACGAAGATCCGCGCCAAGGCCACCCAGGACCTGTCGAGCTTCAACCTCGACCTCACCGGCCTCGACGTCGCCAAGGTCAGCGTCGACGGCTCGCCCGCGCGTTTCTCCCGCAAGGACGGCGAGCTGACCGTGACCCCGGCCGCGCGGCTCGACGCCGGCTCGCCGTTCACCGCCGAGATCTCCTACTCCGGCAGCCCCACGCCCGCCAAGGACACCGCCAACCTGGGCACGTACGGGTTCATCCCCACCGCCGACGGCGCGTTCGTGGCCTCCGAGCCCAACGGCTCCAAGACCTGGTTCCCCAGCAACGACCACCCGGCCGACAAGGCCACGTTCGACTTCACGGTCACCGTGCCCGCCGGCCTGACCGTCGTGGCCAACGGCGAGCAGAGCGCGTCCCCGTCCACCGCGGGCGGCCGCACCACCTACCGGTGGAGCGAGCGGCACCCGATGGCCACCTACCTCGCCACGGCCACGATCGGCAAGTTCGAGGTGCGTCAGGGCCGTTCGCCGGGCGGCATCCCGACGTACGCGGCCGTCGATCCGAAGTTCAGGACCGGCCTCGACCGCGTCTACAACGTCTCGGGCGAGATCACCGACTACTGGAGCACGGTCTTCGGCGCCTACCCGTTCTCCTCGACCGGCGCCATCGTCGACGACTACTCGGCCGGCTACGCCCTGGAGAACCAGACCAAGCCCCTCTACGGCGGCTTCGACCCCGACGAGGGCATCATCGCCCACGAGCTGGCCCACCAGTGGTTCGGCGACAGCCTGACCATCAAGCGGTGGAAGGACCTGTGGCTCAACGAGGGCTTCGCGACGTACGCCGAGTGGCTGTGGTCGGAGCACCGGGGCAAGAAGACCGCCGACACCATCTTCAAGGACTTCTACAACCGCGGCGCCAAAGACCCGATGTGGTCCTACCCGCCGGGCCGGGCCAAGCCCGGTGACCTGTTCAACGAGTCGGTCTACACCCGCGGCGGCATGGCGCTGCACGCCCTGCGCAAAGCGGTCGGCGACCCGACGTTCTTCAAGCTGCTCAAGACCTGGACCGCCGAACACCGCTACGGCAACGTCACCACGCGGCAGTTCGTCGACCTGTCCGAGCGGCTGTCCGGCAAGGACCTCGACCCGCTCTTCGACGCCTGGCTCTTCCAGCCGCGCCGCCCCACCCTCGCCTGACCTGCGCCGAAACGCTTTCCTTCGCCCGGTCCAAGTACAGGTGTAAGGGCGAACGACGAAGGGAGCGAGGCCAGTGCGCCTCAACGAGGACCCGGCGGCCTTCGAGGCCTTCTACCGCCGCCATGTCGACGTCGTCATGAGGTTCGTGGTCCGGCGGGTGAGCGATCCCCACCTGGCCGCCGACCTGACGGCCGACGTCTTCCTGGCGGCCCTCGACTCGGCCCACACCTACGTGCCGGGCCGGGGCAGCCAGACCGCGTGGTTGTACGGCGTGGCCCGCAACGTGGTGTCGGCCCAGCTCCGCAGGTCGGCCAGGGAAGCGCGGGCGGCCGGCCGGATCGCGGGGCGGCGCCTGATGGACGACGACGACCTCGTCCGGATGGAGGAGCGGATCGACGCCGAGCGCGGGATGCGCGGCGCCCTGGAGGCCACGGCGGGCCTGCCGGAGGGCGAACGCGCGGTGCTGGAGCTCGTGGCGATCGACCAGCTCACCGTCTCCGAGGCGGCCGCCGCCCTCGGCATCAGGCAGGTGACCGCGCGGGTCCGCCTGCACCGGGCCAGACGCGCCCTGGAGAACGTCGCTTCGCCGTCGGCCGTGTACGTGGAGGGACAGGCATGAACACTTTCGAGGAGCGGTTGCTCGGCGCGCTCAAGGCGGAGATGGCGGCCGGGACGCGGCCCGTCACGGCTCCGGTCGTCCGGCGGCCCCGGCGCAGGATCGTGGGGCTGGCCGCCGCGGCTGCGGGGGTCGCCGTGGTCGCCGCGGTGACGGCCACCGGCCTGTTCGGCGCGGGGCCCGCGTACGCGGTGACCGGCACGGCCGACGGCGGGGTCGCGGTGGAGATCAACGCCTTCCGGGACCCCGGCGGGCTGGCGGCCGAGCTGGCGGCGGCGGGGGTCGAGGCGGTGGTGGACTACCTGCCGTACGGCCAGACCTGCAAGGAGCCGCGGGGGCGTCAGGGGGGCGGCCAGGGGCGCTTCGAGGCGAGCATCGGCAGGAGCGGCGACGGGATCTCTTTCCGGATCGCGAAGGGCCAGGTCCCGGCGGGGCGGACCTTGGTGCTGGCGGTCACCCTGGACAGGAGCGGGCCCGAGGCTCCTCCGGTGTCCACCTCGCTGCAGGTCGTCCAGGGGGCGGTGGCCCGGTGCGAACCGGTCGCGATGCCCGTCCCGCCGCCGGGCGACCGGAACGACGACCGTTCCGGCACCCGTACGGACACGGGCGGCGACGAGGGCTTCAGCGAGCACACCAGGCAGGGCTGACCTCCGGCGAGGGCGGCCCGGACAGGAACCCGGGCGGGTCGCGGCCTGCGCACCCTCGGCTCGCGCCCGCCCGGCGCCCATCCCGCGAGTCGCGGGGGTCAGTCGCGGGTGGAGGGCCAGTAGGCGTCGCCGGCCAGGAGGAGGGCGGCGGCGCCTACCAGGCCGGCCTCCTGGCCGAGGGCGGCGGGCACGACCTTGAGGCGGCGGGCGAAACCCATGCGGGCGTGGTCCCGCAGCGCCTCCTCCAGGGGGCCGAACAGCGGTTCGCCGGCCTGCGACAGCCCGCCGCCGATCGTGACCAGGTCCAGGTCGCACAGGTGGGTGGCGGAGGCGATCGCGATCCCGAGCGCCCGTCCGGCCCGCCGCATCGCCAGCACCGCCATGGGGTCGCCGGCGAGCGCGTCGGCCGCCAGCGCCCGCCCGGTGACCGCCCGATCCTCCAGGTACGCCTCAGGACCCTCGGACGCCTCCACGGGCTCGGAGACGGCGGCAGGGGTCCAGCCCTGGGTGAGGGCCCAGGTGGTGAGGGCGGGGCCGCGGGCGATCGCTTCCAGGCAGCCGTGGCCGCCGCAGCCGCAGCGGGGGCCGCCGTCCGGTTCGACCACGACGTGACCGATGTGGCCGGCGTTGCCCGTGCCGCCGTTGACCAGGCGTCCGCCCAGGATCAGGCCGCCGCCGACGCCGGTGGAGACCACCATGCCCAGCATGTCGGCGCTGCCCTGGCCGGCGCCCTGCCAGTGTTCGGCGACGGCCAGGCAGATGGCGTCGTTGTGCAGGCGTACCGGTAAGCCGGGGAACCGGCCGGCCAGCCGGGCGCGCAGCGGGAAGCCGCGCCAGCCGGGGATGTTGAGCGGCGAGACCTCGCCGTCGGGCCAGGTCATCGGCCCGCCGCAGCCCACGCCCACCCCTTCGGCGCGTGCCGACAGGGGGTCGATGAGGGTCGTGAGGATGTGCCACAGCGTCTCGGCGTCGGCGTTCTGGGGGGTGGCGGCGCGCCGGGACGTGATCACGGCGCCGTCGGGGGCCACCAGCCCGGCGGCCATCTTGGTGCCGCCGACGTCGATCGCCAGGATCACGACAGCTCCGGCTCCGCGGCGCTGGAGAAGACCAGCACGGACGCCGTGAGCCCGTGCACGTGGTTGTGCCCGCCGACCGGCCCGACCTCGCCCGCGGCGAAGAAGCCCGCGACGCCGATCGGTCCCAGCGTGTCGCGCAGGGCGACCGGGTCGTGGTCTGCGGTGCCGAACATCGCCGAGCCCCGGCCGTTGCACGAGAACAGCAACGCGCCGTCGACCTTGCCGAGCTCCTCGCGGTGGGCGTCGAGCAGGTCGTACAGGTCCTCGTCGGCGGTGGCCGCGTCCCTGACCTGGAAGCGCACGGTACGGCCGATCTCCACGATGTCCCCGATGGCCACGGCCTCGCGTTCGGGGTCGATGCCGATGACCCCCCGGATGAGGAAGTCACCGCGTTCGTGACGTTCGGCGTACTCGTCCATGGCCACGCCGATCTGCAGGCCGGCGGCGACCAGTTCGCGGTCGTCCTCGTCCAGCTCGCTGACGATGTCCTCCAGCCGGGCCAGCGCGGGCTGACCGGCCAGTTCGAGCAGCAGGTTCTCCTCCGAGGCCGTGACCACCATGCTGGGGCCGATCGGGCGGCAGCCCTGGCTGACCACCGTACTGATCTTGATGGGCCCGCTGAGCAGGACGCCGATCGCGCCCTCGGTGTAGATCTTGCCGTCCGCGAACAGCCGTACGGACCCTCTGCCCTGCAGCCCGTTGGCCAGGCCGCCGATCAGCGGCAGGTCGCCGAGCACGTCGACCGAACGCTCCACGAACGCGTCGGTCGGGAAGGTGTACGGGTCGGCCAGCAGGATCGCCACGTGGTCGTCGCCGGTGCGCTCGGGCAGCCCGACGACCACGAACCGGTCCTCGGCCGCCAGCGTCTCCAGGGCGAACGTGGTGAGCCTGGCCCCCTCCAGGGTGGCCGCCCACGCGCTCACCGCGGGCGTCAGCTCGACCCCCTGCCCGTCGCCGATCACCCCGGTGGCGCTGCATCCGATCACGTGCGCCTCGGGCGCCAGCTTCATCGCGGCCTGGCCTGCTCTCGCGACGTCCTCGGGGTCCTCGCCGCAGATGAAGAAGCAGACCAGGTCGGCTTGGCCGCTGAGCCTCGACAGTGCCTGACCGACGGCGCTCTCCGCGGCCTCCACCAGGTCGGAACCCACGGCGAGGCCGTCGGCGAAGCGGCTTGTCATCAAGGCCACGCGTCTCGCCTCCCTCGACATGTGCATGTTCCCTAGGGCCGATTCTCCCCACTAAAGGGACAAGCACGCGTACGAACCGTCACGCAATAGGTCAAGATCCGAAATCTCCGCCAGATGCGAAACTCTCTGCCGCATTTCTCGCGGGGGACGTAGTCTCGATCCCGTGCATCAGCCACGTATTCTCCGCGAGTTGCGGGAGAGCGGCCACGTTCATCGCAGCGTCAAGGCCGAGGTCCGGGAAAACCTGCTGGCCAGGCTGCGGGCCGGCGAGCCCCGGTTCCCCGGCATAGTGGGCTTCGACGACTCCGTCCTGCCACACCTGGAGCGGGCGCTGCTCGCCGGGCACGACCTGGTCCTGCTCGGTGAGCGAGGGCAGGGCAAGACGCGGCTCATCCGCACGATCACCGGCCTGCTCGACGAGTGGACCCCGGTGGTCGAGGGCTGCGAGATCAACGACCATCCGTACGCACCCGCCTGCACGCGCTGCAAGACCCTGGCGCGCGAGCTGGGCGACGAGCTGCCGGTGGCGTGGAAGCACCGCGACGAGCGTTACGGCGAGAAGCTCGCCACTCCCGACACCTCCGTCGGCGACCTCATCGGCGACGTCGACCCCATCAAGATCGCAGAGGGGCGCACCCTCGGCGACCCCGAGACCGTCCACTACGGCCTGGTCCCCCGCACCAACCGCGGCGTGTTCTCCGTCAACGAGCTGCCCGACCTGGCCGAGCGCATCCAGGTCTCGCTGCTCAACGTGCTGGAGGAACGTGACATCCAGGTGCGCGGCTACAACCTGCGCCTGCCCCTCGACATCCTGCTCATCGCCAGCGCCAACCCCGAGGACTACACCAACAGGGGCCGCATCATCACGCCGCTGAAGGACCGCTTCGGCGCCGAGATCCGCACCCACTACCCGCTCACGGTCGAGGACGAGATCACCCTCATCCGCCAGGAGTCGGTGCCCGACATCGGGGCCGACGTGCCGGAGCACCTGATCGAGGTGATCGCCAGGTTCACCCGGCTGGTCCGCGAGTCCACGGCCGTCGACGCCCGTTCCGGCGTGTCGGCGCGCTTCTCGATCGCCGCCGCCGAGACCGCCGCGGCCTCCGCCGTGCGCAGATCCGCGATCAAGGGCGAGGACCAGGCCGTCACGCGCGTCTGCGACCTGGCCTGCGTCGTGCACAGCCTGCGCGGCAAGGTGGAGTTCGAGGTCAGCGAGGAGGGCAGGGAGACCGAGATCCTGGCCCACCTGCTGCGCCGGGCCACGGCCGAGACGTTCAGGAACAGGCTGGGCGGCATGGACCTGGCCCCGGTGACCGACAAGTTCGCCGAGGGCAACCAGGTGGAGTCCGGCGACATGGTGGCCGCGGCCGAGCTGCTGCACCGGATCGGTCCGGTCAGCGGCCTGGCCAAGATCATGTCGAGGCTCGGCATGGGCGCCGGCGAGGAGTCCCCCGGGCACGCCGCGGCGGCCCTGGAGTTCGCGCTGGAAGGTCTCTACCTGATGCGGCGGCTGTCAAAGGAAGACCTCGACGGGGTCACGATCTACAGGACGTGAACAATCGGGCGGTTTCCCGCGTCGTAGTGTTTGGTTGATCACGACTCCGGGGGGAACCGCCCATGCGCCTGCTCATCCATGCCACCGCCGTCGGCCTCGTCCTGGGCGGCCTCGCGCTTCCCGCGCAGGCGGCCCCCGCCAGGGCAGCCGCCAAGACCGCCTACGGCTACGCCTGGGCCGACGGCAAGGGCAGCCTGCGGATCGTGCCCATGAAGCCCGCCAAGGTGCGGCGCGGCGGCAACGTGCTCTACAAGCTGACCGCGATCCCGGGGGCCGAAGAGCTCAGGCTCGACTACACCCGCGCCGCCTACAGCCGGGTGACGACGGCCTGCGACCTGAAGGAGACCGAGGGCCGGGTCGCGCTGGACCGCGACGGCCTGGGCCGGACGTCGTGCAAGCCCGCCCAGCTCACCGTCGGGCTCCGGGAGGGCGCGGTCCCGCTGCGGGTCGAGTACGAGGGCGGCAAGGCCGTGAAGGCCCAGGAGTTCCTGCTGAACGCCTGGCCGGAGCCGGTCACCGCGCGCGGCTCGGTCAAGCGCGTCGACGACGCGACGGTCCTGTTCAGCACCGGCGGCAAGCAGCTCAAGCTGGGCTACACGTACCTGACGTCCTTCTACCGGGCCACCGCCCGCTGCGGCGACCGCTGGGTGTCCGGGAAGCCGGCCGGCGTCGACAAGCGCGGGCTCGGCACGCTGCCCTGCGAGTCGGCCGATCTGACCAAGGCGCTCAAGGGGGCCGGGCGCGCGGTGCAGGTGCAGGTGAGTTATACGCCCGACGCGAACAGCGCGGTCGAGGTGTGGGAAGTGGCCAGGCGTCCGTAGACGGGCGGGGGCGGGTTGGGGTTAGCGTGGAAGCGTGATGGCCTTCCGCTACGGCGAATACCACGACGGCCCCGACCCCCTGGCCCCTCCTTACGACGTACGCGCGGCCCTCGACGAGATGGGCGACGCGATCCTGTCCGGTTCGACGCCGGTCCACGCGCTGCGCGACCTGCTCAAGCGCGGGCTGCCCGGCAGCCAGGACCGGCGGGGGCTCGACGACATGCTCAAGGAGGTCCGCAGGCGGCGCAGGGACCTGCGCGAGCGCGGGCGGCTCGACGGCACCCTCGAACGCGCGCGGGCATTGCTGGACAAGGCGATCGGGCAGGAGCGGGCCGAGCTGTTCCCCGACCCGTCCGACGACGCGCGGCTGCGCGAGGCCGGGCTCGACGGGCTGCCGGAGGACACCGCGAGCGCCATCCAGGAGCTGAGCACGTACGAGTGGCGTTCGGCGGCGGCCCGCCAGACGTTCGAGGAGCTGCGCGACCTGCTGCGGCGCGAGGTGCTCGACAGCCAGTTCAGAGGGCTCCGCGACGCCCTGGCCAACCCCGACCCCGAGGCCATGGCCCGCGTCCGGCAGATGATGTCCGATCTGAACGACATGCTGGACAGGGACACCCGGGGCGAGCACACCCAAGAAGACTTTGACGCCTTTATGGCGAAATATGGCGACTTGTTCCCAGAAACGCCCCGAAACCTTGAGGAGCTTGTCGACATCCTGGCCCGGCGGGCCGCCGCCACCCAGCGCATGCTGGCCTCAATGACCCCCCGCCAGCGCGAGGAGCTGTCCAACCTCATCAATCAGACCCTCGACCAGGCCGGCCTGTCCGACCAGATGCGCCGCCTCGGCGAGGCCCTGCACGCCCGCCGCCCCGACCTGGCCTGGAACGCCCCCGAGCGCCTGACCGGCGAGGAGCCCCTGGCCATGGGCGACGCCGTCACCGCGCTGGAGGAGCTGGCCGACCTCACTCAGCTGGAGACCGCCCTGCGCCAGGACTACCCGGGCGCGCGGCTCGACGACATCGACGAGGCCGCCGTACGCCGCGCGCTGGGCCGGGCGGCGGTCGACGACCTGGAGGCGCTCAAGCGCATCGAACGCGAGCTGGAGGAGCAGGGCTACCTGCTGCGCCGCCGCGGCAAGCTGGAGCTGACCCCGAAAGCGGTCCGGCGGCTCGGCGAGACCGCGCTGCGGCGCGTGTTCTCCTCCCTCGACGCGGGCCGGCGCGGCGACCACGACCAGCATGACGCGGGCTCGGCCGGTGAGCTCACCGGCTCCACCCGTCCTTGGCGCTTCGGCGACGAGCAGCCGATCGACGTCGTCCGTACGCTGGTCAACGGCGTGCGCAGCGGCGGCGTGGCGACCGCCCCGCAGGACGGGCGGGCCCGGGTGCGGCTGTCCGTCGACGACTTCGAGGTCTCCGAGACCGAACGCCGCAGCGCGGCGGCGGTGTGCCTGCTGGTCGACCTGTCGTACTCGATGGCCCTGCGCGGCACGTGGGCCGCGGCCAAGCAGACGGCGCTGGCTCTCCAGGCGCTGGTGGCCTCCAAGTTCCCGCAGGACGCCGTGCAGATCATCGGCTTCTCCAACTACGCCAGGGTCCTGCAGCCCGACGAGCTGGCCGGCCTCGACTGGGACATGGTCCAGGGCACCAACCTCCACCACGCCCTCCTGATCGCCGGCCGCCACCTCGACCGCCACCCCGACTTCGAGCCGGTGGTGCTGGTGGTCACCGACGGCGAGCCGACCGCCCACCTCATGCGCAACGGCAGGTCGGCCTTCGAGTGGCCGCCGTCGCACGAGACGCTGGAGCTGACGCTGGCCGAGGTGGACAAGATGACGCGACGGCGGGCGACGATCAACGTCTTCATGCTGGCGGCCGACGACCGGCTGAAGGAGTTCGTGGACGAGGTGGCCCGCAGGAACGGCGGCCGGGTGTTCTCACCGAGCGCCGACCGGCTCGGCGAATACGTCGTCAGCGACTTCCTCCGCCTCCGCCGCTCCCGCTGATTCGTGCAAGATGCGGCCGAACAACGTCAAACAGAAGGGGCTCCGGCCGACGACATCGACCGCAGATGTTCTCGCGGTACGCACCTCCGGAATACGGCCCCGCGGCAGGAACACCTTCTCCGACGCATGACCGAGAAGGAGGCAGGTGACCTCCGGGGGGCGGGGGGCGGGAGACCACCGGCGAGGGGATTCGGGGGAGCTTGGCTCCCCCGAGGAAGCAGGGCCCGGAGCCCTTCGGCGCGCAGCGCCCCTGGAGCGGAGGCCCTTGCCTTTGGGGCTCTGGGGCTTTGGGGCTTTGGGGCTTGTCCGGGGGGTTTGTCAGGCTTCGATCAGGCGGGCGTAGAAGTCGAGGGCCACGTCGAACCCGTCGCGGCAGTTGCGGTGCGACCGGTAACAGGGCCGCCAGGCCGAGCTGGCCCCCACGCCGGCCCGCGCGTCCACCAGAGCCGACGGCACGCGTTCCGGCCGGGGCAGCAGCCCGTGGCCCAGGTAGCGGACGCCGGTCAGCTCGGTGTGCGCGCCCGCCCCGCCGGAGACGAAGCGGCCGAGCCGCCAGCCGCTCTCCTCGTCCCACACCAGCGCGTGGCCGTCGGTCAGCTTGACCGTTGCGTGCCGCGGATCGCACGGGCCTTCCCACCAGTCGGCCACCTCGGCTCCGAGCAGGTCGACGACGCGCTCCACATAGCCCGCCGGCTGCTGCAGCCACTCGTCGGTGTACGGCTCGACATGCCTGATGGCCACGGACGGCACCCCCTTGTGCCCTGAAGGTAAGAAAAAAGCGACGGTGACCAACCATACCCGTGGCGAACTTATTCCGTTGCACGTCCGTCTAGTCATTACGGACGATATTTACGTCGGACACGGGGAAGGAGGAGAGCCCATGATTGCCACGATCCTGCTGATCACCCTGATGGCCGTAGCGGTGGCCGCCACGGAGCTCATCATGCGTTGCTCCTCGCAGGTTAAAGAGAGTGTCGAGCCGCCGACCGAGATCGTCGGGGACTAGTCTCAGGCGCATGTCCCTGCTTCTCTGGCTGCACATCGGCTTCGCCATCTTCACGATCGGCCCGCTGACCGCCGCGACGATGGCGGCTCCGCGGGCCATCCGCACGAACAACGTGCCCGTCCTGCGGAACATCCAGCGCACCACGAGGATCTACAGCCTGGCCAGCCTGGGTGTGCTGGTGTTCGGCGTGGCCCTGGGCGTCGTCGTCGGGAACGGCGTGCTCGGCCTGTGGTACATGACGGCGTCGATGACGCTGTTCATCGTGGCGATCGTGTTGCTGGTCATCATCGACCGCGACCTGCGCACCGCCCTCCGCGCGCTCGAAAGCGAGAACGCGGAGGACGACGCGAAGGTGCAGACCGGACGGGTCGCCGCGATCAGCGGCCTGCTGGCCGTGATCTGGCTGGTGATCCTCTTCCTGATGGTCGTCCCGACGCCGTGATGGTGGTCCAGGCGTTCTAGCCGAGGGCCTGGGTGAGGTCGGCGAGCAGGTCGTCGACCGTCTCGATGCCGACCGACAGGCGCACCAGGTCGCTCGGCACCTCCAGGGGCGAGCCCGCCGCGGAGGCGTGCGTCATGCGGCCCGGGTGCTCGATGAGCGACTCGACGCCGCCCAGCGACTCGCCGAGCGTGAACAGCTTGGCCCGGTTGCACACCTCCACGGCCTCGGCCTCGCCGCCCGCCACGCGGAAGGACACCATGCCGCCGAAGCGCCGCATCTGCTTGGCGGCGACCTCGTGGCCGGAGTGCTCGGCCAGGCCCGGGTAGAGCACCTGGGTCACGCGCGGGTGCGCGAGCAGCAGGTCGACGACGCGCTCGGCGTTGTCGCAGTGGCGGTCCATGCGCACGCCGAGGGTCTTGAGCCCGCGCAGCGTCAGCCAGGCGTCGAACGGGCCGGCCACCGCGCCCATCGCGTTCTGGTGGTAGGTCAGCTCGTCGCCGAGGCCCTTGTCCCGCGCGATCAGCGCGCCGCCGACCACGTCGGAGTGGCCGCCGACGTACTTGGTGGTGGAGTGGACGACCACGTCGGCACCGAGCGCCAGGGGCTGCTGCAGGTACGGCGAGGCGAAGGTGTTGTCCACGACCAGCAGCGCGCCGTTCTCGTGGGCCAGCTGCGCCAGGGCGGCGATGTCGGCGATGCCGAGCAGCGGGTTGGTGGGCGTCTCGACCCACACGATCTTCGTCTTCTGCGTCATGGCCGACGCCACCGCGTCGAGGTCGTGCAGCGGGACGGGGTCGTAGTGCAGGCCCCAGCGCTCGTGCACCTTGGAGAACAGCCGGTACGTGCCCCCGTACGCGTCGTTGGGGATGATCACGTGATCCTGCGGCCGGCACACCGTGCGCAGCAGGGTGTCCTCGGCGGCCAGGCCCGAGGCGAACGCCAGCCCACGCGCGCCGCCCTCCACGGCGGCCAGCGCCTCTTCCAGCGCCGTCCGCGTGGGGTTGGCCGAGCGGCTGTACTCATATCCCGAACGCAGGCCGCCCACGCCGTCCTGCTTGTAGGTGGACGTGGCGTAGATCGGCGGCACGACCGCGCCGGTCAGCGGGTCGGGCTCCTGACCTGCGTGGATCGCCAGGGTCTCAAAACCGTTGGTCATAGGCCCCACGTTAACGGAAAGCGGCCCGCGATCCGTTCCCCAGCGGATCGCGGGCCGGTGGCGGGGCCCGTCCCCCGACGGCGCCCGCCCGGACCCGCGCGGCCATGCCCGCGCGGGCCACGTTCTCGAAGGCTCAGGCCGCCCGGGGCTCGCGGGCCGTCGCGGCCGGCACGGCCGGGGCGCTGAGCCGGACGACCTCCACATCGATGTGGCGGCCGCTGGCGCCCTCCGCCTCCTCACCGTTGATGCGCGAGAGCAGCACGGGGTCGGCCAGCGCGAGCAGCGCCGTGACGACCAGTCCCAACCCCAGCAGAACGAACCCGATGACCACCATGTCCTGTCCCCCTTCCGACGTGTTCCAGCATCGCCGAGGGGCCGTCACCGCCGCCTCCGCTGAAGGGCTGGTCCGGCGGCGACCGGGTCGGCCGATCGGTTGATACGAGTTGTCCGACTTCCGGCCTACTCTCGTGACGTGGGGGATTCGAAAGGCATCTTGTACTGGGTCCGGCGGCTGAGCGAGATCGCGATGCTCGGCTGGCTCGGCCTGATGCTGATGCTCGACCTGGCCATCGCCGTCAGCACCGGGGGACTGCAGTGGTTCGTGCCGTTCTGCGGCGCGGCCGGGATCGCGGCGGTCGTCCTGCGCCGCCGCCACCGGCTTGAGGGCTTCTGCGCGCTGCTGGGGCTGTCCTTCGCCGCGTCGGTGGTCATCGGGTCGGTCGGCGCGCTGGGCGCGCCCGGCATGGCCGAGACGGGGTCGCTGCTGATCCTCCTCATCGGCGTGCTGCGGCACGTGGAGCCGGTACGGCGGGCGGCGGTGCTGTCGCTCGTGGGGCTGGGCGTGCTGATGGCCGAGTCGGCCAGGCGCGACTACCCCACGGCGGGGCTGGCGTTCGCGTTCCTGCTGTTCGCGGGGTGGTCGACGGCCGCGGGCATCGGCGGCTACCTGCGGTTCCAGCAGGAGCGCCGGACCGAGGCGGTGCACTCCGTACGCCGGGCCGAACGTCTCGAACTGGCCAGGGAGCTGCACGACCTGGTCGCCCACCACATCACCGGCATCGTCGTCCAGGCCCAGGCCGCGCGTACGGTCGCCGAGCACAAGCCCGAGGCCGTGCTGCCCGCGCTCGACGCGATCGCCTCGGCCGGTTCGGAGGCGCTGACCTCGATGCGGCGCATGGTCACCGTCCTGCGCACCGAGGACGAGGCCGACCGCAGGCCCGGCACGACGCTGGCCGACCTGCGGCTGCTGACCGAGCGGTTCTCGGTCGAGGGGCCGAAGGTGGCGTTCGAGATCGGGTCGGGCATCGACGACCGGACGCTGCCGCCCGAGGTGATGACGACGCTGCACCGGGTCCTGCTGGAGTCGCTCACCAACGTGCGCAAGCACGCCACCCGGACCGCGTGGGTGGAGGCCGACCTGCGGCGGTACGAGCGGGTGGTCGTGCTGCGGGTGCGGAACTTCGGCTCGGTCGCGTCAGACCCGCGGGTGTCCCGGCTGGGCGGCGGGTTCGGGCTGGTCGGCATGGCCGAGCGGGTGGAGGCTCTGGGCGGCAGGCTCTACGCGGGCCCGTCCCCCGAGGGCCCCTGGGAAGTGATCGCCGAGTTCCCGCTCCCCTGACCCGGCCGACCGTCCGACCGCGACCTCGCCGGGATCGCGCTCCCCCGCCGCGAAGGACGCGGCGAACTGCGGCTCGCCCATTGCGGCGCGCAGGCGGGCGGTGATCCGGTCCACGTCATGGCGTTCGCCGGCGGGAAGGGGCGCGCCGACGGCCCGCCGGAGCGCCGCGGCCCGTCCCAGCTTCCGCGCCGCCTCCGCCAGGTGCTCGCGGCCCGCGATCGACAACGCGCCCGCCAGCCCCTCCAGGGCCAGTGCCACGGCCCGCGGGTCGCCCGTCGCGCGGGCGTTCGCGTACCCCTCGCGCTGGCGCGCCAGCGCCGTCCCGGCGTCGCCGCGCTGCTCGGCCACGAACCCCCACTCGGCCATGACGAACGCCGTCCCGGGCGTCCCCCGCACCTGCCGCAGCCAGTCGAGCGCGGACAGCAGGTACGACTCCGCCTCCTCGTACCGCCCCTGCCTGCGGGCGCTCATGGCCAGGCCGAGCAGCGCGTTCTCCTCCGCCGACCGGTACGACTGCGCCACCGCCAGCCGCCTGGCCCGCCCGTGGTAGTCATCGGACCGCTCGTAGTCGCCCGTGAGCAGCGCGAGCCGGCCGAGCGAGGCCAGCTTGAACGACACGTCGAACCCCAGCCCCTCGGCCAGCCGCAGCGCCTCGTGCCGCAGCCGGGCCGCCCGCTCGTAGTCGCCGCGGATCTCGGCCAGCCGGTCGAGGACGTCCATGGCCTCGACCTGCCCCCATTCGTCCCCCAGCTCGCGGAAGAGGGCCAGGCCGCGCTCGCCGTCGCGTTCCATCGCCGCGAGGTCGCCGCGGCCCACCGCGAGCTTGGCCCGCAGGCACAGCGCCGCCGCCACCCCCCACCGGTCCCCCAGCTCCTCGTACGCCGCCAGCGCCCGTCCCACCGCGTCCCGGTGCGCCGCGTGGTCGCCGTACGCCCAGCGGACGAAGCTGAGGAACCAGTCGGCCAGCGCGGCGCCCGCACGGTCGAGCGCGGCGCGGCGTACCGGCGGGGTGGGCTCGCCGAGCAGCAGCCCGATGCCGGCCAGCCACACCGAGGCCAGGGCGGCGGCGCCGTCCTCGCCGCCCGCCGCCAGCGCCGCCTCGATCGACCTGCGGGCCTCGCGCAGCCTGCCGCGCAGGATCCAGTACCAGGCGAGCGCGTTGGCCAGGCGCAGGGGCTCCGGCCCCGACAAGGCCAGCCGCAGGTTGGCGCTCTCGGCGTCCAGCCGGTCCAGCCATTCGTGCTGGCGCGGGCCGCGCAGCTCGGCGCGGGCGGCCAGGTCGGTGTAGTAGCGGGCGTGCCGCTCCCGCAGCAGGTCGTGCTCACCGGCCTCGCGCAGCCGTTCGAGGCAGTAGGCGGTCACCGACTCCAGCAGCCGGTAGCGGGGTCCCAGGGGACCGGGCGCCACGGCGACCAGCGACCGGTCCACGAGCCTGGCCAGCACGTCGAGCACGTCCACGCCGGGCTCGGCGCAGACCGCCTCGGCGGCCTCCAGGGTGCAGCCGTCGGCGTGCGCGGCCAGCCGCCGCAGCACCGCGCGTTCCTCGTCCGACAGCAGCTCCCAGCTCCAGTCGATGGTGGCCCGCAGCGTGCGCTGCCGGGCCGGGGCATCCCGCATCCCGGCGCTGAGCAGCCTGAACCGGTCGTCCAGGCGGGCGGCCAGCTCCTGTACGCCGAGCGCCCGCACCCGCGTCGCCGCCAGCTCCAGGGCCAGCGGGATGCCGTCGAGCCGCCGGCAGATGACGGCCACGGCAGGGCCGGGCTCGACGTCCGCGCGGGCCGCGAAGAGCCGCACGGCGTCGGCCTCGGCCAGCGGGTGGACGACCCGGACCCGTTCGCCGGACACGCCCAAAGGCTCCTGGCTGGTGGCCAGCACGCGCAGGCCGGGCGCGGCCCGCAGCAGCGCCGAGACGAGCCCGGCGACCTGCTCGACCAGGTGCTCGCAGTTGTCCAGGACCAGCAGCGCGCTCCGGCCCGCCAGCACCCCGGCCAGCCTGGACGCCAGCGGCACGGAGTCGTCGTCGCGCACGCCCAGCACGGCCGCCACCGCCTCGGCCACGTCGGCGCCCCCGGCCCCGGCCAGCTCCACCAGCCACACCCCGTCGGCGAACCCGCCCCGCCGCGGCTCGGCGGACCCCTCGGGGAAGGCCAGGCGGCGGGCGGCGGCGAGGGCGAGACGGGTCTTGCCCACGCCGCCCGGCCCGGTCAGGGTCACCAGCCGCGAGTCCGCCAGCAGGGCGGCGACCTCGGCGAGGTCGGCGTCCCGGCCGACCAGCGGGGTGAGCGGCGCGGGCAGGTTGGTGAGCGGCCCGGGGTCGGCGGCGGGCGGCGGGGCGGCCAGCGAGGGGTCGTGGCGCAGGATCGCCCGGTGCAGCGCGGCCAGCTCGGGCGAGGGGTCGAGCCCCAGCTCCTCGGCCAGCCTGACGCGCAGCTCCTCGTAGACCGCCAGCGCCTCGCTCTGCCGGCCGCCCCGGTACAGGGCCTTCATGTGCGAGGCGCGCAGCCGCTCGCGCAGGGGGTGCCGGGCGACCAGGTCGGCGAGGTCGACGTCGTGGCCGAGCGCGAGGCGCACCTCGGCCTGCTCCTCCAGGGCCGACAGGCGCAGCTCGGTCAGCAGGGTGATCTCGGGACGGGCGAACCCCTCGTCGGCGAAGTCGGCGTAGGCCGCGCCCCGCCACAGGGCGAGCGCCTGGTCGAGCTCGCGGGCGCGCTCACGCGGGGCGGCGCCGCGGCGGCCCACGAGCGCGCGGAACCGGACGGCGTCGCAGTCGTGGGCGGCCAGCCGGTAGCCGGCCGGGCCGTGGACGACCATGGCCGGGTCGCCGAGCGCGCGGCGGAGCTGGGAGACGCGGGCCTGGAGGGTGCCGAGCGGGTTACGGCCGGGCCGGTCGCCCCACAGCTCGTCGATCAGCCGGTCGGCGGAGACCGGGCCGCCACCGGCCGCCAGCAGGGCGGCGAGGAGCGCGCGGACCTTGGGCTCGGCGACGTGGATCTCCTCGCCGCCGTCCGTCCGGACGGTCAGCGGGCCGAGCACCCCGAATCGCACCATGCAGAGACTAACCCGTAGCCGGTCATAAGGATTTCCGTAGGGCGGTGCCGCAGGCTCCCTGTCATGACTCAGGTGACAGTTGCAGGACTCGGCCCGATGGGGTCGAAGATGGCCGAGACGTTCCTCGGCGCGGGTTTCGACGTGGCCGTGTGGAACCGTACGGCGAGCAAGACCGAACCGCTGGTCGCCCGGGGAGCCCGGCGCGCGGCCTCGGCCGCGGACGGCGATCTGCTGGTGTTCAGCCAGATCGGCTACCAGGCGATGTACGACAGCCTCGGCGAGGCCGGGCTCGACGGGAAGGTGCTGGTCAACCTCAGCTCGGGCACCCCGGAGGAGCTGCGCGCGGCGGCCCGCTGGGTGGCCGGACGCGGCGGCACGCTCATCACCGCCGGGATCATGGTCCCGCCCCCCGGCATCGGTCAGCCGGGGGCGTACTCCTTCTACAGCGGCCCCAAGGACGTGCTCGACCGGCACACGGCCACGCTCAGGGCTCTCGGCGACGTCGTCCACGTCGGCGCGGACGAGGGCCTGGCGATGATGTACTACCAGTCGCTGCTGCTGATCTTCTGGTCGAGCCTGACCAGCCAGATGCACGCCATGGCGATGCTGAGCACGGCCGGGGTCTCCCCGCTGGAGTTCCTGCCGTACGTGCGGGAGACCTTCACCCAGCTCGGCGGCGACGGCGTGATGGGGTTCGCGAAGATCCTGGCCGAGGAGTTCGCCGCCGGGGCCTACCCCGGCGAGCTGAACTCGCTGCACATGCAGGCCGTGGGCCTCGGCCACGTCGTGCACGCGCTGGCCGAGGCCGGTGTGGAGACCACGGTGCCGAACGCGCTGAAGGAGCTGTTCGAGCGCGCCGACGCCGAGGGACGCGGGCACGAGGGCCTCGGCACCGTGATCGAATCGATAAGGAAGCCCTGATCAGTGGTTGGCGAGGAAGGCGAGCAGGTCCTGCCGGGTGAGCAGCCCGGCGGGCTTGCCGTCCTCCAGGACGACGGCCGCGTCGGCCTTCTCCAGCGCCTCGACCGCGCGCGCGACGGGTTCACCGCTGCCGATCGTGGGTAGCGGCGCCGACATGTGGTCGGAGATCGGGTCGTCGGAGGCGAGCCTGCCGTGGTAGAGGGCCTCCAGGAGGTCGCGCTCGACGATGGAGCCGACCACTTCGGCCGCCATGACCGGCGGCTCCTCCTTCATGACCGGAAGCTGGGACACCGAGTACTCGCGCATGATCGAGATGGCCGTGCCGACCGACTCGTGCGGGTGGGCGTGCACGAACTCCGGCAGGCCCGGCCCCTTGCGCGCCAGCACGTCGCCGACCAGGCCCTCGTCCGAGCTGGTGGTCAGGAAGCCGTAGTCGGCCATCCAGTCGTCGTTGAAGATCTTCGACAGGTAGCCGCGGCCGCCGTCGGGCAGCAGCACGACCACCACGTCGTCGGGGCCCGCCTTGGCCGCCACCTGCAGCGCCGCCACCACGGCCATGCCGCACGAGCCGCCGACCAGCAGCCCCTCCTCGCGGGCCAGGCGGCGGGTCATGTTGAAGGAGTCCTTGTCGGACACCGCGATGATCTCGTCGCAGATCCCGGTGTCGTACGTGGCCGGCCAGATGTCCTCGCCCACGCCCTCCACCAGGTAGGGACGGCCCGAGCCGCCGGAGTACACCGAGCCCTCGGGGTCGGCTCCGATGATCTTCACCCGGCCGTCGGAGACCTCCCTGAGGTAGCGGCCGGTGCCGCTGATCGTGCCGCCGGTGCCGATGCCCGCCACGAAGTGCGTGATGCGGCCGTCGGTCTGCTCCCACAGCTCGGGACCGGTCGAGTGGTAGTGGGAGTCGGGGTTGTTGACGTTGGAGTACTGGTCGGGCTTCCAGGCGTTGGGGATCTCGCGGGCCAGCCGGTCGGAGACCGAGTAGTAGGACTCCGGGTGGTCGGGCGAGACGGCGGTGGGGCAGACCACGACCTCGGCACCGTACGCGCGCAGCACCGCGATCTTGTCCTGGGCCACCTTGTCGGGCACCACGAACAGGCACCGGTAGCCCTTCTGCTGGGCCACGATGGCCAGGCCCACTCCGGTGTTGCCGGACGTCGGCTCGACGATGACGCCGCCCGGCCGCAGCGCGCCGGAGGCCTCGGCGGCCTCGATCATGCGCAGCGCGATGCGGTCCTTGACCGAGCCGCCCGGATTGAAATATTCGACCTTGGCCAGCACCTGGGCGGAGATCCCCGCCGTGACCTTGTGCAGGCGGACGAGCGGAGTGTTCCCCATGAGATCGACCAGGGAATCGTAAACGCGCACCGAGGTGTTCACCTTCTTTGCCGAAGCTTGATCAGCTTGCCCGAGGCCGAGATCCAGTGGGGGTGGCAGGCCCTCGGCTAGTTTTCAAGCAAACGCTACCGCCGAGTTCGACCGGGAGGGCACTACGTGGTCTGGGCAGCAGGCATGGCACGCGCGGCCAGGCGGATCGCGATGGCGGCGGCGCTCGGAGGTGGCGGGCTCACGGCTCTGGGAGCCACGGCGTACGGCCTGTTGATCGCCGAGGGACTGCTCGCGCGCAAGGCCATCGGCCGCCCCCACGGTCTGGACGGACCGCCCTCCGACGGCGTCTACGGCGATTTCCGCGGCAAGCCCCTCAAGATGGCCATGCTCGGCGATTCCACCTCGGTGGGCCTGGGCATGACCGACCCCAGCCACACCCCGGCCGTCCTGCTGGCCAACGGCGTGGCGGCGGTGGCCGAGCGGCCGGTGCACCTGCTCGTGGCGGGCAAGTCGGGCGCCCCCTCCGCCGAGCTGCCCGAGCAGGTGGACGCCGCCCTCGCCATGCGCCCGGACGTGGCGGTCATCTTCGTGGGGGCCAACGACATCATCACCCAGACGCCGCCGGCCGTGGCGGTGCGCCATCTGGCCAAGGCGGTGCGGCGGCTGCGCGAGGCGGGCGTCGAGGTGGTCGTCGGCACCTGTCCCGACCTCGGCACGGTGCGGCCCATCGCCCAGCCGCTGCGCTGGGTGACCCGGCGGTGGAGCCGTCAGCTCGCGGCGGCCCAGACCGTCGCCGTGGTCGACGCGGGCGGCCGTACGGTGGCGTTCGCCGACGTCCTGGGGCCGGAATTCGATACAAATCCGACAGAAATGTTCGGACCGGATCGATTCCATCCATCTGACCGAGGTTACGCGCAGGCCGCTTACGCGGTGCTACCGTCGGTGTGCGCTGCGTTGGGGCTGTGGCCTGAGCCGCGGCCCGCGCGGGGCGAAGGACTGCAACCGATCTACCTTGCGGCGGCAACGGCCGCGGAGGAGCCCGGCACCGAGGTCACCGCGACCCGGGTCGACGGGCGGGCCACGGGGCTCCACGGCAAGTGGGCCACGCTGTTCCGCCGGCGGCTCGGCGAGACGCCTACCGACGCGTGAGCGCGCCCGGCGGGCGGCTCGACGATCCCACCGACGCGTGATCGTGCGCGCCGGGGGTTCGCCGTCGCCTGATCCGGTCACCCTCCGAGCCGTAGCCGTCACTCCTCGTCCTCTTTTGGAGTGAATTGCCTGTGCTCCGGCCCCTCATGAAACCTTCCCTGGCCCTCGCGGGGACCCTCGCCCTGACCGCCTGCTCCGGCAGCGACGCCGCCACGGCGAACTTCCCCTCCTGGCAGAACACCCAGGTCAACGCGGTCAGCCGGATCGTGTCCGCGGCCGGTGTGGTCACCACCACCTCCATGAAGCCCGACGGCACGCTGGAGACGGTGGCGCTCGGCCTCGAAGACGGCCGGCGCCTGTGGGCGCACCCGGCCACCATGGCGGGCCGCCTGCCCGGCATGGGCGTCTCCGCCCCCGCGGTCGTGGAGACGGCCAAGGGCCAGGGGGTGGTCGTGGCCCTCGATCCGGCGAAGAAGGGCCGCTGGAACGCCACCCTCATCGCCCGCGACGCCCGTTCCGGGGCGCAGAAGTGGGCCAGGCCCATGCACTCCACGTTCGGGCCGCAGCGCTGCGGCCCCTACGTGTGCGTGTCGGAGCACACCGCCCTGACCCACGCCCGGATGGTCGTGCTCGACCCGGCGACCGGCCGGGTGATGTGGCGGCTGCCCGGCATCTCCGAGGTCGAGTGGTCCGACCCGGCCCGGGTCCTGCTGCTGCGGATGGCCGCCAACCCCATGATCGAGTCCTACGACGTCAAGACCGGCAAGCTGCAGTGGCAGCAGCCGATCGAGCAGGCGCTCGGGCCCGGCATCGACCTGTCGGGCGGGTGGGCGTTCGGCTCGACCGGCGACAACCTGGTCGGCTACGTCGCCCCCTACACCAACCCCCAGACGAAGAAGGTCTCCACCTTCGGGCTGTTCTCCATCAGGATCAGCGACGGCACGGTCAACTGGATGCGTCCCTCGGTCGTACGCGTCTATCCCAGCGGCAGCCCCGGCTACGCGCCCGTCGTCCGCCCGGTCGACCGCCAGGGCGCCTACGGCGGTTTCGCCAGGCTCGACTCCGAGACCGGCCGGGTGGTCGGCCAGATCACCGCCTCCGACGTCCCCGGCTCGGGCTGGTGGCTGGCCTTCCCCGACCGCATGGACAAACTGGGCTTCCTCAAGCACGACGCCAAGGGCAGCGCCTTCGACCTGGTCTCGGGCAAGCCCGCGCAGGTGGGCGAGGAGCGGGGCTGGTCCTTCTGCGTCACCGATCCCAAGCCGCTGCCGCTGCGCGGCCAGGCCCCCGGCTTCTACTCCACGGCCGCCGTCTGCGAGTACGACCTGGGCACCGGCACCCGCGTCTCCCCCGTGAACGCCCCGCCGCCCTGGTTCACCGGCAGCCAGGACGGCTGGCGCCTGTGGCGCGACGAGAAGGGCGCCGTGCACGCCGTCAACGACCACACCGCCACCGCCCCCGGCATGTACGGCTGACGCGGGGCCCCGGGGTGCTTGCGAGGAGGACTGGAATATAGTTCTAATATCACCGCCGGACACAAGGAGGGGCCATGCCCGAGGCAGTCATCGTCGCAACCGCGCGTTCCCCGATCGGACGAGCCTTCAAGGGGTCGCTCAAGGACATCCGTCCCGACGATCTGACCGTACAGATGATCCAGGCGGCGCTGGCCAAGGTGCCCCAGCTCGACCCGAACACGATCGACGACATCATGCTCGGCTGTGGCCTGCCGGGCGGTGAGCAGGGCTTCAACATGGCCCGGGTGGTGGCGGTGCTGCTCGGGCTCGACACCGTGCCGGGCACGACCGTCACGCGCTACTGCTCCTCCTCGCTGCAGACGACGCGGATGGCCTTCCACGCGATCAAGGCGGGCGAGGGCGACGTGTTCGTCTCGGCCGGCGTCGAGACCGTCTCGCGCTTCGCCAAGGGCAACTCCGACTCGCTGCCCGACACCCACAACCCGCTCTTCCTCGACGCGACGGCCCGCACCAAGCAGGCGGCCGAGGGCGGCCGCACCTGGCACGACCCCCGCCAGGACGGCGCCGTCCCCGACATCTACATCGCCATGGGACAGACCGCCGAGAACCTGGCCCAGCTCAAGGGCGTCAGCCGCCGCGAGCAGGACGAGTTCGGCGTGCGCTCCCAGAACCTGGCCGAGAAGGCGCTGGCCGACGGGTTCTGGCAGAAGGACATCACCCCCGTCACGCTCCCCGACGGCACCGTGGTCAGCAAGGACGACGGCCCCCGGGCCGGCACCACGTACGAGGGGGTGGCCGGGCTCAAGCCGGTCTTCCGCCCCGACGGCACGGTCACCGCGGGCAACTGCTGCCCGCTCAACGACGGCGCGGCGGCCCTGGTCATCATGAGCGACGTCAAGGCGGCCGAGCTGGGCATCACGCCGCTGGCCCGGATCGTCAGCACCGGCGTCAGCGGGCTGTCGCCCGAGATCATGGGCCTCGGGCCGGTGGAGGCGTCCAAGCAGGCGCTGTCCCGGGCCGGGATGGCGATCGAGGACATCGACCTCGTGGAGATCAACGAGGCGTTCGCGGCGCAGGTGATCCCGTCGTACCAGGACCTCGGGATCGAGCTCGACCGGCTCAACGTCAACGGTGGCGCCATCGCCGTCGGGCACCCGTTCGGCATGACCGGGGCGCGCATCACCTCGACACTGATCAACAGCCTGCGCCACCACGACAAGAGCCTCGGCCTTGAGACGATGTGCGTGGGCGGCGGCCAGGGCATGGCGATGGTGCTGGAGCGCCTGTCCTAGATCGTGCTCGGCGGCCCCGTGCCCGGCCCTCCCGGCCGCGCGGGGCCGTTCGCGTCCCGGAGGTCAGCCCTGGCGGTCGGGGCCGGCCTGGAGCGGGGTGACGCGGACGATGACGCGCCGCTCGCTGACCATGGCCTCGCGGTAGGCGTCCCAGTCTGGGTGCTCGCCGGAGATGTCCCGGTAGTAGGCGACGAGCTGGTCCATCGCCTCCGGCAGCGAGACGATCTCGGCCGTGCCGTCGACCTGGAGCCACTCGCCGAAGAAGCCGTCGGCGAGCACGCAGAGCGAGACGCGGGGATCCCGGCGGATGTTGTGCACCTTCATCGCCGTCTCGCGGGTGCTGATGACGATGTGCCCGCCGGCCACGCCCGCCAGCACCGGCGACATCTGCGGGTGCCCTCCGCGACGGCTGGTGAGCAGGACTGCGTGGTGGTGGGTCTCGATGAAGCCGAGCGCCTTGTCCAGATCCATGTGTTCATGATGCCGCGCCCGTGCTCGGAGCACGGGCGCGGGGATGGGGAAGGGCTCTACATCAAGCCCATTCGGGTACGGCGGTGCCGCTCGTGCTCCAGCACGATCGCGGCGGCGTAGCCGTGGGTCAGCCCGTGCTCGTCGGCGAGCCAGTTGGCCCGCTCGTCGCACCTCAGGAAGGATGGGCCGTTGTCGATGGCTTGGAACCACTCGGGGAGTTCGCGTCCCGTTATCGTGGGGACCCTTGCGATGAGCTTCGTCTGCGTCTCCGGTGAGTGGTTCAAGGACATGGGCACCTCCGCGGATTAAGGTCCTTTGCTCGACACTGCAACACCGCGCTGCGAATGGCAACCCCCCGGCCAGGCATCATTCTGTGACGGCAGGTAGATTTCCGGTCGCACAAAGAGAGGGCCCCGCCGGTTACGGCGAGGCCCCCAGGAGATGAACGATCAGTCGTCGCCGGTGAAATAGCTGATGAGGCGGAGCACCTCAAGGTAGATCCAGACCAGGCTCAGCATGAGGCCGAACGCGCACTGCCAGGCGAACTTGTCCGGGACGCCCTGGCGCACGCCCTGCTCGATCGAGTCGAAGTCGAGGAGCAGGAAGAAGCAGCCGATCAGGATCATGACGATGCTGAAGATGTAGCCGAGCGGGCTGTCGGTGCGCAGGCCGAGCCCGACGCCGTTGAAGATGCCGACCAGCAGGTTGACCAGCACCAGCCCGACCACCGCGATGGCGGCCGCCATGCCGTACCTGACCAGCTTGGGGGTGACGCGGACGACCCGCAGCGAGTAGACGGTCAGCACCGCGCCGAAGGCGAAGGCCGTGCCGAGCACCGCCTGGAAGACGATGCCGCTGATGGCGCCCTCGAACAGCTGGCTGATCTTGCCGAGGAAGACGCCCTCGAACACCGCGTAGCCCAGGATGAGCGCCGGGTTGGTGCTCTGGGTGAACGAGGCGATCAGGCCGAGGATGAGGGCCACGACGGCGGCGCCGACGGCCACCATCGGGGGGACGTTGAGCACCCACGTCGCGGCGGCGGCCACGACGAGCGCTCCGAGGGTGAGGAAGCCCCGGACGACGACGTCGTCGAGGGTCATCGCCCGGTAGGCGGGCGGGGCCGGGGGTGCGTACGACGGGGCGTCGTACATGTTCCGCAGGGTGTCGGGTGACGGGGCCGGGCCGGCCCAACCCGCGCGCTGCTGGCGCGCCCTGCCGAATACGGGGTTCTTGCTCTCCATCGCTGCCTCCTGTGGCGCCGAGCCTACGGGGCCTGGCGGCACCTAGGTCAACTCACGCTCAGATCGAAGTTCGTCGGGGGGACTTCGGCAGCGAGGACAACGAACGTGACCTCGCGCGAGTTCCCGAGCCCGGGACGGCCGTCCGGGGCCGGCGGCCGGGGGGCGAGTAACTGCGTCGCAACCAATGGAAACCGGGTTCTGTTGGGTTTCGTGATGAAAACGGAATCTTCCGGATGCCTCACCGGACCGGGTCTTCCCGGCAAACGACTGGAAGCATTGTGTGACGGGTTGACAGCAGTAGTGAACCACCGGATGCGACAAGGCGCTTCACTCGGAGAAAACCCCAGGTCGGGGACACTTAAGAATGGTGCCCCCGGCGGGATTCGAACCCGCACTACAACCCTTTTAAGGGGTTTGCCTCTGCCATTGGGCTACGGGGGCGCCGCAATCATACGAAACGGACCATGCTTCCGAGGAGCACAACTTCGCATCAGGCGTCACAACTGTGAAGTCTGCGGTGAAGTGATAGCGCCCCTGGCACTCTGTCCAAGAAGAGTAGACCGTCCAGATGGTCCAGTTGGTGCTGAATGCAGCGGGCCTCGAAGGCGTCCGCCTCGATGACGACCGGCTCCCCTGTGCCCGGCAAATGCCCATGTACGGTGATACGCGTCGCCCGTCGCACGTCGGCCATGAGCCCCGCGATGGACGCGCACCCCTCGCGCCCGCCGTCCCAGTGGGAGGCGCTCGTGAGGCGAGGGTTGACCAGGACGAGCTCCCCGGCCCATGACCGGGCCCGGGGGTGGGCCCAGGCGTTGAAGGCGATCAGCCGCCACCTCAGGCCGATCTGCGGGGCGGCCAGCCCCGTCATGGCCGTCTCCCCGCGCAGGGTGGCGAGCAGGTCGGCCGCGGCCCGCACGGTCTCGGGGGCCGCCGGGTCGACCGGCTCGGCCCTGGCCGACAGCGCCGGGTGCGGCGCGCCGAGCACCTGGCGCGGGGTGCCTCTGGCGCCCGTCACAGCAGGTCCGGCTCGACGGGACGGAAGGTGATCTCCGAGTCGAGCCCGGCCCCGACCGCCGCCAGCCGGCGCATGAGGGCGGCGACGTCGACGTCCTTGGGCAGCTCGACGTCGGCGATGAGCACGTAGAGGCGGCCGGTGAGCCGGGTGCTCATGCCGGTGATGTTGCCGCCGTCGGCGGCCAGCACGGCGCTGACGGCCGAGATGATGCCCGGCCGGTCGGGGCCGTGCACGGTCAGGACGTAGCCGAGGCCGCCGCCGTCGTCGCAGAAGTGCCGCCGCGCCTCGATCGCCGAGGCGGAGACCACCAGCTCGGGCGCGCCGAGCCGCTTGGTCAGCTCGGCGGAGTCGAGGTCGCCGGAGACCAGCAGCATCATCGCCACGTACCCGCCGAGCAGCGTCATGGTCGAGTCCTGGATGTTCGCGCCGCAGTCGGCCAGCGAACCGGTGACGGCGGCGATCACGCCGGGCCGGTCCACACCGAGCACGGTCACCGCTGAGAGCCCCACCCGTGGTACCCCTTCCGCATTTCTGTCCAGGGGTGCCGAAAACGCCCCGGCGATGCTCGCCGGGGCGCTGCCGTATCTGGGCTAGCGGCGGGTCGTCGCCACCGCGGCCCTGAACCCGTCGCGCGGATGCTCCATCTCACCCAGCGAGATGGTCTCTCGCTTGAAGAACAGGGCCAGGGTCCAGTCGACGACGACACGGACCTTGCGGTTCAGCGTCGGCACCCGCGACAGATGGTAGGTGCGGTGCATGAACCACGCAGGGAAACCGCGCAGCTTGACGCCATAGACATTGGCGACGCCCTGATGCAGGCCCAGTCCGGCGACCGATCCGACATACTTGTGGCGGTAATCGACCAGTTGCTCGCCCCGCAGGTGCCGGACGATGTTGTCGGCCAGCACCTTGGCCTGGCGCACGGCGTGCTGGGCGTTGGGTGCGCAGTACTGGCCCGGGTTCGTCACGTCGGGCACCCCGGCCGCGTCGCCGGCGGCGAAGGCGTCGCGGGTGCCGGCGACGGTCAGGGCGGCGGTGGTCTTGATCCGGCCCCGCTCGTCCAGGGGCAGGTCGCTGTCGTTGACGACCGGGCTCGGCTTGACGCCCGCCGTCCACACCAGGGTCTCGGCGTCGAACTCGGTGCCGTCGCTGAGCACGACGTGGCCGCCCTCGCACGACTCCAGCCTGGTGTCCAGCTTGACCTCGATGCCGCGTTCGCGCAGCTGCTCCAGCGTCCACTTGCCCATCTCGGGGCCGACCTCGGGCAGCACCCGGTTCGTGGCCTCGACGAGGACCCAGCGCAGGTCGGCCGGGGTGATGTTGCGGTAGTAGCGGGTGGAGTCCTTGGCCATGTCCTCCAGCTCGGCCAGCGCCTCCACGCCGGCGAAGCCGGCCCCGACCACCACGAACGTGAGCGCCCTGCGCCGCACCTCGGGATCGACGGTCGACTCTGCCACGTCGAGCAGGTGCAGCACGCGGTTGCGCAGCGCGATGGCCTCGCCGACGGTCTTGAACCCGATGCCGATGTCGGTCAGCCCGGGGATCGGCAGCGTACGCGAGATCGACCCGGCGGCCATCACGATCACGTCGTAGGCCACCTGGCGCGGCTCGCCCTCGGCGGGCTGGAAGGTGACGACGCGCTCGGCGTGGTCGACCTTGGTGACCGTGCCGTTGAGTATGCGCACCTTGGGGAGGATCCGGCGCAGCGGGGCCACCATGTGCCTGGGCGAGAGGTTGCCCGCCGCCGCCTCCGGCAGGAACGGCTGGTAGGTCATGTAGGACTGGGGATCGATGATCGTGATGCGCGCCTCGCCGCCGCGCAGCTCGCGGTGGAGCTTGCGCTGCAGCCTGAGCGCGGTGTACAGGCCGACGTACCCGCCGCCGACGATCAAGATGTGCTTGTTCATCCTGAGGCCCCATCCCTCGTGGAATGCTTGTGAAAGCATTCACAAGCTTACGTCGGGCCCTTCCGGAGAGTCCAACCCTGGGATGGTGGGACGCGTCACACCGCCAGTGACCTGGCCCGGAGGAAGACGTCGTCCAGCATCTGGGCGGTGACGCGGCCGGTGAAGGTGTTCTGCTGGCTGGGGTGGTAGCAGCCGATCAGGGTGACGGGGGCGGCGTCGTGCCGGACCTCGACCTCGACGCCGTGGCCGAACCGGGGGCGGGTGCGCGGCAGCTCGTAGCCGGCGTCCTTGAGCGCGGGCCACATGGCCTGCCAGGCGAACCCGCCGAGCGCCACCACCGCCCGTACGCTCCCCGCCACCATCGCCACCTCCCGCGCCATCCACGGGAAGCAGGTGGCCTTCTCCTCCGGCGTGGGCTTGTTGGCCGGAGGCGCGCAGCGCACCGACGCCAGCACCCTGGTGTCGATGAGCTCCTGGCCGTCGCCGGCGTACGTGCTGGTCTCCTTGGCCGCCAGGCCGCAGCGGTGGAGCGAGGCGAACAGCCAGTCGCCGCTGCGGTCGCCGGTGAAGATGCGGCCCGTCCTGTTGCCCCCGTGGGCCGCCGGGGCCAGGCCGACCAGCAGCACCTTCGGCCGCTCGGCCCCCCACCCGGGGACGGGACGGCCCCAGTACGTCTCGTCCGCGAACGCGCGCCGCCGCACGCGCGCCACTTCCTCGCGCCACTCCACCAGACGCGGGCAGGCGCGGCAGACGGACTGCGCGGCCGTGAGCTCCGCGAGGGTGCCGGTGGTGGAGGCGAGACGGCGCACGTCCGCGGGGTCATGGGCCACCGGGGTGTCAGGGGTGGCGGGATCGCCGGGCCAGCCGGTGCCGGGTGGTACGAAGCTCATGACACCGATGGTGCCCGATCACCTCGTCTTCCCGGGCACGGGTGTGGTGGCGGTGGCGGTCGGCGCCGGCGTCGCCGACGGGGCCAGGGGCGCCGTGGAGGCCGTCGGGCACGCGGCGGGCGCGGCCGTGGGCATGCCGTTGTCGGCCATCATCTCCTGCTGCTGGACCAGCGGCAGCGGGTAGCGGTTGAGCACCGGCTCGCCGCAGGACCGGTCGACCATGTACCCGTGGTCCTCGGGGCTGACCGTGATCGGTTTGCCGTCCTGGTCGTAGAGGTAGACGTCGGTCAGCGGGCTGCCGTCCTTGGCGTACGGCTTGATGTTGTAGACGTCGAGGCCGCCGCCGACCAGCATCACGTCGGCCGGCGCCGCCATCGCGACCGGCTGGTCGTCCCGGTCGGAGACCGTCGCCATGCCGGCGAGCAGCGCCAGCCCCGCCAGCACGTTGACGCCCGTGGCCAGCAGCGCGGCGAAGCGCCCCCCGCGGGCCCGGCCGAACCACACCGAGACCCACACCGCCACCGCCACGAGCGCCCACTCCGCCAGGTTCCCCGGGACGACGCCGCCGCCCGCCGTGATCGCCAGCAGCAGCATGGCCAGCAGGTAGCCGCGCAGCACCCACCAGCCGGGCCGCAGCTCGGGCAGGAAGGCCACGAAGCTCCGGTACGGCTTGTGCCGCAGCAGCCCGGCATGCGCCCGCGCCGCCCACACGCGCGGCCGCGGACGGCGACTCCGGCGGCTCTGAGGACGCCCTCCATAGGCGGCCACCAGCTCCTCCGCGTACGCGGCGGGCGGCCCGAGCCGATCCTCCAGCGGCAGGTCGGACTCGGCCGCGATCTCGGCCAGATGGTCGTCGAGGTCCTCGATCAGCTCCTCGCGGTCGGGGTGACCGGCCAGGGCGTCGCGGACGGCCTGCGCGTACTGTTCCGGCGTGGTCATGCGTGGCCCTCCTTGAGCAGGGAATCCATGGTGGCCGCGAACGACGCCCACCGCTTGGCGGAGGTGGCGTACAGGGTGCGGCCGACCTCGTTGAGCCCGTAGTACTTGCGGTGGGGGCCCTCGTCGGAGGCCACGACGTAGGAGTTGAGCGCGCCGGCCTTGAACAGGCGGCGCAGCGTGCCGTAGACGGAGGCGTCGCCCACCTCTTCCAGGCCCGCCTCCCTGAGCCGGCGCACGACGTCGTAGCCGTAGCCGTCGCGCTCGGCGAGCACGGCCAGCACGGCCAGGTCGAGCACGCCCTTGAGCAACTGGCTGCTATCCACGCGAAGCAGAGTACTGCGCTATGCGCAGTAGTGGCAACAAGAGAACCGGGCGGCTCCCGGAAGGGTGCCGCCCGGTCACATGATCAGCTTAGGCGTCGGTCTTCGGGCAGGTCGCCGAGTAGTTGGCGACGCCCGACGAGGCGGCGTTGGGGCTGACGACGACGAGCTCGATGGTGCCCTTCGTCTCCTTGCTGTTGTGCGTGCCACCGACGCCCCAGGTCACGGCGAGGTCGCCGTTGACCTGACGCTCAAGGACGTTGACGTCCTTGACGCCGTCGACCACCCAGTAGTACTTGACGGTGGTCGGGCCGGTGCTGTGCAGGGTGGCCGAGAAGTCCACGCCGGGACCACGGTTGTCCTTGCACATGTCGGTGCGGGTGCCCGAGACCGACACGGCCGACACGGACGCGGTGGGCTTGGGAGCCTCGCACGCCGCGTACGACTGCGTGATCGAGTCGTTGTTGTTCGGGCCGGTGACCGTCAGGGTGATCTTGCCACCCTTGGCGGCCTCGCCGGTCAGCGCCTGCTCGGAGAGCTCGACGGTCTTGGAACCGCTGCCCGCGAAGAGGCTCTCGCCCTTGGCCACGGACTGGCCGTTGACCGCCCAGGTGTACTGGACGCGCGCGGCGCCGGTCGCGCTGACCGTGGCGTGCGCGCCGACCTTGCAGCCGTTGTGGTTGGTGGCCGTCACCAGGTTGGTGGCCGACACCTTGACAGCGGGAGCGGGGGTCGAGTCCTTGCACCACACCTTGTAGTAGGCGCGGTTGGACAGGGCGTCGTCGGGGCCGACGATCTCCAGCTGCGCCCAGCCACGCTGGCTGTGACGCGGGGAGATGCCGAAGCCGACCTTGCGCTTGTTCCAGACCTTGACCTTGCCGTGGTCGACGACCTCACCGTTCAGGATCCAGCGGTAGCGGACCCAGGTCGGGTGGTTGACGCTGATCAGACCGGTGAAGTCGATCTTGTCACCCAGGGTGCAGACGCCCTCGTAGGACGAGGGGTTGGCCCAGGCGCGAGCCGAGACCGACACGTCCTTGTCCGTACGGACGCCACCGAGGTCGACACACGAGACCGAGAAGTAGCCCTTCTTGGACGTGACCTTCTTCGGACCGAGGACCTGGACGGCCTCCCAGCCCTTGACGTCACCCTTGAAGGTCACCGACTCCTTGACGGTGACCGACTTGGTGCCGTGGCCCTTGAGCTTGACAACCTGGACCTTGCCCTTGGACCCGTCACCGTGGAGCCAACGGTAGGCGAGCTCGGTCTTGCCCTTGACCGGGACGTTGATCTTGGCCGAGAAGTTGACCTTGACCGGGCAGGAACCCTGGTAGTCCTGGTCGGCGGCCTTCGGTGCGGTGACCGAGACCTTGGAGGACTTGGCCGCGGTGGCCGTGCCGGCCTTGCCGGCCGCGGCCGAGGTCGCCGCCTGAGCGGGGCTGGCTACCAGGCCCGCTGCCATGGCGGCCAGCACGGCGGCGGAGGCGCCGAACGCCGCCGCCTTACGTGCCAACCCAACAGACATCATGTGAGAGTGCTCCATTCCGTGAGGGAAAAGACGCGCTCGGGAACGGTCGCCACGCCGTCACCTTCCGTGCACAGCAATATGGCAAAGCCCCCGTTTTGCGCCTTTACCTAATCACAATAGTGATTGCACGCTCAACACGGGTCATAGATCGGAAATGTCCGGATTTGGCTATCTCGGCCGGCGAGAGACCAGGCGATTCCATCCAAGATGTCGTGTTCGCTGACGACGACCTGCGAAAACGCAAAACGACGCACGATCCGGTCAAGAATTAGCGCACCGGCGCCAATCACGTCAACCCGCCCAGGATGCATCACCGGAATCCGCGCGCGATCACCATGGGTCATCGCCAGCAGCCGCCGCGTCACCTCGTGAACCTCTTCGGCGGTGATCCTGGAGTGGTGGATGCGCTCGGAGTCGTAGGCCGGCAGGCCGAGGGCGATGCCCGCGATCGTGGTCACCGAGCCCGCCAGGCCGACCAGCGTGTGCGCCCGCTCGACGGGCACCGCCTCCTCGACCCGGTCGAGGGCCGCCTCGATGTCGGCGACGACGGCCTCCAGCGCCGGGGCCGGCGGCGGGTCGCCGGCGTCCCTCAGGTGGCGTTCGGTCAGCCGGACGCAGCCGATGTCCACCGACAGCGCGGCCTCGGCGTGCTCGGAGCCGACCACGAACTCCGTGGAACCGCCGCCGATGTCCACCACCAGGTAGGGCGGCAGCGGGCCCTGCGGCATCTCGGTCTCCGGCGAGATGCGCAGCAGGCCCCTGGTCGCCCCCCTGAACGACAGCTCGGCCTCCTCCGCCCCCGTCACGACCTCGGGCGTCACGCCGAAGATCTCGCGGACGCCGTCGGCGAACTCCTGCCGGTTGCCCGCGTCGCGGGTCGCGCTCGTGGCCACCACCCTGGTCGCGACCGCGCCGTGCCGGTCGATCAGCTCCCGGTAGGAACGCATCGCCTTGAACGTGCGCTCCAGCGCGTCGGGCGCCAGCATGCCGGTGCGGTCGACCCCCTGCCCCAGCCGGACGATCTCCATCCGCCGCTCGACGTCGTGCAGCGTGTCGTCGCGGACGTCGGCGATGAGCAGGCGCACCGAGTTGGTGCCGCAGTCGATGGCGGCTACACGCATGGTCCGTCACTCCACCAGTCGGGGAGCGCGTCGAGCGCCTCCCTGCCGAACGGGTTGCTCCCCGGCACCGCCAGCTCGTGCGCCACCAGGGCGTGCAGGCACTTCACCCGCAGCGGCATGCCGCCGGTGCTCTGCATGTCGCGGGGCAGCGGCTCCATGCCCTCGTCGTGGGCCGCCTTGTCGCGCCTGGCGACGTAGTCGTCGTGCGCGGCCTGGTAGGCGGCCGCCAGGTCGGGGTCGCTGGCCAGCCTGGCCTGCATCTCGCGCATCAGGCCGGAGCCTTCGAGCGTGCCGATGGCCGAGGCGGCCTTGGGGCAGGTCAGGTAGTACAGGGTCGGGAACGGCGACCCGTCGGGCAGCCGCGGCGCGGTCTCCACCACGTCGGGGTTGCCGCACGGGCAGCGGTGGGCCACTCCGCGCAGCCCTCTGGGCGGCCGGCCGAGCTGCCGCTGGACCGCCTCGACGTCGTCACTTTCCACTGCTGCTCTCCACCGCTCTGCGGCCCGTGCCCTTGTCGGCGGCCTCCACCGACTCCCACAGCGTCTGGTACCACGGCGGCACCTCGACGGGCTGCTTCACGGCCGTCTGCTCCTTGCCCTTCTCGGGCTCCATCACCACATAGCACTTCTCGCCGGGGCCGCAGAAGTGCAGCCGCTCCTTGGCGGTGCGCTTGATCCAGTTGGGATCGTCGCTCTGCCGGTCGCGGGCCAGCAGCGTCTGCCGCTCGGCCTCGACCCTGGCCTTCTCCGCCTGCAGCTCGGCGATGCTGCGGCGCAGGCTGATGTACTCGCGCACAGGGTAGGCCAGGCTCATCGCGATCGCGCACACCACGACCGCGAGGATGGCGGCCCGCCCGGTCAGCTGCGGCCTCTTCGCCAATGCTGCACACCCCCTTCGACGTACGGCCCGCGGCCGTCAGACCTTCCCAGGCCGCGGACCGTCAGTCGAAACTAGCGCCGGAACCGCGGAAAAGCCGCGCGACCCGCGTAGCGGGCGGCGTCGTCGAGAAGCTCCTCGATGCGCAGCAACTGGTTGTACTTGGCCACGCGGTCGGACCGCGCCGGGGCGCCGGTCTTGATCTGGCCGCAGTTGACCGCCACCGCCAGGTCGGCGATCGTCGTGTCCTCGGTCTCGCCGGAACGGTGGCTCATCATGCACCGGTAGCCGTTGCGGTGGGCCAGGTCGACGGCGTCAAGGGTCTCCGACAGCGTGCCGATCTGGTTGACCTTGACCAGCAGGGCGTTGGCGGTGCCCTCGTCGATGCCGCGCGCCAGCCGCTCGGGGTTGGTGACGAACAGGTCGTCGCCGACCAGCTGCACCTTGTCGCCGAGGGCCTCGGTGATGGCCTTCCAGCCCTCCCAGTCCTCCTCGTCGAGGGGGTCCTCGATGGAGACGAGTGGGTAGTTGGCGACCAGGTCCGCGTAGAAGGCGATGAGCTCCTGCGCCGAGACGCCCTTGCCGTCGATCGTGTAGACGCCGTCCTTGTGGAACTCGGAGGCGGCCACGTCGAGGGCCAGCGCCACGTCCTCGCCCGGCACGTAGCCGGCCCGCTCGATCGCGACCAGGATCAGGTCGAGGGCGTCGCGGTTGGAGGGCAGGTTGGGGGCGAAGCCGCCCTCGTCGCCCAGGCCCGTCGCGTAGCCCTTCTCCTTCAGCACGCCCTTGAGCGCGTGGTAGACCTCGGTGCCCATGCGCACGGCCTCGCGGAACGTCTCCGCCCCGATCGGCGCGATCATGAACTCCTGGATGTCGACGTTGGTGTCGGCGTGCGCGCCGCCGTTGAGGATGTTCATCATCGGCACGGGCAGCACGTGGGCGTTGGGGCCGCCGACGTAGCGGAACAGGGGCAGGTCGGCGCTGTCGGCCGCGGCCTTGGCGACGGCGAGCGAGACGCCCAGGATGGCGTTGGCGCCCAGCTTGGCCTTGTTGGGCGTGCGGTCGAGGTCGATCATGATCTGGTCGATGATGCGCTGGTCCTCGGCCTCGACCCCGTTGATCTCCTCGAAGATCTCGTCGGTCACGGCGAGCACGGCCTTCTCCACGCCCTTGCCGCCATAGCGCTTGCCGCCGTCACGCAGCTCGACCGCCTCGAACTGGCCGGTGGACGCCCCGCTCGGCACGGCGGCGCGGCCGCTGCTGCCGTCGTCGAGCACGACCTCGACCTCGACCGTGGGGTTGCCCCGGGAGTCGAGGATCTCGCGAGCGTAAACGACCTCGATGGTAGCCACGGGTTGCGCTCCTAAATCGAAAGGCAATATGCCATCAGAGCCTATCGGTACCCCGGCCCACCGGTACGGCACGGTCCGGCCACCGAGCCTCGGGCCCGCCGTGGGTCAGCTGGCCGGGGACAGGCTCCAGGCCTGGAGGCGGCCGCCGGTCGCGGCGACCAGCAGCCCGTCGCCCACCGCCAGGGCGGTGACCTTCCTGCCCGGCGCGAGGCCGCCCAGCCGCTCGCCGCGGTCGGCGTTCCAGACGGTGACACCGTCGCCGCCGCCGGCGATCATCCGGCGGCCGCCCGCGGCCGTGACGCCGGCGCCCGCCGCGCCAGTGGTGAAGCCGCGCACGAAGGCGCCGCTGGCCAGGTCGTACACGGCGGTCGAGCGGCCCGTGGTGACGGCGGCGTGGCCGTCGCCGAACGCGGCGACCGAGCGCACCTCGCCCTTGCCCTCGCCGAGCAGCCCGCCGGCCGCGCCCACCAGGCCCCGGCCGGTGCCGACGAGGGCCTTGCCGGTGGCCTCGTCCCAGGCCAGGGCGGTGACCGGGCCGGCGGCGGCCCTGGTGCTGGCGACGACGCGGTTGGAGGCCAGGTCGAGCGTCACGACCCGGCCGTCGCGGCAGCCGATCACGACCGCGGGCTGCTTGCGCCACTGGCCGGGCGCCAGGCGGGCCTCCGACGGGCACACCGAGTGCCACGCGCCGGGGCGGGCGTCGCCGATGCGCCAGCGCCGCACGGCGCCGTCCGTGCCCGTCCAGACCGCCGTCTGCCGGCCGCCCACCGGGACCAGCAGCAGCGAGCGCACCGGCGTGGGGCCGGCGTTCGCGAGCCGGTCGAGCGGCTCGCCGGCACGCGGGTCCCACACCTCGATCGAGTTGCCCGCCCGCTCGGCGTAGACGACGACGGGCGCGCCCTTGTGGTGACCGATGGCCATCGCCGCCACCTGGGCCCCCGGCTCGGGCCCGAACTCGGGGCCGAGCTCGACGCCGAACGCCCCCGCCTGCCCGCCGTCCCCGCCGCCGGAGGGCAGGCCGGCGTTCCGCCACAACGCCCCGGCCACCACCCCCACGACGACGAGCACGCCGACCCCGGCGGCGGCCCACCTCCGCCGCGTCACCGGACGCCCGCCGGACGGCGCCTCCCGCACCTCACCCGCCCCGGGCCGCGCCCGCCCACGGACGTGCCCGCCGACGCGCCCGCCGACGTCCGCACGGACATGCCCGCGGACGTGCCCGCGCGGCGCCGTACGGCCCAGCAGCCGCGCCAGCACGTCGTCGGCCGACGGCCGCGCCCGCGGCTCCTTGGCCAGGCACGCCGCCAGCACCGCGCGCAGCGGCTCGGGCACCTCGCGCAGATCCGGCTCGGCGTGCAGGATCCGGTTCATCACGGCCGGGATCGAGTCCCGGCCGAACAGCGGCTCCCCCGTGGCGGCGAACCCGATGGTGGCCGCCCAGCTGAAGACGTCGGAGGCGGCCGTCGCGCTCTCCCCCGCGATCTGCTCCGGCGACATGTACCCCGGCGTGCCGACGACGCTGCTCGCCGTGGTGGAGACGTCCAGGTCCTTGGCGATGCCGAAGTCGATCACGCGGGGGCCGTCCTGGCCCATCAGCACGTTGCTCGGCTTGAAGTCGCGGTGCACGATGCCCGCGCCGTGGATGGCGGTCAGGGCCGTGATCGTGCCGGCCGCCAGCCGGTCCAGCTCGCCGCCGGTCAGCGGGCCGCCGTCGAGGACCAGGTCGTGCAGGGACGGCCCGTCGATGAACTCGCTGACGATGTACGGCCGCCCCTCGGCCAGCCCGCTGCCGTAGATCCGCGCCGTGCGCGCGCCGGCCACCTTGGCGGCGGTCGTGCTCTCCCGCAGGAACCGGCGGGTGGCCCGCTCGTCGCCCAGCAGGCGCGGATGCAGCACCTTGACGGCCGCGTGGCCGCCGCCCGCGTCGCGGCCGAGGAACACCGATCCCTGGCCGCCGTCGCCCAGCCGGCCGAGCAGGCGGTAGCCCGCCACCTCCCGCGGCTCCCCCGAGCGCAGCGGTCTCAGCTCCACCACCAGTCCCCCTCGGCTCGCCGGTTCAAGCCCCCGAGGATCCTGGCATTGGGTGACTTCTTCCGACAACCAGGGCGGTCAGGCGTTGGACTCCCACGCGCGTACGCGGTCGCGGTAGGCACGGGCCGCGGCGCGCAGCTCGGCCTCGGGGTCCAGCCCGGCCTCCTGCGCCCGGCGTACGAGGTCGAACAGCTCGCGCGCCACCCCCTGGCCGATCGCGGCCGCCAGCGCCTCGGGCGCACCGGCCCGCTCGGCCCTGCGCAGCAGCTGGGCGGCCAGCGCGAGCGCGGGCTGGCCCATGGGGACGCCGTCGAGCACCGACGACTCGCCGCCCTTGGCCGCCCGCTCGGCCGCCTTGATCGCCTCCCAGTTGTCGTTGACCTCGTCCGCGCTCTCGGCCCGCACCGATCCGAACACGTGCGGGTGCCGCCGGACGAGCTTCTCGACGATCCCCGCGGCGACGTCGTCCATGTCGAACGTCTCGGCCACGCGGGCGTGGAAGACCACCTGGAGCAGCAGGTCGCCGAGCTCCTCGCGGAGCGCCGGGTAGTCGCCCTGCTCGATCGTCTCCAGGACCTCGTACGACTCCTCCAGCAGGTACGGCACCAGCGACTCGTGCGTCTGCTTGCGGTCCCACGGGCATTCGGTGCGCAGCCGGTCCATCACCGCGACCAGGTCGAGCACCCGCGAGCCGGGCAGGTCGTACGAACCGGGCACGACCTCGATGAGCGGCGGCTCGTCGAGCGCGATGGCCGCGCGCCCGATCGCGCGCATGAAGTCCTCGTCGTCACCGGCGAGCCAGACCACCCGCTCGCGCACCGCCCGCCTGGACAGCGCGACCGCGTCCGGCACGACGACCTCCGCCTCGATCCCGGCGGCGGCCAGGTAGGGGAGCTGCGGATGACCGGCGGAGCCGGTCAGCACGGGCCCCGAGCGCAGCGCCTGCCAGGCCTGGTCGCTCAGCAGGCCCGGCGCGACCCTGGGCGAGGTGGTGACGACGATCAGCGGCATCGGGCTAGCCCTGCTGTTGCTGCTGCGCCTGCTGGGAGGACTTGCCGAACCGGCCCGGATCGACGAAGCCCTGCTGGCTGAACTCGCCGTAACGCGGGCTGTAGACCGGCTTGATGCTCGTCAGCTCCTTGACGAACTTCTCCTGCGCGGCCTGGTCCTGGGCGCCGCCGAGCTGGTTGCGCACCTTGACCGCGCCCAGCTCCGCGCGCAGGTAGCCACGCGCGTCGGCCGGGCTGACGCCCCTGGCGATCAGGTTGATCTCGGGCGACTGGTACTGGCCCGGGTCCTTGAGCGCGTTGTCGACCTCGCTCTCGCTGACCTGCACGTTGTGCTTGGCCGCGAGCTGCCTGAACGCGCTCTCGTTCGCCATCCGGTAGAGCACGAACTGGGTGACGGGCACCCCGAGCTGCTCGGCCGAGACGTTGGCGCGCTTGAGGGCGGCCTCGTACTCCTGAACGTTCTTGGTCAGGTCGCGGGCCGAGATGCGCTCGCTCCCGACCACGGCCGCGGCTCCGGCCTCCATGGGCGAAGAGCAGGCGGTCAGCGCGGCGAGTCCTACCGCACCGGCGGCCACAGCCACTCGAATCGACTTCACATGCGTCCCTTTCCGAACAAAAACCGCGCTTAGCTTACCCGCGCGGGCTCAAGAAACATCGCCTCGACCAGGTCGCCGCACCATTTGAGCAGATCCAGGTCGCGCAGCGGCTGCCCGCCCAGCGGCTTGGTCTTGGGCACCGGCACGAGCAGCGTCTCGGCCGCCTGCTTGTAGACCGCCTTCTTGTACAGCCGGTCGAGCCTGACCTGCTGCGACTCCCGCAGCCGTGCCGGGCCGAACTTGATGTTCTGGCCCTGCAGCGTGACGTCGGTGAGCCCGGCCGAGCGCGCCTTGATCCGGAAGCGGGCCACCTCCAGCAGGTTCTCCACCTCCACCGGCGGCTTGCCGTAGCGGTCGGTGAGCTCGTCGCGGACCTCGTCGATGTGGATCGGCGCGGTGATGGCCGCGATGCGCTTGTACGCCTCCAGCCGCAGCCGCTCGGAGGTGACGTAGTCGTGCGGGATGTGGGCGTTGATGGGCAGCTCGACCTTGACGTCCTGCTGCTCCTCCTGGACCTCGGCCCCGGACAGCTTCGCCTTCTGCTCCTGCACGGCCTCGGCCATCAGGCGCACGTAGAGGTCGAAGCCGACGCCCGCGATGAAGCCCGACTGCTCGGCGCCGAGCACGTTGCCCGCGCCGCGGATCTCCAGGTCCTTCATCGCGACGTACATGCCCGCGCCCATCTCGGTGTGCTGGGAGATGGTGGCCAGGCGCTCGTGCGCGGTCTCCGTCAGCGGCTTCTCCGGCGGGTAGAGGAAGTACGCGTAACCGCGTTCCCTGCCTCGCCCGACCCGGCCCCTGAGCTGGTGCAGCTGGGACAGGCCGTAGTTGTCGGCCCGGTCGACGATGAGCGTGTTGGCGTTGGGCACGTCGAGGCCGGACTCGACGATCGTGGTGGAGACGAGCAGGTCGTACTCGCGTTCCCAGAAGCCGACCATGATCTTTTCGAGCTGGTGCTCGTTCATCTGGCCGTGGGCGACCGCGATGCGCGCCTCGGGGACCAGCTCACGCAGCCGCGCCGCCACCCGGTTGATCGAGGCCACCCGGTTGTGCACGAAGAAGATCTGGCCGTCGCGCATCAGCTCGCGCCGGATCGCCGCCGCGATCTGCTTCTCCTCGTACGGCCCCACAAAGGTGAGGATCGGGTGCCGCTCCTCCGGCGGCGTGAGGATCGTGGACATCTCGCGGATGCCGGTCAGGCCCATCTCCAGCGTGCGCGGGATCGGCGTGGCCGACATGGCCAGCACGTCGACCTGCGTGCGCAGGTGCTTCATGGCCTCCTTGTGCTCGACGCCGAAGCGCTGCTCCTCGTCGATGATGATCAGCCCGAGGTCCTTGAAGCGCACCTCGGGGCTGAACAGCCGGTGGGTGCCGATGACCACGTCGACCGCGCCCGACCGCAGCCCCTCCAGCGTGCCCTTGACCTCGCCGTCGGTCTGGAAGCGCGAGATCGGCTTGATCGCGACGGGGAAGCTGGAGAACCGCTCGGTGAAGGTGGACATGTGCTGCTGCACCAGCAGCGTGGTCGGCACCAGCACGGCCACCTGCTTGCCGTCCTGGACGGCCTTGAACGCCGCCCGCACCGCGATCTCGGTCTTGCCGTAGCCGACGTCGCCGCAGATCAGCCGGTCCATCGGGACGCCGCGCTCCATGTCGCGCTTGACCTCGTCGATGGCTTCGAGCTGGTCGCCGGTCTCGGCGTAGGGGAAGGCGTCCTCCATCTCCCGCTGCCACGGCGTGTCGGCGCCGAAGGCGTGGCCCGGCGAGGCCATGCGGGCCGAGTAGAGCCTGATCAGCTCGCCGGCGATCTCCTTGACCGCCTTCTTGGCCTTGGACTTGGCCTTGGCCCAGTCGGCGCCGCCCATGCGGTTGAGCGTGGGCGCCTCGCCGCCGACGTAGCGGGTGACCTCGTCGAGCTGGTCGGTGGGCACGTAGAGGCGGTCGCCCTTGGCGTACTCGATGACCAGGTACTCGCGGGTCGCGCCCTGGACCGTGCGCTGGACCATCTCGACGTAGCGGCCGACGCCGTGCTGCTCGTGCACGACGTGGTCGCCGACCTTGAGCTGGAGCGGGTCGACCATGTTGCGGCGGCGCGAGGGCAGCCGGCGCATGTCCTTGGTGGACGCCTTCTGGCCCACCAGGTCGAGGTGGGTGAGCACGGCCAGGCGCGGCGTGATGAACCCGTGCTCGATCAGGCCGGTCGAGACGTGCACGACCTTGGGCTCGGGCGCCTTGTCCAGGAAACGCTGCAACCGCGCGGGCACGTCGACGCCCTTGAGCAGCTCGACCATGCGCTCGGCGGGCCCGTGGCCCTCGCTGAGCAGCACGACCGCCTTGTCCTCGGCCAGCCAGCCCTTGATGTCGGCCAGCGCCTTGGCGGTGTCGCCCCGGTAGGCCTCGGAGTCATGGGCGTCGAGCTCGACGCCGTTGCCGAACGGCGCCATCGTCCACCACGGCTGGCCCAGCGCGTCGGCGTGGCCGCGGATCTCCTCCAGCGTGCGGAAGGCCGCCGCGCCCAGGTCGATCGGCGCCTCGCCGCCGGCCGCCGCGTTGATCCAGGACGCCTCCAGGAACTCCTGCGAGGTGCGTACGAGCTCTTCTGCCCGGCCCCTGATGCGCTCGGGGTCGCACACGAACACCGCCGACCTGACCGGCAGGTGGTCGAGCAGCAGGTCCATCTCCCCCGCCAGCACCGGCGCGAACGCCTCCATGCCCTCGACCGGAATGCCGTCGGCGAGCTGGTCGAGCACCTCGGCGAGGGCCGGATGCTCCTGCGCCAGCTCCCGCGCCCGCGCCCTGACCTCGCCGGTCAGCAGCAGCTCGCGGCACGGCGGCGCGAACAGGCCGTCCTCGGCCGCCTCCAGCGAGCGCTGGTCGGCCACCTTGAACCAGCGGATCTCCTCGACCGTGTCGCCCCAGAACTCCAGCCGCAGCGGATGCTCCTCGGTGGGCGGGAACACGTCGAGCAGCCCGCCGCGCACGGCCACCTCGCCGCGCTTCTCCACCATGTCGACCCGGTGGTAGCCGTTGGTGACCAGGCGCTCGACCACCTCGTCGAGGTCGGCGTCGTCGCCCGCCCGCAGCCTGATCGGCTCCAGGTCGCCGAGCCCCTTGACGATCGGCTGGAGCAGCGCCCTGACCGGGGCGACCACCACGCCGAGCGGCCCGGCGGCGGTGTCGCCCTTGACCGGGTGCGCCAGCCTGCGCAGCACGGCCAGGCGCTGACCCACGGTGTCGCTGCGCGGCGAGAGCCGCTCGTGCGGCAGCGTCTCCCAGGCCGGGAACACCGCGACCGAGCTCGGCTCAAGAAGGCTCGTCAGCGCCGCCGCCAGGTCCTCGGCCTCCCGGCCGGTGGCGGTGACGGCCAGCACGGTGCGCTGATCGTGCGCGGCCAGCGCGGCCACGCCGAACGGCCGCAGCGCCGAGGGCGCGATCAGTGAGACGTCGCCGCCCTCTTCGAGCGCGGCGGTCAGCTTCGGGTCGGCCCCGGCCCCCAGGGCCACAAGGTCAAGCAGTCCGGAAAGACTCATCAGATACGCCCACAGCCCCACGACGGCAACACAACTACCCCCGGCCGGGTCAGGTCGCGGGGGTCTCCACCCAGCCTACTCGGGGTGCGGCACCCGGTAACCGGGGACCGACGGCCAGCGTACGGTGAGCACCACCGACTCCTCCTCGGCGACCCACGAGTGGTCCACGCCCTTGCCCCAGACCACGTAGTCGCCCGGCTCGGTCAGCAGCACGCCGCGGCCCGGCAGCTCCACCCGGAACCGGCCGCTGATCAGGACGAGCAGGGCGGTGCGCTCCTCGCCCCTGACCCACTGGGCGCGCTCGTCGCCCGCCGGGTGCACGCCCCACTTGATCTCGACTTCCTCACTGTGTCTTGGGTCGCCGAAGGGTTTGAAGTGACCGAGCAGCCAGCCCCGGTCGCCGGCCGCGTCGATATTGGCGTTCCCCACGTAAACCTGCCCGTCCACGGGGCAGGACGCTAGCAGGGAAGTACGTAACCGAGACGGCTCGATTGATTACTGTAGGTGACATGTCTGAGGTGCGATCAGTCGCCCAGCGAGGCGACCTCTTCGGTCAACGGATCCGCGAGCACTGGGCCGGGCGGTACAGCCGGCGGCTCGACATACTCGTCGCGGGGTGCGCCCACGACGAGCCGCTCGACGTGGAGCCGCTGGAGGCCAGGGCCACGGGCGCCGACGAGGACCACCCGGTCATCAGAGACGTCGTGGAGGAGCGCGCCGACCTGGTGGCCTGGTCGCTCGGCGACCTGCGCTGCGTGCCGCTCCAGCACCGCGCCTACGACGTGATCCATCTGTCGTTCCTGCTCGAACGCGTCCAGCACGCCGAGCTGGTGTTCGACCGCCTGCTCCAGTCGCTGCGACCGGGCGGCCTGGTGCTGCTGCGGATGCGCGACAGGAAGTCGGCCTACGGGCTGCTCGACCGTCTCACGCCGTCGTGGCTGCGCCGGGCGTTGTGGCGCACGCTGGTCACCCCCGGCACGCCGGGCCCGCTGCCCGTCGTCTACGAGCCGCTGGCCTCCAGCGACGGCATGCACGCGTTCTGTCTGAGCCGCGGGCTGATGATCACCGACGACGAGCGCCGGGTCAGCGGCCCGGCCCGCGCCGGCCGGCTCGGCTCCGCCGCCGTCGCGCTGGTCGACCGGCTGAGCGGCGGGCGTTACCCCGCCTCCCACGACGAGATCACGATGGTGATCAGGAAGCCCCAGCATCACTTCGCCCGGCTGCTCTAGCGACAGGACGGTCCGAGCGACTAGACTCCTTTCCTACCAATTCAATCGGAATAGTTGGGATGTCGGAACCGTGGAGTGGACCCCGGACGCGCACGAGCTGGCCGACCTTGAGCTGCTGCTGTCCGGGGCGTTCGAGCCGCTGACCGGCTTCCTGGGCCACGACGACGTGCACGCCGTGCACGAGCGCGGCACGCTCGCCGACGGCACCCCCTGGCCCGCGCCGGTCACCCTCCACCTGCCCGCCGAGGTCTCGCCCGGCGACGAGGTGCGGCTGCTCGACCCCGAGGGCCTGCCGCTGGCCGTGCTCACCGTGACCGCGCGCGAGGCCGACGGCCTGACCTCGGGCCCGCTCAAGGCGCTCGGCGCGCCCGAGCACGGCCCGTTCGCCCGGCTGCGCCGCACGCCCGCCGAGGTCAGGGCCGAGCTCGGCGGCCGGCCCGCGCTGGTCGTCACGATGCGCGGGCCGCTCGACGACCTCACCGAGATCACCGCCACCGCGAAGGAGCTCGACGCGGTGATCGTGCTGCTCCCCCTCTCGTACGGCGAGGCGGGCCCCGGCGTCGTCCGCGCCGCGCTGCGCGCCAAGGCGCAGCTGCCGGAGGGCACCCTCGTGATCCCGGTCCCGCTGGCGCCGCGCGCGGAGCCGGAGATCGACCTCGAACTGCGCGAGCACGTCGCCACCGCCTACGGCGCCACCGAGCACTACGCGGGCCCCGAGCCCGTCACGCTCCCCGGCCCGCCCCACCGCCGCGGCCTGGTCGTCTTCTTCACCGGCCTGTCCGGCTCGGGCAAGTCCACCATCGCCCGCGGCCTGCGCGACGCCCTGCTGGAGCTCGGCACCCGCACCGTCACCTACCTCGACGGCGACGTCGTGCGCCACCTGCTGTCCAAGGGCCTGACCTTCTCCAAGGCCGACCGCGACCTGAACATCCGGCGCATCGGCTTCGTCGCGGCCGAGGCCGCCCGCCACGGCGGCCTGGCGATCTGCGCCCCCATCGCCCCCTACGCCGCCACCCGCGAGGAGGTGCGCGAGACGGTCGAGTCCGTCGGGGCCGACTTCCTGCTCGTGCACGTCGCCACGCCGCTGGCGGAGTGCGAGCGGCGCGACCGCAAGGGCCTGTACGCCAAGGCCCGCGCCGGCCTGATCCCCGAGTTCACTGGCGTCTCCGACCCCTACGAGGAGCCGGACGACGCCGACCTGGTGATCGACACCACGCACATCTCGATCGAGGCGGCCGTCTCCCAGGTCCTGGGGGCGCTGCAGTCCGGAGGGTGGGTACGTTGATCGACTTCGCACTGGTCGCCGGGTCCTTCGTCGTCGCGATCGTGGTCGGCCTGACCGGCATGGGCGGCGGGGCCCTGATGACCCCGATGATGATGTTGTTCTTCAACGTGCCGCCGCTGGCCGCGGTCTCCAGCGACCTGGTCGCCTCGGCCGTCATGAAGCCGGTCGGCAGCGTCGTCCACCTGCGGCGGGGCACGGTCAACCTGCGGCTGGTCGGCTGGTTGTGCGCCGGGTCGGTGCCGGCCGCGTTCTGCGGGGTGTTCCTGGCCCGCGCGTTCGCCGTGACGGACGCGGTCAAGTACGCGCTGGGCGTGGCGCTGCTGCTGGCCGTCGCCGGCATGGCGGTCAAGGGCTGGCTCGGCGCGCGGGGCGGCTCGTCGAACGCCCATGAGATCGTCGTGCGCCCAATTCCGACCCTACTGGTCGGTACGGTAGGCGGGCTCGTGGTCGGCGTCTCCTCCGTGGGATCGGGTTCGCTGATCATCGTGGCCCTGCTCGTGCTCTATCCGGCGCTCAAGGCCAACCAGCTCGTCGGCACCGACCTGGTGCAGGCCGTGCCCCTGGTCGCGGCGGCCGCGCTCGGCCACCTGATGTTCGGCGACTTCAAGCTGGAGCTCACGCTCTCGCTGCTGATCGGCTCGATCCCCGGCGTCTACCTCGGCGCGCGGATCTCCTCACGCGCCCCGGGCGGGCTGATCAGAGCCCTGCTGGCGATCGTCCTGCTCGCCTCGGCGCTCAAGCTCCTGGACGTCGGCAACGCCGTCACCGTCTGGCTGCTCGTCGCCGCCTGCGCGGTCACCTTCGCCGGCTGGCGGCTGCGCGCCGGCGGCCTGGCCCGGCGCGGCGAGGGGGCCGCGGCCGTCGAGGCTCCCCAGGCGGCGCGGCGTTAGGGCCGCGGCACGCGGGTCGAGCGGAAGTAGCGGTCGCGGGCGAGCTGGGTGAAGGCACGGGCCGCGCCCGGATCGGAGTCGAAGCTCGTGTTGCCGCGCGGCGCCTGCGGCGAGTCGAAGTACAGCAACGCCTTGATCTGCGGATACCGCTTGATCTGTCTCAGCACCGACTCGAAGAAGCGCCGTTTGAAGGCCCGGTCGGCGGGCCGCTCGAAGACCCCCCACTCGGCCACCATGACCGGCTTGCCGGGGAAGCGGGCCTGCATCCACCGGTAGAACCCCGGCCAGCGCCCGTACTCCTTGCGGGTCTTGTTCACCAGCCCGTCGAAGTCGCGCACCCGGTCGTCGGCGTACGGGTCCATGGCCACCCAGTCGACCACGTCGTCACCGGGGTAGAGATCCTCGAACCAGGGCTTGGCCGCCCAGTTGGGCGCGCCCATGTACGTCATGACGGTCACGGCGTTCTTCACCCCGCGCTCGCGCAGCCTGAGCACGACGTGCCGGAACATCGCCGCGTAGTCGCCGGCCTGCATGCCCGACCCCGAGCGGGCGTCGACGTCGTTCTCCGGCTCGTGGTGGAGGGTGAGGAAGAACCGTTCGGGGAAGGTGCGCCTGAGGTGGTCGGCCAGGCGGTCGATCCGCCGGTCGAGGGCGCCGTCGGCGATGTCGGCCCAGGTGCGGTCGAGCGACGGCTTCCAGTTGATCATGAGCAGCCGGGGCCGGCCCGGGTCGCGGGCCAGGCCGATCTCCTGCGGGGTCGGGAACAGCTCGCTGCCGCGATGGTAGACGTGCAGCACGTCCGCGCCGGCGCCCATGCGCGACTCGGCCCCGCGCAGCGCCTCGGCCACCGGAGCGCCGGTGAAGACCTCGGGCGCCACGCCCCACCAGGCGCCGCAGGAGGGGATGAGCCTGGCGGTGACCGCGCAGGAGGGCGCGCCGGCCAGCTCGGCCGTGCTGGTGTCGACCCGGGCGGGCGTGCCCTCGGCCGTCGAGCAGGCGGCCAGGAGGGCGAGCACCGCGCAGGTGATTGCGGTTTTCATCGCGAAAGACGCGAAGTGACACTTCATCGCGAAAGACGCGAAATGAGAAAAGCCCCGAAGCTGCAACGCCTTCCAACCCCCTTGTCGACGGACCCCCGCCTATCAAACCTGAACCTTGCCATGCCATTCCTCGAACTTCAGCCAGTGTGCTGGTCTGCCCAGCTCACGGCCCACGGCCCGCCACCCAAATTTTCTGGAAATATCCATTTAAAAAGGGGCATCTTCGCGGCCGTACCGGAAAAAATCTTCAGTATTCGACTTGGGTAATATCCGTCCGGCCTATAGTGGGCGCACACTGCGCCGAGTGACGCAGCGTTGCCCACCCGCGACAGCGCGCATCCCCTCCAGGAGACCGTCCCCATGAGCCCGTCGCCGGACTTCCAGGCGCGCCGTCCGGGCGCCGACCTGGACGAGCACCTCTCCCTGCTGCGCAGGCGGTGGCTGTTGCTCGTCGGTTGCGTCGTGGTCGGCGGCACTGCCGGGCTCGCCCTGCTGCGCGCCACCCCGCCGGCCTACACCGCGATCACCCAGGTCCTGGTCACGCCCGTCGACGGTCAAGACCAGGGCAACCAGGTGAGCAACCGGCAGCGCGAGCCGCTCAACCTCGACACCGAGGCCCAGATCGCCCAGTCGGCGGTCGTCTCGGCGCGGGTGGCCCAGGCCCTGCGGATCACCGCGCCGCAGCCCGTCGAGGTCTCCGTCCCGCCCAACTCGGCCGTGTTGTGGGTCTCGGTGACCGACGCCGATCCCGTGGCCGCCGCCGCGCAGTCGCGGGCCTACGCCGACGCCTACCTGGCCAACAGGCGCGAGAGCGCGCAGGCCGCGACGGCCGAGCGGCAGCAGGCGGTGCTGGCCAAGCTCAAGCAGGTCAACACCGGCCTCGACGCGGCCATCAAAGAGGTCGGCCGCCTGCCCAAGGGCAGCGCCGAGCACGCCATCGCCACCCAGCGCCAGAGCGTGCTCAACCGGCAGGCCGCCAGCCTGACGCTCAAGTACGACGCGCTGCGCACGATCGCGGTGACCCCCGGCTCGGTCATCAGCGAGGCGCTGCCGCCGACCCGGCCGAGCTCCCCCAGCCTGCCGCTCTACCTCGGCACCGGTCTGATGGCCGGCCTGCTGCTCGGCGCGGCGGCGGCCTACGCCCGCGACCGGCTCGACACCCGGCTGCGCACGGCCGCCGACGTCGAGCGGCTGACCGGGCTGCCCGTGCTGACCGACCTGTCCGCCTCCCGCGAGCACGGCGTGCTGCACGAGCTGGCCTGCGCCGTGGTCGCGGCCTGCCCCGGCCAGCGGCTGCTGGTCCGGTCGCTGCCCGCCGACCTCTACGCCTCCTCGCTGGCCGAGCCGCTGGCCATCAGCGCGCCGCTGTCGGTGCTCGACGGCTCCGACGTCCGCGACCTGGCGCGGGCCGACGCGGCGCTGCTGCTGGTCGGGCTGGGCCGCGTCACCTCGCCGGAGGTGACGGCGGCCGCCCGCCACCTGGAGCGGCACGACGTGCCGGTCGTCGGCGTGGTGACGGCGACCGACGCGGTGCCGGGGTTCGTCCCGCTGCTGGAGCCGCGCACCCACACCTCGCTCGGCAAGCTCGTCGCCACCGGCGAGCTGGAGGTGAGCCTGGCTGCCGAGACCACGCCCATGCAGTCGTTCCACCACCGGCAGCGCAAGCAGCCGTGACAGGACCAGCCTGGCCGATCGCGGCGCTCCTGCTCGGCTACCCGATCTGGTGGGCGCTGGGGTTCGGCGGCCTGTCGGTGATCGTCCTGGCGGTGCCGATGGCGGTGATCCTGTGGCGGCGCCGGCCGGTCCGGGTCCCCCACGGGTTCGGCCTGTGGCTGCTGCTGCTGGCCGGCTACCTGCTGAGCGCGATGATGCTGGACGAGCTGCCGCCCGGCACGTACGGCGGGTTCAGCGCCGGCCGCCTGATCGGCTGGGCCATGCGCCTGGCCCTGTACGTGTCCGTCCTGGTCATGGTGCTCTACCTGGGCAACCTGACCGAGCGCGAGCTGCCGCAGCTGCGCCTGGTGCGCTGGCTCGGCGTGCTGTTCCTGACCACGGTCGCCGGCGGCCTGCTCGGCGTCCTGGTCCCGCACTTCGCCTTCACCTCGCCGGTCGAGCTGCTGCTGCCCGGCTGGATCAGCGAGAACTCCTTCGTCCAGAACCTCATCCATCCCACGGCCGCCCAGACCCAGAAGGTGCTCGGCTACTCCTCCCCCAGGCCGGAGGCGCCCTTCGAGTGGGCCAACGCGTGGGGCAGCAACGCGTCGGTGCTGCTGATCTGGTTCGTCGTCGGCTGGTGGACGTACGGCGGGCGCCGGCGCCGGGTGCTGGCGGTGCTGGTGATCGCCCTGGCCGCCGTCCCGGTCGTGTACTCGCTCAACCGCGGCCTGTGGATCGGGCTCGGGCTGGCCGTGGCGTACCTGATCGTGCGGGTGGCGGGCCGGACCAGGATCGTGCTGTGCGGGGCGGTGGCCGCCGGGCTGGTGGTGTTCGCGCTCAGCCCGCTGGCCTCGGTGTTCGCCCAGCGGCTGGACAAACCGCACTCCAACGACGTCAGGGCCTTCACGATGACCGCCACGGTCGCCGCGGCCCGCCACTCGCCGGTCATCGGCTACGGCAACACCCGCAACTCGCTCGGCAACCACCGCTCGATCACCACGGGCAAGACCCAGTGGTGCGCGGCCTGCGGGCACCCGCCGCTCGGCAGCGACGGGCAGCTCTGGCTGCTGCTGATCACCCAGGGCTTCACCGGCGCCGCCCTCTACGTGGCGTTCTTCCTCGGCGCCATCCGCCGCCACTGGGCCGACCGCTCCCCGATCGGGCTGGCCGGGGTGCTGGTGATGGGTCTCGTGCTGCTCTACATGTTCGTCTACGACGGCCTGGTGACGCCGCTGAGCCTCTATCTCATCTCGTTCGCCCTGCTGTGGAGAAACGCATGAAGGACGCCTCCGCGCGGCTCGGATACCTCCGCGAGACCGTGCGCCTGCTGTTCCCCGGTACCGGGTCGCCGCGGCCGTACTCGGTGCTGCCGCACCGGGTGCTGCCCCGCCGGCTGGCCCCGCGGCGCTGGTGGCACGTGGGGGGCGCGGTCACCGTGCCGCTGGAGGGGTCCGTCGCGGCCTATCTGGGCGAGGTCTTCGACGCGCCCGTGGAGGTCGTGCTCCACGTGCGTCCGGCGTTGCGGCCCAACCGCAAGCCCGTCCTGGAGGCCCGTACCGGAGGGCGGCTGCTGGCGTACGTGAAGGTCGGCGACAGCCCGCTCGCCCGCGAGCTGGTCGGCCGCGAGGCGGCCGCGCTGCGCGGGCTGGCCGCGGCGCCGCTGAAGACCGTCGTCGTGCCCGACGTGCTGCACCACGGCGAGTGGCGCGGCCTGCCCGTGCTGGCGCTCTCGCCGCTGCCCGTACGGCGCCGCCGGGTGCCCCCGGCCCTGCTGAACGCCGCCATCATGGAGATCGCCGCCACCGGCGGCCCGGTCCCGGCCTGGCACGGCGACCTGTCCCCGTGGAACATCTGCCCCTCCGCCGACGGCCGGCTGCTCGTCTGGGACTGGGAGCGGTACGAGACCGGCGTCCCCTACGGCCTCGACGCCGCGCACCACCTCTTCCAGCGGGCGCTGCGCAGGATGGACCCGCCCACGGCGGCCCGCGCCTGCGTGGCCAGGGCGCCCCGCGAGCTGGCCCCGCTCGGCCTGTCGTCGGCCGAGGCCAGGCGGACGGCGCTGCGCTACCTCATCGTGCTGGCCGACCGGCACGCCGCCGACGGACACTGCCCGCTCGGCCCGCCCGAGACCTGGCTCAACCCGGCCGTCGACCACGAGGAGCTGCTGCCATGAGGACGATGAAGCGGCCGGTGCTGTCCTTCTCGCGCCTGGCGGGCCGGTTCACGTCGAGCGCGCGGGTGCTGCCGTCGTTCCTGATCGTGGGGGCGCAGCGGTGCGGCACGACCTCGCTCTACCGGGCGCTGGCCCAGCACCCGCTGCTGCTCAAGCCCGTCCTGCACAAGGGGGTCCACTACTTCGACGTCGGCTACCACCGGCCGATGGCCTGGTACCAGGCGCACTTCCCGCTGCGTGCGGGCGCGGCGCTGCTGGCCCACCGGTACGGCGGCCGCACCCAGGCGTTCGAGTCGTCCCCCTATTACCTGTTCCATCCGCTGGCCGGTGAGCGGATCGCCGCCGACCTGCCCGGGGTCAAGCTGATCGTCCTGGTCCGCGACCCGGTCGAGCGGGCCTGCTCGGCCCACGCCCACGAGCTGGCCAGGGGCTTCGAGTCCGAGTCGCACCTCGAATCCGCCCTTGAGCTGGAGGCCGAGCGGCTGGCCGGGGCCGAGGAGAGCCTGCGCGTGTCGCCGTTCTCCGAGCACCACTCCCACCGCCACCACGCCTACCTGGCCCGCGGCCGGTACGCCGACCAGCTCGACCGCCTCGAACCGCTCTTCGGCCGTGACCGGATCCTGGTGCTCGACAGCCACCGGTTCTTCGCCGAGCCCGAGACCGCCTACGACCGCGTGCTGGAGTTCCTGACGGTGCCGCACCTGGGCTATCCGACGTTCGAGCGGCACAACGGCCGGCCGCTGCCCCGGCCCGTGCCCCGGGTGCTGGAACAGGCGCTCAGGGACCATTTCGAGCCCTACGACGCGCGGCTGACGCGCTGGCTGGGCGGTGAGCCGTCGTGGCGCCGGTGATGGTCCGGCGCGGGATCGCCGGGCTGACCGGGGCCGGGGTGAGCGCGCTGGCGCAGTTCCTGGTGGCCGTGGTGGTGACCAGGGCGTTCAGCCCGGCGCAGGCGGGGGCGTTCTTCAGCGTGACGGCCCTGGCCCTGATGGCGGCCGGCATCGCCAAACTGGACGCCGGCAACGGCCTGGTGTACTTCATCGCGCGGGCCAGGACGTACGGCTATCGCGGTATCTCCGGTTATTTCCGGGCGGCCATGGTGCCGTGCGCGCTGGCCGCCTGCGCGGCCGGGGTGCTGCTGGAGCCGCGCATCGGGCTGCTGGCCTGGGCCCTGCCGGTCATCGTGCTCGGCGACATCGCGCTGGCCGCCACCCGCGGGTTCGGCTCGATGCGGCCCACCGTGCTGCTGGACGGCGTGCTGCTGCCCGCCGCGCAGCTCGTGCTCGTCACCTGGGCGGCGCTCGCGCACGCGCCGCAGTGGCTGCCGGCGGCCTGGGCGCTGCCCTTCCTGCCGCTGCTCGTCCTGGCCCTCGCCGACCTGCGCGGACGGGCGCCGCGCACGCCGTACCTGCCGGGGACCGGGCGTGACCTGTGGCGGTACACCGCGCCCCGGTCCGCCGCGGGCGCCATCCAGGCGGTGTTCCAGCGGCTGGACATCGTGGTCGTCGCCCTGCTCGGCGGGCCGGCCCAGGCCGCGGTCTACACGGCCGCCACCCGGTTCCGGGTCGTCGGGCAGCTCGCCAACCAGGGGCTGGCGCAGGCCGTGCAGGAGCGGCTGGTCCGGGCGCTCGCCGACGGGGAGCTCGGCCGGGCGCGCGAGCTGTACCAGGCCACCACGATCTGGCTGGTGCTGCTGACCTGGCCGGTGTGGCTGGGCTACGCCGTCCTCGCGCCGTGGCTGCTGCGCGTCTTCGGCCCCGCGTACGGCGCCGCCGCCCCCATCGCCCTCGTCCTGGCCGGGACCATGCTGGTGGCCTCCGCCTGCGGCATGGTCGACGTCGTCCTGACCGCCGCCGGCCACACCCTGGCCAGCCTGCTCAACCTGCTGGCCGCGGTCGCCTGCACGGTCGCGCTCGACCTGGCCCTGATCCCCTCCCACGGCGCGTTCGGCGCGGTCGTCGGCTGGTCGGCCGGGGTGATCGTGAAGAACCTGCTGCCGCTGTGGCAGCTCCACCACCGCTACGGCCTGCGCCCGTTCGGCCGCCACACCCTGCCCGCCCTGCGCCCGCGCACCTGGGCGGCGGCCGCATGAGCGCGCCCGTCCTGGTCACCGGCCTGCCGAGGAGCGGCACGAGCTGGGCCGGCAAGATGCTCACCGCCGGCGGCGGCCTGGTCTACGTCAACGAGCCGCTCAACCCGCAGCACCCGCCCGGCCGCTGCCCCGGCGTGCTGCGGGCCGAGGTCGCCCACCGGTTCCAGTACATCTGCGACGACAACGCCGCCGACTTCCTGCCCGCCTTCCGCGACACGGTCGCCCTGCGCTACCACTGGCTCGCCGAGCTGCGCGCCAACCGCTCCCCCTACGACCTGGCCCGGCTGGCGCGCTACGGCACCGCGTTCGCGTTCGGCCGCCTGGCCGGGCGGCGGGCGCTGCTCGACGACCCGTTCGCGGTGTTGTCGGCGGGCTGGTTCGCCCGGCGGCTGGGGTGCGCGGTCATCGTCCTCGTCCGCGATCCGGTGTCGTTCGTGGCGAGCTGGCGTCGTCTCGGGTGGCGGTTCGACGTCGGCGACCTGCTCGGCCAGCCGCTGCTCGTCCGTGACCATCCCGGGCTGCTGGGCCTGCATCGGCTGCTCGGCTCCGCCGACGACCTGGCCACGACCGCCGCTCTGTGGCGGGCCGCGCGGTCGGTGCTGGCCGCCACGCCCGGCGTCCTGGTCGCCTCGTACGAGTCGCTGGCCGAGGATCCGGTCGCCGGTTTCCGGGGTCTCTACGCCCATGCGGGGCTGCCGTGGTCACCGTCCGCCGAACGCCGGATCGTCCGGGCCTGCACCACGCCGTCCCGCCGGTCGGCGGCGTTCGCCTGGTCGGGGTTGTCCCGTACGGCCTTCCGTCCGATGGACTCCCGTCACGCCCTCGCCACGGCGGCCCGGGGGCTCACCCCGGCGGAGGCGGCCCGGGTCCGGGCCCTCACCGCCTGAGCCTGGTCAGCAGGCAGCCGGCGAGCAGGCGTACCGCGAAGGGGAGGTCGTCCACGAGGTAGCGCCGCGCCAGCCGGCCGGGCTCGCTCACCAGCCGGAACGCCCACTCCAGCCCGGCCCGCCGCATCCAGCGCGGCGCCCGCTGGACCGTGCCGGCGGCGAAGGCGATGGCCGCCCCGCAGCCCACGAACCACGCCTGCGGCAGCTCCTCGCGCAGCTCGGCGATGAGCAGGTCCTGCCGGGGGAAGCCCAGCCCGACGAACACCAGGCGGGGCCGCGCCGCGACCACCCGGCGCCGCACCCGCTCCCTTCCCTCCGCCGTGTCGTCGAAGCGGTACGGCGGCGCGTGCACCCCCGCCACCTTCAGCCCGGGACGGCAGCTCCTGAGCTCGTCGGCGGCCAGCTCGGCCACCCCCGGCGGCCCGCCGAGCAGGTAGACCGGCCAGTTGCGGGCCGCGGCCACCTCGCTGAGCGACCAGATCAGGTCGGCGCCGGTGACCCGTTCGGGCAGCGGGGTGCCGAGCAGCCTGGCCGCCCACACCAGCGGCATGCCGTCGGCCACCACGATCTCGGCCGAGCCCACGAGCTCCTGGAGGGCGGGGTCGCGGGCGACGGCCCGGCAGATGTCGACGTTGGGCGTCACGATGCGGCCGCCCCGTCCGGCCGCGGCCTCGGCCGCCACCCAGCGCACCACGTCGGCCTCGGTGACGACGTCCAGCCCGACGCCACCGACCCGCACGCGCTCCCCGGCACGTCCTCGATGCCCGGCCTCGGCGGGCCCACGACCCGCCGGGCGCTCGGACGGGAGGGGGCGCGCAGCCCCCGGCTCGGCGCCACGGCCCCGGCCGACCACGGGCGACCCGGCGGCGCGGGCCCGCGCGGCCTCGGCGGCATGCCCGGCCCCCGACGCGTAGGTCCGGGCGGACGCGGCCTCGGCGGCATGGCCGCGGGCGGGCGGGGAGTCTGAAGCGGGGCTCGGGGTGGACGGGCGCTGCCCGGGGACGGCGGGGATGCGGGTCCTGGGCGGGGTCATATGCCGTGCCCCCGTCCGTGCAGCAGCCCGAGCACGGTCGCGGCCGGGACGATCCCCGCCGCGACGGCCAGCGCGATCGGCGCCCGCGGCTCACCCGGCCGCGCACCGAACGCGCGCACCGCCCACCGCACCGCCGCGCGCCGCCGCCCGAGCGCCGCGTACGCGAAGGCGAGCTGGCCGTAGACCCGCGCCGCGCCGCGCCGGTCGGCCGCCAGCTCGGGATGGCGGTCGAGCATCCAGTCGAGCCCGGCGATCCGGTCCGCCCAGCGGGCCGCGTAGTAGGACGAACCACCCCACCGCACGCGGACGAGCGGCCGGTCGACGTGCGTGATCGGCCGCCGCCGGGCCGCGCGCAGGGCGAGGTCCCAGTCCTCGTTCTGGCCCCCGGGGGCGCTCTCGTCGGCCCACAGGGCCCCGCGCCGGAACAGGAACGTCGAGGAGTGCACCATCACCATGCGCGACCGCAGGAGGTCGGCCGCGGTCACCGTGTCGGCGCCCGCGAGCCTGGCCACCCGGCGCCCCCCGTGTTCGACCTCGATGGCGCAGCTCGCGAACTCGCCCCCGGTCACGGCCAGCGCCCGCGCCTGGGCGGCGAGCTTGCCCGGCAGCCACAGGTCGTCGTCGTCGCAGAAGGCGACGAGATCGGTGTCGAGGGCCGCGATGCCGGTGTTGCGCGCCCCCGGCAGCCCAGGGGCACGCCGGTTGGCCAGGACGGGCACGCCCAGCTCCGCCCCCGGGCGCCCGCGCCCGCCGTCGTCGACCACGACCACGGCCAGCCGCCCCGGATAGTCCTGGGCCAGCACCGCCGCCACGGCCTCGCGCAGCAGCTCGGGCCGGTCGCCGCGGGTCGGGATCACCACCCCCACGGACGGCGGCGCGCTCACGCGGCGACCTCCCGGTAGCCGTACCGGACGCGGAGGGGCCAGGTGAGCGCGGCGACCAGCCGCCGGTCCCGGACGGGCAGCCCCGCACGCCACGAGTCGTCGCACCGCAGCCGGATCCCCCCGACCTGGAACCGCATCGGATTGCCGGACGCGGTGTGCGCCGGCCCGAGCCGCGCCGTCGTGCCCTCCAGGAACGGCAGGCCGGGCACGTCGAGCCCGAGGAAGCCGGCCAGCGCGGTCAGCGTGGGCTCCGGGTCGGCGACCAGGTCCTCGTAGCGCACCCGCGTCACGCGGGCCCCCTGGCGGGCCAGGAGCTCAAGACCGGCGTTCTGGGCCGTCCAGTGGAGGGACGTGCGCAGCGGCCCCCAGCGGGTCATGGGACGCCCGTCCTCGGGTCGCTCGACGGTCCTGCGCCAGGAGTGGGCCACCGCCCGCGGATCCCGGACGACGTGCACGACGCGGACGTCCATGCCGGCCGCGACCAGGCAGTGGGCGAGGGAGGCGTGCTTGCTGGAGTCGATCACGACGGGCGCGCCGGTCGCCTCGTAGACCCTCCGGTAGGCCCGCGCGTACTCGGCCAGGTCGGGATGCGCGATGCGCCCCATCCGGTGGGTGCGATCGACCCGCTGCCGCAACGCGAGCACCCGCTCGGCCACCGACGGCCGCCATCCGCCGAACGCCGCCCGGCCCACCTGCCGCCAGAAGTCGCAGGCGGCGAAGGCGGCACCGCAGCCGCACGGCTCTCCGGCCAGCACGCCCCTCGACCACAGGTGGACCACCTCGCCGAGCGCCACGACGCCGGGCAGCTCGGCGAGCAGCCGCTCCAGCAGAGTGGTGCCACTACGGCCGAGGCCACCGAGGAAGATCACTCGGGTGGCGGATGCGCGGTCGGTCACAGGGGGAGGGCCTTCACACGTCGCCAACACGGAACGCGACGACCCTAGCGCGGAGGGTAATCAGATGGTCAGGAAACCCCGCAAAGATCTACCGAAACGGCGAACGGCCCGGCGTGGTGTCGCCGGGCCGTTCTGGGACGCTCAGCTGGCGTCGATGATCATGCCGGCGCCGACCGTGCCGTTGGTGGCCTCGTCCACGAGGATGAAGCCGCCGGTCAGCCGGTTGCGGGCGTAGTCGTCGACGAACAGCGGCTGGGTGACCCGCAGCGAGACCCGGCCGATCTCGTTCAGGCCGAGGGCGGTGGCCTCCTCGTCCCGGTGCAACGTGTTGACGTCGAGCCGGTAGTGCAGGTCGCGCACCAGCGCCCGCGCCGTGCGGGTGGTGTGCTTGATCGTCAGCTTCGTGCGCGGGGTCAGCTTGAGGCCGTCGGCCATCCAGCAGACCATGGCCTCCAGCTCCTGGGCCGCGTGCGGCTGGTTGTTGGGCCTGGCGATCATGTCGCCGCGCGAGATGTCGAGGTCGTCCTCGAAGCGCAGCGTGACCGACATGGGCGGGAACGCCTCCTCCACCGGCCCGTCGAACGTGTCGATCGAGGCGATCCGCGTGCTCAGCCCGGACGGCAGGTGGGTCACCTCGTCGCCCGGCTTGAGCACCCCGCCCGCGACCTGGCCCGCGTAGCCGCGGTAGTCGTGGAAGGCGTGGTCGGTGGCCTTCTGCGGACGGATCACGTACTGGACGGGGAAGCGCACGTCGACCAGGTTGCGGTCGGAGGCGATGTGCACGTTCTCCAGGTGGTGGAGCAGCGACGTGCCGAGGTACCAGGGCATGTTCTCCGAACGCGAGACGACGTTGTCGCCGTTGAGCGCGGAGATCGGGATGAACGTCAGGTCGCTCACGTTGAGCTTGGAGGCGAAGGAGGTGAACTCCTCCCGGATCTCCTCGAACCGCTCCTGCGAGTAGTCGACCAGGTCCATCTTGTTCACGGCCAGCACCAGGTGCGGCACGCGCAGCAGCGAGGTCAGGAACGCGTGCCGGCGCGACTGCTCCAGCACGCCCTTGCGGGCGTCGATGAGGATGATCGCCAGGTCGGCCGTGGAGGCGCCGGTGACCATGTTCCTGGTGTACTGGATGTGGCCGGGCGTGTCGGCGATGATGAACTTGCGCTTGGGCGTGGCGAAGTAGCGGTAGGCCACGTCGATCGTGATGCCCTGCTCGCGCTCGGCCCGCAGGCCGTCGGTCAGCAGCGACAGGTCGGTGTACTCGGTGCCGCGGTCGCGGGAGGTGCGCTCGACCGCTTCGAGCTGATCCTCGAAGATGGCCTTGGAGTCGAAGAGCAACCGTCCGATGAGGGTGGACTTGCCGTCGTCGACGCTTCCCGCGGTGGCAAAGCGGAGAATGTCCATCAGAAGTAGCCCTCTCGCTTGCGGTCTTCCATGGCGGCCTCGGACGAGCGGTCGTCGGCCCTGGTGGCCCCCCGCTCGGTGATCCGGGTGGCCGCGATCTCCTCGATGATCTCCTCGACCGTGGCGGCCGTGGACGGTACGGCGCCGGTGCAGGTCATGTCGCCGACCGTGCGGTAGCGCACGACGGCCTCGAACAGCGGCTCGTCGTCGCCGCGGGACACGACGTCGGAGTCGGGCAGCAACATGCCGTCGCGCTCGAACACCTTGCGGGTGTGCGAGAAGTAGATCGAGGGGATCTCGATGCCCTCACGCCGGATGTAGTCCCAGATGTCGAGCTCGGTCCAGTTGGACAGCGGGAAGACCCGGATGTGCTCGCCCTTGCGGATGCGGGAGTTGTAGAGGTTCCACAGCTCGGGGCGCTGGTTCTTCGGGTCCCACTGGCCGAAGTCGTCGCGGAAGGAGAACACGCGCTCCTTGGCGCGGGCCTTCTCCTCGTCGCGCCTGGCGCCGCCGAAGACGGCGTCGAACTCGTGCTCCTCGATCGCGTCGAGCAGCGTGGTGGTCTGCAGGCGGTTGCGCGAGGCGCGCCGGCCGGTCTCCTCGACCACCCGGCCGCTGTCGATCGACTCCTGCACGCTGGCCACGATCAGGCGCGCGCCCAGCTCCTCGGAACGGCGGTCGCGGAACTCGATGACCTCGTCGAAGTTGTGCCCGGTGTCGACGTGCATCAGCGGGAACGGGATGGCCGCGGGCCAGAACGCCTTCTCCGCGATGCGGAGCATGACGATCGAGTCCTTGCCGCCGGAGAAGAGCAGACACGGCCGCTCGAACTCCGCCGCCACCTCGCGCATGATGTGAATGGCCTCGGCTTCGAGTACGTCGAGCTGCGACGTCGTGTAGTCGCGCTGGAGCATGGGCGCTTCCTCCGGCGGTTAGCGGTGCAGGTCCCGAATTCCGGCGAGCAGGGATGTCGCCAGCTCCGGTAGGGAAACCAGGATATCCGGTAGTGACGGGTCGGCTTGGTTGTAGGTCAGCTCCGAGCCGTCGACGCGGCTGGCGAACGCCCCGGCCGCCTGCGCGACGGCCACGGGGGCCGCGGAGTCCCACTCGTACTGGCCGCCGGCGTGCACGTACGCCTCGACCTCGCCGGTGAGCACCGCGGAGATCTTCGCCCCCGCCGAGCCGATCGGCACCAGGTCGGCCCCCAGCAGGTAGGCCAGCTTCTGGACGAACTCCGGCGGACGGGTGCGGCTCACCGCGATGCGGAAGCGGCCCTTCTCGAAGGCCGGCAGGGCGGGTGGCTCGGCGGTGGTCAGCGTACGGCCCTGCGCGGGCAGCGCCACGGCGCCCGCGGTCAGCTTGCCGCGCTCCCACAGCGCGACGTGCACCGCCCAGTCGGACCGGCCCTCCTCGGAGAACTCGCGCGTGCCGTCGAGGGGATCGACGATCCACACGCGCTCGGCGCCCAGCCGGCGCGGGTCGAGCCGCTCCTCGCGGGTGGCCTCCTCGGACAGGACACTGTCACTGGGACGCAACCGTGCCAGCGCCTCCATGAGGAACACGTGCGCGGCCCGGTCGCCCTCCGCGCGCAGCGCCGCGGAGTCGCCGAACCCGGTGCGCTCGCGGACCTGCAGCAGCCTCTCGCCCGCCTCCGTCGCCAGGTCGCCGGCCACGGCGTGGTCGTCGCGAATCGTCATCAATATGCTCCTTGCCCGCGGGCGACGGCCGACCAAGTCTTCCACAGGATCTGCAGGTCCAGCGTGAGGGACCAGTTCTCCACGTAACGCAGGTCGAGACGGACGGATTCCTCCCACGATAGGTCAGATCGTCCGCTCACTTGCCACAGCCCGGTCAGCCCCGGACGCACCAGAAGCCGTCTGCGCACGTCGTCACCGTAGCGCGCCACCTCCTCCGGAAGGGGCGGGCGGGGGCCGACGAGCGACATGTGTCCGAGCAGCACGTTGATGAGCTGGGGCAGCTCGTCGAGGGAGTGGCGGCGCATCAGCGTGCCGAGCGGCGTCACGCGCGGATCGTTGCGGATCTTGAACAGCACGCCGTCGTGGTCGCTGACGAGAGTGATCTTCTGCTGCTCCGAGCCGCGCCGCATGGTACGGAACTTCAGGATCGTGAACGGCCTGCCGTCCTTGCCGATGCGGGTCTGGCGGAACAGCGCGGGCCCCGGGCTCGTGCCGCGCACGGCCACGGCCAGGGCCGCCAGCAGCGGCGACAGCAGCACCAGCAGCGCGGCGGCGACGACGCGGTCGAAGACGTTCTTGACCAGTTGCCGGGCGCCGGTCAGCTCGGGGTGCTCGACGTGCAGCAGCGGCAGCCCGGCGGCCGGCCGGATCATCGTGCGCGGGCCGGCGACGTCCATCAGGGCGGGGGCGACGACCAGCTCGGTGTGGGTGCGCTCCAGCCGCCAGGCCAGCCGGCGCAGCGCGTCGCCGTCCATCTCGGGGCAGGCCAGCACCGCCACGGTGTCGGCGCGCAGCTGGTCGACGACCAGCGGCACGTCGCCGAAGTCGCCCGCGACGGGCACCTCGGTCAGCACCCCGGGCGGCTCGCCGTAGGGCAGGCAGGCGGCCACGACGTCCATGCCGTGGTGGCGCTCCCTGCGGAAGAGGTGGACCAGCTCGGCGACCGAGGCCGGATGGCCGACCGCGACCACCCGGCGCATGCAGGCCCCGGCCGCCCTGCGCCGGTTGAGCGAGCGCCGCAGCAGGTAGCGGGCGACCAGCGTGAGCAGCGTGACCAGGGGCAGCGCGAGCACGACGTAGCCGCGGGCGACGTCGGTCTTGGTGACGTACGAGCCGATCGCGGTGGCCGCGGTCAGCGCCACGCCGGCGTGCACGACGCGGCGGAACTCCTCGGAGCCGACGCCGATCATGCGGGGCTCGTAGGCCCGGTTGAGCGCGACCGCGCAGATCCACACCCACGGCAGCGCCACGCTGACCAGCAGGTACGGCAGCACGTAAGGGGTGAACCCGCCGAACCTGCCGCAGAAGGCGGCGGCGGACCCGATGCCCGCCCCGCACAGATCGCCCACCACGGCACGGAACCGGTAGGAACGCATCCACGCCGGAGTCACCGGGCTGACCCGCCACGAGAGGGCCTCGCCGGACTTCACGGGCTCTCCTGCCTCACTCCGTGAGGCGGCCTCGGTCGCCAAATGCCGTCTTCCCCCGCTCCGCTCCCGCCGTCGCTCCGGGCGGTGGCACGCCTCTGTGTGCCCGTTCCCGAACGGACAGTCACCGATGCTAGCCGCGCGTGCGGCGCGACAGGCGGCGAACGGTTCTATGCGGCGATCAGCGCGGAGGGCCGGAAATGTGGAGATCAGCCCGGTGGAAGTCGTTCTGGGTGGCTTCCAGGCCACGGGCCATGAGCGACTCGACGACGTCGGCGCCCCGGTCGACGAGGAAGGGCAGATCCTTGCGCTCGACGGTGGCGAAGTCGCGGAGCACGAAGGTGGCCGGGTCCATGCGGCCGGGCGGCCGGCCGATGCCGAAGCGCACCCTCAGGTAGTCGCGGGTGGCGAGGACCTTGGTGATGGACTTGAGCCCGTTGTGGCCGTTGTCGCCGCCGCCGAGCTTGGCCCGCAGCGCGCCGTAGGGGACGTCGAGCTCGTCGTGGACGACGATCAGCCGGTCGGGGCCGATCTTGTAGAAGTCGGCGAGCGCCTTGACCGGCCCGCCCGACAGGTTCATGTACGTCAGCGGCTTGGCCAGCACGGCCGCCCGCGTCTCCAGCACCTCGGACCTGCTCTTGTGCGCCTTGAAGCGCCCGCCGGCCCGCGCGGCCAGCTCGTCGAGCACCATGAAGCCCGCGTTGTGCCTGTTACCCGCGTATTCGGGCCCCGGATTGCCCAGTCCGACGATCAGCCAGCGGTCCATGTGCGCTCCCCTTACAGCGGAACGGGGGCGGCCTCGCGCCACCCCCGTTTTCGCGGTACGTGCTTACTCGGCGGCGGCCTCGGCGCTCTCGCCCTCGCCCTCGGCCTCGGCGGTCTCGCCCTCGGCGGCCTCCGCGGCCTCCGCGGCGGGCTCCTCGGTCGGCTTGGCGATGACGTGGAGGACCACGGCCTCGGGGTCGGCGGCCAGCGTGGCGCCCGACGGCAGGTCGAGCTGCGCGGCGGTGATCACGGTGCCGACCTCCATGCCCTCGACGTCGACCTCGACGCCGGTCGGGATGTGGGTGGCCTCGGCCTCGACGGCCACCGAGACGAGCTGCTGGTCGAGCAGGCCCTCGGAGTTGACGTCGCCGGTGGTGGTGACCGGGATCTCGACGGTGACCTTCTCGCCGCGCTTGACCAGGAGCAGGTCGACGTGCTCGACGAAGCCCTTGATCGGGTCGCGCTGCACGCCCTTGGGCAGGGCCAGCTCGTCGACGCCGTCACCCTGGAGGCGGATCAGCACGTTGGGCGTGCGGAGGGCCAGCAGCACCTCGTGACCGGGCAGGGTCAGGTGCTTGGGGTCGATGCCGTGCCCGTAGAGGACGGCGGGCACCTTGTCGGCGCGGCGGATCTTGCGGGCGGCGCCCTTGCCGAACACCGTGCGCGGCTCGGCGGCGATACGTACTTCAGACATGACATCTCCTAGGGATGCAGAGATCGGATTGTGGCGCGCTCCCCCTCACCCGCCCTAGCGGAAGGCGTTACGAGCGCAACCCGTACAGCTTACTCGCTCAGGTGTCGCCCTCGAACAGGCTCGTGACGGAGCCGTCGGTGAAGACCTCGGTGACGGCGCGGGCGATGAGCGGCGCGATCGAGAGCACCGTCAGCTTGTCGAACCGCTTGGCCTCCGACAGCGGCAGCGTGTTGGTCACGATGACCTCGGAGATGCGCGAGTTCTTCAGCCGGTCGACGGCGGGGTCGGAGAAGACCGCGTGGGTGGCGGCGACGATGACGTTGGTGGCGCCCTGCTCGTAGAGGGCGTCGGCGGCCTTGCAGATCGTGCCGGCGGTGTCGATCATGTCGTCGATCAGCACGCAGGTGCGGCCGCTGACCTTGCCGACGACCTCGCTGACCTTCACGGAGTTGGCCACGTCGAGGTCGCGGCGCTTGTGGATGAAGGCCAGGGGCGTGCCGAGGGTGTCGGCCCAGCGCTCGGACAGGCGGACGCGGCCGGTGTCGGGCGAGACGACGGTCGTGTTCTCCAGGTCGAGCTTGTTCTTCAGGTAGCTCTCCAGGACCGGCATCGCGAACAGGTGGTCGACGGGACCGTCGAAGAAGCCCTGGATCTGCGAGGTGTGCAGGTCGATCGACATGAGCCGGTCGGCGCCGGCGGTCTTGAACAGGTCGGCCATCAGCCGGGCCGTGATGGGCTCGCGCCCGCGGCCCTTCTTGTCCTGGCGGGCGTAGCCGAAGAACGGCATGACCACGGTGATGCGCTTGGCCGAGGCCCGCTTGAGCGCGTCGACCATGATGAGCTGTTCCATGATCCACTTGTTGATGGGACCGGTGTGGCTCTGGATCACGAACGCGTCGCAGCCGCGGACGGACTCCAGGTAGCGGGCGTAGATCTCGCCGTTGGCGAAGTCGATCAGTTTGGTGGGGGTGAGTGAGACGCCGACGTGCTCGGCGACCTCTTCGGCCAGCTCTGGATAGGCCCGGCCGGAGAAGAGCATGAGGTTCTTCTCGCCCGGCTGTTTGATGCTGGTCACTGTTCGTTCTCCTGCTGTGCTCGCTCGGCCAGCGCCCGTTCGGCGGCGGCGGCCGACTTGGTGCCCGCGCGCTTGCGCAGGACCCATTTCTCGATGTTGCGCTGTCGCGCCCTGGCCACGCCCATCGCCCCTGGGGGTACGTCGCTGACGATCACGGACCCGGCCGCGGTGTTGGCGCCTTCGCCGATCGTCACGGGGGCGATGAGCATGGTGTCGCAGCCGACGAACGCGCCGTCGCCCACGGTGGTGTGGTGTTTGTCGACCCCGTCGTAGTTGACGAAGACGGTGGAGGCGCCGATGTTGACGTCTTCCCCGATGGTGGCGTCGCCGGCGTAGGTGAGGTGGGGCACCTTGGAGCGCTCGCCGACCTTGGTGTTCTTCATCTCGACGAACGTGCCCGCCTTCGACCTGCGGCTGAGCACGGTGCCGGGGCGCAGGTAGGCGTAGGGGCCGACGTTGGCCTCGGGGCCGATCTCGGCGCCGTCGCAGACCGCGTTGCGCACGACGGCGCGCTCGCCGACGCGGGTGTCGGTCAGCGTGGTGGCCGGGCCGACCTCGGCTCCGGCGCCGATGACCGTGCGGCCGTGGAGCTGGGTGCCGGGGTGGACGACGGCGTCGGGCCCGATCTCGACGCCCACGTCGACCCACGTGGTGGCCGGGTCGACGACGGTGACGCCGGCGCGCATGTGCTGCTCCAGCAGCCGCTGGTTGAGCACCTTGCGGGCGAAGGCGAGCTGGACGCGGTCGTTGACGCCCTCGACCTCGACGTAGTCGGCGGCCACGCAGGCGCCGACCCGGTGGCCGTCGCCGCGCAGGATGCCGAGGACGTCGGTGAGGTACTCCTCGCCCTGGGCGTTGTCGGTGGACACGCGCTTGACGGCGTCGGCGAGCAGCAGGCCGTCGAAGGCGTAGATGCCGGAGTTCATCTCCTTGATCGCGCGCTGCTCGTCGTCGGCGTCCTTCTCCTCGACGATCTCCAGCACGGCGCCGGAGGGGTCGCGGACGATCCGGCCGTAGCCGGTCGGGTCGGGCACCTCGGCCGTCAGCACGGTGACCGCGTTGCCGTCGGCGGCGTGCTTGGCCAGCAGCGTGGCGAGCGTGCGGGCCTGCATGAGCGGCACGTCGCCGTAGGTGACCAGGATCGTGCCGGCGATCGTGCCGACCTCTTCGAGCACGGTGCGGACGGCGTGGCCGGTGCCGCGCTGCTCACGCTGGACGACGGCGCGCGCGTCGGGGCTGGTGGCGGCCAGATGACCGCCGACCTGTTCGAGCGCGTGGCCGATGACCACGATGAGCCGCTCGGGATCGAGGTCGCGGGCGGCGGCGAGCATGTGGTCGACCAGCGCGCGGCCGCACAGCTCGTGGAGGACTTTCGGGGTCTGGCTCTTCATCCGGGTGCCCTCGCCCGCGGCGAGGACGATGACGGCTGCCGGGCGCGGCACACTCACGGACTGAGGCTCCCTGTGACTGGACGGATCAGGGTCGTCGGCGCGGCTACCGCGCCGCAACCCTCCCGACACCGTGAGGATACCTGCCCGGTTCGGAACTCTCTCGCGCGGGGAGTCGCGGGATGGCTGTCAAGGCTCCCGGAAGAGGACTCGAACCCCTACAAAGTGGACCAAAACCACTTGTCCTGCCGATTAGACGATCCGGGACGGACCGGACGCCGTGGCGTCCGACACACAGCCCTACGATACCGAGCCCGCACGGGCGTATGCGCCCCCAATTCTCTCGCACATCTCCAGTGCCGCGAATACCGGGGACACGCGGGGGTAGTCGGCGCGCTGGCCATATAACAGACCACCCCAAAAGCCGCAAGCCACGAAACCCACTCACCTGGGCGCGCCGGCCGTCAGCTAAGCGACATCCACACTTAGGGCTTCCTTACTTACGATGGCGTAGGTTACGGTGGCGTAGCCTGGACAATCATCCTCATACATGTCGTTGGAGGTAGCCCATGACCGTTCTCGCCGAGCGTTCCTCCCCCGCCCCGAAGCCCGACTTCGAAGAAGAACCGAAGTCCAGGGCAGAGATCATCACGTTCGCACTCGTGGTCGGACTGCCCCTGGTCGCGCTCGCGGCGGCGGTCCCGCTGGCCTGGGGATGGGGACTCGGCTGGACGGACATCGTCATCGCCTTCGTCTTCTACGTCGTCTCCGGGCTCGGCGTCACCGTCGGGCTCCACCGCTACTTCACGCACGGCTCGTTCAAGGCCAAGCGGCCGCTGAAGATCGCGATGGGCATCGCGGGCAGCCTGTCGCTGGAGATGTCCGTGCTGGACTGGGTGGCCACGCACCGCAAGCACCACAAGTTCTCCGACAAGGAGGGCGACCCGCACTCGCCGTGGCGCTTCGGCCCCGGCTTCAGGTCGATGTCCAAGGGCCTGCTGTACGCCCACATGGGCTGGCTGTTCGAGAGCGAGCGCACCAACCGCGAGAAGTACGCCCCCGACCTGTGCAAGGACGAGGACATCCAGAAGCTGCACAAGTGGTTCCCCACGCTGGCCCTCGTCTCCGTCCTGCTGCCCGGCGTGCTCGGCCTGCTGCTGACCTGGTCCTGGCAGGGCGGCCTGACCGCGCTGTTCTGGGGCTCGCTGATCCGCATCGGCCTGCTGCACCACGTGACCTGGTCGATCAACTCGATCTGCCACGTCTTCGGCGAGGAGTCCTTCCAGACGCGTGACAAGTCGCGCAACGTCTGGTGGCTGGCCATCCCGTCCTTCGGCGAGTCCTGGCACAACCTGCACCACTCCGACCCCACCTGCGCCCGGCACGGCGCGCTCAAGGGCCAGATCGACCTCAGCGCCGGCCTGATCCGCCTGTTCGAACGGGCGGGCTGGGTGTACGACGTGCGCTGGCCGACGCCAGAACGCCTGGCGGCGAAGCGCATTGCCTGACGAGAATCAGCCGATGAACGGCCATTCGTCCGTGGCCGTCATTATGGAACCCGTGACGGAACCCCGATCTCGCAGGCGCATGTCCGGTAGAGAGCGCAGAGAGCAGCTGATCCGGATCAGCCGCACGCTGTTCGCCGAGAAGGGGTTCGACGGGACCTCTATAGAGGAGATAGCCGCCACCGCGCAGGTGTCGAAGCCTGTGGTGTACGAGCATTTCGGCGGCAAGGAAGGCGTCTACGCGGTCGTCGTCGACCGCGAGATGCAGAAGCTGCTGGGCATGATCACCTCGGCCCTCGCCGCCTCCCACTCCCTCATCAAGCTGGAGCGGGCCGCCCTGGCCCTGCTCCAGTACATCGAGGAGAGCAGCGAGGGCTTCCGCATCCTGGTGCGCGACTCGCACGCGGCCTCGGGCACGGGCACGTTCGCCAGCCTGATCAGCGAGATCGCCAGCCAGGTCGAGGACGTCCTGGCCGACGAGTTCGCCGGCCGCGGCTACGACCCCAAGCTCGCTCCGATGTACGCCCAGATGCTGGTCGGCATGGTCGCGCTGACCGGCCAGTGGTGGCTGGACGTGCGCAAGCCGGGCCGCGAGGAGGTCGCCGCGCACCTGGTGAACCTGGCGTGGAACGGACTGACCGGGCTGAACCCGAGCCCGGTCATCTCGGTGGCCACCCGCAACCAGGCCGCAGCCGCCGCCAAACCGCGCGTCAGCGACAAGGATCTGCGCGAATTCGAGAAGGCCCGCGAGAAGGAGCTCAAGGAAGCCGAGAAGCTTCGCCAGCGAGAGTTGCGTGACGCGGAGAAAGCCCGGGTACGAGAGTTGAAGGAGCGCGAGCGGCTGCTGAAGGAGGCGGAGAAGGCCCGCGAGCGCGAGGAGAAGATCCGTCAGCGGGAGGCCAGGCTCGCCGAGCGCGCCGCACGCCTGGAGCAGGCCGAACAGCCAGAGTGAGTTCGTTGCGGCTACGTTAACGTTCCGTTCAACCAATCGGGGCAATATAGGCCATATGTCCGCGGAACCGCTGCAATCGGGAAACGACCTGCCCCTGCCACAGGAGCGGTTCCTCAACCGCGAGGAAAGCTGGCTCCAGTTCAACGAGCGCGTCCTCGAACTGGCCGAGGACCCGTCGATCCCGCTGCTCGAACGGGTGCGCTTCCTGGCCATCTTCGCCAGCAACCTGGACGAGTTCTTCCGCGTACGGGTGGCCGGCCTCAAGCGGCGCATGGCCACCGGGCTGCTGCTGCGCACCAAGAGCGGGCTGAAGCCGCGCGAGGAGCTGGCCCGGATCGCCACGATCGCCGACTCCCTGGCCAAGCGGCACGCCGCCGCCTTCCACGACCGCGTCTGCCCCCAGCTCGCGACCGAGGGCATCGAGATCGTCCGGTGGGACGACCTGGGCCGCGAGGAGCGCACGGAGCTGCGCAAGCTGTTCAGGGAGCGGATCAGGCCGGTGCTGACGCCGCTGGCGGTCGACCCGGCGCACCCGTTCCCCTACATCTCCGGGCTCAGCCTCAACCTGGCCGTGCTGGTGCGCAACCCGATCACCGACCACACCGTCTTCGCGCGGGTGAAGGTGCCCTCGCAGCTCCCCCGGTTCGTGCCGGCGTCGAAGGACCGGTTCGTGCCGCTGGAGGACGTCATCGCGGCGCACCTCGGCCAGCTGTTCAAGGGCATGGAGATCCTCCAGCACCACGTCTTCCGCGTCACCAGGAACGAAGACCTCGACGTCGACGAGGACGTCACCGAGAACCTCATGCAGGCGCTGGAGAAGGAGCTGCTCAAGCGGCGGTTCGGGCCGCCCGTGCGGCTGGAGGTCGAGGAGACGATCACGCCGGAGGTGCTGGCCCCGCTCATCGAGGAGCTGGAGCTGGCCCCGCACGAGATCTACCGGCTGCCCGGCCCGCTCGACCTGACCGGCCTGCACGCCATCGCCGACCTCGACCGCGGCGAGCTGAGCTTCCGCCCGTTCGTGCCGGCCGAGGTGATCAACGCCGAGGACGACCTCTTCTCCACCCTGCGCGAGCGCGACGTGCTGCTGCACCACCCGTACGACTCGTTCGCGACCAGCGTGCAGCGTTTCATCGAGGTGGCCGCGGCCGACCCTCGGGTGCTGGCGATCAAGCAGACCCTCTACCGGACCAGCGGCGAGTCCCCCATCGTCGACGCGCTGATCGACGCGGCCGAGGCGGGCAAGCAGGTCGTCGTGGTCGTGGAGATCAAGGCCCGTTTCGACGAGCACGCCAACATCTCCTGGGCCAGGAAGCTGGAGCGGGCCGGCTGCCACGTGGTCTACGGCGTGGTCGGCCTGAAGACCCACTGCAAGCTGGCCCTCGTCGTACGGCAGGAGCCCTCGGGCGAGCTGCGCCGCTACTGCCACATCGGCACCGGCAACTACAACCCCAAGACGGCCCGCCAGTACGAGGACTTCGGCCTGCTCACCGCCGACCCGCTGGTGGGCGAGGACGTCACCGACCTGTTCATCCACCTGACCGGCTACTCCAACCACTCGGCCTACCGCCGGCTGCTGGTCGCGCCGCACTCGATGCGCAGCGGCCTGCTGGCCAGGATCGACCGGGAGATCGCCCACCAGCAGGCGGGCCGCCCGGCGCGGATCAGGATCAAGACGAACTCGCTGGTGGACGAGCCGATCATCGACGCGCTCTACCGGGCGTCCAGGGCGGGGGTGCCGGTGGACCTGTGGGTGCGCGGAATCTGCATCCTTCGCCCCGGAATCCCCAATCTGTCCGAAAATATCCGCGTAAGGTCGGTTTTGGGGCGCTTTTTGGAGCACTCCCGCGTGTACGAGTTCGGCCTCGGCAGGCGTCCCGAGGTGTGGATCGGCAGCGCCGACCTGATGCGCAGGAACCTCGACCGCCGGGTCGAGGCGCTGGTCAAGGTGACCTCCCAGCAGCACAAGGCGTACCTGATCGAGCTGATGGACCTGGCCATGGCCGACACCACGAACGCGTGGTGGCTCAACTCCGACGGCACCTGGATCCGCCACCAGGGCGAGGACCTGCAGAGCCATCTCGTGGGCACCAGGCGATGGAGGACCGTTGACGACTGACCTGCTCCGGGCCGCCGGAGCCGTGGTCTGGAGGGGCGCGGAGAGCAGCCCCGAGGTGGCGGTGATCCACCGCCCGCGCTACGACGACTGGACCTTCCCCAAGGGCAAGCTGGAGAGCGGCGAGCACGTCATCGCCGCCGCCCTGCGCGAGGTCACCGAGGAGACCGGCCTGACGGCCGTCCTGGGCCGGGCCCTGCCGCCGATCCACTACCTCAGCGGCGGCCGGCTCAAGCGCGTCGACTACTGGACGGCGCGGGTCGCCTCCGACGCCGGCTTCGAGCCGGGCGACGAGGTCGACGGGCTGCGCTGGCTGCCCGTCGACCGGGCTCGCGAGCTGCTGACCTACGAGTGGGACGCCGGGCTGCTGCGCGCCCTGGCCGCCGCGCCGCTCGCGACCGTGCCGCTGGTGCTCGTCCGGCACGCCACGGCCGGGTCCAGGAGCCGGTGGGACGGCGACGACGCGCTGCGCCCGCTGGACGACCACGGCGGCTCCCAGGCCGCCGCCCTGGCCACCGCGCTGCCCGCGTACCGGCCCGAGCTGCTGGTCAGCTCGCCCAGCCGGCGGTGCGTCCAGACGCTGGAGCCGTACGCGGCCGAGATCAGGGCCGAGATCAGGACCGAGCCGCTGCTCAGCGAGGAGGGCCAGGACCCGCACAAGACGCCGGAACTGGTCGGCGACCTCGCCGTGCCCGCCGCCGTGTGCAGCCACGGCAAGGTCCTGCCACACCTGATCCACGCGCTGAGCGGCAAGGACGTGCACCTGCGCAAGGGCGCGTTCGCGGTGCTGCACCGGGTCGGCGGGCACGTCGTCGGCGTGGAGCGTTACGCGACCTGACGGCTCACCAGGTGACCGGCAGACGGGCGAACCCCTGGGTGATCCTGCCCTCGTTGCGCGGCAGCTCGGCGACGGGGACGGCCAGGCGCAGTCCGGGGAGCCGCTGGAACAGCCGGCTGAACACCGCCTCCAGCTCCACCCTGGCCAGGCTCGCGCCGATGCAGAACCGCGGGCCGTACCCGAAGGCGAGATGCGGGTCGGCCGGAGGACGGCCGATGACGAAGGTGTCGGGATCGGGATAGACCTGTTCGTCCCGGTTCGCCACGCCGGTGTTGAGGACGACGGCCTCGCCGCGGCGGATCGTGCGGCCGTCGATCTCGATGTCCTCGTGGGCGTACCTGGGCAGGCCGTGCAGGCTCGGCACGGCCATGCGCAGGATCTCCTCGACCGCGGCGGGCGCGAGCCCGGGGTCCGACCGCAGCAGGTCGAGCTGGCCGGGGTTGGCCAGCAGCAGGAGCACGCCGTGGTCGATGCGGTTGACGGTGGTCTCGTGCCCGGCGAACAGCAGACCGGCGGCCAGCTCGGCGATCTTGCCGTCGTCGTCCAGCTCGCCCGCCAGGTCCGACAGGACGTCCTCGGCCGGTTCGTGCCGTTTGCGGGCGATCAGCCCGGCCATGTAGGCGCTCAGCTCCGCCCGTGCCGCGACGCCGGCCGCCTCGTCCTGGAGGTCGGCCATGCGGGCGGACACGCCGCTGAAGTACTCCCTGTCCTCGTACGGGACGCCGAGCAGCCGGCAGATGACCAGCACGGGCAGCGGGAAGGAGAGCTCGGCATGCAGGTCGGCCGGCGGCGTCAGCCCGGCCAGGCGATCCAGCCGCTCCTCGACCAGGACGCCGACCTCGCCGGCCAGCCGCCTCATCCGCCGGGCCGAGAAGGAGGGCGCGAACAGCCTGCGCAGGCGCTCGTGGTCGGCCTTCTCGGTGGCGGCCTCGCCCTGCGGCCCGCCGAGCAGGGCCGAGTTCGACACGCGCGGCGCCCGCTCGGGCTCGGGGTGGGAACGTCCCAGCCGGCTGTCGGTGAACAGCCTGCGCGCCTGCTCGTAGCCGGTGACCAGCCAGACCTCGTCGCCCACCGAGGTGCGCACCCGCGCGATGCCCTCCCTCGCCCGCAGCTCCCGGTAGGCCGACGGAACGTCGAGGGGGTCGCTGCGCGCGAAGGGTATTGCCGGAAGGTTCGTCATAGAACCTTCTTAACCGCCTTCACGGTCTCCGCCCAGACTCTGGGGAAATCGGCCTCGGCGCGTTCGGCGGTGTTGCGTTCGATCCCGATCAGCAGCCCGTACGTGAAGGTGTCCTCGCCCGCCTGCCGGGCGCCCTCGGCCTCCTTGGCCAGCGTCTCCTGGGCGACCACGCCGTCCCGGTGCGCCCCCAGCACCTCCTGGACGTTCTCGGCCAGCTCGGCCAGCCTGGCCATGCCCTTGCCGAGGGTGGGTTCGAGGGCTTCGGCGGTGTATCGAGCGCGTTTGGCCGCCTTGCGGACGTCGTGCAGGGCGATCTCGCGGCGTCCGGGGTCCTCAGTAGCCTGGGCTACCTCGTACGCCCTGGTCACGCGGTCCCAGCCGGCGGCGGCGAGGGCGGTGAGCTTGTCCTTCGCCGGCTTGGCGGCGGCCTTGCCCAGTTCGGGCGTGGCGATCAGGGCGTCGAGGGCGTCCAGGAGGGTGTAGTAGCGGTCGCCGCTGAGCGCGTCCTTGATGCGCTCGTACGCCTCCTGCTCGCGGACGCGCAGGTCCGCGCCGAGCCGGGTCTGGATGGGGCCGGTGACCAGCTCGGGGGCGAGGCCGGACAGCTCCCCGGCGAACCTGGCCCTGATCACCTCCAGGTCGCGGGCCTCGCCGAGCACCGTGCCGAGCCAGCGCAGCTCCTCCTGGACCTGCTCCGTGCCGGTCACCACCGACTTGAACGCCTTGAGCGCGCTGCGCAGCCTGCGCGAGGCCACCCGCATCTGGTGGACGGCGTCCTCCTCGGCCCTGCGCACCCGCGGATCCTGGCTGAGGAGGGCGGCGACCTGGCCCGACAGGTAGTCGATGACGGTCTCGCCCGCCGTGCCGGGTTCGGTGGCGGCCCTGGCGGGCGGGGCGGGTTCGAGGAGCCGGGCGAGCTTGCTGGCGCTGCCCGCCGGGCTCGCCCCGGCCTTGCGCAGCCGTTTGCCCACCTTGGCCAGCAGGTCGCGCCGATCCTCGGCCAGCAGCTCGGCCTCGACCTCGCGCCACCGCAGCACCTTGCCGTCCCGGTGGTCGGTGCCCTTCACCCGGTCGTCGGCGATCTCGACCAGCCGGGTGCCGCCGTCGTGCAGCAGGGTGACGCTGCGTCGGGTGTCGAGCTCGGCCACCACCTGGAGCTCCGCGCCCCTGGCGTAGGCCCGGACGAGTTCGGCCAGCTCCGGCGGCACGACCTTGGTGCTGCGGGTGAGCGGGCAGGTGATCTCCTGGCGCACGCCCCTGGCCTTGGGCAGCTTCAGGTGCCAGCCCGCGTCGTCGCCGCCGCGCCTGCGTCTGAGCGTGACGCCGCGCGCGGCCAGCCGCAGGTCGGCCGTGTCGTAGTAGAGCGCCACGAGCTGATGACTGCGCGGGCCCGTGACCTGGGCCAGGCCGCTCAGGTCCGGGATCGTGTAGTCGGTCGGAACGTCGAACTTGTCCTCGATCTCGATGCCCACTGCACCTCACAAGTGTCCGATATCGGACCATGATGCCACCTGCAGGTGAACATCACACGGCCTGCAGGAGCTCGATGCGGTTGCCCACGGGGTCCGTGACGTAGACGCGGCGGTAGCCCGGGAAGAGGTCGTCGGGCACCGCGCCGGGGATCCTGGCGGCGTAGGCGTCGAGGTCCTCGACCAGGAACGCCGGGTGGGCCTTGCGCGCGGGCCTGAAGTCGTCCTCGATGCCGAGGTGGATCTCCACGCTGTCGCCGCGGAACCAGGCGCCGCCGCGTCTGGCCAGCTCCGGCGGCTTGGGGACCTCGCGCAGGCCGAGCACGTCGCCGTAGAAGGCGCGCAGCTCGGGCTCGCTGCCTTTGGGCGCGGCGAGTTGGACGTGGTGCAGGGATTTGATCGTCATCTTTGGGTCTCCACGGGTCGTTTCCGGGCCCGGTCGTTTCTGGGCCCCGGTCATTTCTGGGCGACTACGAAGATTCGGCGGAAGGGGAAGGGGGTGCCGTAGCTTCTGGCCGGGTAGGCCTCGGCGAGCGGCCCGGCCAGGTCGGCCTTGAACCGCCGCTGCTCCGCCGGGTCGAGCCGGTCGAAGATCGGGCGCAGGGCCGTGCCGGAGACCCAGTCGAGGACCGGGTTCTCGCCCTGGAGCAGGTGCACGTACGTGGTCTCCCAGGCGTCCACCTGGCAGCCGCCGTCGTTGAGGAAGTCGAGATACTGGATCGGGTCGTCCACCGGGTTGGTCCTGTTGAGGTCGCTGAGCCGGTCGGACCAGGCGCGGGAGGCGCACAGCTCGCGGATGGCGACGTGGCTCGGGGCGTCGAAGTTGCCCGGCACCTGGAAGGCCAGCCAGCCGCCGGGGGCCAGCTCCTCCAGCCAGTGTTCGAGCACGCCGTGGTGGGAGGGCACCCACTGCAGGACGGCGTTGGAGACGATCACGTCCATGGGGCGGTCGGGGTGCCAGGTGTCGACGTCGGCCACGGCGAAATGCACCGAGCCGGTGAGCTTGCGAGCCTTGCTGATCATCGCAGGCGAGGCGTCGAAGCCCTCGACGGTGGCGTCCGGCCAGCGTTCGGCCAGCATGACGGTGAGTTCGCCGCTGCCGCAGCCCGCGTCCACGACATAATCGGGAGCCACCGCACCGACTCTGGATATCAGCTCGATGAACGGCCGCGACCGCTCGTCGGCGTAGACGGCGTAGGTCACCGGGTCCCAGATATCTCTTGACATAGAGATAATTGATATCGAGAGAGATATCTCGATGTCAAGACAGTAGACTCTGTGTCATGACGCCACAGGATGACGAGGTCGACCGGCTGGTCGCGGCATGGCGGATCGAGCGGCCCGATCTCGACGTCGAGCCCCTCCAGGTCCTCTCCAGGGTGTCACGGCTGGCCAAACATCTCGACCGCGCCAGGCGGGCGGCGTTCGCCGAACATGATCTGGAACCTTGGGAGTTCGACGTGCTCACCGCGTTGCGGCGGGCCGGGAAGCCGTACGAGCTGAGCCCCGGGGCCCTGCTACGGGCCACACTGGTGACGTCCGGGACGATGACCAACCGCATCGACCGGCTCGCGCAGGCGGGTCTGGTGCGACGGCGGCCCGACCCCGAGGACCGGCGCGGCGTGCTGGTGTCGCTGACGGACACGGGGGTGGCGCGGGTGGACGCGGCGTTCGCCGACCTGCTGCGGCGTGAGCGCGACCTGCTCTCCGGCCTCCAACCCGCCGACCAGCGTTCCCTCGCCGCCCTCCTCCGCCTGCTCCTCGCCCCCTTCGACTCCCCCCAATAACCCCTCTACGAGCTTTTACGCACGCTCTTCCGGCGGGCGGCACCCATTTCGGGGACCTCAGGGCCACGGCCGCCCGGCGACTGAGGCCCGGCGACGGAGGCCCGGCGACTGAGGCCGCCACGTCGGCCACTGCCTTGCGGCCCGCACCGGCGACCGCGCCGGGCCGGTCTGCCGACGGGCCAGTCTGCCGACGCCGCCTCTCCCGTGGCCGTCGAACCGGCGCGGACCCTCGCGCGCGAGAGCGTGGCGAGGGTCAGTCGCCGAGGCGGTCGGCCACTTCGAGCCATTCCGCCTCGACCGTGTCCTTCTGGGCCAGGACGTCGCGGAGCTGGGCGTCGAGGGTGCCCAGCTTGGCGTAGTCGCTGGCTGCTTCGGCCATGGCGGCGTGCAGGCGGGCCTCCTGGTCGCCGAGCTTGTCGAGCTGGCGTTCCAGGCGGCTGAGTTCCTTGCGGAGCTCGCGTTCCTCCTTGGCCGACAGCCCGGTCTCCGGCTGCGCGCCCGACGACGCCGCGACCGGGGCCGGAGCACCGGACGCCGGGGCAGGCGCGCTGCCGATCCGGGCGGTCACCGCCGTGCCGGCGCTGCGGCGTTCGAGGTATTCGTCGACCCCGCCCGGCAGCATCACCAGCTTGCCGTCACCCAGCAGGGCCACGCACCGGTCGGTCACCCGCTCCAGGAAGTAGCGGTCGTGGCTCACCAGGATCAGCGTGCCCGGCCAGCCGTCCAGCAGGTCTTCGAGCTCGTTGAGCGTCTCGATGTCGAGGTCGTTGGTGGGCTCGTCGAGGAGCAGCACGTTGGGGTCGTCCATCAGCAGGCGCAGCAGCTGAAGCCGCCGCCGCTCGCCGCCGGACAGGTCGCCGATGACCTTCCACTGCGCGTCGCCCTTGAAGCCCAGACGCTCCAGCAACTGGGACGCCGTCCACTCCCGCTTGCCCAGCTGGAGGTACTTGCGGATCTCCTCCACCGACTCCAGCACCCGCCGCGACGGGTCGAGCTCGGTCAACTCCTGGGACAGATGCGCCAGACGTACGGTCTTGCCGCGGATCACCCGGCCCGAGTCCGGCTGGACGCCGTCGGCGAGCAACCGCAGCACCGACGACTTGCCCGACCCGTTGACGCCGATCAGACCGATCCGGTCGCCCGGCCCGAACTGCCACGTGCAGTGATCGAGCACCAGCGGCCCGTCGCCGGGGCCGCCCGCGTGCAGGGTGACGTCTTCCAGGTCGTAGACGGTCTTGCCGAGCCTGGCCGCGGCGAACCGCATCAGCTCGACGGTCTCCCGCGCCGGCGGCTCGTTCGCGATCAGGGCCTGCGCGGCGTCGATCCGGAACTTCGGCTTGGACGTGCGGGCGGGCGGACCGCGCCGCAGCCAGGCGATCTCCTTGCGCATGAGGTTCTGGCGGCGTTCCTCGGCCGCCTGCGCGATGCGCGCCCGCTCGGCCTTGGCCAGCACGTACGCGGCGTAGCCGCCCTCGTAGCGCTCGACCCGGCCGTCGACGACCTCCCACGTGCGGGTGGAGACGGCGTCGAGGAACCAGCGGTCGTGGGTCACGACCAGCAGGGCGCTCTTCCTGGTCGCCAGGTGGGCGGCGAGCCAGGCGATCGCCTCGATGTCGAGGTGGTTGGTGGGCTCGTCGAGCATGACCAGGTCGTGGTCGTCGATGAGCAGACGGGCCAGCGCCGTCCGCCTGCGCTCGCCACCGGACAGCGCGGAGGCCTTGGCGCTGAGGTCGAGGTCGCCGATCAGGTTCGCCAGGATCTCGCGGACCTGCTGGTCACCTGCCCATTCGTGCTCAGCCCTGTCCCCCAGGACGAGCTGGGTCACGGTGGCCTCGGGGTCGAGGGTGTCCTGCTGGGACAGGAACCCGACCCGCAGCCCGCGCGTGTGGGTGACCCGGCCGCTGTCGGGACGCACGTCGCCGGCGATGACCGACATCAGGGTCGTCTTACCGCCCCCGTTGCGGCCGACGACGCCGATGCGCTCCCCGGCCTCGATGCCCAGGGAGACGTCGCTGAGGAGCGGCTTGGGCCCGTAGGCATGGGAGACCGACTCAAGGTTGACCAGATTCATGACGTGTCCAGGGTATCGGTCCCCTCAACCGCTTCCCGACGCCCACGACGTCCCTTGATCGTCTACGGGCCAGGGATTGCCGGACGGAATGCCCATCTTGAGCGCCCGGCTCACGTCCGCCCCCTGGAGGCGTCGCCCCGGCGCGACGAAACGTTGGCCCCCTCCCACGCCATGCCCAGCGGGACGACCCCAACGGACGCCCCCAGCGGGGCGACCTCAGCGGGGCGGCCTGTGCGGGGCTGGCGTGGCGGGGGCCATTGAGGGCGGGTTAGAGCAGGGTGGCGCCGGTTACGGGGCCGTGGGCGGCGACCGTGGTGGTGGCGGCGCCTGTGGCGGTGAGGCTGTTGGCGAGGTCGCGGGCGTGGGTGGCGTCGATGGCCAGGAAGGCGCACGTGGGGCCGGAGCCGGAGACGATCGCGCCCAGCGCGCCGTGCTGGCGCCCGCTGTCGAGGGTCGTGGCGAGCTCGGGACGCAGGGCCAGGGCGGCGGCCTGGAGGTCGTTGCTCAGATGGGCGCCCAGGGCGTACGCGTCGCCGGTGCCGAGGGCCTCGATGAGCGGGGCGTCGAGCTCGGGCCAGGGCACGCGGGCGTTCGAAGCCTCGCGCTGGCGGTCGCACTCCGCGTAGACCTTGGCGGTCGAGAGGCCGCCGTCGGCCAGCGCGAACACCCAGTGGAACGTGCCGCCCGTGGGCAGCTCGCTGAGCTGCTCGCCGCGGCCGGTGCCGACCGCCGTGCCGCCGAGCAGCGAGAACGGTACGTCGCTCCCCAGGTCTCCGGCGATCTCCATGAGGTCCTCGAAGGGCAGGCCGAGCCCCCAGAGCTCGTTGCAGGCCACGAGGGCCCCCGCCGCGTCGGCGCTGCCGCCCGCCATGCCGCCGGCGACCGGGATGGCCTTCTCGATGATCAGGTCGGCGCCGTACGAGCGGCCCGCGTGCTTGGCGAGGGCGCGGGCGGCGCGGATGGCGAGGTTGTCGTCGTCGACGGGCACCTGGTCGGACCATCTGCCGTTGACCGTGACGGTGATCGACTCGGCCTCCTTCGCGACCACCTCATCGAAGATCGACACTGCGTGGAAGACATTGACCAGGTCGTGGTAGCCATCTTCCCGGAGCGGGCCGACTGAAAGCTGCACGTTGACCTTCGCGGGCACACGTACGGTCACCGAACTCATCGATCTTCTGCCACTTTCATCGCTTGCCGGGGTCAAGGACACTCGATGTTATCGGGGTGGGGTGCGCTGACATGCGGTTCTCGGAATTAGACGTGTGAGATGACCGACTGCGGGCCACGCAGAGTGAGGGTTCGTCCTCCTTTCGGCCGATCAGGTGGTCATACGCCGACATTGCCGTCTTTCTGCCACCGCCTTCTCTTCGGGCCGACCTTCTCTCCGGAACGGCGCCTTGCCCTCCATGGGCGCCGCCGATGGCCCGGACCGCACCGGGGAAGCTGCTTCGGCGGCGTCGCGGCCGTTGTGGGCGTTGTGGGCGTTGTGGGCGTTGTGGGCGTTGTGGGCGTTGTGGGCGTTGTGGGCGTTGTGGGCGTTGTGGGCGTTGTGGGCGGTGGTGCAACAGGCGGGCTGGTCCCGGACATTTACCTCTGTGTCCGGCACCTTTCGCTAGGAGAACTTGTGACACAGCGAGATCGCTTCGAGGCGGTCTACGACACGAACTACCCGGCGACACAGCAGTACGCCGCCCGCCGTACCGTCGCCGCGATCGAACGGTGTCGGCGTCACCGCAGGCGCTCGCTCAGGGTTCACGCATGGCCGTGTTCCCAGGCCCAGGCGGCTATGCCCACGCGGTTGCGCACACCGAGCTTGCGCTGGACGTTGGCCACGTGGGTCCTGGCGGTGCCCGCCGAGATGAACAACTCGGCGGCGATTTCGGGGTTGGATCTCCCCGCGGCGACCAGCTTGACGATCTCCAGCTCGCGGTCGCTCAGCGGCTGTTCACCCGGTACGCCGGTACGAGCGGGTGACGGGGTGAGATGGCGCAGCAACCGTACGGTCACCGAAGGACTGATCAAGGCATCGCCGGCGGCTGCCGCTCTGATGCCCTCCACGAGGAGCACCGGCCCCGCGTGTTTGAGCAGAAAACCGCAGGCTCCTGCACGGAGGGCGGCGTGCACGTACTCATCGAGGTCGTAGGTGGTCACGACGATCACCCGCATCGGCGATGGCGTCTCGGGGCCGGCCAGGCGCCGGGTGAGTTCGAGCCCGTCCATGCGCGGCATGCGGATGTCGGCGACGACCACGTCCGGCCGGAGCTCGCGGGCGAGGTCGAGCGCGGCCACGCCGTCCGCTGCCTCGCCCACCACCTCCAAGTCCGGCTGGGCGGCGAGGATCGTGCGGAAGCTGCGCCGGATGGCCGGCTGATCGTCGGCGATCAGAACCCGGATGGTCATGGGAACACCGCCTTCACGACCCAGCCGCCGCCGACGGCGCGGCCCGAGGTGAACGTGCCGCCCAGCGCCTGCACCCGCTCGGCCAGCCCGGCCAGGCCGACGCCGGCGCGTTCGGCGGACGGCAGGCGCGGCAGGGCCTGGTCGCGTGCATGGTCGGCCACGGTGACAACGACCGGCCCCGTCTCGTCGCTCACCTGAATGGTGACGCTCGACCCGGCCGGCGCGTGCTTCCTGACGTTGGTGAGCGCCTCCACGACGATGCGGTAGGTCGTGGTCGCGACCTCGCGCGGCACCGGGCCGGACGGTTCGACGCGCATCTCGGTGTCGGGGAAGCCCGCGTCGGCGAAACGCCGTACCAGATCGGGCAGGTCGTCGAGGCCAGGCAGCGGCTCGGCGGGGGCGCTGTCGCCCTCCAGCTCGCGCAGCATGCGTACGGTCCGGTCCATCGACGCCAGCGCCCGCGAGCCGTCCTCCTCGATCGCCCGCAGTGCACCCACGGCCTCGGACGGATCGCGGTCAAGCAGGATCTGCGCCGCCTGTGCCTGCAGGACCATGGCGCTGACGTCGTGGGCGACGAAATCGTGCAGGTCGCGGGCAAGCTGCAGCCGCTGGGCGCGGCGGGCCTGCCTGACCGCCTCGACCCGGCGCCGATCGAGGGCACGGAGATAGGCGCCGAGGCCGACTGCGCCTGCCGTGCCGATGGACCAGAAGAGAGTGAGGGCGACCGCGTCGAGGCCCGACGGCGGTGGCTGGGTGATCTGCAACGCCAGGAGCGCTTCGGAGATCGCGGCCACCCCCACCGCCGGGACCGCCTGCCGTACGGCGGCCCAGCGCACGGTCAGCGTCATCAACGTGAGCACGGCGACCGTGTGAACGTAGGTCGACGGTCCGCCCGCGGTGCCGGGATCGGCCAGCCAGACGAGCGTGCACGCCGCGCCGATCACACCGGCGGCCGCCGTGATCGCCGCGAGGCGGGGGCGTGCCCTCGGCCACCGGACAAGCCACATGGCTGCGGCTGTGAGCACCGCGGGCACGACGACGAGCGGGCTCGGGAGCGGCCACAGGACGAACGCGAGCGCGAGCACGCCGGCCACCAGCCCGCCTGCGAGAAGTCTCATGGGCGGCACCTTAGAGCAGCGCCGGTGCCGGCGAATCAGCCGATCGGCAGATGTCTTCCTCGCCGCGCGAGCGCAGTCTGGGTGCTGATTCCAGAGGCCAGGAGGCTGCGATGGTACGGAAACCGATGTCCGGCGTGCTGCTGTCAGGCGCCGTTTACGGAGCACTCGGGCAGGGCGCGGGCCGGCAGAAGCAGACGCGGGAGAGATGGCTGCTGGCCGGTCTCGCCGCCGACGCCGGATGAATCACCAAGATCGAGTACACGCCGGCTACTCATCCGGACAGTCCTGGAGGTAGAACCATGACGATCAACTTGCTGCACAAAGCTCCGGCCGCCAGCGACACCGAACGGCCCGTCCCGCGCTGGGCCCTGCGTGCCGCCTACGCGCTTCCCTGGCTGGTGCTTCCTTCGTGTTTGTGGAGGCTGCCGTTCGCCTTCAACTTCCCCATGGGTCAAGTCCACGACACGGACATGCCGGCGCTGTGGATCATCAGGCTTCCGTACATCTTCGGGCTCAGCGTGTTGTCGGAGCTGGCGGCCTTGCTGTGCATCGGCCTCGTGCGCCGGTGGGGAGAGGTCGTCCCGAATTGGATCCCGTTCCTCGGGGGGCGTCGCGTACGGCCGATGGCCGCGATCATCCCCGCGGTGGCCGGGGGTGCGATCTTGTCGGTGCTGCCGGTACAGACGGTGCTTCAATGGGTCGGAACCGTTGACCAGGTCGCTTACGAGAACGTCTGGTGGGAAATCCTGGCCGCGGCATGCATCAGCCCGCTGAACCTGTGGGGCCCGATCGTGCTCGCCCTGGCCTACGCCTACGATCGGCGCCGCCGCCACACCTGAGCCTTTGTCGGCAGGCTCTGAGAGCTGAACGTGCGGGATTTGGCCGAGGCGGACGTGGGTGGCGGCGGGCACGGTGTGCCCCCGTCCGGGACGACGGCCTGCGGGGCCTTTATGCGGCACTCGTCGATCTGGTTCAGCAGAGTTTGTGGTGGTCGGCATTGGTTCGTCCTTGGGATGCTGAGAGGACTACTTGATGTGGAGGTGCTCGTGTCCGAGGTGACGGTTGTCGAGGTGCCGCAGTGGCGGGGGTCCGGGGCTCGTACGGCTGAGCGGCTGCGGGAGGGGGCCCGGCTGGTTGCGGAGATGGTGGACGCGGATCGTCGGATTCAGGTCGAGGTCGATGACGATGATCTGGTGGTCACTGCTTCCAGGGTTCGGGCTGCGGTCGTCGAGGCTGGGTGGGACGGGCTTCTGGTCACCGCGGGTGGGGACTGCGGTGTCGAACTGGAGCCGGTGGCCGCGGCGCGGCGGAGGTTCGGGGATGGGCTGGTCGTCGTCTGGTTCGATGCGCATGGGGATCTGAACACGCCGGAGTCGTCACCGTCGGGGGCCTTTCACGGCATGGTCCTGAGGGCGTTGACCGGTGAAGGGCCTGACGGGCTGGTGGCCGGGCAGCCGGTCGGGGCCGGGCAGGTCGTGCTGGCGGGGGTGCGTGATCTGGATGTGGCCGAGGTCGCGTTCGTCGAGGCTCGGGGTGTGCGGTGGGTGCGGGCGGCGGATGCGGAGGGTCTGGTCGAGGCTGTCGGTGCTGCGGCGGCGGCGGGCGGGGAGCGGACGGCTGTTTATGTGCATGTCGACTTCGATGTGCTGGATCCGCAGATCTTCGGGAGCGTGGGGTCTCCTACGCCTGAGGGGTTCCGGCCTGAGGAGCTTCTGGAGCTGGTGAGGGCCATCGCGGAGCGGTTCGAGGTGGTGGGGTTGGGGCTCATGGAGTATGAGCCGGCGGGGGCTGAGGATCAGGCGTTGCTCGCGTCGGTGGTGAAGGAGTTGGTGGCGGTCTGCGCCGGGCGGTAGGTGGCGCTCGCGGCGGAGCGGCCCTCTTGGGTGCTGGTCGGGGCGCGCGCTCACCTGCGGTGCTGGTCAGGGTCAGTGGTGGGCGCTCGCGGTGCTGGTCCCGGTGAGCGGCAGTCGCCTGCGGCGCTGATCAGGTGGACGGTGGGCGCCCGTAGCGCTGATCAGGGCGAGCGGCAGTCGCCTCGGGGGTAGAAGGTGAGCGCCTGTGGTGCTGGTCAAGGTGGACGGCAGGGGCCCGTGGCACTGCTCGGGGTAAGTGGCTGGTCGCAGCGCTGGTTCGCGGCCCGTGGCGCTGCTCAGGGTTGTAGCCGGTCGCAGCGCTGATTCGTGGTGGTTGCTCTCAGGTGATGAGTCGGCGTCCGGGGTGGATGGCCGCCTGCCGGAGGGTGCGTCGTCAGCAGTTGGTGGGCGCCCTGGGCGGCGGGCGCCCTGGTTAACGGGCGCCCTGGTTGACGGGCGACCGGAGTTGGCTAGCGACCGGAGTTGGCTGGCGCCCATGGTTGGTGGACGTCCGGGGTTGGTCGACGTCCGGGGTTTTGGGCGTTGACGGGTGGTGGGTGTTCGGGGTTGGGGTGTTCCTTGTGCTGAGGGTGCGGTGGTGTCAGGCGGGGCGGATGGTTCCTCGGTAGGCGGTTCGGTAGTAGGCGGAGGTCAGGAAGTTGGTTCTTCGTACTACGTCGCCGGTTCGGGGGGCGTGGATCATGATGTTGTCGCCCAGGTAGAGCGCTACGTGGGTCGGGTCGCCGGGGCCGCCGAAGAAGAGGAGGTCGCCCTTGCGCCTGGAGGCGAGGGGGACTCTGCGGCCCTGGCGGAACTGGGTGCCGGTGTAGTGGGCGAGCCTTACTCCGGCCTTGGACCAGGCGTAGAGGGTGAGGCCGCTGCAGTCGAAGCCTCTTGTGTTCGCGCCGGTGCCGACTCCGATGGTGGGGCCTCTTGAGGAGCCACCGCCCCAGGAGAACGAGACGCCAAGCTGGGAAAGGGCGGCGGCGGCTGCGATTTCGCCCTTGTGCTTCGGGCGCTTTCTGGGTTTTTTCGGCTTCGGTTTCTTGGGGCGGTGGGGGGCCGGGCAGCGAGTGGTGGCGGTTGCTGCGGCGCCGGCGGCGGGGATGGTGAGGGTGGCCCTGAGGCATGGAGTGGGGGTGGCTCTGGCGAGGGTGGGGTGGGCTCCTGTGACGGTCAGGAGGCCGCTGCTGAGGATGACCGACAGTTGGGTGATGTGGTGGCGGGTGTTCATCAGTGGCTCCTTCGTCGTGATGAGGGACGAGAGCCAGGATCACGTGGGTGAAGCGGGGGCGGAGGGGCCGAACGGGGTTCTGTGGATGAGTGGGTGTTGAGCGTCTTGGGTTGTGGACAGCCGCCCGGTGTCAGGGGCCTCGTGCGAGCACCGAGTGGATGTAGGCCGGGCGTGCGCCTGCACGGAGGCGGGGGCGTGCCTGCGCGGAAGGACGGGGGGCGTGCCTGCGCGGAAGGAGGGGGAGTGTGGAAGCTGTGCGGGTTCGCCGCGCCGACGCCAGGTGGACGCCCCGAGGCCGCGTGTGACGTGAGGCGGGCGCCTGGGGGGTGCGGGCGTCACAGGATGCCAAGCCCTGGGGAGTGGAGGGGGTGCCTAGTCGGGGCTCGGGGGGTGGGGGCCTGGGCTTTTTGGGGTGGGTTGGGTTAGGGCTTTTGTTCGGCTATTCGGGCGAAGGAGTCGACGGTGAGTTGTTCGCCTCTGGCCGAGGGGTCCACGCCGGCGGCTCTCAGTGCCGTTTCCGCCAGGGACGGACTTCCGGCCCAGGACGCCAGGGCGGCCCTCAGGGTCTTGCGGCGCTGGGCGAAGGCGGCGTCCACGACGGCGAAGACCTCTTCCCTGGTGGCCGTGGTGGCCGGCGGTTCGCGGCGGGTCAGGGAGACCAGGCCGGAGTCGACGTTCGGGACGGGCCAGAACACCGTACGGCCGACCGGGCCCGCCCGGCGTACGTCGGCGTACCAGGCGGCCTTGACCGACGGCACGCCGTACACCTTGGAGCCGGGACCGGCGGCGAGGCGGTCGGCCACCTCCAGTTGCACCATGACCAGGCCCTTGCGCAGCGAGGGCAGCGTCTCCAGGAGGTGGAGCACCACGGGGACGGCCACGTTGTACGGGAGGTTGGCCACCAGGGCCGTGGGGTCGTGACCGGCGAGGTCGTCGAGGGAGATCTTCATGGCGTCGGCGTTGACGACCGTGAGCCGGTCGGACGGGCCGCGCTCGGCGACGGTGAGGGGCAGTTGGGTGGCCAGGACCGGATCGATCTCGACGGCCACCACGTGCGCGGCCTCAGGCAGGAGCGCCAGGGTGAGCGAGCCGAGGCCGGGCCCGACCTCGATGACCACGTCGTCGGCCGACAGGTCGGCCACGCGGACGATGCGCCGGACGGTTCCCGCGTCGATCACGAAGTTCTGGCCTAGCTTTTTCGTGGGGCGAAGATCTAGCTTGTTCGCCAAAATACGTATTTCTGCAGGGCCCAACAGCCTCATCATCCAACCAGTCTCCCGCATCGAAGAACCTGCGATGGCGGATGGGGGAGACCTAAGGAGAGGATGGCGTGGAACAGGAAGGGACGTCCCTGATGGAGCCAACGGGCGCCGCGCCGCTCCGTCCGACCGATCTGCGGGAGATCGGGCCCTACCGCCTGCTCGGACGACTCGGCGAAGGCGGCATGGGGACCGTCTTCCTCGCCAGGGCCCCGACGGGGCGATTCGTCGCGCTCAAGGTGGTGAAGGCGGAGTTCGCCAACCAGGAGGGGTTCGCCGCCCGCTTCCACGCCGAGGTGGACAACGCGCGCCGGGTGGCGTCGTTCTGCACGGCTCAGGTGCTCGACAACGGCAACACCGGGGACGGACGTCCCTACATGGTGACCGAGTACATCGCGGGCACTCCCCTTTCCGACCAGATCGCGACTTTCGGGGCACTCGACCCGGGGCCGCTGCACGGCGTGGCGCTGGGGGTCGCCGCGGCGCTGGCGGCGATCCACGTGGCCGGGCTGGTGCACCGGGATCTGAAGCCGGCGAACGTCATCCTGTCGCTGTCCGGGCCGCGGGTGATCGACTTCGGGATCGCCAGGGCGCTGGACCGGGACACCGGGTTCACGCTCTCCGGGGAACTGCTTGGCAGCCCCGGATGGTGGGCTCCCGAGCAGGTGCGGGGTGAGCTGGTGTCCCCGGCGGCGGACATCTTCGCCTGGGGGTGCCTGGTGGCGTACTCGGGCAACGGGCGGCATCCGTTCGGGCGGGGCGATCCCATCACGATGGCGACCCGCGTGCTGAACACGCCGCCCGAGCTCGGCGCGCTTCCCGCGCCGCTCAACGAGCTGGTACGCCGTGCCACCGCCATGGATCCCACCCATCGGCCCACGGCCCAGGAGCTTCTGATCGCCTTGGTGGGCGGGAGCACTCCGGCTCTCTCCGACAATCCGCCTACGTTGGTCGCCACGGAGATGCTGACCGACTGGGAGCCGCCGCAGAACGTCGTGGACGAGCCGGACGTCACGGCCACGTTCACCACCCCGCCGCCGAGCGACGCGACAGGCGCGCGTACCCCCGGCCCCAGTACCGCCCCGCGGCCGGAAGCAGGTGCGCGGCCGGAAGCGGGGGCGGGGCGGCCCAAGGTGCCTGGGGCGTTCGGGGCCGATGCCGGGCCCGATGTTCGGAACGCTTCCGGAGGGGCCGCCGGCTTAGCGGGCGGGCAGGCGGGGGCGCGGCAGGCGTCCCCGGACGAGCTGGCGCGGCGCGAGGAGCAGGCCGCCCGCGACGAGCTGGCCCGCTGGGAAGCCGAGGCGCAGGCCCGCCGCCAGGAGCAGGAGCGCCAGCTTGAGCAGGCCCGCCAACTGGCACGCAGGCAGTCCGCCTCGGGCGGGCAACCGGCACGCTCCCGGCCGACCACCGAGCCGCGGCCTCCCTACGAGTCGCGGCCCCCCACCGAGTCCCGGCCGACCACCGAGTCACGGCCCCCCATCAAGTCCCGCCCGACCACCGAGTCACGGCCGACCACCGACACCCGGCCCGCCACCGACTCCCAACCCTTCACCGGCCCCCGATCCGCCGCCGAGCGTCGATCCGCCGCTGAGCATCGATCCGGCCTCGGGCCCCGGAGCGGCGAGGGCACGGACCCGGGCGTCCTGACGTATGCCCCCGACGAGCCGGACACCCTGGGCGGCACCCGCACGAAGGGCACCCGCTGGTTGATCGCCGCCGCGGCCGCCGTCCTGGCGATCGTGGTCACCGTCACCGTCCTGATCGTGAACTCCGGCCGCACCCCCTCCTCCGTCGCCACCTCCAACAGCCCCTCCAGGGCCGTGACGAACCCGCGTCCGGGCGACGTGGGCCGCAGGTTCGCGCTGGGCGGGAACTTCGACGACCCGGTGGTGGTCGTGCCGGAGGCGCCGGAGTGCGGGTTGAAGGAGTTCGAGGGGCAAACCACCACGAAGGGGCAGCTCTGCGTGGTCCACTGGACCGTGATCAATCCAGGCGGTGAACGCCGCCGGCTCGTCCGGCCGGTCGTCACCATGGTCGACGACAAGGGCGGCGAGCACGACCCCGCCCCGGTCACCCTGCCCCCGGCCCTCCAGCCGGGCGGGCGGGTGGACGGCGCCTTCGTGTTCGACCTGGCGCCTTATCGCAAACCCGTGAAGCTGTCCGCGACCATGCTGGAGAACGGCCGACAGATCGAGGTCGCCCTGTGAGCCCCGTCCGAACGCTCCCCGCCGGCGCTTTCCGGGCGGTGGCGATGGCCGTCCTGCTCGCCGCCGGCGGCGCCCTGTCACCGGCGCCCGCCGCCGCGTCGGCGGTGGCCTGCGCCGGAGCCGCCGACTTCGACGGTGACGGCGCGGACGACGTGGCCGTGGGCGACCCGTTCGGCGACGGGCAGAAGGGGTCGGTCCACCTGCTGTCGGGCGCCAAGGTGACCCCCGTCGCCGTGCCGGGGCCGGTCAAGGGGGACGGGCTGGGCTGGTCCGTACGGCTGGCCGACGTCAACGGCGACTCCTGCGCCGACCTGCTGATCGGCGCCCCCTTCGCGGACGTGGACGGCGAGCAGGACGCGGGCAGCGTCTACGTCGTCTACGGCGGCAAGGCCGGGCCCCCGCAACGCCTGACCGCCCCGCAGCCGCAGCGGTTCGCGCACTTCGGCTGGTCGCTGGCGGCCAGGGGCGGCCTGACGGTGATCGGCGCGCCCTACGAGGACGACGGCCAGATCGAGGACGCCGGCGCGGTCTACGTGCGCCAGGGCTCGGGCGCGCTGCGCCGGATCAGCCAGGAGACCGTGGACGTGCGCGGCAACAGCGAGGTCGGCGACCAGTTCGGCTGGTCGCTGGCGATCGGGCCACGCAACGGCCTGGTCGTGGGCGTCCCGTACGAGAACGACGACGGCGCGGGACGGCAGGTCCAGGCCGGCAAGATCGACTCGGGGTCGGTGGTCTTCATCGACGACGTGCTGGCTCCCCGGATCGTGAGCCTCAAGCTCGACTCGCCCACCAAGGCCTCCGGCGACCGGTACGGCTACGCGGTCGCCTACGCCGAGGGCAACGGTTACGCCGTCAGTGCGCCCGGCCCCGGCTACGTGCAGCTCCTCGACCCGAGCAGGAAGCAGACGAGGATGCTGAAGCAGGGCGGCAGGCAGGCGTTCGGCTTCTCGATGGCCGCCTCCTCGGACGGCAGGCTGGCCGTCGGCGCGCCCTACGGCGGCGGCGTCCAGGTGTTCTCGTGGAAGAACCCGGCCGACGACCGGAAGCTCGCGACGGCCGAGGGGCTGTTCGGCTGGTCGGTGGCCTTCAGCGGGAACAAGCTCTTCGTGGGCCAGCCGGACGGGCCGCCGTACGGGAAGGTCGCGGTGGCGCCGCGCAACGCCGACGACGTGCAGTCGGTGCAACCCCCCAAGGGCACCGACTTCGGCACCGCACTGGCCGGGTGACCGAGCCGGGGCCCGGAAAGGGCCCCGGACAGGGGGCCGGAAAGGGCCCCGGACAGGGGGCCGGAAAGGGCCCCGGACAGGGGGCCGGACAGGGGGCCGGACAGGGTGGCGTCAGGTGAACAGGCGGTCGCCGCAGTTGGGCCACTGGGTCTGCCACCGGCCGCCGACCCGCTGGTAGAGCAGCTGTGCCCGGTAGGTCTGCTCCTCCTCGGGCCAGGCGCTCGGCAGGCCGACGCCGCCGACCGCCTGCCACATGGGCAGGCTGAACTGGTACATCCCGTAGTAGGGCCCGTCGGGGTTGTACGCCCGGGGGTCGCCGCGCGCCACGCAGGCGGCCAGCGCCTGCCAGTCGAGCCGGGTCACCTCCCACGGGATCTGTACGGCTCGCGGCGGCATGACCGTGATGACCGTCCCGTCCTCGGGGAAGCTGTCGAGCGGCGGGCGCACCATGGACCCGCGCCGGACGACGACGCGCTCCTGCCTGAGCACCTGCCGGACGGTACGCGCCGTGGTGCGCGCGGCGAGCCGGGTGGCGCCCGCGACCACGTAGACCCTGCGCTCGGTGTACGCCGTGAGCGACATTCCCGACAGCGGCACCGGACGGCCGGGCGGCGCGGACAGGCTGCCGGCCGCCGCCTCGACGTCGAGCTCGGCCAGGGCGTCCCGGACGTTGGTGGCGGTGACCAGGTGGGTCGTGGTGTGGCCGTCGAGGGTCAGCGTGATCAGGCGGGCGTGGCGCACCTCGATGGTGGAGCCGTCGGCGATGCTCTCGCTCAGGGCGGGACGCACGACGTCGCCCTGCCCCACGGACACGCCCGCCTCGCCGAGCGCGTCGGCCACCCGCGCGGCGAAGCCGCGGATCGCCACCGGCGTGCCGTCGACGACCACGACGACGTCCTTGACCAGGTACGAGGCCGCGACCAGCAGGCCGGCGGCCAGCGTACCCAGGACGCACACCACCGGCGTCCACGGAGAACGCCAGGGGATCCGCGGACGCGGCGCACGCCTCCTGCCTCGCACGAACCACCTCCGGAAACGGCCAGGGACCGCCCGAACGCTAGCGGCGGCGGCGCGCCCGCCTCCACCGCTTCACGAAAAGCAGCGAAAAGCCGAACGGAAAGATGGTCACCACTCGCCGAAGACCGTGACTCCGTTGGTGCTGATCGCCGCGCACAACTCGTCCGGATGGACGCCCTTGACCTCGGCGAGGCAGCGCAGGGTGAGCGGGATGAGGTAGGGGGCGTTGGGCTTGCCCCGGTACGGGACCGGCGGCAGGTAGGGGGCGTCGGTCTCGACGAGCAGGAGCTCCATGGGGGCCACGGCGGCGGCCTCGCGCAGGTAGCCGGCGTTCTTGTAGGTGACGGGCCCGGAGAAGGACATGAAATATCCGGCTTCCGCGCACTTTTTCGCCATTTCGGCGTCGCCTGAGTAGCTGTGGAACACCACCTTGTCCGGCGCGCCCTGCTCGGCCAGCACCTTCAGGACGTCGTCGTGCGCGTCCCGGTCGTGGATGACCAGCGCCTTGCCGGTGCGCTTGGCGATCTCGATGTGCGCGCGGAAGCTCGCGTGCTGGTCGTCCTTGCTCGCCCAGTCGCGGAAGTAGTCGAGGCCGGTCTCCCCCACCGCGCGGACGTCGGCCTGCCCGGCGAGCGACTCGATCTCGGCCAGCACCTCGGGGGTCGCCTCGTGGGCCTCGTTGGGGTGGATGGCGACCCCGGCGTACACGCCTTCCTGCTCGGCCGCCACCTCGGCGTTCCAGCGCGAGGAGGGCAGGTCGTACCCGATGGTGACCAGCCTGGTCACGCCGACCTCGCGGGCGTCCCGCAGGATGGACCGCACGGTGGCCGCCGCCGCCTGGGCGGCCTGGGCCACCGGGTCGCCCGAGGACGCCTGCCTGTTGCCGACCATGATGTCCAGGTGGCAGTGGCTGTCGAACACCGGTGCGGAAAGCGGCTCGGGCGCGGCGGGAATCTTGCTCACGCATCTAAAGTAGCCTCCATGCGCTTCGGCATTCTCGGCAGCACCCGGGCATGGGACGCGGCCGGCGTCGACGTACCTCTGGGTGGTCCGGCCAGGCGCGCGCTGCTGGCGTTGCTGCTCGTCCGTCCGGGCGAGATCGTCAGCCAGGACCGCCTGATCGACCTCCTGTACGGCGACCGCTCGCCGAAGAACGCCCAGCACGCCCTGCACTCCCAGGTCTCCCGCCTGCGGGGCGACGGGATCCCGGTCGAGCTGACGCCCGCCGGCTACCGGCTGCCGGCGGCCCCCGGCGACATCGACGCCGGCCGTTTCCTGCACCTCGCCGACACCGGCCGCGCCACCCTCCTCGGCCACCACCCCGCCGAAACCGACAGGGCGGGCGACGGCCGGGCCGACGCCGCCCTGGCCGGGACGTTGTTGCGGGAGGCGCTGGCCCTCTGGCGCGGGCCCGCGTTCGCCGACCTCGACCCCGTGCACGGCGCGCCGCTGGAGGAGCGCCGCCTGGCCGCGCTGGAGGACCGCATCGAGGCCGACCTGCGCTGCGGCGGCCACCAGGGCGTCATCCCCGAGCTGGGCGAACTGGTCCAGCGCCACCCCCTGCGCGAACGGCTGCGCGGCCAGCTCATGCGGGCGCTGCGCGCCGACGGCCGGCCGGCCGAGGCGCTGGTGCTCTACGAGGAGACCCGGCGGCTGCTGGCCGAGGAGCTCGGCGCCGACCCCTCCCCCGAGCTCGCCGCCCTGCACCGCTCTCTCCTGCGCGGCGCGACCGACCCGCCCCCGACCCCTCCCCGGGCCCCGGCCCCGGCGCCCCGGGCCGGGACGGGCCCGGCGGCGGTGCCGCTGCCCGGCAGGCTCACCAGCTTCGTCGGCCGCGACGGCGACCTGGCCGAGGTCCGGGCGCTGCTGGCCGCCGCCCGTCTCGTCACGCTGCTCGGGCCCGGCGGCGCGGGCAAGAGCCGGCTGGCGGTCGAGCTGGCCAGAGACCACCGCGACGCCGTCCTGGTCGAGCTGGCCCCGCTCGGCCCGGGGGCCGACCTCGCGCGAGCGGTCCTCGCGGCGCTGGGCGTACGCGACGGCGCGCTGCTGGGGGCCGCGGCGCTGGGCGCGTCCGGTGAGCCTGATCCTTTGGCCCGCCTGGTCGCGGTGCTCGCCGATCGGCCGGTCCTGCTGGTCCTGGACAACTGCGAGCACGTCGTCGGCGAGGCCGCGGCGCTGGCCGAGCGGCTGCTGTCGGCGTGCCCGGCGTTGCGCGTGCTGGCCACGAGCCGCGAGCCGCTCGCGATCACCCCCGAACACCTGTGGCCGGTACGCCCCCTCACCCCCTCCGACGCCCGCACGCTCTTCACCGACCGGGCCAAGGCCGTACGTCCTGGTTTCACCCCTGGTGAGCCGGTCGAACGCATCTGCGCCGCGCTCGACGGCCTCCCGCTGGCCATCGAGCTGGCGGCCGCCCGCATGCGTACGCACGAGGCCGGCGAGCTGGCCGAACGCCTGGCCGGTCAGGGCCGGTTCAGCCTGCGCGGCAGCCGTACGGCCGACGCCCGGCACCAGACGTTGCGCGCGGTCGTCGCCTGGAGCTGGGAGCTGCTCACCGAGCCCGAACAGGCCATGGCCATGCGCCTGACCGTCTTCTCCGGCGGGGCCACCGCGGCCGCCGCAGCGGCCGTCTGCGGCCTGCCCGAGCACCTGCTCGACTCGCTGGCCGACAAGTCGCTCCTGGAGGTGTCGGGCGGCCGCTACCGCATGCTGGAGACGATCCGGGCGTTCTGCGCCGACCGGCTCGGCGCGGAGGCCGCGACCTTCCGGCGGGCGCACGCCGCGTACTTCCTCGCCCTGGCCGAGGAGGGCGACCCCCGGCTGCGGGGCGCGGAGCAGTTGCCGTGGCTGGCCCGGTTCGCGGCCGACCACGACAACCTCCAGGCGGCGCTGCGCTGGACGGTGGAGCAGGGCGAGGTGGCGCTCGGGATGCGGCTGCTGGCCGCGCAGACGTTCTCGCTGTGGATGCGCGGCATGCGCGCGGTTCCCGCCAAGGAGGCGGCGGCCCTGCTGGAGGCCGCCGGTCCACGGCCCGATCCCGCGCTGGGGGACGCGTACCTGCTGACCCTGCTCACCGCGGCGAGCGGGCGGCGCGAGCTGTGGGAGCGCCACAAGGACGGCGCCAAGACGATGATCGCGGCGGACGGCCTGCGGAACCCGGTCGTCACCTGCCTGTGGCCGATGGTCACCTCGGCGTCGGTCGACCCCGCCGTCACGATCGCGCTGATCCGGCGCGGTGAGCGCGGCCCCGACGCGTGGGAGACGGCCGCCACCCGGCTGATCTGGGCCTACCCGCGAATGGCGGCCGGCGAGTTCGCCGCCGCCGAGGCGGACCTCAAGGCGGCCCTCCAGGGTTTCCGCGGCCTCGGCGAGCGCTGGGGCTCGGCGATGACGCTCGACGCCCTGGCCTGGCTGGCCAGCACGTGCGGCGACGAGGCCACCGCGCTGGCCCGCACCGAGGAGGCCATCACGCTGGCCGAGCAGCTCGGCGCGGAGGAGGACCTGGCCGACCACTACTGCAACCGGGGCGACTACCGCATCCGGCACGACCTGGCCGGCGCGCGGGCCGACTACGAGCGCGCGGCGGAGCTGGCCGGGCGTACGGGCGGCGCGATCCTGCCGGCGGCCCTGCGCGGCCTGGGCGACGTGGCGGTACGCGAGGGCGACCTGGTCCGGGCCCGGGAGCTCTACGAGGATGCGTTGCGCCGGTCCGACCCGGTCTGGGTGAAGACGTCCGGGAACATGGCCAGGCTGCTCGTCGGGCTCGGACGGCTGGCCGCAGCCGAGGGCGACAAGGCCGGGGCGCGGGCCTCCTACCTGCGGGCGATGGAGAGCACGGTCACCTCGGGCGCGTTGTCGGAGAGCGTCAGGGCGATCGAGGCGCTGGCGGTGCTGGCCTTCGACGACGATCCGGCGGCGGCGGCCACGCTGCTCGGCGCCGCCGTCGCGATCCGCGGCATCGACGTGCCCGAGGACGAGCACGTCGCCGGGCTGTCGCGGCGGCTGCGCGAGGCGCTGGGCGAGCAGGGGTACGCGGGGGCGCGGCGCGCGGGCGCGCGGCTCTCCCACCGGGAGGCGCTGATGCTGGCCGGCGTCCCGGCGGAGGTCATCGACGCCTCCCCCCTGCACTCCCTCGACGACTTCCCGCTCCACGACCCGGCCTGAGACGCGGGATATCCCGAGCAAGGGCACAGAGGGCGGTGAGCGTGGGGTGAGGGGGCGGTGAGCGGGCCCCGGCAGGCTCTCAGGCATGGACATCCTGATCTCCGGCGCGAGCGTCGCCGGTCCCGCCCTGGCCCTCCACCTCATCCGCTCCGGCCACCGCGTCACCGTCGTCGAACGCGCCCCCGCCCTGCGTGAGGGCGGCTACTCCGTCGACTTCCGCGGCGAGGCGCACATGACCGCGCTGCGCGCCCTCGGCATCCTCGCCGACGTCGAGCGCCTCCAGACCCACATGGGCGACATGTCGTACGTCAACGAGTCCGGCAGGAAGCTCGCCTCCGTGCCCGGCGACCTGTTCTCCGGCGACGTCGAGATCCTCCGCGGCGACCTGGCCCGCATCCTCCACGACGCCACGAAGGACCGCGCCGAGTACGTCTTCGGCGACTCCATCACCTCCCTCGCCCAGGACGCGGACGGGGTGACGGTGACGTTCGAGCGGGGCGCGGGGCGCAGGTTCGACCTCGTGGTGGGCGCGGACGGCCTGCACTCCAACGTGCGCTCGCTGGCCTTCGACGCGCCGGAGGCCGCCGTCACCAGCCACCTCGGGCTCTACTGCGCGGTGTTCACCCTCGACAACTACCTGGGCCTCGACCACACGGGCCTGCTCCACAGCACGCCCGGCAAGACGGTCGGCCTCTACAGCGCCAGGAACAACACCGAGGCCAAGGCCATGTTCTACTTCGGCTCACCGCCGCTGGAGCACGACCGCCGGGACGTCACCCGGCAGAAGGAGCTGCTGGCCGAGGCGTACCGGGGGGTCGGCTGGGAGACGCCCAAGCTGCTGCGCAGGATGTGGGACGCCGACGACTTCTACTTCGACTCCACCAGCCAGGTGCACCTGGACTCGTGGTCGCGCGGCCGGGTGGCGCTGATCGGCGACGCCGCCTGCTGCCCGTCGCCGCTGTCGGGCATGGGCACGGGCCTCGCGCTGGTCGGCGCGCACGTGCTGGCGGGCGAGCTGGCCGCGGCCGGCGGCGACCACCGGACCGCGTTCGCCCGCTACGAGCAGGAGGTGCGCGCCTACGCCACCGGCTGCCAGAAGTCGGCCGTGGGCGTCAGCAAGTTCATGGTGCCGGAGAACCGGCTGATGGCCTGGTTCATGAACCAGAACTACAAGATCATGCCGTATCTGCCGTGGAAGGGCGTGATAGCGAAGTCGGTCAGGAAGACCGCCTCCGCCATCACGCTCAAGGACTACGGCCTCAGTCGGCCAGCCGGCCCAGCTCCTCTTCGACGACCTTCTGGTCGAGCTTCTTGAACAGCGGCACGGGCGGCGCGAGCGGGGTGCCGGGCTTGATCGGCCGGTGCTCCCAGCGCGCGGCGCCGTCGTACTCGCCGGTGATGACGGGGTAGGGGGCGCCGCCGTCTTCGTCGACCTCGCGGATCTCCGGCATGCCGGACCAGACGCCCTGGCCGCCGAGCATCGAGAAGACCTTGTTGGACGAGCCCGGCAGGAACGGCGTGAGCATCGTCTTGGCGTCGTCGACGACCTGGAGGGCCACGTGGAGGATCGACTTCTGCCGCTCGATGTCGTCCTTGAGCTTCCAGGGCTCCTGCTCGGCCAGGTACTTGTTGGCCTCGCGGACGACGTCGAACGCCTCGGTGATCGCGTTCTTGAACCGCGACCTGCCCAGCTCGGCGCCCACCGGGGCGAACGCGTTGCGCGAGCGCTCCAGCATGGCCCGGTCGGCGTCGGTCAGGTCGCCGGCCTCGGGCACGACGCCGAAGTTCTTGGACGCCATCGAGATCGACCGGTTGACCAGGTTGCCCCAGGCGGCGACGAGCTCGCCGTTGTTGCGGTTGACGAACTCCTGCCAGGTGAAGTCGGTGTCCTGGTTCTCGGGGCCGGCCACCGCGATGTAGTAGCGCAGGGCGTCGGCGTCGTAACGCGCCAGGAAGTCGCGCACGTAAATTACTACTTGCCTGGAGGAGGAGAACTTCTTGCCCTCCATCGTCAGGAACTCGCTGGAGACCACCTCGGACGGCACGTCGAGCGCGCCGAGCGCGCCGGGCGAGCCGCCGCGCGCGCCGATGCCGCTGTAGCCGAACAACATCGCCGGCCAGATCTCGGCGTGGAAGACGATGTTGTCCTTGCCCATGAAGTAGTAGCCGCGGGCGTCGGGGTTCTGCCACCACTGACGCCAGGCGTCGGGGTCGCCGGAGCGCCTGGCCCACTCGATGGAGGCCGACAGGTAGCCGATGACCGCGTCGAACCACACGTACAGGCGCTTGTTGGGCTGGTCGCGCCACCCCTCCAGCGGGATCGGCACACCCCAGTCGAGGTCGCGGCTGATCGCGCGGGGCTGGAGGTCGCCGAGCAGGTTGAGGGCGAACTTCAGCACGTTGGGCCGCCACTCGCCCTGCTTGGACTGCAGGTAGGAGCCCAGGACCTCGGCGAAGGCGGGCAGGTCGAGCATGAAGTGCTCGGTCTCGACGAAGACGGGGGTCTCGCCGTTGATGCGGCTCTTGGGGTTGATGAGCTGGATCGGGTCGAGCTGGTTGCCGCAGTTGTCGCACTGGTCGCCGCGCGCGCCGTCGTAGCCGCAGATGGGGCAGGTGCCCTCGATGTAGCGGTCGGGCAGGGTACGGCCGGTCGAGGGCGAGATCGCGCCCATCGTGGTCTTGGGGAAGATGTAGCCGTTGTCGTAGAGGCCCTTGAAGATCTGCTGCGTGACGGCGTAGTGGTTCTTCGTCGTGGTCCGGGTGAACAGGTCGTAGGAGAGCCCGAGACCGGTCAGGTCTTCGGCGATCACCCTGTTGTACCTGTCGGCCAGCTCGCGGGCGCTGACGCCCTCCTTGTCGGCCTGCACCTGGATCGGAGTGCCGTGCTCGTCGGTGCCGGACACCATCAGCACCTTGTTTCCCGCCATCCGCTGGTAGCGGCTGAAGACGTCGGACGGCACGCCGAAACCCGAGACGTGCCCGATGTGGCGGGGGCCGTTAGCGTACGGCCACGCGACGGCGGTCAAGATGTGCTGGGACATGACCTAAGCCTACGGGGCCCGGCCCCGCTCCTCGTCCAAACCCCCAACCCCCGCGCGGAAAGACGGAAGCCGGCGCCGGCACGTGGCCGGCGCCGGCTCCCACCGGGACGCGGAGGACCCTAGCGCTTGGACTTCTCCAGGGAGACCGCCTCAGCGGCCTCCTCGGCCGCCTTGGCGGCCACGTCGATCGAGCTCTCCTTGGTCCGGCGGATGCCGAGGATGCTGATGAACAGCGAGGCGAAGATCGTCTGGAAGCTCATGACGAGCGCCGTGGCGGCCGGGACGACCATGCGCAGCGACTCGCGCGGGTCGAGCGCGCCGAAGCTGCGCACCTGCCAGTGGACCAGCGACATCACCAGGCCGACCAGACCGGCCAGCGCCAGCAGGCCGCCGACCACGAGGCCCTTCTCCAGCGTCACGATGTCGATGATCTTCCGGATCCGCCGCGACTCGGGCAGGAAGCCCTCCTCGGCCGCGTAGACCTTCGTGAACACCGCGAACAGCGCCGCCTGGAAGCCGATCACGACCAGCGCCGACGACCCGACCAGGGTGTCGACGTCGAAGGCCAGCTCGCCGATCTCCACCGGCCCGAACGTCAGCGCCGTGCCCGCGATCAGGCCGAGGACCATCAGGAACACGCCGGGGTAGAAGAACAGCCACTTGGGGCTGTAGAGCAGCAGGAAGCGCAGGTGGCGCCAGCCGTCGCGCCAGGAGCGCAGGTGCGGCGGGCGCGAACGGCCGTCGGGCGAGAGCGTGGTGGGCACCTCGCGCACGTCGAGGCCGGACAGCGTGGAGCGGACGACCATCTCGGAGGCGAACTCCATGCCCCCGGTCTGGAGGTGGAGGCGCAGGATCGAGTCGCGCCGGAAGCCACGCAGGCCGCAGTGGAAGTCGCCGATGGCCGACGGGAAGAACAGCCGGCCGATGAACGACAGCACCGGGTTGCCCAGGTAGCGGTGGAGCGGGGGCATGGCCCCGGGGGCGATGCCGCCCTTGAACCGGTTGCCCATCACGAGGTCGGCGCCGTCGCGGAGCTGCTCGACGAACGGGAGCAACGAGGTGAAGTCGTAGGAGTCGTCGGCGTCGCCCATGATCACGTACTTGCCGCGGGCGGCGCGGATGCCGCCCATGAGGGCGTTGCCGTAGCCCTTCTCGTCGACGTGGACGACACGGGCACCGGCATCACGCGCGAGCTGCTGCGAGCCGTCCGTGCTGCCGTTGTCGGCGATCAGGACTTCCCCTTCGATTCCGTGCTCCTCCATGCACGCCAATGCCTTGCGCACACAGACTTCCACGGTCTCCGCCTCGTTGAGGCAGGGCATGACCACCGTCAGTTCCACGTCTCAACCCTTCAGTAATAAGGCTCTTCCAGTGAACCATCATGCCCTGTGCCCGGCGTGCTCGGGTCAAGACCTAAAAACGACTGGCATTCTTTACAGCATGGTGAGCGTCGCGGAGATTACCCCTGTGGACCACTCCGCTCCTGGCCGGGCAGCTCGCGTGCTGTCCCTCGTGCGCCGTCATCGCGTGTTCGCCGTGGCCTTCGGCGTCGGCGCCGTGCTGCGGCTGATCACCATGCTCGGTTACGGCCCGGCGATGTGGTTCAACGACTCCTACGAGTACGTCAACGTGGCGCTGCACCCCAGGCCCCACCCGATCAGGCCCGACGGCTACAGCTTCTGGCTGATGCTGCTCAAGCCGTTCCACAGCTTCACGCTCGCCATCTTCACGCAACACCTGATGGGCCTGGCCGCGGCCGCGCTCATCTACGCCCTGCTGCGCTGCAAGTTCGCGCTGCCCAAGTGGGCGGCCACGCTCGCGGCGGCGCCGGTGCTGTTCGACGCCTACCAGATCCAGCTTGAGCAGATGGTCATGTCCGACACCCTGTTCACGCTGCTGGTCGTGGGCGTGGTGACGCTGGTGCTGTGGAAGCGGCGGCTGTCGTGGCGGGCCGGGATCGTGGTCGGGCTGCTGCTCGCGCTGACCTGGCTGACCCGGTCGATCGGCATGCCGATCCTCGGGCTCGTGGTGCTGTACCTGATCGTCCAGCGCACCGGGTGGCGGCCCATCGTGGCGGTCATCGCGGCGTGCGCGGTTCCCGTTCTTAGCTATATGGGTTGGTTTTCGACAAATTACGGCAAATTCGCGATGACCAACAGCGACGGGCTCATCCTCTACATGCGTACCGCGATCTTCGCCGACTGCAACGAGATGAAGATCGACAAGTACAAGGAGGTGCAGCTTCTCCTGTTGTGCATCAACGACCCGGTCAACCAGCGCAAAGACTACGCACAGTGGTATCTGTGGGGCCAGGGCAACGGCGACGGCACGGGCACCGGCGAGGTCCTCCACCGGTGGGGCATCAACAAGAAGTTCAGCGGCATCACCAACGACGCGGCCAGCGCGTTCGCGACGCGGGCGATCCTGTCCCAGCCGGGCGACTACCTGAAGGTGGTCGCGCGCGACTTCTTCCGCTCCTTCCACTGGGGACGGCCGCGCTTCCCGGACGAGTCGACGTACAACATGTACCAGTTCAAGCCCTATTACGAGGTGGACGACACCGGGCGGCCCAAGCGCCTGCCGAAGTGGTCCTCCTACGGGGGCGGCCACACCGACACCGACGCGTTCAGCTACGAGCAGGGCCCGCCCGAGACCAGGATCGTCCACCCGTGGGCGGACATCATGAGCGGCTACCAGAAGATCTTCTACCTGCGCGGCATCATGCTCGGCGGCATCATGCTGATCGGCCTGTACGGCATCGTCGTCCGCTGGCGCAGGTTCGGCGGCCCGGTGGCGCTGCCCTGGCTGGGGGCGTTCGGGCTGTTGCTGGCCCCGGCGGCGACGGCCGAGTTCGACTACCGCTACGTGCTGCCGGCCGTCCCGCTGGCCTGCATCGCGGCGGCCATCACGCTGCGCAAGGGCGTCACTTGGGGGCGGCGGTCACCCAAGAGCGCATCAGCATCCGAGCCCACCACTGTGTCTGCGTGAGCGTCTCGGCCGTGAGCACCGGCTGCAGCCACCAGAAGTTGATCAGCACGATCATCGCGAACGCGCCCACGAAGGCCGCCCCGACGGCCCTGCGCGTGGGCGGCGCGTCGGCCCGGCCGAGCACGAGCCCGGCCATCAGCACGACCGCCAGCACCATGAACGGCACCACCGGCAGCATGTAGAACAGGTACATCGTGCGGTCGTCGGCCAGGGCGTAGTAGAACCAGGGCAGCCAGCCCATCGCGTACGCCAGCAGCACCGCCCCGGCCCGCCAGTCGCGGCTCCTGGCGTACAGGACGGCCGTGCCCGCCAGCGCGAGCAGCGCGCCGAACCACAGGGCGGGGGTGCCGGTCCCGTGGATCGCCTGCGCGCACGCGGAGGCCCCGCACGCCGACGGCGGCACGTCGGCGGGGTAGTAGAACGACACCGGGCGGACGAGCAGCGGCCACGTCCAGGGGTCGGACATGTACTGGTGGTACTCGTGCACCCCGCTGTGGAAGGTGAAGACCTGCCACTGGTACTGGATCCATGAGCGCATGGAGTCGAACAGGAAGAAGAAGGGGCCGGAGGAGGTGGCCTGGTCCCAGTTGCGGCCGTAGCCGTTGGCGGAGGCGAACCAGCCGGTCCAGGTGGCCATGTAGGCCACGAAGGGGATGACGGTGAAGGAGAGCAGGGCGTGGGGGAGGTCCTTGTTCCAGGCTCCGGCGTAGGGGCGTTTGAGTCCGATGGCTCGGCGGGCGCCGAAGTCCCACATGAGGGACATGATGGCGAAGGCGACGGCGAAGGCGAGTCCGGACCATTTGACGGACATGGCGAAGGCGAGGCAGACGCCGGCGGCCAGGCGCCAGGGCCGGGCGCCGAGCCAGGGGCCATGGGGCGAGACGGGCGAGTTCTCGTACCAGGCGACCAGCCGTTCCCGGGCGCGGTCGCGGTCGACCACCAGGCAGGCGAACGCTGCCAGCACCCAGAACATCAGGAACACGTCGAGCAGCGCCGTGCGGGACAGCACCAGATGCAGGCCGTCGAGCGCGAGCAGCAGCCCCGCCAGGCAGCCCAGCAGCGTCGAACGGGTCATCCGGCGCGCCACCCTGGCCAGCACGAGGATCGACAACGTGCCGACCAGCGCCGCCGCGAACCGCCAGCCGAACGGGTTCATCCCGAACAGCCACTCCCCCGCCGCGATCATCCACTTGCCCAGCGGCGGATGCGCGACGAACGAGGCGCAGTCGGACGACTGGGGGCACTGGCGGAAGATGTCCAGGTTCCCGGCGATGAGCCGCCGGTCGGCGATCGGGTTCTTGGCGTCGCCCAGCATGGCGCGCTCGACGCCGTACCTGAGCAGGGACCAGGCGTCCTTGGCGTAGTAGGTCTCGTCGAAGACGACGGCCTTCGGCTCACCGAGGCGGACGAACCGCAGCAGCCCGCCGAAGAGGGCGACCAGCAGCGGCCCCGCCCAGCCTAAGAGGGGCCGCCCCTGGAACGGCGGGACCAGCCGTCGTGCCGTCTCCCCCATGTCGATCACCCTATGCGTTTGTGCACCAGGTCATAAAGTTCGCGTCTCGGCACGCCCGCGCCCTTGGCCACGTCGGCGATGGCGATCTTCCGCTGCTCTCCCTCGGCCACCCGGCGGTCGACCTCGGCGACCAGCTCGTCCATGTCGGGCTCGCCCGCCCCCGGCACGCGGCCCGCGACGACCACGGTGATCTCGCCCTTGACGCCGCCCGCGGCCCACTCGGCCAGCTCGCCGAGACCGCCGCGGCGCACCTCCTCGTACGTCTTGGTCAGCTCGCGGCAGACGGCGGCGGGCCGGTCGGGCCCGAACGCCTCCGCCATCGCGCCCAGCGACTCGGCCAGCCGGTGGGGGGCCTCGAAGAAGACCATCGTCCGCTCCTCGGCCGCCAGCGCGGACAGCCGCCGCGCCCGGTCGCCGGTCTTGCGCGGTGGGAAGCCCTCGAAGCAGAACCTGTCGCTGGCCAGCCCCGACACGGCGAGCGCCGTGGTGACGGCGCTCGGCCCCGGCAGCGCGGTCACCGTGATGCCCGCCTCGACCGCCAGGTGGGTCAGGCGGTAGCCGGGGTCGGACACCCCGGGCATCCCGGCGTCGGTGATGACCACGACCGTACGGCCCTGTCTCAGCGCCTCGACCAGCTCCTGGGCGCGGCCCGCCTCGTTCTGGTCGTAGTAGGACACCACCCGGCCGCTGATCTCCACGCCCAGCTCGGTGGCGAGCCTGCGCAGCCGTCTGGTGTCCTCGGCGGCCACCACGTCGGCGTCGGCGAGCACCTCCCGCAGCCGCGGCGAGACGTCACCCGCCTGACCGATGGGGGCTCCGGCCAGCACCAACCTGCCTTCTCCAGTCACCCGACCATTGTGGCAGGGCATACCAATTAGACCGTGATTCTTGCAGTACCTAACGGCTTGGGGCCCGTACGATGTCCGAATGGCGGTGACCGATTCCCCGTACCAGGCCTACGACAACCCGGAGGTCGGCGAGAGTCAATCGCAGACGCGGTCCCTGCGTGACCGGGTGATCCCCCCCATGCGTGGCAGCGTCCTGTGGGGGTGGGTCGGCCCGCTGCTGGTCACGCTCTTCGGCGGCATCCTGCGCTTCGTCAACCTGGGCCACCCGCGGGCCGTGGTCTTCGACGAGACCTACTACATGAAGGACGCCTTCTCCCTGATCAACTGGGGTGTCGAGCGCGTCACGATCAAGGACGCGGACAAGGCGATCCTGGCCGGGAAGACCGACATCTGGCAGTCGTGCACGCAGGAGACGCTCGACAAGTGCGCCTCGTACGTGGTGCACCCGCCGCTCGGCAAGTGGATGATCGGCGCCGGTGAGTGGCTGTTCGGGCTCAACCCGTTCGGCTGGCGGTTCGCGGCGGCGCTGATCGGCACGTTGTCGATCCTCGTCCTGGCCCGGGTGGCGCGCCGGATGACCCGCTCCACGCTGCTCGGCTGCTTCGCCGGCCTGCTGCTGGCCCTCGACGGCCTGCACTACGTGCTGTCCCGCACGGCGCTGCTCGACGTGTTCCTGATGTTCTGGGTGCTGGCGGCCTTCGCCTGCCTGGTGGTCGACCGCGACCGCGCCCGCGAACGGCTGGTCGCCTGGTACGAGAACTCGCCCGTCTCGCCCCATGGCCCCTGGCTCGGCGCCCGGCCCTGGCGCCTGGCCGCCGGCGTCTGCCTCGCCTTCGCCATGTCCGTCAAATGGTCCGGACTCGCCTTCGCCGTCGCCTTCGCCATCATGTCCCTCATGTGGGACTTCGGCGCCCGCCGAGCCATCGGACTCAAACGCCCCTACGCCGGAGCCTGGAACAAGGACCTCCCCCACGCCCTGCTCTCCTTCACCGTCATCCCCTTCCTGGCCTACATGGCCACCTGGACCGGCTGGTTCGCCTCCGCCAACGGCTACGGCCGTAACTGGGACCAGGCCACCTCCTCCGGCCCCTTCTTCTTCCTGTTCGACTCCATGCGCTCATGGATCCAGTACCAGTGGCAGGTCTTCTCCTTCCACAACGGGCTGGAGACGTCCCATCCGTACATGTCGGAGCCGTGGCAGTGGCCGCTGCTGCTGCGTCCGGTGGCCTTCTTCTACGAGGGCAAGCAGAACGTGTGCGGGGCCAAGGACTGCTCGGAGGCGGTGCTCGGCGTGGGCACGCCGGTGATCTGGTTCGGCGCGCTGGCCGCGCTGGTGGCCCTGATCGCCTGGTACGTCTCCTCGCGCGACTGGCGGGCCGGGGCGGTGCTGCTGGCGTACGCGATGGGGTGGCTGCCCTGGTTCTACTTCGCCATCTCCGAGAACCGCACGATGTTCCTGTTCTACGCGATCCCCATGGTGCCGTTCATGATCCTGGCGCTGACGTTGTGCGCCGGGTTGCTCATCGGGCCCGCCACGCCGACGGAGAGCGGGGCCATGCCGATGCGCCGCACGCTGGGGGCCGCGGTGGTCGGCGCGTACGCGCTGCTGGCACTGATCAACTTCTGGTGGTTGCACCCGATCCTGTCCGCCGAAGTGATCCCGTACACCGAGTGGAAGGCCCGGATGCTGTTCGACAAACGATGGATCTGACCCGCTCACTGTAGGTAAACATCGGTTTCGTAGGGTAGTCGCTGTGCAAGACCCAATACGCACCGCATTCGGTCATCGTCATAGCTGGGTGCGATACGGCAAACTTCGAGGCATGAGTGCACCGGATGTCACCGCCCTTCTCGCCGAGTTGGAGCGATCTCAGCCGGACCTGGCCGAGGAGGCCAGGACCGCCGTCGAATGGTTGACGGGTGGGGAACCGCTGGAGACGGTGACCCAGCTCGACGTCTGCGAGTTCCTCTGGTACACGCTTCCGATCAAGGTGGGCCCGCTCCGGCCCGGAGGCGACCACGAACGCCTGTCCCGCTCACTGGCACGGCTGCTGCAGCTCGGCGGCATGGAACGTTACGCCGCCCTGTGCGTGTCCCCCACCACGGCGCAGATCCTGCGCACCTACGCCCAGGAGGGCGAGGACGCCGGCACCAGCGCCTACCAGAAGGCCCTGGAGGCCACGGGCGTGCTCCCGCCCGACGTGCCCGAGCTGCAGTGGAGCATGATCATGGGCCCCGAGGAGCTGGGCGCGCACGTGGCCTGCTCCGCGGCGCTCGAACTGGCGATCGTCGCCGGCGACGACGTCGACCGCGGCGCGCTCACCCGCCGCTGGCTCACCGAGCCCCGCGCCGAGCTGGGCGGCGACAGCTGGCTCAACCGCGTGCACGGCGAACGGCTCAACCGCTGGGTGCTCGGCCGCGGCCCGGCCAGGCGGGAGCTGGCGCAGCCGTTCGAGGTGCGCCTGCACGCGCCGGTCACGCCGCAACCGCTGCCCGCCCTGCGCAAGCTGCTGTCCCTGGCCGCCTCCGAGGGCAGCCTGCCGCTCCGGCTGGCCCCCTCGCCCGCGGCGCTGCGGCTGCGCGAGCTGGCCGAGCGCGAGCTCGGCGCGATCAGCCGCGACGGCGCCCGGCTGGCCATCACCGACTACGGCCGGCACCTGCTGGGCTCGCCGGAGGCCATGTGGGAGGCGGTCACCCGGCTGCTGCTGGCCAGGGGCGAGCACGAGTTCGAGGTCTCGGCCCGCGAGGCCACGCTCATGCTGCTGGCCGACGGCGTCCTGATGTCCCCCGCCCAGTTGCGCGAACGGGTGGCCGAGGTGGTGGGCGGCGAGGGCTGGCACCCGGCCACGAGCCTCGACGACGTCACCGCGCCGGTCGCCGACCTGGTCTCCCAGCTCACCGCGCTGGGCCTGGCCTACAGCGACGACCTGGTCGTCCGGATGGACCGGCCCGGCCAGTACGCGGCCCTGGCCGCGCTGCGCGCCCACGCCCTGCGCCCGCGCAAGTACGTCAGCTCTGGCTGACGGCCTTCACGGCCTGCTTGAACTCGGGGCACTCGACCAGCGGGTCGTGCTCGCACACGGCCGCGTGGCGCAGGCTGTCGCGCAGCCGGGTGAGCTGCCGCACCCGCTGGTCGACCTCGCGTTCCTTGGCGGCCATGCGCTCACGCAGCCGCGTGTCCGCCGGCCGGGCGCGCAGGAACTCGGCGATCTCCGACAGCGTGAACCCGGCGTCGCGGGCGCAGGTGATCAGCGCCAGCCGGTCGAGCGTCTCGGGCAGGTAGACGCGGCGCAGGCCGTTGCGGCCCTCGGCCTCGATGAGCCCCTTGCGCTCGTAGAAGCGCAGCGCGGACGCGGCCAGCCCGGTACGCCTGGCCACCTCGCCAATGTCGATCAACGTGTCCCGCATGCCCCGGCTCCTCGACTTGAACCACCCTTCAAGCCGGATATTAGCGGAGACCCCCCGAAGAATGGTTACGCAGCGTAGTTACGATGGACACATGGAGCTCTTTCCGGCCATGCCACTCGAAGAGTGGGCCGACACCAAGGAGACCTTCCACCGCTTCGCGCAGATCGTCGGGAAAATCCGGCTGACGGTGAGTAACCGGCGTAACCATTGGTGGCAGGTGCCGTTCCATCTGACCGGGCGCGGCCTGACGACGCGTCCCATGGGCGGGCTCGGCGAGCAGCCGCTGTTCTGCGTGGACTTCGACCTCGTCCGCCACCGCCTGGTGATCGACGTGCTGGACGGCCGCAGCGCGGAGTTCAGCATGATCGGGCTGTCGGTGGCCGCGTTCCAGTCCCGGCTCTTCCAGACGCTGGCCGACCTGGGGATCCGGCCGGAGATCTGGGCGGTGCCGTACGACCTGGACGACGAGACGCCGTTCGCCGAGGACACCCGCCACGCGCACTACGACCCGGTCCTGATCAACCGCTACTGGCGGATCCTGTCGCAGGTGGCGCAGCTGCTCGACCGGTTCGCCGCGGACTTCGGCGGCAAGGTCAGCCCGGTGCACCACTTCTGGCACACGTTCGACATCGCGGTCACCCTCTTCACCGGACGCCCGGCCGACGTGCCGGAGGAGGCCGACCCGGTCACCCGCGAGGCGTACAGCCGGGAGGTGATCAGCGCCGGGTTCTGGTTCGGCGACAAGGAACGGCCCTGGCCGGCGTTCTACTCCTACACCGCGCCGGAGCCGAAGGGGCTGGAGCGGGAGCCGCTGCTGCCCGAGCAGGCCGAGTGGCTGCCCGCGCGCGGCAGCCATCTGGCCGTGCTGCGCTACGACGACGTGCGCGCCATGGGCGATCCGGTGGCGAGCGTGCTGGAGTTCCTGCAGAGCGCCTACCAGGCCGGGGCCAAGCTGACCCACCTGGACGTCGAGGAGCTGGCCTGCCCCGGCGGCATCACCGACCCGTACTACGTGAAGAACCGCCCGGCCTGAACGACGCGAAAGCCCGCCCTCCGGAGAGGGCGGGCTTCCACGTGTGCGTGTACCGGTGTGCAGGTCGCCTCTCGGCGAAAGGCACAACGCGGCTCCAGCCGAACGGTAGTCCGCGAAGGCAATAGGTGAGGCCCGGGGACACTGGACACACCGGCCACGGTCTATGTAACGGGGGTTCCCCCAGGAACATTCCCCGCGTTCCCCCCGATTCCGCTCAGGTCCGGACGGCGGCCGGCTGCCGGGCCGGCAGCCCGTTCTCGCGGACCAGCAGCAGGACGGCGAAGGCCAGCAGGCCCGCGACACCGCCGGTCCAGGCGACGGTGGAGCCCACGGCCGCCGCACTGACCTGCGCGCCGATGAGCGACTGGGCGCAGGCCAGGCCGAAGGAGCCGCCGAGCTGCTTCGACAACGCCGAACCCGCGGTGGCCGCGCCCATGTCGGCGTGCGGGACGCTGCCCTGCGTGGCGATGGTGAGCCCGCCCATGGCCGGGCCCGTGCCGAGCCCCACGAGCAGCAGCCAGACCCCGACCAGGTACGGCGAGGTGCCCGGCCCGAGCGCGGCGAAGGCGAGCGTGCCGGCGGTGACCAGCGCGGCCCCGGTCAGCAGCACCGGCCTGGTACGGCCGGACCGCAGCACGAGGACGGCCGTCAGCCGGTTCCCGGCGATCATGCCCACCAGCATCGGGAGCAGCAGCAGGCCGGACACCGTGGCCGAGTAGGCGCGTACGTGCTGGAGGTACAGCGGCAGCAGCACGCCCGCGGGCAGCCCCGCCACCTGGAAGAAGAACCCGCCCGCGAGCAGCGCCGCGTACGTGCGGCGGCGCATCAGCCGCGGCGGCAGCACCGGCGTGTCCGCCCGCCGCTCGACGGGGACGAGCGCGACCAGCAGCGCCACCCCGCCGAGCAGCGAGCCGAGCACGGCCGGGTCGCTCCAGCCGCGGCCGGTGTTGCCCTTGAGGCTCAGGCCGATCAGCACCAGCGACAGGCCCGCGGTGAGCAGCGCGATCCCGGCCGCGTCGAGCCTGCCCGAGGTGCGCGGCGGACGCCGGTCGGGCAGCAGCAGCGCGATCAGCGCGGCCGCGAGCGCCCCGGCGGGCAGGTTGACCAGGAACGCCCAGCGCCAGCCCGCGTGGTCGGCCAGCAGGCCCCCGACCAGCGGCCCGCCGACCATGCCGACGATCATCATGGCGGCCAGCAGGGTCTGCATGCGGATCAGGCCCTCGCTCCGGTGCGGCGGATGGAGGTCGCGGATCAGGGCCATGCCCAGCGTGAGCAGCGCGCCCGCGCCGACCCCCTGGACGGCCCTGCTGACGATCAGGACCTCCATCGAGCCGGCGAGCCCGCAGGCCAGGGAGCCGGCCAGGAAGATCGCGAGGCCGGAGAGGAGGAGGCGGCGGCGGCCGTACAGATCGGAGAAGCGGCCGTAGATGGGGACGCTCACCGACGAGGTGAGCAGGTAGGCGGTGATCAGCCAGACGTACCAGGAGGTGGTGCCGCCGACCTGCGCGACGATGCGCGGGAGCGCGGTGCCGACGACGGTGCCGTCGAGCATGCCCAGGAAGGCGCAGCCGAGTAAGGCGAAGGTGACCGCCGTGCGGCGGCGGGGCGCGAGGTCCTCGTAGAGGTCGGTCAAGGGCGTTCGCCCGCCCCGAGCGCGCCGTTCAGGAACAGGTCCACCAGCTCTTCCGAGCCCAGCGGGGACGGGCCGCGGCCGGCCGCCATCACCAGGAACTGGAACGCCTCGGCCAGGCGCTCGGGGGCCAGCCTGAGCCGGTCGCGCTCGGGCTCGAACAGCCCGGCCAGGGCCTCGCGGGAGGCCGCCATCGACTCCTCCCGCCCGGACCCGGGCCGCCCGCCCCCTTCGGCGGCGCGAGGCTCGCCTCCCGGTGCCGGGCGGGCCTCGCCTCCGGGTGCCGGGCGGCGCAGGCCGCCCGTGGTGGCGAGGGCGCCCGCGACCGCGCCCATCCTGGCGAGGTAGCCGCGCAGCGCCTCGGCGGCCTCCACCAGCCGGTCGGCCAGCGGCAGGTCGAGGGAGATCGCGGACACGTGGGCGAGGGTGTCGTCGGGGCGCAGCGCCTCGGCCATACAGGCGGCGAGCAGCGCCTCCTTGTCGCCGAAGGCGCGGAAGATCGTGCCCTCGCCGATGCCGGCCGCGCGGGCGACCTGGGCGGTGGTCACGGAGGTGCCGTACTCCACCACCAAGGGGAGGGCGGCCTTCACGATCATCTCGCGGCGTCGTTCGGGGCTCATCGCCGGCGCTCTCCGCCGGCTCGTCTCGTTCGTCATACTGACGACAGTACGGAGTGAGTACTCACTCCGTCAAGGGCACGGGCGTCGCCGTGGCACCATCGAAGGCGTGCCTTTCGCCATGACGACGGGCGGCGTCAAGCTGTCCTACCAGGTCCGCGGCAGCGGTCCCGCGCTCGTGCTGCTCCAGGGCCAGGCCAACGACCACCGCTGGTGGGACCCGGTCCGCGACGACTTCGACCGCGCCCACCGCACGATCACCTTCGACTACCGCGGCACCGGCGACAGCGACAAGCCCGACGAGCCCTACACCACCCGCGGGTTCGCCGAAGACGTGCTGGCCGTGCTCGACGAGCTGGGCGTCGCCCGTGCCGACGTCTACGGCACGTCGATGGGCGGCCGGGTGGCCCAGTGGCTGGCCGCCGACCATCCCGGCCGGGTCGGGGCGCTCGTGCTCGGCTGCACCTCCCCCGGCGGCGTCCACGGCCTCGAGCGCGGCGCCGACGTGCGCAGGGCGCTCGCGCAACGCGACCGGGCCGCCGCCGGGCGGGCGCTGCTGGAGCTGATGTACACGCCGGGCTGGCTGGCCACGCATCCGGGGCCGTACCGGACGGTGGGCGATCCGGGCATGCCCGCCCACGCGCGCCGCCGCCACCTGGCCGCCAGCGCCGGGCACGACGCCTGGGCCGTGCTGCCCGCCATCGCCGCGCCGACGCTGGTCGTGCACGGCGCCGACGACGTGTTCAACCCGGCCGCCAACGCCCCGCTGCTGGCCGGGCGCGTCCCGGGGGCGGAGCTGCGGCTCATCGAGGGGGCGCGGCACGCCTACTTCGAGGAGTTCCGCGAGGTGGCGGGCCCGCTGGTGCTGGAGTTCCTGGCGCGCTCGCGCGGGTGAGCCGGGCGGCCAGCCCCTGAAGGTGGGCGACGAGCTCGGGCGGCTCGTGCGCCTCGAACTCGCAGCCGAGCGTGATCAGCCGGAAGGCCAGCCAGTCCAGGGTGTCGGCGGAGGCGCGCAGGAGGCAGGTGTCCGCGTCCAGCGGGGTGAGCTCGCCGGGGATCGCGCGGGCCACGACCTCGGCGGGCGCGTGCAGGGTCACCACCGCCTCGTACGTGGGCGCGCCCGAGTAGAGCTTGGCGGCGACGTACGCGGCGGGGTCCGCCGGCTCGGTCGTGGTGATCCGGGCGCCCGTGGCCCGTACGTCGTCCATGCGGTCGACGCGGAACAGCCGCCGGTCGTCCCGGTCGTGGTCGTGGGCCAGCAGGTACCAGCGCCGCCCGGCGGCCACCAGCCGGTACGGGTCCACCAGCCGGGCACTCCGCGCGCCGTCGCCCGCCAGGTACCGGAAGCGCACCCGTTCGCGGTTGGCGACGGCCATGGCCAGCGTCGTGAGCCGGCCCGGATCGACGTCGAACCCCTCGGCGCCGGGCAGCGGGACCGTCGCGGCGCCGAGCGAGGCCACCCGGTGGCGCAGCCGGGACGGCAGCACCTGCTCCAGCTTGGCCAGCGCGCGCACCGACGCCTCCTCGATGCCCTGCACGGGATGCCGGGCCGCGGTCACCAGGCCCACGGCGATGGCGACGGCCTCCTCGTCGTCCAGCAGCAGCGGCGGCATGGCCGCGCCCGCGACCAGCCGGTAGCCGCCGTCGGCGCCCATGGTGGCGACCACCGGGTAGCCGAGGTCGCGCAGCCGCTCGACGTCGCGCCGGACCGTACGGCGGCTGACCCCGAGCCGCTCGGCCAGCTCGCCGCCCGGCCATTCGCGCGGGGTCTGGAGCAGCGACAGCAGGCTCAGCAACCGCAAGGACGTCATGGTTCAAGGATGCCGCCGATGTAGGACAGGAGTTGACCTACTGGCCTCCTAATGTCGTCTCGACACACCGATCGAGGAGGCACATCATGACCGTCAACCCCATCCCCGAGGGCTACACCACCGTGACGCCGTGGATCATCTCGCGGGACACGGCCGGACTGATCGACTGGCTCAAGGCCGCCTTCGACGCCGTCGAGCTGGGCCGGATGACCGGCCCGGACGGCGACGTCCAGCACGCCGAGGTGCGGATCGGGGACGCCGTGGTGATGATGTTCGACGCCCGGCCCGAATGGCCCGCGACGCCCGGCTTCCTCCGCCTGTACGTGCCCGACGCGCAAGCCGTCCACCGCCGCGCGGTCGAGGCGGGCGGCACGTCCGTCACCGACGTCACGCACCTGTTCTTCGGCGACCTCGTCGGCCGGGTGCGCGACCCCTGGGGCAACCTGTGGTGGATCCAGACCCACGTCGAGGACGTCTCCGCCGAGGAGGCGGAGCGCCGCCTGGCCGACCCCGGGTTCGTCAAGGCGATGGAATACGTCCAGAGCGCGGAATTCTTCCCCGGGCGGTGAGCGCGGCGATCGCCGGCAGCGGGAAGAGCAGCAGGTAGAGGTTGGGGATCCACCAGGCGGGCGAGAAGTCGCCGCGCAGCGTCCAGAACGCGATCGCCATCAGCCCCGAGGCCGCCGTCAGCACCAGCGACACCAGCATCAGCGGCTCGCCCGCGGGCGAACGCCGGCGCAGCAGCCACAGGCTGGTCAGGCCGGTGGCGCTGGCCAGGAGGTCGATCCAGAGGAACGACCAGTTCCAGTCGGCCATCAGCGGATCGGCATAGTCGGCGAAGGCCCACTCGGGCGGGATCAGGCCGAGGCCGGTGATCGTGAAGTAGGCCACGAAGCCGACATCCGTCAGCACCATCAACGCCTTAGTCGCGCGCAGCACGGTCGATGGCCTCCATCAGGTAGCGGCGGGTGGGTTCGTGCAGGCCGGGGCCGGGTTCGCCGAGGCCGAGCAGGCGGGCGGCCCACCAGCCGTCCACCGCCAGCCGGACGGCGGTCGCGGCGGCCGGGTCGATGCCGTCGTCGGCCAGCCGGGCCTGCCAGGCGGCGAACCGCTCGCGCAGCGGCTCCAGCCCGGCCGGGTCGACCAGCACGCCCGCCAGCAGGGCGACGGTGACCCGGTCGGCCGGGACGGAGGCGGTGTGCCGTTCGGGGATCGTGGCCCGCACGTACGCCCGCAGGAAGTCGCCCGGCCGGCCGCCCGCCGCCGCCAGCGCCTGGTCGAAGGCGTCGGTCAGCCGCGCGACCATGGCGGCGACCAGAGCCTGCTTGGTCGGGAAGTGGTAGAACAGGCCGCCTTTGGAGACGCCCGCCCGCCGGGCGACCGCCTCCAGCGTCAGCGACTCCGCGCCCTCCGTCAGCAGCACGTCGGCGGCGGCGTCGAGCAGCCGGTCCTTGGAACTGGGTCGTGGCATGGCCATTACTGTACCGGCTGACCGGTACAGTTTCGAGCCGTTCCATCCCGCGCATAACGTCATCCGACATCCGCACCCAGCCGATCGGAGCGAGCCCATGGATCATGTCGCGCACTTCCACCGAGAGGTGCGGGCGTTCGAGGCGGCCGCGCGGCGGGCGACCGCGTCGGGTGGCGCGCCCCTCGTGCCGTCCTGTCCCGGGTGGTCGGTCGCCGACCTGGTCATCCACCTCGGCGCGGTGCACCGGCACGTGCACGCCGTCATCGACGAGCGCCTTCCCGGGCTGCCCGACCCCGCCGACGTCGCCGTCCTCGGCCTGCCGGCGGACTTCGGCGACTGGCCCCATCCCGACCGCGCGCCCAACACCGGGCCGGTGCCCCCGGCCGTGCTCGACTGGTTCGCCGAGGGCGCCGCGCGGCTCGGAGCGCGCTTCTCCGCCGCCTCCCCCGACGACCCCGCCTGGACGTGGTCCGCCGAGCAGACCGTCGGGTTCTGGCAGCGCATGCAGGCCATCGAGGCGGCCATCCACCGCTGGGACGCCGAGAACGCGCTCGGCACGGCCGCCCCGATCGACGCCGCGTTCGCCGCCGACGCCGTCACCCAGGTCTTCGAGGTGATGGCCCCGGCCCGCAGGTCCTGGACGCAGGCCCCGCCCGGGGCGGGCGAGCGCTACCTGTTCCGCCAGAGCGACGGGCCGGGGGTGTGGGCGGTGTGCTTCGACGGCGACGACGTCCGGCTCACCGGCGACTCGAAGGCCGCGGTGGAGCTTGTCGGAACGGCCTCCGACCTGCTGCTGCACCTGTGGCACCGGCTGCCCGCCGACCGGCTCGACGTCCGCGGCGACCGGGCCCTGCTCGACCGTTACTTCACGCTCGTCCCGCCGGTGTGAGCCTGCCGCGGCCTCACGCCTCCCCGTCGAGGCGCTCGACCACCACCCCGCCCGGATGCAGCGGCAGGCGACGCCCGGACACCCGGTGCAACGGCAGCCGGACGAGCACCGGATCGGCCAGCTCCGGCCAGGGCGCGCCGGTCAGCCGCTCCAGCCGCCCGGCCTCCTCCCGATCCCGGACGACCTCCGCGACGCCGGTCACCAGCACGCTCCACCCGGTGCGCATGGCCGGCTCCATGTCGTCGATCTCGAACGCCATCGGCACACGGTGCTCGATCGCCTCCAGGATGCGGCCGGGCGGGATCCGGAACACGACGGTGTCGGCGTCGAGCGTGAAGTTCACCGGCAGCACGATGATCGTGCCGCCCGGCCGCGCCCACGCCACCCGGCCCACGGGGACCGTGGACAGCAGCGTCAGGCACTCCTCGCGACTCATCGTCCGGATGGCCCCCAGATCCATGCCGTCCATCCTCTCACCTGGGCGGACGCTTCCTCTCGACAGGCTCGCGGGCGGTGGCGAGCATGGAGTCGAGCGCCTTCCGCGAAGCCGCCAGGCGGCTGATCTCGCCGCTGATGCGGGCGCGCTCGCGGTTGAGGTTGTCCATCATCTCGGGGCAGGAGGAGGGCACCATGTCGGCGCCGTCGTCGTGGACGCAGTGCAGCACCCTGGTGATGACCGACGTGGGCAGCCCGGCTTCGAGCAGCGCGCGGATGTGGCGCACCTCCGCGACGTCGGTCTCGGCGTACTCGCGGTAGCCGTTCGGCCGGCGCAGCGGTTTGAGCAGGCCCTGGTCCTCGTAGTAGCGCAGCAGCCTGCGGCTCACTCCGGTCTGCCGGGCGAGATCGCCGATTCGCATGGAACCTCCGGGTTGACCTTCACATGGATGTGACCCTTTATCGTCCCCATTGTCGCCACTACAGATGGGAGATGAAGGTGTCCGGAGCAGTGATCATCGCAGCGGGGCCGGGGATCGGGCAGGCGGTGGCGCGCCGGTTCGCCGCCGAGGGACTGCCGGTCGGCCTGATCGCGCGCAGCGCGCGGACGGTGGAGTCGGCCGCGGCGTCCCTGTCCTCCTACGGGGTGCCGGTCGCCACGGCGGTCGCCGACAGCGCCGACGAGGACGCGTTGCGCGCCGCGCTCGACAAGACGGCCGCCGAGCTGGGCCCGCCCGACGTCGTGGTGTACAACGCCGCGATCGTCCAGGCCGACCGGCCCGGGGAGCTGCCGGCGCGGGCCCAGCTCGACGCGTACGCGGTCAACGTCGTCGGGGCGCTCACCGCCGCCACCCACGTGGCGCCGGGGATGGCCGGGCGCGGCGGCGGCACGTTCATCGTCACCGGCGGCATGCCGCATCCCAAGCCGGACTACGTGAGCCTGTCACTGGGCAAGGCCGGCGTACGGACCCTGGTGACCCTGCTCGACCAGGAGTACGGCGCGGACGGCGTGCACGTGGCCGGCGTCACGGTGGCCGGCGTGGTCGCCCCCGGCACCGCCTTCGACCCCGACGACATCGCCGAGCACTACTGGCGCCTGCACACCCAGCCCCGCGACCAGTGGGAACACGAGGCCCAGCACCTCGGCACCTGACCCCTCACCAGGCGGCGACCGGCGACTCGCCCTCGCCCGAGCGCTCGCCCGCGTCGATCGGGACCGCCGTGTCGGACCCGTCGGCGAGGTCGACCCGGTGCGCCCGCCATCCGTCCGTGTACAGCAGTTGCCCGCCGGTCCCGTCGATGCTGAAGCGAAGGCCCAGCGAGGCTCCGCGCGGCAGGGTCAGCCGCGCCACCACCTGGGGCCGGCCGCCCCCGATCGGCACCCGCTCGACGTCGTGACCGGTGGAGTAGAGCAGAGCGCTCCCGTCGGGGGTGAAGGCCACCGACTGGGGGCTCCACACCGCCCTGTCCGGCCTGACCGGCCGCGACGCGGCGATCAGATCGGTGCCCGCGTTCCCCAGGTCGAGCACGCTGAGGCCCCCTCGGCCCAGCACCGTGGCCACCCGCCGCCCGTCGGGGGCCCAGGCCAGGCCCATGACGGCGGTGCTCTCCCGGGTGACCCAGTCCCGCCGCCGCCCGGTGGCCAGATCGAGGACCGCCACCTTGGTCCCGCCGCCGATGAGCGTGACGGTGTAGGCGAGCCTGGTGCCGTCCTGGCTGAGCGCCATCGCGGTCACCTGGTCGCGCTCGGGTTCCAAATCGGGCACGAGTTCCGGCTCGCCGGGCCGTCCCTTCTCGTCGAGACGGATGCGGAAGAGCCGGAGGGGCGTGTCCAGCCCCGTCCATCCGGCCAGCACGAACGTGCGGTTGTCGGGGGCGGCGGCGACGAGGTGCCAGGACGAGCGCACCCCGGGCGGCAGCGGCACGGCCGCCACGAAGGCGCCCGTCACGGCGTCGTTCACGGCGGGCGGCACCGGCGTGGCGGTTGCCGTCTTGGACGAGTCCGCGAAGGAGAAGATCGGCGTCCGGGCGGTGACGAAGAAGCGCGGCGGCCCGGTCGCCGTCAGGGGCTTGCCCGTCGCCATGGGCTCGGCCAGGGAGGTCGCCGGAACCAACGGCGGCGGCCGGAAGTACGACGGCGACGGAGTCCCGCCCGGCATCGCGGGGGCGTCCGTGGCGACGCGCGGCATGGCCGGGGCCAGGCTGGACGACGGCGGCGCGGACGGGTCGTTCATCAGGGACACCCGCTGGGTCGCCGGGTCGGCGCAACCGCCGGTCAGCGTGAGCACGATCAGGCCCGCTAAGGCCACCTCCGTACGGGATCGCATGCCTCGATCGTGCCACAGCCGCCGCCTATCCGGCGGGCGGGCCGGCGGCGATCGCCACCCGGTTCCAGACGTTGATGGCGGCGATCGTCCACAGCAGGTGGGCCAGCGCGGTCTCGTCGAAGTGCTCGCGGGCCGCGTCGAACACCTCCTCCGGCACCCCGGCCTCGGCGATCCTGGTCATCGACTCGGTGAGCGCCAGCGCCGCGCGTTCGGGCCCGGTGAACAGGGTGCTGTCGCGCCAGAGGGCGAGGTTGTGCAGGCGTTCGGCGTCCTCGCCCGCCTCCAGGGCGGCGCGGGTGTGCATGCCCAGGCAGACCGCGCAGCCGTTGAGCTGCGAGGCCCGCACCCGGACCAGCTCGGCGAGCGCGGGATCGAGCTCCCGGCTCGCGGCGGCGTCGAAGCGGGCCATCGCAGCATGCACGCCGGGCGCGGCGCCGTGCAGGTCGATGCGCATCACGCCACCTCCAGGGGACGGCGGCCCTGCACGGAGTAGGTCACGCACGAGGTGGCGCGGAAGTCCGGATGGGCCAGCAGCGCGCGCACGTCGGCGAGCTGCCGGTCGGTCAGGCCCTCCTCGGCGAACCGGTCGCGCAGGTGCCTGGTGTGGTGGGCGACCAGCCGCGCCCCCGGCGAGCGCGCGTCCCACAACTCCACCCGGGGCCTGGGGTCGACGCCGGTCAGCCCGGCCCGCCGCATCGCCGCCGCCGCGTGACGTCCCCAGGCCACGTCCACCCCGGCGCGCGTCATCACGCGGATCTTGGCCTGCATGAACGTCTCGTAGAGCTCGGCCGAGGCCGGGTCGGGCATCAGCAGCCCGGGGCCGTAGGTGATGTCGAACTCGTCGAGCTGCAGCACGCCGCCCGGCTTGAGCGCCCGGACGAGCCGGTCCAGCACGGCCAGCCGCTCCGGCAGGAGCAGCAGCACCAGCCGCGCGTGCACCACGTCGAACGCGGCCTCCGGCAGCGGGTCGCGGACGATGTCGTGCCTGACCACCTCCAGCCGTGGGGTCACGGGCTCGAAGGCGGGCTCGATGTCGGTGGCCAGCACGCTCCCGGCCGATCCGACGCGGCGGGCCAGCCACTCCGCCACGCTGCCACCGCCCGCGCCCACCTCCAGGCACCGCATACCGGGCCCGACGCCCGCCTCGGCCAGGCGTTCGATGGTCATCGGGTCGTAGGCCAGCTCCAGGCAGCGGTGCTGCTCGGCGACGTGGTCGCGGCGCTCGCCGAACACGTAGGCGGTCCGGCTCATCGGCCGCTCCTCATCGGGCTGCGCGGGACGGGCACCGCCGACTGCGCGGCCAGGCGGGTGAGGGTGGCGGCGCAGACCTTGCCGGTCGGGCCGAGCGGCAGTTCGGGCAGCCAGAGGAACCGTTCGGGGAGTTTGCGCCGGTCCAGGCCGCGTTCCTCGCGCAGGTAGACGATCAGCTCGGCCGGGGACGGCGGTCTCGCGCCGGGCCGCGGCGACACGCAGGCGCACATGCGCTCCCCCAGGTCGTCGTCCGGCACCGGGACGCAGAAGGCGTCGGCGACGTCGGGATGGGCGCTGAGCTCGCGCTCGACCTCGGCCGGGGAGATGCTGAGGCCGCCGCGCATCACGACGCGCTTGATCCGGTCGAGGACCCACAGCGTGCCGTCGGGGTCGAGGCGGCCCAGGTCGCCGGTGCGGACCCAGCCGCCGGGGGCGCGGTAGCGGTCGTCCAGGTCGGGGGCGGCGACGTAGCACAGGGGGGTCATCGGGCCGAGGGCCCAGATCTCGCCCGGCTCGCCCGGCGGCACCGGCTCGCCGTCGGCGTCCCGGATCGTGATCTCGGCGACGGCGGGGTCCGGGGTTCCGGCCAGGCCGGGGGCCCACCGGTCCGGGGCGCGGCCGGTGTGGCAGTTGACGCCGTCGGTGGAGCCGTACACGTTGACGAGCGGCACGCCGAACCGGCGGGCGCACGCCTGCCTGGCCTCGCCGTGCAGGGGCTGGGCGCTGCTGACGACGCGGCGCAGCGACGACAGGTCGGCCTCGGCCGCCGAGTCGGCCATGCGGCGCAACATCGTCGGGACGCCGTACAGGTGGGTGGGGCGGTGCCGCTCGACGGCGCGCAACGCGTCGGCGGCGTCGAAGCGGGCGCGCAGGATCAGCGTGCCGCCGTGCCGGGCCAGCAGGACGGAGGTGCCGCAGGAGCCGTACGAGGAGGCCAGCGAGACCAGCAGCAGGTTGCGCGTGGGCCCGTCCTCGCCCAGCACGGCCCGCAGGTAGGCGCCCCGGCCCCCGGCCATGGCGTTGTGGGAGTAGGCGACCATCTTCGGCTCGGACTCGGTGCCGGAGGAGAGCAGGATCCGGGCGGGCCGCTCGGCGTCCGGGCACGCGGGCCGCCACGCGCGGACGTCCTGCTCGGCCACCTCGTCGAGCGATCGGGCGCCGGGCGTGGGCGGGCCGAACGTCCATGTCTGCTCCAGGTACGGCAGCCCGGCCCGCAGCCCCAGGGCCAGCTCGGGCACGGTGATCAGCGCGGCCGCCCGGGACCGGTTCAGCAGGCCCGCGATGTCGCGCCGTCCCCGCGTGTGCGGGATGGGCAGGGCCACCGCGCCGACGGCGGCCACCGCCAGCTCGGCCACCACCGCGTCGCGCCCGTTGGGCAGCAGGACGGCGACGATGTCGGCCGTTCCCCGCCCGGCGGCGGCCAGTGCGGCGGCGGCCCGGCGCACGCGGGCGTCCAGCGCGGCGAAGTCGAGCGAGCCGGTCTCGTCGGCGACCGCCGCACGCTCCGGCGTGCGCCGCACGTGCCGGCTGAACAGGCTGTACAGGTCCAGGCCGGGGCACCAGCCGCGGGCGGTCCATGCCGCGCGCACGCCCGCGGGCACGCGGTCGGCCAGGACGATCCCGTTGGCCGACGTCCAGGGCAGGGGGTCGGTACGCATTCAGAGGGCCTCCTCGTGGTGGGGGGCTGGCACGAACGTCCAGGGGGCACGGCTGTAGGCGGCTTGCGGGGTACGGTCGAGCACCCGGTGGAACGCCGGGTCGTCGGCCATGGCGGCCAGATCCGTCACGGGCGCGGCCTCCCGGCTCCCCGGCGGCGTCCCGGGCGGGGTGACGCGCAGCAGGCGGGCCGCGTCGATGAGCGCCGTCCCGGCGCGGACGCCGGCGCCGGTGCGGGCGCGCGCCACCAGCGCCGCGACGACGGCTTCGGCGCTGATCAGCGCGCCCAGCACGTCGGTCAGCGTCATCAGGGACGGCGCGGGCTGCTCGCCGGGCCCGGCCAGCCGCGCCGCCACCCCGCTGTAGGCCTGCACCAGGTAGTCGGTGCCCATGGGCTGCGGCGGGGGCAGCGCCTCGGCCCACCCCCCGGCCTGCGCGTACACCAGGGACGGCCGGACGGGCGCGAGGTCGTCGTGGTCCAGCCCGTACGAGCAGGCCCGGCCGGGCGGCCAGTTGTGCAGGAACACGTGGGCGCAGGCGATCAGGCGCAGGGCGGCCCGGCGTCCGGCGGCGGACTTGAGGTCGGCTTCGAGGGCGCGTTTGCCGCGGTTGAGCGCGAGGAACCGGGCCGAGGTCGGCCCCGCCATCGGCGGCACGCCGCGCAGCGGGTCCCCGCCGGGCGGCTCAAGGCGTACGACGTCCGCGCCGAGCAGGCCGAGCACGTGGCCGGCCAGCGGCCCCTGCACCCGGTTGGTGGACTCCACGACGAGCAGCCCGGCCAGCGGGCCCCGGGCGTCCCGGGCGAGCGGCGGCAGGCCGGCCGGCTCCCCGGCGGCGGCCTCGGCGGCGTCCTCGGTCAGTGCGCGCAGCCGCCACGGCGAGGCGGGCGGGGGCGCCAGCGGCGCGTCCGCGTCCCGTACGGGCAGCACGCTGACGCCGGCGTCCGCGGCGGCCGCCACGACGTCCCGGTATCCGGCGGCGGCGGCCGTCCGGCCCAGCCCGGCCGGCAGCGTGCAGGTCGCCGTCGCGAACCGCTGCTGGAACGGCGGCCAGCCCGCCGCCGCGGCCCTCGGCTCGGCGCCGAGCAGGTCCCAGAACCGCCGCCAGCACTCCGCGTCGAACGTCTCGATCTCGAACCGCACCCCGTCCGCCGACCGGAACGGCGGCACCCGGCCCGCTCCCGGGGACGGCACGCGTCCGGCGGAGAGGGGCGGGTCGAAGCGTTCACAGGTGGCGACGGCGATGTACTGGGTGAGCGCGAGCAGCGCCGCCTGCGCCACGGACGTGCGCGCCGCCAGCGCGGGCCCGCCCCGCAGCAGGGCGAGCAGGACCGCCGTGAGCGCCTGGGCGGTGAGCACCCCCGCGCACACCGACGCGTAGTCCAGGCGCAGCGCCCTCGGCCCGCCGGCGGCCCGCCCGTGCACGTGGGCGATCCCGCAGGCCGCCTGCACGTCGCGCTCGCCCTCCATCGGCACCCCGACCGGCCCCGACCAGCCGATCCCGCACTCCGGCAGCGCCTCCCCCGGCCTGCCGAACGGCGCGGAGGCGACCCCCAGCCATCCGGCGGGCGACCCGTCCGGCGGCGGCGCGCCGTCGAACCGGACCTCGCAGCCCAGCGCGCACAACCGCTGGACGGCCACCCGCAACGCCACCGACTCGCCGCGCGCCCGCACGACCACGCCCGCCAGCGGCCGGGCGACCGCCTCCCGCTCGGCGACGGACCGGCCCACGGTCCGCGAACCCGGCGTCACGTCCACCGCCCGGTGCCGTACGTGTCGGGGGTCTCGCCCAGCAGCTCGCGCAGCGCCGTCCTGCGGACCTTGCCCGTGCCGGTGCGGGGGACCTGGTCCCAGGTGATCACCACCGGGTCGGCCAGCTCGGGCAGGTCGGCGACGGCCCGCCGCCACGCGTCGCGGTCGAGGCCGCCGTCCTCGGTGACCACGACCGGCAGGGACGGCCGTCCGGGAACGCCCAGGATCACGCACTCCAGCACTTCGGGCAGCCGGTCGTCGATCACGTCCTCCAGCTCCACGCAGCTCGCGCCGGGGATCGTGTCGGTCTCCCGGTCCACGAACCGCACCCGGCCGGTACGGCTGAGCGTCCCGACGTCCCCGGTGTGCCACCACCCTCCGAGCCGTTTGCCCTGCCACCGTTCCTGCTCGCCGACGTACCCGAGGCACAGGGCCTTGGTGCGGCAGACCACGAGCCCGCTCGCGCCGCGCGGCAGCGGACGCAACGTCTCGCGGTCCACCACCCGCAGCCGGGTCCGCGTGGGCACCGGACGTCCGAGGTCGCGCGTGGTGGGGTGGCGGCTGTCGCCGTCCGCCATGGACCGGCGGGTGAGCAGGCGGAAGGTCAGCGGCCCGGTCTCGCTCTGCCCCCAGCCCTGCATCCACACCGGCCGCCGGCGCCGGGTGGCGTTCAGGAAGGCGCGCACGGTGGGCGGGTGCACGGCGTCGAACGTGCTGATGTACAGGCGCACCCGCGCGAACGGGCCGGCCTCGCCGAGCGCGCGCCGCTGCCACCGCACGTACGTGGCCGGCAGCGCCTCCAGCGTCGTGGGCCGGTGCCGGGCCAGGAACGGGCCGGCCTCCTCCCAGCCGGGCGCGGAGACGGCCAGCACCTTGGCGGGGCCGAGCCACAACACGCTCGCGGTCCAGGCCAAGGCCCGCCCGTGGGCGAAGGAGATGGCGCTCGCCACGACGTCGTCGGGACGGCTGCCCAGCACCGGCCACCGGTGGGCCTCGAACCCGGCCAGGCGGCGCAGCAGCGTACGGGTGGAGTGCACGACGAGTTTGGGCACCCCGGTCGTCCCCGAGGTGTGCATGACGGCCAGCGGGTCGTCGAGGGCGGGCCGGTGCACCGGCGGCACGGCCCAGCCGCGGACGTCGTCCAGCGACAGCAGCCCCTTCGCCGTGCCGTCGAGGACCAGGGTGCGCGGCGCGTGGAAGGCCACGCCGGGCCGGGCGGCGAGGGCGGCGTCGGTGACGAGCAGCGCGGGCTCCAGCCGTTTGAGCAGGATCTCCAGCACGTCGGGCGGCAGGTCGGCGGACAGTGTGGCGGGCACCGCCCCGATGCGCGCGGCGGCGCAGGACAGCAGCACGTAGTCCCAGTGGTTGCGCTTGACGACGGCGACCCGGTCGCCCCGGCGCGCGCCGGCGGCGGCCAGCCAGCCGGCCGCCTCCCTGACCAGCTCGGCCAGGTCCGGCAGGCCGAGGTCGGCGCCCAGGTGGGGGGCGATGTCCAGGGGACGGCTCACGTGCACGCCGGTCCCGCGTCCGCGATCGGCGAGGTCGTCGAAAAGGGTGCCCAACTCGATGGGCCGGGTGAAGAAGGCCATCTGATTTCTCTCCATGCGCGTACGTCGTTGAAAAACGGGCGGACGGCGGGCAGGCGGCTACGACAGGCGGGCGAGCACCCGCGCGGCGGCCTGTTCCCCCGCCGCGACCGCGCCCTCGCTGCACGGCCGCAGGGCGACCCAGTCGCCGGCGTAGTCGACCGTCGCCCCGGGACGCCCCTCGAACGCCGCCCGCAGCGCCAGCGCCCGCGGCGTCGCCTCCGGCAGCCCGTGCGGGAAGCGGTGCACGTGGAAGCGGGCCACCCGGCCGGCCAGGCCGGGCACGAACCGCTCGGCGCGCCCGACGAGCTGGTCGGCGACCTTCTCGTCGCTCTCCCCCATGAGCGCGGCCGTGCCCTGCGGCGAGGTGATGAGCGAGATGAGCCCGGTACCGGCGGGGGCCCGGCCCGGGTGCTTGTGGTGGTCGACGGTGATCACGTTGAGCACGGGGTCCTCGGCCGCGGGCACGAGCGTGGCGAACCCGCGCCAGCCGGGCGCCGCCGGCCGGGACAGGACGAGGCTGAGCCGCAGCATGGGCGCGTACGTGCACGCCTCCAGGTACGCCCGCTCCTCCGGCGGGGCGCCGGGGTGCAGCCGGGCCGCCACGGGCGTGGGAACGGCCAGGACCGCCGCCCGCGCGCTCACGCTCCCCCGCGGCGACTCCAGCCGCACCCCTCCCGGGCACGGGACCACCCCTGTCACTTCGTGCCCGGTGACCACGTCGAGCCCGGCGGCGAGCACCCTGGCCAGGGTGTCCATGCCGTCTCGGTAGGTGTGCCAGGTGTTCGTGCTCCCCGAGCTCGTCAGGTGCTCGGCGAACACCGCGGCGGACGAACGCGCGGCGTCCCAGCCGAAGAACCCGGCGACCAGCGGCTCGACGAGAAACGCGCGCAGGTCGGGATGGTACTTCCCGACCAGGTCGGCGACGGTGGCCTCCGGGCCCGGACGGCCGCGGGCCAGGCGAAGACGCAGGCGTACCAGGTCGAGGCGGGCGCGCGGCGGCAGGCCCGCGCCGGTGAGCAGCCCGAGCGGGCGGCCGACGTGCGGGTGGACGCGCCCGTCGCGCCACACGCCGACGGCGTCGCGCACCCTCGGCACGGCCGCCGCGTCGAGGCCGACTGCCCTGATCAGCCGCCAGGTGGCCGGATAGCCGTCCGCGGACGGCAACATCTCGGCGCCGGTGTCGATCAGGCAGCCCCGCGCCCGCAGCGTGCGCATCCGCCCGCCCACCGCCTCGGCCGCCTCCAGGACGCGGACCGCGAGCCCGGCCCGGTCCAGCGCGTACGCCGCCGCCAGGCCGGCCGGCCCGGCGCCCACCACCGCGACGTCCACGTTCATGCCAGGACCAGGTTGGCCAGGATCAGCACGCCGACGGTGACGCGGTGGGTGCGGATCGCCACCCGCCGGGCCCGCAGCACGTCCCCGCGGACGAACCCGATCACCAGCTGGGTGACGCGGAGGGAGACCAGCGGCACGAGCACGCCCAGGAACCACCAGGGCGCGACCCCGGCGGCCACGGCCCACCCGACGACCAGGCTCTCGGCCGCGCTCACCGCGGTGACGAAGGCGGCGTTGACCCGCGGGGACGTGCGCGCCGCGACGGTGAACCGCCCGGCCTCCCGGTCGCCGCGGGCGTCGTTGGTGTTGGAGTACAGGCCGAAGATCATCGGCCCGAGCCCGAAGAGCACCGCCTGCACCGCCACGAACCCGCTCGCCTGCCCGGTCAGCAGCCCGTACGGCACCAGCACCCACCCCACGCCGAGCCCGACGAGGAACAGCTCCTGGAACCCCCGGTAGCTGAGCTTGAGCCCCCACGAGTACTGCACGGCCGCGACCACGCACGCCGCCGCCGTCACGACCACCCACGCGGGCCGGTGGGGAGCGGCGGCCACGACCGCGGCCCACAGCACGGCGCTGATCGCGGTGGCCGTCCAGGCGAAGCGCAGCGCCTGCCGCTCGGTGAGCGTGCCGGCGACCAGCGGTTTGCGGGCCAGTCTGCGCCGGGCGGCGTCGGAGGAGTAGTTGGCCGCGTCGCTGCCGTCGCGGTGGCCGGTGATGTCGTCGAACCCGACCATCGCGGCCACCACGGCCGCCTCGGCGATCAGCACGGACAGCAGCAGGCCGACGGCGTACGGCTGCCATCGCCCGGCCGGCGGCAGCAGCGACCACACCAGCGGCAGGCCCAGGTAGTAGTCGTAGATGTCGAGCTTGGCCAGCCGCGCGTAGGGGCCGAGGCCGCGGGTGACCACCTGGTCGGTCATGGGTTCTCCTGCGGGGAGCCGTGGGCGAACGCGCAGACCGCGTCGGCGATCCGTTCGACCTCGGCGTCGGCGAGCCGCGGGTGCAGCGGCAGCGACAGGTTGCGCCGGGCGGCGGACTCGGCCACCGGCCAGGACGCGCCGGGCGGCGCGAAGCGGGCGAAGGCCGGCTGGGCGGGCAGCGTGCGCGGGTAGTAGACGTGGGTGGCGATGTCGTGGGCGGCCAGGTGGGCCGCCAGCGCGTCCCGGTGCTCGGTGAGCACGGTGTAGACGTAGTGGAACCGCCCGTCCCCTCCGACGGGCGGTGCCACGATCCCGCGTTCCGCCAGGGGCTCGAAACGCCGGGAGTAGTAGGAGGCGATCTCGGCCCGGCGCGACAGGCGGTCGTCCAGGCCGGCGAGCCGGTGGAGCTGGAAGGCCGCCATCACCTCGTCGAAGCGGCTGTTGTGGCCGACGCGGCGGTGGTGGAAACGCCGGGCGCCGTCCTGGCCGTGGTTGCGCAGCATCCGTACGTGCGCCGCCAGGGCCGGGTCGTCGGTGATCACCACCCCGCCCTCCCCCGGCATGCCGAACGTCTTGACCTGCACGAACGAGTAGACGCCCGCGTCCCCCCACCGGCCGGCGGGCCGCCCGCCCAGCGTGCCGCCCTGGGCCAGCGCGGAGTCCTCGACCAGCCGCAGGCCGTGCCGGTCGGCCAGCTCGCGGAAGCGCGGCATGTCGGCCATCACGGAGAACATGTGGGCCGGCATCACCGCCTTGGTCCGCCCGGTGACCAGCGACTCGGCGGCGGCGGGGTCGGCGGTGAGCGTCACGGGGTCGACGTCGGCGAACACCGGCCGCGCCCCCGCGCCGACCACGGTGGCGGCCAGCGGGGCGCAGCCGAAGGCGGGCACCACGACCTCGTCGCCGGGGCCCACGTCCATGGCGGCCAGCACCAGCGTGAGCGCGGACGTGCCGCTGGAGCAGGCCACGACGTCGGCCGCGCCGAGCCGGTGGCGCAGCTCGCGTTCGAACCGGGCGGTGTGCTCGCCCAGGATGAACTTCTGGGCCTCGCCGGTGCCGACGGCGTAGACCGTGCGCAGCAGCGTCGCCCGGTCGGCCTCGAACAGGCCGGCGGCGAAGAACGGCACCCGGCTCATCCGCGCCGCCCTCGGTAGAAGCCCTCGATCTCGTCGCACACGCGGTCGGCCGCGGCGTCGGACAGGTCGGGGTAGAGCGGCAGGGCGAGCGCCCGCTCGCAGGCCGCCTCCGCCCTCGGGAAGTCGCCCCGGACGTGGCCGAGGTGGGCGAAGCAGGGCTGGAGGTGCAGCGGGACCGGGTAGTAGACCTCGGTGCCGATGCCCGCCGCGGCCAGGTGCGCCGCCAGGGCGTCGCGGGACTCGACCTCGACGAGGTAGACGTAGCAGACGCGGTTGCCGCCCGGGTGCGGCGGCGCCGCGCCCGGCACGGCCAGCACGCCGGGCACGTCGCGCAGCCGCGCGTCGTAACGGGTGGCCAGCTCGGACCTGCGGGCGATGTCGGCGTCGAGCCGGGCGAGCTTGGCCAGCAGGACGGCGGCCTGGAGGTCGTCCATCTTGCTGTTGCAGCCGGGCAGGATCGTGGGGTTGGCGATGCCGGGGAAGTGGTCGAGGGTGCGGCCGCCGCGGCCGTGGTGGCGCAGCGCCCGCGCGGTCTCGGCGATGCCGTCGTCGTCGGTGAGCAGCGCTCCGGCGTCGCCGATGGCCCCGAGGGTCTTGGACGGGAAGAACGACAGCACGCCGCCCGCGCCGACGAGCCCGGCGTGCGTGCCGTCGAGGCGCATGCCGATGGCCTCGGCGCTGTCCTCCAGCACGGTCAGGTCGCGCCGCCGGGCGACCTCGCACACGCCCCGCAGGTCGGCCAGGCGGTCGAACAGGTGCGCCGGCATGACCATCGTGGTGCGCGGCCCGGCCACGGCGTCGACGGAGGCCGGGTCGATGCCGTGGCCGTGCTCCTCGATGTCGGCGAAGACCGGCACGCCGCCGGCCAGCACGACGGAGCTGGCGGTCGCGATGAAGCTGTAGGCGGGCACCACGACCTGGTCGCCGGGCCGCAGGCCGGCCGCGCGCAGCAGCAGCACCAGCGCGTCGGTGCCGGAGTTGACGCCGACGACGTGCGCCGCGCCGGTCCACAGGGCGAGCCGGCGTTCGAGCTCGGCGACCTTCGCGCCGTGGGAGAACTTGCCGCGGTCCAGCACGTCGACGCACCCGGCGCGGATCTCCTTCCACAGCCGGTCGAACGTCGCCGCCTGGGAGAAGAAGGGGATGGGAGCGGCGGCGGCGCGGGGCGGCGATCCCCCGGGCGGGGAGAGTGTTTTCTCCAAGGTTCCCGTCCTGGTGCGATGGTGGCGGCGGGGCCGCCCGGGGATGCGGCCCGGACGGCCCCTTCTTCGGGCGGAGCCGCCCGGGGACAAGGCCCCCGGACGGCTCCCTCGGCGGAGCCGCCCCGGAGACAGCGGCTCTGGGCGACCCTTCGGCCTGCTCGGGCCTAGGTCACCTGCCGAGCAGAGGGATGTCGTTCTTGCCGAGGTGGTAGTCGCGGACGGCGGCGACCAGCTCGGAGACGGAGAGTCTGCCGGTGCCGTCGGTGTCCATCTGCCGGAAGGCCTCGGCGGCGACCGCGCCGTCGAGCCCGATGGCCGCGAACCACTTGGCCATCTCGGAGGAGTCGACCTCGCCGTCGCCGTCACGGTCGAGGACGTTGACGATGGCCTGGATGGTCGGGCCCACGACCTGGGCGAACCCGTCGTCGCCCCTGCTGATGATCTCGCGCTCGGCGGCCTGGAGGAACTGCGCCTGGTCGAGGCGCGACGCGCCCACCGCCCCCGCGAGGTGGTCGAACATCGCCAGGTACGCCTGCTTCAGCTGATGTGCCTGCGGCGTCCCCTGCACGCCCAGGCCCTCGATGATGCCGTCGGCCTCGTTCTCGAAGTCGGAGCGCTCGATCGCGCCGGAGCCGTCGTTGTCCCAGAGGCGGAAGCGCTCTTCCAGCCGGCTGGTCGTCTTGGTGCCCGCAGCCATTGTCTGTCCTTTCGTGACACGCGCCCGCCCGCCGTGGTGGGGATCATCGGGGGGAAGGACGCGACCTCTAGTGGGCTCGAAAACGAGTGGTTCCCACTACTGTGCGCAATCAACAGATTACCCTGAGTGACTGAAGGTAAACCAGAGGTCACGGAAAGTAATCGGAATCCCCAAGATCGGCTCTACAGCAGGGGCCAGCGGAAGACGCGGGCGCCGCCCTCCTCGGGCTCGTCCGGGAGGGCCTGGCTGAACACCAGCGGCTCGCCCGGCATGAGTCCCAGCTCCCGTCCGGTGACCGCGGGATCGCTGTGGATCAGCACGTTGTAGTGGTTGGGCAGGTGGCAGCCGTCGAAGCCGAGCAGCACCCCGACCCGGCGCCCGCCGATCCACACCTCGTCGCCCCGGTCCAGCACGCCGGCCGCGACGATCTCGGCGAAGCCCAGGAAGGCGACCCGGTCGATCCTGGCGCCCGCGTCGGTCTCGGTGTGGTCGGTGGCGACCAGCTCGTGCACCTCGCCGGCGCGCACGCACCGGCTGGCGTACGGTTCGAGCCGCATGCCGCGGTCCTGCCTGCGGTGCACCAGCACCTTCAGCAGGGTCCCGGTGACCGCGGTCTTGGGGCCGTCCTCGTCGGGGTTCACGCGGCACCCCGTCCCGCGCCGGCCTTCTCCAGGCGGTAGACGTCCTCGACGAAGCGCAGGGCGGGCAGGCCGCCCTCGCCGTCGGGCGTGCCGTAGCGCACCGAGCGTTCGAACGCGGCCAGCACGCCCTCGTACTCGTGCCACAGGGAGTTCTTGAAGCCGGAGTGGCCGGCCAGCATGTCGGCGTACAGGCTGCGGCCGTCGGCCAGGCGCACCTCCAGGTCCTTGCGCTCGCCCGGGTAGGACCAGTCGAGCAGGACGCGCGCGCGGGCCGCGCCGGCGCGCAGCTCGACGTCCGCCTGCCGGTCGGCCCCCGCGGCGTCCCGGTCGACGTGCGCGGAGACGACGTGCGCCGGGCCGAGCAGCAGGTCCACCAGGTCGTAGGCGTTGGGCCCGTTGTCGGCGACGCAGCCGCCGCCGCAGCGGCGCACGTCCAGGTACCAGGAGTCGTCGCCCGCGTGGTCCTCGATGCGTTCCAGGTAGCGCACGGTCAGCTCCTCGACGCGGGCGCTCGCGCACGCCGCGCGCAGCCGTCCGACGGCGGAGTTGTAGCGCCGGTGGAAGGCGGTGAACAACGGCACGCCCGAGCTCGCGGCCAGGTCCGTGAGCCGCCTGCCCTGCGCGGCGTCGAGGGCGAGCGGCTTCTCCACGCAGACCGGGATGCGCCGCTCCAGCGCGTCGGCGCAGACCCGGGCGTGCAGGTCGTTGGGGACGGTGACCACGACGGCGTCGGGCCGTTCCTCCTCCAGCAGCCGGACGTGGTCGCGGTAGCCGGGGACGCGGTGCCCCTCCAGGACGCGCGGATCGGTGTCGCACACCGCGGCCAGCCGCAGCCCGGACGAGCTGTGCAGGGCCGCCAGGTAGAACCGCGAGATCACGCCGAGCCCGATGACCGCGACGCGCAGCCGGGCGCTCACCGCGCCACCACCAGGGCGGGGGCGTCGAGTCCGGTGGCGGCGGCGAGGGCGGCCAGCTCGTCGTACAGGTCCGTGCCGAGCGGGACGCCCGAGCGCCGGTGTTCCTCGGCCCGGCGATGCTCGTGCCAGCCGGGATAGCTCACCGGTGAGACGGGGTCGGCGGGCGGGCAGCCGAGCAGCGCGCCGAACATCGTGGCCGCGTCGCCCTCCAGGCCCTCGCGCAACGCCCCGGGCGCGACGGCCAGGGCCAGGAAGCCGATGTCGTCGTCGCGCCCGCTCGGGCCGCCGTCGCCGTCGTGGGCGTCGGGGTGGGCGGCGAGACCCGCGCCGGACACCAGCGCGGCCAGCACCTCGACCGCCACCCCCAGCCCGAAGCCCTTGTACTGCCCGGCCTGGCCGCCCAGCCAGAGCAGGTGCGCCCGCCCCTCGTCGAACGCCGCCGCGTCGGTCACGGGAGCGCCGTCGTCGGCGGCCAGCACCCCTTCGGGCAGCTCCTCGCCGTGCCGCGCGGCCTGCCTGACCCGCCCGGTGGGCATGGCGGTGGTGCTCATGTCCAGCACGAACGGCGGATGCCCGCCCGCGGGGGCCGCGACGCTGATCGGGTTGGTGCCCAGCATCGCCACCGCGCCGCCGGGCGGCCTGGCGATGCGCTGGCGGCCGCAGTTGCTCGCGATGACGCCGATCATGCCGTACTCGACCGCGCGCAGCGCGTGGTGCCCGGCGCAGCCGAGATGGGTGCCCCCGCGTACGGAGACCAGGCCGACGCCGTACGTCGAGGCGCGGCCGGCGGCGATCTCCATGGCCAGGCCGGCGGCCCACAACCCCAGGGCGCGATCGGCGTCGAGCAGCACGGCCGCGCCCCGGTCGGCCAGCACCGACGGCTCGGCCAGCGGATCGACCCGCCCCTCGTCGAACAGCGGCAGGTAGAGCCGGGTCAGGTTGGCCAGGCCGTGCGAGGTCATGCCGACCAGGTCGCCGTAGCACAGCGCGGCGGCGGCCTCGCGGGCGCGTTCCGGGGCCAGGCCGCGGGTGGTGAACACGGCGGCGACGAAGTCCAGCAGGTCGTCGTGGCGCACCCGGACGGCGGCCCGCGCCGGCCGGGCGACTGCCGGGCCCGGCGGGTACGGCTGCGCGGGCGGTGCGTCCGTCGCGGGTGAGGCGGTGGGGTTCATGCTCCTCGTCCAATCCTGTCGTCGGTGAAGGCGATCATCAGCCGGGCCACGGCGGCGGCGAACCCGGCGAGTTCGGCGGCCCGCGCGAACTCCCCTTCGGCATGGGCGTTGTTGCCGGCCAGGTCGCCCGGCCCCAGGACGACCGTGCAGGCGCCCCCGACGCCCGCCATCCAGATGGCGTCGCAGGTGAAGGCCGGTTCTCCGGCGGGCCAGGGCGGGATCCCGGCCCGGTCGCGCAGGAGCGCGTGGCCCCACGCGTCGCGGTCGTCGAGCACCGGCAGGCCGCGTTTGCGCCACTCCAGCCGGGTGACCGCCCTGGCGTCGCGGGCGGTCCTGGCGAACAGGGCGGTGCCGCCGAAGGCCGCCGCGAAGGCCGCGAGCCCGTCGTCCAGGGCGCGCGTGAGGTCCCGTTCCAGGCGGCGTCCGGTGGCGGGCGTGGCGTAGGGCAGGTTGAGCAGGAGGGAGCCGCGGCCGTACACCTGGTTGTGGCGGGTGCCGGTGTGCAGGCCCGCCACGCACACGGTGTCCGGGTCGAGCGCCCTGGCCAGGTGCTGGGCCAGGAAGCCGAGCAGGACCGTGGCGTTGTGCCCGGCGGCCGGGCGGTCGTCCACGGCGTGGTCGCCGTCCACCACGATCCGCGCGGTCGCGGCGGCCGTGCTGCGCGGCAGGAACCGTACGCCGGTGGGCTCGCAGAAGACGTTGAGCCGCCCGACGTAGCCGCGTTCGACGAGCGGGCGGGTGCCGAGCACGCCCATGGCCCCGCCCTCCTCGCCCGCCACGGCCTGGATCAGCACCCCGACCTCGCGCCCGATGGCCGGACGGCACGCGCGCGCCGCCCGCAGCCCGGCCAGCAGCGCGACGGCCGGGCCCTTGGCGTCGATCGCGCCGCGGCCGTGGAAGCGCTCGCCGTCGAAGCCGGCCGGTCCGCCGCCGGCGACCGTGTCGAGATGCACGTTGAACATCACCGTGCGGGACGCCGGGAGGCCGGGGCCCAGCCGCAGCACCAGACTGGGCTGGCCGTCCAGGAAGCCGGGCAGGCCGAGGGCCTCGCGCACGGGCGCGGGGACGTCGGCGCGGTCCAGCTCGGCCGGGCGCACCGAGGTGTGCCGCACGGTGCGGAAGCCGAGCGCCGCGGCGGCCCGCGCGTACTGCTCCTGGGCCTCGCGCAGCCGCGGCGGCGGCCCGGCCGGTCCGGTCTCCAGCGGGCCGGCCGTGGGCAGCCGCAGCAGCCTCAGCAGCAGGTCGCGCTCCGCCGCGTCGAGAGGCACGGCGTCAACGTCCATCGACCTGCCCCACCAGCCGTTCCAGCGCCCGCCCGTACCGGACGAACGCGGCCCGGTCACCGGCGCCCGGGTCGTCGAGGTGGGGGCGCAGCCGCAGGTGCGGCTCGATGGACAGGGCGCCGGCGTAGCCGTGGGCGGACAGCAGGCGCAGGCACTCGGCGACGCCCGCCCGCCCCTCGCCGGGCAGCACGTAGACGACCTCGCCGCCGGGGCCGGTGACGGCGTCCTTGACGTGGACGTGCGCGACGTACGGGACGACCTCGCGCAGCATCGGGGCCGCCGGGTAGCCGTGGGCGACGCCGTTGCCGATGTCGAACAGCAGCCGCAGCGCCGGGCTGCCGATCCCGGTGACCAGGTCCAGCATGCGGTCGGCGCGGTCGCCCGCCCAGCCGGCGCAGTTCTCGTGGACCAGCAGCAGCCCGGCGTCCTCGGCCCGGCGGGCCAGCTCGCGCAGCCGGTCGCGGACCCTCCGCCCCCACTCGGGCTCGGGCAGGCCGCCCGAGGGGAAGGACATGATCCGCACCAGCCGCGTGCCCAGCACCGGGCAGCGGCGGGCCAGCACGTCGAGCTCGGCCAGGTCGAGCGCGAAGTCGCCGGTCACCGGCCGCGACCAGTCGCCGATCTTCGAGGCGACCGCGACGACCTCGGCCCGCGCCTCGCGCAACCGCCGCGCCGCGCGCCGGAACGCCTGCTCGCCGAGCGCGGCGACCGGCACGCCGTCGACCGTGCGCAGCTCCAGCCGGTTCCAGCCCAGCTCCCCCACGGCGGCGAGCTGGCCGTCGAGGTCGGGGGCGGCCTCGTCGCCGATGCCGGCCAGCTCAGGAGGTGGTGCCGGCACGCGGCGCCCCCTCACGCCCCGGCTCGTGCGCCGCGCACAGGTGCTTGGCCTCGGTGAGCAGTCGCACGGCGTCGACCTGGACGGGCAGCGCGCCGGGCGAGCGGCGGGCGCGGGCGTAGCGGCGGTAGGCGGCCAGCAGGAAGGCGGGCAGGGCGTCGTCGGTGAACACCGTACGCCGTTCGCCCTCGGCCGTGGCCACCCTGAGCTGGGCGGTGTGGTCGGCGTCGCTGCACGGGTAGTGGCCGGTGAGCGTGCCGTGGTCGAAGTGCAGGGTGATGCGGCGCTCCCGTACGGGCGAGGTCAGGTCGGAGTCGATCTCCGTGCGCACGCCCGAGTAGTGGTCGAGCCGCAGCCTGGCCCGTCCGAGCCGGGGCAGCCGCAGCCGTTCGGTGACCATGTCCTCCCAGGACGCCGCCGAGATCCGGCCGCCGCCGGCCAGGCTGAGCACCACGGCGAGCGCGTGCGGCATCTCGATGTCGAAGGCCGTGGTGGCGTCGGGACGCGCCGCGCTGCGGGTGAACCTGGGCTTGTTCTGCACCACCCGGATCTGCCGCAGGGGGCCGAACTCCTCGGCGCGCATCGCCGCCCGCAGCCGGCCGGTGAGCGTGCTGTCGAGCCAGTGGGTGGCGACCGTGAGGTCGAGGCCCCAGCGCCGGCGCACCCGGGCCACGGCGGCCAGCCCGACCAGGTCGAGCGCGAGCGGCTTCTCCACGATGAACTTGCGGTAGCCGAGCGGCGCCAGCCGGGCCAGCATCCCGGCCCTGACGTGCGGCGGGGTGCACAGGTGCACGACGGTCCGGTCGGGCGGCGCGAGCGCGGCGGCCTCCTCGGGCGACCCGGCCGTCACCGTTCCCCGCACGCCGCCGGGCGGCAGCAGGGGGTCGAGGACGACGACCGGGTCGGGCGCCAGCAGCCCGGGGGCCGCCTCGCGCACCTTGGCCAGGGACGGCAGATGCAGCCCTGCGCCGGATCTGCCCATCCCGACGATGAATGCGTGCAACATGCTGGCGAGCGCCTCTACTCCGTCGCGTACTCGGCTTTCCGGCCCGTACTTTTCCCGCCGGAAGGACGACCTCATTGGCGCTGCCATTGTCGAATAACTTACCGTGACATGTCAATTACTTTAAGTTACGAGACGGCCCCCGACCAGGAGGGTCTGCTACCGGGCCATGAGCTCGCGGAGCGCCCGGGCGATCTCGGCGGGAGACTCCTCGGCCATGAAATGTCCGGACGTGACCGTGTCGTGCCGCAGATCGGGCGCCCAGGCCCGCCACAGCGCCGCGGCGTCGTAACCGAGGGCGGCGCCCCAGTCCTGCTGGAGCACGGTCACCGGCATGCCCAGCCGGTTGCCCGCGGCCAGGTCGGCGCGGTCGTGCTCGACGTCGATCCCGGCCGAGGCGCGGCAGTCCGCCACGATCGACGGCACGGCGGCCCGGCAGGCGTCCAGGTAGGCGGCCCGGACCTCGGCCGGGATGGCCGCCGGGTCGTTGATCCACAGGTCGAGGAAGTGGCCGAAGAAGGCGTCCGGGCTCGCGCCGATGAGCTGCTCGGGCAGGCCGGGCGGCTGGGCCATGAGGTAGAGGTGGAAGCCGACGGCGGCGGTGACGCCGCGCATGACGTCCCACATGTCGAGGGTCGGCAGCACGTCGAGGCAGGCCAGGTGGGTGATCGCCGCCGGGTGGTCGAGGCCGGCGCGGAAGGCGACCAGCGCGCCGCGGTCGTGCCCGGCCAGGGCGAAGCGCTCGTGGCCGAGCGCCGCGGCCAGGGCCACCACGTCGGCGGCCATGGTCCGCTTGGAGTAGACGTCCGGGCCGGTCTCGGCCGGCTTGTCGCTGGCGCCGTAACCGCGCAGGTCGGGGCAGATGACGGTGTGGTCCGCGGCCAGGTCGGCGGCGACGTGCCGCCACATCAGATGGGTCTGCGGGAAGCCGTGCAGCAGCACGATGGGGCTGCCCGAGCCGCCGACGGCCGCGTGCAGCGTGACGCCGTCGGCGACGGGGACGCGGCGGTGCTCGAAACCGGGGATGGTGGTCATGAGGTGCCCTCCTTCGATGGGTGACCGGGTCGATTACCAGCGTGCCGGGGGCGGATGAGCATCCGGTGAGCAAGGGAGGATGGGGAGCGTGTTCGGGGTGCTGGGGCCGGTGGCGGCCTGGGACGACGAGGGTGAGCCGATCCCGCTGAAGGGGCCGCGGCACCGCGCCGTGCTGGCCCGTCTGATCGTCGCCCGGCGCCGGGTCGTCCCGGTGACGCGGCTGGTGGCGGACCTGTGGGACGATCCGCCGCCGGACGCGGTGGGCGCGGTGCGCACGTTCGTGGCCGCCCTGCGCCGGGCGCTGGAGCCCGCGCGTCCGCCGCGCGCCCCCGCCCGGCTGCTGGTCACCGAGGGTCCGGGGTACGCCCTGCGCGCCGCGCCCGACGCCGTCGACGCCTGGCGCTTCGAACAGGCCGTGACCGCCGGCCCGCCGGAACCGGCCCGGCTGACGGAGGCGCTCGGCTGGTGGCGCGGCCCGGCCTACGCCGAGTTCGCCGACGAGCACTGGGCACGCGCCGAACGTGCCCGCCTGACCGAGCTGCGGCTGCACGCCGTCGAACGCCGGGCCGAGGCGCAACTGGCGCTCGGCCGGGCCGCCGAAACCGTCGCCGACCTGGACTCGCACGTCGCCGAGCACCCCTGGCGGGAGGACGCCTGGCGGCTGCTCGCCCTCGCCCTCTACCGCACCGGACGCCAGGGGGACGCGCTGGCGGTGCTGCGCCGGGCGCGCACGCTGCTGGCCGAGCACCTCGGCGTGGACCCCGGGCCCCGGCTGCGCCGCCTGGAGTCGGACATCCTGCACCAGGACCGCGGCCTGGCCGCCCCCGCCGACGCCACGGCCCGGGTGTGGGCGCAGGCGGCCGAGGCGTACGACCGCACGGTGGGGGCCGGGGCCCGGGCGCGGCTGGAGTCGACGGTCGGCCTGCTGCGCAACCTCGCGGTGACCGGGGGCGGCGGCCTGGAGGCGGCGCGCGGCCACCGTACGGCGGCCATCGCGGCGGCCGAGGAGCTGGGCGACCCTGAGCTGACCGCCCGGGTGATCGGCGCCTACGACGTCCCGGCGGTCTGGACCCGGTCGGACGACCCCGAGCAGGCGGCCCAGGTCGTCGCCGCGGCGGAACGGGCCCTGGGCGGTCTGCCGCCCGGCGCGTCCGCGGCGGCGCGGGCGCGGCTGCTGGCCACGATCGCCGTCGAGTCGCGCGGCGTCCGGTCGGCCCGCGGCCCGCTGGCCGCCGCCGAGGCCGAGCGCATCGCCCGCCACCTCGACGACCCGGCGCTGCTGGCGTTCGCCCTCAACGGGGTGTTCATGCAGGCGTTCGAGCGGGCGGGGCTGGCCTCCTACCGGGCCCGGATCGGGGCCGAGCTGGTCGCGTTGTCGTCGCGGCACGGGCTGGTCACGTTCGAGGTGCTGGGGCATCTCGTGCGCGTGCAGGCGCTGGGGGCGCTCGGCGACTTCGGGGCCGCCGACCGGCACGCGGCCGCCGCCGACCGGCTGGCGGAACGGAACGAGCTGCCGCTGGTCAGCGTGTTCACCGACTGGTACCGGGTGTTGCGGAAGGCGGCCGGCGGGCGGGTGCCGGCGGCCGAGGAGGAGGCGGCCTACCGGGCGGCCGCGGCCCGGCTGGACGACGTCGGCATGCCGGGGTTGCGGCGGGGGCTGCTGCCGCTCGCGCTGCTGTCCGTACGGGTGCGGCACGGCCTGCCGGTCCTGGGCGAGGCCGATCGGGGCGACGTGGAGTGGGAGCCGTACGAGCCGTGGGTGCGGCCGCTCGTCCTGCTGGCGGAGGGGCGCGGCGCGCAGGCCGCCGAGGCGGTCGGCCGGATCCCGGAGCCGCCCCCTGACCTGCTGCTGGAGGCCATGTGGTGCCTGGTCGCGAGAGCCGCCGTCGCGGTCGGCGACCGACGGGCGGCGGACCGGGCCCGCCGGGCGCTGGCCCCGGCCGCGGCGGAGCTGGCCGGGGCGGGCAGCGGCCTGATCACGCTGGGCCCGGTCGCCGGGTTCCTCGCCGAGCTGGGGGCTTAACCCATGGCCGCCGGACTGTCGGTGGCGGGCTGTTGGATGGCGGGCATGACCACGCACGCGGACAGACGCGGAATGTTCTGGGACATGGTCGCCGGCAGGGTTCCGCCGCCGCCGGCGGCGGCGCTGCTCGGCTGGGAGCTCGTCGAGGTCGATCCGGAGGCGGGCACGATCGAGGTGGCGTTCCGGGCGGGCGAGCAGTTCGCCAATCCGGTCGGCGTGGTCCAGGGCGGCTTCCTGGCCGCGATGCTCGACGACACGCTGGGTCCCGCGCTGGTGGCCACGCTGCCGGAGGACCAGTTCGCGCCGACCCTCGACCTCCATGTGCAGTTCCTGCGTCCGGCGCGGCCCGGGCGGCTCGTCGGGCGGGGGCGCGTGGTCAGGCGCGGCAGAGACGTCTGCTTCCTCGCCGGCGAGCTCCTCGGCCCGGGCGGCGAGGTCGTGGCCACGGCGACCGCGACCGTCGTGGTCCGCACGATGGGCCGGCCCTGATCCGGCGCGAGGCCGGGGCCACCCCTGCGTGAGGCGGCCCCGGCGGTGTGCCGCGCGGTTACGGCAGGGCGTCGATGACGGCGTCGCGCCAGTCGTAGTTCATCCAGTCGTAGTTGGCCCACATGCCGCCGGTGACGGCGGCGAGCTCGTTGTCATCGAGCTCGCGGGCGCCGGTCTCGAAGTCGTTCATCTGGGAACGTCCCCCTCTTGTCGTGGTGAATGTCGCGCACTCACGGTCGCAGGAGGCGCTTGGGAACGTCTTGGCGATCACTAGGAGCGGGCGGGGTGCCCGCTTGCGCGTCACTGAACGAGCGACCAGGTGACGACGCAGACCGCGAGAGCGATGCCGGCGGTGACGAACCGGACGGCGCGCGGCAGGTGCGGCATGGTCGTCCAGGCCGCCGCGGGGAAGGCGATCACGCCGCTGAGGAGGATGAGGTAGAACCCGATGACGAAGTCGGCCGGCACGAGCAGCAGCGCCACCTGCCAGATGGCCACCAGGTACAGCGCGGCCATCAGGGTCGCCTGCCACGCCGGGCGTACGCGGAGCAGGTGCAGCAACGGCCAGGCGGCGACCAGCGCGACCCACCGGCCGTACTCCCAGGTCAGGAAGAGGTAGCCGATGCAGCCGGTGTACTCGCCGCAGTAGCGCGCCCCCAACGAGGGGATGAGGTCCGGCGTCAGGGCGGCCCATGCGAGGAGGGCGACGGTGAGGACGATCCCCGCCGCGCCGGCCAGGACCAGCCTTCTGGCCACGTACTGCGCGGAGGGTGCGATGACCAGGGGGCGATCATCCTTGCATCGTGACACCCGGGCGCGGCGCTGTCGACGGGTGCGGCGGGTGGGTCAGGGGAGGTGCCACTCCAGTCGGCCGGCGGCCGCCTCGGGCTTCCAGTGGCCGACGGTTCCGCCGGTCTCCAGGGCGTCGGCGGTCGCCTTCAGCAGGGCGTGGTAGGAGCGGATGCGGATCCCGCCGGGGGTGAAGCTCATGCTGTCCTCGTGGTCGGTCTCGCCGACGTCGCGGCGTACCGAGTCGACCACCAGGCTGTTGCCCCCGCCGTCGGAGCCGACGGGGATCATGCGTCCGTCCCACCATTCGGTGCGGGGGTCGTCCGAGTCGTCGGTGGCGTCGATCTCGCACAGGGTGCGCCAGTGGTCGCGGATCTGGCGGATGGTCATGTTCACGTTGTCCAGGAAGCCGAAGGGCCAGGTGCCCTCGATGACGGCGGAGCCGTTGTGGCGCAGCAGCGAGGCCCGCAGGTCGTCGGGGAAGGACAGGCCCGTCTGGGCCTCGGCGACCGCGATGGTCCTCGCCCTTCCCGGCCCGCCCAGCGTGCGGTAGCTCTTGGGGGCGTTGGCCTTGAGCCAGGTCTCGATCCGCCGCCACTGCCGGTTCACCGCGCGGGTGACCTTGGGGTTGATCGCGCGCACGTGCGGCTCGGCCGGCCGTGGACGGCAGTCGGCGTCGACGGCCTCCTGGGCGGGAGGCGGTTCCTGGGACTCGGCGCGCTGCTGGTCGGCCGGTTCGAGGGCCGGGGACCACTCGCGGTCCGGCTCCGCGCCGGAATCCACCTGCCACTGCGGTTCCGTGGCGCAGCCGACGCCGGCGTCCGCGTACACCTGGGCGCAGGGCAGGTGCTCGGCCTCGGTCGCGACGTCTCCTCCCTTGGAGAACACCGCCGACTCCAGGACCTGCGCGCCCCCGGCCAGCAGGACGACCGCCGATGCCACCACGGCCCAGCGGTTCAGCCGCCGCCGGGTGGGGCCGTCGAGGGGCTGCCGATCCGCGAGGAAGGCGGCGACGGCGGGGTGGTCGAAGAAGCCGGCCGGCCTGGTGGCGTAGCGCTCGATGTCCGCCTTCGTCGGCGTGCCGAGGATCGGGACGGGCGGCCACGGCGGCGGGGCGTCCCGCTCGGGAGGCGGTCCTTGCGGAGCCGGACGCTCGCCGGGCAGAGCGGGATACGGCGTTCGCGAGCGGCGGACGAACACGACCGCCGCCACCGCCACGGCCGCCGCCGCGAGCGCCCACCACAAGCCCCGAGAGGTGATCATCCGCCGCACCTGCGGCACAGTACCGGAAGGCACCGACATGCCCGGAGAAATCACTCCAAATGGTTCGGCGCTGAGGACGCCGGGCGCGTCAGAGCCAGTGCCAGGTGACCCCGGCCTCCCGGGCGGCGCCGGTCAGCCACTCCTCGAAGGCGGCCGCGCCGGCGGCCTTCAGCGTGGCCGCGTCCGCCACGGCCTCCTGCCGTTCGACGACCTGGCCGGTCAGGAAGCCCTCTTCGTAGGGGACCGGACCGGCGGCGCCACCGGCCGGCACCTCCCGCAGCGGTACGGGCAGCTCGCCCGCCCACGTCCGGGCCCTGGTCAGCCGCAGGTCCCAGCAGCCGGCGAGCGGCCCGTCGAGCTCGGCCGCCTCGACCGGGTCGTCCGACAGCACCCAGGCCGCCCGTACCTGGGCGAACCAGTCACGATGGCGGTCGAGGTACGCCGGAGCCAGCTCGGCCCGCTTCCGGGCGCGGAACCGCTGGTCCTTGGCGGTCATGGTCATGTGGTCGTGGAACGCCTCGGCGCTCATGCCCATCCCGTCCAGCCACTCCATCATGGTGTCGTGGCCGAGCAGGCCGCGCCGCCTGCGGAACCCGTCCGCGGCGGCCTGGACGTCGGCCATGCCGACCTCCTCCTGCTGGGCGGCGTTGCGCAGCACGCAGAACCGGACCAGCTCCTCCTGCGGCGACATCCCGGGACGCGCCAGCGAACGCAGCATGAGCATCGCCTCGGACACCGACACGTGCGTCCCGTCCACGGTCAGCACGTAACCGGCGGCCCAGTGGGTAGAGTGGTCGACCAGCCAGGACGTGCCGTCCTCGGCCTGCACGCCGAGCATGATGGTGCCGCCCGACGGGTGGTCGAGCAGCAGGTCGTAGTCGACGACCGGCGAGCCGGGACGCGGGCTGGTCACCAGCTGGGCGCCGAGCCGCGGGTGCGCCTGGGCCCAGGCGGCGGCGGTGCGGCGGGCCTCCTCCACGGCCGAACGCCGGCGGGTCAACCCGTGCAGCAGGTTCACGCCGCTTTCGAGGGCCGGCCCGAGGGAGAGCTGAGTCATTGCGCGTCCGTTTCTCCGGCGGTCAGCCAGTCGGCGACGGCGTCGCTGATGGGCAGGCCGGTCAGGTCTTCGATCCAGGCCCACTGGCCGTTGGGGTTGATCTCCAGGAAGACGTACTCCCCGTCGGGGGTGAGGATGAGGTCGATCGCCCCGAAGGACAGGCCGAGCGCCGCGACCAGGTCGACGCAGGGGCGGGCGACGTCGTCCGGCAGGCGGTGCACGCTGTGGCGGGCGCGGGCGAAGTCGTAGTGACGCCAGTCGTCGCGGGTGCGCGGCGAGTCCTGGGAGGCGATCTCGGCGGTGAACACCTGCCGTCCGACCACGGTGACCCGCAGCTCCACCGCCTTGGGCACGTACGGCTGGAGGATGACCGGCTCGTGGACGATCCGCCCCCGGCCGCCGAGCGACCGCCGGGTGACCACGGTCGTGTAGACGGCGTGCGCGCCGCCGTCGATCTCGAACAGGGTGTGCTCCATCGCCTTGGCGATCAGCCGCCCGTCCGCGTGTTCGTAGGCGGGCACCAGCTCGGACGGGTCGTTGGTGATCACCGTCCGGGGCACGGCGAAGCCCAGCCGCCGGGCCAGGGCCAGATGGACCAGTTTGTTGTGCGCCCTGCGCAGCACCGGTTGGCGGGCCGGCAGCCAGCGCGCGTCCAGCAGGTCCCAGAAGCCGTCGGTGAACCACTCCGACAGCTCGCCCACCCGCGCCCGGAGGTCGTCCGCGGTGACGTCGTCCGCGGCGTGCGGGCGTCCGGGGCGCCGGGTCCAGACGGCCGTCGTGCCGGAGAGGTCGAAGACCTGCCCGTCCCTGGTCAGGACCAGTTCCTCACCGTCCGCGCCGAAGCGCGCGGTCAGCCGGGCGGCGGACGGGTACTCGCCCGGATCCCACCACAGGACGTCCGCGCCCCGGGCCTTCAGCTTGGGCAGCACCAGGTCGACGGTCGCGTCGCCGGGCTCGCTCAGAATCAGTAGCACGTGTCCCCCCAGCCGCGCGGGAGGAGAGCGGGCTCCCCTCCCACGCGACCGCGAATCGTCTCTATCAGTAGTCGGAGACCCAGTCGGTGGGCGGGTTCCCGTTGGTGCCGTAGCAGCGCTGCATCGGCATGCCGCCCGCGACGAGGCCGAGGTCGGCCTCCTCGATCACCGCCAGTTCGTCACCCAGATCGTCCAGACTCACGATCTTCTTGCTCATGGTCGTAACCTCCCTTCACATCGAGCTGCGAGCCCCCCGGCTCGCGGACGTGCGGGCACGTCCTCAGCTCATGCGCCAAGCCCACCATCCGGAGATTGGAAGTGGCTTGGATGTGACTTGAGAGGCGGAAGTGACAGAAGTCCGGTTCAGCCGCGCGCGGCCAGCGCCACCCGGACGACCTCGCGGGCCAGCAGGCGGGCGGGGTCCACGACGGGGACCGGGACCGTGGCCGGGTCCAGGGCGAGCAGCACCTCCGTGCACGCGGCCACCACGCGCCGCGCCCCGCGCGCGGCCAGCGAACGGGCCTGCGCGGCCAGCGCGTCGGCGTGCTCCCGGCCGGCGCGGCCGCCCTTGACGGCGGCGATGGCGGCCATGACCTCGCGCTGGCCGGGCTCGTCCGGCTCGATCGGGGTCACGCCGTGCCGGCGCAGCGCGGGGCCGTACAGGTCGGCGCGGAGCGTGCCGGTGGTGGCCAGCAGCCCGGCGGCGCGCACGCCGTCGGCGGCGAGGGCGGCGGCGGTGACCTCGACGATGCTGACCAGCTCCAGCCCGGCCTCCTCGGCCAGGCGCGGCACGAACGCGTGCGCGGTGTTGCACGGCACCGCCAGCAGCTCACACCCGGCCCCTCTGAGCGCCCCGATGCCGCGCCGCAACTGCGGGGTCGGGTCCTCGCCCTGCCCGAGCAGGCTCGTCGACCGGTCGGGGACGCGGGGGTCGCCCCAGATGACGACCGGCACGTGCTCCTGGTCGCTGGTGGCGGCGGTCTCCTCCACGAGCTTGCCGTAGAAGTCGACGGTGGCGGCCGGGCCCATGCCGCCCAGCACGCCGACCATCCTGGCCAGGCCGAGCGAGGTCATCCGCGGGTCTCCCTTTCCGGTGGCTGCGCCTGACGGCGGTCGGGGCCCAGGATCCCGGTATAGGGTGTCCCGACCGCTGGAACGCGGCAATCGGACATAAAGGGAGGATCAGTGCAGGATTCCGGCGTGGAGCCGCCGTCGTTGCTGGCCGAGTCCGATCTTGAGCTCATCGACGCCCTGCAGATCAGCCCGCGGGCGAGCTGGGTGGAGGTGGGGGCGGCCGTCGGGGCCGACCCGGTGACGGCGGCGCGGCGCTGGCAGCGGCTCACGAGCACCGGCGAGGCGTGGACCACGGTCGCCCTCGGCCCCCGCCAGATGCACGCGCTGAGCATGGCGTTCCTGGAGATCGACTGCGCGGCCGGCGCGGCGGCCGAGGTCGCGGCGGCGCTGGCGCGGGAGCGCCATCTGATCACCGTCCAGCACGTCGCCGCCGGGCACGACCTGTTCGTGATCGCCGTGGCCCCGTCGATGCCGGCCCTGGCCGACCACGTGCTCACCGCGCTGCCCCGGGTGCCGGGCGTGGCCAAGGTCCGCACGCACGTCGCCACGCGGGTGTTCGAGGCGTCGTGCCGGTGGCGGCTGCGGGTGCTGCCGCCGCGCACCGCGGCCGCCCTGGCCAGGCGACCGGCCGCGCCGGAGTCGACCAGGGAGATGGACGAGATCGACCGGCGGCTGTTCACCGCCCTGCTGCCCGACGGCCGCGCGCCCTACGCCGAGCTGGCCAGGGCGGTGGGCACGTCCGAGCGCACAGTGCAGCGCCGGCTGACCAGGCTGGTGGCCACCGGCGACCTCGACTTCCGCTGCGACCTGGCACGTTCGCACGCGGGCTGGCACTCGGCCGCGCTGCTGTGGCTGCGCATGCCCGACGCGCTGCTGGAGGAGACCGGCCGGGCGCTGCTCGGCTGGCCGGAGACGCGTACCTGCGCGGCGCTCGCCGGGCCGCGGAACATGCTGCTGACGGTGGGCCTGCACGGCGTGGCCGACCTGCATCCGCTGGTGGTGCGGCTGGAGGAGCGCTTCCCGCACGTGACCGTGGCCGACCGGCAGATCGTGCTGCGCCAGTCGAAGCTGTACGGGCGGCTGCTCGACCCGTACGGCCGGTGCGCCGAGGTGGTGCCGGTGGATCCGTGGAGCCTGCCCCGGGCGGCCTGACCAGCGGATCCTCAGGGTCAGCGCGGCTCGGGGATCGTCCCGCCGCGGGCCTCCCTGCACATCCCCGCCCGCAGCACGGCGGCCTCGCTCGTGGCGACGAGCTGCAGGTCGCCGACGGCCAGGGCGGGCAGGCCGAGCGCCGACACCGTCGCGGTGATCCGGCCGACCTCGCCGCGCACCCGGGCCTCGTCGCAGCCGACCCGGGGCGCGGGGGCGCCGAGCGTCGGCATGACCAGCAGGTCGATGCCCTCGACGGCGGCGGCGAACGCGGCCCGCAGCGCCGCCAGCCGCTCGACGGCCCGCCGGTACTCCTCGTGGCCGACGCCGCCCGCGGCGGCCAGCTTGGCCCGTACCCCGGGGCTGTAGCGGGCGGCGCACTCGGGGAAGGTGCCCTCGTGCGTCCGGCGCGCCTGCGCGCCCACGATCGTCCAGTACGGTTCCAGCACCTCGGCGGGCAGGGCCACCTCGCGCAGCCGCGCGCCCAGCTCGGCGAAGTCCCCGGCCTGGTCGCACCCCTCCGCGACGCCCACGACCAGCCCGGCCAGCGAGTCGGGCGGCTCGACGGCCTCGCCGGTCAGCGCCTGCCAGACGCGGGCGCAGTCGGCGACCGAGGCGGCCATCGGGCCGACCACGTCGAAGGACGGCGCGAGCGGCGCCACCCCGGCGGCGGGCACGGCCCCCGAGCGCGGACGCAGGCCCACCACGCCGCAGCAGGCCGCGGGCATGCGCACCGAGCCGCCGGTGTCGGTGCCGAGCCCGAACCGGGCGATCCCGGCGGCGAGCGCCGCGGCGGTGCCGCCGCTCGAACCGCCGGGGGTCAGGTGCGGGTGGCGCGGGTTGCCGACGTCGCCCCAGTGCGGGTTCTCGCTGGTCACGCCCCAGGCGAACTCGTGCTGGTTCGCCTTGCCGACCAGCAGCGCGCCGGCCGCGTCCAGCAGCTCGACGCAGCGGGCGTCGGCCAGGGCCGGTTCGGCGCCGTACAGGGCGGAGCCGCGGGTGGTGGGCAGGCCGGCCACGTCGATCATGTCCTTGACGACGTACGTCCAGTTGCGCAGGGGGCCGTCCGGCGTGCGGCGGTCGTCGCGCCCGAGGCGGTCGAGGACGGGCTCGGGGCCGGCCTCGATGAGGATGTGGTGCCCGCTGTGGAGGCGGATGGCCTCGGCGGACTGGGCGATCGCCGCCTCGCGTTCCACGGTGGAAGATCTCCTTAGCCTTGCGCGGGCACGGCGACGCCAGGTGGCCGCGGCCCGGGGGGATGATCCGGCACATGCTGGCAGATGGGCCCCGGCCGCGTCGAGAGCCGGTTCAGACGGTCAGCTCGTCCAGCAGCCACTGCAGGCGGGCGGTCTCGCGGTCGGGGTGGACCAGCGTGAAGATGCTGCGGCTGATGTTGAGCCATGGCACGTCGACCACCACGACGTCCTCGCCGTGGCCGCGCAGCGCGAGGTCGGGGATGAGGGCCGCGCCGACGCCGGCGCCGATCAGCGACAGGGTGATCTTGAAGTCGTCGGAGTGGCAGACCACCCGCGGATGCAGGCTCCAGTGGGCGAACAGGGCCTCGAACAGGGTGGCGTCGCTGCTGGCCGGATGGTGCATGATCCACGGCAGGTCCACGAGCTGCTCGGCCCGGTACGGCGACAGGTCCGGCCAGAGCCTGGGCAGGACGAGCCGGTACCGGTCCTCGGCGATCCACCGTCTGGTCAGCACCGACGGCCACGACAGCCCGGTGTTGCCGACCTGGTAGACCACCGCGGCGTCCATCTCGCCGCCGCTGCCCAGCCGGGCGATGAGCTGCGACGACTCGGCGACCGACAGCCGGATCCCGGCCCGGTCCTCCGGCTCCATCCGCCGCATGACGTCGGCCAGCACGCCGGTGAAGCTGGGGAACAGCCCGAGCCGGATCTGCGGCTCGCTGTTGCGGTGCACCGCCTGGACGGTGGCCACCATGCGCTCGATGTCGGCCAGCACGGTCTCGGCCTGCCTGGCCAGCACCTCCGCCGCGCTGGTCGGCAGCACGCTGTGGGCGAAGCGGTCGAACAGCCGCACGCCGGTCTCCCGTTCCAGCGCGGCCATCTGCTGGGAGACGGCCGAGGAGGTGTAACCGAGCCGGTTCGCCGCCGCCGCGAACGACCCCAGACGCACGACCTCACGCAGTGTGCGCAGATGTTCCGGCTTGAGCATAAGCGTTCCTTGCCCTCAGCGCTGCTAAATGTCGTGTTTATATCGCTTCCTACTTCTTTCCGCCACTTCTACAGTGAGCCGCACCACCCCACCCGAAACCCCTGAGAGATCCATGACATGCGCGTATACCGCAACGCCACCATTCGCACCGGCACCAACGGCGCCCCCGCCGCCCAGGCCATGGCCGTGGACGGCGAGCTGATCGTCGCCGTCGGAACCGAGGCCGACGTGCGCGCGGCGGCGGGCGCGGGAGCCGAGCTGGTGGACCTCGACGGCGCCGCCGTGCTGCCCGGCCTGTACGACGCCCACATCCACACGGCCCAGTACGCCCAGAGCCTCGGCGCGGTCGACCTGCGCGACGTGCGCTCCCTGGACGAGGCCCTGGCCAAGGTGGCCGCGCACGCGGCGACCCTGCGGCCGGGCGCCTGGCTGTTCGGCGGCCGGTGGAACAGCAACATCTGGAACCCGCCGGTCCAGCCCGACCGCAAGGCCCTCGACTCGGTCTGCCCCGACCTGCCGGTGGCGCTGCCCAACGTCGACGGCCACACCGTCTGGGCCAACTCCGCCGCCCTGCGGATGGCCGGGATCGACGCCTCCACCCCCGACCCTGTCGGCGGCGAGATCGTCAGGGACGCGTACGGGGAGCCCACCGGCATCCTGCGCGAGTCCGCCTCCTACCCGCTGCGCGCCCTCATGGTCTCCGGCGACCTGCGCGACCTGCTGCGCGCCGGCCAGGAGGAGCTGCTGTCGTTCGGGCTGACCAGCGTGCACGACATCGACGGCGAGGACTGCCGGGCCGCCTACCTGGAGCTGCGCGACGCCGGCGAGCTGAAGATCCGCGTGCACAAGGCGATCCCCACGGTCGCCCTGGAGGCCGCCATCGCCGAGGGCCGCCGTACCGGCCAGGGCGACGACTGGGTCCGCACCGGGCCGGTCAAGGTGTTCAGCGACGGCGCGCTCGGCTCGCACACCTGCCACATGCACCAGGCGTTCGCCGGTGAGCACGACAACACCGGCATCGCGGTCACCCCGTACGAAGACCTCGTACGGATCTTCAGCAAGGCGGCGGCGGCCGGCATCGCGGTCGCCACGCACGCCATCGGCGACCGCGCCAACCGGCTGGTCCTCGACGCCTACGAGGCGATCGGGACCACCGCCGGCCTGCGGCACCGCATCGAGCACGCCCAGCACCTGCGCCCCCAGGACCTGACCAGGATGGCCAGGCTGGGCGTCGTCGCCTCGATGCAGCCGGTGCACTGCACCACCGACATCGCCCTGGTGGACTCGCTGCTCGCCGGCCACGACCTGGCCTCCTACGCCTGGCGAGGCATGCTCAACGCCGGGGTCGCGCTGGCCTTCGGCTCCGACGCGCCGGTGGAGAGCCCCGACCCGTGGGCCGCACTGTACGCCGCGGTCACCCGTACCCGGCAGGACGGCACGCCCGCCGGCGGCTGGCAGCCCGAGCAGCGGCTGAGCATGGCCGAGGCGATCACCGCGCACACCCTCGGCGCCGCGTACGCGGCCGGCGAGCAGGACCGCAAGGGCGTGCTCGCGCCCGGCATGCTCGCCGACTTCATCGCCGTGGACACCGACCCGTACCTGGAGCCGCCGGAGGCGGTGCTGCGCACCCAGGTCCTCACCACCGTCGTCGGCGGCGAAGTCCGCTGGCAGCGATCCTGAAGGAGCACCCCCTCGTGAACATCCGCACTCTCTCCGCCCTCGCCGCCGGCGCACTGCTGGCCGCCACCACCGCCTGCGGCGCCCAGTCCCTGGACGGCGGCGGCGACGCCGCGGCCCCCGCGGACGGCGGCGCGGCGGCGGTCACGCTCGACCAGGCCCCCACCGAGGAGAAGGCGGCCGACGTGATCAACGCCATCACCCCGGACCAGGCTCTCGCCGCCAAGGCGCCCGCCCGCCTGAAGACGCAGGGCCTGAAGGTCGTCACGTCCGTCGGCTACCCGCCCATGGAGCTGTACGCGAGCGACGGCAAGACGGCGATCGGCTTCGACCCGGCGCTGGCCAGGGCCATCGCCAGGAAGCTCGGCGCCAAGGTGACCATCTCCGACGAGGAGTTCAACTCCCAGATCCCCGGCGTGCTCACCGGCCGCTACGACTTCGTCATCTCCTCGATGAGCGACACGCCGGACCGGCAGAAGCAGGTCACGTTCGTGGACTACGTGCAGGCCGGCGCCGGTCTGCTGGTCAAGAAGGGCAACCCGGCCAAGATCGGCGGTCCGGCCGACCTGTGCGGCAAGACGGTGTCCGTCGTCGACAACGGCTCGTCCATGGAGCTGGCCGAGGAGTACGACGCCGACTGCAAGAAGGCCGGCAAGACGGCCGTGAACATCCTGAAGTTCCCCGGCGACCAGGAGGCCCTGATCCAGGTCACCGGCGGACGGGCGCAGGCCACCATCACCGACTACGTGGTGGCCGCCAGCAAGGCCGCCGACTCCAAGCTGGAGGTCGAGGCGATGGCCCTGGAGGGCACCGAGAGCCCGTGGGGCATCGGCATGAAGCCCGACGACAAGGAGCTCGTCGACGCGGTGAAGGGCGCGCTCGACTCCCTCATCACCGGCGGCGAGTACGCCAAGCTGCTGAAGGCGTGGAACCTGGACAAGCTGGCCGTCCAGTCCGCTGTCGTCAACGGCGGTAAGTGACCATGCGCACGGAGCCCTTCACCGGGCCGTCCGGGGAGCACGTCCCGGTCGCCAGGACGCGCCACTGGGGCCGCCTGGTTGCCGCGGCCGCCGTGACCGCGATCGCCGGCTGGCTGGTCTACCTGGTCGTGGTGAACCCGCGCCTCGACTGGGGCAAGGTCGCCGAATACCTGTTCAACGACCGCATCCTGGCCGGGGTCTGGGTCACCATCGAGATCTCGGTGCTGGCGACCGTGCTGGGGCTGGTGCTCGGCGTCGCCGTGGCGATCATGCGGCTGTCGCACAACCCGGTGCTCAGCGGGCTGGCCACGCTCTACATCTGGTTCTTCCGCGGCACGCCGGTGCTGGTGCAGCTCATCTTCTGGTACAACCTGGCGTTCCTGTTCCCCGAGCTGGTGCTCAAGGTGCCGTTCACCATGATCGGCGTCAAGTGGGACACCAACGAGGTGATGACCGGGTTCACCTCGGCCATGCTGGGGCTCGGGCTGAACCTGGCGGCGTACTTCGCCGAGACCGTGCGGGCCGGGATCCAGGCCGTCGACCACGGCCAGACCGAGGCCGCGTACGCGCTGGGCATGACCCCGGCCAAGCGCATGCGCGTGATCGTGCTGCCGCAGGCGCTGCGGATCATCATCCCGCCCACCGGCAACGAGTTCATCTCCATGCTGAAGACCACCTCGCTGGTCTACGTGGTGGCCGGGCACGACCTGATGACCAACGCCAGCCAGATCTACAAGGCCAACAACCTGATCATGGAGCTGCTCATCGTGGCGAGCCTGTGGTACATGCTGATGACCGCCGTCGCGACCTTCCTCCAGGGCCGCCTGGAACGCCGGTTCGGCTCCGAGGCCGTACGGCTGGTCCGCGGCGGCGGCCTCGCGGCCCGGATCCTGCCGAAGGCGGCGGCGTGAGCCCCGTCGTGCACGCCACGGGCGTGCGCATGGGCTTCGGCGACACGCAGGTGCTCAACGGCGTCGACTTCACCGTCGCGCCGGGCGAGGTGAGCTGCGTGATCGGGCCGTCCGGATCGGGCAAGTCGACCTTCCTGCGCTGCGTCAACGGGCTGGAGCCGGTGCTCGGCGGCAGCCTGCGGGTGCTCGGCGAGGAGGTCGGGCACAGCCTGCGCGAGGGCCGCTACCGGCCGTGGACGCCCAAGGAGTTCGCCGTCTTCCGCCGCCGGATCGGCATGGTGTTCCAGCGGTTCAACCTGTTCGCCCACCAGAGCGCCCTGGAGAACGTGGCCTGCGCCCCCGTCCACGTCCTCGGGGTCTCGGCGGAGCGGGCCAGGACGACCGCGATGGAGCACCTGGAGCGCGTCGGCCTGGCCGCGCACGCGCACAAGCGGCCCCACCAGCTCTCCGGCGGCCAGCAGCAGCGGGTCGCCATCGCCAGGGCGCTGGCGATGAGCCCGGAGCTGATGCTGTTCGACGAGCCCACCTCCGCGCTCGACCCCGAGCTGGTGGACGAGGTGCTGGAGGTCATGCGCGGCCTGGCCGCCGACGGCATGACGATGGTCGTGGTCACCCACGAGATCGCCTTCGCCAGGGAGGTCGGCGACCGGCTGGCCTTCTTCGCCGACGGGGTCGTGGTCGAGAGCGGCCCGCCGGCCGAGCTGCTGGCCAACCCGGGACACGAGCGGACCAGGGCGTTCCTGTCCAGCGTCCTGACCCAGGACCGCACCTGACGCGAGGGGGCTCCGCCCGCCGGAGCCCCCTTCCCGCCTTGTGGCGCGCGCGCTGAACCCCTTCTAGCGCGCGCTGAACCGCAGGAAACCGGCCGTCTGCGTCACGAGGACGAGCAGCGAACCGGCGATCAACGCCAGCCACAGGCCCCGCAGCCCCCACGCCCCCGCCGCCGGACCCGCCACGGACGCCAGCAGGCCGTTCCCCAGCACGGCCGACCCCAGCGTCCAGGACGACCGCCTGAGCGCCGTCAGCCCGGCCGACATCACGATCGCGCAGTGGTCGGCCAGGGCGTGCACCACCGACAACGGCACCAGGCCGACGGCGACGGCGAGCACGGCGGCGTCCGAGGTGAACAGCCCGAGCACCGCCTCGCCCAGCAGGACCAGCACCAGCCCGCCGGCCAGCACTCCGGCTGCGGCGATCGTCAGGGCCGCCTGGTTCAGCCGGCGGGCCTCGCCCGGCAGGGCCGCCCTGGCGATCTCCGGCGTCGCGGCCTGCGCGACCGCGACGGCGGCCAGCCCGAGGAATCCGTGCAGCGACAGCAGGATGGCGTGCGCGGCCGCCCCCTGCGCCCCGGTCCGCGCGGCGGCGTACGTCACCCCGCCCATGACCGCGAACTTCACGACGAGCGTGGCCGACATCGGGACGCCCACCCGCGCCATCCGCAGGATCTCCCGCCACCGCGGGCGGCCCGGCCACGACGACCGCCCGGCCAGCTCGGGCAGGCGCAGCAGCAGGGTGTTGGACACGGCGACGGCCACGGCGGTGGACGCCACCAGCGCCACCCCGCTGCCCTGGACGCCCATCCGCGGCACCAGGACGAGATGCAGCACCACCCCGGTGGCCGTGCTCGACAGGCCGGCCCAGAGCACCAGGCGGCTGTGTCCGAGCGCGACCAGCACGCCGCCGGCGCCGCTGCCCGCCGAGTGGAGCAGCACCTGGAGCGCCAGCAGCGGCGGCAACATCCCGAACTCGGCCACCACCTCGCCGGGCGCCCCGCAGATCCGCGCGATCACCGGGACGCCGAGCATGACCCCCGCCCCGGCCGTGCCGAGACCGGCGGTGAGCCACCGCGCGTCCTTCAGGACGAGCAGCGCCTCCGCCGGACGATCCCGGCAGGCGGCGACGAACGGCGCCATCCCCCGCAGGCCACCCGACACCGCGGCCGTCACGGGGGTGAGCACGGCGTTGACCAGCGCGAAGGCCGCCAGTTGAGCCGTGGCCTGGCGGCCGAGGAGGGAGGTGGTGACGAGCTGGGCGACGATCCCGGCGCTCATGGACAGGAAGAGCGGGACGGCCGCGGCGAGCAGCGTGCGATGAGGTGTGGAGGGCATGAAAAGCAAGATCCCGGGGGCGCCTGCCCGCCGGGATGCATGATCATTATACCGGTGCGCCGCCCGTCGTGTCCGCCCCTCAGCCGCCCCCGGGGCGTCCGGGCTTGAGGGGACGTCCGGAACGGGGGTCCAGGGCGACCGTCTGCCCGCCCCGCCTCCCCCGGTCGTCCAGGCGTACGTGTGCGGGGTCGAGCCAGGTCACCCGGGGCAGGCCGTCGTCGTGTTCAGTGGTGAAGCGAGCGCGTCGGCCGGTTCACGGGCCGACCGGGGTCATCGTCAGCCGGACGTTCTGCTGGTCGACGTCCTCCGGAAGGTTGTCGAACCAGAGGTTCGTGGCGACCAGGCCGCCGTAGTACCGGCCGTCGGCGCCGGGCCGCCTGCCGGTGACGCGCCAGGTGAAGTTCCGCACCCCGCCGGCGCTCGCCCGGACGGAACCGGTCGAGGACGGCTCCAGGTCGAAGGTGTACTGCCGGCCGTGGAACTGCCGCGTCACCGAGGCGCTGACCAGCCAGGACGACGGCTCGCGCGGCAGTTGCGCGCGGTAGAGGCCGTTGCCGTCGCTGTGCAGCACGATGTCGCTGTTGTAGTAACGCCGGTCCTTCACCACGACCTTGGCGCCCTGGACCGGCCGCCCGGCCGAGTTCACCACCTTGCCGCGCACCACGTACGCCGCCGCGCCGACGGTCGCGTCCGCCGCGTCGGCGGGGCCCGGCGCGCACCCGAGCACCGCCGCCAGGACGAGCGTCGCCCCCGTCCTGCCCAGAACCGACCGGGTCCTCGTCTCGCCCATCTTCTCCCCGTCCGCCGCGTGCGTTCTGCTGACCGGTCAGACCCTGGCCGCGGCTCCTTGGAAACGACTGGAAACCACTGGAGACGGCCGGTCGGGGGCGCTCGGCCGGGCCGTCCGCGTCTGGGGTGGTGGGCGAGCCTCGGCTACAGTGGAGAGAAGAAGGTGCACAAGCAACCATGGTTCAGGGAGGCAGAGCCCGTCGCGGCGGGCTCGTTGTTTTGAGAGGTCTGACGAGCAGTCTGGGGCAGGACGAAACCGGGGCCGTGTGGCGTGGCGCCCCCTACCCGGTTCTGGTGGTGGACACCGCAGGTGTCATCGCCCAGGCCAACGACGCGGCGCTGCGGCTGCTGCCCGGGGCGGTCCCCGGCGCGGGGCTGGCGGACAGCGCTCCCGCCTGGCTCTCCCACGCCCATGCCGCCGCGACCCCTCTCCCTGACGCCACCCCCTCCGACGCCCCTCTTCCTGAAGGTGTTCGCGGTTCCATCGGGGCGGCCACGTTCGAGGCGCGTCCGGTCCGCGACGGCGACGCGATCGCCTGGTGGCTGGCCGACACCACCGACCTCGACCGCGCCACCCAGGCCCTGCACCTCGAACGTGAGCGGACGTCGTTCCTCGACAAGGCCTCCAGCGAGCTGCTGTCCTCGCTCAACCTCGACCGCTGCCTGGAGGTGACCGCCCGGCTGGCCGCCCGCCACCTGGCCGACGCCGCGCTGGTCATCCTGCCGCCCTACCGGCGCCGGCACCCCATCGCCTACTGCGGGCCGGACGGCGTGGTCGTCCGCGAGGAGCTGGCCGTCGATCCCGAGGCGGTGCCGGGTCTCGCCGAGGCGCTGCAGGGCTACCCGCCGCTGCCCTCCCGCTGGATCGACCCCGCCGCCGCCCCCGGCTGGCTGGCCCGCGACGGGCTCGACGAGATCGGCTCGATGGTGGTGACCGCGCTGCCCGGTCACGGCGTCCCGGCCGGGGCGCTCGTGCTGCTGCGCGGCAGCGGCCAGGCGTGCTTCTCCGACGGCGAGGAGGTCTTCGCGCGGCTGTTCGCGGCCCGCGCGGGGGCCGCGATGTCCGCCGCCCGCCTGTACGCCGAGCAGGCCGACATCACCGACACCCTCATGCGCGAGCTCCTGCCGCCCCGCGCGCGGAGCCTGCACGGCGTCGAGGTCGCCGCCCGCTACCGTCCCTCGGAGCACACCGCCCGCGTCGGCGGCGACTTCTACGACCTCCACCCGCCCGCCGAGGCCGGCCAGGAGTCGCTGGTGGTGCTCGGCGACGTGGCCGGCAAGGGCCTGGAGGCCGCCGTGCTCACCGGCAAGATCCGGCACACCCTGCAGGCCCTGCTGCCGATGGCCGGCGACCATCAGCGCGTGCTCGAACTGCTCAACGGCGTGCTCATCAAGGGCGGCGACCGGTCCCGCTTCGTCACGCTCGTCCTGGCCTCGATCCAGCGGGCCGGCAACCGCGTCCTGCTCCGGGTCACCAGCGCCGGGCACGCGCCGCCGCTCGTCGTGCGCGGCGACGGGCGCGTCGACGTGGCCAGCACCAAGGGCACTCTCATCGGCATGCTCGAACGCGTCACGAGCGTCACCGACACCGTGGTCCTCGAACCCGGCGAGACCTGCCTGCTCTACACCGACGGCATCACCGAGGCCATGGGCGGCCCGCTCGGCGACGAGATGTTCGGCGACGAGCGGCTGCAGGAGGAGTTGCGGCAGTGCGGCGGCATGCCGCCCGAGGCGATCACGGAACGTGTGGAGATGTTGTCGTCCCAGTGGGTAGGAGGTGGCGATCACGATGACATGGCCGTCATCGCCATCACCGCGCCGCGCGGGGCACATCTGAGCGCGGTGGGAGGACACGGACGGGGAAGGTTCACCGCATGACGCACGCAGACGGACTCTCCGCCTGGCGCGAAAAACTCTGGGACGCCGCTGTCGCCGGCGACGAGTACGCCGCCACGGACGCCGCGCTCGCCGCGCTCGACCAGGACATCTCGCTGGAAACCCTGCTGCTGGACGTGGTCGCCCCCGTACAGGCCCGCGTCGGCCAGGAGTGGGAGAGCAACCAGATCACCGTGGCGCAGGAGCACACCGCCACCGCCGTCAACGAGCGGGTGCTGGCCGCGCTCGCCCACCACCCCGCCGCCCGCGCCGCCGCCGCGAACGGCCCGGCACTCGGGCGCATCGCCGTCGCCTGCATCGACGGCGAGTGGCATGCCATGCCCGCCCGCATCCTGGCCGAGGTGCTGCGGCTGCGCGGCTGGCGGGTCGACTACCTCGGCGCGCAGGTGCCGACGCCCCACCTCATCACCCACCTGCACCGCACGGCCTGCGACGTGGTGGCGCTGTCCAGCTCCATCCCCACCCGGCTGCCCGGCGCCCACGCCGCCATCACCGCCTGCCAGGCGACCGGCACGCCGGTGATGGCCGGCGGCGCCGCGTTCGGACCGGACGGCCTCTACGCCCGCCTCCTCGGCGCCGACGCCTGGGCCGCCGACGGCGCCGCCGCAGCCGACCGGCTCGCCGCCGGCCCGCTGCCCCGCCCCGTCGCCCCCCGCCAGGCCGTGGACGACCTGCCGCACCTGGACGACCAGGAGTACACCATGGTCAGCCGGTCGGCCCGGAGCCTGGTCAGGGACGTCATGGGCGGCCTGGAGGAACGCGTCCCGGCGATGGCGGACTACACGCCGCAGCAGCGCCGGCACACCGCCGAGGACATCCTGCACATCGTCGACTTCCTGGCCACCGCGCTCTACGTGGACGACCCCGGGCTGTTCACCCGGTTCCTCACCTGGACGGCCGGCGTCCTGACCGCTCGGGGCGTCCCGGCGGGTACGCTGATGCCGGCGCTCGACCTGCTGGGCAGGCGGCTGGAGGACTTCCCGCGCGCCTCGGCCCTGATCACCCACGGGCGCGACGCCGTGCGCGCCGCGGCCTCCCCGACCGACGTAACCCCGCTCCCCGGCCACGGAAAGATCGCATGACCGCCTTCGCCCCCGACCCGCTGACCCTCGTCCAGGCCACGCCCCACCCGGGTGTGCTGCGCGTCGCCGTCACCGGCGACCTGGACTACAACACGGCGCGAGAGCTCCTGACCACCGCGCTCGCCGCGCTCGCCGACGGCGGCCTGACCGACCTGCATCTCGACTTCGACGGCCTGCACTTCTGCGACTCCAGCGGCCTGTCGGCGCTGCTGGTGATCCACCAGCACGCCGTGACGGCCGGCACCCGGCTGCACCTGGAGCAGCGCCCGCGGGTGCTGGAGCGGCTGCTGGACGTCAGCGGCACGTACGAGCACCTCACCGGCGCCCCGGCCGGCGTCACCCAGCACTCCTCCACCCAGGACTGACACCGCCGCCCACGCGCTGAATCCGGCCCGGCCGGTTCAGCCGGCCGCGGCCCGGTCGGTCGTGTCGCGCCTCGTGCGGCGCAGGATCGCCGCCCCGGCCACCGCGGCGGCCACCGTGTCGCCCATGGCGATGTGGTCGGCCAGCCCCGTACGCCGCATCATGTTGGCGCAGATCGGTGGGGGCGCGGCCACCGCCAGATCGCCGCCGGCCTCACGCGCCTGCTGCCACAGCGCGATGACGACGGACAGCCCGGTGGAGTCGAAGAACTCGATGCCCCTGAGGTCGAGCACGACCATCGGCGCCGCGCTGTCGCCGTTCCCGCTGTTCCCGTCGTCGTGACCGCCGGCCACGACGCCGAGCGCCCAGTGCCGGAACTCGGGTTTCTGCATGAAGTCGAGCTCCCCGCTCAACCCCATGACCAGGCACCCGTCCGCCTGTCTCGTCTCCGCCCGCAACCGGGGCCCTCGCCAGCTCTTCTCGTCTTCTCCGCCGTCGATGCCGCTCACCTCCCGGTGGTTCCTCTTCTACCCGGCCGATCCCCGGCCACGCCGCCGCCTTGGAAGAAGCGTACGCATCCCGGGTGCCGAGTGCCGCCCACCGGAGCGATACGGGGTGAGATGTCCGGTATAAAGCCGTGAGGCAGGTAGGTTGGCCGACCATGGACGACCTCCGACGCCCGTTCCGCGCCCGCCCGCCGCAGCCCCGCACCGGCCGGGGCCGTACGCTCGCCTGTCTCCTGCTGGTGAGCGCGGCAGTCGCCGGGACGGGCGGATGCGGCGCCACGGCCACGACCGCCGCCCCCTCGTCACCCTCCCCCGCTTCCACCCCCACCTCGGCCTCCGCGAAGGCGACGGACGCCGTCCCGTCGGCGACGGCGAGCGCCGGCGCCTCCTCCGGCCAGGCGCTCCCCGCCCCCGGCGCGCCGCTCCCGACCGACCCCGCCCGCCTGGCGACGGCCCTCCGCGACACGACCACGGCCCTGAACGCGGCCATCGACCGCTGGCGCCCCTCGACGGGCGCCCCGCCGCGGGACGTCGAACTTCTGGCCCTCTACCAGCAGCGCCTCTACCGCCACGCCGCCCGTCACCGCGCCCTGGCCGACCGCGCCTTCGCCCGCCTGCCCGCCGCACTCGCCGCCCAGGCCAAGGACAACGTCAGCGCCCTGCGCGAACTGCTCGCCCTGACCCGGCCCATCAAGCCGTCCGCCGTGTTCAAGGTCCAGGCGGCCCGTCCGGCCGCGGAACTGCTCGGCCACTTCAGGCGGGCCGAGCGCCGCTTCGGGGTGGAATGGGAGGTGCTGGCGTCGGTGATGTTCGTCGAGACCAAGTTCGGACGGGTTCGCGCCGACAGCCACGCCGGAGCCCAGGGGCCCATGCAGTTCATGCCGGCGACCTGGCGCGCGTACGGGATGGGCGGCGACGTCCAGAACCCCCGCGACGCCGTCATGGGCGCGGCCAACTACCTCCACGCCAGCGGCGCGCCCCGCGACTACCGGCGGGCCCTGCACGCCTACAACCCGTCCCAGGCGTACGTGGACGCCGTCCTCCTGCACGCCCGGCAGATGCGCCGCGACCCGCGCGCGTACTACGCGTACCACAACTGGCAGGTCTTCGTCCTCACCACAGCAGGCGAACGCCGCCTGACCGGCCCGGAGTGACCCCGCCCCCGACCGCCTGCGCTACCGGACCGGGCTGTAGTCCGGCAAGGGGCGGGCGGTCCTGGTCCGGAGGCGGCGTTCCACCGCCCCCATGGCCTTCAGCAGCGGGAGGCGGACCAAGGTGTCCCGGACGCATCGGCCGCCCTCGGTTCTCGGCACCATGAGCCGGACGTTCGGGCCGATCTGCTGCTTCCTGGCCACCAGCGGACGATGGACGGCCTCGTACCGCGCGAAGGCGACCCGGTGATCGCCACCGGCGGCGGCGAGCTCCCCCGCCAGCCGGTACGCCCCCACCAGGGCCAGCTCCGCGCCCGCCCCGGAAGCCGGCGAGGCGCACCAGGCGGCGTCGCCGACGAGCACGACGCGGCCCTTCGACCACGAGTCCATGTGCACCTGGCCCAGCGCGTCGAAGTAGAAGTCGGGGTCGGCCAGGGCCGAGTCGAGCAGCTCCCGGGTGCGCCAGGACGTCTCGTCCCCGAACGTCCGGCTCACCAGCCGCTTGTGCTCGGCGACGTCCCGGTGGTCGTAGTCCAGCGGCGCGGAGCGGAAGATGAAGTACGCCTTGGCCTGCGCGTGGTTGCCCGACCGGTAGACGCCGGCCATGCGGCCCGGCGTGTTGAACATCGTGACCCAGCGGTCCTCCCCGAGCGCGGCGTCGGCGTCGGCGAAGGCGAAGTAGTGGTCCTTGTGCCGGACGAACTCCTCCTCCGGCCCGAAGGCCAGCCGCCGCGTGTGGGAGTGCATGCCGTCGGCGCCGACGACCAGGTCGAAGGTGCGGGCGGGCGCGTGCTCGAAGGCGACCCGCACACCGTGCTCGTCCTGGTCCAGGCCGCTGATCGCGTCGCCGAACATGATCTCCATGTCGGTCGCCCCGCGCAGCAGCGCCACCAGGTCGCCGCGCATGATCTCCACCGAGCCGGCGTCGCGGGTGTCGACGCGGGCGACGGGCCGGCCGCCGGCGTCCACGAACTTCATGCCGTGCACGTCCGTGGCCAGCGCGCGCGCCCGCGGCATGATGCCCATCCGCGCGGCCACCTCGACGGCGTGGTCGCGCAGGTCCACACCGTTGCCGCCGGCGCGCAGGCGCGGGGCGCGCTCGACGACGGTGGGCCGGAAGCCCAGCCGGGCCAGCCAGTGAGCCAGGGCCAGCCCGGCGATGCCGGCTCCGGAGATCAGGACGCGCTCGTTCACTGAGGCTCCTCGGGGTACAGTAACTGAAATAAGCGTTCCAGTTAACTATGTGGAATGAGCATTTCAGTTGTCAACACCCGCCGAGCCCAAGCGCCGTGCCGACGCCGTGCGCAACCGCCGACTCGCCCTCGACGCCGCCATGACACTGCTGGCCGAACCCGGCGCGACGCTCACCGTCGAGGCCATCGCCAAGCAGGCGGGGCTGGGGGCCGCGACCGTCGTACGCGCCTTCGGGGGCAAGGACGCCCTGCTGGACGCCGCCGTCTCCCGCCTGCTCGAACCGGTCGTCCAGCGCGCCCGCGACCTGCTCGCGGAGACCACGGCCCACCAGGCCCTGCGGACCTTCCTCCGTGAGCTGATCGCGTTCCAGACCGCCCACCACGCCGTCAACGACCAGTTGGACGGCCTGGACCTGCCGGCCACCACCGCCCTGCGCGCCGGGCTGGCCGCCGCCGTCGAGGAGATGATCGAGGGGGCGCGGCGCGAGGGGTCGATCCGCACCGACATCGAACCCGCCGTCGTCACGACGCTTCTCGGCCGGACCGCCCTGGCCGTCGCCCGCGCCCAGCCCCCTTCACAGGCCCTCGCCGACGCCTACCTCACCGTGCTGCTGGACGGCCTGCGCCCCACCAGGTGACCGCTCGGCCCGCCTGCCGCATCACTACTTGACACAGTATTCGATCTTCGCGGCGGCCATCGTGATATTGACGACCCGCTTGCCCAGCCACTTGTCCTGGAAATCGCAGAAGTAATCCCAGGTGCCATCGCTGTAGTCGATGTAACCGGACCAGCCGCCGGGCTCCAGCTTGTAACCCTTGGAATTGAGCGAGTGGTCACCGGCGCAGTTGTTGCTCCAGCGGCCGATGGTGCCGTCCGACTTCCAGTACTTGTAGACCAGGTAGCTCGACTGGCACCAGGCCGACGCCGACGCGGCGGCCGGGCCGGGAGTGGCCACGATCGTCAGAGCCGCGCAGGTGGCGGCCGCCACGGCGAGCAGTTTCCTCGTCCGCTGTCCCGTTCCGAACATTTCTCGTCCTCTCCGGCCGTGCGGAACCACGGCGACACGAATGTTCAGCGATTTCACCGGGCCCTGTTCGCCCCGATGACGGAGAGCCTGCCCCACCGGAAACCCGGCCCACAATGCCTTTTAGCCCAGGCTAAAAGGGCCGCCACCTGCCCCCGGAGCGCCACTTGATTGGCGATTCATTGAATACGCCTTGACCCGGACCGAGATAGGCTGGAGCACCACCTCTGCGGATAAGAGCAGTGAGGGGGGAATCGAAATGTCGAATCCCAGAACATTCCTCAACGCGATCGCCGCGGCATTCTTGGCATTCGCCGTTCCATTTCCGGTGGCTCCGGTGATGACGATCACGATGAATACCTCGTTCTGACAGTTAGTTGGCTGACTGACTAATGAGAACCTAGCATGGTCGGACTCTCTCTAGTTAGTCAGGTGACTGACTTTTTGGGGTTCGTCAGAGTTCAGGAGGTCGGCGGCCGAGAGGAGGGGCTCATCAGGGCGGCGGTCGAAGACCTGCGCCAGCAGGGCGCTGAGCACGCCACGACCTCGCAACGAACGCCAGGACCCGCGACTCGGCCGCCTTGCGCCGCATCCCGGTCGGTGAGGAGGGGCGGTGTTGGTTCAGCCGGTTGAGGTGAGCGGGTGAGGGCGCTCGGGGCCGCCTCCGCAGTGGCTCAAGCCGGCTGGGGCAGTCGTGGGGGCTCACTCGTGCGGAAGAGGGGCCCTCGCCGGAGCAGCGGTTGCGCTCGCCTGCCGGGCGGTCAGCCGGCAGGCGTGGAGTGACGGGCGCGGTGGCGGCGTACCGCGTCTCTGTTGGCGCAGGAGGGGGAGCAGTAGCGCTGACGTGCCGTGCGTGAGGTGTCCGCGAAGATCGTGTCGCAACCGGCGGCGGCACACCGTCCGAGCCGGTCCATGCCCCGGCTGACGAGGTGCATCGCCGTGCCGACCGAGATGAGGGCGAACAGCACCGCGCCGAGCGGCTGCAGGTCGTCGCGATAGTGCAGGTGCCAGCCATGGGCGTGGTCGGTCAGCCGGGGGTAGGCGGCCGACCGGGCCAGCATCTCGTTGACCAGCTCGGCCTTCTCGCGCTCGCCCGTGGCGTCGACGACGTTCGTCCAGGCGGCGATGACGGCGAGGGTCTGGTCGAGATCCGACGGTTCGACCGGGCGTTCCAGCACCAGACCGGCCGTGTGGCAGCGGTGGGCGAGTTCCTCGGCGCTCGCCGGTGGGCGGTTCGCCAGTTCCGCGGCGAAGTTCACCACGTCCGCGCCGTAAGGGTTGAGGTGCACAAGGTCATTACATCAGCCTGTACGTCATGACGCGAACAGCAACGGAGCAGGATGTTCCGGAACTCGTCCGCCTGAGGGCGCTGCTCTTCGACGACCTCGGCGGCGACTTCTTCCACCCCGCGGACGCCGATGACGACTGGCGCGACGCGCTCGCCCGGGTCTTCAGGCAGAAGCTGGCCGAACCCGACTGCCGGATCCTGGTCGTGGACGGCGACACCGGCCTGGCCGCCTGCGGCATCGGCACGATCGAACAGTGGTTCCCCGGCCCCCACTCCCGCAACGGGAGGATCGGCCACGTCATCGGCATGGTCACCGACCCGTCGTACCGGCGGCGTGGGCACAGCCGGGCGATCATGCTCGGTCTGCTCGACTGGTTCCGCGACCGCGACGCCGTACGGGTCGATCTCACCGCCTCCCGCGAGGCGGAACCGCTCTACCGGCGACTCGGCTTCGCCGACCACCCCGACCCCCTGTTGTGCTGGAAGCCGTGAGGACGTCGCGATACCGCTGGATCATTCTGGGGATCGCGACCTTCACACAGGCCGCGGCCGCGTTCTTCGTGCAGGGCATCGGCGCGATGAGCATCCACCTGCAACGGGACCTCAGGCTCAACACGACCCAGCTGGGCCTGCTGCAGTCGGCGGCTCAGCTGCTCCCGCTGGCCGGGCTGCTCGTGGCGGGACGGCTGCTGGACCGCCACGACGAACGCTGGGTCGTCGGGATCGGCGCTGTTGTGGTCGCCGCCGCGCTGGCCGCCGGCAGCGCGGCTCCGGGGTACGTCTCCTTGGTCGTCGTCCTGCTGGTCGTCGGTGCCGGGTACAGCGCCATTCAGCCGGGCGGCAGTAAGTCGGTGGCGTCCTGGTTCGATGCTTCGAAGCGGGGTTTGGCCATGGGCATCCGTCAGGCGGGTCTTCCGCTCGGCGGCGTCCTCGCCGCGCTCGCGCTTCCCGCGCTGGCGACCAGCTTCGGCTGGCGGTCGACGCTCGTGGCCGGCGCGCTCGTCGCATTGTCGGGCGCCGTCGTCTTCATGGCCTTCCACCGCCGCCCGCCGGACCGGCGCCCGGTGCCGGCCGCGTCCCGCGTGCGGCTGGAACTGCTGCGCGAACCGTACCTGAAGAAGATCGTCCTGTCCGGCACGAGCATGGTGTCGGTGCACAGCGGCGTGGGCGTTCTCACCGTGCTGTACCTGCACGAGGTGACGTCCATGGACGCCGCCTCGGCTGCCCTGGTCTACGTCGGGGTCCAGTGCGCGGGCGCGCTGGGCCGCGTCTGCCTGGCGGCGTGGAGCGACCGGCACAGGTCCGGCCGCTACGCCTGCGTCCTGACCTGCCTGGCCGCCGTGATCATCGGGATGACGCTGCTGGCCACCCCCGTCGGCCGATCCCCTGTCGCGGCCTGCCTGCTGTTCGTCTGGCTCGGCTTCTTCGGAATCGGCTGGTACGGCCCCTGGGTCGCCTACGCCGCCGAATCGGCGCCGCCGGACCACACCGGATTCGCCCTCGGCCTGGCCATGGCCGTCAACCAGGTGGCGGTCGTCCTGGCGCCGCCCGTGCTCGGCCTGCTCACGGACCTGACCGGCAGCTTCGCGCCCGCCTGGGCCCTGCTCGCCGCGCTGACCGCTGTCGCCATGGCGACGACCGCCCGGCTGTGACCAGTTCGGACGGTCGTCGGCCGGGTCCTCTCGCCGGACCGTCACCAGGGCAGTGGGCCGTCCTCGCTGAAGAATCCGCCGGTCGGGCCGTCCTCGCCGAGGGTGGCCAGGCGCACCACCACGGCTGCGCCCTGCGCCGGGGTGAGGAAGCCGCTGTGGCCGTTGATGTCGGTGTCGACGTAACCAGGGGCGGCGGCGTTGACCAGGATGTTCTCCTTGCGCAGCTCGTTCGCGTACTGCAGGGTCAGCGCGTTCAGCGCGGCCTTGGACGGCGAGTAGGCCGCTGACGGCAGCCCCGACAAGGGCCCGTCGACCTCGGCGGTCAGCGCCAGCGAAGCGGCGTGGCTGGAGAGGTTGACGATCCGGGCGGCGGGGGATCGCCGCAGCAGCGGGAGCACCGCGTTGGTCACGTTGATCACTCCGAGGACGTTGGTCTCGAACACCTCGCGGACCAGCTCCACATCCACGGCGCTGGGGACGCGGTCGAGGGCGTCCTGGGGCGCGGCCTGGCCCGATCCGGTGATACCGGCGTTGTTGACCAGCACGTCCAGACGGCCGAAGCGGTCGTCGATCCAGGAGGCGGCCGCCTGGGCGGTGGAGGGGGCGGTGACGTCCAGTTCGAGCGCGTGCGCGTCGCCTCCCGTGGCGCGGATCGCCGCCGCGGTCTCCTCGCCGCGGCGCGCGTCACGGGCGCCGACCAGGACGGTCACCTTCTGTGCGGCCAGCAGTTCGGCGACCGCGCGGCCGATTCCCTTGTTCGCGCCGGTGATCAGGGCCACCTTCGGCTGTGACGTGTGATCGTTCATGGGTGGGGCTTCCTTTCGTGCTGGGCGGGTGATGTGTCCGCGTTGTCCATGGAGACTCCGCTCCCCGGGATCCTGTGACGCTGTGCCCATGTGGTGTGCGTCACCCCTGTGTGAGTGGTGAGCCGCCGGCCTGCCTCTACGCCGTCAACCAGCGCACGGGGGACACCTGGCGCAGGTGGACCAGCACGTCGAACGCGTCGGGCAGGGAAGCGACGGCGAGGTGTTCGGCCGCGTCCCTGGAGGGGGCGTAGACGCCGCTGATGACGCGGACTTTCATGGGGCCGTCCATCCCGCCGGCACGCAGGTCGAGCCAGTGGGCGGCCTGACCGGTGACGCCGAGGCGGGCGTCGAGCCAGTCGGAGGGCGGTTCCGGGACGGTGACGGCGCCGAGGTCGCCGTGGTGGAAGCCGATCGCCGCGGAGACGTAGCCGGCGCCGTAGTGGTCGCGCAGCACACTGCCGACCGTGGGCTGAGGGCCGCGTCGAGGCGCCAGGCCCAGGGTCACCGGAGCCGCGGCCGTGTGCGCGATGCCGTCCCAGTAGGCCACGCGGCTGCCGGTCCGGTGCTGGTGGCCGACGATCGTGCCCGCCCAGGTCCGGGCGTCGCCGGCATAGTCGTCGCGTCCGGCGACGCTGCGCCGGTGGAAGTCTGCGATGAGGCGCATCCGCTCCAGGACGGGGTCGCCGCGCAGCTGCTCCACGATCGCGAGGGCGTCGCGGGCGTGTTCGGCGAAGGGACGGCCCGGGTGCAGGCCTCTGGCCCGCTGCACGTGCTCGTCGACCTCATGTGCGGTACGGATCGGCTCCAGGTGGGCGGCCAGCTCGGCCAGCCGGTGCGGGGCGGCACGGCGGACGTGCTCCATGACGGCGTCGTAGTCGGCGGACTGCGCCTGGGCGGGTTTGACGCCGAAGATCCGGACCTGGTCGTCCGGATGGTCCTCGTTGAAGGCGCGGATCCACTCCAGCGCCGCGGCCGTCTCGGCGGTGCGCCAGGGCCGCCAGGCGCCGGCCAGGGCGGACGACGCGGTGCCCGCGCCGCCGGTGACGTACGCGTCGAGGGCCGCCCCGACGGAGGCGTCGTCCTGTACGGCCAGCGCTCGGAAGCCGTGCTTTCGGACGAGGCGGCGGAAGAGCCGGTCGCGCACCTCGAAGGTCTCGTGGGCGAATCTGGTGGACTCGCCGAGCCCGGCGACGGTCGCGCCGGTGGCGATCGCGTCGGCCAGGTCGTCGAGAGCGGTCTCGGTCATCACGGAGGTCATGCCGGAACTCCTTGGCGGATCGGTTCGAGCGCCAGTGACCAGGCGACGACGTCGTTCAGCAGGGCGGTGAGGGCGGCGTGCTGGTGCGGGGCGGGAGTGAGGTCGCCCGGGTCGGTGGGGGCGGAGAAGGTGAAGTCGTGGTGCAGGGACAGCGCCACCTGGCTGCGTACGGTGGCGACCTTCAGCTCGGCCAGGATCAGCCGGAGGTGTTCGACCGCGCGGGTCGCGCCGTGCAGGCCGTAGCCGACGAAGCCGGCGGCTTTGTCGTGCCATTCGGCGTAGACGAAGTCCAGGGCGTTCTTCAGGGCGCCGGGGATGGAGTGGTTGTACTCCGGCGTGACGAACACGAACCCGTCGTAGCCGGCGATCGCCTCCGCCCAGCGGACGGTGTGCGCGTTGCCGTACCGGCCGGACGCCGGCGGATGCGGCTCGTCCAGCAGCGGCAGGCCGAAGTCGGCGAGGTCGATGATCTCGAAGCCGGTCGTCGGCTGCTCCCGCGCGGCGACTTCGGCCACCCACTCGGCGACGACGCGGCCACGGCGGCCGGGGCGCGTGCTGCCGACCACGATGCCGATCTTGGTCATGGACATCTCCTCAACTGAAGGGCGTTGCACCGATCGGTGTAGAAGCTACGCCGCTCGATGTAGTGAATGCAAGTGTCGGTGTAATCGGCTAGGCTCGGGGAGCGTGAGCGAGAGAAGGAAGCCGGTCGGCCAGCCGGACAAACGCCGGGCGATCATGACCGGGGCGCTGACCCTGTTCGCCCGCGACGGCTACATGCGCGCCGGGCTCGACGCGATCGCCGCCGAGGCGGGGGTGTCCAACCGCACCATCTACAACCACTTCACCGACAAGGCCGAGTTGTTCCAGGCAGTGATGCAGGAGAGCACGCAACGGGTCGCGGACACCATGGTCGACATCATCGACCGCCACCTGACCAAGGTGATCGATCTCGAACGCGACCTGATCGACTTCGGGCTGGCCTGGCTCGGCGTGCTGACCTCCGACCTCGCCCCGCACTTCGCGCTCATCCGCCAGGTCAACGCCGAGATCGAGCACATCCCGCCGGCCGCGCTCAAGCTCTGGCAGGAGACCGGCCCCGGTCGTACCCGGCGCGAACTGGCCGAACGCCTGCGCCGGATCGCCGAGCGCGGCGCCCTCGCGATCGACGACCCCGCTCGCGCGGCCGGGCACCTGATGCTGCTCATCTCCGCCGACAACCTCACCGACCGGGCGGACCTGCACGACGAGGACGCGCTCCGGAAGATGGTCACCGCAGGGGTTTCCACCTTCCTCTACGGCCATGCGGTCGGGCGGGCCGCTGAGAAGGGGGCTTCCGAGTAGCCCGAATGCCGTCTTCAATGTCTGGAAGCGCGTGTTCGAAGAGAGTCGTATGGCAGCTTTCGTCCCTGCTCGTGACGGGGAGCGGATGCCCGTGCGTTCGAACGGCCAGGACTGGCAGGTGTCCTGGCACCCGGCCGACGACCCGCCGGAAGGCAGGTCTCACGGAGCCGCCGGCATCTGCGTGACGGCCGCCGATGAGCTGGTCCTCATCAGCCATGACGGTGAGCACTGGGGTTTCCCCGCCGGGCGGCCCGAAGGAACGGAGACCATCGAGGAGACCCTGCGCCGGGAGATGCTCGAAGAAGCGTGCGTCACGGTCATCGGCAGTCGGCTGCTCGGGTATGCCCGCAGCGAATGCGTGCGCGGGCGCGAGCTCGGCCTGGTCCTCGTCCGCTCCTACTGGCGTGCGGAGGTCCGGCTCAAGGAGTGGGCGCCGGAGTTCGAGGTGCGGCACCGGCGGGTGGTTCCGGAGTCCGAGGCGAAGAAGCACGTCCGCGATCCCGACCTGGCCGCGACCCGGATCTCCTTCCGCGCTCTGGAGGAGGCAGGAGCCGGTACGGCTCTCAGGTGATGCGCACGACGACCTTGCCGCGTACGCCGCCCGCCTCCAACGTCCGGTGCGCCGCGGCGATGTCGTCGAGCGGGAAGACCGTGTCCACGACCGGGCGGATGGCGCTGCCGTCCACGTACCGGGCGAGGTCGGTGAGGAGCCGGGTGGTGGGGTTGCCGCTGAAGAAGCGCACGCGCCGCCGGCCGTGGACGGCCGAGGCGGCGATGTACGCCACGGACGCCGCGATCCTGCGCGGATCGAAGGCGATCGCCACCATGCGGCCGGACGCTGTCAGCAGGCGGCGGAAGGCGGCGTGCTCGGTGCCGGCAGTGTCCAGGATCACGTCGAACCTGCCCAGCTCCGCCGGGGCGACGGTGGCGTAGTCGTACGCCTCGTGCGCGCCGAGCTCGCGGACGAGGTCGAGGTTGCCTGCCCCGGCGAGGGCGGTGACGTGGGCGCCGAGCACCCTGCCGAGCTGCACCGCGACAGCGCCCACCCCACCGCTGCCGCCGCGGACGAGCAGCCGGTCGCCCGGCCTGAGCCCGGCCTGGTCGCGCAGCGCCGTGATGGCCGTCGTGCCCGCCGGAAGCGCCGCGGCCGCCACCAGATCGACGGACGCCGGAGCCTTGGACAGGCGGCGGGGGTGGATCGCCACGTACTCGGCGGCGCTTCCGAACGTGCGGCCCAGCGTGCCCCACACCCGGTCGCCGACCTGGGGGCCGGTCACCCCGGCCCCCAGGGCGACGATCTCGCCGGTGAGGTCGATCCCGACCCGTTTCGGGAAGCCCCGCTGCATCAGCCCGGTCACCAGGCGCAGCCGCCCCGTCCGGCCGTGCACCTCGCCGCCGTTCACGCTGACGGCGTGCACCCGCACCAGCACCTGTCCGGGGGCGGGGACCGGCTTCGGCACCGTGCCCACGTACAGGACCTCCGGCGGTCCGTACCGGTCGAACAGGGCCGCGCGCATCTCGTTCGTCTCCATGTGGACGACGCTAGCCCGCTAAACGGACGGGGCTCTCCATTTAGGCTAATGTGAGAAAGATGCCCATTCCTCGCTCTCAGTTGGCGCCCGCCAGGGAAATGCGGGCCGACGCGCGGCACAATCGGGCGCGCATCCTGGAGGCCGCGCGGGAGACGTTCGCCAGACGCGGTCTGGACGCGCCGATGGTGGCGATCGCGCGGCGCGCCGGGGTCGGCGTGGCCACCCTCTACCGGCGTTTCCCGTCACGCGAGTCCCTGATCACCGAGGTGTTCGCGGACGAGCTGGCGGCGTGCGCGTCGGTCGTGGACGAGGCGCTGGCCGACCCGGATCCCTGGCACGGGTTCTGCGGGGCGATCGAGAAGGTGTGCGCGATGCAGGTCGCCGACCGCGGGTTCACCGACGCCTTCCTCACCGCGTTCCCCGACGCGGTCGACTACGAGCGCACACGGGAGCGGGCCGAGCGGGGCTTCGCGGAGGTGGTACGGCGGGCCAAGGCCGCCGGGCGGCTGCGGGCCGATTTCGCCTCCGCGGACCTGGCGCTGCTGTTGAGGGCCAACTGCGGCATCGTCGCCGGCGCCGGGGAGGGGGCGGCGGCGGCGTCGCGGCGGCTGGTGGCGTATCTGCTGCAGTCCTTCCGCGCCGACCACGCCGAGCCCCTGCCGCCCCCGCCGCCCCTCACGCTCAGCCACATGGCACCGACGCCGTCCAGTACGGCCCACTCGGCGGCGAGGCCGGCGAACGTGCGCAGCGGCCGTTGACGCCGACGCCCGGCAGGACGACCCCGGCCACTCGTGGTGGAGGGCAGGGGTCAGCCGGCGGTCTCCTCGTCGCGCGGGAAGAAGGGCAGCTCGATGCGCACGCGGTCGGCGGCGGCGAGGATCTTCTCCGCGTCGTCGACCGGCGGGTGGATCGCCTGGTTGATCCGTACCTTGATGTCCTTGCCGGCGGCGCCCGAGGCCATCACCCTGCGGTCCCAGCCGCGGGTGAAGATCCCGCCGGCGTCGCCCAGGTCCAGGCAGGTGACGTACGGGCCGGGGGTGAAGTCGCGCGGCGGCACGCCGAGCAGGTCGGCCGCCGCGTTGTACCCGGCGACCTTGCCGAGCGGGGTGGCGTGCTGGCACGCCTGCATGACCGGGTGCTCGGCGTCGAAGGCCGCCGCCGCGGTGTCCCCGGCGGCGAACACCTCGGGGAGCGCGCGCAGCCACCGGTCCACCGGGATCCGGCCGAGGTGGTCGAGCTCGCCGGAGATCTGCCGGGTGAGCTCGCTGGCCCGCATGCCGACCGACCAGACCACCGCGTCCGCCTCGACCTCGGTGCCGTCGGACAGGACGGCGTACCTTGCGCCGACCTCGGTCACCGTCGTCCCGAGACGGCGTTCGACGCCCAGCTCGTCCAGTGCCGCCTCGATCTCCGGACGCGGGCCGGGGCCGAGCTGGTGCGCGACCACCGGCGACCGGTCCACCAGCAGCACCCGGCCCCGGACGGCCAGCGCGGTCGCGGCCTCCAGACCGGTGAACCCGGCGCCGACGACCACGGCCGTGAAGTCCTCCCGGTCACGCAGGAAGCCGGTGAGCCGCCGGGCCCCGTCGAGGCTGTCGATGTCGAAGAGCCGTTCCGCGCCGGGCAGGTCGCGGGGCCGTACCAGCCGGCTGCCGGCCGCCAGCACCAGGCGGTCGTAGCCGATCTCCATGCCGTCGGCCACCACCGTGCGGCGGCCGGTGTCGATCGTGCTCACCGAGGCGCGCAGGTGCCTGACGCCGATGGGCCCGAGGATCCTGCGCAGCTCCACCTTGGCCAGGTCCGGCTCCGGCTCGTACAGGCGTGGCCGCAGCACCAGGTGCCCGTTCGGGGCGATGAGCGTGATGCGCAGGTCCGTGGCGCCGCCCGCCCGCTCACGTGCCAGGGCCGCGCCCGCCGCGCTCCACACGCCCGCGAAACCACCACCGATGATCACAACGTGTGCCATTGTGTCGTCCTCTCTCAGCCTCGCCCCTGGTGATCCGGGGGCGGCAGGGAGACAAGACAGCGGGCTCAGATGTGACCGATGTGGGCAAGCTTCTCGGGATTGGCCAGTCTGCGCAACGTCGTGATCCGTCCGTCGGCGATCTCCACGGTGTCGAGCCAGACCAGTTCGCCGCCGCGGTAGGTCGCCAGGGCCGGCTGCCCGTTGACCTCGACGATCTCGAACGCGTCGGGACGCCTGATCTGGATCTGCCGGACCGCCAGCAGGGCGATCGTCCCGGCGCCGTGGACCGGCCTGCGCGCGGCGGTCACCTTGCCGCCGCCGTCGGCGACGTAGACGGCCTCGGGGTGCAGCAGCTCGACCAGCTCAGCGATGTTCCCCGCGTCGGCGGCCGCCTTGAACGCCCTGAGCAGGCGTTCGGTCTCGGCCCTTGACGCCCTGGGCCGCTCCTTGACCGCGGCGACCCGCGCCCGCGCCCGGGAGGCGAGCTTGCGGCCGGCGGCGGGCGTGCCGCCGAGCACCTCGGCGATCCGGGCGAACGGGAAGTCGAAGACGTCGTGCAGCACCAGCGCGACGCGCTCGGCCGGGGTGAGCGTCTCCATGACCACCAGCATCGCGGTGCTCACCGACTCGTCCACGAGCACCTGAGCGGCGGCGTCGGGCACGGTCAGCAGCGGTTCGGGGAGCCAGGGACCGACGTAGGACTCCCGCCGGACCCGCGCCGACCCGAGCACGCTGTAGGACGCGCGGGCGGCCACGGTCACCAGCCAGGCCCGCAGGTCACGCACGCCGGACAGGTCGGCCGCGGCGGCACGCAACCAGACCTCCTGCGTCACGTCCTCGGCCTCGGCCACGCTGCCGAGGATCCGGTAGGCCGCCCCGAACACGGCGGAGCGATGCGACCGCCAGTCGGCCTCGGCCGGTGCACCGCTCGGCTCCACCCTCCGCCCCCAGCCCTTCCGGATCAGTGTTCGACCGCCGATTCTAGGGTCCTGCCGTGACCCGGGCCGTGACCAGGGGCAGGCGGCGGGGCCGGCCGCGGCTTGGTGTCACCTCCGCCGGTACTCCCAGACCTGGTTGACGCGGTTGGCCGCCTTTCGCAGGTCGGTGGGATGGAAGCAGTCCCATATCTGGAGCGGGGCGTCGGGGCGCGGCCAGTCGGGGTAGGCCCCGTTCTCGACGTCGAGGCACTTGCCGCTGCTGACGTTCACCAGAATCTTGAAGCCCTTGTGCGGGCCCTTGTAGAACGCCTGCGTCACCCACTGCTGGTTGGGGCCTCCGTGGCAGCCCCACAGGACCACGGGTGTGCCGTTGCCCCTGCCGTCGTTCGCGACGTCGAGGCATTTCGTGCCGTTCAGGTTGGTCCATTTGATCAGGTCGCCGCTGCCGCCGCCGGGCGGGCTCTCGAAGAAGAAGGAGTGGTAGTTTCCGCCGACCCGGGCGCCCAGCCGGATGCGTGCGCCGAGGACACAGTCAGGGTTCTCGAAGTTGTAGCGGCAGGTGTTGGGGATGTCGGCGAAGAGCTGTCCGCCGGTGATCGGGTTGGTGATCCAGGTGTCGGGGCCTCGGTCGCGACTGCTGTCCGCGTCGGCGGGAGCGGGCGGTCGGCCGCACGCTGGTCCGTGTCCTCGCGGAGCAGGGCCATGAGGTGACCGCCGTCTCCCGCCGCATCACCAACGGCGACGTGCCGCCCGGCGTCCGCACAGTCGCCGCCGACCTCTCCCAGTCGTCCGCCGGCATGCCTTCCGCGGCGGATGCGGTCTTCCTCCTCGTCGGCGGGGACCTGATGATGGCCGGCGACCCCGCTCGGGTCGTCGCCCAGTTCGCGGACGCCGGAAAGATCGTCCTGCTCTCTTCCCAGGGCGTGGCCACCCGCCCGGACTCCTTGTCACACGGGCGGGCCTTCGCCGCCTTCGAACAGGTCGTCATGGAGTCCGGCACCGACTGGACCATCCTGCGCCCCGGCGGCTTCGCCTCCAACGCCTACGCCTGGGCCTCGTCCGTCAAGGCGAGCCGCACGATCGCCGCGCCCTTCGGCGAGGTCGGCCTCCCGGTCATCGACCCCGACGACATCGCCGCCGTGGCCGCCGCCGCCCTGACCCAGCCGGGCCACACGAAGGCGATCTACGAACTGACCGGCCCCACGCCAACCACCCCACGCCAGCGCGCGGCCGCCATCGGGGACGCCATCGGCGAGCCCGTCGCCTTCATCGACCAGACCCGGGAAGAGGCCCTCGCCCAGATGCTGACCTTCATGCCCGCCCCGGTGGCCGACACCACCCTCGACATTCTCGGCACCCCGACCCTGCGCGAGCAGACCGTCAGCCCGGATGTCCAGAAGATCCTCGGCCGCGCCCCCGCCACCTTCGCCGACTGGGCCAACCGCAACGCCGCAGCCTTCCGCTGACGGCCTGAACCTGTGAGCTCCGAGGACACGGCTGTGGGCTTGTCCGCCGTGGTGATTTCGTCCCACTTGCCGGTTGGAGTACGCAGGGCACCCCAACCGGCTCGTGATCAACGGCCGGCCATCTCCTTCACCAGAGCCTCATCGGATTCCGCGGCTACGAGGGTGCAAGGTGCGATCGCGCTGCCGGCCTTGGCCAGCCAAGTGCCGAGAGACCAGGCCGTTCCCGGGTAGTTGCCCGGCCGGAACTCCAGCACCAGCGTCTCGCCCTGGCGGATGTAACTCGGGGAGATCACGAAGGTGTCCTGGCCGATCGGCCTGGTGGCGTCCCGGGAGCGCCAGTTCTCCGGCTTGTCGAACTCCTTGCGCTCCTGGTCGGTCATGTTCTTGGGGTTCGGCGAATCGTAGGCCAGGTCCGCGCCGGCGAAGCGGCCAGGGGCGCACTGCTTGTTCGCTTCCGTGAACGTCACATCGGCCACGATTCCCTCATCCCTGAGCTTGGCCTCCAGCCCTTCCGGGTCCCGGAACTCTCTGACCGTCACCTGGACGGTGCCGTCGGACCTCGTCACCACGGCGTACGCCACGCTCTGTGATCCGGACACCACCGGCACCGCGATCAGCGCGGCGGCGGCGATGCCCGCGGCCGTCGCTCCTGCCAGCAGGCGTCGGCGCAACGGGGAAGGACCGTGCCGCGCGGCCGCCGCGCTGATCGCCGGGGACGGGTAGGCGCGCTCCGGCTCGGCAGCGCGCCTGCCGGGCAGCCAGGACGCGCGGCGGCGCGCGGGCGGCGTCGCGACGATCTCCTCCAGAAGCTCGTGCACACCCTGGCTCAGGACTGCGTCGTCGTGATCGGCGGCCGGGTCGATGGCGGCCAGCATGCGGTCGATCTTGTTCATCGATTTTCTCCTCTCAGCGGGGTCATCACAGGGATCTCATCCGTCGTGCCGAGCAACCGGGCCAGTCGCTTACGTGCCTTGTGCAGCCGGAGCCGGGCGGCGGTACTGCTGCAGCCCAGCACCATGGCGATCTGGGGGCCCGTCAGCCCCTCCCACGAGGCCAGGGCCAGCACCTCCCGGTCGGCGGGATTCAGAGCAGCGAAAGCGGCGCGAATCGCCTCAGCTCGCGGATCGGCGGACGCGCTTTCCCGTCGGACGGCCAGTTCGCCGCGGAGCCGCGCGGCCAGCGCACTGCGGCGCGACTCCCCACGCCGGTGATTGGCCAGAACACGGCGGGCCGCGCCGTACAGCCACAGCAGGGCGGCGTCCCCGTCTGGAATGTCGTCCAGCCGCCGCCATGCAGCGAGAAAGGTCTCCGCGATCACATCGGCGGCGTCGTCGACCGAATCGGTACGACGGAGCGCATAGCGATGCACTGCTTGATAGCAGGAGCGGTAGAGCGCGTCGAAACGATCTCGCGTGCCGCAGGACACGCGCGGATCTTGCACAGCTGTCTCCTTGTCGAAGAGTGGCGGAACATCTCACTAGATGTCCGGCATCTCCGCCAGTGTTTCCCGCCCTGCTCACATGCACAGAAGGGGCATTCGACCACTGACCAGGACTCGTCGCTCGAGCCATCCAGCAGCCCTGTAGTCCCAGAGGGAAAGCTGGAGGACGAGGAGTCACCGGTCACACGTCAACCTCGACAGCACGCTGCCGAACAGCATGGCCCGGTGCTCTGCCCGGCAAGGCCGCAACCCCAGGAACGGACGCCTCGCGAGATGCGGCACAGCCTCGTCTCGTCGCTCTCCGACTCGGGAGTGCCCATCGAGGCCGTCTCACGCCTGGTCGGCCACCGCAACACCAGCGTCACCGAGACCGTCCGCCGTCGCTGACTTATTGCGTGTGGCCCCTCACGTCCCGCATTCGGACGTCGCCGTCACCGTCTCCGGTGACGACGACCACTCTTCCATCCACATGTCCGATCGCCACGTTCCCAACCCAGTTGGCGTATCTCATCCGTCCGCCCAGCGGTTCGTGCGTGCTGAGATCCCAGATCCGCACGGCGCCTCCGCCGTCTTCGTCGTCACCACCACCGGCGAAGACGACTGGCCGGCCATCAACCTCTCCAACCACCACTGTCCTGACCCCGTAAGTAAGCCCCGTCGGTATCGGCACACCGATGAGTTGGTGGGTGGTCAGGTCCCACACCCGCAAGTTGTCGTCGTCGCTGGAGACGGCGACCTGCCTGCCGTCCACCCGCCCAAGTGCGACCACCCCGACACCGGTACCGCTGACTATTGGATCGCCCATCTGCTTGCGGGTGGCCAGATCCCATATACGTGTCGTACCGTCAACGCTGCCGGTGACGGCAACTGCTCGACCGTTCACCTCTCCAAGCGCCAAGGTCAGGACGAGGTCGGTGTGTCCGACCAACGGTTCGCCGACAGGCTCATGCGTGGCCAGGTCCCACACCCGCACAGGCAACTTCTGGGAGGCGTCGCCCCAATCTCCCGCAGCGACCACGACGGCTCGACCGTTCACCTCCCCGACTGCCACCGCATCGACGCGGTCAGTGTTACTGAGCCTCATCGGTTCGCCCACGAGTTCGCGTGTGGTCAGATCCCAAACCCGAACAGCGTCGTCGTAGCCGCCTGTGACAGCCACCGGCCGACCGGCCACTTTCCCGAGCGCCAGCGTCACAACACCGACCGGGTGAGCGACGATCGGTTCACCGACGGGATCTCCTGTGGTCAGGTCCCAGACCCGTAGGGTGGTGTCGTCGTAGCCACTACCAGCGCTTACGGCGACCGGCCGGCCTTCCAGCTCCCCAACCGCCATCGCCACGACAGGGTCGTCATGATGCCCCAGCAGACGCGAGGAAGGCCACACAGCGACGGTCAACGCTGCCACAAGTGCCAGCGCGACAATCCACGGGAGGTCTCGAAAGAATGGTGACCGCCTCGATACGACCGACGTACCGACGCTCCTGCTGACAGGGATCGTGTAGCCATCAGCCTGGCGACCTACAGTGCCAGGCCAAGTAAACGGGACAGATTGGTCGTCCGCCAGGGGACCGCTCGCGCCCTGCCTGCCCGAACCAAGTCCGGACGCGCGTGGATCCTCCAGGCCCATCCGCACCAGATCAGACACCGCTCACCCTCCTTGTGGCCGGCTCTTGCCTCGGGGGCGGCCGGAGGAGTCATGCGATCACAGATGGCCGAGAGTAACGGGGCAGGTCCCAATGCGCCAGATCATGCGAGCGGCTCAAACGTTCCGGAGCTGAGCTCGGAGAGACGATCAGTACCTGGTCACCCAGCAACGCGAAAGGCCGCCTCCCACAACGGGGAAGCGGCCTTTGACCTGGGTGGGGTGTTCACGAATAGGGCCGGCCTGGGGCGGAAGAGAGGTTGAGAAGATCGCTTCCCGAGAAGGGAATGATCGCTTCCCGCGTACGCAGCCCAGGCGCTGACCGGTTCAGGGGTCAGCGGGTCGCCTCGGGCATGCGGACCATCACGAAGGGGTGCGGCGGCTTCAGCCATTCGCCGGTCAGCCGTGCTCCGGTGGTGTGGTCGATGACTGCGAGGCAGGCGGCCCCAGTCGTGGTCGGAGCGGTCATCGAGGTCGTCCTCGTCCTCGTCGCGGTCCTCGGACACGGGCGCGGCGAAGAAGTCCGTCATCGCCTGCTACTCGGGCCATCGAGTCAGGCCGGCATGGTGTTCCTGCTGCCCAGGGAAGAGCGCGTCGATCGCCGGAGTGCTCCCCTCCAGGTCGAGCTGGGCGACGTCGTGGGCGACAACGACGTCCTACACGCCGGCACCGGGATCGGCGACGAGGTCGAGTCGCCGCTATGTGTCCCTCTTGACGAAGGAGATCACAGCGGTGGCGAGCGCGAGTACCAGCCACCCGGTGAGGATGCCCGCGCCCTGGACGGGTGTGAGGTCCTCCTGTAGCGCCGGTCCGATCTCGTACATGCGCATCCCGGCGCGGCTGGGCAGGTAGGCCGCCAAGGTGGTGTGGCCCGTCAGAAGAGGCGGCACGACCAGTACGAGCGCCAGCATGGTGACCAGTGCTGCGATGAGGTCTCGGACCAGGGCGGCGACGGCGTAGCCGAGCAGGCCGATCAGCACAAGGTAGGCACCGGCCCCGGCCAGTACGCCGAGGCGCCCCCCGGCCCAGCTCATGCCCGGCGTGAGCCGGGCCGCCAGAAGGGATATGCCGATGGTCAGCAGCGCGGTCAGCGACGCGGCCACCACGTAGGCGATCGTCTTCCCCGCCATGAGCAGCGTACGGCCCGGGACGGCGGCGAGGCTCGTGCGGATCTGGCTGCCGCCGTACTCGGTGGCGACAGCCAGGATTCCGAGCAGGATGAACCCGACCTGCCCATACTCGAGGACGCCAAGCGCGGCCTCGGCCGCCGAGGGGGAGCCGCCGAGCCGATCCCGCCCCGCGGCGAAGACGATCGCGAGCGTGGCCGTGCCGGTCACGGTCGTGACGGTGGTGATCAGCGTTGCGGGCAGGGTGCGGAGCTTGACGAGCTCCGCCGCCACGATGTTCCGGAAACCGTTGGTCATGTCAGGCGTCCCGCCGGACGAACAGGCGAGCGGCGACGGCGAGCAGCCCAGCGGCCCAGGCGGTCATGACGAGGCCGCCAGGCAACGGATCGAGCATGCCTTCCCTGGGCATGAAAACCCCGATCATGGCGGCCCCAGCCACGTCGGGCAGGTAGTTCGCCAGCGGGGTGAGTCTGGTCAGCAGGAAGGTGACCGACACCAGCATGGTGTTGGCGATGAACGCGATCAGCGGCACGATGCCGCTGCGGGTCATGACGGTGACAGCAAAGGCGATCACCCCGATGAGCACCCAATATGCGACGCCCCCTGCTGCCCGCCAGCCGAGGGCTGTCAGCACCTCACCTGGAGGGTTGCCATGCGCGCCGAGCAGGACCTGTGACAGCGCGATGGTGACGGAGATCGTGACGGCGGAGAGCGCGCCGGTGACGAGGATCAGCACGATCGTCTTGGCCGCGAGCAACATGCCGCGCCGCGGCGTGCAGGTGAGGCTGGTCAGGATCTGCCGACCACCACCGGCGTCCTTGCTGTTGGGCGCGTACTCGCTGCTGACGATGACGACGCCGAGCACGATCGCGCCGATGGTACCCACCGGGATGAGGTTGAAGCCGACCTCCATCGTGGAGGTGTGAGTCAGCGCGGTGGGGTCGCCGAGGTCGAGCTTGTTCCGCATGGAGTTGGCGGACATGGCGGCGAAGCCGAGCGTGGACAGTGCGCTGAGGGCGAGGGCGAGCAGGGCCGAGGGCAGGGCGAGCAGCTTCCTGAGTTCGGCGGCGATGGCGTTCCTCAAGGTCACGATCTGCTCCGTGCGGCACGCGAGGGGTGGCCGGGATTCGTCAGGGCGAAGAACGCCTCCTCCAGTGAGGCGTGCCCGGCGGTGACCTCGGTGAGCGGGCCTGTGGTGACGATCCTGCCCCCGCTGATCACCACCAGGTCGTCGGCGGTCTCCGCCATCTCGCTCATCAGATGGCTGGAGACCAGCACGGTGCGCCCTGCCTTCGCGTACTCCTTCAGCAGCCGCCTGATCCAGCGGATGCCGTCCGGGTCGAGGCCGTTGACCGGCTCGTCGAGAATGAGCACCTCCGGCTCGCCGAGCAGGGCCGCCGCCACACCGAGCCGCTGTCCCATGCCGAGCGAGAACGTGCCGACGCGCTTGCCCGCGACGTCCGCCAGCCCGGTCTGTTCCAGCACCTCGCCCACCCGTGACTTCGGGATGCCGTTGCTGCGCGCCACCCATGACAGGTGAGCCCGTGCGGTCCTGGACCGGTGGGCGCCGCTCCCCTCGAGTAGCGACCCGACCGTGCGCAGCGGGTCGCGGAGTTTCCGGTACGGCCTGCCGCCGATCAACGCGGCCCCGGAGTCGGCGCGGTCCAGGCCGAGCAGGATGCGCAGCGTGGACGATTTCCCGGCGCCGTTCGGGCCGAGGAACCCGGTCACGCGGCCCGGGGCGGCCGTGAAGTGGGCGTCGTCCACAACGAGCTTCGCCGCGCGGCGTTTGCTGAGTCCAACTATCTCGATCACGGTCTCCAGCGTTCCAAGCGCGCCGTGCCGGGCGCATCGGCCAAAGGTTGACACCAGGCCGTCAGCCGAGACCGTCCACGTAGCCGGACTCGTAAGCAAGGATGACGAGCTGGGTTCGGTCCCGTACGCCGAGCTTGAGAAACAACCGGCTCATATAGGTCTTTACCGTGGCTCTGCTGAGAAAGAGTGCCGCGGCGATCTCCTCGTTCGACATGCCCTGGACGATGGCCGCCACGACGTCCCGCTCGCGCTCGGTCAACACGTCGAACGGGGACGGGCCCGGCCGCGGCCGGCTCCTGCCCTGGGAATAGTCCGCGATCAGGCGCCTGGTCACCTCGGGGGCGAGCATGGCGTTGCCGTCGTGGAGGGTGAGGATCGCCCGCAGGATGTCCTCTGGGAGGGCGTTTTTCAGGAGAAACCCCGAGGCGCCCGCGCGCAGCGCCTCGTAGACGTACTCGTCGAGGTCGAACGTCGTCAGGACTACGACCTTGGCGGTCGGCTGCCGCTCGCAGATGATGCGGGTCGCCGTGAGGCCGTCCATCACGGGCATGCGGATGTCCATGAGGACCACGTCGGGAAGGAGCCGCTCTGCCGCGTCGACCGCCTCCTGTCCGTCGCGCGCCTCACCTGTGGTGACCAACCGTGGGTCGCTGTCCACGAGCTCATGCAGCGAGGCCCGCAACAGGTCCTCGTCCTCGGCGATCAGCACCCCGATGCGCCCAGCCGCATGCTCACTCATGTGCCACCGCCTCTGGCAACGGGATAGTCGCGCGCACCTCGAACCCGCCGCCGGGGCGCGGCCCGGCGGCGAAGCCGCCGCCGAGCAGTTCCACCCGCTCCCGCAGGCCGACCAGTCCATACCCTGGCTCGCCGTGAGGCGTCCGCGGCCCTGCACCGTCGTCGGCGACGGTGACCAGGACGTCGCCGCCCCGACCGCACACCGTCACGGCGCAGTGCGCTCCAGAAGCGTGCCGAACGGCGTTCGTCAGCCCTTCCTGCACGACGCGGTACACGGCCAAGCCGATACTCGGCGACACGGTGTCGACACCCGTCACCGTCATGCTCACCCTGACACCCCCGCCTCTCGCACGCTCGGCCAGGTCCAGCAGATCCCCGACGCCCGGCTGGGGCCGCCGCTCGGCGCCTTCCTCTCCGACACGGACGAATGTCAGCGTGGTACGCAGCTCATCCAGCGCCTGCCGGCTGACCACCTCGATCCGCTCCAGCCTGTCCCGCAGCCGGCCGGGGTCATCGGCGCCCACCCGAGCCGCCACCCCCGCCGTCACCGCGATCGTGCCCAGCGAGTGGGAGACGACGTCGTGCAACTCCCGCACCACACGCAGCCGCTCGGCCGCCACCGCCGCCTGCGACTCCGCCCGCGTCGCGTGCTCGGCTTCCAGCACCGCCCGCCGCGTCGTGCCGCCCAGCAGCCATGACCCGGCCAGTGCGAGCAGGCTCAGCATGATGAACCGCAGCACGCCGCTCGCGCCGTCGGCGGTGCCGAACAAGGCGATCGCGATCACAACCAGGCCCGCCGCCGCCTTGACGATGGACAGCGACCTCGGAGTACCCCACGTCACCGCCACGGGATAAAGCGTCCATGCAACGGCGACGAACGGATCGGCGGCCAACCCCAGAGCCAGCCCGGTGATGGTCATCACGGTGACGACGCCGACCGCGACAAGCGGCAACAGCGACCGCAGTAGCATGCCGCCGAAGAACAGCACGACCAGCCCGCCCGACATGTACGGTCCGGGCCGACCGTCCAGAGGCAGCCAGAAGGCCAGGACGCATACGCATGCCGCACCGGCATCCAACCCCACGGAGCCTAACCTGCTGCGCGACGTCGACGGACGCTCGGCCATTCACTCAGCCTAGCCCCAGTGCCAGGACGCTCGACCACCTCGTCACCGACCACTTCCTCGACCAGTGGCGCCACACCCACCAGCCCCCAGACGAGCCCGACACATCCGCCGACATCCCCGAGATCCCAGCAGAGCGCCTCGACCGCTCGCCGCTCACGGGCCGCAGCAGGCCACCACCTGCCCCATGACCCGCACTTCAGATCACCGTGTCGCACCATCAACTTCAGTCCAGCCGTTTAGAGAACGGCCCACGACCGAGGCTCAGGGATTCTGCTCATCCTTGAACACGATGTACATCGCCTCCTCCGGACCAAGGATCAAGAGCCTGCGCCCATGGCCGTACCGGTAGACCTCGTCTGTCGCATCCCGCCAGAAGCGGCCGTCCTCGTCGGCATCGGCCCACACCCGTAAACGGCGTTCCGGACCGCCCACGCGGCGGATGGGGCGGTCGAGAAGCTCGTTCAGGAGATACGGCACCAGCTCTGCCGCCTCCGTGCCAACTGCTTCCTGCAGGCAGGCGGCACGGAAGGACTGCAGTTCCCGGAAGAACTCCGTCGTGTCCAGAGGCTGGAGCCCGGCGCCGACCTCGGCTCCCCACCATGCTCGGCCGTTGTCCGGGTCGCCCAGTTCGAGCGGATCACGCTCCTCCGTCAAATTGTCCGGATCCTCGAAATACGCCTGCGGATCGTCAGGGACGGGCAGCTCGTCGAGCAGGTAATCCTCGAGATACCGTCGGCTCCATGCGCTACTTCTCCACCACGTCCGGATGGCGTCCACTCCAGCTGAGGACGGCAGCCCATGCCGCACCCATTCGATCTTGAACGGGCCGTAGCCGAAGAAGTCCAGCGGGGCGTGAAGAGCAGTTCCCGCGCAGATGGCCCGCAGCCTCGCCTCGGTGAGCGCGTGACTCCGCTCCCCCGGCCGGGCTCCGCTGTCGCACCAATGCCCCGCGAAGGAACAGGCCGGGTCACGGTCGAGTCCGCGATCGTCCACGCGCACGACACTGAGGCGCATCAGGCCGGAGGAGGACAGAAGCACAACATGCGTTTCCCCCCGGACGTCGCCACCGGCCGGGTCGGCGACCCTCACCAGCGCCGCCTCCTCGGCCCAGTCTTCGATCGATGCCCGAAGAGCGGCGGACATCAGTTCGACGCGCGGTGACGCCGGCGTGCCGAACAGGGCGCGCTCCACGGCCGTAGCCACCCCCGGGAGAGGGATCGGCTCGCAGGAGAGCGGCTCGCGCACCGGCCCATAGGGCGACAAGGCCGGAAACACCCCGGCGTTCACGAGGGAGGCGGTCTCCGGCCCGGCGGGGGCCTGCGTCACTTCACGAACATCGACGAGGAGGCGGATGCCGACCGCTTCCTTGTCAGGGGTGTCCTCCTGCAGCCACTCATTCAGCAGATGCGCACATGCCGCCACCTGCATCTGCGCGTGCCAGATAGGCGAGTCCCGGCCATCTTCGCATGTGTGCCCCAGAAACTGGCAGATCGTAAAATCCACGAAAGCCTCTCAGTTCGCATGACTTACTTGAGGCCGCACGCCGCGCCGTGCGCCTTCCGCGCCTCGGCTGCTCTCGCCAACGCCTGCGCGCGCCGCTCCCCCGCATAAGTCACCACCGGAAGGGCCATCAGGCACCTCGCTCCCCAGGGGGTCGGCTGGTCAGTGACTCCCGTCAGAGATCACGACAGGGCGACCGGCGACCATCATCCCGCACAGGGTCAACGCATGTGACACCAAACCCGGTTCACCGGTCCGCTCCTACTGACAGGCCATGATCAGGTAACCGCTGCCGTCCGTGTGCTGATCAATCAGTACGACCCGGCGATCGTTACAGGTCGCGCGGGGTCCGCGCCGGACAGCACAGACCGAGTTTTCGACACCGGAAGTTAGCGCTGGGATGCGCTCGAATCCGCATACAGAGCGTCTCGGATGCGCTGACCTGCGACTCAGTCATTCCGGAACCGGACGGAATAGGCGTTCCGTCCGATCAGCGCTACCTGACGGCTGGGGACAGCTTCGGGAGAAGGACGCCTGGACCAAGACCTTCACCGAGCCGCGTCTCTGCGCCGCGATCGTCGACCGCCGCACCTTCGACGCCGCCATCATCGACACCGGCACTCGCTCCTACCGGCTCGCTCAGAGCGAGGCCCAGCACTCCACCCACAGCTGACGGCGGTCAACCCGTTGTTCGGTGCGTGAGTGCCTGATTCACATCTTCAGCTCGCCGCCCAGCGCGACTGGCAAGATCAGCTTGTGATTCGATCGGTGACTTTGAGCAAGATCGAAGTTTCAGACTGGCGGGCTGTCCATTCCTGGGCTTCTCTCGCCGAGGTCTGCAGGGGTTCGGGGCCGGCAGTCCCCGAACCCACAGACGGACTGAACCCTCGAACCGGGATCTCACCCAGGTGGGGCCAGAACTCGTGCGTGATCAAGGCGGTCCAAGATCGCTACCGCCCTGCGGGGAGGGTTATCCGACCGCGTAGGCGTGGTGGATGGTCTGGCTGACGGTGTTGCCCGCGGTGTCGGTCGACGTGGCGCGCAGGGACACGAAGCCCGCCGTGCGCGGGTTGGTCATCTGCGCCGTCCAGTCCGAGCCCTTGGCTCTGACCCGGATGTCGCGCCAGGTCGCTCCGTCATCGACGGACATCTGCAGGTGGATGGACTTCACGGCTGCCGCGGGAGCGCCGGGATTGCGTTCGATCCAGATCGGCAGCCGGGTGGACGATCCGGGCTTGGCGCGGTTGTACTCGTCCAGCCCCTCCGGGGCGAAGCGAACCGCCGCCAGGGCGAGCGCTTCCCGCTTGGCAGTGCTCGCCGAGCGGAACGTCCACGTCGATTCCACTTTTGTGGACAGCGTGGAGTGCGGCACCTGTCGGCGGGCCGTCGCGCTGAGCGTGTACCTGGCGGGCTCCGCCGGGAGACCGGTGCTCAGCCGGCAGGAATCGGCCTCCCACAGCCCGCACCTGGTGTAGTCGATCGTGGAGATGACCTGATCACCCTTGGCGAGGCTGATGGTGCCGGTGGCGGCGCCGTCCATGCCGACCCGGCCGGGCATGCCCTCGGAGAACAGCCGGGCGCCGTCGAACGTCACGGTGTTCCCCTCCCGCCAGGCGCCCGAGGCGGAGAAGGACGGGCCGCTGACCGCGACGCCCCACGTCTGCCGATCGCGGCCGTCGCCGGTGGGTCCCGTGGCCCCCGTGACCACGGATTCGCCGACGCGCAGCGCGCTGGACCACTTGTGCCCTCGCGTCCGGTATTCCGTGAGCTTGCCCGGCAGAGGCACATCGTTCGTGGGGGTCAGGAATCCGTCAGAAACGCCTTCGATGGCGTTCGCCACGAAGTAGGTGCCCTTCGCGGCCGTTCCGGCACCGCGGAAGGTGGTGGTCACCTTGTCGAGGTCCTTCACCCTGGCCGCGTACGTGGGGTTTTCGGGCACGCCGTCATGGCGTTCGTCCACCAGGTCGTAGCGGACGGGGGTGGGAGAGGCGTCCTTCTTGTGGAAATGCATTCTGGTGACGTATTTCAGTCCGGGCTGCTTGGAGCCGAGCACGAAGTACACGGCGCTGGGGTCGGGCCTGCCTCCGGCCCAGCCGAGGTACCACGAACCGTTGATCACCCACATCTCGGTCCACCCGCTGATGACGGCCGTGGGCTCGTCCAGGGTGAATCTGATCGGTTTGGCCTGGCGCGTGTCCAGGACGATCTCCGCGCCCTGTCCGCCGACCTTGACCGGCAAGTGCGTGGTCGTGATGCGCGTGCCTTCGTAGATGTCCACGTACAGGCTCCACTCGCCGGCGGGGAGCCGGTAGGTGTCCGGCGCGCCGCGAAGGACCATCCGGAGACTCTCGCCCTTGCCGTTGTAGAACTCCCCGACCGCGTCGACGGGCTGGCCGCCGGTACCCAGTGCGCTGATCTTCACGTCGTAGGCTTCCGGCTCCACGTACGCGGTGGCGACGGTACGGACGAGAAGGTCACCCGATCGGGCCGTGATGGTGCCCGGATGATCGCCGGGCTCCTTGCCGGTCCCGTCGATCGTCACGGTGACCGATGCCGTGCCCTTGGCGGGCACCTCGACCCGCTGTGCCGAGGTGCGCAGCACGTCGCCGTCCACGGTGAGGTCCAGCGTGACCGCAGAGTCGCCGGCGTTGGTGTACGTGATCTCCTGGGTCGCCTGCCGTTCGCCGGATCTGCCCCAGCGGAGGACCGTGCCGATGTTCGCGGGACTGGCATACACCTGCTGACCGACCGCGCGAACCAGGTCGACGCGCCCGGCGCCCTGGTCGAAGTGCGTGGCGCCAGCCTGCGGCGCGGCGCTACCGATGAGCGCGGCCTTGAGCTGCTCGCCGCTCCAGTCCGGGTGCTGCTGGGCGAGGATCGCCGCCGCACCCGCGACGTGCGGCGCCGCCATGGAGGTGCCGCTGTGGGCGACGTAAGGGCCGTCTGCCGTGCCCTGCGCGGCCGCCGCCATGATGTCGACGCCGGGTGCGGTCACGTCGGGCTTGATCGCGTGATCGCCATTTCTCGGGCCGCGGCTGGAGAATTCGGCCATCTTGTCGGACTTGTCGACCGCGCCGACCGTCAACGCCGCGTCGGCGCTGCCCGGGCTGCTGACCGAGCCGGGTGCTCCGTCGTTGCCCGCCGCGATGACGAACAGCGCTCCCGTACGCGCTGACAGGGTGTTGACGGCCTGCTCGATCGGGTCGATGCCAGGTGTGTCCGGGCCGCCGATGCTCATGTTGATGATCTTTGCCTTGACCTCGACAGCGGCCCATTCCATGCCTGCCAGCATCGCCGATTCGCTGATGTTCTCTCCGCCGACCTTGCCAAGCGCGATCTTCGCGCCCGGCGCGACACCCCGATACTTCTCTCCGGCGCCCGCCACGATGGAGGCGACATGGGTGCCATGCCCCACGTTATCGGTGATGTCTGGTTCGTCGGAGAAGTTCCGCGACTGCGTGACCACGTCCTTGAGATCGGGGTGGGTGGCGTCGTAACCGGAGTCGAGCACGGCGACCGTGACACCGGATCCGGTCAGCCCCTGTTGCCACGCCTGCGGAGCCCCGATCTGCTTGACGCTCTGGTCAAGGGTGATGGGCCGCTTCCCGTCCAGCCAGATCTTCGACTTGCCGGCGGCCAGTGATCGGGCGCCGCCGACCAGGCTCTGCCAGGTCTGGCCCGCCGTCGCCTTGGACACGCTCGTGCCGGCCAGCCCCAGCCCGGCGAACTCCTTCGCCTTGCGCGTTCCGCTGAGCGCCGGTGCCGCCTTCCCGTCGGCGGACTGGACGATCAGCGGTATGTCCGCCTTGTAGGCGTCGCCGTACCGCCAGGTGAGCAGCTGCGTGACGTCGAACAAGCGCTCGTCCAGCAGGCCCTGGGCCAGCAGCCGTTTGGCATCCTCTGGAATGACGTGAAGGTGACCCTGACGGCGCTGGACGTCGAAGCGCTGGTTTCTGCCCGGACCAGGCTCGATCCGGTGGCCGTTCGCTGTGACAGTCACGCGGTCGCCGGTCAGCAGCGTCACTGAGCCCGACACCCCGGTCACGGGAGATGCCGCCTCGGCTGCCTGTGCGGCACTCGTGGTACCGCCTGCGATGAGAGATCCCGCCACGATCACGGCGAGGGTTGCGTGGGTTAATTTCATTTGCTCTCTCGTTGTCGATGTGCGGAGAGTTGACATCAGCTCTCGGCGCCGAGGCGCGAGATCACCATGTGCCGGGAAGGCGATCACCCCGGTTGGCGTCGGGGCAATGGCCGGATCAGGAGAGTCCGCGATCATCACCACCGCCCTCGCTCACGGAAGCCCTCCGATGGGGCAGAGACGCTGCTGGCCTGGGAAGTGGCTCTGCTCTACCTTCTGGTCAGCAGGGGAGCTTGGAGGTGGGCGCGGGCAAGGGGCGCCCAGGCCGGCCCGTGAGATCCGAGCTCGTCGTTCGTCACTCGTTGCGAGGGGTGCCGCTCACGCGCCACGAGCGGCACCCCGGGAGCGCTGCGTCAGACGAGCTTGCCGTAGATCCGGGACGGCGCCGCCTGGGCCGCGCCCTCCCTGCCGAACTCCTGGTAGACCCGCGACGTGATCTCCACAGCCTTGGGCAAGTAGGCGGGGTAGAAGGCCTTTCCGCACTCCAGGTCCCTCAGCGCCGCCTTGATCTCCTTGTCCAGGTACGGCCTGGCCTGCGCGGGCTTCAGGTTCGGCCGGAAGATGACGGTCTTACCCTCGGTCTCCTTGGGCAGTTCGCCCTTCCACGTCTTCTTGGCGACGTCCGAAGCCTGCCGCACGATCTTCGTGTGGCTCAGACCGTCCAGCGCGGTCGGCCTGGTCTCGCCGACCCCCAGGCACATGGCGAACTGCTTGCCCAGCTGGACGAGCTGCTTGTCCTGGTCGAGGACGCTCAGCGACTTGTCCACCGCCGCTTCGAGCTGGTCGTAGTAGTCCTCCTGGGAGGTGACGGTCTTGCCCAGCACCTCCTTGACCGCCTGGGAGAAGCAGGCGTCGTCGGCGGCGCGCCACTTCTTCAGCTGGCCGGCCGAGAGCGACATCAGCATCTTGTTGTTCGGGTTCTCGTGCTGGACGGGGTTGACGACCTTGTCCTTGGGATAGACGTTCGGGGACCAGACGCCGAAGCCGTACTTGGCCCGGTACTCCCGCAGCGCCTTCAGGTCACCCGCGAGCCGCTCCTGCTCCCCGGGCTGCCACGTGTACCGAGGCTCCGGGGAGGCCACGTAGTCCAGGCCCCGCTCCATCATGCAGGCGACGCGCTTGGCCTCCTGTTGTGTCTGCTTCTCGTACGCGGTGGCGTCCCCCGACGGCGGCGAGGTGAGGCCGCCGAATGAACCGGCGAGCAGGGTGACCGCGACGGCCTTGGCGATGAACATGCAGGTTCTCCTTTTCCTTGAGGGCATGCCGGATCGATCTGAGGGCATGCGAAACAGAACTCACGGCCCGAAAGGCCGGATCAGCCGGGGAAAGGTCTCAGCAGGGGATCTTCATGCGGGACGCCTTCGGCGACACCTCGGGCAGGCCGGGGGCGAGATCGGCGGCGAGCACCGCGGTGCCGGTCACCGTGCCCTTCTTCTCGATGTACTCGCCCTTGGGCAGCTCCACCCTCTTGCCCTTGGTGACCACCGTGCGCTCGCCCAGGTAGTGATAGGTCTGCCGGTCGAAGATCAGCTCGGACCGGGTGCCGTTGCCCTCGTCCATGGCGACGGCCAGCCCGGGGCGGCCGGAGACGTCCGCCGCGTCACCGATGAGCACGATGCCGTCCAGCCCGGCGGCCACCTGGTAGAGCGCGGCGCCCAGGCTGGGCCGTACCACGGACTCGCGGATCAGGCCCTGGAGGGAGGACCAGATGCGCAGCGGCTCCTCGCCCGTGTCGGCCACGATCTTCGCGCGCACCTGGGCGGGGTCCGTCGGCCAGGTGCGCAGCCGGGCGTAGGCCGGTTGGCCAGGGCAGCCCGACGACTCGGAGAGGATGTCCTCGACGCCGTGGTCCCAGAAACGCCGAGGCGCCGGTCCCGTGGCTGACAGGCTCTGCTTGCGGCTCAGCCAGGGCTTACCCACGTCGGCGGCCTCCCAGCGCTCCTCGTTGACCATCACCTTGGTGTACTGCATGGTGCCCGCCTTGTCCCTGGTGTACAGGCTGTGCTGGGCCAGCGTCTTGGTGTGAACGTACTGGCCGCGGGCCGGCACCGTGTCGGGCCGGTCGGCAGCGGCCCGCGCGGCCAGGGTGAGCAGCGCCTTGGCGTCGGCCGGAGGGGCAGCGATCAGGTACCCGGGGGTACGCGAGTCGGAGCCGCCCAGACTCACCTGGCTGACGATGATTCCGCCGGTGAGCATCACCGCCATGGCGCCGACCAGGGCGACGCGCCGGATCGGCAGCGCGGTGGGCCACCAGCGGCGCGGACAGTCCAACCGTGACGCCTGTGCCTGGCGGGTCAGGCGGAGGAAGCGGTCACGCCCCCTCGCTGCCGCCTCCGGCGTCGGCTCGGGCTCCGCGAACACGGCCTCGATCAGCTTCAACTCGTCCATCACCACTCCCCGATCGGGTTGACGTCGCCCAGGGCCTTTCGCAGCTTCTTGCGCGCCCTGTTGAACCGGGACCCGACGGTCCCCACCGGTACGTCCAGGGCGGCGGCGATCTCCTCGTAGCCCAGCCCGCCGAACACGAGCAGGAACACCACGTCGCGATCGCCCTTCGACAGGCCCTTCAGCCCTCGTACGAGCTCCGGTCGGCTGGCCTGCGCCGCGAGCTGCGAGGTCACTCGGTCCTCGTGCCCGTCACCGGAGTCCTCAGCCGCGATCTTGCTGAGCGCGTTCAGGCGGCGGCCCTCCCTGCGGCGGTGCCGGGCCACGACATTCGTGGCGATGCCGAATAGCCACGACCGCACGGTGCCCCGCTGCGGATCGAAGCCGCACCTGCCGTCGAACGCGAGCAGGAAGGCCTCCGCGACCAGGTCCTCGGCCTGCTCGCCGCCGAGCCGGGCGGCCAGGTAGCGGTAGACCTCCTGGAAGTACCGGTCGTACAGGAGGGCGAAAAGCTCGGGATTGTCCATCGACCGCTCGACCATGGTGACGTCTTCCAGCACATCGTTGGCGTCAGGTGGGGCAGCCATGGCGTCCTTCCGAAGGCGACTGTCTCCCAGTGTTCGCCGCTCGGCAGATTTTCTTCACGCCAATTTCCGGCGCGGCCATCGAAGCGACCCAGCGGGAACGCGCACTCAACGCCGAGGACGCGCTGAAGGCCGCCCACACCGAAACCGTCCAGGATCGGCGTGGTGGGCCTCCCGACAGTCGATGAACCGATCAGCCCATCCAACCGGCAGGGCAGTTCTCGACGCCAACCCGGTGATCGTTTCCGGTCACAGCACTAGGAGCTGTTTCTTAGATCAGGTCCGGAGCCAGATGACCAGGGCGGCCAGGGTGACGGTGCCGAGGAAGACGTAGGCGCGCTTGTCGTAGCGC
>NZ_JBIAOF010000010.1:0-456376 GCF_042878785.1 Nonomuraea sp. NPDC003560 | reverse complement strand
AGAAGGTGCTGGCGATCTGGAACATCTCCGACACCTCCAACGCCTTCTACTCCTGCATCGACCTGCAGATCGGCGGCGGCGGCCAGCCGACCCCCCCCCCCCCCCCCCCCCCCCCCCCCCCCCCCCCCCCCCCCCCCCCCCCCCCCCCCCCCCCCCGGCGGGGGGGGGGGGGGCGGGCCCCCCCCCCCCCCCGCGCCTCGCGGACGAAGCACAGCGCCACCGCGCCCGCCACCGGCCCGGCGGCCAGGGTGGCGAACGCGGCGGAGAAGGAGCCGCCGGCCTGGTAGACCGCCCCCACGACGACCGGCACGGTCACGCTGCCCAGTTGCGCCACCGCGTTCGTCGCGCCCGCCGCCGAGCCGGCCAGCGCCGTCCCCGACAGGCCGGGCACCATGGCGATCAGCAACGGCGAGTACAGGTAGGCGCCCAGCCCCGCGAACCCGGCCGTCACCAGGAACGCCGTCTCCGTCTCCATGCGCCCGAACAGCAGCAGGCAGCCGGCGAAGGCCACCAGCACGGCGACCGCCGGGCGTTTGCGCCCCCGTCCGGCCAGGTCGGTGGCCAGGCCGATGACCGGTTTGCCCACCGCGCCCGCCGCCGCGAACACCACGACGACCGTCCCGGCCGCCACCGGGTCGAGCCCGTGCCCCTTCACCATGAGGGTGTTGGACCAGGTCACGAAGCCGTACGTGCCCCACAGCCCGCCGAAGCCGGCCAGGCCGATCAGCAGCAGGTCGCGGTCGCGGGCCAGGCCGCGCAGCGACGGGCGCGCGGCCGGCGGCTCGCGCCGGTCGCGCAGCAGTGTCAGGCACACCAGCGCGAGCCCCATCGACACGATCCCGAACAGGTGGTACGAGGCCCGCCAGTCGTACCACTGGATCAGCCGGGGCACGAGCACGTTGGCGATCATCGTGCCGAGCGACGAGGCCATGGTGAACACGCCCATGGCCAGCCCGCGCTCCCGCTCGCCGAACCAGGACGCGATGAGCTTGACGCCCGCCGCGAAGTCGGCCCCCGCGCAGAGCCCGATCAGCGCCTGCACCGCGATCCCGGCCCCGGCGGACGGCACGGACCCGAACGCGATCATGAAGCCGCCCGCCGTGAACAGCGACCCCGACAACACGACCCGGCTGCCGATCCGGTCGCCGAGCAGCCCGCCGCCGATGTTGGACAGCACGTAACCGACGTAGTACGCCGTCGCGAACGCCCCCAGCCCCGCCAGCGACACCCCCAGCGCCTCGCCCGCCTGCAGCGACGCCGGCCCCCAGGTGGAACGGTCGACGGAGGTCATGGTGAGCGAGGCCCAGCAGAGCAGCAGCACGACCCACCGCCGCAGGGACCGGGGCTCGACCGACGGTGACAGTGCGTAATCGCTCACGTGCGACGACGCTACTGCCTCACCCCGCGCCTTGTGACTCTCTGTACTTGAGCCATGACAATCTGCTACTCTCGGCGGTCCTTCCAGACCACGTCGAGGGGACCTCGAAATGTTCAAGAGAAGACGCGGATCAGCCGGCCTCGCGATCGCCGCCGCCGCCGTGGCCGGCGTGCTGGCCTCCACCGTGCCGGCCGGGCCGGCCCGCGCGGCCGCCCCCGTCCCGCTGCCCCACCCCTACCCCGGTTTCGGCCCCGCCTGGCCGGCCCCGGCGGGCACGGCCCACGTCCACAACCCCGCCCAGGCCGCCCCCGGCGGTCAGGGCCCGCTGAACAAGATCGCCTCCGGGGTGTCGTGACCCCCGCACCGGCGCAGGCGCCGGGCGTCGGCGTACGGCGACGCCCGGCCCGTCCACTCCGCCGGGAACCCTCCGCCTGATCACCCGTAGGGCCGACGCGGCACGGGGATCAGGCGCCGGGCGCTCCCCCGGGCCCGTCGGCGAAGTGCCGCAGCACCATTTCGATCAGCGCGTCGACGTCGGACTCGACCATCGGCTCGCCGGTCATGCCCATCCGGTGGAGCAAGGTGCCGACGACGACGTCGATGTAGAGCAGGACGCGCTGCTCCGGCTCGCCGAGCGCCTCCTGGAGCGCCAGCCGGTACGGGTCCTGGAACCGGGTGGACAGGACCTCGCGCAGGGCCGGATCGCTGACGGCGTCGCTGAACACGCCCGCGAACGCGTCGCCCGTGCCCGGCTCGCTGATCTTCCCCGCGATCCAGCGGACGATCGAGGACATGATCTCGGCCCGGTCGGCGCCCTCCAGCGGCGCCGGGCCGAACGCGTCGACCAGGCAGTCGACGATCAGCTCGCCCTTCGTCGGCCAGCGCCGGTAGACCGTCGTCTTCGCCACACCGGCCGCGGCGGCGATGCGCTCGACGGTGGCCCGCGCGTAGCCGAGCTCGTGGACGGTGCGCAACGTGGCGGCGAACACCTCGGCGTTGACGCCGGTGCGCGGGCGACCGGGCGGTCTGGCGGAAGTGCTCGCTCGGGACATGCCTGAACGATATCCGATTGCGCTACCTTAAGTATCGATACTTCAGGTAGCGGAATTGGAGGACCCATGACCGGCAGCCGCGAAACGAGCCGGGGACACCGGCCGGCCCCCGAACCGCCCGAGGCCGTCCCCGAGCCGCCCGAGGCCGTCCCCGAGCCGCCCGGGGCCGTCCCGCCGCCGGAACCGGGTGCGGGCGGGCTGCTGCGTCCGCACGTCCCGGCGTTCGTCGCCGTCGTCGTGTCGCAGGTGATCGGCGCGGTCGCGGGCCTGGCGCCGCTGCTGGCGGTCGTCGAGGTGGGCCGCGTCCTGCTGTCGCCGGGCCCGGTGGACGCCGGGCGCGTCCGGGTCGCGGTGCTCGCGGGCGTGGCCGGGCTGTTCGTGCGGCTGCTGCTGACGGGCGCGTCGTCGGGGCTCGGACACGTGCTCGACGGCCGGGTGCAGCTGTCGTTACGGCGGCGGCTGGCGGACCGGCTCGGGCGCGTGCCGCTCGGCTGGTTGTCCACCCGCCGCACGGGCGAGCTGGCCAAGGTGGTGGGCGAGGACGTGAGCGCGGTGCATCCGTTCATCGCCCACGCCCCTGGCGACCTGGCCGCGGCGTTCGTGGTGCCGGCGGTGTCGCTGGTCTACCTGCTGACCGTCGACTGGCGGCTCACCCTGATCACGCTGATCCCGGTGGCGCTGGCCCTGGCGATGGTGCCGCTGATGATGCGGCCCGCGCGGCTGCGCGAGCAGGAGGAGTTCGACGCCGCCATGGGGCGCATCGCCAGTTCCGTCGTGGAGTTCGTGCAGGGCATCGCGGTGGTCAAGGCGTTCGGCGGCGCCGGGCGCGCCCACCAGGCTTTCCTGCGCGCCGCAGACGACTTCGCCGGCACCTTCGGCCGGTGGGCGCGCGGCATGTCGCTGGTCGCGGCGGGGATGCAGGTCGCGTTGTCGCCGCCTTTCGTGCTGCTGGTCGTGCTGGCCGGCGGCGCGGCCCTGATCACGGGCGGCGGCCTGGCCCCGGCCGACCTGCTGCCCTTCCTGCTGCTCGGGCTGGGCCTGACGGCCCCGGTCGCGGCGCTCGGCCACGGCTTCGACGACCTGCAGGCGGCCCGGCGCGCGGTCGGCCGGATCAAGGACGTGCTCGCGGTGCCGCCGCTGCCGGAGCCCGTCCGTCCGGTCGTGCCCCGGGGGCACCGGATCGAGCTGCGGGACGTGCGGTTCGGCTACGACGACGGCCGCGAGGTGCTGCGCGGGATCGACCTGGAGCTGGAGCCCGGCACGGTCACCGCGGTCGTCGGTCCGTCGGGCGGCGGGAAGTCCACGCTGGTGCGGCTGTTGCCGCGGTTCTTCGACCCGACGCACGGCTCGGTCGTCCTGGGCGGGGTCGATCTGCGCGAGATCGGCAGCCGGGAGCTCTACCGGCGGGTCTCCTTCGTCTTCCAGGACGTCCGCCTGCTGCGCGCGTCCGTCGCGGACAACATCGCGCTGGGCGTGCCGGACGCCGGCCGCGAGGAGATCGTGCGCGCCGCCCGGCTCGCGCACATCCACGACCGCGTCCTGGAACTGCCCCGCGGGTACGACACGGTGATCGGCGAGGACACCGGCCTGTCCGGCGGCGAGGCGCAGCGCATCTCGATCGCCCGCGCGCTGCTCGCCGCCACGCCCGTGCTGGTGCTCGACGAGGCCACCGCCTTCGCCGACCCGCAGACCGAGCAGGCGGTGCGCCGCGCCCTGGCGACCTTGGAGGGCGAGCGGACGATCCTGGTCATCGCCCACCGCCTGGAGACCGTCATCGACGCCGACATCGTCGCCGTCCTGGAGAACGGGACGATCGTCGAGCGCGGCAGGCCCGCCGACCTGCTGGCGCGGGACGGGCGGTTCGCCGCGTTCTGGCGGTCCCACCGATCAGCGCTCACCGACGAGACCGAAGCCCATGCCGCCGTGCCGCAAGGAGAACGATCCCGATGATCCGCATGTTGCTGCGCGTGCTGGGACACCGCTACGCCGGGCCCGCGCGCCGCACCGTGGCCCTGATGACGACGACCGCCGTGGCCGAGGGCCTGTCCTACGCGCTGCTGGTGCCCGTGCTGCGGGCGCTGTTCGGCGGCGCGCCCGCGGACGTCTGGCCCTGGCTGGCCGCGTTCGGGGCCGCGGTGGCGGTCTACGCCGGGCTGCGCTACACCAGCGACCTGGCCGGCATGCGGGTGGGGACGTCGATGTTGCGTGGCATGTACCACCGGCTCGGCGAGCACCTGGCCCGGCTCCCCCTCGGCTGGTACGACGCCGGCCGGGTGGGCGAGGTGTCCGTGATGGCCAGCCGCGGCCTGTTGCAGGCGATGGGCATCATCGCCCACCTGCTGGCGCCGTTCGTCTCCGCGCTGGTCACGCCGTTGACCATCGTCGCCGTGCTGTTCACCGTCGACTGGCGGGCGGGGCTGGCCGCGCTGGCCGCCGCGCCCGTGGTGGCGGCGGTCCAGAGCTGGACGGCACGCTCGACGGCGGCGGCCGACGCCGAGCGCCACGAGCGCGACAAGGAGGCCGCGGAGCGGGTCGTCGAGTTCCTCCAGACCCAGCCGGTGCTGCGGGCCGCGGGCCGCACCGGCGAACGGTTCGCGCTGCTCGACGACTCGCTGCGCGAGGTGCGGCGCGCCTCCCGCCGTACGGTGGTCTCGACGTTGCCCGGCGTGGTGGGGCTGGCGCTGGTGGTGCAGGCCGCGTTCAGCTCGATCCTGGCGCTGGGCGCCTACCTGGCGCTGGGCGGGGAGCTCGGCGTGCCGGAGGTCCTGGCGGTGCTCGTGCTGACCGCCCGCTGCGCGGACCCGCTGCTGTCGCTGTCGGAGGTCGGGGGCAAGCTGCGCGCCGCGCGGTCCGTGCTGGCCAGGCTGGACGCGGTGCTGCGCACCGAGCCGCTGCCGGAGCCGCGGGAACCGGTCGAGCCGGTACGCCACGACCTGGCGTTCGAATCGGTCGCCTTCCGGCACGGCGACCGCGCGGTGCTCGGCGACGTGTCGTTCTCCGTGCCCGAGGGGCAGCGGCTCGCCGTGGTCGGGCCGTCGGGGGCGGGCAAGAGCACTTTGCTGCAACTGCTGGCCCGCTTCCACGACGTGGACGCCGGCGCGGTCCGCGTGGGCGGCGTGGACGTGCGCGACATGAGCACCGAGACGCTGATGAGCCGGATCGCCGTCGTCTTCCAGGACGTCTACCTCTTCGACGGCACGATCGAGGACAACGTGCGGCTCGGCCGTCCGGACGCCGACGAGGCCGAGGTGCGGGCGGCGGCCACCGCGGCCCGGCTGGACGAGGTGGTCGAGCGGCTGCCCGGCGGCTGGGCGGCGAACGTCGGCGAGGGCGGGGCGCTGCTGTCCGGCGGTGAGCGTCAGCGCGTCTCGATCGCACGGGCGCTGCTGAAGGACGCCCCCGTCGTGCTGCTGGACGAGGTGACCTCCGCGCTGGACCCGGTGAACGAGGCGGCCGTCCACGAGGGCGTCGAGCGCCTGATGGCGGGGCGCACGGTGGTCATGGTCGCCCACCGCATGCGGACCGTCCGGCGCGCCGACCGCGTCGTCTTCCTCGACGGCGGCCGGATCGTGGAGGCGGGCGGCCACGACGAGCTGCTGCGCCGCGGCGGCCGGTACGCCGGATTCTGGCACGTCTCGACGGCCGTCCCGGACTCGATAATGGAGTGAACCTTCTGGATCATGTGCGTACTGTGACGAAGGTGGATCCAGCTGACTTCTACACCGGCCTCGTCGCGGAGCTCTACGGACCGCTGAAATCCGTCTCCCAGGACCCGGAGCCCTATGCCGCCTTCGTCGAGCGTACCGGCGTCCCCGCGCTGGAGCTGGGCTGCGGGGACGGCGATCCCCTGCTGGAGCTGCGCCGGCGCGGCCTGGAGGTCGACGGCGTCGACTCCTCGGCGGACATGCTGGCCCGGCTCCGGCGCCGGGCCGGCGAGCTGGACGTGTCCGTGACGCTGTTCCACCAGCGCATGGAGAGCCTGAGCCTGCCCCGCCGGTACCGGGCGATCTTCCTCGCCGGGCCGACCTTCACCCTGCTCCCCGACGACGCCACGGCGCTGGCCGCCCTGCGCGGCATCCGCGCCCACCTGGACGAGGGCGGCGTCGCGCTGGTGCCGCTGTTCACCCCCGACCCGGCCCCGGCCGACCAGATCGGCCGGGCGCGCACGGCCGTCGCCCCCGACGGCGGCGACCTGCGGGTGTCCGTCGTCTCCCAGCGACGCGACGAGACCGCCCGGACGCAGACGACCCTGCTGCGCTACGAACGCCACCACGGCCCGGACGTCACCGTCACCGAACGCCCGTGGGTCCTGCACTGGTACCCCCGCGAGGTGTTCGCGGAGCTGGCCGCGGCCGCCGGCCTGGCCGTGACCGCCGTCACCGACCCGGACGGCCACCCCGCCCCCGCCCACGCCACCGACCTGCACGTCCACCTCGAACCCGCCATCTGACCCGGCGGCGGCGCCGCGGAAGACGGTCGTAACGGGCTGCTGGTCGGCGCGGCCCTGGGCCTGGGCTACGACCTGGCGCTCTGGCGCGCCTGCCGCGGCGTGCCCCTGTCCTGAGGAGGACGCCGGTCAGCGCCGCAGCCTCGGGTCGCGGGCGGGGTCGGCGTACATGCGCGGACAGCCGCGGCCGGCGGCCGCCGGACGCAGTTCGTAGTGCCAGGGCTCGTTCCGGTAGATCTGGCACAGCCCGTACGCGGCGCCGTGCGCCGACAACCATCCGGCGGCGGCCGCCCCCAGGTCCACCGCCTCCCCCGACACGTGCAGCGACGTGTCCGGGGAGGCGACCCATCGGGCGGCCTCCCGCTCCGAGCCGTACCGGGCGACCGCCTCCCGGCGCAGCCGTTCCTGGTAGGCCGGGGAACGCCGGCCGCTGTTGACGACGAACTCGACGCCGTCGCCCGCGGCCTCGGCCGCCGCCCGGCGCAGGGCCCGGAGCAGGTCGGCGTCGAGGCCGGCGACGGCCGGGACCCCGTCGTCGAAGACCGTCACGCCCTCGGGCACGGCCCCCTCGGCCTCGTCGTACGCCGAGACGGTCAGGGACGTCACCGCCCGGTGGACGACGACGCCGGCCGCGAGCGTCCCGCCGAGGACGACGAGCGCGGCCACCAGGGCCGACCGGGTCCGGCGGGCTGCCGTTCGTGCTGGTCCGCTGGGTGTCATGCCGCCAGTCAAGGCAGCGGGCCGTTGCCGGCCCGTATGGGATTTTTCATATGCCGGCGATAGGCCCCGGGCCGTACGGTCAGGGGTATGCGGGTACTGATCGTCGAGGACGAGCCCTATCTGGCCGAAGCCGTCCGCGACGGCCTGCGCCTGGAAGCCATCGCCGCCGACATCGCCGGCGACGGGAACACCGCCCTGGAGCTGCTGAGCGTCAACGCCTACGACATCGCCGTCCTCGACCGCGACATCCCGGGCCCCTCGGGCGACGAGATCGCCGGGCACATCGTCGCCTCCGGCAGCGGCATGCCCATCCTCATGCTCACCGCCGCCGACCGGCTCGACGACAAGGCCAGCGGGTTCGAACTCGGCGCCGACGACTACCTCACCAAGCCCTTCGAGCTGCGCGAACTCGTGCTCCGCCTCAGAGCGCTCGACCGCAGGCGGGGCCACAGCAGGCCGCCGGTGCGCGAGATCGCGGGCCTGCGCCTCGACCCGTTCCGCCGCGAGGTCTTCCGCGACGGCCGCTACGTCGCGCTCACCCGCAAGCAGTTCGCCGTGCTCGAAGTCCTCGTCGCCGCCGAGGGCGGGGTCGTCAGCGCCGAGGAGCTCCTGGAGCGGGCATGGGACGAGAACGCCGACCCCTTCACCAACGCCGTCCGCATCACGGTCTCGTCCCTGCGCAAGCGCCTCGGCGAGCCCTGGGTGATCGCCACCGTGGCGGGGGTCGGCTACCGCATCGACACGGCGCCCGCCGCCGGGCGCGAGGGGGAGGATCGTGGGTAGGGCCCCCGGGCTGAGCGTGCGGCTCAAGCTCACCCTGAGCTACGCCGGGTTCCTCGTGGTCGCGGGCCTCGTGCCGCTCGGCGCCGTGGGGGTGTACTACATGCGCGGTCTGCCCGACGACGCCATCTACTCCACCGGCGACTTCATGGTCAACCGCTCGGCCATCCTGCGGTCGTTCGCCCCGGTCGCGGCTCTCGTGCTGGCGTTCCTGCTGGTGTTCGGGCTCGTGGGCGGGTGGCTGCTGGCCGGCCGGATGCTCGCGCCCCTGACCCGCATCACCGACGCCGCCCGCAGGGCCACCGGCGGCTCGCTCTCCCACCGCATCCGCCTGCCGGGCCGCGCGGACGAGCTGCGCGAGCTCGCCGACGCCTTCGACACCATGCTCGTACGGCTCGAAGCGCACGTCGCCGAGCAGCGGAGATTCGCCGCCAACGCCTCCCACGAGCTGCGCACCCCGCTCGCCGTCGCCCGGACGCTGCTCGACGTCGCCCGCACCGACCCCACCCGCGACCCCGCCGAGCTGATCGACCGCCTCCACCTGGTCAACACCCGGGCGATCGACCTCACCGAGGCGTTGCTCCTGCTCAGCCGGGCCGACCGGCGGTCCTTCCCGCGCGAGCGCGTCGACCTGTCGCTGATCGCGGAGGAGGCCGTCGAGACGCTGCTGCCCCTGGCCGAGCGGCGCGGCCTCGCCGTCGAGACCGCCGGAGACCTGGCCCCCGCCACCGGCTCACCCGCGCTGCTGCTCCAGATGACGACGAACCTCGTGCACAACGCGATCGTGCACAACCTCGCCGGACAGGGCACGGTGTGGGTCACGACCGCCGTGCACGCCGGGACGGTGACCCTCACCGTCGAGAACACCGGCGACGAGCTGCCCCCTGACGTGGTCCCCACGCTGGTGGAGCCGTTCCGGCGGGGCACCGACCGCGTCCGCGCCGACCACGCGGGGGTCGGGCTGGGCCTGGCGATCGTCGGCAGCATCGTGCGGGCGCACGACGGGACGCTCGACCTCGTCCCCCGCCCGTCCGGGGGCCTCCGCGTCACCGTGCGCCTCCCGGCGGACGTCACGGAGGGCACCCCCCGTCGGCGATCGCCCGCCGCCTGAACTCCGTGGGCGTCAGGCCGGTCGACTCGCCGAAGGCCCGGTAGAAGCTCGACCTCGTCTGGAAGCCGCTGGCGTGCGCGACCCGGTCGACGCCCCAGCCGGTGACCAGCAGCAACCGGCAGGCGTGGGCGACCCGCAGCCGGGTGACGTACTGCCAGACGGGCATGCCGAGGGCCCGCTTGAAGGCCAGGGCCGCGTAGGTGGGGTGCACCCCGGCGGCTTCGGCGATCTCCTCGACCGTCAGCCGCTCGGTGTAGCGGCGGGCGACGACGGCCAGCATCCGCTCGGCCGATCCGGCCGCCGCCGCCTCGGCGGGCGCCGTCTCGCGCGGCCCGCCGGTCAGGCGGGCCAGCCGGGCGTGCATCTCCAGCAGGCAGACCTCGGCCACGGCGGGGGCCGGCTCGTGGCGCAGCTCCCGGTCCCAGCGGCTCATGAGGAAACGGTCGTGCTCGCCCTCGGCGGCGGTGCCGTACAGGAACTCTCCCGACAGCGCCCGCTCGACCGCGCCGCGCAGCGGGTCGTGGCCGATGACGGCGCTCAGCGGGACGGTGGCCCAGAGGAAGTCCACGCCCTCGGCCGTGAGCAGCCGGTGCGGGTAGCCGCCCCAGAAGACGGCGAGCCGGCCGGGCGGCAGGTCCACCTCGCCGCCGACGGTCGCGTACCTGGCGGTGCCCGACAGGACGAGGTTGAACTCGACCTCGGGGTGGATGTGGGAGCGGGGCATGGGGCCCGACGTCACGTGGAACGCCTGCAGGCCGATGACCTGGGCGAGAGACTGCACACCTTGAGGATATGCGACATCTTGGATCTTCCGGGTGGATGACCGGAATGAGGTCGTCGCGGCAGAGTGGCGGCATCTCACCACACCCCGGAGGTTCCACCATGTCCGAGCTGGACGACTTCATGTTCGACCTCAACGGCTACCTGATCCTCAGGAACGCCGTGGACGCGGATCTGCTGCGGCGGCTCAACGAGGAGTTCGACGCCTTCCCCCGCCACCTGGCCAGGGGCGAGTGGTACCGGGGCGCCCAGCGCCGCGACTACACCCCCGAGACCGGCTTCGAGCTGCACCAGGCGGTGGCGGCGGGCCGGCCGTTCGAGGAGCTGGTCGACCACCCGAGCTGGTTCGACCTGGTCAGGCACTACGCGGGCGAGGAGGACAGCTACATCCCCGGCGTCTTCGTCGACGAGACGATCGCCTCGATCCGCGAGTCGGGCGGGCACCACCCCGTGCACTCCGGCGGCTACCGCACCGCGCTGCGCTGCGGCTACCGCTACGACCACGGCGTCTTCCGCTGCGGCCAGGTCAACATCATCCTCGCGCTGACCGACATCGGCGAGGGCGACGGCGCGACGATGGTGGTGCCGGGCTCGCACAAGTCGAACTTCCGGCACCCGCTGGGCGGCGACTACGCCAGGGGCGACCGCATGGACACCCTGCCGGGCGCGATCCCCGTCCACCTGGAGAAGGGCGACGCGCTGCTCTTCGTGGACGGGCTCATGCACGGCGGCTCCACCCGGACCAACCCCGGCGAGCGCCGCGTGGTCATCTACCGCTACGGCCCGGTATGGGCGGGCAGCAGGTACGGCTACGTCTACGACGAGTCCTGGCTCGGCGGCCTGACCGAGCAGCGTCGCAAGGTGCTCAACCCGGTCCCGCACGTCCACGTCGGCGACCCCTGCCCCGCGGAGCCCGGGGACAGGTGAGCGACGGTCACGCCCGCCCGCGGGTGTGCCAATCTGGAGGCGTGACTGTCGAGTGGTCGCGAGCCAATGCGCTCGCAGCCGTCAGGGCGCGGCTGCTGCGTCCTGGCGCCGTGACGGCGGGGTTCGCCGGGGTCGAGGTCGTGGCGGAGGGCGACGGCCTGCTGGTGGTCTTCCGCTGGCGGCGGGACCCGAACACGTACGCCCTGCGGATCGGGTTCCCGGCGGCGCCGGAGAGCGCGTGGACCGGCCTTCCGGTGTCCCCGGCCGGCGCGTGGGCCCGCAAGGTCGAGTTCCTCCTCATGGAGGAGCTCGACACCGGGCTGGTCCGCCGGAGCCGCCGGACGGTCCGCGACGGCCGGGTCCTGCTGGACACCCGCCACGCTCCGGGCGTCTGGCCGGCCGGATACTCCGTCGACGCGGTCCCCCTCGACGACGACGCGCCCGCCACCGATGCCGGGATCTGGCTGGCCAGGGCGGGGCTGGACGTCGGCGTCCCGCGGCGGCTGATCGCCGAGGCGAAGCTGGCCTGCTGGCTCCAGGCCTACGTCGACAACGACCGCGGGGAGCCCTTCGTCGGCCACGCCGCCGCGTCCTGGGAGAACGAGCGGCACACCATGGCCCGCCTCGACGTGGCGTATGTGCAGCCCGGCGTCCCGGCCGGGGTGCGCCGGACGCTGGCCCGCCTCGCGGTCCAAGAGGTGGCCGAGGCGGGCGCCCTGGGCGTCGTCACCGCGATCGACGTCCCCGAGCTGCGGGAGCTCGGGTTCGGCCCCGCGGACGACGGCGGCCTCGTCCTGCACACCAGGAGCAGTGCCTGATCCCGGAGTGACGGGCCCGCGCCCGAGGTCAGCGCACGGGCTCAGCGGCGGGGGCAGGCGAACTCGTCGTGCGGGCCCCAGGTGGTCTTCACGTCGCCGCCGTCGCGGCGGCCGCACTCCATGGCCACCACCGGCCCTTGGGGCGTGTCCCGGAGGATGAGGAACCTCTTGTCGGACGGCACGACGGTCACCGCGCCCGACGCGTTGCGGGGATCGCTCGGGTAGACGATCGTCCCCGTCGCGCCGCGCAGGCCGGCGTCGCCGCCGACGCCGAAGGAGGACAGGACCTGCACCGAGCCTCGCCCGCACCCCGCCGCCTTGTTGAGCTGGCAGACGGTGTTGACGGCCGTGGCCATGGTCATGAGGGCGTCGTAGGCGAGCGGCCCGCGCCAGTGGTCGTACCAGGCGTCGTGGCCGTAGGCGGCGGAGTAGCGGGCGAGGTACTCCCTGCCCATCTCGTTCGGCGGCCGGCTGGGGAGCGCGTGCGCCGAGTAGTACAGGGTGACGCCGTCGAACGACAGTTGCTGCGCGCGCGTCACCGTGGTGGTGACGTCGGCCCCGGCCAGCACGGTGAGGGCGCTCGGGCACGCGTTCTTGCCCTTGACGGTCTGCAGGAAGTCGCGCAGCCGCTGGGCCCGTCCCGGCCAGAGGACCAGGGTGCGCCGCGGGTCCTTGGCGACGATCGCGCAGGTCTCGTCGGCCAGCGCCGACAGGCTGTACACCGTCTTGCCGCCGGGCTGGGGGCTCTTGTTCGACGGCGAGAACCACAGCTGGGTGCTCGGCCGGAACTCGGCGGCGAAGTCGTCGCTGAGGGTCTTGCTGTAGTCGTCGTCGGGATCGCCGAGGATGACGGCCGAGGCGGCGGGGGCGCAGGTGCCGTCACCGGCGGGGATGACGCCGGCGTTCCTGACGAAGGCCGCGATGAGCCGGGCCTGTTCCGGATTGTCGTAGGAGACCTGGTGATAGAGCGGGTGCGACTGGAAGGTCTCCGAGGTGGCGCCGATGCCCAGCATGGGCAGGCCGCCGTCGCCGAGGATCCGCTGGGCCTCGATCGTCTCCTTCCGGCTCTCGCCCAGCCCGATCACGCCGAGCACCTTCCGGTCCGGCTGGGCCGCGATCCGGCGCGCCATCTCGGGCGCCTTCGCGTACCCGGCGCCGGCCTCCTCGACGTTCACCCGCACGAAGACGTTGCCGTCGTAGTTGCGCCGGCTGTGCGGGGTGGCCTCCGCCATGTCGTTCATCTTCTGCTGGGCCAGCCGGATCCCGCGCAGCTCGGGGAGCACGCCGTTGTACTCGGGATGCTCGAAGGCCGCGACGCCGGAGCCGAGGTACACCACGGTCTTGACGGTGTATCCCTGTTTCTCCTTGGCATCGACCCTGGCGTTCTCGGCCTCGATCCGCTGCTTGTCCGCGGCGTAGAGGCTCTGCGCCCCGGCGGCGTCCGGGACCGGCGCGGGCGGGCTCGCCGGGCCGGGCGCGGGCCGCGCGAGGCAGGAGGTGTCCGGCGGCCGGATCGGGGGCAGCCAGGGGATCGCGAGCACGGCCGCCAGCCCGACGGCGGCCAGGCCCTGCGCCACGGCCTCCGTCGCGGCGAGCGCGGGGCTGCCGAGCCGCACGGGGATCCTGCTCCGGCCCGCCAGGGCGGCGGCGTCGAGGCCGCCGGTCCCCTGGATGACGCCCTCCGCCGGGTCGAGGGCCGCCTCGCCGTCGAGAACGCTCGCCGCCCACCTGAGGTCCGGGCCCGGGGCCTCGGCGCCGGACTCGGGCGCGGCGATCACGACCGTGCGACGTACGCGGGTGTCCCGTACGGCAGCGGCGACGCGGTCGGTGAGCGCGGCGTCGCCGGTGACGAAGAGCACGAACCTGCTGCGGCGACGCCGCCGCCACGGTGACAGCCTGGGGGTGAAGGCGGCCTCCAGGTCGCACAGGAGCGCCCGGAGCAGGGCCCCCTCCTGTCGCTCCCGGTCGGGGCCCCACATGAGCCGGCCGGCTTCCGGGAAGAAGTCGGCCCTGTCATGCCCGATGTAGCCGGGGAACCAGGCGCGGGTCCGGCGGCGCCACGACCAGCGGAAAACTCCGCGGATCGCCCAGCCCGCCAGGATGAACAGGAGAACCTGGAAAAACAACGACAATCCGCCTACTTGGTTGGCACTCCGCACGAAATAGGCGAGATTTGGGTGAAGGTCGTGAAATGCCAGCTCTAGTGCGCCGGTTGCCCGTTCGCCATCCTTTATCGCGCTCAAGGCTCGATAACGGGGAAAACGTACTGTGCCCCAGCCGCGTGGCGTCGTGTTCCCCAGCTGGACGACGACCCCGTCCAGGCTGGTGGCCTCGTCGATCTCGGCGTGCGGGACGAGGGGCCGGCCGTCCGCCGTGCGCAGCCGGCGGGCGAGCGCCTTGACCACGACGCCGGGGGCGGCCGCCCGGGTGCCCTTGTAGATCTTCACGACGAGCGCCGGAGCGGCCCTGCGTGCCGTGACTCTTTCGTCGACCATCAAGGCGAACGCGTCGAAATCGCCGTTCAGGGGAGCCATGCACCCAGTATTGGGGGCACGGGCAATTCGGCCCGCCCGCGATACGAAAGTGAAATCGAACGGTTCGCGACTATCGGGTCTCGCGCAGGAGCGAATGCAGCCCGGCGGTGTCGACGACGTGGGCCGTTCTCGGGAACACGCCGGTCATCAGCGTCCGGTGGAGGTGCGGGTCCGGGTCGGCGACACCGTCCGACAGGACGTGCAGCCGGTAGTCGCGGTCGGCGGCGTCGGCGACGGTGGACAGGACGGCGCCGCCGGTGGTGAGCCCGGCGACGACCAGGGTGGTGATCCCGCGTTCCCGTAACCGCCGGTCGAGGTCCGTCGTGGACAGCGCGCCCACCCGGGTCTTGCGGACGACGAGGTCCCCGGGCTCGGGCGCGACCCGCCGGTGGAAGTCCGTGCCGGGGTCCTCGTGGTGCAGCAGGCGTCCGCGCCCGATGAGCGAGAACGTCGGGTTGGCGGCCGGGATCGCCGCCCAGTCGGCCTCGGTGAAGCCGAGCCGCACGTGGACGACGGCGGCGCCGTGCGCGCGCATGGCGGCGGCGGCGTCGGCCACCCGGGACAGCAGCGCCTCCTGGCCCGCCAGGCCGGGGAGCGAGGCGAGCACGCCCTGCTGGAGGTCCAGGACGAGCAGCGCGGACGTCCGGGGGTCGAGCTCGGGGGACGTGACGGTCATCGTTGTCTCCTTGGTGATGAGGGGATTCAGGCGTGGGGCGCCGGCACCGGCTCGGGAAGGGCCGCGGCGGCGCGCCGGGGAAGCAGCAGCGGGGTCGCCAGCACGAGCACGCCGGCCAGGCCGATGGCCGTACGGGGGCCGAGCAGGGCGCCCAGCGCCCCCCACGCGGCCGTCAGCAGCGCGGTCGACGCCTTGGTCGTCACCGACCAGGCCGACAGCGTGCGGGTGATCCGGTCGTTCGGGGTGCGTTCGAGGCGGTAGGTGGCCGAGACGGGGTTGAAGACGCCGCAGCAGAAGATGAGCCCGAGTTCGACGCCCATCACCAGCAGCAGCCCTCCGGTGCCGGGCCCCACGAAGGCCAGCCCGACCGGCCACACCGCGCGCAGCGTCCCGGTGACGACCAGGACGCGGTGCTGCCCGAACCGGGTGACCAGCGGACGGGCCAGCCGCGCCCCGAGCAGGCCGCCGATCGCGGGCACGGCGAAGGCGAGACCGTACTGCCACGAGGTGAACCCCAGCCGGCCGAGCATCAGGACGGCCAGCAGCGCGTCGGCGGCCATCAGCAGCCCGTTGAACAGGGCGGTGTTGAGGAACAGCGGGCGCAGCGCGGCGTCGGCGAGGATGTGCCGCCAGCCGTCGAGCAGGTCGCCGGCGCGCATGCGCGCGGGCTCCCGGCGTGCGGGGCGCGGCTCGCCGCCGCCCGCCGCGCGCACGCCCAGGGCCGACAGCAGGTAGCTGACCGCGTCGGCCACCACCGTCGCGACCGGGCCGAGGATCGCGATGGCGGCGCCGCCCAGCGGCGGCCCGACGATCGTGGTCGTCCAGGTCGTGGACTCCAGGCGGGCGTTCGCGACGAGCAGGTGCTCGCCCGGCAGCAGCGTCTTGAGGTACGCCCCGGAGGCGGCGCGGAAGGTGATGTCGGCCGCCGCCACCACGACCGAGACCAGCAGCAGCTGGACGAAGGTGAGCACGCCGAGCGCGAACGCGGCGGGGATCGTCAGCAGCGCCGCGAACCGCACCAGGTCCGCCGCGATCAGCACGGGCCGCTTGCGGCGGAACTCCACCCACGGGCCGAGCGGCACCGCCACGGCCGCGCCCACCGCCGCGCCCACGGCCGACAGCGCCGCGACCTCCGCCGGCCCGGCGTGCAGCACCTGGACGGCGATCAGCGGGAACGCGCCGAAGGCGAGCCACGTGCCGAGCGCGCTGGTGCCGTACGCCGCCCACAACCATCCGAACCGGCGGCCCAGCCGGTGCCCGTCCCTCATGTCCCCGACGCTCCTCGTCACTCGCCCGTACAACCGATACGCGATCGGGAGCATCCAATCGGGCCGGTGAGCAGGAGATCAAACAACCGGACGGCCCGATCCGCACAACCGATGGTTGTGTCCGTAAGGTGTGCGCATGGACCTCGACATCGTCCGGACCTTCGTCGCCGCCGCCGAGGCGGGGCAGTTCCAGGAGGCCGCCGCCGACCTGGCGGTCACCCAGCAGGCCGTCTCCAAGCGCATCGCCGCCCTGGAACGCGACCTCGGGGTGCGGCTGTTCACCCGCACCCCGCGCGGCACCACGCTCACCATCGACGGGCAGGCGTTCCTGCCGCACGCCCGCGAGCTGCTGCGGGTCGCCGAGCGCGCGGTCGCGTCCGTACGGGCGGGCAGCCGTCCGCTGCGGGTCGACGTGCTGGCCTCGCGCGGCGCGGGGTCGGGCCTGATGCGCGGCTTCCATCACGCGTACCCCGGCATCGACCTCGACGTGGTGATGTTGTCCGACATCGACGCGGCCGTCTCCGCCATCCGGTCCGGCACCATCGACGCCTCCTTCCGCGCCGTCGCCATGCCCGGCCGGCCCCTTCCCGACGACGTCGAGTCCGCCTGGGTCGTCGACGAGGCCCTCCAGCTCCTCACCGGCCCCGCCCACGCGCTGGCCGACGCCCGCTCGGTGACCCTCGACCAGCTCGCCGGACACCGGATCTGGATGCCCGGCCTCGCCCCCGGCACGGAGTGGACCGCCTTCTACGACGACCTGGTCGCCGAGTTCGGCCTCAGCATCGAGGCGACCGGCCCCAATTTCGGCTCCGACGTGCTCCTCGACACCATCGCCGACACCCCGGCCCTGGCCACGTTCATGGGCGACCGGACCCGGCTCGTCTGGCCCGCCGGTCACGGGCTGCGCCGCATCCCGGTCACCGGCCCCACGCCCGTCTACCCGCACTCCCTCCTGTGGCGCCGCGACAACCCGCACCCGGCGCTGGCCACCCTGCGCGCCCACCTCGCCGCCACGGCGGCCGAGCGCCAGGCCGGGACGTGGGCCCCGGCCTGGGCACGGGCGGGGAACGGCCGCCGGGCGGGCTGACCGCCCCCCTCGCCGGTCAGCCCTCCTGAGGGCCTTGGGTGACCCAGTAGTCCTGGAGCAGGGTGTTCTTGGGGCACCACTCCTCCGAGACGGACGTGCCCCCCACCATGGGCCCGGGGCGCTCCGGCTCGATCCCGCAGCGGATGTGGACCTGGTGCCAGTGCTGGTAGGTGCCGGCCGGGCAGACGGACCGCGCCCCGAACTGCTCGTACCTGATGACGCTGCCGCCGACGCGGTGGGTCTGCTCGGCCCGGCACGGCCCGTCGGCCGCCCGGAGGTCCGGCCCGGCGCGGTGTCCAACAGCACCTCGGCCGGACCCGGCCGGACCCGTCCGGTGCGGGACGCCGCATCGGCGGCTCTCAGGCCCGCCTGCGCCCCGATAGGGTCATCCGGGCATCTCCGGACAGAAGGACCCCCTCTGGTGAATCTGGGCATCATCGGGCAGGCCGCGGGGCTGTTCGCCGTCACCAACATCGACGACATCCTGATCCTGGCGTTGTTCTTCGCCCAGGGCGCGGGCAGGCGGGGCGTCGCCGTCCGGATCGTGGCGGGACAGTACCTGGGCTTCCTGGCCCTCGTGGCGGTGGCCGTGGCGGCGGGCTTCGGGGCGACCTTCCTTCCCGGGTCGCTGATCCCGTACCTGGGGCTGCTCCCCCTCGTCCTGGGCGTCAAGGCCGCCTGGCAGGCATGGCGGAACCGCCGCGACGGGGACGACGGCGACCCGGACGGCGAGCCGCCCGGCGGCCCGAGGACGCTGGAGGTCGCCGCGGTCACCTTCGCCAACGGCGGCGACAACATCGGCGTGTACGTGCCGGTCTTCGCCACCGCCGGACCGGGCGGCACCGGCGGGTACGTCGCCGTGTTCCTCGTCCTGGTCGGCGTGTGGTGCGCGGCCGGACGGCTCTTCGCCACCCGTCCGCTGGTCGCCCGCGCCCTGGGCCGGTGGGGGCACGTCCTGCTGCCCGTGGTCCTGATCGGCCTGGGCCTGCTCATCCTCGTCGAGGGCGGCGCCTTCGGCCTCTAGATCCGAGGAAACTTCGGCGCGGCCCGAACCAAGGGCCGGGCGGGGGCGTCCAACAAGATCACGGCATCGGAAGGGGGTGGCGGATGTTGATCCGCTCGGGCGGCGCCTCGGGGGCGCGGGCATGGTGACGCGCCGACGCGCAGCCCGTCCGGCACCGCGGATCGACGTGGCCCGCCTGCCCGAGGACGTCGTCGCGCTCGTCGACGCCCTCGAACCCGGCGAGAGCCTGGTCCTCACGCGGGACGGAGCGTCGATCGCGACGATCTCCAGCACCGTCGACGTGGTCCAGGGCGCCGTCGTCGGCCGCGGGGCGCCGGACGAGCCCGGCGATCCGCCGCCGGTCGACCACGACAGTGTGACGGTCGTGGCCACCGCGATGGAGCTGTCGAACGCCGCCCGGGTCGCGCTGTCCGACCGGCTCGGGGCCGACTACGTGGTGCTCGACATGCACGCCGCCCCGGCGACGGCCGACGTGCTGCTGGTGCCCGCCGGCAGCCCGCAACTGATCGCCGGGCTCCGGTCGATGTTCCCCAAGGCCCGCGTGGTCGTCACCGAGATCGAGGACCCGGAGCTCGGCGTCCGGTACCACGGCCCGGTCCGGCGGCTGCTCGACGCCGGCGCGGACGCGTACCTGCCGCCGGCGACCGTCCCGCTGCTGGCCAGGCAGCTCGGCCATGTCCTCGACCAGGGGCGCGAGCTCACCGGCGGGGCCACGGCACCGCTGCAGATCGCCCCGGCCCCGGCGGCGGACGGCGACCCGGAGGAGCAGGTCTAGCCGGGCGGCGGCTGGGACGGCGGCCCGAACAAGGTGGCGGTGTCGACGGTGGCGACGTCGCCCGAGCCCGTGCGCTTGGCTTTGCCGTCGGCGCCGATGAGCGGCAGGCGGTCCGGGAGCCTGCTCGGGTCGACCGCGCCCGTGCCGGTGATCCAGGACGGGCGCGGCGGCTGCGCCGGTGGCGTCTTCGCCTGGAGGCCGTACTTGGACGTGAGCCAGACGTTGCCGGAAGGCAGGGAGCCGCCGTACCACGAGCCGTTCCAGGCGTAACCGAAGCCCAGCGAGGCGTACCAGGCGGTGCCGCAGGGGGCGGGGTTGGAGCCGTAGCCGTCCCACATGTACCAGTCGGCGTGGCTGGTCACGTCGGGCGTGTAGCGGAAGCCGGAGTCCATGCCCGAGCAGGTGCCCCACTCCTGCCGGTCGAAGTTGTAGACGAGCACGATCAGCCGCACCGCGAGGTAGCCGGCGGGCAACGACCACTGGCGGCCGCACGGGATGGTGCCGGTCGGCACCCAGGTGTCCACCCAGGCCGACTTGTACGAGCCGGCGTCGATGCTGCTGAAGTCGCGCACCTCGGCGTGGACGCTGACACACAGGAAGTCGGAGCGGTAGACGTAGTCCTCGTTACTGGCCCGGCCGTCCTCGGCCTGCGCCGGGGCGACCGAGGTGCTCAGGACCAGGACGGTCGCGGCGACGGCGCTCAGGGCGCGGCGGGCCCGCCGGCCTGTCGTGCCGGGTGTCCGGGGGTGTCTTCGCATGATGTTCTCCTCAGCGGTGTGCGGGGGCTGTGGTGACCACGACGCCGGCCGGGAGCGGCCGTTGCGAACGGAGGAGCGCCGAGGGCGGCGTGGAGGGCAGGGCGAACACGTCCCGGACCGGCACGTACCCGGCGAGCCTCCTGCCGGAGGGGGAGGACGGCGCGGAGTCGTACACGGGGATCTGGCTGGGGGCGGCGGCCAGGTCGACGCTGCCGTCAGGGCGCACCCAGTCGGGCGGCGCCGGGCGCACCTGCTCCGCGGACCCGCGGGCCGCGTAGAACGGCCAGGCGAACCACATGTTGCCCGAGGGCAGCCAGCCGCCGTACCAGGCGCCGTTGTAGACGGCGCCGCCACTGTAGGTGGCGTACCAGGCGGTGCCGCAGGGCGGGAGCGGGGGGTTGCCGTCCCAGTTCCAGGTGATCCACATGCTCGACATGCTGACCTGGTTGAAGACCCATCCGCCGTTGATCGGTGACCGGCACTCGGCCCAGGACGCGGTGTCGAATCTGTAGAAGAGCAGCACCAGGGAGGCGGCCATGTTCATCGTGGGCCGTTCGAAGCTCCTGCCGCACTCCACCCACTGCTTCCAGATGGGGACGTACACGCGGGTCGTGCTGTCCACCGAGGTGACGGACGTGACGGCGCCGTTCGGGTTGCTGATGCTGGCGGTGGTGTTGACGCACAGGTCGCTGGACTTGTACACGAGACCGCTGTTGAGGACCTCGTCGGCCGAGGCGGTGCCGCCGACGGCGAGGAGCAGGAGCATGACGGCCGCGACGGCCGTCGATCTGCGGAGTGCGCGCATGCCGGAACCTCCACAAGGCAGGGGCGGCGGGCCCCTCGGACGCCGGGGCGGGCCGTTCGCTGCCATGGTCGAGGCGCGCCGGGGCGCGCACAATCTTTTCGGCGGGGCACCGAAGAGTTTCGCAGTCAAGCGAACGATTGCTTGAAATCGATCATCAGGGGACGATTGGCGCATGCGTCTGAACTTCCAGGTGGGCGACCTCGCGGCCACCCGGTTCGTGGTCTCGCCCCTGACCCACGCGATCTTCGCGGCCTTCAGCGTCCACCATCCCGACCTGACCGAGAAGGGCTCGATCTGGCGGGACATCGCCAAAGCCGTGCCGCGCCGGACGCTGCCGCTGCTCGACATCCTCAACCGCGGCGCCTCCCGCGTCACCCTGCATGAGGGGCTGGTCACCTCCGAGGTGGCCCCGCCGATCGAGACCGCCGCGCTCTCCGACGAGCTCGACGCGCTCGCCGCGCTGGACACCCCGCCCGAGGAGCGCGAGTTCGGCGGCGACCTGTGGCGCTTCAGCGGGGTGCCGGGACGGCCCGACCTCGACATGGACCCGGCGCGGTTCCGCCGGGCCCTGGCAGACAGCATGTACGTGCTCTTCCACCGTTTCCTCGCCCCGGAATGGCCCGGCATGCGCCGGAGGCTGGAAACCCGCCTGGCCGCCTACCAGGAGACGGTGGCGCGGATCGGGCTCGGCTCCGCGCTCAGCACCCTCAGCCCGCGGCTGTCCTGGGACGGCGGCGGCATGGTCGTCGCGGGCGGGCCGCCGATCACCGTCGATCTCGGCGGCCGCGGCCTGCTGCTGCATCCGATCTCCGGCGCCTCGCCCCGCTACCTGGGCATCGCGACCACCCGGGACCGGCGCAGCTCGGTGCTCACGGTGCCGATGCCCGACGGCGGCCGCCAGGTGCTGCCGTCACCGGCCTTCGACACGCTCGCCGCGCTGGTCGGGCGGGCGCGGGCGCGGGTGATGCGGGCCGTCGGCGGACACGGCTGCCGTACGGACGAACTGGCCGGGCGGCTCAGGGTCAGCGCCTCCACCGCCTCCGAGCACATCACCGTGCTGCGCAACGCCGGGCTGATCGCCACCCGCCGCAACGGCCAGGCCGTCCACCACCACCTGACCTCACTCGGCGCCCGCCTGCTGGAGGCCAACGGCTGACCCGGCACGGACGGGCTCACCCGCTCCCGGGGGCGGGCAGCCGACGCGGCGGTACTTGCCGGGGGGCATGCCGTACTGGCGTTTGAAGGCGTTGGCGAAGGCGAACTCCGAGCCGTAGCCGACCGCGGCGGCGACCGTGCTCAGCGCGGCGTCGGAGTCGCGCAGCATGCGCGCGGCCGTGCTCAGCCGCCACCAGGTCAGGTAGGTCAGCGGCGGCCGGCCGACGAACTGGGTGAACCGGCGGGAGAACGCCGCGCGCGACAGCCGGGCGCGGCGGCCGAGCGACTCGACCGTCCAGGGGTGGGCGGGATCGCGGTGGATGCCGTCGAGCGCGGCGCCGACGGCCGGGTCGGCCAGCGCGGCGGCCCAGTTGCCCGCCTCGCAGTGGTCGGCCGAGGCGTCGAACCAGGCCCGGAGGATGTACAGCAGCAGCATGTCCAGCAGCGCCGGGACCACCAGGTCGGCGCCCGGCCGCGGGTCGTCGATCTCCTTGCCGAGCAGCTCGACGGCGGCGCGCAGGTCGGTGTTGCGCCCGAGCCCGGTGGGCAGGTGGATCATCTCGGGCAGCCCGCCGAGCAGCGGATGCGCCCGGCCGGCGTCGAGCCGGTAGCCGCCGCAGAGCGTCACGGTGACGGGCCCGGCGCCCTCCAACGAGGCCGAGGTGAACAGCTCGGCCGGGGCGTAGGGGTCACAGTCGGGCTCCGGGAGGGGCCGGTCGGGCGAGTCGGCCAGCCCGTAGCCGTGGCCGTGGGGGAAGAACAGCACGTCGCCCGTGCCGACCGGGAACGGCTCGCCCTCCGGCGGGATGGCCCAGCACGAGCCGCGCAGCACGACCTGGAACCCCGCCGACCCGGGCGCCGACGGGAAGCGCTGCCCCCACGGCGCCGGCCACTCGACCCGCGCCGAGCGCGGCACGCCGATGCGCATGGAGGCGACCACGTCGCTCAGTACGTCCATGGCCGGAGTCTAGTGCGGAAGACGATCGCGTATGAATCAAGCACGCGGACTCATTGGACGCCTCGTGTCCGGCTCCTAGAGTTGACGGCATGACAAGAGTCCTGGTCAGCGGGGCGACCGGCACGATCGGCCGTCCGCTGGTGGAGCAGTTGAAGGAGGCGGGCGCCGGCGTCCGCGCGGTGACGAGGGAGCTGACCGACCCGGTCGCGCTGGCGGCGGCCCTCGACGGGGTGGACGCGGTGTTCCTGCTGTGGCCGTTCGCCTCGGCGGAGGGGGCCCGCGAGGTGCTGGAGCTGATCGGCGCCCGGCGGGTGGTCTACCTGTCCTCGGCCGCCGCGCGTCCGCACGAGGTCGAGATCGAGCGCCTGATCGCCGGGACCGCCCGGGAGTGGACGGTGCTGCGTCCGCACGCCTTCGCGGCCAACGCCCTGCGGTGGGCCGGGCAGGTCCGGACGGGCGTCGTGCGGCAGCCGTCCGGCGAGGCGGTCTTCTCCCCCGTGCACGAGCGGGACGTCGCGGCCGTCGCGGTGCGCGCGCTGCTCGGCGAAGGGCACCACGGCGCGGTGTACACGCTGACCGGGCCGCGGCCGCTGACCCAGCGGGAGCAGGCGCGGCTGATCGGCGAGGCGATCGGCCGGCCGGTGCGGTGGTCGGAGGAGCCTGCCGAGGAGGCCAGGCGGCGGCTGCTCGGCCTGGGCTGGCCCGCGTCCGCCGTGGGCGGCATGCTGCGCGCGCTCACCGAGCCGGGCCCGTCCACCCGGACGGTGGAGGAGGTCACCGGGGTGCCCGCGAGCGACTTCGGGACGTGGGCGATCGAGCACGCCGCGGACTTCCTCGGCACCATGCGGGCCGCCCGCCTGCACGAGTACGGCGACGCCTCGGTGATCAGGGTGGAGGAGGCGCCGGTGCCGCGGCCCGGCCCCGGCGAGGTGCTCATCGAGGTGGCCGCCACGTCGTTCAACCCCTCGGAGGTGGGGCTGCGCGCGGGCCTGCTGCGGGAGGTGTTCGGCGGCACCCTGCCGCACACGCTCGGCTGGGACGTCGCGGGCACCGTGCTCACCGGGGCGGGCGACCTCGTCCCCGGGGACCGGGTGATCGGGCTCATCGACGGCGCGGCGGCCGAGTACGCGGTCGCCAGGGCGGACGTGCTGGCCAGGGCGCCGCGGCGGATCCCGCTGACGGCCGCGGCGGCCGTGCCGGTGGCCGGGCTCACCGCCTGGCAGGCGGTCTTCGAGCACGCCCGCATCGGCCCCGGCAGCCGGGTGCTGATCAACGGCGCGGGCGGCGGCGTCGGGCTGTTCGCGGTGCAACTGGCCAAGCACGCGGGCGCGTACGTGGTGGCCACCGCCGGGCCGCGCAGCGCCGCCGCCGTACGGGCGCTGGGCGCGGACGAGGTCGTGGACTACACCGCCGGCCCCCTGCCGGGCGGCAACGACGTGCTGATCAACCTGGTGGCCGACGTGCCCGGCTCGGTGACGGAGCTGGCCGCGGAGTTCGTCTCGATCACCCGGCCGATCGAGCATCCGCGCGCCGTCCACTTCGTGGCCCGCAACGACCCGGGGCAGCTCGCCGAGCTCGTGGCGTTGATCGACGCGGGCGTGGTGGACGTCGAGGCGGCCGTCCGCCCGCTGGAGGCGCTGGCCGACGTGCACCGGGAGGCCGAGCGCGGTCTCGTCCGCGGCAAGGTCACGCTGACGACGGGCGGCTGATCACGCCCGTTCCTCCGGTCACCGGTCCGGGGCTCAGGTCCGGGAGGGGTCCACGGAGAGGAAGTCGCGGACGAGGCGGTCGTAACGGGCGCGGTCGACGTTCCACGCCTCCGTGTGTTCGCCCCGCTCGAACGGCTCGAACCGGATCTCCCACCCCAGCCGCCTGCCCGCGGCCACGAGACCGTACGCCTCCTGGATCGGGTGCTCGGCGTCGGGAACGGTGTGGATCAGCAGCAGCGGCGGCCGGACCCGCGGCGGACGCCGGATCAGGCTGAGCCGGTCCGGATCGACCCCGGTACGCCACCGGACGACCTGGTTCGACAGCCCGGCCAGGAAGCCGGGCAGGTGGTGGTTCCTGACGCCCTGTTCGGCGGTCATGCCGACGTCGATCATGGGGGCGTCCATGACGACCCGGTCGACCAGGGCCGCCAGCGGCGACCGGTCCAGGAACTGCCCGACGACCTGGCCGCCCATCGAGGTGCCGTACAGGACGAACCGCCGCGCCCCCATGGTCCGCGCGTGGCGCAGGGCGGCCTCCAGGTCGCGCCACTCCGAGTCGCCGAGGTGCAGCAGCCCGTCGGGCGAGGCGGGCGCGCCCTGGTCGTTGCGGTAGCTGATGTCCAGGAAGGGCAGCCGCAGCCCGTGCACGACGGGCAGGACCTTCAGCTCCGCCTTGCGCCGCCCGTTCTGGCCGTGGACGGCGACGACCCAGGTGTCGCCCTCGCCGGGCACGTACCAGGCCGGCGCGGGTCCCAGCTCGGTGGGCACCATGATCTCGGTGTAGCCGATCCCCCAGGCCACCTCGGGATCGCCGGGCGGCACGTTGCCGAACCAGCCGGGCGTGCCGACCGAGGGGACGTGGCCGCGCAGCACCTTGCGCGTCACCCGGTCGGCGGCGCCGGTGACGACGTCGCCGAGCATGGCGTACGAGCCGGTCCACTCTAGCCAGTACGTGCCCGGCTTGCCGGTCTCCGGCGTGCGCGTGAGCGTCACCAGGTCGCCGCGCACGGCCAGGACCTCGGTGTTGGCCGCGCCGTGACGGACGACGCCGACCGACTGCTCGCTGCCGAACCAGGCCCCGGCCCCCGCCGCCCCGGCCAGGACGACGACGACCGCCAGCCCCGCGATCCACAGCCGCCTCTTCTTCAGTGCTCGCATGTATACAGAGTAAACTATGAACGTTTACGGCGTATACATCGTGGGCTCAGGCCGTTCCGGCCAGGAGGTCCGAGAGCCGGTGCAGCCCGCGCGAGATGCGGGCCTTGACGGTGCCGATGGGCACCCGCAGGTGCTCGGCGATCTCCCGCTGGGTCAGGTCGGCGAAGTAGGCCAGCTCGATGGCCTGCCTCTGGGCGTCCGACAGTTCGGCGAGCGCGCGGTCGATCTGGTCGCGGTCGCCGACCGCGTCGGGAGCCGGACGGGCGCGTCCCGGCAGATCCCCGGCCTCCTGCAGCGGGACGGTCAGCAACCGCCGCACCCGCAGATGGTCGACGGCGCGGCGGTGGGCGATCGCGAAGACCCACGCGGCCTGGCTGCGCCCGGGGTCGTACCGCCCGCGCGAGCGCCAGACGTCGGCGAAGACGACCTGCAGCAGATCCTCCACCTCCTCGGCGGGTACGAACCGGCGCAGGTAGGAGCGCACGGAGGGAGCGTGTGTGCGGTAGCACTCGCCGAGCGCTTCCTCGTCACTGGTGTCCATGCGCCTGCCCCTCACCGCAAAAACCTATTCAAAACTTATTCATACCGAGGCGCGGCAGCCGGTCACAAGCTCATCAAGGGAAAGGGCGGCTCAAATCAAGGTCGACATGACGCATGCGACGGCGTCGGCCAGCGTCGACACCCGGACGACGCCCTCGGGGGCCGGGCCCTGCCAGCCGCGCCCGCCGATGACGATCCGGCAGGCCGGACGCACCTGGGGCAGGGCGGCGAGAGGCGCGGTGTCGCCGGTCTCCGCCCGCTGCGACCAGACGAACACGGCCGCGGGACCGAGCCGCCGCATCGCGTGCGCCAGCGCCGGGTAGGGGGTGCGGGCGCCGAGCACGCGGGTCTGCACGCCGCGTTCGGCGAGCGCGGCGGCCAGGGCGTGCACCGGAAGGCTGTGCTGCTCCTCCTCGGCGCAGGCCAGGAGCACCGGCCGGTCCGACCGCGGCGGCACGTCGCCGGCGAGGCGGTGCAGCGCCGCCTGGAGATGGCCGGACAGCAGGTGCTCGGCGTCGATGCCGGACCCGGTCGCGTCCTGGCCCCGGCAGACGGCGTCGAGCGCGGGCAGGAAGAGGTGCTCCCACGTCCACACCACGCCCTGCGCGGCCAGCGTCTCCTCGACCAGTGCGGCGACGGCGCGGCCGTCGAGCATGACCGCGGCGCGGGCCAGCGCGGCGACGACCTGCCGCGGCGCGGGCCGCCCGCCGGGAGGCTGCGGCGTCCGCCGGCCGCCGGAGGGGACGGCCGCCGCACGCGCGCCGGACGGCGGCGCGGCGGGGGCGTCGGGCAGCGCGAGGGCGAGCCTGGCCGCCTCGGCCGGCACCAGGCCGGTGGCGATCAGGCGTTTCATCTCGGCCAGCCGCCGCACGTCGGCGGCGCCGTAGCGGCGGTGGCCCCCGGGGCTGCGGCGGCTGGGGCCCAGGCCGTAGCGCAGGTTCCAGGTGCGCAGCGTCGGCGCGGGAATGCCGAGGCGCCGGGAGACGGCTCCGATGCCGAATCCCGCGTCCTCCTCGCTGACCGGTGTGTCCTCGTCCATGGTGTTCCCGCTGCCGCTCGACGTGTCCGACTATCTTTTCGCGCTTGCGGGGTCCTTGGGCGCATGGCTGGGCGCGTCCGGCTTGATCCCGTTGTCCGGTGACGTGCAACCGGGCGCGCTCCTGGCACGAATTCTGTTCATAGCGACAGAAGGAGCTGCGTACATGGACACGGTGACCTCGCAGGCCGGGCACGTGCGTGGAACGGCCGGCCGATGAGCCCGGTGGTCGTCGTCGGGGCCGGGCTGGGCGGGCTGGCCGCGGCCGTCCACCTGGCGGCCGCCGGTCGTCAGGTCACCGTGGTCGAGGCGCTCGACGAGCCCGGCGGCTGCTGCGGCACCGCCCGCCTCGGGCCGTACCGCTTCGACACCGGGCCCTCGGTGCTGACCATGCCCGGCGTGCTGGCCGAGGTGTTCGGCGCGGCCGGGCAGGAGCTGCGGCACTGGTTGCCGTTGCGCCGCCTGGACCCGTCGTACCGGATGGTCTTCGACGACGGGTCGCGGCTGGACGTCCTGCCCGAGCGCGAGGCGATGGCCGAGCAGGTGCGGACGGTGTGCGGGCCCGCCGAGGCGGCGCGCTACGAGCGTTACCGCGCGCTGCTGGACGAGCTGTTCCGGGTGGAGTGGCCGGCGTTCATCAACGCGGACGTGAGCCGGCTGCGCGCCCTGGCCCGGCCGGCCGCGCTGCTCCGGCTGGCCCGGCTGGGCGGCTTCCGGCGGCTGGACCGCCTGGCCGCCCGGCACCTGCGCGACCCCCGGCTGATCAAGGCCCACACCTTCCAGTCCCTGTACGTGGGGCTCGCGCCGCAGCGCGCGCTCGGCATCTACGCCGTCATCGCCCACATGGACACCGTCGGCGGCGTGTACTTCCCGCGGCGCGGCGGCATGCACGCCATCCCCTCGGCCATGGCGGCCCTGCTGGCGAAGCTGGGCGGCGACCTCCGCTACGGCGCCCGCGCCGACCAGGTCGAGACGGACTCCGACGGCGTCACCGGGGTGCTGCTGGCGGGCGGCGAGCGGCTCGCGGCGCGGCAGGTGGTCGTGGCCTGCGACCGCCTGGCCGCCCGGCGGCTGCTGCCCGGCCCGGCGGCCGACTGGCGGTTGCGCCGCCCCCACCACTCCCCCTCCTGCCTGGTGCTGCACGTCGGCCTGGACCGTCCCCTGGACGGCCAGGCCCACCACACCCTGCAATTCGGACGGGCCTGGCGGGAGACCTTCACGGCGCTGGCGGCCGGCCGGCCGCAACCCGATCCCAGCCTGCTGATCACCCATCCCGAGCCGGACGGCGAGGCCGCGCCGCCCGGACAGGCCACGCTCAGCGTCCTGGAACCCGCGCCCAACCTGCGGACCGCCGACTGGGACCGGTTGCGGCCCGAGCTGGAGACGCGGCTGCTCGGCCGCCTGGCCGCGCTCGGCCACGGCGACCTGTCCGGCGCGCCCCGGCTGGTGCTCGACCCGCCCGCCTGGGCGGCGCGCGGGCACAGCGCGGGCACCCCGTTCGCGCTGGACCACCGCTTCACCCAGACGGCGTGGCTGCGGCCCTCGGCCGTCGCCCGGCGGGTGCCGGGACTGCACTTCGCCGGCATGTACACCGCACCCGGCGTCGGGATCCCTCCGGTGCTGATCTCCGGCCGGCTCGCCGCCGAACGCATCTTGAAGGAGGCCCGTTGACGCTCACCGCCAGCTACGAACGCTGCCGACAACTCCACGCCCGCTACGGCCGCTCCTACTACCTGGCCACCCGCCTGCTGCCCCAGTGGAAACGCCGGCACGTGCACGCCCTGTACGGCTTCGCCCGCTACGCCGACGAGATCGTCGACTCCTTCACCATGACCGGCGACCGCGCCCGCGCGCTCGACGACCTGGCCGCCAAGGTCGAGGCCGGGCTGGCCGGGGCGGCGACCGGCGATCCGATGCTGCCCGCGTTCCTGCACACCGTGCACTCCTTCGGCATCGACCACGGCGACGTCCGCGCCTTCCTCGCCTCGATGCGCGCCGACCTGTCGGTGCGGCGGTACGCGACCTACGACGACCTGCTGGGGTACATGTCGGGATCGGCCGCCGCGATCGGCACGATGATGCTGCCGGTGCTGGAGCCGGCGCCCGGCCACGAGGAGGCGGCCCGCGAGCCGGCCCGCCAGCTCGGGCTGGCCTTCCAGCTCACCAACTTCCTGCGCGACGTCGCCGAGGACTTCGCCCGCGGCCGGGTCTACCTGCCGATGGAGGACCTGGACAAGTTCGGCGTCGTGCCCGGCATGCTGGGCGAGCGGCGGACCCGGCGGGCGGTGCGCGACCTGCTGGCCTTCGAGGCCGGGCGGGCCCGCGAGCACTACCGGGCCGCCGACGAGGGCGTCGGCCTGCTCGTCGCCTCCTCGCGGCCGTGCGTGCGCGCCGCCTTCGAGCTGTACGGCGGCATCCTCGCCGAGATCGAGCGCCGCGGCTTCGACGTCCTGGCCGGGCGGGTGCGGGTGCCGCGCCGCCGCAAGGCCGCCGTCTTCGCCCGGCACCTGCTGGCCTCCGCCGGGTCGGGCCGGGCCGAGCGGCGCGTCCGCGTGGAGCTGCCGTGACCGGCGCGGCCCCCGTGGTGCTGGACGCGATGGGCGGCGACCACGGGCCCGCCGAGGTGGTCGCGGGGGCGGTGCTGGCCTGCCGCGAGCACGGCGTGCCCGTCGTCCTCGTCGGCACGGCGCCCCGGCTGGCCGAGGAGCTGCGGCGGCACGGCGCCGCGGACGAGATCTCGGTGGCCCACGCCGAGGACGCCGTGCCCATGACCGAGCGCGGGGCGGGCGCGACCGCGCTGGCCGCCTCCAGCCTGGCGATCGGCTGCGACCTGGTCGGACGGGGCGAGGGCGGGGCGCTGGTGTCGGCCGGGTCCACCGGCGCGGTGGTCGCCTGCGCGGTGCGCGGCATCGGCCGGGCGACCGGCGTGCTGCGGCCCGCGCTGGCCGTGGCGCTCCCGTCGCTGCCGGGCGGCGCGAGCGTGCTGGTGGACGCCGGCGCGATCACCGATCCGCGCCCCGCCATGCTGGCCCAGTTCGCGCTGCTCGGCGCGGGATACGCGCGGGCCGTGCTGGGCGTGGCCGACCCGGTGGTGGGGCTGCTGTCGATCGCGGCGGAGCCGGGCAAGGGCAACCGGCTGGCCCGGCAGGCCGAAGAGCTGCTGAGCGAGCTCCCGGTGCGCTTCCACGGCCCGGTCGAGGGGCACGACGTCCTGGCCGGCACGGTGGACGTGATCGTCACCGACGGCTTCACCGGCAACGTCGTGCTCAAGAACGTCGAGGGCTGCGTGCGCACGGCGCTGGCCATGGTGGCCGACGCCGGCCTCGCTCCACCCGACCGGCTCGCCGAGGTGGCGCGCCGCTACGACCCGCAGACGCACGGCGGCGCCGTCCTGCTCGGCCTGCGCGGCACCGTCGTGGTCGCGCACGGCTCCTCGCGGGCGGCCACGATCGCCCGCGCCTGCGTGGTGGCCCACACGCTGGCGGGGCGGGACCCGGCGGCCGGGATCGCGGCGGGCGCGGCCACGGCGGCGGGATGAGGGGGTCAGCCCAGCGGGTCGCGCCCGTCCCAGCGGCCCTCGCTGGCATAGGGGACGAAGCGGGCGAACAGCTCTTCGGCGTACCAGTCGCGGGCCCGTACCCGCTCGACGACCCGCCGGTGGGCCTGGCCCCGGTAGGCGAAGTCCCGTACGGCCCGCCGGTCGCGCCACAGCGAGAAGGTGGCCTGCCGGGCGAGCGGCCACTCCCCCATGCCGACCGAGGCCAGGCAGCCGTCCTGCCGCCGCAGCAGCTCCTCGACCGGCGGGACCGACCGGTAGAAGGCGACCAGCCGGCCGGGCCGGATGGACGCCCTGGTGAGCACCGCCACCGGGCCGGGCCCGCCGTCGTCGCGGGCCGGCGCGCCGCCGAACGGGTCGCGGCCGCCCCACGCGCCGCGCGAGGCGAGCGGGGCCAGCCGGGTCTGCCAGTACTCCGCGGACTCCGTCCGCCAGCGGGCGGCGATCGGCGAGTCGCGCAGGAACTCCGCCAGGTCGCTCTCCCGCCGCCAGACGGCGAACAGCGCCCAGCGCCGCAGGTCGGCGCCCAGCGACATCGAGCGTCCCCTGCCGGTGCCGAGCAGCCGCCAGAAGATCGGGCCGCCGGGGCGGCGCAGCAGCGGCCGGTCGAAGGCCATGTGCTTCATCGCCCCCCTGCCGCCGTACCGGACGAGGTGGAACGACGCGATGGTTGAGGTGCTCGTGTCGGTCGTCATCGGCTACCTGCTGGGGTCGGTGCCGGTCGCGGTCCTGACGGCGCGGGCGCACGGCGTCGATCCGCGCGACGTCGGGGACCGCAACCCGGGGTACTGGAACGTCAAGGAGCAGCTCGGGCGGTGGGCGGGCGTGCCGGTGTTCGCCGGCGACACGCTGAAGGGCGCTCTGGCCGCCCTGGTCGCGCTGGTGATCGGCGGCGGCCACACCGCCGCCTTCGGCGTGGTGTCGGGGGCGAGCGTGGCGCCGGTGTACCTGGCGGTGGCGGCGGCCATGGCGGGGCACGCGTGGCCGCTGTTCGCCGGCTTCCGGGGCGGCCGGTGCGTGCTCACCTTCGCCGGCGGGGTCGCGGTCATCTGCCCGCCGGCGTTCGGGCTGGCCGTGGCGGCGCTGACGCTGGTGGCGCTGGCGACGCGGTCGTTCGCGGCGGGCGCGCGCCTGGCGGTGTTCGGGGTGCCGCTGCTGCAGCTGCTGTTCATGCCGGCCGAGCTGGTGGCGGCCACCGGGGGGCTGATGTGCCTCATCGGGCTGCGTTTCCGGCAGGCCGCGCTGGCCGGCCGCCGCCGCTCGTCCCATCGCTGACGCCCGCGCTCACGTCGCCGTAGGTGCGTCCCCGCCAGTCGCGCACCGGGCGTACGGTGGCCTGCGTCAGGCGGAACGCGGCGGCCGGGTCCAGCAGCGGCGACAGCAGCAGCCCCACTCCGGGCCGCCGGTAGCTGCCCCGCAACGCGGCCGTCAGTGACACCCGCAGTCCCAGCAGCGCCAGGTCCAGGCCGGTCGGGCGGCCCGCGGCCAGCCGCAGCACGGGCAGCGCCGCCGTCAGCCAGATGACCGCCAGGTCGGCCGCCTGCCGGCCGGGGCCGGTCACGTCGGCCAGCGGCAGCGAACGGCCCCACTCCCGCCACAACTCGCCCGCCGAGTCGTGCATGTCGACCTCCAGCAGGCCGCCGGCGTCCAGGAAGCCCACCGACCAGCCCTGTGCGGCCAGGCGGCGGGCCAGCGCCACGTCGTCGGTCATCCGGTCGTGCACGAGCGCGAAGCCGTCCGCCTCGGTCATCCGGGACCGCCGGAAGGCCATGCACTGGCCGTTGGCGATCACCCGGTGCGGCGGCGGCGGGCTCGGGGGGCCGACGGGGCCGAAGCGGTAGACCAGCGTCGCCAGCATCGAGGCGTGCAGCGCCTGCTCCAGCGCGCCGTCGCAGACGAAGCGCGGGCCGGCGCTGACCAGGTCGTAGCGGTCCAGGGCCGCGGCCAGCGCGCCGAACAGGCCGGGCGCGGGCCGGACGTCGGCGTCCAGCGTGACCACCACGCCGGCGCGGGCGGCGGCCACCCCCTGCCGCAGCGCCCACTGCTTGCCGACCCAGCCGGGCGGCAGCGGATCGGCGGTGACGACGGTGGCGCCCAGCGACGCCGCCAGCCTCGCCGTGCCGTCCCGGGAGCCGTCGTCCACGACGATCACCTCGCGGACGCCGGGGGCGGCCAGCGCGGCGCGCAGGCACGGGCCGATCCTGGCCTCCTCGTCGCGGGCGGGGATCACCACGGAGACCGGCTCGCCCGCGACCGGACGGGGCCGCAGCGCGGGCAGCCGCCGCCGCCCCCGCGCGAGCCGGGCCGCCACGACGGCCGCCGCCACGCCCTGCGCGACGGTGAGCGCCCTCATCGCGAACCGCCCGCGAGGTCCTGCGCCACCAGGCCGGCCACGATGCGGGCGCCCAGCGTCACCATCGGCAGGCCCCCGCCGGGGTGGGCCGAGCCGCCCACCAGGTACAACCCGCGTCTCGGCCCCCGGTTGCCCGGCCGGGCGAAGGACGCCAGCCTGCCCCGGTAGGCGCTGCCGTAGATCGCGCCGCCCCAGGAGCCGTACCGGTCCCGCAGGTCGGCGGGGGTGAGGACGTCGACGAAGCGCAACCGGCCGGCCAGGTCGCAGCCGCGCCCGGCCAGCCGCTCCAGCACCAGGTCCCGGTACGCCTCGACCCCGATCCCCCACCGGGCCGGATCCCGGGCGGGCACGTTGACCAGCATCGTCCAGTTCTCCGCCCCGCCCGGGGCCTGGGAGGCGTCGTCCACCGCCGAGCAGCCGACGTAGACCGTCGGGTCGAGGGGCGGACGTCCCCGGTCGAAGATGTCGGCGAACTCGCGCTCGTAGTCGGCCGAGAACAGCACCGAATGGTGCGGCAGTCCCGGCGTGCGGCCCTCCACCCCGGCCAGCAGCAGGAAGGCCGAGGAGGAGGCGCCGAGCCGGGCGATCCGGCGCAGCCGCCGCCGGTCCGGCGACAGGCGGCCGTACAGGGCGGCGGCGTCGGTGCCGGCCACCACGACGTCGGCCCGCACCCTGCGTCCGCTCGCCAGCCGTACCCCGGTGACCCTGGACGCGTCGGCCTCGACGGCGGCGACGGGCTCGGACAGGAAGATCTCCACCCCGGCGGCCTTCAGCAGCAGCGCCAGGTCGTCGGCCAGGCGGGCCAGGCCGCCGGGCGCGTACCAGACGCCCTCCCCGTGCTCCAGCGCCGGGACGCAGCCCAGTGCCGCCGGCGCCCGGTACGGGCTCGACCCGGCGTACGTGGCGTAGCGGCCGACGTACTGGCGCAGGCGGGGGTCGCCGAAGTGGCGCCGCGCCAGCCCGGCCAGGGTGCGGGCGGGGGCCACCGCGGTCAGGTCCGACAGCCGCGGCCGTCCCTGCCGCCGGATCGGCGGACCGGCGAACACGGTCCGCTCCGCCGCCCGCAGGCAGCCCTGCGCCCACTGGTGGAAGGCCGTCCAGGCCCGGCCCTCGCCCGGCGCCAGCCGCTCCACCTCGGCGGCCATCCGCGCCGGGTCGCGGTGGGCGTCCAGGACCGTGCCGTCGGCGAAGCGGTACCGGCACAGCAGGGCGGGTTCGATCAGCTCGCGCTCCAGCCCGAGTTCGCGCAGCACCCGCGGCATGGTGAGCAGCGAAGGGCCGAGGGAGAAGGTGAAACCGTCACGGCGGTGCTCGGCCAGCTTGCCGCCCAGCCGCGGCAACTGCTCGTACAGCCGCACCTCGTGGCCCTGGCGGGCCAGCAGCAGCGCGCACGCCATGCCGCCCATGCCGCCGCCGATCACCGTCACCTCGGCCATGACCGCCTCCAGGCCGGCGCGGCGAACGCGCCCATCGTGATCCCTCCGGCGGCGGCGACCAGCAGGTCCGGCGGCCGGAACACCGCCGCGAAGCCCACCGTCTCCATCACCGCCATGACCGTGTACAGCGTCAGCAGCCCGCGCGCCGGGGCGGCGGCCCGGACGATCCGCCCGACGACCACCATGACCAGCGCCGACACCAGCAGCCAGCCGGCGAAGTTGCTCAGCGGCACGCCGCGGTAGAAGCCCTCCCGCGCCCACGTCCACAGGCCGAGCCGGACCATCTGGGGGTCGAGGAACAGGTCCCACGCCGTCAGCGCGCCCGCGCCCGCGCACACCCGGGCCACCCCGCCGGACGGCACGACCGCGACCGCCACCGCGTGGGCCGCCAGCCCCATGCCGCCCCACGCCAGCACCACCACCACGGGAACCCCGGCCACCTGCGGCCACAGCGCGTCGCTGTAGCGGTAGGAGCCGAACGGGAACCCGGTCAGCAGCCCCGCCAGCTCGGCCGCGTACCCGGTCAGCGCCGCGCCGGCGAAGGCGGCCGCCGCCCTGGCCGCGCCCCAGGCGTCCGCGGCGAAGGCCATGGCGCACGCCGCCAGCAGCACGACGATCACCCCGGTGAGCCGCTCGGGCCGCGCGGCCAGCCCGGACGCCACCTGGCAGCCCATCATGGCCAGCACCGACAGCACGCCGAGCGCGCGGGCCGGCCGCAGCGCCGATCTCAGGGCCGCGCCCGTCAGCTGCCGGCCTGGTGTGCCTTCCACATACCTGTGTTTCGCACGTGCCGCCCGCGGGGTTGCACGGGCCGCGAGCCGGTACGGGACGAAGAGGATCTTTGTCCCGTTCCCCGCACACGACGGGCGCCCGCTTTGCAATGCTGGGACCGTGAGCCGGCGGACGAGGACATGGTGGTTCCGGGCGGGCGTGGCGGCCGGGATGGTCATGCTGGTGGCCGCCGCGCTGCGGCTGTGGACGCTCTACCCGGGCGACGTCGACCCGGTCGGCGCCGGGCTGGGGCTGGCCGGGACGGGCATCGCCGCGCTGTCCTGGTGGCAGGCGCAGCGGCTGGCCGACACCGACGTGCAGGCGGCCGCGATCCTGCTGGCGGGGCGGGTGCTGGCCGAGGAGCGGGCCCAGCGGGCACAGCTGCTGGGTCGCAAGGGCAGCGACGCGGTCATCGACGTCGACTTCTCCTTCCATCCCACCGGCGGTTCCGTCTCCGCGCCGCCGGCCGGCAGCCTGAAGCAGGTGGCCGGCTACTTCCGCGAGCTGGGCGGCCCGGGGCGGCTGGTGATCACCGGGGTGGCGGGTTCGGGCAAGACCGTCCTGGCCATCGAGCTGATCCTCCGGCTGCTCGACGGCCGGCGGCCCGACGACCGCGTCCCGGTGCGGATCTCCGCGGCGAGCCTGGATCCCGACGTGCCGGTGCGGGACATGCTCGCCCGGCACCTGACCGCCGCGTACGGCCTGAAGCCGGTGACCGCGCGCACGCTCGTGCAGGCGGAGCGGATCCTGCCCGTCGTGGACGGGCTCGACGAGATGGACGACACCGACGAGCCGGGCTACGGTTCACGGGCCGCCCGGGCGCTGCGCGCGCTGGAGGAGTACGAGCACGGGCTGGACCGCTGCGGCATGGTCCTGACCTGCCGCACCGACCAGTACGACGCCCTGGTCGCCGACCGGGCCGTCCCCCGCGGGATCGTCCGGGTCGACGTGGGCAGGGTGGGCGGCGACAAGGCGTGGAGCTTCATCCAGGCCGTCACCGACCAGGAGGATCCCGACCGCTGGCGGCCGGTCCTCGACGCGCTGACCCGCGACGGCCACGTCCTGGCCGAGGCGCTGAACACGCCGTGGCGGCTGACCCTGGCGGTCAGCGTCCACGAGCAGCGCGACCCGGTCACCGGGCGCTATGTGCGTTCCCCCGAGGTCCTCACGCGCTTCGCCGACCAGCAGGCCGTACGGGAGCATCTCCTCGGCCTGTTCATCCCCGCCCGCCTGGCCGCGGCGGACCCGGCGGGCAGGGGGCCGGACGCCCGGCGCACGCACGCCTACCTGGCCGTCCTGGCCGCCCATCTGCGCGCGAACGCGGGCCGGCCGCCGCTCGACGGGCGCGTGTTGTCCGGCACGGATCTCGTGCTGCACCGGTTGTGGCCGCTGGCGGGCGACCGGGCGCGGTTCTTCGGCGCGCTGGTGGCGCTGGCGACCTGCCTTCCCGGGGTCGCCGCCGTCGTCGTCGCCGCCGTCGCGGTGTTCTCGCGGGTGGAGATCGTGGACGGCCGGATCTCGGGCGCGACGGTGATGGCCGTCGCCCTTCTCCTGCTGCCCGGCACGGTGGCGGTGCGCCTGCTGACCGAGCCGGTCACGGCCTATCGGCAGGCGTGGTCCACGGCGGACGAGGACGGCCTGCTCCGGTCCCGCGGCGGACAGAGCCGCAGGCGGAGCGTCGTGGACGGCGTGCTGGCCGCCCTGTACGGCTGCCTGACGAGCGCGGCGGTCATCATGGAGTTCGGCGCCGCCCTGCCGCTGTGGGTGCCGATCGTCTTCGGCGTCCTGGTCGGCGTGGGGATGGCGAGCGGCAGGGACGTGACGCTGGGATACGCCGGCTCCTGGGACGGCGTCGACCCCAGGACGGTCATCCGCAACGACGTCGTCTCGACGCTCGTGGCCGCGCTCACCTTCGGCCCCGGATTCGGGTTCATGCTGGGCATCTGGTTCGTGAAGCTGCTGGAGGGGATCCCGGTCGTCGCGGCGGTCGCGGTGGCCGCGGTGTTCGGCATGTCGCTGGTGGCGTCCTGGTCGCCGCTGCTGGCGCGCCGCTACCTGGGCCTCCTGCTGGCCACGCGGGGCCGGCTGCCGTGGCGGCTGGGACGGTTCCTGCACCGCTGCTACGACGCCGGGCTGCTGCGGATCTCCGGGATCGCCTACCAGTTCCGGCACCGCGAGCTCCAGGACTACCTGGCCACGCACCCCCAGGCCCCCACGGCGGCCCCGGTCCCCTGCCTGGAGGGAGAACCCTCATGACGACTCCTGCGAGCGCCACACGCCCACGATGAGCGCGAGCGCCGACGTCACGACGATCAGATCGAAGATCACCTGCACGACGACCAGGGCCTTCGCCCCCTGCCCGAGGGGGACGACGTCGCCGTAGCCGACCGTGCCCAGGGTGATCACCGAGAAGTAGAGCGCGTCCACCCGCGTGCGCAGGCCGTGGAACTGCGCCGCCATCAGGAAGTACAGCGCCGCGAAGAAGACCACCACGACGATGACGACGGTCAGCAACATCGCCAGCTGCTCCGCCAGGGACCGTCCGGGCCGCAGCGCGCGCCCCACCTGCCGCCCCAGCAGCCAGGCCAGCACGATCACCCCGGCCAGGCAGCCCAGCACGCGCAGCTCGGGCGAGCCGTCCTGGAGTTTCTCCGTCGGCAGCGGCACGACGAAGTAGACGCCGGTGATCAAGGCGGCGGCGACCGCGCTCCGCACCCATGCCAGCACGCCGGCCGGAGAAGCACACATGAGAGGAACGTTCCTCGGACCGGCGGCCGCACCGCCGCGAATGCCCTTTCTTGGGGCTCTCCTTGCCCTCATCGCAGACTGCCGAGGGCAGGACGCTCACATGGCAGACCTTCCCTTCCAGGACCGGACGGACTTCGAGCACGCCGATCGCGGCTTCGTCGCCAGGCTGACCCCCGGCGTGGTCAGGACGTCCGGGGGCGAGGTCGTCTGGGACAACGACGTCTACGGCTTCCTGACCGGCGACTGCCCGCCGACCGCTCATCCGAGCCTGTGGCGGCAGGCGCAACTGTGCGCCCGCCAGGGCCTGTACGAGGTGACCGACGGCATCTACCAGGTGCGCGGCCTGGACCTGTCCAACATGACCCTCGTGGAGGGCGACACCGGCGTCGTCGTCATCGACCCGCTGGTCTCCGCCGAGTGCGCCGCCGCCGCGCTCGGGCTCTACCGCGACCATCGCGGCGACCGGCCGGTCACCGGGGTCGTCTACACCCACAGCCACGTCGACCACTTCGGCGGCGTGCGCGGTGTCACCGACGGGAACGTGCCGATCGTGGCGCCCGCCGGTTTCATGGAGCACGCGGTCTCCGAGAACGTCTACGCCGGCAACGCCATGAACCGCCGCGCCCTCTACATGTACGGCCAGCTCCTCCCCCGGTCCCCCGAGGGCCAGCTCGGCTGCGGGCTGGGCATGGGCACCTCGCAGGGCACCGTCTCCCTGATCCCGCCGACCCTCGACGTCACCCGCACCGGCCAGGAGGAGACGATCGACGGCGTCCGCGTCGTCTTCCAGCTCACCCCGGGCACCGAGGCCCCCGCCGAGATGAACTTCCTGTTCCCCGACCACCGCGCCCTGTGCCTGGCCGAGAACGCCACGCACAACCTGCACAACGTGCTCACCCTGCGCGGCGCGGTGGTCCGCGACGCCCGGGTGTGGGCCCGCTACCTCACCGAGGCCGTCGAGCTCTTCGCCGACCGGGCCGACGTCGCCTTCGCCTCCCACCACTGGCCCACCTGGGGCCGGGACGACATCGTCACCTTCCTGTCCCAGCAGCGCGACCTGTACGCCTACCTGCACGACCAGACCCTCCGCCTGCTCAACCAGGGCCTGACCGGCCCCGAGATCGCCGAGGTCATGCAGGTGCCGCCCGCGCTGGAGCAGGTCTGGCACACCCACGGCTACTACGGCTCGGTCAGCCACAACGTCAAGGCCGTCTACCAGCGCTATCTCGGCTGGTTCGACGGCAACCCCGCCCACCTGTGGGAACACCCGCCCGTCGAACTGGCCCGCCGCTACGTCGAGTCCTTCGGCGGCACCTCGGCCGTGGTGGCCCTGGCCGGCCGCTACGTCGAGGAGGGCGACCTGCGCTTCGCCGCGACCCTGCTCAACCACGCCGTGTACGCCGACGGCAACGACGCCTCGGCCCGCAGGCTGCTGGCCCAGGTCTACACCCGGCTCGGCCAGGGCGCCGAGAACGCGACCTGGCGCAACTTCTACCTCACCGGCGCGGCAGAGCTGAAGGACGGCCCCTCACCCGGCGCCACCGACACCACCTCGCCGGACATGCTCGCCGCGCTGTCCAGCGAGCAGCTCTTCGACTCCCTGGCCATCCGGGTGAACGGCCCCGACGCCTGGAACGAGCGCTTCGCCATCGACTGGCACCTCACCGACCTGGACGAACGCCACCGGACCACGATGTCCAACGGCGCCCTCATCCACCAGCGGTCACCCACGGGCGACGGAGCCGACCTGACGCTGCGCCTCACCCGGCAACGCCTGCTCACCCTGCTCTCCGGCGACGGCGACAGTGACGGTGACGGCGACGGTGACGGTGACGGTGACGGCGGCGGGCTCGACCACGACGGCGACCTGACCGTCCTGCGACGCCTGGCGTCCCTGCTGGAGCAGCCCGAGCCGGACTTCGCCATCGTCACGCCCTGATGACCCGAGCGCCACGCCGCGGCTCACGGCGGGCGGATGAGGCCCCGCTTCGAGGCCGCCGCGACGGCCGCGGTGCGGGAGTCCACGTCCAGTTTGGTGTAGATGTGCGCCAGGTGGGTCTTGACGGTGGTCTCGCTGAGGAACATCACCTTGCTGATCTGCCGGTTCGACAGGCCGGCGGCGACGTGCCCGAGCACCTCCAGCTCGCGCGGGCTGAGCGTGGCGTCGGGGGCGCGGACCCGGCCCAGCAGGCGGGCGGCCACGCTCGGCGCCAGGGCGCTGGCGCCCGCGGCGGCCGACCGGATGGCGGCGTGCAGGTCCTCCGACGGGGCGTCCTTGAGCAGGTAGCCGGTCGCGCCGGACTCGATGGCGGCCACGATGTCGGCGTCGGTGTCGAACGTCGTCAGGACCAGGACGCGGGGGCCGTCCAGGGCGACGATCCGGCGGGTCGCCTCGCTGCCGTGCATGCCCGTCCCCAGTTGCAGGTCCATCAGCACGACGTCGGGGACGAGCGTGGCGGCCAGCCGCACGCCCTCCTGCCCGGTGGCGGCCTCGCCGACCAGGGCGAAGTCGGGCTGCCCGGCGAGCATGGCGCGCAGGCCGGAGCGGACCACGGGATGGTCGTCCACCAGGACGATCCGGATCACGGCCCCTCCAGCGGCGGCAGCGGCAGGGTCGCCACGACGGCCGTGCCCTCGCCGGGGGCCGACTCCACGGTGAGGCTGCCGCCCAGGGCGCTCACCCGTTCGCGCATCGCGCGCAGGCCGTAGCCGGCCGAACGTCCGGGGTCGAAGCCGCGGCCATCGTCGTACACGTCCAGCATGACCACGTCGTCCAGGTAGGTGAGGGTCACCCCGGCGTGGCCGGCGCCGGAGTGGCGGCTGACGTTGCCCAGGGCGCCCTGGGCGACGCGGAGCAGCGTCGCGTCGTAGTCGGCGGGCAGCGGCGCCGGGGTGCCGGAGACCTCGAAGCGCGCCTGGATGGGCGTGCCCGCCACGGCGGAGTCGCCGGCCCTGCGCAGCGCGGCGGCCAGCGACGAGTGCCGCAGCGCCGCGGGGGCCAGGCCGCGGACGAAGTTCCTGGCCTCCTCCAGGTTCTCCTTGGCCGCGTCCGCCGCCTCGGTGATGCGGCGTTCGGCGGCCGGGAGGTCGTCGGCCAGGTCCCGCCGGGCCGCCCGCAGCAGCAGGATGATGCTGGACATGCCCTGTGCCAGGGTGTCGTGGATCTCTCTGGCCAGGCGTTCCCGCTCGGCCAGCCGTACGGCGTCGCCCTCCGCCTGGAGCAGTTTCCCGCGCGTGCGGACCAGGTCGTCGATCAGCAGGCGGCGCTGCTCGCTCTCGGCGTGCAGCGCCTTGTAGACCATCGCCATCAGGGTGGCCACCGCCGCGCCGATCGTCGGGCCGATGACCAGGGCGGCGGTCAGCCGTCCCTCGTGCCAGGCGGCGGCCAGCACGGCCGCGACGGTCAGCGCCGCCACGCCCGGCAGCGCCACCGCCAGCGGCAGCAGGTGCAGGTAGGCGAAGAAGAGCGGGAAGGCCAGCCAGACGAACTGCGGCGCGGCCAGCGCGAGCAGCGCCCACCCGGCCGTGGTCAGCACCAGCCAGATCCGGCCCAGCAGCAGGTGCGTCGGCCCGCCGAAGTGCGGCAGCCGCGCCTCGATGGTGATGCCCGCCGCGTAGAGGACGCCGAGGAGCGCTCCGCCCAGCGTCGGCGCGAGCCGTCCGGTCCCGGCGACGCCGGCCAGCGCGATCGCCAGGAGGGTCGCGAACGTGCCGTGCACGGTCCAGCGCAGCAGGCGGAGGGCGGGCGGGAACGGATAGTCAGACATCTCTCACCAAGCGTATGCGACGACCCTGCGCCACAAATCGTCCGAAAGAAGTATTACGGGCGGACCGCATGCACGATGCGCGGCCGATCCGGCGGCGCGCACGCTGGAGCACGTCAACGTGACCTTCAACCGCAACGGGGGACGCGCCGTGTTCGTGGCGCTCAGAGACCTGCGCTTCGCGAAGGGACGGTTTGCTCTCATGGGCGCCGTCGTCTTCCTCATCACCCTCCTGGTGACCATGTTGTCCGGCCTGACCGCCGGGCTGGCGCGGGAGAACATCTCGGCCGTGGAGGGCCTGCCCGCCGGGCACCTCGTCTTCGCCGGCAGCGGGAAACCGTCCTTCGCCGACAGCCGCGTCACCGACCGGACCTGGCAGGAGTGGCGGCGGGCGACCGGTGACGCCGCCGAGCGGCTGGGCGTCTCCATGTCGCGGCTCGGCTACGGCGACGACGGGAGCGCGGGGGTGGCGCTCTTCGGCGTCCAGCCGGGCGGCGCCCTCGCCCAGGGACGGCCCGTGGACGCCGGGAAGGTCGTCCTCTCCGCCGCGCTCGCCGCCGACACCGGGGTGGGCGCCGGGGACACGGTGCGGATCGCGGGCCGGGACTTCACCGTGTCCGGCGTCGGCGGCCAGGCGTCCTACAGCCACACGCCCGTCGTCTGGGTCGGCATCGGCGACTGGGAGCAGATGGGCCGCCAGGCCGGCGCCGACAGCGTGGCGACCGTCCTGGCGCTGCCCGCCGGTGACACGGGGCTGCCTGCCGGCGGCCTGGCCGCGGCCGACGCGCGGCTCGGCACCACGACGGTCCCGCTGTCGCAGGCGCCCGCGGCGATCGGCTCGTTCTCCTCCGAGAACGGGTCGCTCCAGCTCATGCGCGGGTTCCTGTTCGCGATCTCGGCCCTGGTCATCGGGGCCTTCTTCACCGTCTGGACGATCCAGCGGCGCGGCGACGTCGCCGTGCTCAAGGCCCTGGGCGCGAGCTCCGGCTACCTGCTGCGGGACGCGCTCGCCCAGGCGGTCATCGTGCTGCTGGTGGGCGCGGGCGCCGGCGGCCTGCTCGGCGCGGGCCTCGGCGCGCTGGCCGAGGGGACGGTGCCGTTCGTGTTGTCGGCGGCCACCACCGTGGCGCCGGTGGCCGTGCTGATCCTCCTCGGCGCCGCCGGGGCCGCGCTGGCCATCCGCAAGATCACCTCTGTCGACCCGCTGACCGCCCTGGGAGCCTCCCGATGACACTCAAGCTGACCGACGTCGTCCTGACCTATCCCGACGGCGACCGTACGCTGACCGCGCTCGACCACGTCAGCCTGGCCGTCGCGGCGGGCGAGTTCGCCGCGGTGGTCGGCCCGTCCGGCTCGGGCAAGTCGAGCCTGCTCGCCGTCGCCGCCACCCTGATCACGCCCGCCGCGGGCAGCGTGATCATCGCCGGGCAGGACGTCTCCGGAGCCGGCCAGGCGGCCCGCACCAGGGTCCGCCGCGACCACGTCGGCATCGTGTTCCAGCAGGCCAACCTGCTGCCCTCGCTCACCGCGCTGGACCAGCTCCTGGTGATGGCGCACCTGGCCGGCGAGTCCCCGCGCGCGGCCGGCCCGCGGGCGCGGGAGCTGCTGCTCGCCGTCGACCTGGGCGGCAAGGAGCACAAGCGCCCGCACCAGCTGTCCGGCGGCGAGCGCCAGCGCGTCAACATCGCCCGCGCCCTGATGAACTCCCCCGAGGTGCTGCTGGTGGACGAGCCCACCAGCGCGCTCGACCACCACCGGGGCGAGCTGATCGTCTCCCTGCTGGCCGACCTCACCAGGCGCAACGAGCTGGCCACCGTCATGGTCACGCACGACCTGGCCACCCTGGACCAGGTGGACACCGTCCTGTCCATGGACGACGGCAGGCTCGGCGAACGCGCCGCCACCCGGGTCGCCTGACCGGGCCCGCGCCGCGAGCACCGGCCGGGTCAGCCGCGCGGGGTGAACTGGTCGAGGTCGTAGATGCCGAGCGCCTTCTCGATGTCGGCCACCTGCGCGACCACGCCGGTGAAGCCGGCCGCGCCGAAACGGCGGTGCTCCTCGTCCTCGAACGTCTCGGCCAGCTCGGCGAACTCCTTGGGCGGGATGACGGCCCGCATGGCGGGGAAGACCACGGTGTCCTCGCGCGCCTCGTGCGGCTCGTACATGCGCACGAAGGCGGCCAGGTCGGCGGTCAGGCCGCGGCGGACGCTCTGGGGGACGGGCCGCGCGGTGGCGTCCAGGATGCGGCCGGTCAGGACGCGTCCGCGCCGGTGCTGCCGGATCAGCACGGGCACGACGTCGGTGAGCCTGCCCGCCCCCACCAGGCGCGGGAAGACGTAACGCTCTTCCAGCCGCTCGTGGTAGTCCTCGATGAACGTGCGGATGATCCCGGCCCCGGCGTGCAGCGGGCCGACCGGCACCCGCTCCCCGGCGCCGATCCGCCGGACGCCCTCCCGGTAGACCAGCAGGACGCGCTTGAGGACCCCGTGCTCGCGCATGAGGTCCTCCGGCGGCGTGACCGGCACCTCCCCGGTCTGCTCCGGGCCGGGAGCGGGGCTGGCCGTCGTGGCACTGCGGGCCGGCCGCGCGGTGTCGCAGCCGGTCAGCATCGCCGAGCCGCAGGCCAGGGCGACGGGCATGGCCAGCATCTCGCGACGGCGCACGCTCGCCGGCCCGCCGGCTGCTTCGTCCCGCATCGTCCGCCCCCGTTCCCGAGCCGTCCCTTCCAGGTGCTGCCCGTCGGCGGCGGTCCGACGCGAAGGCGCGGGTAATCCTTGTGCCGGGAACGCGTCTACCTGCGGGCTACCACTCCTCGTTCCATGCCTCGTCAGGCATGGACCACTCCTGCGGGTGCGGGCAGGCGAAGGCCGATTTGTGGCAGACGTCGTGCCAGCCCGGGTGCTCCTCGCAGCGGTCCCAGCACGGGTGCGGGTCGTGGCAGTGGTCCCAGTACGGATGCCCGCCGTGGCAGTGGTCGGGACGGGTCGGCGTGGGCTTCGGCGTGGGCGTGGGCGTCGGCGTGCGTGTCGGGGTCGGCGTGGGCGTGACGGTCGGCGGGACCGTGGGCGTCGGGGTGACCGTCGGGGTCGGGGTCACCGTGGGTGTCGGTGTCGGTGTCGGTGTCGGTGTCGGAGTGGGCGTGGGCGTGGGCGTCGGGGTCGGGGTCGGCGCGGGCGGGCGGTTGTAGACGGTGCAGCTGACGGCCGCGTCGCTCGGCACCTCGACCGTGAAGCCGAGGCCGCCGCTGTTGGTGACCGGCACCTCGACGCCGGTGTCGATCAGGCGGCAGACGGCGTTGCGCCCGTCCTGGGTGACCAGGGTGTGGTCGGGGTGCTGGGCCTCGGTGACGGTGACGTCGGCCGACGCGGTCTGGCTGAAGGTGAGGTCGAAGTTGACCGACCCCGTGCCGTCGCCGGTCGTCGACTCGGTGGCGGGCAGCCCGCCGATGCCCGGCGTGGTGGTCTCGGCGGTGAAGTCCCAGCCGGGGCCGGCCGGGGTGGCGCCGGTGACGTCCTCACCGGTGTTGCCGGACGGGACGAGCTGCTTGATCACCGACAGCGACCCCTCGCACTGGGCGCGGACGATCTCCCGCAGCGCCTGCCCGGCGGCGGCGTAGTCGCTGGTCTGGAAGTAGTCGGCGGCGGCCGCGTTGGTGCCGTCGAAGGCGGTGGTGCCGGAGATGGCGCGCAGGTTGAGCGCGGTCAGGCCGGTCACGCCGTTGCCGACGCCGACGGCCAGGACGCGGGTGCCCTCGGCCTTGACCGCGTTGGCGGAGAAGATCCCGGCCTCGACCTCGGCGATGCGGGTGTTGCTGCCGTCGCCGAGCAGGGTGTCGTAGTAGGTGGGGTTGCCGTCGGTGAGCACCACCAGCAGGTCGTAGCGCGGCGCGGCCTCGGCGACCGCCCACAGGCCGCGGTCCCAGTTGGTGCCGCTGCCGAGCTGCCAGTCGGCGTACTGGTTCTTGAACGCCTCGGCGCCTGCCTCGGTGGACACCGGCATGAGGTCGGGGTTGTTCGTGGTGCCGGCGCTGGGCGAGTTGCGGTCGAAGGTGAACAGCGCCATCCGGGACGGGGTGCCGGTCAGCGCGTCGGTGAAGGTGTCGGCGGCCGCCTTCAGGTCGGGCAGCGCGCTGCCCACCGAGGCCGACAGGTCGAGCAGCAGCGCGACGTCGAGGCCGCAGGTGAGATCGGGCCGGGGGTTGACCCGTGACTGCTGCCAGATCCCGGTCGAGGCGGTGGCGTCCGCGCGGGTGTCGTTGATCATGAAGTCGCTGGTGGAGGAGTACGTGGTGCCGCTCTCCAGCGCGGGGGTCTGGAAGACGTACGGCGTGGCGACGGAGTTCGACCCGCTGCCGCGGCCGGTGCGCAGCTCGGGGTTGGTGTACCAGCCGCCGGGGGCGGACAGCTGCTTGACGTAGAAGCGGGCGCCGGCGTTGTCGCCGCCCGGCTCGGTGCCGGGGACGACGAAGCTGCAGTCGCCGTCGTCGTCCGAGACGCACACGCCCCAGTCGGCGTCGACCGGGTCGGCCGCGTCGGGCGTGGCGAACAGGCCGAGCTCGACCCCGGCCAGCGGCCCCACAGTGGTGTCGCCGGTGCGGTCGCCGCCGGTCCGCACCGTCACCACCGAGGTGTCCGGCGACGGATCAGGCACGACCAGCGGGGACGACGGGACCGCGAGCAGCCCCGCGCACAACACTTTCGCCATCCTGCCGGCGACTATGCGAACACTCTTCATCTTCCCCCCAGAGCGATCCGATCACTACGGACTGTAACCAGGAGTGGATCAAAGGGCGCTTCCGCCGTCCCCGGCCGCGCGATCAATGCCGACCGCACCTTGGGATGCGCTTGACCTGGGACGGCCCCCGTCAGCCCGCCGTACGGTCGCTGATCCAGCGGGCGGCGAGCAGGCCGGAGACGGCGGTGAGGACGGCCCCCGCGACGACCGTGGCGCCGAGGCCCAGCACGTCGGCGAGCACCCCGGCGACCAGGGCTCCCGCCGCGTAGCCGACGTCGCGCCAGAAGCGGTAGGCCCCCAGGGCGTTGGCCCGCCAGGAGGGGTGGGCGTGGTCGGAGACCGACGCGATGAGGGCGGGGTAGACCATGGCGGTGCCGAGCCCGAGGATGACGGCGGACAGGACCCCGGCGAGCAGGGCGTCGCCCAGCGGGGCGACGGCCAGGAGGAGCCCGCCGGCCTGGACGAGCATGCCGGTGACGATGAGGGGTTTGCGGCCGAGGCGGTCGGCGAGGTGCCCGGCGGGGATCTGGCCGACGCCCCACAGCAGCGGGTACAGGCCCTTGATCAGGCCGACGGCGGCCAGGCCCAGGCCGTGCTCGGTGAACAGGAGGGGGAAGACGCCCCAGGTGAGGCCGTCGTTGAGGTTGTTGACCAGACCGGCCTGGCTGACGCCGCGCAGCGAGCGGTCGCGCCAGGACGTGCGGGCGAACGCGGCCGCCGGACCGATGTCCCCGCCGGCGGGCCGGGGGTGCCGGTCGAGTTCGAGGGCCACGTGGGCGGCGGTGTCGCGGACGGCCAGGGCCAGGGCCAGCCCGGCCGCCACGAAGACGACGCCGACGAGCTCGGGGACGGGACGCAGGCCGTGTCGGGTGGCGAGGTAGCCGGTGAGCAGGGCGGTGGCGCCGACGGCGGTGTACCCGGCGGCCTCGTTGAGGCCGGTGGCCAGCCCCCGCCGGCCGGGCCCGACCAGGTCGATCTTCATGTTGACGGTCATCGACCAGGTCAGGCCCTGGTTGAGGCCGAGCAGGACGTTCGCGGCCACGATCCACCCCCAGGAGGGCGCCCAGGCCAGGACGAACGGGACGGGGATCCCGATCAGCCAGCCGGCCACCAGGAGCTGCTTGCGGCGGAACCGGGCCGTCAGCGCTCCGGCGGCCAGGTTGCTGACCGCCTTGGTGAGCCCGAAGGCGACGATGAAGGAGAAGACGGCGAGGTCGCTGGTCAGGCCGAAGGCGTGGGCGCCGATGAGGGGCACGGTGGTGCGTTCGAGGCCCACCAGGCCGCCGACGGCGATGTTGACGACGACCAGCAGCGAGAACTGCAGGGCGTTCTCCCGGAGTCCCAGGCGTACGGGAGGCCGGCCGGCCGGGGCGGGAGCGGAGGTGTTCTGCACGGCGAAGGTCCCTTCGCGCCTGGATTGCCGGGTGGATATGTCCAGGTCACCATACCCCCCCAGGTATTCTGGGCAATACCACGGGGGGTATTTGACATCCTCTCCGCGGAGAACCTACTGTCGGGTAGGCGATACCCCCTGGGGTATCAACCCACTGGCCGCGTTCCTCACGAAGGGATTGCCGTGTTCTTCACCCAGTACTACCTGGACTGCCTCTCGCAGGCGTCGTACATGATCGCCGACGAGGGGACCGGCCGCGCGGTGGTCGTCGACCCGCGGCGGGACGTCTCCGAGTACCTGGCCGACGCCCGCGCGCACGGCCTGACCGTCGTCGGCGTCGTCAACACCCACTTCCACGCCGACTTCGTCGCCGGCCACCTGGAGCTGGCCGACAGCACCGGCGCCTGGATCGGCTACGGCCGCCGCGCCGAGACCGAGTACCCCATCCGCAAGCTCGGCGACGGCGAGCGCATCTCCCTCGGCGACGTCACCCTGGAGATCATGGAGACGCCCGGCCACACCCCGGAGTCGATCAGCGTCCTGGTCTACGAGCACGCCGAGGATCCCGTCCCGTACGGGGTGCTGACCGGCGACGCCCTGTTCATCGGCGACGTCGGCCGCCCCGACCTGCTCGCCTCCGTCGGCGTCACCCCCGGGGAACTGGGCGCGATGTTGTACGACAGCGTCCAGAACAGGCTCATGGGCCTGCCCGACGCGGTGCGGGTCTTCCCCGCGCACGGCGCCGGCTCGGCCTGCGGCAAGAACCTCTCGGCCGAGAAGCAGTCGACCATCGGCGAGCAGCGGGCCACCAACTACGCGTGCGCGCCGATGGACCGCGAGACGTTCGTCGCGCTCGTCACCGCCGGGCAGCCCGCCGCCCCCGGCTACTTCGCCTACGACGCCGATCTCAACCGCAGGGACCGCGCCCGCTACGACGCCTCGGCGGCGCCCGTGCCGCTGACCCTCGATGGGTTCACCGAACTGAGGGCCGCCGGCACCGTCGTGGTGGACGCCCGCGACCCGCAGGACTTCGCCGCCGGGCACCTGCGCGGCGCGGTGAACGTGCCCGCCGACGGGCGCTTCGCCGAGCAGGCCGGCACCGTGCTCGACCCGGACGCCGAGCTGGTCGTCATGGCGCCGCAGAACCGCGAGGAGGAGGTCGTCACCCGCCTGGCCCGGATCGGCTTCGACCGCGTCGCGGGTTACCTGCGCAACCCCGACGACGCGCTGGTGGCCCTTGCCTCCGAGGTCGCCCCGGCCAGCCGCCTGACCGCCGCGCAGCTGCGCGCCGCGCTCGCCGGCGACGCCCCGCCCGTCGTCGTGGACGTGCGCACCGCGGGCGAGCGCGAGGCGAACGGCTTCATCGACGCCGCGCTGCACATCCCGCTGAGCGAGCTGCCCGCCCGCAGCGGCGAGCTGCCCGCCGACCGGCCCGTCGTCCTGCACTGCGCGGGCGGTCACCGCTCCTCCGTCGCGGCGAGCCTGCTGCGGCACCGCGGCTTCCAGGACGTCTCCGACGTGCTCGGCGGCTACGCCGCGTGGGCCCTGTCGGCCGAGCCGGCCGGCGTCTGACCGGACTGTCCCCTGTCCCCGTCCCACACGTATGTCTACTCGATACCCCCCGGGGTATCGGCGAAGGAAAGACCCATGAACACCTCCTCCGTCCTCACCCCCACCGTGCTGCAGCGGCTCGTCCAGGAAGGGCGGGCGCCGCGCCTGCTCGACGTGCGCACGCCCGGCGAGTTCCGCACGGCGCACATCCCCGGCTCGTACAACGTGCCGCTGAACACCCTGCGCGAGCACCGGGCCGAGCTGCTGGCCCACCTGGACGAGGACGTCGTGCTCGTCTGCCGCTCCGGGGCGCGGGCCGCGCAGGCCGGGCAGGCCCTCGCCGAGGCCGGGCTGCCGAACCTGCGCGTCCTGGAGGGCGGCATCGTCGCGTGGGAGACGGCCGGCGCGTCCCTGGAGCGGGGGCCCGAGCGGTGGGACATCGAGCGCCAGGTGCGGCTCGTGGCCGGTTCCGTCGTCCTGGTCACCGGTCTGGCCGGGATCTTCCTGCCCGGCGCGCACCTGATCGGCACCGCGATCGGCGCGGGCCTGACGTACGCGGCCGTCAGCAACTCCTGTGCCATGGGCGTCCTGCTGTCCCGGCTGCCCTACAACCGCGGGCCGCGCACCGACATCCGCACGGTGCTCGCGGAGCTGCGGAGCACCCCGTGACCGTGCTGATCGTCGCGGCGTCGCTGCTCGTCGGGGTCAGCCTCGGCGTGCTGGGCGGCGGCGGCTCGATCCTGACCGTGCCGATCCTGGTCTACCTGGCCGGGCAGGACACCAAGGAGGCGATCGCCACCTCGCTGTTCGTCGTCGGCGTCACCAGCCTGGCCGCGCTGGTCCCGCACGCGCGGGCCCGGCGGATCCGCTGGCGGACCGGGCTGCTCTTCGGCGCGTTCAGCATGGCCGGCGCGTACGGCGGCGGACGCCTGGCCGAGTACGTCCCCGGCACGGCGCTGCTCGTCGCCTTCGCCCTGATGATGCTGGCCACGGCGGTCGCGATGCTGCGCCGGCCCCGCAACCCCAGGAAGCGGGCGCGGCCCGCCCACGGCGACCTGCCGCTGCCGCACATCGCGGCGGAGGGCCTGGTCGTCGGGGCGGTGACGGGGCTGGTCGGCTCCGGCGGCGGTTTCCTCGTCGTCCCGGCGCTCGCCCTGCTGGGCGGGCTGCCGATGGGCGTCGCGGTCGGCACCTCGCTGCTCGTCATCGCGATGAAGTCGTTCGCCGGGCTCGCCGGGCACCTGGCGGGCGTCGCGATCGACTGGCGGCTCGCCCTGATCGTGACGGCGTCCGCGGTGATCGGCAGCCTGGCCGGCGGCCGGCTCGCGGGCCGCATCCCGCAGGACGCGCTGCGCACGGCGTTCGGCTGGTTCGTCGTCGTCATGGGCGTGTTCGTGCTCGTCCAGCAGGCCGGCGCCGCCGTCTGGAGCCATCCGGCCACGTGGGCGGGGGTCGTGGCGGTGCTGGCCGCCGTCCTCGCCGCCCGCCGGTGGCGCGCCTCAGGCGCCGGCTGACGGTCCGGAGGACGCCGGTTCGTCGCGTACCTGGGCGGCCGTGACCGCCACGGTGGTGACGATGTCGGCCACGGTGGCGCCCCTGGACAGGTCGTTGACCGGCCGGCGCAGCCCCTGCAGCACCGGCCCCACCGCGACCGCCCCCGCGCTGCGCTGGACGGCCTTGTACAGGTTGTTGCCGGTGTTCAGGTCGGGCACCACGAAGACGGTGGCGTGCCCGGCCACCTGGCTGCCGGGCATCTTGGCCCGCGCCACGGCCGGGTCCACCGCGGCGTCGTACTGGATCGGCCCTTCCACCTGGAGGTCCGGGCGGCGCTGACGGACCAGCTCGGTGGCGGCGCGCACCTTGTCGACCTCGGCGCCCGCGCCCGAGGTGCCCGTCGAGTACGACAACATCGCGATCCTGGGCTCGACGCCGAACATCGCCGCGGTGCGGGCCGAGGCGATCGCGATGTCGGCGAGCTGCTCGGCGGTGGGATCGGGGTTGACCGCGCAGTCGCCGTAGACCAGGACCCGGTCGGCCAGGCACATGAAGAACACGCTGGAGACCAGCCCGAGCCGCAGGATCTCGAACGCCGGCCTGATCGTGTGCGCGGTGGTGTGCGTCGCGCCGGAGACCATGCCGTCGGCTAGGCCGGCGTGGACCATGAGCGTGCCGAAGTAGGAGACGTCGGTGACGGTGTCGCGGGCCAGCTCGACGGTCATCCCCCGGTGCGCCCGCGCCTCGGCGTAGGCGTGCGCGAACCGCTCGCGCAGCTCCGGGTCGAACGGGCTGAGCACCCTGGCCGCGGCCAGGTCGAGGCCGAGCTGGGCGGCCTGGACCCTGATGCGTTCGGCGTCGCCGAGCAGGGTGAGGTCGGCCACGTCCCGGCGCAGCAGGATGTCGGCCGCGCGCAGGATGCGCGGCTCCTCGCCCTCGGGCAGCACGATGTGCCTGCGCCGGGCGCGGGCCCGGTCCAGCAGCTCGTACTCGAACATCAGCGGCGTGACGACGTCGGTCTTGGCGATGTCCAGCCGTTCCAGCAGCAGCGGGCCGTCCACGTGCTCGGCGAACAGGCGCAGCGCCGCGTCGATCTTGCCGCCCGCCTCGGGCGTGAACCGCCCCTCCACGGCCGACAGCCGGGTCGCGGTGTCGAACGTGTCGTGACCGGTGGCGATCACCGGCAGCGGGATCTCCATGCCGCGCAGCAGCCGCTCCACCGAGCCGGGCAGCTCCGTGCCGCCGGTGAGCACCACCGCCGACAGGGCCGGGAAGCCCGGCGAGGTGTGCGCGGCGATCAGGCCGGGCAGCAGCGCGGCGGCCCGGTCGGACGGGATGATCACCGCCGCGCCCTCGGTGAGACGCTCCAGGATGCCGGGCAGCGACATCGCGCCCACCATCAGCGCGCTCGCCTCCCGGCCGAGCCCGTCGCGCTCGCCGAGGAAGAACCAGCCGTCGCACGCGTCGAGCAGGTCGGCGACCGTCGGCGCCCGCAGCGAAGGGGTCTCCGGCAGCACGAACACGGGCGTCGCATGGCTGAGCGCGAGCGGCCCGCCGGTCGAGCGGGTGACCACGACCGCGAGCTCCTGGGCGTGATGGTGGGCCAGCTCCCTGGAGGACACCTCGACCGCCGCGGCGGTGCGGTCGGCCGTCCGGCCCCTGCCGCTCACCACGTTGATCACGGGAGTGCCCAGGTCGGCGGCCAGCCGGGCGTTGAACCCGAACTCCGTCGGCGCGCCCACGTCGGTGTAGTCGGTGCCGACCACCACGACGGCGTCGCAGCGCCGGGCCAGCGCGCGGAAGCGGGCCACGATGTCGCCGGCCGCCCGCTCGACGTCGGCGTGCACCTCGTCATAGGTGACCCCCGCGCACGCCTCGTAGGGCAGGGCGAGCTGGAACCGGCTGCGGATGGTGTTGACCAGGCCGTCCTCGCGTCCGGCCCGTACCACGGGGCGGAACACGCCCACGCTTCCCACCTGCCGGGACAGCAGTTCGACCAGGCCCAGGGCGACGGTCCCCTTGTTGCTTCCCGCTTCGCCGGCGGCGACGTACACAGCTCGTGTCATGACACTCATTCTCGACGCCCCCGCCGGGTCCGGAACGCCATCGGGCCCGGATCAGTGTCGTACGCCCCCGGTGTCAGGGACCAACGTCCCTGTCTTGGGGGTGAGGCAGGTGGGTAGCGTCATCGTCATGGCCGCCTTGACCCGGTCCGTGGGGTCGCGATGAACCCGTGGACGCTCACGTACGAGGGCTTCGCCCCGGGTTCGGCCGGGCTGCGGGAGGCGCTGTGCACGCTCGGCAACGGCCGCTTCGCCACCCGCGGCGCCACGCCCGAGGGCCGGATCCGCACGCCCGGCACCTACCACGCGGGCTGCTACGACCGTCTGGCCTCGCAGGTGGGCGGCCGGACGGTCGTCAACGAGGACCTGGTCAACCTGCCCGACTGGCTGCCGCTCGGCTTCGCCACCCCCGGCCAGGACTGGTTCAGCCCGGAGCTGGCCGACCTGCTCGGCTACACCCAGGAGCTCGACCTGCGCCACGGGGTGCTGCGGCGGGAGCTGCGCTGGCGCGACGCGCGGGGCCGGGTCACCCGGGTGCGGCAACGCCGCCTGGTCTCCATGGCCGATCCGGCCCTGGCCGCCCTGGAGACGACCTTCACCGCGGAGAACTGGTCGGGCCCGCTGCGCGTCCGCGCCGGGCTGGACGGGCGCGTCACCAACAGCGGCGTCGAACGCTACCGCGACCTGCGCGGCGACCACCTGACGGAGCACGCCACGGGCCACCGCGACGGGCTGACCTGGCTGACCGCGACCACCCGCGCCTCCCGCGTCACCGTCGCGCTCGCCGCCCGCGCCGACGCCCCCTCCCCCGGCTCGCCCTCCATGGAGCCCGACCACGTCGCCAGCGAGCACGTGCTGACGGTGGCCGAGGGCGCGCCGGTGACGTTCACGAAGGTCGTCGCCCTGCTGACCTCGCGCGATCCCGCCGTGCACGACCCGCTGTCGGCCGCCCTGCGCCGCGCGGCCACGGCCCCGGGCTTCGCCGAGCTGCTGGAGGCGCACGCCGCGGCCTGGGAGCGGCTGTGGGAGCGGGCCGAGCTGAACGTGGACGGGCCGGAGCTGTCGCAGATCGTCCACCTGCACATCTTCCACCTGCTCCAGACCCTGTCGCCGCACACCGCCGACCTCGACGCCGGGGTGCCCGCGCGCGGCCTGCACGGCGAGGCGTACCGGGGGCACGTGTTCTGGGACGAGCTGTTCGTCCTGCCCTGGCTCAACCTGCGCTTCCCCGAGATCTCCCGCGGCCTGCTGCGCTACCGGTGGCGCCGCCTGCCCGAGGCCCGCGCGGCCGCCCGGTCGGCCGGGTACGACGGCGCGATGTTCCCCTGGCAGAGCGGCAGCGACGGCCAGGAGGAGACCCAGACCTACCACCTCAACCCCGCCTCGGGACGCTGGCTGCCGGACGTCTCCCACCTGCAGCGCCACGTCGGCCTCGCCATCGCCTACAACGTGTGGCAGTACCGCCTGGCCACCGGCTCCATGCCGTCGTGGTGCGCCGACCTGCTGATCGCCATCGCGCGGTTCTTCGCCTCGCTGGCCGTGCTCGACCCCGTCTCCGGCCGGTACGAGATCCGCGGCGTCATGGGCCCGGACGAGTACCACACCGCCTACCCGGGCGCCGCCGAACCGGGCCTGGCCAACAACGCCTACACCAACGTCATGACCGTGTGGCTGCTGCGGCACGCCCTCCGGCTCGGCGCGGCCGGCGCGCGGGAGGCGGCGCGGTGGGAGGACATCACCCGCCGCATGCGGGTCGACTTCCACGACGGCGTCATCAGCCAGTTCACCGGCTACGCCGGGCTCGCCGAGCTGGACTGGGAGCGGTACGCGGGCGTCCGCCGCCTCGACCGCGCCCTGGAGGCCGACGGCGACGACGTGAACCGCTACAAGGCGTCCAAGCAGGCCGACACGCTGATGCTGTTCTACCTGCTGGGCGCCGACGAGCTGCTGGCGATCCTCGACGGGCTCGGCTACCCGGCCGACCCCGGCCTGATCCCGCGCACGACCGCCTACTATCTCGACCGCACCAGCCACGGCTCCACGCTGAGCGCCGTCGTGCACGCCTGGGTGTTGTCGCGCTGCGACCGGGCGCGCTCCTGGCAGTTCTTCGCCGAGGCGCTGGTGGGGGACGTGCACGACGTCCAGGGCGGCACCACCGCCGAGGGCGTGCACCTGGGCGCGATGGCCGGGACGGTGGACATGCTGCAACGCTGCTACCTGGGCCTGGAGCCGAGGCCCGAGGGCCTGTTCCTCGACCCTCTGCTGCCCGGACGGCTCGGCACGCTCTCGTTGCCGGTCCTGTTCCGCGGACGCCGGATCACCATCGAGGCCGGCCACGACGGCACGCGGGTCGACGGCGTCCCCGTGCCGGGCGGTGCGGGCCTCGTCCTCACGGAGAAGGAGATGATCATGACGAACAGTGGCGACTTCGGACGCCGGGTGGCCCACCACCGCGACCGGCTGGGCCTCACCGTCGACCAGCTGGCCGAACGCGCCGACATGTCCCCCGGGTACGTCGCGTACCTGGAGGGCCACCTCGGCATCCCGGACAGGAACACGGTGACCCGCCTGGCCACCGCCCTGGAGACGACCCCGCAGGACCTGCTGGGCGGTGGCCGCGACCGCCCGCCGGGCCCCGGCGCCGGCCCGGACGAGCCGGTCCTGGAGGTCCTCGACCCCGAGGAGTGCCTGCGCCTGGTCGCGCCGGGCGGGATCGGGCGGATCGCGTTCAACGGCTCGCACGGGCCCACGGTGCTGCCCGTCAACTACCGGCTGCACGAGGGCGCCGTGCTGTTCCGCACGTCCCGCGGCGGGCCCATGGACCAGGACCTGCGCACCGGCCTGGAGGGCGTGGACATCATGATCGGCTTCCAGGTGGACCGGATCGACGAGGTGCGCAAGGAGGGCTGGAGCGTGCTGATCCAGGGGCCCGCCCACCACGTGCCCGAGGACGAGGTCGCCAAGCTGGCCGACGCGGGCGTCACGCCCTGGGCGGGCGGGGAACGTCATCTCTACATCCGGGTCGTGCCGCACCAGGTCACCGGCCGCCGGATCCACGGACTGTGAGCCGGCCGCCGCCGTGGACCCGCGTCACACGAGGGCGGCGGGCCGCAGCAGCGCCTGTTGCAGCGCCCTGCCGAGGTCGGCGTCGGTGATCATGCCGGTGACCGCGCCGCCCTCGACGACCACCGCCGACAGCCCGCCCACCCGCGACGGACGTTCCAGCAGGGCGGCCGCGTGGTCGTCCGGCGACAGGACGCGCGGCGGCTTCTGGGCGGCGACCAGCGTCTCCACCCTGGTGTCCCCCCTGCGCTCGGCGGGCACGGCGAGCAGGGTCTCCAGCGAGACCACGCCGAGCGGCGCGCCGTCGAGCCCCACGACGGGGAAGACGGACTGGTGCGAGCCGAGCACCACCGTGTCGACCAGCCCCTGCACGGTCAGCCACGCGGGCGCCAGGTCCGGCGTGGCCGTCATGACGTCCCGCACCAGCACTCCGCCGAGGCCGCGCCGGGCCGCCCTGCTCATGATCTCGCCGCGGGCGGCGCCCGCGATGTACCAGCCGGTGATCACCACCCACATCCCGCCCAGCGGGTTCCACACCCAGATCACGACGAACCCGGTGAAGGTCAGCGCCATGCCGATCGCGTAACCGGCCCGCGCGGCGCCGGCGTCGGCGCGGGCGCGGTCGCCGTGGCGGCTCCACATCAGGCCGTGCAGCACCCGCCCGCCGTCGAGCGGGCTGCCGGGCAGCAGGTTGAACACGCCCAGGACGAGGTTCATCATGGCCAGCCACGCCACCGCGGCCCTGGGCACGCCCGGCGGCAGCACGGCCGTGACTCCGAGAGCGAGACCGCCCAGCAGCAGGCTCGCGGCGGGACCGGCGGCCGCCGTCACCACCTCGGCCCCGGGCGTCCGCGCCTCGTCGCGGAACTGCGTGACGCCGCCCAGCGCCCAGAGGGTGACGGACTCCACCTCCATGCCGCACCGCTTGGCCACCAGCGCGTGCGCCAGTTCGTGCGCGAGCAGGGACACCATGAGCAACAGTCCCGTGAGCGCGCCGGCGACCCAGTACGTCGTCCTGCCCGCGCCCGGGGCGGCGACGGCCAGGACCCCGGAGCCCAACCCCACCGCCACGAGCGTGACGATGGCCAGCGCGGACCAGTGAGCGCCGACGGGGATGCCCGCCACCCGTCCGAAGCGCAGGGTTTGCCTCATACTTCCACCTTGCATGCTTCTCGACCCTTCTGACCAGGGACGACCTCTAGGGGCGGACCACCGCGACGGCGCAGCGGGCGTGGTGCAGCACTCCCCTGCTGACCGAGCCGAGCACCAGCGAGCCGAACGTGCCCCGCCCGTGGGAGCCCACCACGATCAGGTCGCAGGGGGCCCCGGTGAGCGCCTCGACCGGATGCGCGCTCTGGACGTCCTCCACGACCGTCACCTCGGGACACCTCTCCCGCCATCCGGCCGTCCGGGCGCGGACCGCCTCGTGCTGGGCGGCGCGGACCTCGTCCAGGTCGTAGGCGATCTCGGGGGCGAAGGCGTGCACGGGGATCTGCCAGGCGCGGATCAGGCGCAGCCGGGCGCCGCGCAGCCTGGCCTGCTCGAAGGCGTAGCCGATGGCCGGCTGGCAGACGTCGGAGTCGCCGATCCCGACGCCGATCTCGCCGACCGGCCCGCCACTCTCGGCACGCACCACCACCACGGGACAGGCGGCGTGCCCGGCCACGTGTGTGGTCACCGATCCCAGCAGCGCGCCGGCGAACCCGCCCAGCCCCCGGTTGCCGATGACCAGCTCGTCCGCCTGCCGCGCCTGATCCAGCAGGACGGCCGCGGGCGTCCCCTCGACGACCTCGGCGTGCAGCCGCACCGACGGCTGCCGGGCGCGCGCGGCGGTCTCGGCCGCCTCCAGCACCTTGGCCGCCGCCATCAGCAGGTAGTTGCCCTGGCCGTAGTCGGGGAACCTGGTGACGGCGTACGGCTGCCGGTCCAGGGCGTGCACGATCCGCAGCTGCGCGCCCGTCCGCGCGGCGTCGTCGGCGGCCCAGCCGACCGCCGCGGCGGCGGGGGCCGAGCCGTCGGCTCCCACCACGATCACACCGGCCATGACGCCCCCTCGTCCGACACTCCGAACACCTCCGGTCCCGTCATCCCTTCTCCGCGCGCGGCCGTACCACCGCCACCGGGCAGGCCGCGTGGTGCAGCACGCCGTGGCTCACCGAGCCGAGCACCGCGGAGGAGAAGCCGCCCCGTCCGCGCGAGCCGACCACGACGAGGTCCGCGGCGGCGGCCGCCTCGGTGAGCGCGGCCACGGGGTGCCCGCGCACCTGCTCGTCGGTGATCTCGACGTCGGGGTTCTCGCTCCGGCACGGGTTCACCCGCGCCTGGGCCGCCCTCGCCTCCTCCTGGAAGGAGTCGGCCAGCAGGTGGCTGTAGGCCGCCCAGTACGGCGAGACCGCCGGCGCCTGCCAGGCGTAGACCACGTGCAGGCGGGCGCGGCGCGCACGGGCCTGCTCGACGGCGTACGCCATGGCCTGCCGCGACCCCGCCGAGCCGTCGTCGCCGGCCACCACCAGGTCGTGCCGGACGGCGACCACCCCGCGGACGACCACGACGGTCCCCGCGGCGTGCCCGGCCACCGCCCGGCCAACCGACCCCAGCACCATGCCGGCGAAGCCGCCCATGCCCCTGCTGCCCAGCACCAGGCTGTCGGCGGTGGCCGATTCGACGATCAGCGCGTCGATCACGTTGCCCGCCAGCATCTCGGCGGTGACCTCGACGCCCCCGCCGATCGCGCGGGCCCGGCCGGCGGCGGCCTCCAGCGCGCCCAGGCAGTACCGGGCGCCGTCCGCGCCGAGCACCCACTGCTCGCACACGTGCACGAGCCGGAGCGGCAGCCCTCTGCGCTGGGCGTCGCCGGCGGCCCACTCCACCGCGGCGGTCGATGACGCGGAACCGTCCACCGCGGCCACGATCCGTCCGCGCATCTTCCCTCCTTCGCGCCTTCGACATCCCCATACCCGCCATAACGGATATAAGGGGCGCAAACACACCAAAAGTCGCCGCCGTCCTCTCCAACTTCGGGACCCGGCGCGTGACGGGCAAGCAGGCTAGGCCAAGAGTTTCCTCCCCTGTGGGGCTCGTCCCGCCGGTCCGGGGAAGGCTCATCCGCGCAGGTAACCGGACAAAATTCGCTCCCGGAGGCGGCAGTGATCGACGCCCACGCCGGCCGGCCCGTGCTCGTCGGGTACGACGACTCGACCGAGAGCCGCCACGCGCTGCACTGGGCGGTCGCCGACGCGCGCCTGCGCGGGCTGCCCGTCCTGGTCTGCCACGCCCTGCACTGGCCCTACGCCCCCAGACCCGTCGCCCAGGAGATCATGCGGCACGTCGAACCGGTGGCGCTCGGCGTCGTGGACGAGGGCGTCCGGCGGGCCAGGGAGCTGGCGCCGGAGCTGGACGTGCAGCCGCTCCTGGGCCGGGGCACCCCCTCGGCGGTGTTGCTGGAGGCCGCGCGCGAGGCGGAGCTGACGGTGCTCGGATCGCGCGGGCAGGGCGGGTTCGAGGGCCTTCAGGTGGGGTCGGCCGCCGTCCAGGTGCCCGCGCACAGCGTCACGCCGGTCGTGGTCGTCCGGCCGCCGCTCCAGCCGCCCACCCGCCAGGACGTCAGGATCGTGGCCGGCCTGGACGGCTCACCCGCCAGCCTGGCCGCCTTCGACCTCGCCCTGGACGAGGCCGCCCTGCGCGAGGGCACCGTGACGGCCCTGTGCTGCTGGGCCGACTGCGGGTCGTCGTCCTGGCAGGAGCCGCTGCCCTTCGTGGACTCGCACGCGCTGCGCAAAGGCGCGGAGAACCGCTTCCGCGAGGTCGTCTCCCACCTGGCCCGCAGACGCCCCGAGGTGACGGTGGTCACCGAGTTCCTGACCGAACGCCCCCAGCGCGTGCTGATCGAGGCATCCAAGGACGCCACGCTCCTCGTGCTCGGCAACCGGGGGAACGAGGCCCCTCCCTGCCTGCTGCTCGGAGCGGTGACGCAGGCCGCCCTGCTGGAGTCCAGGTGCCCGGTCGCGGTGGCGCCCGCGGCCGTGCTGAACCCGCGGCTGCCGCCCGCGTCCGGGTGACGCGGGCAGCTCAGAGGCGGTCGCCCGGCACCACCGCGACCGGGCAGGGCGCGTGCTGCGGAAGAGAGCTCGCGGTGCCGAGATGCGCGGCCCGCGGCCGGCCGACCACGACCAGCGTCGCCCGCTCGTGGGGCTCACCCTGCTCCACCTGGACCTCCGGGCGGCGAGCCGCCCACTCCCCCAGGTCGGCGGAGGCCGCGAGCGGCAGCCCGCGCAGGGCCGCCTCGGCGAACGCGAACTCGACGACCGCCGCGTCCGGCTCCCGCTCGGCCAGGACGACCGGGCCGGGACGGGTGGCCTTCGGCAGCGGCCCCGGCCCGCGTACGACGATCACCGGGCACTCGGCGTGCGCGGCGGCGTACCCGGCCACCGAACCGACCACCACCCTGGGCAGCGCGCTCAGCCCCCGCGAGCCGACCACGACGAGCGTGGCGTCGGCGGACAGCTCCACCAGCCGCTGGGCGGCCGGGCCCTCGTACAGGTCGGTCTCCACGCGGACGCCCGAACTGGTGGAGCGGGCGCACTCGGCGCCGTGCCACAGGACGTGCTCGGCCGCCTTGCGCAGATGGGCCTTGGCCTCCTCCTCCGCCTCGCCGTACGGCCATTGCCAGGCGTGGACGACGGTCAGCGGCAGGTTCCTGAGCTCGGCCTCGTCCAGCGCCCAGTCCAGGGCCTGGACGGAGAAGTCCGAGCCGTCGTAGCCGAGCACGATGCGATCCATGTCCGTGATCCCTTCAGACGTCGCCAGCCTTCAGCCTCGGTCCCGCGAGGCCGGCCGCCCGTGGTGCGGCGGCCCGTCTTGACGGGACCTTGGCCCTCCTTTTCCGGCCGCGCGGGCCGGCGTCCTTCGCGCGTCACCAGGTCCAGTCGCGGACGGCGGGGGCGTCCTCGCCGTGCTCGCGGGTGTACGCCCGCGCTCGCAGCCGCTCGTCGGCCATGCGCTGGCGCAGGTGCGCCTGGGTGGCGCCCAGGCCGGGCACCCGGTCGATGACGTCGATGACCAGGTGGTAGCGGTCGATGTCGTTGAGCATGGCCATGTCGAACGGCGTGGTCGTGGTGCCCTCCTCCTTGTAACCGCGCACGTGGATGTTGGCGTGCCCGGTGCGGCGGTAGGTCAGGCGGTGGATGAGCGAGGGGTAGCCGTGGAAGTTGAAGACGACCGGCCTGCCGGTGGTGAACAGGGCGTCGAACTCGGCGTCCGGCATGCCGTGCGGGTGCTCCGACGGCGGTTGCAGCCGCATCAGGTCCACCACGTTGACGACGCGCACCTTCAGCTCGGGCAGGTGTTCGCGCAGGATGGCCGCGGCGGCCAGCGTCTCCAGGGTGGGCACGTCGCCCGCGCAGGCCAGCACGACGTCGGGCTCCGTGCCGTCGTCGGTGGAGGCCCACGGCAGGACACCGAGGCCGCGGGTGCAATGGGCGATCGCCTCGTCCATGGTGAACAGGTCCAGCACCGGCTGCTTGCCCGCGACGATCACGTTGACGTAGTCGCGCGAGCGCAGGCAGTGGTCGGCCACCGACAGCAGGGTGTTGGCGTCCGGCGGCAGGTAGACCCGCACGACCTCGGCCTTCTTGTTGACCACGACGTCGAGGAAGCCGGGGTCCTGGTGGCTGAAGCCGTTGTGGTCCTGCCGCCACACGTGCGACGAGAGCAGGTAGTTGAGCGAGGCGACGGGCCGCCGCCAGGGGATCCTCTTCGCCGACTGCAGCCATTTGGCGTGCTGGTTGAACATGGCGTCGATGATGTGGATGAACGCCTCGTAGCAGTTGAACAGGCCGTGCCGGCCGGTCAGCAGGTAACCCTCCAGCCAGCCCTGGCACAGGTGCTCGCTGAGCACCTCCATCACCCGGCCGCCCGGCGCCAGGTTCTCGTCCGTGGGCTCGACCTCGGCGTTCCAGGCCCGCGTGGTCGTCTCGAAGACGGCCTGCAGCCGGTTGGAGGCGGTCTCGTCCGGGCCCATCAGCCGGAAGTCGTGCGGGTTGGCGGCGATCACGTCCCGCAGGAAGGCGCCCAGCACCCTGGTCGGCTCGGTCGACTGCGCCGCGGGCGACTTGACCTCCACCGCGTGGTCGCGGAAGTCGGGCAGCGCCAGCGGGCGCAGCAGCTCGCCGCCGTTGGCGTGCGGGTTCGCGCTCATCCGCAGCGGCCCCTCGGGGACCGTCCCCAGCAGGACGGGCGCCGGGCGGCCGTCGGCGTCGAACAGCTCCTGCGGCCGGTACGAGCGCATCCACTCCTCCAGCATGGCCAGGTGCGCCGGGTTGTCGCGGACGCCCGACAGCGGCACCTGGTGGGCCCGCCAGGTGCCCTCGACCGGCTTGCCGTCCACCTCGCGCGGGCCGGTCCAGCCCTTCGGCGTGCGCAGGACGATCATGGGGAGGCGCTCCAGGCGGCCCTCCTTGTAGGCGGCGATCTCGTCGAAGACGGTGTCGAGCGTGCGCGCCATCTCCTCGTGGTCGGGGCCGACGAGGTGGGGGCGGTAGCCGTACCCCTCCATGAGCTTGACCAGCTCGTCCTGCGGGATGCGGGCCAGGACGGTCGGGTTGGCGATCTTGTAGCCGTTCAGGTGCAGGATCGGCAGGACGACGCCGTCGCGGTAGGGGTCGAGGAACTTGTTGGAGTGCCAGCTGGCGGCCAGCGGGCCGGTCTCGGCCTCGCCGTCGCCGACGACGCAGGCGACCACCAGGCGCGGGTTGTCGAAGGCCGCGCCGAACGCGTGCGCGAGCGAGTAACCCAGCTCGCCGCCCTCGTGGATGGAGCCGGGCGTCTCGGGCGCGACGTGGCTGGGGATGCCGCCGGGGAAGGAGAACTGCCGGAACAGCCGGCGCATCCCGGCGGCGTCCTGGGAGACCTCGGGGTACTTCTCCGAGTAGGAGCCCTCCAGCCAGGCGTGCGCGACGGCGGCGGGCCCGCCGTGGCCGGGACCGGCGACGTAGATCATGTCCTGCCGGCGTTCGGCGATGATCCGGTTGAGGTGGGCGAAGCAGAAGTTCAGCCCAGGGGTGGTGCCCCAGTGGCCGAGCAGCCGCGGCTTGACGTGCTCGGGGCGCAGCGGCTCGGTGAGCAGCGGGTTGTCCAGCAGGTAGATCTGTCCCACGGACAGGTAGTTCGCCGCGCGCCAGTAGGCATCGATGTGCTGCATCGTCGTCATGATGACGATGATTTCCGGCTGCGCTCCCGCGCCCTAGGGACCTTGGTCCCCTTCTCGGGGGGCGGAGGGCGGACGTCCGGCGGCGAGGGCGGCGGCCACCGTGCTGAACCGGTGGGCCCTGCGGTGCGTCGGGTGGGCGGCGGTGCGCCCGCCCCCGGCCAGGGTCTCCGGGGCGGCCCGGTAGAAACGGCGCTTGGCCAGCTCGACGAGGGCCAGGTAGGCGACCACCATCAGGCCCAGCACCGCGAAGAACGGGCCGGGCAGCGGCTGGAAGCCCAGGGCGCCGGCCAGCGGGGTGACCGGGATGACCGCGCCGAGCACCACGACGCTCAGGGCGGCGACCGTCAGCGGCAGGCTCGGACGGCTGCGGAAGAACGGCACCCGCCTGGTCCTGATCGCGAAGACCACCAGTACCTGGGTGGCCAGGGACTCGACGAACCAGCCGGTGCGGAACAGCGGCGGCCCGGCGTGCAGGACGCCGAGCATGACGGCGAAGGTGGCGAAGTCGAACAGCGAGCTGACCGGCCCGAAGAACAACATGAACCGCCGGATCGACGACACGTCCCACCGGGACGGGCGCCGCAGCTGCTCGGGATCGACGTTGTCGGTGGGGATGGCGAGCTGGCTGGAGTCGTAGAGCAGGTTGTTGAGCAGGATCTGGGACGGCAGCATCGGCAGGAACGGCAGGAACGCCGAGGCCGCGGCGGCGGAGAACATGTTGCCGAAGTTGCTGGACGTCCCCATCAGCACGTACTTCATGGTGTTGGCGAAGATCTGCCGGCCCTGGATGACGCCGTCGGCCAGGATGGCGAGGTCCTTCTCCAGCAGCAGCACGTCGGCGGCGTCCTTGGCGACGTCGGTGGCCGCGTCGACGGAGATGCCCACGTCGGCGGCGTGCAGCGCGAGCGCGTCGTTGACGCCGTCGCCGAGGAAGGCCACGTCCAGGCCGTTGCGCCGCTGGGCCCGCACGATGCGCGCCTTGTGCTCGGGGCTGACCCGGGCGAACACGACGGCCTGCTCGATGAGCGCGGCCAGCCGGGAGTCGTCGGCGTCCTCGACGTCCTGGCCGGTCAGCACCCGCCCGCCGGGCAGGCCGAGATCGGCGCACAGCTTGGCCGCGACCGCGGGGTTGTCCCCGGTGAGCACCTTGACGGTGATGCCGAGCCCGGCCAGGCGGCGCAGCGCCTGCTCGGCGCCGGCCTTGGGCGGGTCGAGGAAGACCAGCAGGCCGCGGAAGGCGAGGTCGTGCTCGTCGGCCTGGCTGAGGGTCGTCCGGCGGGCGGCGTCGCCGGTCAGCCGCCGGGTGGCCACCGCCACCACCCGGTTGCCGGCGGCGAACTCGGCCTCCAGGACGGCCCTGGCCCGGTCGGCGACCGAGGTGCAGCGCGCCAGCACGGCCTCCGGAGCGCCCTTGGTGACGATCATCCGGCCGTCGTCGTCCTCGACCAGGACGGAGGCGGTTCTGCGTTCGTGGTCGAAGGGCACGACGGCCAGGCGCCGGCCGGGCGGCCCGGGCCGGAGCGCGGCGGCGGCGGGCGCCTCCCACAGGGCGACGTCCAGGGGGTTGCCGCTCGCCGAGCGACCCGGTTCCCCGTCCTGGCCGCTGACGACGGCCTCGTTGCAGAGCAGGCCCAGCTCCAGGACGCGGTCGTCGGGGCTGCCGTCCGGCCCGAGTGAGCGCGTGAAGCTGATCCGTCCCTCGGTCAGGGTTCCGGTCTTGTCGGTGAACAGCACGTCGATGTCGCCCAGGTCCTCGATGCAGACCAGCCGCTTGACCAGCACCCGGTGCCGGGCCAGCCGGTGGGTGCCGGCGGCCAGGCTGGTCGAGACCACGGCGGGCAGGAGCTGCGGGGAGATGCCGACGGCGATCGCCAGCGAGAACAGCAGCGCGTCCAGCACCGGGCGGTGCAGCACGAGGTTGACGACGAAGATCCCGGCGGTGAGCGCGGCGGCGACGCGCACCAGCAGCATGGAGAACCGGCGCAGCCCGATCTGGAACTCGGTGTCCGGATGACGGTCGCCGAGCCGGAGCGCGATGCGCCCGAACTCGGTCCGTCCGGCGGTGGCCACCACCACGCCGGTGCCGGACCCGGCGTGCACGACGGTGCCCATCAGCGCGCAACTGGCCAGCTCGGCCAGCGCGCGGTCCGGGGCGACGGGCTCGACGGCCTTGGTCACCGGCAGCGACTCGCCGGTCAGCACCGACTCCTCGCACTCCAGCCCCGCCGACGACACCAGCCGCAGATCGGCCGGGACGATGTCGCCCAGCCGCAGCGTGACGACGTCGCCCGGGACCAGCGTGACCACGTCCACCAGCCGGGGACCGCCGTCCCGCAGGGCCAGGCAGCGGTGCCGGATCTGGGAGTGCAGCGCCTCGGCGGCCTTCTCCGCCCGGTACTCGTTGAAGAAGCCCAGCCCGACCGACACCGTCAGGATCACGCCGATGATGATCGCGTCCGTCGACTCGCCGAGGAAGAACGACGCGGCGGCGGTGACCGCCAGCAGGATCAGCAGGGGCGAGCGCAGCTGGCGGGCCAGCACCGCGACCCGCCGGGCCCGGTGGGTGCGCAGGGAGTTGGGGCCCACGGCGGCCAGGCGGCGCTCCGCCTCGGCCTGGCTCAGACCGCCGCCGGTGGCGCCCAGCCGGGCCATGACGTCGTCGACCGGCAGCGCGGCCGCGACCGCGACGTCCAGCGCGCCCTCTCCGGTCATGTCACTGTCCGGGCCGTCCCGCCCGGCCTCCCCCTGGTTCTGGTAACCGGCCCGTCGCCAAGACAAAGGCAAAGGCGCTCCACGCCCGTCCCAACGCCCGTCCCGACGCCCGTCCCGACGCCCGCCGACGCGGCGACGTGCCGTCAGTCCCGCGGCCGGACGACCGCCACCGGGCAGCGGGCGTGGTGCAGCACGCCGCGGCTGACCGACCCGAGCAGCGCCGATCCCAGCCCGCCGCGCCCGTGCGACCCCACCACCAGCAGGTCGGCGTGGTCGGAGGCCGCGGTGAGCGCGTCCACGGGGTGCGCCGACGGCGTCTCCCGCACGACGACGACCTCGGGGTAGTCGGCGGCGAACACGTTCACCCGATCGTCGACGACCTGCTGCTGTGCGGCGCGGACCTCGTCCATGGCGTAGGCGGCCTCCGGCGCGAACGCGTGCACGGGCAGCTGCCAGGCGTGCAGCACCCGCAGCGTGGCGGCCCGCAGCCGGGCCTGCTCGAAGGCGTGGGCCAGGGCGGGCTCGCACTCCGGCGAGTCGTCCACCCCGGCCACCACCTCGCCGCGCACCTGCTGCCGGTCGCCGCGCACCACCACGACGGGACAGCGGGCGTGCCCGGCGACGTGCGTGCTGACCGAGCCCAGCAGCGCGCCGGCGAACCCGCCGAGGCCGCGGCTGCCGAGCACGATCTCGGCGGCCTCCTTCTCCTGCCCGCGCAGCACGACCGCCGGCAGACCTTCGACGTCCTGCGTCGTGACCTCGACGGACGGCTGCCGTTCCCGGGCCAGCGCCTCGGCCTCCCGCAGGATCCGCTCGCCCTCGTCCGCCGGCAGGTCGGGCGCCCAGCCCGGGGAGAACCGGTGGATCTGGTACGGCGTGCGGTCCACGGCGTGCACGATCCGCAGCGGCAGCCGCATGCGGAAGGCGTCGTCGGCGGCCCATGCGACGGCGGCGCGCGAGGCCACCGAGCCGTCGGCTCCAACAACGATCATGATGTTCCCTCCTTCGTCACCTCCCATGAGACCCGGCCTCCCGCTGTCCCTCGCAGAGCCGAAGGTCGGCCGGGCCAGGGCCGAAGGGCCTTCCCCGATGCCGTCCGGCGAGGGCGGGCGGCCTCGACGGCGTCCCGCCGTCCGTCGCCGCGGCCTGCACCACGACCACGGGACACGGCGGCAGGCGCAGGCACGACAGCAGCACCGCGCCCAGCCGCCCGTCCCCGGCGGGCCGCGCGGCGGAACCGAGCACCAGCAGGCCGGCCCCGCGCGCCTGGTCCGCGAGCGCCGTCTCCGGGCGGCCCCGCACGAGCCGCGCCTCGACGGCGACGCCGGGGAACCGGTCCATGACCAGGGCCACCGCCTGATCGAGCACGGCGCTCGCACGCGCCTCCTCGAACCCGGCGGGCCGGGACGGGCAGGGCGCGTACGGCGCCCTGTGCTCGATCGAGGACTCCCAGGCGTGCACCACGACCAGCCGCGCCCCGCGACGGGCCGCCTCGTCGGCGGCCCACAGCAGCGCGGCCACGCAGTCCTCGGTGCCGTCGGTCCCGGCCACGATCAGGCGAATGCTCATATCTCCACGATCCGCCCGCACGACCTGGGCGGAACAGGGCCGAAGGCCCCGCTTCCGGTGACTTTCGACCCTGCCGCCGTCCGGCCGGTGTCCGGAGGCTGGAGGGGCGGGGAGACCTGCACGTTTACCGCCCTGAGCAGGGCGAAGACTAGATCCTGAAGACACCTCGCAGCGATTCCGCCGGCCCGAGGGCCACGGCGGGCAGGAAGGACATCCACGTGACGCCCTCGTCCTCTGGCCTGTCGTCGGCGGAGGCAGCCGTCCGCCTGGAACGCGACGGCCCCAACCTGCTCCCGCGCAAACCGCCCACCCCGCTGTGGCGGCGCGTCGTCACCCAGCTCCGCGATCCGCTGATCATCGTGCTGCTGATCGCGGCGGCGCTGACCGTCGGCACCGGCGACTGGACGGACGCCGCGGTGATCGCGCTGGTCATCGTGGTCAACACGGCCGTCGGCGTGACGCAGGAGGTGCGCGCCGACCGCGCCATCACGGCCCTGGCCGAGCTGGCCACCCCCGAGGCCCGCGTGGTGCGCGACGGCCACCAGCGGCGGATCCCGGCCGGTGACGTCGTGGTCGGAGACCTGCTGGTGCTCGCCGAGGGCGACATCGTCCCGGCCGACGCCGAGGTGGTGGAGTCGGCGGCGCTGCTGGTCGACGAGTCGGCGCTGACGGGCGAGTCCGTCCCGGTGGACAAGGACGCGGGCGCGGCGGTCTCCTCGGGCACCGTCGTGGCCCGCGGCAGGGGCCGGGCGGTGGTCACCGCGATCGGCGCGGCGAGCGCGAGCGGGCGCATCGCCTCCCTCATGGTCAAGGGGGCCGGGCTCACGCCGCTGCAGCGCCGCCTGGTCGGGGTCGGACGGCTGCTGGCCGGTGTCGCGGTGCTGCTGTCGGCGCTGGTGCTGGTCCTGGGCCTGGTCCGCGGCCAGCCGGTCGAGCTGATGGTGGTGACCGCGATCAGCCTGGTGGTCGCCGCCGTGCCCGAGTCGCTGCCCGCGGTCGTGACCCTGAGCCTGGCCCTGGGCGCCCGCCGGATGGCTGCCCGTGACGCGCTCGTCCGCAACCTGCCCGCCGTGGAGACGCTGGGCTCGGTGACGGTGCTCGCCACCGACAAGACGGGCACCCTCACCGAGGGCCGGATGGTCGCCCGGCACCTGTGGACCCCGGCGGCCGAGGCCGCGGTCACCGGCTCCGGCTACGCGCCCGACGGCAAGATCACCGGCGGGGACCCGGACGAGTTCGCCGAGCTGCTGACCGCCGCGGCGCTGTGCAACGACGCCCGCCTGCGCCCGCCCCAGGAGAACGGGGAGGAATGGACGGCGCTGGGCGACCCCACCGAGGCCGCGCTGCTGGCCGCCGCCGCCCGGCTCGGCCTCGACCGCGCGGACCTCCAGGAACGGTTCCCCAGAATCGCCGAGCTGCCCTTCGACAGCGACCGCAAGCGGATGAGCACGGTGCACCTGCTGCCGGGCGGCGGCGTCCGCCTGATCTGCAAGGGCGCCCCGGAGGCGCTGCTGCGCCCGGACGTGCTGGCCGACGACCCGGAGCTGCCGGCCCGCGCCGCCGAACGCGCCGACCGGTTCGCCCGGGACGGCTACCGCGTGCTGGCGGTCGCCGCCGCCGACCTCGACGCCGTCCCGCATCCCGTGCGGGAGGACGGGCTGAGGCTGCTCGGGCTGGTCGCGATCCTCGACCCGCCGCGTGAGGCGGCGGCCGCGGCCGTGGCCGACTGCGCGCGGGCCGGCATCAGGACGGTCCTCATCACCGGCGACCATCCGGGCACCGCCCGCGCGGTCGCCGCCGACCTCGGCATCATCCGCGTCGGCGACCGGGTCGTCGACTGCCGCGAACCCGGCGCATTCGACAACGGCCCGGCCGGCGTCTACGCGCGGGCCACCCCCGAGCAGAAACTCGACATCATCGAGAGCCTGCGCACCCGGGGCGAGGTCCTGGCGATGACCGGCGACGGCGTCAACGACGGCCCGGCGCTGCGCCGCGCCGACATCGGGGTGGCCATGGGCAGGCGCGGCACCGAGGTCGCCCGGCAGGCCGCCGACCTCGTGCTCGCCGACGACAACCTGGACACCGTCGTGGCGGCCGTCGAGGAGGGCCGCCGGGTCTACGCCAACATCCGCCGGTTCCTGGTCTACGGCCTGTCGGGCGGCGCGGCGGAGATCGCGGTGATGGTGCTGGGCCCGTTCCTCGGGTTGCCGCTGCCGCTGCTGCCCGCGCAGATCCTGTGGATCAACCTGCTCACCCACGGCCTGCCCGGCGTGGCGCTGGGCGGGGAGCCGACGGTGCCGGGAACCATGTCGCAGCCGCCGCGTCCGCCGGGTCAGAGCATCATGGGGGCGGGCCTGTGGCAGCGGGTCGTCCGCATCGCCGTGGTGCTCACGGCCGTCACCCTGGGCGTCGCCGTCTGGGGGGCGATGACCGGGCGGCCCTGGCAGAGCATGGCCTTCTTCGCCCTCGGCGCCACCCAGCTCGGCGTGGCGCTGGGCACCCGGACGCGTCCCGGCACCCTGGCCAACCCGATGCTGCTGCTCGCCGTGGGCGGCGCGTTCGTCCTGCAGCTGGCCGGGATCTACCTGCCGCCGCTGCGCGAGCTGCTCGGCACCCGGCCGCTGTCGCCGGGGGATCTGCTGGTCGTCGTCGCGCTGTCCACGCTGGGCTACGCGGCCGCCCGCCTGGACCGGATCCTGCACCCGTCCCCCACTCCCGCGCAGGACTGAGAACGGCGCCCGGCGGAGAACCGCCGGGCGCCGTTTCAACAGTCGTCAGGACGCGGGCACCGGGAAGGACGCCGCCAGGCTCTCGCCCCACTGCCTGGCCCGCTCCAGCTCGCCCGGCACCAGCGGCCCCTGCGTCCCGGTCACGTAGAAGCTGCACGGCGGCACGGCGAGCCGGACGCCGAGGCGGCGCAGCCGCTTGGCGACCGCCCGGCCCGCCGAGCCCGGCAGGCGGGGCTTGGCCACGCGGGTGTCGAACGCCGCCGAGCAGAGCCCGGCCGACGACGTGCTGAGCGTGGCCAGCCACTCGCGCACGCCCCTGCCGCGCGACACCAGCGGCCCGGCGGCCTGCTGGGCGGCCGACTCGCGGGTGGAGGCCCGGCTCATGGAGAAGGCGTGCGTCGGGCCGCCCACCACCAGGAGGGTGACCTCGTCCCCCACGTGCGCGGGGGCCGAGCCGACCTCCGCCACCTCGGCCCGCATCCGGGTGGCCAGCCCCTCGGCCACGGCCTGGGCGATCCGCTCGGTGTTGCCGTACATGGACTCGTAGACGACCAGTGCCTTCATCTCACGCCTCCCGCCGTTCCGGCAGGATGGGTTCGAGGTGGAACATCCCGGTCACCACCTCGCTCGGCTCGGGCCGCGGCGCGATCCGTCCGGCGACCGCCGACAGGACGTCCCGGGCGGTGATCAGGCCCACCAGGCCGTCGTCGGACAGCACGGGCACGGCGTCCACGTCGGCGTCCAGCATGGCGGCGGCGACCCTGCTCAGCGGGGTGTCCGGCCCCACCCGGGGCGTGCGCGCGCCGCCGAGCAGGTCCCGCACCTCGCGGCCGGCCTGCTCCTGCGGCCCGCCGGACCAGGACGCGGCCAGGCACTCCCTGGTCAGGATGCCCAGCAGCCGCCCTCCGTCGAGGACCGGCAGGTGGTGCACGCCGGCCCGGCGCATCAGCTCCCAGGCCATCAGCGGCGACTCCTCGGCCTTGACGGCCACCAGGACCCGGCTCATGACCTGTCCCGCCGTCGGCGACCCGTTCATGACCTGTCCAGCCGTCGATGACCCGTTCATGACCGCTCCTCCGCGTCCGGCCGGACCACGGCGACCGGGCAGGTCACGTGGTGCAGCACGCCGTGGCTGACCGAGCCGAGCACGGCGGAGGCGAACCCGCCCCGGCCGCGCGAGCCCACGACGACCAGGTCGGCCGATCCGGCCGCCTGCATCAGGGCGGTGACCGGGTGGGCGCACGGCTGCTCGTCGGTGATGACCAGGTCCGGGTTGGCCTCCCGCCAGGGCACGACCCGCTCGCGCGCCGCGCCGGTCTCCTCGCGCATCAGGTCCTCGATCAGGCTGTTGTACGTGACTGCGTACGGGGAGAAGACGGGCATCTGCCAGGCCGAGACCACGTGCAGCCGGGCGCCGCGGGCCCTGGCCTGCTCGACGGCGTACTCCATGGCCGCCTGCGCGTCCTGCGACCCGTCGTAGCCCACCACCACCCTGCCGTGCTCCGCGACGGCGGCGGGGGCGCGGACGACCACGACCGGCCCGGACGCGTGCCCGGCCACCGCCAGGCTCACCGAGCCGACCGTCATCCCGGCGAACCCGCCGAGCCCCCGGCTGCCCAGCACCACTCCACGGGCCGTCGCCGACTCGCGGATCAGCTCCCCGGCCACGTTCCCGGACAGCAGCTCCGTCGTCACCTTGACGTCGCCGGCCAGCGCGCGGGCCCGGTCGGCGGCCTCCGCCAGCAGGCGGGCGCAGTGCTCGGCGTTCGCTTCGTGCAGCCACTGCGGGCCGACGTGCACGAGACGCAGGTCCAGGCCCCGCCGCCGCGCGTCGGCGGCCGCCCATTCCACCGCTCCGGTCGCCGGGACGGACCCGTCCACACCGACGACGATGTGAGTGCTCATCGCGCATCTCCTTCACCGGTCGAAGCTCTCACCCTCAGGCTCCTACGGGCGGCGGCGCGGCGCCGGAGGAGGAAGTCCCGCCCGGCAGGGCCGTTGGTCCTCATCGGCGTCGCGGGGAGAAGATCTGGCACGATCCGGTCACGCCATCGGCTCACCCTCCCCACGCTCTGTAGTGTCGATGAGCGCCCCCTCCTCGCGCAGTAGCCCGCTCAACGTGAGGACGTCCTCATGACCGAAGAAGCGGTTCCCCCCGTCGCAGCGCCCGCCGCGCCCGCCCGCACCGGCGACCTGCTGGAAAGACCCCAGCTGGCGGAGATGTTCGCCCTGGCCAAGAAGTTGGACGGCACCTGGCCGGTCTTCGCTCGGAGCCTGGATCCCGCCGACGACCCGGCATCCCTGCGCGGCCGCTACCGGGCGGTGGCCGCGTCCACCGCCCGCTGGTCGGTGCGGCGCAAGCACGTCGAGGACTGCGTGAGCGCCTGGGTCCTGCTGCCCATGCTCGGCGCGGCCGTCGTCTTCGTGGTCTCGGTGTTCTCCGTCACCTCCGTGCAGAAGATCTTCCTGGCCGTCGTGGGTCTCACGGTCTTCATCTGGGGCTCCGTCTGGGTCGAGAACCGGCGGCATCGCCCGCTCTTCCGCTACCTCCTCGACCCGCTGATCACCATGCTGGGAATCGGCTGCTTCCCGGCCGCCCTGTACCTCCGCCACGCCACCGGCCCGGCGTGGGCGGTCGACCTGGCGGGCCGGGCATGGATGCCGATCCCCCAGAGCATCGGCACCGTCTGCTGCGCCCTGGTCCTCGGGATCATCCCGGTCAAGGCGGTGATGTGGCAGTGGGACCGCGAGTCCCGCGCCTCGCCCACCGAGCCGCTCTTCGAGCAGCTGGCGGCCATCCTGGCCCGCGCCGAACCCGACCGCCGCGGGCAGCTCCCGCCGGGGACGCGCAGGGAGATCCTCGCTCTCCTGGGCAAGGTCTCCTTCCTGCTGCGGGTCGGCATCCCGACCGCCGCCCGCGGCGGGACGCCGCTGACCAGGGCCGTGGTCCGCGCCCGCGCGGTCGAGGCGTCCAGGGCCGTCATCGACCTCCAGCTGTGGGTGGCGCTGCCGTCCCCGACCGCCTTCGACGACCTCCGCACCCGCGTCGCCGAGCTGACCCGCACGGTCATCACGGGCGAGTACGACCGGCTCCCCACCCGCGACACCACCCCGGAGGAGACCCGCCGGACGTGGCACGCCCGCGTCCTGGAGACCGTCCGGACCCTGGTCATCGCCCTGCTGCCGGTGGCCGGCCTGGTGGCCGCCGACCGGCTGGGCCTCAGGCTCCCGGCCCCCTTCGACGACGGCGCCATGATCGCCGTCGTGGCCTGGGCCGTCGTGCTCCTCCTGGGGTTCCTCGACCCGAACTTCGCCTCCCACCTCGCCGCCGCCCGCGACATGACCACGCTCCCGACGTTCAACCGGAACACCGACAAAGGCGCGTAGCGCGGCCCGGTCCCGTCAGGAGGACGTCAGCCGCGCGAGCGTCTGGTGGGCGATCTCCCACTCCTCGTCGGTGGGGATGACGAGCACGGGCACCTCGGCGCCGGGGACGGACACCGCACGCTCGCCGGACGCCCCCGCGGCGTTGAGCACGGGGTCCACCGCGATGCCGAGCCGCTCCAGCCCCGCCAGGCAGGCGGCGCGGGTGGCGGCGTCGTGCTCGCCGACGCCGCCGGTGAGCACGATCGCGTCCACCCGGCAGCCGAGCAGCGCGTGGTAGGCGCCGACGTACTTGCGGATGCGCCGGGTGTAGATCTCCAGGGCCAGCCTGGCCTCGTCGTCGTCGCGGGCGCGTACCTGGCGCATGTCGCCGGACCCGGTGAGCGCGAGCAGGCCGCCGCGGTGGCTGAGCTCGTGCTCCACCTGCTGGGCGTCCAGGCCGCCGGTGCGGGCCAGGTACGCGGCCAACGCCGGATCGACGTCGCCCGAGCGGGTGCCCATGACCAGCCCTTCCAGCGGCGTCATGCCCATGGAGGTGTCGACGCTGCGCCCGCCGGAGATCGCGGTGGCGCTGGCGCCGTTGCCGAGGTGGAGCACGATCAGGTTGAGCCCGGCGAGGTCGCGGCCCAGGACGGCGGCGGCGCGGCGGGAGACGTACGCGCACGAGGTGCCGTGGAAGCCGAAGCGCCGCACGCCCTGCGCCCGCCACTCGCGCGGCACCGCGTACGTGTACGCCTCGGGCGGCAGCGTGCGGTGGAACGCGGTGTCGAACACGGCCACCTGCGGCACGTCAGGGAACACCTTGAGCGCCAGCCGGATGCCGGTCAGGTTGACCGGGTTGTGCAGGGGCGCGAGCGGGGCCAGCTCCTCGATCGCGGCGATGACGTCGTCGTCGATCAGCACCGCGTCGGTGAACCGGGTGCCGCCGTGCACCACCCGGTGCCCGACCGCGACCGGCGCCGGCTCGGGCCCGGCGGCGGCGAACGCCGCCAGCATCGCCTCCAGCCCGTCCCCGTGGCTGGGGAAGGGACGTTCCCGGACGTACGGCGGCCCGTCCCCGCCGTGGTGCGTGATCCGCCCGCGGTCCTCGCCGATGCGCTCGACCAGCCCTCGGGCGGCGCGCTCGCGGGTGTGCGGATCGACGAGCTCGTACTTGATGGAGGAGGATCCCGTGTTCAGCACGAGAATGGGGTCGGCCATGCCCATGACCCTAAGTCCGTTCCGGGGGTCGGGTGGCGGCACGGATCTCGTTCGGGACTTCCGGCCCTACCGGCCCGGTCGCGTCCCGCGTTGTGATGGGAGAGCCACGAGGCCGCCACCCCGGACGGAGCGGGCCGTGGGACGACCGTCGTGGCAAGCTGACCTGGAAGACCGACGACTTCGAGTGGGAGGCCAGACAGCGATGCTCGTCCGCGAGGTCATGAGCAGCCCGGCCGTCACCGTCCGCGACACCGATCCGGTGCGGCGGGCCGTGCGGGTCCTGCACGGCCACGACATCACCGCCGCGCCCGTCGTCGGCGACGACGGCCGGCTCGTCGGCGTGGTCAGCGAACTGGACCTGCTGCGGGGGGAGTTCGAGCCCGATCCCCGCGCGACCGTCCGCCCGGCCGCGCCGGCCGACGAGCCGCCGCCCCGCCAGGTCATGGACGTCATGAGCCGCGACGTCGTCACGGTCACCGAGACCACCGACGTCACCGTCGCCGTCGATCTCATGGTCCGCGAGCGGGTCAAGAGCCTGCCCGTCGTGACCGGCGGCCGGATCGCCGGGATGGTCAGCCGCCGTGACCTGATGGCCATGCTCGCCCGCCCCGACGAAGACCTGCGCCAGGCGGTCGAGGCCGCGCTGCGCGAGCAGTACCCGGCGGGCCCGAGCTGGGACGTCTCCGTCCGCGACGGCGTGGCCGAGCTGCGCGGGCCGTCCCGGCAGCAGGCCGACCACATCGCCGGCGTGCTGGCCCGCACGGTGCCCGGCGTCGTCCGGGTCAGACATGTCCGGCCGTCGCCGTGAAACGGGCCGTCAGTGTGAAACTGGCCGTCGCCGTGAATCCGGCCCGCACGGTCAAGACCGCCGTCGCTGTGACGACCGGCCGTCCATGACGTGGTCGCCTTCTCGGCCGGGTCAGCCGACCAGCACGTCGTCGCCGGCGCCGACGCCGATCGCGGCCAGGCCGTCGCGCATCGACCGCGGGGTGACGTCGTCGTCGAAGCGACGCCGGTCGACGACGCGGCCCGTGCGGGCGTCGAGCTTGACCAGTGTCGTCGTGTCCTCGGCGACGTAGGTGTGCACGCCGTCCGTCAGCACGGTGCCATCGCGCGCCGCGTCCAGGTCACGCCGCCAGGTGAGCGCGCCGTCGGCGATCCGGTAGGCGGTCACCGCGGTCTTCGAGCGCACGGTCAGCAGCTCGTCCGACACCCCCCATGGCGTTCCCGTACGGGTTGTCCCGCAGCCCCGCCGACGGGACGCCCTCGCCGCGGACCCCGAGGCCTGCGTCCCCCGTGGGGCAGGAGGCGGACGATCCGGAGGGGAAGGACCAGCGGCGACCAATGCCGCAGAACCGAAAGATCACCCGGCTGCCGCCAGTTCCGGACGCCCACCCCTGCAAGGGGCTCGGTGGCCTGCCCGGGGCTGTGATCCGGGTCGTTTGTGTCCGCCCCAGGGGCAGGGTCCATACTCGGGCGGTGTCCGATCTGATGACCACTGGACAGTTCGCCGCGCGGTCCAACCTGACGCTCAAGGCGCTGCGGCTCTACGACGCCAAGGGGCTGCTGCCGCCCGCCGAGGTCGATCCCCGCACCGGTTTCCGCCGTTACGGCCGGGCGCAGCTCGCCGTGGCCCGGCGCATCACGCTGCTGCGCGCCATCGACATGCCGCTCGCCGAGGTCGGCAGGGTGCTGCGGCTGGACGGCCCCGCGGCGGTCGAGGCCATCGCGAAGCACTGGAGTCACCGCGAGGAGCAGTGGCGGGCACGTCAGTCGCTGCTGACCTACATCCGGCAGGTCTTCCTGGAGGAGGCGACCCCCGCGTACGAGGTGCGCCTGCGGGACGTGCCCGAGCAGCGCGTGATCTTCATCCACGGCCATGCGCGCGCCTCCGGCCTGGCGGACTTCATCACGGACGCCTCGGCCGCGCTCTTCGCCCACCTGGGGGCGGCCGGCGGCTGCCTGTCCGGGCCGCCGTTCGCCGTCTTCCACGGCACGGTGGGCGAGGACTCCAACGGCCCGGTGGAGGTGTGCCTGCCGACCGGGAGCCCGATCGAGCCCGCCGGCCGGATCGGCGTCCGGCTGGAGCCGTCCCACCGGGCCGCGTACGTCGAGGTCAGCAAGGAGCGGTCGCACTACCCGGCGATCCTGCCGGCGTACGACACGCTCAAAGCCTGGCTGGACGACCACGGGCTGGTCCCGGCGCTGTCCATGCGCGAGATCTACCACCCGAACCGGGAGACGGCGGCCCCGGCGGAGCACGTCACCGACGTGGTGGCCCCGTTCGCGCCGCCCTCCTGAGCGACGGCCCTCGGCGCGGCTCGGGCCGGGCCGCGCCGAACAGCCAGGGTCATCGTGTCCAGGTCCGCCTCTGGTTGGTTCCGTCGGAGTCTCGCTTCATGGTTCCGCCCGTTCGTGTGTCAACGCCAACAAGTCGCGGTGCCCGCGGGACGGAGCAAATACGAGCCCGACGACCCCGTCAAGAGGCCCCGAAGCCCGAAGCGCCCGAAACGCGCCCTCACCTCGGACCGGCCGCCGCCCGCCCCCGTGAAACTTTCACGACCCGTCGGCCGAAAACTTTCGACAGCTAGCGGCCCTGGATGACATGCCCACACCAGCAAGACGGCTCCGAAAGTTTTACCCGAATCTTGACAACTTTCGGCGAGATCCACACACTGAGTGCCCGAGCCCGGCTCCCCCTACCCGCTCCCGAACGCCCTGGGCGCACCCCTCCGAAGTGCGTCCGCACGACCTTCCCCCCCATGATTCGCGTACGGAGGCTCAAGCATGCGTGTCAACGCCATGTCCCCACCGACCGCCGGACGGCCGCTCCGCGCGCGCCGCCGGGCGCTGATCACCGGCGCACTCGGCGCGCTCGGCCTGCTCACGGCACTGGCGACGGCGATTCCGGCCGATGCCGCGGCGAGCACGCTCGGCGCGGCCGCCGCGCAGAGCGGCCGCTACTTCGGCACCGCCATCGCCGCGGGCAAACTCGGCGACTCCGCCTACACGACGATCGCCAACCGCGAGTTCACCATGGTGACGGCCGAGAACGAGATGAAGATCGACGCCACCGAGCCCAACCGGGGGCAGTTCACCTTCACCAACGGCGACCGGGTCTACAACTGGGCCGTGCAGAACGGCAAGCGGGTACGCGGCCACACCCTGGCCTGGCACTCCCAGCAGCCCGGCTGGATGCAGTCGTTGTCGGGCAGCTCGCTGCGCCAGGCGATGATCGACCACATCAACGGCGTCATGTCCCACTACAAGGGCAAGATCTACGCCTGGGACGTGGTCAACGAGGCCTACGCCGACAGCGGCGGCGGCCGGCGCGACTCCAACCTCCAGCGCACCGGCAACGACTGGATCGAGGTGGCCTTCCGCACCGCACGCGCCGCCGACCCGGCCGCCAAGCTGTGCTACAACGACTACAACATCGACAACTGGACCTGGGCCAAGACGCAGGGCGTCTACAACATGGTCAAGGACTTCAAGGCCCGGGGCGTGCCGATCGACTGCGTCGGCCTGCAGTCGCACTTCAACGGCAACAGCCCGTACAACAGCAACTACCGCACGACCATCCAGAGCTTCGCCGCGCTCGGCGTGGACGTGCAGATCACCGAGCTGGACATCCAGGGCGGCTCGGCCACCACGTACGCCAGCGTCGTCAACGACTGCCTGGCGGTGCCGCGGTGCGCCGGCATCACCACCTGGGGCGTGCGCGACACCGACTCCTGGCTCGGCTCCGGCGCCGCCGCGCTGCTCTTCGACGGCAACGGCAACAAGAAGGCCGCCTACACGGCCGTGCTCAACGCGCTGAACGGCGGCGGCACGACACCGCCGCCCGGCGGCGGCGCGGGGCAGATCAGGAGCACGGCCGCCGGCCGCTGCGTGGACGTGCCCGGCTCCAGCACCACCGACGGCACGGCCGTCCAGCTCTGGGACTGCAACGGCCAGAGCAACCAGCAGTGGACCCAGACCTCGGCAGGGGAACTGAAGGTGTACGGCAACAAGTGCCTGGACGCCGGAGGCACGGGCAACGGCGCCAAGATCCAGATCTACTCCTGCTGGGGCGGCGACAACCAGAAGTGGCGCGTCAACACCGACGGCACGATCGTGGGCGTGCAGTCCGGGCTGTGCCTGGACGCCGTGGGCGGCGGCACCGGCAACGGCACGGGGCTGCAGCTGTACACCTGCTGGGGCGGCAGCAACCAGAAGTGGACCTACAACGCGGGCGCCGCGTGAGCGTCACCGGCCCGTCGCGCCGGGGCCCGGCACCCCGGCGCGACCTCGCCCGCTGACCACCCCCTTCCCCGGCCCGGCGAGGCCGGGGAAGGGGGCCCGGGTGACGCCCGTGAAACTTTCATGGTGACGGGCCGTCTCCTTGGAGACAGAACTCCAGGCGGGAAGGCACGCACAGGACGAAGCCCGGCTCGGCCGGCAATCCCCTCGTTGACACCGGAACGGACCGTCGGTTGTACTCCCTCACTACGGAGTAGTCCCATCGGCAAGACGATGTTAGCGCTAACAGTCCCATTCAGCCCAAGGAGCCCCGACATGTCACAACCGCCGGCACGGGACACGACGGTGACCCGATCGGCTAGTTGTTAGCGCTAACAACGCCGGCCGAAAGACCAGGCAACGGCCCTTCGAAGGCCCTGACCTGCTGCCCCCGTGACCGGCCCCGGCCGTTCACCGCCCCCCATCCCAAGGAGCTACGCATGTCCTTGAGCCGCCGTCAGCTCTTCCAGGCCACGGGCGCGACCGCCGCGCTCTCCGTCGTCGGTCAGATGGCCGGCGCGTCCCCCGCCCTGGCCGCAGTCCCCTGGAGCAGGCCCGACCTCGGCGTCTCAGCCTACGAGTTCGACCTCGGCCAGGTCCGGCTGACCTCCGGCCGCCTGCTGGACAACCAGAACCGCGCCCTCGCCTACCTGCGCTTCGTCGACGTCGACCGGCTGCTGTACGTCTTCCGCGCCAACCACCGGCTGCCCACCGGCGGCGCCGCGCCCAACGGCGGCTGGGACGCGCCCGGCTTCCCCTTCCGGTCGCACGCGCAGGGCCATTTCCTGACGGCCTGGGCGCAGGCGTACGCCGTGCTCGGTGACACCGCCTGCCGCGACAAGGCGCGCTACATGGTGGCGGAACTGGCCAAGTGCCAGGCGAACAACCCGGCCGCCGGGTTCACCGGCGGTTACCTGTCCGGTTTCCCGGAGTCGGACTTCACGGCCCTGGAGAACCGCACGCTGACCAACGGCAACGTGCCCTACTACTGCGTCCACAAGACCCTGGCCGGGCTGCTGGACGTCTGGCGGCTGATCGGCGACACCCAGGCCAGGACCGTGCTGCTCGCCCTGGCGGGCTGGGTGGACGCCCGGACGTCGCGGCTGTCCGCCGCCCAGGCGCAGGCCATGCTCGGCACCGAGTTCGGCGGCATGAACGCCGTGCTGACGGACCTGTACCAGGCGACCGGCGACCCCCGCTGGCTGGCCACGGCCCAGCGGTTCGACCACGCGGCCGTGTTCGACCCGCTGGCCGCGAACCAGGACCGGCTCAACGGCCTGCACGCCAACACCCAGGTGCCCAAGTGGATCGGCGCGGCCCGCGAGTACAAGGCGACGGGCGCCACCCGCTACCGCGACATCGCCGTCAACGCCTGGGCCATCACGGTCGGCGCGCACACGTACGTGAACGGCTCCAACAGCCAGGCCGAGCACTTCCGCGCGCCCGGCGCGATCGCCTCCTACCTGACCAGGGACACCGGCGAGGCGTGCAACACCTACAACATGCTCAAGCTGACCCGGGAGCTGTGGCTGCTGTCCCCCGACCGGGCCGACTACTTCGACTACTACGAGAACGCCCTGCTCAACCACCTCCTCGGCCAGCAGAACCCGGCCGACGCGCATGGGCACGTCACCTACTTCACCCCGCTCAACCCCGGCGGACGGCGGGGCGTCGGACCGGCCTGGGGCGGCGGCACCTGGAGCACGGACTACGGCACGTTCTGGTGCTGCCAGGGCACCGGGATCGAGACCAACACCAAGCTCATGGACTCGATCTACTTCCACGACGACACCACCCTGTTCGTCAACCTGTTCGTGCCCTCCGTCCTCGACTGGAGCCGGCGCGGCATCACGGTCACCCAGACCACCTCCTATCCGGTCAGCGACACCACGTCGCTGCAGGTCACCGGCAACGTGAGCGGATCGTGGACGATGCGCGTCCGGATCCCGGCCTGGACGCAGGGCGCGACGATCAGCGTCAACGGGGTCCGGCAGGACATCGCGGCCGCGCCGGGCAGCTACGCCGGCCTCACCCGGTCGTGGTCGTCCGGCGACACCGTGACCGTGCGCCTGCCCATGCGGGTGGTCATGAAGGCCGCCGCGGACAACCCCGGCGTGCAGGCCGTGACCTACGGCCCGGTCGTGTTGTCGGGCGACTACGGCGACACCGTCCTGTCGTCGGCCCCGGCCCTGAACCCCTCCTCGATCACCCGGACCGGCGGCTCCTCCCTGGCCTTCACGGCCACGGCCGACGGCGCGCCGGTGCGGCTCGGGCCCTTCCACGACGCCACCGGCCACAACTACGTCGTCTACTGGAACGTCCAGGGCGGGACCGGCACGGCGAGCTTCCGGCTGGTCAACGCGGCCAGCGGGCTCGTCCTGGGCATCAGGGACATGTCCACCGCCGACGGCGGCGCGGCCCTGCAGTGGACGGACAGCGGCACCGCCGACCACGACTGGGTCCTGATCGTCGACGGGAACGCCCTGCGGTTCCGCAACGCGCACAGCGGCAAGGTGCTCGGCGTCGAGAACATGTCGACCGCCGCGGGCGCCCGGGTGCTCCAGTGGGGCGACACCGGCACCGCCGACCACCGCTGGACGGTCACCGACGCCGGCGACGGCTCCGTCAAGATCCGCAACGTCCACAGCTCCAAGCTGCTCGGCATCCTGAACGGCTCGACCGCGAACGGCGCCCAGGTGGTCCAGGACGCCGACGACGGCAGCCCGGACAACCAGTGGCGGTTCCTGCCGAACGGCGCGCGGCGCCTGCAGAACGTGGGCACCGGGATGGTGCTCGGGGTCACCGGCATGTCCACGGCCGACGGCGCGCTCGTCGTCCAGTGGGGCGACAACGGCACCGCCGACCACCTGTGGACCGCCATCAACGACACCGGCGGCTACCTGCGGCTGCGCAACTCCCACAGCCAGAAGGTGCTGGGCGTGGAGAACATGGGCACCGCCGCCGGGTCGCGGGTCGTGCAGTGGGCCGACAACGGCACCGCCGATCATCGCTGGCGGCTGCGCCACGGGTCGGGCGCCGCCTTCCGCGTCCAGTGCGCGAGCGGCGGGCGGGTCCTCGGCGTCGCCGGCGCGTCCCAGGGCGCGCAGGTCGTGCTCGCCGACGACAACGGCTCGGACGACAACCTCTGGAGGTTCCTGTGAGACGTGTCCTCGCGGCCGTCACGGCCCTGCTTCTCGTGGGCGTGCTGCTCACCGCCCAGGAGGCGTCGGCCGCGACGGTCGACACCAACGCCTGGTACGTCCTGGTCAACCGCAACAGCGGCAAGGCCCTGGACGTCTACAACCTGTCCACCGCCGACGGCGGCCGCATCACCCAATGGACCAGGAACAACCAGAACCAGCAACAATGGCAGTTCGTCGACTCAGGCGGCGGCTACTACCGCATCAAGTCCCGCCACTCCGGCAAGGTCCTGGACGTCTACAACTTCTCCACCGCCAACGGCGGCCCCATCGTCCAATGGACCGACCTCAACGGCGCCAACCAGCAATGGAAACTCGCCGACAGCCCCGACGGCTACGTCAGACTCATCTCCCGCCACAGCAACAAGGCCCTGGAGGTCCAAGGAGCCTCCACCGCCGACGGCGCCAACATCGTCCAGTACGACGACTGGGGCGGCGCCAACCAGCAATGGCAACTCGTCCCGGTCAGCGGCAACGGCGGCGGCAATTACGCCAATCCGGTCGTGTGGCAGGACTTCGCCGACGGTGACATCGTCCGGGTGGGCGACGCCTACTACTACTCGGCCTCGACCATGCACTACTCGCCGGGCGCGCCGATCCTGCGTTCGTACAACCTGGTCGGCTGGGAGTACGCCGGGCATTCCGTGCCGAGGCTCGACTTCGGCTCCGGCGCCTACGACCTCAACGGCGGCCGGGCGTACGTGAAGGGCATCTGGGCCTCGGCCTTCAACTACCGGCCCGGCAACGGCACCTTCTACTGGCTCGGCTGCGTCGAGTTCAACCGGACCTACGTCTACACCGCCTCCGCCGTGGACGGCACGTGGACCAAGCGCTCACAGATCAACAACTGCTACTACGACGCCGGCCTGCTGGTCGACTCCGACGACACCATGTACGTCGCCTACGGCAACAGCACCATCAGCGTGGCCCAGCTCTCGGCCGACGGTCTCAGCCAGGTGCGCGCGCAGCAGGTGTTCCAGACGCCGAGCAACGTCGGCACCCTGGAAGGATCCCGCTTCTACAAGCGGAACGGCTACTACTACATCTGGCTGACCCGCCCCGCCAACGGCCAGTACGTGCTCCGCTCGACCTCGCCATGGGGCCCGTACGAGATGCGCCAGGTCCTGCTCGACCTGCCCGGCCCCGTCGCCGGCGGCGGCGTCCCGCACCAGGGCGGGCTCGTCCAGACGCAGAACGGCGACTGGTACTACATGGCGTTCGTCGACGCCTACCCCGGCGGACGCGTCCCGGCTCTGGCGCCGATCACCTGGACCGGCGACTGGCCGGTCGTGCAGACCGTCAACGGCGGCTGGGGCGTGAACTACCCGAAGCCGAACATCCAGACCAGCCGGACCGTGACGTCCATGATCGGCCCCGACGCCTTCACCTCGGCCACGCTCGGCCCCCGCTGGGAGTGGAACCACAACCCCGACACCAGCCGCTACTCCACCGGCAACGGCCTGCGCCTGCAGACCGCGACCGTCACCGGCGACCTCTACGCCGCCCGGAACACGCTGACCCACCGCATCCAGGGCCCGTCCTCGACGGCGACGATCGAGCTCGACCCCTCACAGATGGCCGACGGCGACCGCGCCGGGCTGGCGATGCTGCGCGACCAGTCGGCCTGGATCGGCGTCAAACGCGACAACGGCGTCAACCGGGTCGTGATGACCAACGGCCTGACCATGAACGGCTCGTGGCAGACCACCGGCACCGGCGTCGAGGCGGCGAGCGCGAACGTCCCGGGCGGCCGGATCTGGTTGCGGGTCACCGCCGACATCCGGCCCGGGTCCGGCCGTCAGGCCCGTTTCTCCTACAGCACCGACGGCAGCACCTTCGTGGGCCTCGGCCCGGCCTTCACGCTGAACAACGCCTGGCAGTTCTTCATGGGTTACCGCTTCGGCATCTTCAACTACGCCACCAAGTCCCTCGGCGGCGCGGTCACCGTGCGCCGCTTCGACCTGACCACCCCCTGACACGGCATCGGAGCACATGGTGAAACTCAGTCCCCTGACCGTCCTCGCAACGGTGGCCGCGTTACTGGCGAGCCTGCTGGTCGCCGTCCAGCCCGCCGACGCGGCCACCGTCGACACCAACGCCTGGTACGTCCTGGTCAACCGCAACAGCGGCAAGGCCCTGGACGTCTACAACCTGTCCACCGCCGACGGCGGCCGCATCACCCAATGGACCAGGAACAACCAGAACCAGCAACAATGGCAGTTCGTCGACTCAGGCGGCGGCTACTACCGCATCAAGTCCCGCCACTCCGGCAAGGTCCTGGACGTCTACAACTTCTCCACCGCCAACGGCGGCCCCATCGTCCAATGGACCGACCTCAACGGCGCCAACCAGCAATGGAAACTCACCGACAGCCCCGACGGCTACGTCAGACTCATCTCCCGCCACAGCAACAAGGCCCTGGAGGTCCAAGGAGCCTCCACCGCCGACGGCGCCAACATCGTCCAGTACGACGACTGGGGCGGCGCCAACCAGCAATGGCAACTCGTACGGACGGACGGTGGCAACCCCGGCATGTGTGACCTCCCCTCGACCTACCGCTGGACCTCGACCGGCCCGCTGGCGACCCCGAAGGCGGGCTGGGTCTCGCTCAAGGACTTCACCGTCGCCCCCTACAACGGGCGGCATCTGGTCTACGCCACGACCCACGACACGGGGACGAAGTGGGGGTCGATGAACTTCAGCCCGCTCGCCAGCTGGTCCGACATGGCCTCGGCCACACAGAACACGATGTCCTTCTCAGCCGTCGCCCCCACGCTCTTCTTCTTCGCCCCCAAGAACGTCTGGGTGCTCGCCTACCAGTGGGGCGGGCCCGCCTTCTCGTACCGGACCTCCACCGACCCCGCCAACCCCAACAGCTGGTCGGCGCCGCAGACGCTCTTCTCCGGCAGCATCTCGGGGTCCGGGACGGGCCCCATCGACCAGACGGTCATCGGCGACAACACTGACATGTACCTGTTCTTCGCCGGGGACAACGGCAAGATCTACCGGGCGAGCATGCCCATCGGGAACTTCCCCGGCAGTTTCGGCACGGCCTCGACCGTGGTCATGAGCGACACGACGAACAACCTGTTCGAAGCCGTCCAGGTCTACAAGCTCCAGGGCCAGAACCGGTACCTGATGATCGTCGAGGCGATCGGCGCGCAGGGCCGCTACTTCCGCTCGTTCACCGCCACCAGCCTGAACGGTTCCTGGACGCCCCAGGCCGCGACCGAGGGCAACCCGTTCGCCGGCAAGGCCAACAGCGGCGCCACCTGGACGAACGACATCAGCCACGGCGAGCTGGTCCGCACCGGCGCCGACCAGACGATGACCGTCGACCCGTGCAACCTGCAACTCCTCTACCAGGGCCGCAGCCCCAGCTCGGGCGGCGACTACGGCCTCCTGCCCTACCGGCCGGGGGTGCTGACACTGCAGCGCTGACGCCGTGAGCCGGTGACCCTCGCGGCTCCCACCTGAAATGCCACGGGCCCACCCCTCCGCCGAGGGGTGGGCCCGTGACGGGTCCGAGCTACCTGAGCCAGGCGTTGCGGCGGACGATCGGCAGGTTGCCCAGCCCGAGCGTGGCGCCCGCGCCGGCCATGGCCAGGCCGATCAGGACGATGGCGTAGACGATGTGCTCGTCCAGGAACGGATTGTTGGCCAGCGGGAGCTCGGCCGCCCACATCAGGGTCAGCATGAGCGTGCCGGCGACCGCCGCGATCCGGGTGCCCACGCCCAGCACCAGCGCCAGGCCGATGCCGGCCAAGCCGGCCATGAACAGCCAGTCCACCCACGCCTGACCCGCCAGGGTCGAGAACAGGCCGCCCAGCGCGTTCTCGCCGGTGCCCTTGAGGAAGCCCGTCGTCGGGCTGCCGCCCGCGATCCACGCCTTGCCCGCCGGGGTCGCGAACCCCCACCCGAACGTCTTGTCCAGGAACGCCCACAGGAAGATCCAGCCGATCGCGATCCGGGCGACGGCCCAGACGTAGTCGACCGGGGTACGCGCCGCCTGCACGGGGGCGACGTCCATCACGGGCCGGTTGATGGTGGTGGCCATGGCGGGCCTCCCTTTCGGTGGGGGGTGTACGTCCTTGTCTCACCCCTATTCCACTGCGGGCGCCCGCTCCCGGTCAGTGTCGTACGCCCCTCGCTGGAAGGACCTTGGTCCTCAGGGCCGTCCGTTCCGTGGCCGCCCGGCCGGGCCCGGTCCTTCGGCTGCCGGAGGTGGGACTTTGGGCCCTGTCCCGGTGGCCGGCGTTCTCGTAGCTTCGCTTCGGGGGCATCGTGCTTCCGCTGACGAACGCCGGCCACCGGCCGCCCGCCGAAGGTAAGGAGACGGACATGGGTTCTCAGGCGCGGCCTGGCACGGGCAGGCGGGCGGTGCTGAAGGTCGTCGGCGACCTGGACCTGGCCACGCAGGCGGGGTTCCGCGCCCGGATCGCCGCCGCCCTCGCCGAGCAGGGCACGCGGCTCGTCCTCGACCTCAGCGGGGTGACCTTCATGGACGCCCGCGGGCTGGCCGCGCTGGTGGCCGCGCGCGACCTGGCGGCCGCCCGCCACGGCAGCCTCCGGCTGACGGGGGTGACGCCGGCCGTCCTGCGGTTGCTGGAGGTGACCCGGCTCGACCGGACCTTCTCCCCGGTCTCCCTCGCGGACGTCCGCCCCGCCGCGTGAACGGCGCTCAGCGGGGTGTGCGGGTCTGTTCCCAGCGGTGCAGCAGGCCGGGCAGCTCGGCGAGCAGGAACCGGTAGAAGTCGCGCATCTCGGCCAGCCGGGTGTGGACCGGGTCGCCGGAGGCGGTGGTGGCGACGCCGGTCTCGGCGAGCGGCAGCGGGAATCGTTCGAGCACTTCGGCGAGCTCATCGCGGAGATCTTCAAGCTGGCGGCGCTGCTGGTGTTCGGAGCGCTGATCACGCCGTCGCTGCTGGGCTCGGTGGGCTGGCAGGGGTGGCTGTTCGCGATCCTGGCTCTGATGGTGGCGCGGCCGGCGGCGATCTGGCTGTCGTTCCTGCGTTCCGGGCTGACGGTGCGCGAGCAGGCGGCGGTGGCGTGGTTCGGCCCGAAGGGGTTCGCCTCGGTGGTGTACGGGCTGCTCGTGCTCGCCTCCGGGATCGCCGCCGCGCAGCAGGTGTTCCAGATCGTCGCCGTCACCATCGTGGCCTCGATCCTGCTCCACTCCTCCACCGACATCGTGGTGGCCCGCGGCTTCGACGACGAGCACGACGTCCCGGCCTGGTTCGGACGGCTGCGCAGACGCGACCAGCCGCCCTGAGACGCCTTCGCCCGCAAGAGCGGGAGATCGCCGCTATCGCAGGCCCGTGAGCAGCGCGTCGAGGCCCGCCTTCACCGCGGAGGCCGTACGGCCCCGGTGGACGACCAGGTTGGCCGCGACCGGCGCGAGCAGGGCGTCGGCGAGGAAGCCCGCGTCCGCCTCCGGCTCGATCTGCCCGATCAGCATGACCAGGTGCTGGTGGTACGCCTCGTAGGCCCCGCCGAAGCGGGTGAACTCCCCCGCGGTCTCGGCCATCAGCAGCAGGTCAAGCTGGGCGAAGGTGCGATCGGTCAGCGCGTGCAGGAAGGCGCGTAGCCGCTCGATCTCCGGCGCCCCGGGGCCCAGCGGCGGCGGGCCGGTCAGGAACGCCTGCTGGAACTCGCGTTCCTTCTCGTCGATGAGCGCGTACGCCAGGCCCGACCTGTCGCCGAACCGCCGGTACAGGGTGCCGATGCCGACGCCCGAGGCGGCCGCGACGTCGGCCATCGCCAGCCCCTTCATTCCCGCGGTGGCGACGATCTCCGCGGCCGCCGCGAGGATCTTCGACCGGTTCCTGGCGGCGTCAGCCCGTTCCTGTGCCACGGGTTCACCTTATCGGCTGGAAAAACGGAACTGGTTCCGTATATCCTCAACCGGAATCAGTTCCGTATAGTGGAGGACACATGCTCGACGGCAAGGGCGTACTCGTCACCGGCGGCAGCAGGGGCATCGGCGCGGCCATCGCCCGCCGCCTGGCCGCGGCGGGCGCCGATGTGGCGATCACCTACGCGACGGCGGCGAGCCGCGCGGAGGGCGTGGTGAAGGAGATCGAGGCGCTCGGCCGGCGCGGCCTGGCCATGGCCGCCGAGGCGACCGACGCCGAGGCGCTCCAGTCGGCCGTCGCCCGCACCGTCGCCGCCTTCGGCCGGCTCGACATCCTGGTGAACAACGCCGGAATTGCGCCCTTCGGCCCGCTGGAGGACGTCTCCCTGGACGAACTCGACCGCACCCTCGCCATCCACGCCAGAGCCGCCTTCGTCACGTCGCAGGCCGCCGCACGTCACCTGCGGGCCGGCGGGCGGATCGTGAACATCGGCAGCAGCCTGGCCGAACGCGTCCCCTACCCCGGCTGGACCCTGTACTCGATGAGCAAGTCCGCGCTGATCGGCCTGACCAAGGGCCTCGCCCGCGATCTCGGCCCCCGTGACATCACGGCCAACCTCGTCCACCCCGGCTCCACCGACACCGAGATGAACCCCGCCGACGGCCCCGACGCCGACGCCGAACGCTCCTACACCGCCCTCGGCCGCTACAGCACGCCGGACGACATCGCCGCCACCGTCCTCCATCTGGCGGGCCCCGCCGGCCGCACCATCACCGGCACGTCCATCACCGTCGACGCCGGCACGACGGCCTGACCTGCGACGGCCACTCGATGGCGGCGCGGCGAAGCTAAGGCTGCGGGGTCCGCTGCTGCGATCTCACCCGGGCGGTGAAGGCCTCGATGGCGTCCACGAGCGCCTCGAAGCGGACCGAGTGGTACAGGTCGAAGGCGTGGTTGCCGCCACGCAACTCGGCGTAGACGACGGGGGCGGCCGACGTACGGCGGAGCTGGTCGGCGAAGTGCCTGGCCTCGGCCACCGGCACCAGCGGGTCCAGATCGCCGTGGGCCACGAAGAACGGCGGCGCGTCCGCGGTGGCGTGGGCCAGCGGCGCGGACTGCGGGTCCCCGTCGAAGTAGGTGCCGTACCAGCCGTTCAGGTAGACGGCGCCGGTCACGGAGGTGTCGGCCTGCTCGAAGCCCGGCTGGTAGGCGGGGTCGTTGGGGGTGAGCGCGGCCAGCGCCGCCATGTGCCCGCCCGCCGAGCTGCCCGCGACGAACAGCGTCGCGGGGTCGGCGCCGTACTCGTGGCCGTGCTCGCGCACCCAGGCGATGATCTTCTTGAGGTCGATCAGGTGGTCCGGGTGCTGGGACTGGGGCCGCAGCCGGTAGTTGGCGCTGACGCACACCCACCCCTGGGAGGCGAGCCGGTAGAGCAACGGCAGCGACTGGCTGTTCTTGTGGCCGCTGTCGTAGTGGCCGCCGTGCAGGTGGATCATGACGGGCGCGTCCTGCGGACGCGAGCGGTGGTGGTAGACGTCGAGCAGGTTGCGCCGGCCTGCTTCGCCGTAGGACAGATCGGCCACCCGGCGGACGTCCGCGCGGCGCTTGAGGATGGGCAGGAACAGGATGCGACCCCACGGCGGACGACGGCGCAGTCCGGCGGCGAGGTCGGCGTCGATGGCGGCGCGCCAGCCCACGCCCAGGCCGGCGTCCATCGCGCGCCAGATCCTGGCCCGCTCCCCCAGGCCGCGGCAGGCGATGGCGGTGAGCCCGATCGTCGTCACGGCGGCCAGGGCGACGACCGCCCAGCCGCCCGGCGTGCGGATGTCCCCCTCGGCGAACGCCAGCGCCGTCGGGGCCAGCAGCAGCCAGAAGAAGGCCGCGAACGGCAGTTCGTTGGCGGCCAGCCCGAAGAAGTAGCTCACCCGGCCGAGCGCGCTCCACCCCGGCAGCGGCCGCAGCGCGAACAGCGTCCCGATCGCGACGAGTGCCACAGGGATCAGATATCCGACGGGCACCGAACCTCCAAAGCCGCACGTTTTTCGAACGCGCCAAGCCTCTCCCGCCCGGCCGCCCCGCATCTACGACGGATCCGATAACGTCCTTTAACCCTGAGATGAAGAATGCGGAGGCCCGCCCGTGGAGATGCGGGAGATCGAGATCTTCCTGACGCTGGCCGAGGAGCTGCACTTCAGCCGTACGGCCGAGCGGCTGGGCATCAGCCCCGCCCGCGTCAGCCAATCGATCAAGAAGCAGGAGCGGCGCATCGGCGCGCCCCTGTTCGACCGCACCACCCGAGCGGTCCGCCTCTCACCGCTCGGTGAGCAGCTGTACCAAGCGCTCAAGAGCGGCCACCGGCAGATCACGCAAGGGATCGCGACCGCTCAGGCCGCCGCCGACGGCACCGCGGGCACACTGACCCTCGGCACGATCGGCCCGCTCTCCACGCAGATCAAGGACGTTCTCGACCTGTTCCTCGCCCGCCACCCGAACGCCCGGCTCCAGCACCGCGAGATCCAGCCCGCCTCTCCGCTGGACCTGCTGAAGTCGGGCGAGGTGGACGTGGCGCACCTGTGGCTGCCGATCCGCGAGCCCGACATGACCATCAGACCGACCTCGCACGCCTCCGACGTGGTGTTGATGGTCTCCGCCGACCACCCCTACGCGGGACGAGACTCCATCTGCCTGGAGGACCTCGGCGACTGCACCGTGGTCGAGGGCCAGTCGATCCCCTCCTGCATGGAGGAGGTCTTCAACCCGTACCACACCCCTTCCGGCCGCCCCGTCCGCCGCGGGCACAAGGTCACCACCTGGCAGGAGACCCTCAGCGCCGTCGCCACGGGTCAGGCCACCGCCGGGGTCACCGCCGAGGCCGCGGCCTTCTACCCCTGGCCCAGCCTCGCCTTCGTCCCGATCCGCGACGCTCCGCCGTGCCGGTGGGCGTTCGCCTGGCGTACGGCGGCCGAGACCCCGCTCATCCGCGCCTTCGCCCGAGCAGCGGCCGACACCTCATGAGGGAGCCCGCACGGGGCGCGGGCTCAGGACAGGGGCACCTGCAGGGGGCGCCAGGTGGCCACCTTGACGGTCAGCGCGTCAGCCTGGGCGGGCAGGGCGTACAGCGACCAGAACTCCCTCGTCTCCCCCGCCTCGAAGTTCATCGCCGACAAGGCCACCCCTGAGGTGTTCGTGCATGCGCAGTACGTGCCCGGCTCCTCCCCCTCGGCCACGATCACGCGGGCCGGGCGGTACAGGCGGCGCGCGGCGGGGTCGGTCACCTGGATGTTCGTCGCGGCGTGGTGCTTGAAGGCGTTCCAGTCGTCGGCCCAGTTGAGGTCGTGGTACCACGCCTCGCCGTCACCCCGGTTGGTGATCGTGTAGCGGAGCAGGCCCAGGTCACCGGGCATCCGGCGGAAGGACGTCACCTTCAGGTCGAAGGGCACCCCCTTCGCGCGCACGGTCGCCGTCGTCCCCTCGCCCTCGGGCAGCGGGGACGCCGTGGTGCCGGCGGCCGGCACGTCAGCCGGCGCGGGCTTGGCGAACGTGATCGTCACCCGGCGGTTGCGGCGCCGTCCCTCGTCGGAGCTGTTGCTGTACAGCGGGCGGCGGGAGCCGTATCCACGGGCCCTGAACGTCACCTGGTCGCGCGTGATCAGAGGCATGAGGGCCCGGCGCACCGCCTCCGCGCGGCGGCGGGACAGCGGCTCGTTGACGGCGTCGGTGCCGGAGGAGTCGGCGTGGCCGTCGACCTCGATCGTCGTGTCCGCGGACGCGTCGATGAGCTTGGCCGCCTTGGCCAGCACCGTGCGGGCGCGCGGCGTGAGCGTCGCCTTGTTCAGCGCGAACAGCACGTCGGAGGAGAGGCTGACCTTGAGGTCGGCGCCGTCGTCGGTCGTCTCCTCGGTGCGGTCGAGCGACTGCGACGGCGTCTCGATGAGGTGGCTGACGGTCTCGACCTGGGACGCGTCAGGGTCGGGCAGTTGCTGACCGGGCGGCGGCATGGGCGGGTCGTCACTGATCGGGACGTCGACCATCGGCGGGCCGATCGGTGTGACGATCGTCGTGGTCGCCGGGTTGCCGGACGGCGCGGGCAGCACGGCGTAGACCGTCAGCGACTCGCCGGGGTCGATGATCGCTTCGAGGTCGTCGCGGTCGGGGTCGCTGCACAGGCATTCGCCGTCGGTGGGCTTGTACGGCATGAGCCATCGATGGGCCGGGGCGTCGAGCACCGCGATGCCGGCGGGCCCGCGCCACTTGAGCGGCCGCATCGGGTCGGCGAGCGGCGCCTGCCAGTGCAGCGGCTTGCCGGTGCCCGCGGACAGGCGCAACTGCACGATCAGGTGCTTGCCGCCGACGCGGTTGAGCCCGACGAGTTCGGCCTTGTAGTTCGGCTCGACGGTCCCCTGGACGGTGGCCAGCGCGGGCCGGGTGTCGCCGCCGCCGGACGTCGCGCTCACACTCGCGGAGGGCGAAGGAGCGCCGGCCGAAGGCGCGGGAGGCGGTGGGGTGGTCCCGCTCGCCGAGGGCGCGAGTGGTGGCTGACCACATCCGGCGGCTGTCAAGGCGACGGCGGCCAGGGCCATGATCCGGATACGCATGCCGGGCATTGTGCCATGACCACCCCAAAGGCGATCAGTCAAGGACAGCGTGGACGGACGCGCGCTCCTCGCCGAGCACCCTGGACTGGCCTCCATCGCGCGCCCGGTCACGGGCGGCGCAGCGCTCCTCCGCTCTACCGCGGCGGCGGAACACTGACCAGGTCGTCGTGGTCGGCGGTCACCTCGCTGGTGACGTCGACGACGCCCTCGACGGCGCGCACGGCCTCCACCGCCGCGATCGCCTGCGACCGGCGTTCCACGCGCCCGCCGAGCTTCACCACGCCCTGCTCGATCTCCACGGAGATCGCCCCGGACGCCGGGAGCACGGCCCGGACCTCGGCCTCCAGCTCCGCCCGCGGACGGGCGAAGACGCGCAGCACGTCGCGCTGGTGCAGGGTGCCGACGATGCGCCCGCTCGCCGGGTCGATCACCGGGAGCTGCTTGATGCGCCGGTCGTGCATGATCCGGGCCGCCTCGCGCACGGACGTGCCCGGCGTGACGGTGATCGCCGGGGTGGACATGAGCCGGGCCGCGGTGACGGCCGTCGCCCGGTGGTGCTCGTCCCGCCGGCGGTGGGGTTCGTACATCGACACGCTGTGCCGTACCGGGTCGATCTCCTTGAGCAGCAGGTCGTCCTCGGAGACCACGCCCACCGGGCGCCGGTCGGCGTCTATCACGGTGACCGCGCCCACCGCGTACCGTTTCATCGCGTTGAGGACGTCGGCGAACGACGCGTCCGCCAGCACGGCGATGGCCACCCGGCCCATGACGTCCTTGACCTCGATCGACATGGTGTACCTCCTTGCCACTCTCTCTCCATACTGCGCCTGTCCGGAGCGGTCCACGCAGGAGCGAACGTCCCCGGCGGCGGGGCCGAAGGCACTCACGTGACGGGGCTTTCGTCCCTGCGTGCCCGGCACGGCCCACGGTGACGGCGGAACGCCCACCCCGGGGTGCGGGGTGGGCGTCCGCGTCCGGGCACTACCTGAGCCAGGCGTTGCGGCGGACGATCGGCAGGTTGCCCAGCCCGAGCGTGGCGCCCGCGCCGGCCATGGCCAGGCCGATCAGGACGATGGCGTAGACGATGTGCTCGTCCAGGAACGGATTGTTGGCCAGCGGGAGCTCGGCGGCCCACATCAGGGTCAGCATGAGCGTGCCGGCGACCGCCGCGATCCGGGTGCCCACGCCCAGCACCAGCGCCAGGCCGATGCCGGCCAGGCCGGCCATGAACAGCCAGTCCACCCACGCCTGACCCGCCAGGGTCGAGAACAGGCCGCCCAGCGCGTTCTCGCCGGCGCCCTTGAGGAAGCCCGTCGTCGGGCTGCCGCCCGCGATCCACGCCTTGCCCGCCGGGGTCGCGAACCCCCACCCGAACGTCTTGTCCAGGAACGCCCACAGGAAGATCCAGCCGATCGCGATCCGGGCGACGGCCCAGACGTAGTCGACCGGACGGCGGCCGGCGGCGGTGATGCTCGGGTAGGTGACGGGCCTGTCGATCGTGGCGGCCATGACGATCCCCTTTCAGCGATGGTTCGTCGTTCTCTTCCGCGCCTCCATCGCACCGTTTTCCGCGCGCCGCGGGCAGTGTCCTACGACCGTCGGTCGAAGGACCTTGGTCCTCACCGCCGTGCCGCCGCGATGGCCGCGACCCCGTCTTCGGTGCAGCGCCCAGACGCCGCCGCCACACCCCGTAAATGACGACAATATGGCCATTTACCGACGCCGAAGTGACCGGGCCGTAATGGCACCTTTCTCCCGAATTTTCCCACGGAAAAACGTGTGGATCTTGTGTCTTGACCTGGGTGATGGCGCGTGTAAGGCTTCGTGCCAAATGATCTAGCGCCCGCGATCTGCCACGAAAGGCTGGGGCTTAATGGCGCATTTATCCTCTCTTCGTACCGTCAAGAATTCTGTCCTCCAACTGGAGGTCGAGGACGCCGAGGCCGCCTCGCTGGCCTCCTGGACCGGCCACGTCCGCTACACCCCGAAATACGGGTCGCGGAAGACCACCGCGGAAACCTGGGGGCTCGAACTCGCTCCCCTGTCCTCCCTCACGGCAGGCGTCAACTCGGTCCGCGGACGCGAACGAGAGCGCTTCTCCCTGGCGGGCGGCGAGGTCGTCGTCTACGACTGCGAGGACCCGTCCGACGCCAGGTGGGCCGCCTGGCTCGGCCCCTGGCACATGGCGCACGGGCTCTTCTACTCCCCCGAATGGGAGTCGGCCGACATCGTCGACATGTTCAGCCGCGTGACGTGGCAGGACACCCCCGAGGGCATGATGGCCGACGGCGGCAAGCGGTTCGACGTCTCCATGGAGCTCTACGCGATCTCGATCGCGGGGGTCGGCACCATGACGGTCGAGCCGAAGCAGGCGGGGATCAACCGCATTCCCAAGTGGCGGGGCTACGGGGCGCCCTCGGGCGAGCTGTGGCGGCTGCCCGCGCCCCCGTCCGACTCGGTGGCCCCCTTCCTGCTGGTCACCGACACCGCCATCGTCACGCTGCATCCCTGGAACGCCCCGAGCTACAACAAGGCGGGCGTGGCGGCCCGCTCGGGCGCGGGCACCCCGGAGACCGCGGCCGACTTCCTGAACAAGGTCAAGCGCGTCGAGTGGCGAGCCTGACGTGGAACCGCTGACCGCGGTGGTCATCATCCTGGCCGTCCTGGTCGCTCTGCTGTTCGCGGCGGGGGCCGGACTCTACCGGCGGGTACGCGAACTGGAACTGGCCACCTACAACGGGGTCGGCGTGCGCTTCGCCGTGGCCGGGTCCGAGACCCAGGCGAACGGGCTGGGCGTGCCCGGCGCCACGACCATGGTCATCAAGGTCAACCGTCGCTGCCCCATCTGCGACGACGTCCTGCGCGCCGCCGCCGGGATGGCGCCCGGCCTGCCCTCGGACCTGTCGTTCACGGTGTTGTCGGACGACCCCGGGTTCGACAAGTCCCTGCCCGATTCCATCCGGGTGATCAAGGATCCGGCGATCTGGCGCGCGGCGAGCGTGCCCTACAGCCCGGCCCTGCTCGTCGTGGACGAGAACGGCGTCGTGGTGTTCACGGCTCCGGTGGGGTCGGGAGAGGCGCTCACGGAGATCGTCGAGCGAGCGGTTGCGAACAGAAAGGGAGTGAAGCTGTGAAGGCCGAGAAGCGGACCTCGATACTCGACCAGATACCCAGCGCCGAGGAGATGCCCGCGCAGGCGTTGCCGACGCGGGTGGGCACCACGCGCGAGGGCTGGAGCAGGCGGCGCGTGCTCGGCATCGCCACCGGCGCCGCCGTGGCGACGGGGCTGGGCGTTCTCGACCTGCTGCCCTGGTCCAAGCCGCGCGGCGCGACGGCCGCCGCCTACACCGCGTGGGAGACCTGCCACGGCTTCGCCAACGCCAGCTCCGTCTGCGTGCCCTCGACCGCGCTCTACTCGGGCAACTGCTCCGGCTCCTGGCACCGCAACGACGGCGCGTCCGGCACCTGCTACAACCTCCGCTACACCCACAACCCCTCCAGCTGTGACGGCAACAACGCCTGGAAGTGGTACGGCGGCACCACCACCAGCACCCGCCGCATGTGCTCCGACGGCTGGTACGAGTACCACGACTGCGGCGGCGGCAACGTCTCCCGCTTCTCCATCTGCCGTACGGCGATCTGACCCGGGTCCATGAGCGACTCCGCCACCAGAAAATCCGTCCGCCTGCTGGTGCCCGGACTGGCACTGATCGCGGCGGCGGAGGCCCTGGTGCTGTGTTCGAGGGTTGCGGGCGCGGACACGAAGGGCTTCACCTGGCTGGTGGCCGCCCTCGTCGCCGGCTTCTCCCTCTCGGGCTCCGTTTGAAGCCTGAACAGCGCCTGGGTGCTGTCCTCGTCGGTCCGGCGGGGTGCTGATGTCGCCGGCTTCATCGCCGGATTGTTCGTGGGAGCGGGCGCCGTCACGTTCGTGCTGGTGGTCGTCGGCTCCGTGCTGCGGGCTCCGTTCCCCGCAGTGGTTCTGCAGATCATGGTCGCCGCGGCTGCGGTGATCTTCCTGCTGCGCGAGCTGGACGTGTTGTCCTTCCCGTTGCTCCAGAACGCGCGGCTCGTGCCGCAGTTCGTCACCAGGATCCCCTTCTGGGGCGCCGTGCAGTTCGGCGCCGAGATGGGCACGGGGATGCGCACGTACTCGCCGACAGGGCTGCCGCACATCATGGCGGTGGCGATCTTGTTCCTGGCGTCCTGGCAGGAGGCGCTCCTGGCGGGCGCCGGCTTCGCGGCGGCGCGGGCGATGATGCTCCTGACCTTCGCCCTCGCGCGGGACCGGATGGAGGCGGACACGGCGTTCTACTTCACACTGCCGAAGATGAAGGTCCTGTTCGTCGTGCTCGCGATGCCCGTGGTGGCGATGCTGGTGATCGGATGATCGCCCTCGTCGCCCGCTACGGGCTGGGTCTCGTCCTGGTGCTGGCGGTGCTCGGGAAGGCGCGCGACCTCGGCGCCTTCCGGAGCGGCCTGGCGGCCTTCGGGCTCCATGGACGGGTGGCCCGGGCGGGCGCCTTCACGGTGGTGACCGTGGAGGCGCTCGTCGCCCTCGCCGCCTTCTCCCCCGTCGCCGGCGACGTGCTCGTGGGCGTGGCCGGGACGTGTCTGGGCCTGTCGTTCACGGTGGCGCAGACGTATCTTCTGGTCATGGGCGAGCAGGCGGCTCCCTGCCTGTGCTTCGGCGCCGCGGAGCGGGCCTCGGCCCGCACGTTCGGCCGGGCGGCGCTGGTCCTGCTGATGGGGCTGGCGCTGTGGGGCGCCGCGGTCTGAGAACCGGCCCGACCCTCCGCCGGCCTCGCCGGGTGTTGCAAGTGAGGCGTCCACGACGGAGGGTTGGGCCGGTGACCGACGACGGGTTCGGCGAGAAGGTCATGATCGATCGGCTGCGCACGTGGCGACGGCCCCGCGGGCCGGCGTTCGTCCCGCGCAGGGCGCTGGTCGCCGGGTCGGCCGCCGTCATGGTGGTCGTCGGCGGTCTCACCGTCTTCCAGGCGCGTTCGCCCGCCGGTCCGGACACCGGCGTGACGGTGGCCTCGCCGCCGCACACCGTCCGGCCGCCCGCCCAGGCGCCGGCGCTGCCCGTCACCGGCCCGGCCGGGCGGGGCGTCCTGGTCTACACCGCCTGCCAGTCGCAGTGCCCCACCTTCCTGCTGCTCGCCGACGGCCGGCAGTTCCTGCTGGGCGCGCGGACCGTCAGCCCGCCGGGCAACATCACGCTCTCCCCCGACGGGCGCTGGCTCGGGCAACCCGTCAGAGGCGGGTACGAGGTCAGAGACCTGCTGGGCGTCGCGGTCCACCGGCTCGAACCGCCGGCCGGCGGCGGCGCGGACAGCGCGTACAGCCCATGGGCGTGGTCGGCGGACTCCCGGCGGCTGATCGTCGGCTACCACGCCAGCGGGGACGTGCGCTCCTACCGGACGCTGGAGCTCCCGAGCGGCAATGCCCGCGAACTCGACCTGCCGCCCGGACGGGAGCCGGTCGGCCTGCCGCCGTCGGGCGAGCCGCTCCTCCTCGACACCGGACGGCACGACAGGCCGCCGCTCGACCGGGTCACGCTGGAGCACGCCGGCACCGGCCGCGCCCTCACCCTGACGTCCGGCGCGGGCGTCCTCAGCGACACCGACCACGGGCTGTCCGTCCAGGTGAGCGGCGAGCGGATCTTCACCCTGGAGTACTCTGGCGACCGGATCACGGTGCTGGAGTTCGACGTCACGGGACGGCAGGTGGCCCGCCTGCCGCTGCCGGCCGGCCGGTTCCCGGTCGGGCCGGTGGACGGCGGCTTCGCCGTCGTCCAGGTGCCCCAGGACCAGGTCCGCGGGCGGCAGGAGCTGGCGGTGCTCTCCCCGTCGGGCGGCCGGCCGCTGTTCGACGTGCCCGGCCTGGCGGCCGTCGTCCTGCCGGGCGGGGCCCGGCACTAGACGGCCGTGGGGTTTCGCCCGGCGTCGGCGTTCAGGGACGGATGACGACGGTGTGCCCGGTGTGCTCGATCAGCTCGCCGACCACCGGGGCGCCGGGGATCTCCCCGGCGACCAGCAGCCCCCCTGAGGTCTGCGCGTCGGCGAGCAGCAGCAGGGTCTCCTCCGGGACGTCGCCGGGGTCGAGATGCGGGGCCACCCAGTCGAGGTTGCGCCGCGAGCCGCCGGGGACGAACCCCTCCTTCACGGCCTGCGCCGCGCCGTCCAGCATCGGCACGGCCGAGGCGTGCAGCACGGCGGTGACGCCGGAGGCGCGGGCCAGCTTGTGGAGGTGGCCCAGCAGGCCGAAGCCGGTGACGTCGGTGGCGCAGCGGATCCCGGCGGCCACGGCCTGGCGCGAGGCGTCCGCGTTCAGCCGGGTCATGGTCTCCACGGCGTGCGGGAACACCTCGCCGGTGTTCTTGTGCCGGTTGTTGAGCACGCCCAGGCCGAGCGGCTTGGTCAGGGACAGCGGCAGGCCGGGGCGGCCGGCGTCGTTGCGCAGCAGCCGGTCGGGGTCGGCGACGCCGGTGACGGCCAGGCCGTACTTGGGTTCGGCGTCCACGACGCTGTGCCCGCCGGCCAGGTGGCAGCCCGCCTGGGCGGCCACCTCCGCGCCGCCCCGCAGCACCTCGGCGGCCAGGTCGTAGGGCAGGAGGTCGGGGGGCCAGCACAGGAGGTTGAGCGCGACCACGGGCCGCCCGCCCATGGCGTAGACGTCGGAGAGGGCGTTCGCCGCGGCGATGCGGCCCCAGTCGTAGGGGTCGTCGACCACCGGGGTGAAGAAGTCGGCCGTGCTGATGAGCACGGATCCGTCCTGGGTGCGGACCACGGCGGCGTCGTCGCCGGATTCCAGCCCCACCACGAGCTCCGCCTCGGGATCTCGGGGGAACGGCATGCGTGCGTCGCCGAGCAGCGATTCCAGGTCCGCCGCGGGGATCTTGCAGGCGCAGCCGCCGCCTTGGGCGTACTGCGTGAGCCTCTTCATGATCACACCTTAGGACGATCACGGCCGCCATGATCGCTTTTCTGGCGGTTGATCATATGATGCCTGATCGGCCCCGGTACGAGACCTGGAGACACCGTGCTTCTCACGCCGAACGGACGTCCCTAGCATGACCGACCATCGTCGATCCATCCCGCGGACGGACACGCTGCTCGCCGACCCCCGGCTGGTCGAGGCCCGGCGGCGGTTCGGCCACGCCCAGGTCAAGGCCGTGATCGTCGCGGCGCAGCGGCGGGCCAGAGAGGGCGAGCTCGCGCCGGAGGACGTCCTGACCGCGGCGCTGGCGGCCCTGCCCGCCTCCGCCGCCGGCCTGCGGCCGGTGATCAACGCCACCGGCGTGCTGCTGCACACCAACCTGGGCCGCGCCCCGCTGTCGGACGCCGCCCGCCAGGCGGTGCAGCTGGCCGCCGGGGTCACCGACGTCGAGCTCGACCTCGACACGGGCGACCGGGGCAGACGGGGACGTACGGCGCTGGCCGCCCTGGCCGCCGCCGTGCCCGCGGCCGAGGCGGTCCACGTCGTGAACAACAACGCGGCGGCGCTCGTGCTGGCGGCCACCGCGCTGGCGGCGGGCGGCGAGATCGTGGTCAGCCGGGGGGAGCTGATCGAGATCGGGGACGGCTTCCGCCTTCCCGACCTGCTCGTCTCCACGGGTGCCCGGCTGCGCGAGGTCGGCATGACCAACCGCACCGCCCTGGCGGACTACGCCGACGCGATCGGGCCGCGGACGGGCCTGGTGCTGAAGGTGCACCCGTCCAACTACCGGATCGAGGGGTTCACGGCCGACGTCCCGGTGTCGCGGCTGGCGGCGTTGTGCCGCGAGCGGGGCGTTCCCCTCGTCGCCGACGCCGGCTCGGGGCTGCTGGCCCACGAGCCGCTGCTGCCCCGCGAGCCCGACGTCACGAGCTGGTTGACCGAGGGCGCGGACCTCGTCACCACCAGCGGGGACAAACTGCTCGGCGGCCCTCAATGCGGGCTGCTGTTCGGCCGCGCCGACCTCGTGGACCGGCTGCGCCGCCATCCCCTCGCCCGCGCGCTGCGGGTGGACAAGATCACCCTGGCGGCGCTGGAGGCCACGGTCGCGGGCCCGCCGACGCCGACCTGGGAGAGCCTGCACGCCGATCAGGCCACGCTGCGCTCCCGCGCCGAGGACCTGGCGGCCCGGCTGCGCGACAAGGGGATCGACGCCGAGGCCGTCGACAGCCGGGGCGTGGTCGGCGGCGGGGGCGCGCCAGGGGTGTCCCTGCCGAGCGCCGCCGTCGCGCTGGACCGGCGGGCGGCCGCCGCGCTGCGCCGGGCGCAGCCGCCCGTGCTCGCCCGGGTGGAGAACGGCCGCTGCCTGCTCGACCTGCGCGCGGTGCCGTCCGGCCACGACGGGACGCTGCTGGCCGCCGTCCTCACCGCGTGGCCGGAGGGCTGACCGGGCCCGCCGTGCACGACCGGGGCGGCGGCGTGACCGGGTAGCTCCGTGCCACCAGGGCCGCGTCGTGTCCCACCCAGCCGAGCAGGGCGGAGCCGCGGTTGCGCTGGAAGGGCAGTCCGACGTACGTCAGGCCGGGCACCGGGCTGATGCCGCCGGTGTGCAGCGGCACGCCGCCGGCCAGGGCGCCGGGCACCCGCAGCCAGCCGTAGTCGGGCCGGTAGCCGGTCGCCCAGATCACGACGGACGGCGTGACGGTCTGCCCGCCGGCCGTCCGCAGCCGGCCGCCGTCGGCGGAGACGACGCCGTCGACGACGCGGACGCCCAGGCGGCGCAGTCGTCCTGGGCCGATGCCGATCAGCGGGTCGCGCTCGCGGACGAAGCGGCCGAACCGCCCGCCGACCGGGGCGGTGACCACCCCGAGGGCCCGCAGCCAGGCGAAGACGTCGCGGCCGAGGACACGCTGGGGCAGCACCGGCTGACGCTTGCCGACCGCGAGCGTGACCTGCCGGTCCCGGCTCAGCTCGGCGGCGATCTGCAGGCCGGAGTTGCCGCCGCCGACCACGAGCACGGGCCCGTCGGGCAGGAGGCCCGGGTTGCGGTAGTCGGCACTGTGCAGGGCGACGATGTCCGGCCCGAGCGGCAGGGCGGGGACGTGCGGCCGCTGGAAGGGGCCCGTCGCGACCACGACGCCGTCGGCGGTGAGGACGTCCCGGTCGGTGACCGCCTCGAACCTCCCGTCCGCGGCGCGGCGCAGTCGTGAGACGGAGGCGCCGAGCCGGACGGGCAGCTCGAAGTGCGCCGCGTAGTCCTCCAGGTAGCCGGCCACCTCGTCCTTGCCGGGGTGGCGGTCGCCGTCGCCGGGCAGCGGCAGGCCGGGGAGCGAGCTGAGCCGGGCGGGGGTGAACAGGCGCAGGGAGTCCCAGCGCCGCCGCCAGGACTCTCCCACGCGGGAATGGGCCTCAAGGAGGAGCACGTCGTGCCCGGCCAGGCGCAGTTCCCGGCCTGCGGCGAGCCCTGCCTGACCGGCGCCGATGATGATGATCACACGCACCAGCCTGGCCTGGCCGGGGCCCGGCGGGCTTGAACGAACCTGCTAACCCTCCAGCCAGCGCACCCCGGTGGCCAGCGCCGAGGGCGCGTCGCCCATCATGCGGCGCACGGTCCGGGTCAGGTGGGCGGCGTCGGAGAAGCCGGCCGCGTGCGCGGCGGCGGTCAGCGTGGCTCCCCGCGACAGTGAGGAGAGCGCGACCCGCAGCCTCGTCCACAACACGTACGGCCGGAACGGCAGGCCCGCCTCCTGCCGGAACAGGTGGGCCAGCCTGCTCTCCGACAGGTGCACGGCGCCGGCCACCGTGGCGAGCCGCACCTGCGCGGGCAGGGCCGCCTCGACCAGCCGCATCGCGTGCGCCAGAGCGGGGTGGAGGGGTGGCGGCGGCGCCGTGCCCGTCAGCTCGTCGGCCAGGGCGGCCAGGCCGGGCAGGTCACGACGGGCCGGCGGGCGCACGTCGAGGCTCCACGAGGCGGCCGGACCGGCGGCCTGTCCGCGGGACGGCCGCCCGGCCTGGGCGGGGTCGATCAGGACGAGCAGGGCGTCGTCGGCGCCGCGCACGATCTCATGCGGGGTGTCGGCCGGGATGAGCGCGGCCCGCACCTCGTGCGCGGGCCCGGTGCCGCCGCGCAGGACCAGGCCGTCGCCGACCAGGAGCTGCACGGCGTGGTGGGCGTGCAGGCCGCCCGCCCCGACGTGCCCGGCGTAGTACAGGCGGCCGGGCGTGATCGCCGCCCATCCCCGCCGCCGGCTCGGCGCGTTCACAGGCCGCCATGGTGATCGATCGCCATGTGGCGATGATGCCATGCGATCGGCTATGCCGGATGACCGAGCGAATGCCAAGCGATATAGCCTGTGTCAACCAACATAGAGACGAAGGAGCTCCCCCATGCGTTGGGTGACCTACGCGACCGGCGCCGGCGACCGCGTCGGCGTGCTCGGCGAGGACCTGATCCACCCCGTCGCGCCCGGTGTCCGGCTGCTCGATCTCATCGGCGGCGGCTCCGAGGCGCTGCGCGCGACGGGCGAGCGGGCGCTCGCGTCGTCGGCGGAGACGGTTCCGCTGGCCCAGGCGAGGCTGCGGGCGCCCGTCCCGCGCCCGCCCTCGATCCGCGACTGCCTGTGCTTCCTCGACCACATGCGCAACTGCCGGCAGGCCGCCGGTCAGCCGCGCACCCTGCCGGACGCCTGGTACCAGGTCCCGGCCTTCTACTTCGCCTGCCCCTCGACGGTCGTCGGCCCGTACGACGACGTGACGATCTCGCCGGGCAGCGCCTGGTTCGACTTCGAACTGGAGATCGCCGCGGTCATCGGGCCGGGCGGCCGGGACCTCACGCCGGAGGAGGCCGAGGAGCACATCATCGGCTACACCGTCTACAACGACTGGTCGGCGCGGGACCTGCAACTGCGGGAGTCCCCGCTGGCGATCGGCCAGGCCAAGGGCAAGGACGGCGCGACCACGCTCGGCCCGTTCCTGGTCACCCCGGACGAGCTGACGCCCTACCGCCGCGACGGCCGGCTCGCCCTGCGCGTCGAGGCCGCCGTCAACGGCGAGATCGTCGGCTCGGGCCGCACCGACAGCATGGACTGGAGCTTCGGCGAGGTCGTCTCCTACGCCTCGCGCGGCGTGGACCTGCTGCCCGGCGACGTGTTCGGCTCCGGCACCGTGCCCGGCTGCTGTCTCGTCGAGCACCTGTCGATGGCCGACCCGTCCGCGTTCCCCGGCTGGCTGGGGGACGGCGACGTCGTCGAGCTGACGGTCGAGGGGCTGGGCCGGACCCGTCAGACCGTCCGGGCGTCCGCCAGGCCGTACCCGTTGACGCCGCGGCACGACCCCGACCGCCGCCCGCCGCGCCCGCGCGTCAACAACGCCCGGTCCAGGCTGCCCTACACCCGCGGCCTGCACGAGGTCGGCGCGGGCGTGTGGGCCTGGCTGCTGCCCGACGGCGGGTACGGCCTGAGCAACGCCGGGCTCGTCACCGGCGAGGGCGCGTCGCTGCTGGTGGACACGCTGTTCGACCTGCCGCTGACGGCCGAGATGCTGGCCGCCATGCGGGAGGTCACCGACCGGCATCCGCTGACCCACGCCGCCCTCACGCACTCCAACGGCGACCACTGCCACGGCACCCAGCTGCTGGGCGAGCGCGTCGACATCGTCTCCGCGGCGGCCACCCGCGCGGAGATGCGGCACGAGATGCGCCCCGACCTGCTGACCGCCGCCCAGGTGATGGACATCGGCCCGGCGACGCCCTACTTCCGCGAACGCTTCGGCGCCTTCGACTTCGGCGGCATCCGCCTGCGGCTGCCCACCCAGACGTACGACCGGGAGCTCACCCTCGACATCGGCGGCCGGGAGGTGCGCCTGATGGACCTCGGCCCCGCCCACACCGGCGCCGACACCGTCGTGCACGTGCCGGACGCGGGCGTGCTCTTCGCGGGCGACCTGCTGTTCGTCGGCTGCACGCCGATCGTGTGGAGCGGCCCCATCGCCAACTGGATCGACGCCTGCGACAGGATGCTCGCCACCGGCGCCCACACGATCGTCCCCGGCCATGGCCCGGTCACCGACCCCGACGGGATCCGCGCGGTGCGCGGCTACCTCGCCCACGTGGTCGACCAGGCGGACGCCGCCCACGCCCGCGGCCTGTCCTTCCCCGAGGCGGTCGGCGCGGTGGACCTGGACGAGTACGCCACCTGGCTGGACGCCGAGCGGATCGTGGTCAACCTGCACCGCCGCTACCGCGAGCTCGACCCCGCCGCCACGCCCCCGCTGGACCAGATGACGCTGATGGCCATGATGGCCGAGAGGGCGCTCGCATGAGGCCGCCGGAGACCGCCCCGGGAGAGGGAGCGGCATCCCCCTCGCGAGGGAGCACACCGGACGGCTCCCGGGAAAAACTGGCAGGCATGAGCACCTCCTCCCCGCTCGCGACGGCAACACCGCCGGACCGGCTCACCAGCTGGGCCGGGCGAGCCATGATCTTCATCGCCCTGGCGCACACCGCCGTGTTCGCCCCCCTCGCCCCCTGGGCGAGCTGGCTCGCCGGAGACCTGCGCAACGGCCTCGCGGACGGCGACTCGCGGGCGGTCTTCTGGGCGCTGCCCGGCGGGTTCGTCGTGGTGCTGGCGCTGCTGGGCCTGCTGGTGGCGCGGGCGGGGCGGCAGGGGCAGCAGGTTCCCGGATATGTCGGGTGGGCGATCCTCCTCTGGGGGGCCATAGGCGTCGGCCTGATCGGAATGAGCGGTTTCATTACCGCGATCGTGCCTTCCGGGCTGCTCATCGCGGCGAACGTCATCGCGGTGCGGGAAAAGCGCGACCGGCGTGCCGGGCGCGGCGGCCATGACCGCGCCGACGGCATCGCTCGACGTCAGACCCCCTGAGAGGGCGCGATGGCCCGCCGTCGTTCCGGCGGGCCCGTTTTTCGGACGTGTCGTTATCGGGTTTTCGCTTATGCAGCCGCTTAACGGCCTTAAGGCGGCATAGTAATTTTCTCAAATGCCTCAATCACGTGGTAGGCGACGGCCGGTCATCGCACGATGGCTGGCCGTCCTCGTCATCGCCGCCGTCGTCCCGGCGGGACCGGGCTCAGCAACCGCGTACGCGTCGGGCTCACAACCGCCCGAGAACGCCGTCGTCGTCTGGGACCGCAACGCCCAGACCGCCATCTGGGACGTCGCCCGCCAGCAGCCGCAGGTCCAGGCGCGCAGCTTCGCCATGGTGCACGGAGCCGTCTACGACGCGGTGAACGCGATCGCCGGCACCCCCTACCAGCCGTACCTGATCGCGCCGCGGGCCGACGGCGGGGAGTCGACGGAGGCCGCCGTCGCCACCGCGGCCTTCCGCGTGCTGAACCAGCTCTTCCCCGCCCAGCAGGCCCGGCTGACGACCCAGTACGACGAGTACCTCGCCACGATCGCCGACGGCGACGCGAGACGACGCGGCGTCGCCGTGGGCGAGCAGGCGGCGGCCGCGATGATCGCCGCCAGGGAGAACGACGGCGCGTTCGGCGACCAGACCTGGCCGATCGGCACCCAGCCCGGCCAGTGGCGGCCGACGCCGCCCACGAACGCCTCGGACGGGGCCTGGGTCGGCGACCTCAAGCCGTTCCTCATCCCCAGCGCGTCGATGTTCCGCACCTCGGGCCCGCCCGCGCTGACCAGCTCCCGCTACGCCAAGGACGTCAACGAGCTGAAGCGCATCGGCGGTGCGGACAGCACGGTCAGGACGCAGGACCAGACGCAGGCCGCGATCTGGTGGCACGACCGGCACCTGGCCGAATGGGAGATCAAACGCCAGCTCGCCACGACCCGGCAGCTGAACCCGCTCCAGGCGGCCCGCATGTTCGCCATGGTCGACCTGGCCGAGGCCGACGCCACGACCGCCTGTTACAACGAGAAGGCGGCGTGGGCCTTCTGGCGGCCGGTGACGGCGATCCGCCTGGCCGACACCGACGGCAACCCCCGCACCACGGCCGACCCGGACTGGACGCCGCTGCTCGTCACCCCGCCGCACCCCGACTACACCTCCGGGCACACGTGCTTCACGGCGGCCAGCATGTCGGCGCTGGCCCACTTCTTCGGCAGGGACGACATCCCCTTCAGCGGCCACAGCTCCGACTCGGGCACCACCAGGAGCTTCCGCGGCTTCTCCCACGCCCTGGCCGAGGTCATCGAGGCCCGCGTGTGGGGCGGCATCCACACGCGCACGGCGGACGTGCAGGGCGCGAAGATCGGCGCCCAGGTCACCGCCTACATGGTGAGGCACTACTTCCGGCCGAAGCGGTGAGGCCGGAAGGAGTGAGTCCGGGCGACCCGCCCGCCCTCCGCTGAGACCGGAATCGCAGTGATCTCGAGACCTCCCCGTGCTCGTCGCGCACGGGGAGGTCTTCCTGATCCCGGCCCTGACAGGACGGGGGCCGACGGCTGTCAGCACCCCGCGAGGCCGCTGCCAGCGGGATGACCGCCGATCTGACCGATATGGAGAATCGGACCCGACTCAATCAGTCAATAGGGACAGAGACCCCTTCAAACGACAGGACCGAAACCCTAATTACGGGCATTCCATAGAGGGACAAGATCATCACGCAGGGTGGCAGAACCCCAGAACGCGAGGGCAGGCAGAGATCATCCGCCCAGCCGGGGAGGTCCACCGCCCGTAGACGCACCCGCCGGAAGCGGGTTTTGTCGATGGCCGAAACCAGCATTCCATCGTTGGTTTAAATTTCATCCCTTGACTGACTTTCGGACAAAATAATAGGAATGGCGTGGCTTCAGCCGTGAGCCGCCCCTCGCCAGGTCGAACCCTGACGAGCGGCCCATATTTCCTGCTGCCCGCGCGACGACCTCGCCCGGCGCGGCAGACCTGCCGGAGGGTGACTTCGCGTCGCGATGCCAGAAGAACAGCCGCTGTCCGAGACACCGTTCGCCTCGCTGACGCGATACCCGCCCGGCGCTCGGACCCTCTTCTGCCTCCCCTACGCCGGTGGGGACGTCACCGCCTTCTGGGCCTGGCGGCAGGCGTTCGACGGCGTCCTGGACGTGCGGGTGGCCATGCTGCCCGGCCGGGAGGGCCGGGTGGCCGAGCCCGGAGCCCTCTCCCCCGAGCTGATCGCCCGGTCCATCGGCGCCGTCGTCGCCCGGCAGCGCACGCCGTACTCGATCTACGGGCACAGCATGGGCGGCCGGGTCGCCTTCGAGGTGGTCCGCGAGCTGCGGCGGCTCGGCGTGCGGGCGCCCGAATGCCTCTACGTCGGCGCCGCGCACCCGCCGGAGCGCCAGGAGACGCTGGGACGGTGGACGGGCCTGGGCGACGAGGACCTGGTCGACGAGCTCATCCTGCGGCTCGGCGCGCCCCCGGAGTTACGCACGCAGCCCGAGGTCAAGGCCCTGCTCATCCCCGCGCTGCGGACGGACATGGAGTGGCTGCGCCGCTACCGCTTCACCCGCCAGGAGCCCCTGGACGTGCCCATCGTCGCCTTCGCCGGCGCGCACGACCGGGAGGTCACCCACCCGACCATGCTCGCCTGGGCCCGCCACACCTCCTCGGCCTTCCGCCTGCACACGCTCGACGCCGCCCACCTCTTCCTCGCCACGCACGGTGAGGAGGTGGCGCGGACGATCGCGGCCGGCCCGGAGCGGAGCCTGGCCGCGGACGAGGTGCACGTGTGGCTGGCCGACCTCGACGAACTGCCCGAGATGTGCGCGTCCCTCGACGAGCTGTCGCCGCGGGAGGCGGCGCGGGCGGCCAGGTTCCGGCAGGAGGACGGCCGGCGCGGCTTCGTCGGCAGGTCGGTGCTGCTGCGGCGGCTGCTCAGGGAGTACGGGGTCGAGCCGGGCCTCGCCGAGCCGCCCGGCCGGTCCGGCGGCCTGCCGTACGGCGGGACCGAGCTGACCTACAGCGTCGCCCAGTCGGGCGGGCTCGTGCTGGTCGCGCTGACGACCGGCCGGGAGGTGGGCGCCGACCTGGAGCGCTTCCGCCCGCCGGCGGACGAGCAGACGTTCTTCGAGCGGATGCTGGACGAGCGGGAGCGCGACGAGTTCGCCGCGCTGCCCGAGGAACTGCGGTTGCACAGCGCGTTGCGCACGTGGACGGCCAAGGAGGCGCTGCTGAAGGCGTCCGGTGACGGGCTGCGGGTGGACCCGGCGCGGTTCGGGTTCGCCGGGCAGCGTCCGGGCCGGACGTGGGTGCCCGAGGCGTCCCCCGAAGCAGGTGCTGAGGCGGAGTGGCTGGCGGGGTGGCGGGTGACGCACCTGCCGCTGGGCCGGGCGATGGCCGCGATCGCCCTGCGCGCGCCGAGCTTCCTGCTGCGTTTCGAGACGGTACGGCGAGGCCGGCTGGTACGGCCGGGTGTGGAGGCCGCAGGATGACACTCCTCAGCAGTCTGATCACGGCTCAGGCCGCGCGGACCCCGGACGCCCCGGCGGTCCGGCAGTGGGAGAACGTGCTCACCTACGCCGAGCTGGTCGAGCGGGCGTGGGCGCTGGCGGCCCGGCTGCGCGAGCTCGGCGTCGGGCCGGAGTCGCGGGTGGGGTTGTGCACCCGCCGCACCCCGCTGATGCCGGTGGCGGTGCTGGCCGTGCATCTGGCGGGCGGGGCGTACGTGCCGCTCGACCCGGGGCATCCGCGCCGGCGGCTGGATGAGGTGCTGGCGGACGCCGGCATCGCGGTGGTCGTCGTGGACGAGCGCGGCCACGAGCTCCTGGACGGCTGCGCCGCCACGCTCGTCGACGCCTTCCAGCCGGGGCCGGCCGAACCCCGGGAGAGCGGCGCCGTCGCGGGCAACGCGGCGTGGGTGATCTACACCTCCGGCTCCACCGGACGGCCCAAGGGCGTGGTGGTGAGCCACGCCAACGCGGTCTTCTTCGTCACCGCGACCGTCGCGCGCTTCGGCCTGGACGCGAGCTGCAGCTCGATGGCCTTCTCCGCGCTGGGCTTCGACGCCTCGATCATGGACATGGTGCTCCCGCTGACCGTCGGCGGCTGCGTGCAGCTCGTGCCGGACGAGGACCGCGTGGACCCGGCCCGGTTGCAGCACTTCCTGGAGGGGCACGACGTCACCTGGGGCTACCTCCCGCCCGCGCTGCTGCCGCTGGTGGACCCGAGCCGGCTGCCGCACCTGCGGGACGTGGTGACGGCGGGCGAGCCGCCCCCGCCCGAGCAGGTGGCGCGCTGGTCGGCGCACACCCGCTTCCACAACCTGTACGGCCCGACCGAGCTGACCGTCGTCGTGGTGGGCGGCGAGTTCCACGGCGTGTGGGAGCGTCCGCTGCCGATCGGCCGGCCGTTGACCGGCTGCCGGGCGTACATCGTGGACGAGGACATGAACGAGTGCCCGCCGGGCGTCCCCGGCGAGCTGCTGATCGGCGGCCCGCAGGTCAGCCGCGGCTACCTGGACCGGCCGGCGCTGACGGCCGAGCGGTTCGTGCCCGACCCGTTCTCGGACGAGCCCGGCGCGCGGCTGTACCGGACCGGCGACCACGTGGCGTGGCAGGAGGACGGCCAGATCGCGTTCATGGGCCGCCTCGACCGCCAGGTCAAGGTCCAGGGGCAGCGCGTGGAGATCGGCGAGGTGGAGACGACGCTGCGCGCCCATCCCGGGGTGCGGCAGGCGGTGGTGGACTTCGCGGGCGAGCTGGTCGCCTACGTGACGCCCGAGGACGCGCCCGACCTGGCCGCCCTGCGCGAGGACCTGGCGGTGCGGCTGCCGCCGTACATGCTGCCGACCAGGCTGGTCCGGCTGCCGCTCCTCCCGCTGAACGCCTCGGGCAAGGTGGACCTGGCCGCCCTGCGGGCGCGGTCGCAGCGGGAGCGGGGAACGGCGAGCGGGCTGGCCGGGATCTGGGCGCGGGTGCTGGAGGCGCCCGTCCCCGACGACGAGGACGACTTCTTCCAGCGCGGCGGCCACTCGCTGCGGGCGATGCGGCTGGTGGCCGCGGTGCGCGCGGAGCTGGGCCGGGCGGTCTCGGTCCAGGACGTGTACGAGGGCCGGACCTACGGCGCGCTGCGCGCGCTGGTGGCGGGCGCGGAGCGGGCGTCCGCCGCCGCGCCGCCCACCGGCAGCCCGGCCGCGTTCTCCCCCGCCCAGCGCCGGATGTGGTTCGTCGAGCAGCTGGCGCCCGAGTCGGCCGCGCACAACATCGCGATGGCCGAGCGGATCCGGGGCCCGCTCGACGTCGCCGCGCTCCGCCGGGCGCTCACCGCCGTGGTGGCGGCCCACGAGGCGCTGCGCTGGCGGGTGGCCTCGCGCGACGGGATCCCCGACGTGACGGTCGCGCCGCCGCGCGAGGTGCCGCTGCCGATCGACGACCTCTCCCCCGCCGAGCTGGACGCGGCGCTGCAGAAGGAGGCGCGGGAACGGTTCGACCTGGCCGCCGGGCCGCTGTTCCGGGCGCGGCTGCTCCGGCTGGCCCCCGACGAGCACGTGCTCTGCCTGACGGCGCACCACCTGGTGTTCGACGGCTGGTCGCAGGACGTGCTCTTCCGCGGCCTGTCGGCCGCCTACCGCGGCGAGCCGGTCGAGGCGGGCGAGCACACGTTCGCCGACTACGTGCGCTGGCTGCGCGCGAACGGCGACGGCCAGGCGCTGGGCTGGTGGCGCGAGCGCCTGCACGACGCCCCGCTGGTGCTGGACCTGCCCAGGGACGCGGCCAGGCCGCCCGCGCAGACCTTCCGCGGCGCCGCCGTCCGGGGCGAGGTGGACGCTGAACTGGCCGGCCGGGTGGCCGAGCTGGCGGCGGAGCTCGGCACCACCCCGTACGCGGTGCTGCTGGCCGCCTTCGGACGCCGCCTGGCCACCCTGGCGGGACGGGACGACCTGGTGGTGGGGGCGGCCTACGCCGACCGGCCGCACGTGGCGTTCGAGTCGCTGGTGGGGATGTGCGTGCAGGTCCTGCCGCTGCGGCTGCGCCCCCGGGGCGACTTCGCCGGGCAGGTGACGGCGTGCGCGGCCGAGCTCAACGCCGCGATCAGGCACCGGGACGTGCCGCTCGGGCAGCTGCTGGAGTCGCTGCGGCTGCCGCGCGACCTGAGCCGCAACCCGATCACGCAGGTCATGTTCAACATGTACAACTTCGCGCAAGCCCATCTGGACCTGGACGGCTGCGCCAGTGAGACGCTGCGGCCAGGGCTGCCCGGGGCGCTGTTCGACCTGACGATGTACGTGGGCGAGCAGCGCGGCGGCTACGCGCTGGAGCTGGTCTACAACCCCGACCTGTTCTCCGCCGAGCGCATGACGGCGCTGGTCGACGGCTATGTCGAGCTGCTCGGCGAGTCGCTGACCGGGCAGGTGCGCCCTGAGCCCCCCGACGCCGAGCTGCCGGCCTGGGACGGGCCCGGCCTGCTGGAGCTGGCCGGCGACGCGCACGCCGGGGCGCGGCGGCGGACCGAGGCGGCGCTGCGCGGCGCGGGGGTCGAGCCGGGGGCCGTGGTGGCCGTCGTCGCCTCCCGGGTGCCCGAGCTGCCGGGGATCCTGCTCGGCGTGCTGGCGGCGGGGGCGCGGTGGGTGGTGATCGACTCGGCCTATCCCGCCGCTGTCCAGGAGCGGCAGATCGCCGCCGCCGGAGCGCGGGCCGTCCTGCGGGACGGCGCGGTCGAGCTGCGCGAGGGCGGCGCCCTGCTGCCGGGACCCGGCTACCTCTCGATGACCTCGGGCACCACGGGCGACCCCAAGGCGGTGGTCACCGGCGAGCGGCCGCTGGCCCATTTCCTGTCCTGGTACGTCCGCGCCTTCGCCGTCGGGCCGCACGACCGGTTCGCGCTGCTGCACGGGCCGGCCCACGATCCGGCGCTGCGCGACATGTTCGTGCCGGCCGTGGCGGGCGCCGAGCTGTTCGTGCCCGAGCACGAGCTGGTCCGCGATCCCGGCAAGCTCGTCACCTGGCTGCGCGAGCACGCGATCACCGTCCTGCACCTGACGCCGCAGCTCGCGGCGATGCTGGCGGGCACCGGCGGCACGCTGCCCGACGTGCGGCTGGCCGGCGTGGGCGGCGACCTGTTCACCGGCGTCCAGGCGGCCCGGCTGCGGGGGCTCGTGCCCGATGCCCGGATCGTCGCCTTCTACGGCACGACCGAGACGCCGCAGGCGCACGCGTGGCACGAGCTCGCGGAGCCGTACCCGGAGGTCGTGCCGATCGGGCGGCCCGTCGAGGGCAGCGAGATCATCGTCGTGACGCCGGACGGCAGGCGGGCCGGTGTGGGCGAGCTCGGCGAGGTGGTCGTCCGCAGCCGCCACCTGGCCGACGGCTACCTGGATCCGGCGCTGACCGGCCGGCGCTTCGCCGGCGACCGGTTCCGCACCGGCGACCTCGGCCGGCGCAACCCCGACGGCACGATCACCCCGGCCGGGCGCGCCGACGACCAGGTGAAGGTGCGCGGCTTCCGGGTCGAGCTGGGCGAGGTGGAGGCCGCGCTCGCCGCCTGCCGGGACGTGCGCGCCGCCGCGGCCAGGGTCGAGGACGGCACGCTCATCGGCTACGTGGTGCCCGCCCGGCCTGGCCTGGCGGCGCACCGCATCCTGGACGAGCTGCGCGGCGCGCTGCCCGAGCACGCCGTCCCCAGCGAGGTGGTGGCGCTGCCCGCGCTGCCGCTGACGCCCAACGGCAAGGTGGACCGCGCCGCGCTGCGCGGCCGGCCGGTCGAGCAGCCGAAGGCCGGCGGCGGCCTCGACGGCCCCACCCAGAAGACGGTCGCCCAGGTGTGGCGCGCCGTGCTGGGCGTGCCGCGGCTCGGCCCCGACGACAACTTCTTCGAGATCGGCGGCCACTCGCTGGCCGTGGCGGCGGTCCAGGCCCGGCTGCGGGCGGCGACCGGCCGCGAGATCCCGATCACGGAGCTGTTCAGGCATCCCACGATCCGGACGCTGGCCGCCCATCTCGATGGAGCGGGCGGCAGTCCGGGGCTGGACCGGGCGGCGCGCCGCCTGGCCTCACGGCGAGACAGGTTGAGGAACCGCAACGAGAAGGGGATTGCCCCATGACGGACGAGCCCACGGCCGAGCCGATCGCGATCATCGGCTTGTCGTGCCGAGTCCCGGGAGCGGGTGACGCGCAGCAGTTCTGGCGCAACCTCGCCGACGGCGTCGAGTCGCTGACCACGTACACCCTGGAGGAGCAACGGGCGCTGGGCACGGCGGAGAGCCTGCTGGCCGACCCGAACTTCGTGCCGGCCGCCATGACGCTGGACGACTACGAGGGCTTCGACGCGGCGTTCTTCGGCATGTCGATCAGGGAGGCCGAGGTCCGCGACCCGCAACACCGGCTGTTCCTGGAGCTGTCGCACACGGCGCTGGAGGACGCGGGCTACGACCCGTTCCGCTACCCGGGCGAGATCGGCGTCTACGCCGGGACCGGGACGGACACCTACCAGTGGCGCAACATCCGCAGCAACGCCCAGGCCCACAAGAACGCCGGCTGGCTGGCGGTCATGGTGGGCAACCACGTCGACTACTGCGCCACCCTCACCTCCTACAAGCTCGACCTGCGCGGCCCCAGCTACACCGTGCACACGGCGTGCTCGACCGCGCTGGTGGCCTTCCACATCGCGTGCGAGGCGCTGCGCAACGGCGAGTGCGACATGGCGCTGGCCGGCGCGGCCATGCTGGACCTGCCGCAGGGCGAGGGCTACATCTACGACCAGGACGGCATCGTCTCCCCCGACGGGCACACCCGCTCCTTCGACGCCGACGCCGGCGGCACGACCTGGGGCAGCGGCGGCGGCGTCCTGGTGCTGAAGCGGCTGTCGGAGGCGATCGAGGACCGCGACAACATCCGCGCGGTGGTCCTGGGCAACGCGATCAACAACGACGGCGCGGGCAAGGTCGGCTTCTCCGCGCCCAGCCTGGACGGCCAGGCCGCGGTGATCGCGCAGGCGCTGGGCGTCGGCGGCGTGGATCCCCGTACGGTCACCTACGTCGAGGCGCACGGCACCGGCACGGCGCTCGGCGACCCGATCGAGGTGGCCGCGCTGTCCAGCGTGTTCGCCCAGCACACGAGCGACACCCAGTGGTGCGGCATCGGCTCGGTCAAGAGCAACATCGGCCACCTCGGCCAGTCGGCCGGCATCCCCAGCCTGGTCAAGACGGTGCTGGCGCTGGAGAACAAGCTGATCCCGCCGACGTTGCACTTCAAGAGCCCCAACCCGAAGATCGACTTCCCGGCGAGCCCGTTCTACGTCGTCTCCTCGCCGACGAAGTGGGAGCGCGAGGAGTTCCCGCGCCGCGCGGGGGTCAGCTCGTTCGGCATCGGCGGCACGAACGCGCACGCCGTGCTGGAGGAGGCCCCGCCGCGCCCGTCGCTGCCCCGTGAGCGGCCCGCGCACCTGCTGAAGCTGTCGGCCAGGACGGAGTCGGCGCTGGCCGCCGCGCGCGAACGGCTGGCCGCGCACCTGGCCGCGCACCCCGAGACGGACCTGGCCGACGCCGCGTTCACGCTGCGCGTGGGCCGCCGGGAGCTCAAGCACCGGGCCGTCGTCGTCGCCACCTCGCCGGGCGACGCGGTGGCCGCGCTGTCCGACCCCAGGCGGACCGTCACCGGCGCCAAGCCGAAGCGGCCGGCGCAGGTGGCCTTCCTCTTCTCCGGCCAGGGCGCCCAGTACGGCGGCATGGCCGCGGAGCTGTACCGCAACGAGCCGATCTTCCGCGAGGCGGTCGACGAGTGCGCGGCCGTCCTGGACGTGCGCGACCAGATCTTCGCCACCGGCGAGGAGGCCGACGAGGCGCTGCGGCAGACCTCGCTCACGCAGCCCGCCCTGTTCACGGTGGAGTACGCGCTGGCCAGGCTCTGGCTGTCGCTGGGCGTCGAGCCCGCCGCGATGATCGGCCACAGCATCGGCGAGTACGCGGCGGCCACCATCGCCGGCGTCTTCACCCTGCCCGACGCGATGCGGCTGGTCGCGGCGCGCGGCCGGCTGATCCAGGCGCTGCCGCCGGGCTCCATGCTGGCCGTGCAGCTCATGCCCGACGAGATCGCGCCGATGCTGCCCGACGACGTCTCCGTGGCCACCGTCAACGGCCCCGGCACGTGCGTCGTGTCCGGCCCGTCGGAGTCGATCGCGGAGCTGGCCGAGATGCTGGAGGAGGAGGGCATCGGCTGCACCCGGCTGCGCACCTCGCACGCCTTCCACTCGGCGATGATGGAGCCGATGCTGCGCGAGTTCCGCGAGCTGGTCGCGGCGGCCCGCCCGGCCGCGCCGAGCCTGCCGTTCCTGTCCAACGTGACCGGCACCTGGATCACCGCCGCGGAGGCCACCGACCCGTCCTACTGGGCCAGGCACGTGCGCGAACCGGTCCGCTTCGGCGACTGCGTCTCGACGCTCCTGGCCGACGGTGAATGGATCATGATCGAGTGCGGGCCGGGCCGGCAGCTGTGCGGCCTGGCCGGCACCCAGCTGGCCGCCGGCGCGATCGCCCCGCTGCCGTCGCTGCCCGGCCCGCGCGACCGGGCCGGTGACGTCGCGGTCTTCTCGCAGGCCGTGGGCGCGCTGTGGGTGCACGGCATCGAGCTGAACGACTTCGGCGCCCCCGGCTTCCGCGTCTCGCTGCCGGGTTACCCGTGGGAGCGGCAGCGCGCCTGGATCGACCCCGACCCGCAGGGCGCCTTCGCCGGCGGCGTCGCCCACCCGCAGCAGGCCGACGGCCCCCTGCCGCCCGAGCGGTGGTACGGCGTGCCCGTCTGGCACCAGGCGCCGGCCCGTCCGGGGACGCCGTCGCCGGTCACGCGCTGCCTGGCCTTCGTGGACGAGGACTCCGCCGCGCTGGCCGACGCGCTGCGCGCCTCCGGGGCCGAGGTGCTGGAGGTGCGGCCGGGCGCCGCGTTCGGCGCCTTCGACGGGCACTTCACGGTGCGGCCGGCCGTACGGGAGGACTACGACGCGCTGCTGGAGGCGGTCGGCGAGATCCCCGAGCGGGTCGTGCACGCCTGGGCGCTCACCGGCGGCGAGCAGACGTGGGCGGCGCAGGACCGCGGCTTCTTCGGCGTCCTGGGTCTCGTGCAGGCGCTGTCGGCGGCCCAGCCGCCGGGCGGGGTGCAGCTCGACCTGGTGACCGCGGGCACGATGGACGTCGTCGGCGGCGACCTGACCAGGCCGGAGCACGCCACGCTGGCGGCCTTCGCCCGGGTCGTCCCGCTGGAGACGCCGTGGCTGCGCGTCCGCCACATCGACGCGCCGGACGGGGACGCGAACCGGCCGGCGGCGGTGCGGAGCGTCGCCGCCGAGCTGGGCCGTACGGCGGAACCCGGCGAGGCCGGGCTGCTGGCCCCGGTCGCCCTGCGCGGCGGGAAGCGGTGGCACCTCGGGTACGAGCAGGTGGAGGTGACCAGCGAGCCGGGCGAGCCGCGCGACGGCCAGGTGTACGTGATCACCGGCGGTCTGGGCGGCATCGGCGTCTCGCTGGCCGAGGACCTGGCGGCGCGGGCCCGCGTCGGCATCGTCCTGCTGTCCAGGAGCGGGCTGCCCGACGGCCCGCCGCGGTCGGCCCGCGAGGCGCGCGCCGCCGAGGCGATCGGCCGGATGGAGGCCGCCGGGGCACGGGTGCTGACCCTGGCCGCCGACGTGACCGATCCGGCGGACATGCGCCGGGTCAGGGACGAGACGCTCGCCGCCTTCGGCCGGGTGGACGTGCTCGTGCACGCGGCCGGCCTGCCCGGCGGCGGCATGGCCCAGATCAAGGAGCGGGAGGCGGCCGAGGCCGTGCTCCGGCCCAAGCTGCTCGGCACGCTGGCGCTGCAGGAGGCGTTCGGCGACCTGGAGCTGGAGGCCGTGGTGCTCTGCTCGTCGATCACCGCGGTGGCCGGCGGGTTCGGGCAGATCGACTACTGCGCGGCCAACAACTTCCTCGACGCGCACGCCCGCGCCGGACGAGGCTGGAACGCCGCCCAGATCGTCAGCGTCAACTGGGGCAGATGGCTGGAAGTCGGCATGGCGGTGGAGACGGCGGCGCCCGCCGGATTCGTCGCGTTGCAGCGCGGCGACCGGATCAAGGCGCTCGACCACCCGGTCCTCGACGCGCGGCACGCCGGCGAGATCGGCGGGCTCGACTGGTGCAGCGGCACGCTCTCGCCCGGCACGCACTGGGTGCTGGACGAGCACCGCATCGCCGACGTGCCGGTGCTGCCCGGCACCGGCCATGTCGAGCTGGCCAGGACGGCCGCCGAGGCGGTGCTGCCCGACGGCGGGCTCGTCGAGCTGCGGGACGTGGTGTTCGTCGAGCCGCTGTCGGTGGCCGACGGCGCGACCGCCGAGGTACGGGTGCTCTTCACCCCGGAGGCGGACGGCGCCGAGTTCCAGGTGCAGAGCATCATCGGCGGCTCGCACCGCACCCACGCCAGGGGCACGGCGGCCAAGGTGAGCCCGCCGCCCGCCGACCGCGTGGACCTGCGCGCCATCATGGACCGCTGCGTGTCCTCGGCGGACGAGCAGGGCGGCGTCCCGCTGTCGGGCCTGCTCACGCTGGGCGCGCACTGGCACCGGACGCTGACCGCCACGCATGTCGGCCAGCAGGAGGCGCTCGGGCTGTTCGAGGCCAACGACGCGCTGATGGCCGACCTCGACCGGTGGGGGCTGCACCCGGCCCTGCTCGACGCCGCCACCACCTTCAGCTGGGTCGCGGTCGAGGGCCACTACCTGCCGCTCGGCTACGGCCGCATCACCGTGTTCGGCAGCCTGCCCGAGGCGTTCTGGAGCCATCTGCGCATCACCAGCACCGACACCGACGAGGTGCTGGTCGTCGACGTCACGTTGATCGCGCCCGACGGCACGGTGCTGGTGCAGATCTCCGACTACGTCCTGCGCAGGATCGACACCGAGGCCGTGGTCTCCGGGGTCCGCTCCAGCGCCGGGTCCCAGGTCGCCGCCCCGGCCGCGTCGCCGGTCGCGGCCGACGACGCGGCCGGGATCAGGCCGGCCGACGGGGCCCGCGCCCTGCGCAGGCTGCTCGCCGCCCCGCTCGGCCCCCAGGTCGTGGTGGCGGCCGGCACGGTGGCCGAGCTCGTCGCCGGCGTCGGCTCGCTGACCCAGGAGACCGTCGAGAGCGAGCTCGATCCGGCGGCGGTCGCCGACCGGCAGGACAAGGCGCCCGCCGAGGGCTACGTCGCGCCGCGCAACGACGCCGAGGCCACGATCGCCCGCCTGTGGGGCGAGGTGCTCGGCGGCGACCACATCGGCGTCGACGACGACTTCTTCGAGCTGGGCGGCAACTCGCTCATCGCGGTGCAGCTGATCGCCCTGATCCGCAAGGAGCTCGGGGTCCGGCTGCCGATGCGCAACCTCTTCGAGGAGCCGACCGTGGCCGGGGTCGCGGCCCTGATCGACGCCGCCACGGCCGCCGCCCCCGAGCCCGCCCCCGCCGCCCAGACCATCCCCCGCCTTCCCCGGAGTTCCGCATGAGCACAGAGACCAGCACAGAGACCGGCACGGACACCAAGGTCGTACGCAACGACGAGGAGCAGTACTCCATCTGGCCCGCCGGCCGGGACAACCCCTCCGGCTGGCACGACGCCGGTTTCTCCGGCACCAAGGACGCCTGTCTGGCGCACATCGAGCAGGTGTGGACCGACATGCGGCCGAAGAGTCTGCGAGAGGCCATGGACAGTGAGTGATGCCTTCCCCGCATCCTCCGGCCAGGAGCGGATGTGGTTCCTTTCGCGCTTCGAGCCCGATCTGGCCGTCTACAACATCGGCATGGTCATGCCGATGGCGGCCAGGCAGCCGGTGGACCCCCGCCGGCTGGAGCGGGCGATCGATCTGGTCGTGCGGCGCCATGAGGCGCTGCGCACCACGTTCGACTTCCGGGACGGGCAGGTCGTGCAGATCGTCCACCCCGGCGCGCCGCCCACGGCGCTGACCGAGACGGACCTGAGCCACCTGCCGCGGGCCGCCGCCGAGGCGGAGCTGGCCCGCCTGGCCAGGGCGGACGCGGTGCAGCCGTTCGACATGGAACGGGCGCCGCTGTACCGCGGCCGGCACGTCAAGCTGGCCGAGGACGACCTGCGGCTGGCCGTCGTCTTCGACCACACGATCTTCGACGGCGTCTCCTCCATGGTCTTCATGGACGAGGTGGAGGAGTGCTACGACGCGCTGGGCGAGGACCGGCCGCCGAAGCTGCCCGAGCTGCCGATCCAGTTCGCCGACTTCGCCGTGTGGCAGCGCGGCAGGTTGTCCGGCGAGTTCCTGGAGACCGAGCTGGTGCACTGGCGCGAACGGCTGGCCGGGGTGCCCGCCGACCTCGCCCTGCCGGGCGACCGGCCGCGGCCGGCCCGCCGGAGCTACCGGGGCGGGATCCGGCTCGGCGCCTACTCCCCCGAGCTGTCGGCGGGCGTGGAGCGGCTGGCCAAGGAGCTCAACACGACGTTGTTCACGGTGATGCTCACCGCGTACGCCGCCGTGCTGTCGCGCTGGTCGGGGATCGACGACATCGTGGTGGGCACGCCGGTCGCGGGCCGGCTGCTGCCCGAGACCGAGCCGGTCATCGGCATGTTCGTCAACGCGGTGCCGCTGCGCGTGGACCTGTCGGGCGCGCCCAGCTTCCGCGAGGCGGCCGGGCGCGTGCGGGCGACGGTCGCCGAGGCGCTGGACCACCAGGAGCTGCCGTTCGAGCGGCTCGTGGAGGACCTGCAGCCGGCCCGGGACCTGAGCGTGCCGCCGCTCTACCAGGTGATGTTCAACCTGGCGATCCGCACCAACGAGGGGCAGATCGCCAACGGCACCGCCAAGGTGGACCTCCAGCTCGACGTCAACATGCGCGACGGGGTGCTGCACACCCGGCTGGAGTACGCCACCGACCTGTTCGACCCCGAGACGATCGAACGCTTCGAGGCGAACCTGCGCACGCTGGTCGAGGCGGCCGCCGCCGACCCCGGCCGGGCGGTCCCCGAGCTCCCCGTGCTCGCCGCGGACGAGCGTGCGCGCGTGCTGACCCTCGGGGACGGCGGGCCGCCGGCCGAGCCCGGCACCCTGCACACGTTGATCGAGGCCCGGGCCGCCGCGACCCCCGACGCCCCCGCGGTGCTCTTCGGCGACGTCACGCTCACCTACGCCGAGCTCAACGGCCGCGCCAACCGGCTGGCCCGGCGGTTGCGGCAGATCGGCGTGGAGCGCGGCCGGCCCGTCGCGGTGTGCGCGGAACGCTCGCCCGAGCTGGTCGTCGCGTTGCTCGCGGTGCTCAAGGCGGGCGGGGCGTACGTGCCGCTGGATCCGGAGTACCCGCGGGACCGGCTGGAGTTCATGCTGTCCGACTCCGGCGCGCGGGTGCTGCTCACCCAGCGCCACCTGCCGTCCTTCGGGCCGGTCGAGACGGTGCTGCTGGAGGACGACCACGACCTCGGCTCCGGCGACCTCGACCCGGTGACCGGGCCGGACGACGCCGCGTACCTGATCTACACCTCGGGCTCGACCGGGCGGCCGAAGGCCGTGGTCAACACCCATCGCGGCATCGTCAACCGGCTGGCCTGGATGCAGGAGACGTTCGGCCTGACACCCGGCGACGTGGTGATGCAGAAGACGCCGACCAGCTTCGACGTGTCGGTGTGGGAGTTCTTCTGGCCGCTGCTGCAGGGCGCCTGCCTCGTGCCGGTGCGGCCGGGCGGCCACCGCGACCCCGCCCACCAGCGCGACCTGGTCAAGCGGCACGCGGTGACCACGATGCACTTCGTGCCGTCGATGCTCGCCCTCTTCCTGGAGGAGGCGAACATCGAGTCGTGCACGTCCCTGCGGCGCGTGGTGTGCAGCGGCGAGGAACTGCCGCCCAGGACGGCGGCCCGCTTCTTCGAGCGCCTGCCCGGCGTGGAGCTGCACAACCTGTACGGCCCCACCGAGGCGGCCGTCGACGTCTCCTGGCACGCCTGCCGGCCGGGCGAGACGGTGATCCCCATCGGCCGTCCGATGCCCGGCTGCCGTCTGCACGTCCTCGACGAGCGCCTGGAGCCGATGCCGATCGGCGTGCCCGGCCAGCTGCACATCGGCGGCGTCCAGGTGGCCCGCGGCTACGCGGGACGGCCGGGGCTGACGGCCGAGCGCTTCGTCCCCGACCCGTACGGCCCGCCGGGCGCGCGGCTGTACGCCACCGGCGACCTGGCCCGGCTGCGCGCCGACGGTGAGCTGGAGTTCCTCGGCCGCATCGACGACCAGGTCAAGGTGCACGGCTGGCGGGTCGAGCTGGGCGAGGTCGAGGCGGCGCTGGCCGCGGACCCGCGGGTGCGCGGGGTCGTCGTCGCCCTGCGCGACGACGCGCCGGGCGGCCGCGGGCTGGTGGCCTACGTGGACTGGACGGGCGAGCCCAGCCAGTTGTCGCACGAGCTGCGCACCGGGCCGGCCCGCACGTTGCCGGCGGCGCTGGTGCCGCAGGCGTTCGTGCAGGTCACCGAGTTCCCCCTGGGCCCGAGCGGGAAGCTCGACCGGGCCGCGCTGCCGCCGCCCACCGGGCCCGGCCGCAGCGATCTGGGCACCACCTACGTCGCGCCGGAGACGCCGCTGGAGGAGGAGCTGTGCGCGCTCTGGGGCGAGCTGCTCGGCCGTGACCGGGTGGGCGTCGAGGACGACTTCTTCGCGCTCGGCGGGCACTCGCTGCTGGCCGTCCTGCTGATCACCCGGTACCGGGAGGCGTACGGGATCGACATGGACCTGCGGGTCTGCTTCGAGCTCACCACGGTGGCCGAGCACGCGCTGGCCGTGCTGGAACTCCAGCTCGGCGACGTCGAGCTGGACGATCTCCTGGCGGAGGACGCGGACGGATGAGCGAGGTGAGAGGGCGGCTGGCCCGCCTCAGCCCGGAGCAGCGCGCGGCGCTGGAGCGCAGGCTCCAGCGGCAGCCGAAGGCCCGGCCCGCCGGGATCCCCCCGCGCAGCGATCCGGACGCGCCGGCGCCGCTCTCCTACGGGCAGGAGCGGCTCTGGTTCCTGCAGCGGCTCGACCCCGCCGACGCCTCCTACAACATGTACATGGTGCAGCGGCTGCGCGGCGAGCTGTCCATCCGTGACCTGGCCGGGGCGCTGGCCACCGTGGCGGCGCGGCACCCGATGCTGCGGGCCCGCTTCCCCGCGGTGGACGGCGGCCCGGTCCAGGTCGTGGAGCCGGAGCTGAGGCTCGATCCGGTTGTGGTAGACCTGGCGGACCTGCCCGCCGCCGAACGCGAGGCCCGCGCCACGGCGATCGTGGCCGAGCTGACCAACACGCCGTTCGACCTGGCCACCGGGCCGCTGGTGCGGGTGCACCTGATCACCCTGTCGGCGACCGATCACGTGCTCTGCCTGGTCCTGCACCACCTGGTGGCCGACGGCTGGTCATTGAAGATCATCTTCTCGGAGCTGGCCGCCTGCTACACCGGGAACGCGGCCGGGCTGGGCGTCCCGTCGATCGACTACCGCGACTTCGCGGCCTGGCAGCGCGGCCGCGAGCCGTCGCGGGAGTCGCTGGACTACTGGCGCGCCAAGCTCGACGGCGTGCGGCCGCTCGACCTGCCCACGGACCGGCCGCGGCCGGCCGTACGGGTGGCCGACGGCGACTACTGCGCGCGGCGCATCGGCCCCGAGCTGACGGCCCGGCTGGAGCAGCTGGCCAGGGACGAGCGCGGCACGCTGTTCATGGTCCTGCTGGCCGCCTACCAGCTCCTGCTGGGCGCCCACTGCGGCGCCGACGACCTGACGGTGGGCTCGGTCATCGCCGGCCGCGACCGCCCGGAACTCCAGGACGTCGTCGGCTTCTTCCCCGAGACGCTCGTGCTGCGCGGCGACCTGTCCGGCGACCCGTCCTTCCGCACGCTGCTCGCGCGGACCAGGGCGACGGTGCTGGACGCGTTCGCGCACCAGGACATCCCCTTCGAGCGCCTGCTCAACGACCTCGGCATCCGCCGCGACCTGAGCACGACGCCGCTGTTCCAGGCGATGTTCGTGATCCAGGACAAGGAGGCCGGCGCCCTGCCGCTGCCCGGCGTCGAGGCGGAGATGTTCGACCCGGGCGCGACCCAGGCGAAGTTCGACCTGATGCTGGACGTCACCCAGTTCGACGGCTCCCTCTGGGCGATGTTGTCCTACGCCCGCGACCTGTTCGAGGAGGAGACCGCGACGCGGCTGCTGCGGCGGTGGGAGCGGGTGCTGGAGGCGGTCGTGCGCGACCCGGGCACGCCGCTGTCCGCGCTGCGCGCGGCCATGCTGCTGCCCGAGGACCGGCCGCCGGTCCTCGACACCCCGCAGCCGCCCGCGCGCGACGTGCTGGACCTCTTCCAGGAGCGCGTCCGGCTGGCGCCCGGCGCGACGGCGGTGAGCCACGGCGACCGCCGGGTCACCTACGCCGAGCTGGACGCCATGGCCGCCGCGCTGGCCGGACGCCTGGCCGCGGCCGGGGTCGGCCCGGACACGGTCGTGGGCCTGCGCGCCGGGCGCTCGGTGGAGCTGATCGCCGGGATGCTCGCCGTCGGCCGGGCGGGCGGCGCCTACCTGCCGCTCGACCCCGCGTACCCGCCGGAGCGGCTGCGGTGGATGGCGGCGGACGCGGGCGCGGCCCTGGTGCTGGACGAGGACGATCTCCGCGAGTCGCCGCAGGCGCCGCACGCCGAGGTCGCGGGGCCGGGCTCGCTGGCCTACGTGATCTACACCTCGGGCTCGACCGGGCGTCCCAAGGGCGTGGAGGTGCCGCGCGAGGCGCTGGCGTCGCGGGTGGGCTGGATGCGCGGCCACTACGAGCTCGGGCCGGGCGACCGCGTCCTGCAGTTCGCCTCGCCGAGCTTCGACACGCACGCCGAGGAGATCTACCCGGCGCTGGCCGCCGGCGCGGAGCTCGTCCTGTGCCCGGACGAGCCGCTGCCGGACTTCCTGAAGACGCCGGAGGGCGCCGCGCTCACCGTGCTGGACCTGCCCACGTCGTACTGGCAGGAGCTGGTGGCCATGGGCGTCGAATGGCCGCCCGGCCTGCGGCTGGTCATCCTGGGCGCCGACCCGCTGCCCGGCCCCGCGCTGGCCGCCTGGTACGCGTCCGGCCCGCAGGGCGTGCGGCTGGTCAACAGCTACGGCCCCACCGAGGCCACGATCATCGCCGCCACCGCCGACATGGACCCCTCGGAGGCGCTGCGCCGCCCGGCCGTGGGCGTCGCCCTGCCCGGCACCACGCTCCAGGTGCTGGGCCCCGACGGGCTCCCGGTGCCGGCCGGTGTCGCGGGCGAGCTGCACATCGGCGGCAGCGGCCTGGCCCGCGGCTACCGGGGCGCGCCCGCCCGCACGGCCGAGCGTTTCGTGCCCGGCCCCGGCGGCTCGCGCCTCTACCGCACCGGCGACCGGGCCCGCTTCCGCCTGGACGGCAGGCTGGAGATCCTCGGCCGCCTGGACCGGCAGGTGAAGGTGCGCGGTTACCGCGTCGAGCCGGGCGAGGTGGAGTCGGCGCTGCTCGCCCACCCGTCGGTACGGCAGGCCACGGTGGTGGTCCACGACGACCGCCTGATCGCCTACGCCGTCCACGACGCCGGGGACGACGCGTTACGCGAGCACCTCGCCGCCGAGCTGCCCCCGCACATGGTGCCCAGCGCGATCGTCTCGCTCGACCGCATCCCGCTGACCCCTGGCGGCAAGGTCGACCGGGACGCGCTGCCCGCGCCGGGCCGGCCGCGCGGCGCCGGCTACGAGCCGCCGGCCGGCGCGGCCGAGGAGCTCGTCTGCCTGGTCTGGGCCGAGGTGCTGGGGCTGGAGCGGGTGGGCGCGCTGGACGACTTCTTCCAGCTCGGCGGCCACTCGCTGCTGGCCACCAGGACCACGGCCCGCATCGCCGCGGCCATCGAGCTTGACGTGCCGCTCAAGCTGGCCTTCACCCACCCGACGCCACGCCTGCTGGCCGCGGCCCTGGAACACCTGGCCGAGGAGGCCGACGAGCGTGGATGAACGGCAGGCGCGCGTGCAGGCCCGCTTCCGCAAGGCGATCGCGGGCCTGGGCGCCGCGGAGCAGATCCCGCGACGCGCCGAGGGCAGCGATCCGCCGCTGTCGTTCGCGCAGGAGCGGCTGTGGTTCATGGAGCAGTTCGCCCCCGGGACGAGCGCGTACGTGCTGCCCGTGTCGGCCAGGCTGCGCGGCCCGCTCGACGCCGGACGGCTGCGGGAGTCGCTGGACGCCGTGGTCGCCCGGCACGAGAGCCTGCGCATGACCTTCCCCGCCGGCCCCGACGGGCGGCCGCAGGTGCGGGTGGCGGACCGGGTGCGGGTGCCGCTGCGCGTCGTGGACGTGCCGGACGAGGCGGCGGCCAGGCAGGTGCTCAGCGCCGACGCCGCGCTCCCCTTCGAGCTGGCGGACGGCCCGCTGCTGCGCGCCACCCTGGTACGGCTCGCGCCCGACGACCACGCGCTGCTGGTGGCGGTCCATCACATCGTCGCCGACGGCTGGTCGGCCGATCTCATCCTCCGCGAGCTGCTGACCCCGCCGCAGAGCGGGCCGCCGCTGGGGTACGGCGACTACGCGTCGTGGCAGCGGGAGCGGCTGAGCGGCGACCGGCTGGCCGGCGACCTGGCGTTCTGGCGCGCCGAGCTGGACGGGTTGCAGGTGCTCGACCTGCCCCTGGACCGGCCGCGCCCGCCCCGGCAGAGCTTCCGGGGCGGCTGGCACGACGTCCAGCTCGACGTGGCGGCGTTCGGCGAGTTGTGCCGGGCCGAGGGGGCGACGCTCTACATGGGGCTGCTCGCCGCCTTCCAGGTGCTGCTGGCCCGCTGGTCCGGCACGACCGGCTTCGCGGTGGGGTCGCCGGTGGCCGGACGGACCCGGCCGGAGTTCGAGGACATGGTCGGGCTGTTCGTCAACCTGCTGCCGCTGCGGGCGCGGCTGGCGGGCGACCCCGGCTTCGCCGAGTTGCTGCGCCGCACGCGGGACGGCGCGATCGAGGTCTACGGCCACCAGGAGCTGCCCTTCGAGAAGCTGGTCGCCGAGCTGGACCCCGAACGCGACGTCAGCCGCCCGCCGCTGGTCCAGGTGCTGTTCGCGCTGCAGAGCTACCGCGGCGACGGCGAGGGCTTCGAGCCGGACAGCACGACCACCCGGTTCGACCTGGAGCTCTACGCCGCCGAGCGGGGCGAGCAGCTGGAGGGCCGCTTCGTCTACAACGCCGAGCTGTTCCGGCCGGAGACGATCGAGCGGCTGGCGCAGCGGTTCGCCGCGCTGTTGCGTGCGGTGGTGGCCTCCCCCGACGTGCCGGTGGGGCGTCTGGACATCCTGCCGGACGAGGAGCGGAAGCAGCTCGCGCGGTGGAACGCCACCGACCGGGAGCATCCCGGCGGCACCCTGCACGAGCTGGTCTTCGCGCAGGCCGAACGCACCCCCGACGCGACGGCGCTGGTCTTCGAGGGCGACCGGCTGACCTACCGCGAGCTGGCCGAACGGGCCCGCGCGGTCGCGGCCGGGCTGGACGTGCGGGTGGACCAGCCGGTGGGCGTCTGCATGGAACGCGGCCTGGACCTGCCCGTCGTGCTCCTCGGCGTGCTGGCCGCGGGCGGCGCCTACCTGCCGCTCGACCCGTCCCACCCGGCGGAGCGCACGCGTGGCATGCTGGCCGACGCGGGCGCCGACCTGATGGTCACGGCGGCGGACGTACGGCCGGCTGCGGCGTCCGTGGTGCGGGTGCGTGCGGACAACCTGGCCTACGTCATCTTCACCTCCGGCTCGACCGGACGGCCCAAGGGCGTGGGCGTCTCCCACCGCGCGATCGTCAACCGGCTGCGCTGGATGCAGGACACCTTCCACCTCACCCCCCAAGACCGCGTCCTGCACAAGACACCCACCACCTTCGACGTCTCGGTCTGGGAACTGTTCTGGCCGCTCATCACCGGCGCGACCATGGTCATCGCCCGGCCCGGCGGGCATCGCGACACCGCCTACCTGCGCGACCTCATCAAGACCGAGAACATCACCACCACCCACTTCGTCCCCTCCATGTTGCAGGCGTTCCTGGAAGAAGAGGACGTCCAACTCCCGCCCCGGATCATCTGCTCCGGCGAAGCCCTCCCACCCGGCCACGACCTCCCAGGACTCCACAACCTCTACGGCCCCACCGAAGCAGCCGTCGACGTCTCCTGGCACCCCTGCCAACCCGGAGAAACCACCGTCCCCATCGGCAGACCCGTCGACAACACCACCCTGCACGTCCTCGACGCACACCTCCAGGAAGTCCCCATCGGCACCCCCGGCGAGCTCTACATCGGCGGCATCCAACTCGCCCGCGGCTACCTCGGCAAACCCGCACTCACCGCCGAACGCTTCCTCCCCGCACCGGGCGGACAACGCCTCTACAAAACCGGCGACCTCGCCCGCTGGCTCCCCACCGGCGAACTCGAATACCTCGGCCGCACCGACCACCAAGTCAAGATCCGCGGCATGCGCGTGGAGCTGGGCGAGATCGAGGCCGTGCTGCGCGAGCAACCCGGCGTGACGGCGGCGGCGGCCAAGCTGGTGAACGGCCGCCTGGTCGGCTACGTCGTCGGCGACGTCCCGGACCTGTCCGACGCGCTGCCGGATTTCATGGTCCCGACGGCGTGGGTGCGGCTGGACCGCCTGCCCGTCACCGCCAACGGCAAGCTCGACCGCGCCGCCCTCCCCGCGCCCGACCGCCCGGCCGACCTGCCGTGGGAGCCGCCGCGCGGCGCGGCGGAAATCGCCGTCGCGCAGGTCTGGCAGGAGGTGCTCGGCCTCGACCGGCCCGGCCGGCACGACACCTTCTTCGCCGTGGGCGGCGACTCCATCAGCAGTCTCAAGGTCGTGGCCCGGCTGCGCGCCACCGGCTACGACGTGGAACTGCAGCAGCTGTTCACCCATCAGGCGGTCGCCGAACTGGCCGCCGTGCTGCGGCCGCGGCAGGCCGTACCGGAGACCACGGCGGGAGCCTTCGACCTGCTCAGCGTGGCGGACAGAGAGAGGCTCACGCGATGATCATCGACGCCTACCCGCTCAGCGCCCTCCAGGCCGGGATGCTGTACCACAGCGAGCTGGACGGCGTGACCTTCCACGACCACACCACGCTCACGCTGCGCGGCACGTTCGACGAGACGGCCCTGGTCAGGGCGCTGGATGAGCTGTCGGCCCGGCACGAGGTGCTGCGGACGTCCTTCGACCTGACCGGGTTCAGCGAGCCCGTCCAGCTCGTGCACGACCGGGCGGAGATCCCGCTGACCGTCTCCGGCGGCGAGCCGGAGTACGGGCCGTTCGACTGGACGCGGGCTCCCCTGCTCCGCGTCCACGTGCGGCCCGAAGCCGACCGGTTCGCGCTGACCGTCTACTTCCACCACGCGATCCTCGACGGGTGGAGCGTCGCGAGGCTGGTCAGCGAGCTGCTGGAACGCTATGCGACCCCCGGGCTGGCGGTGGAGCCGCCGGCGGCGCGCTTCCGTGACCTGGTGGCGGCCGAGAAGGCGATGCTCGCCCGGCCGGAGGCGGCGGAGTTCTGGCGGGAGGCGGTCGCCGAGGCGCCGGAGGGCCGGTTGCCCCGGATGCCCGGCTATCCCACCGGCGGGCCGCGCGAGGTCGCGGTGCTCGCCACGGCGCTCCCCGGCGAGCTGGCCAAGGCGCTGGCCGAGCAGGCGGCCGCCGCCCGGGTGCCCCTGCGGTCGGTGGTGCTCGCGGCGCACGTGCGCGTCATGGCGCTGGTCACCGGCGATCCCGACGTCCTGACGGGGATGCTCACGCACAGCCGTCCGGAGAGCGAGGCCGGGGACGAGGTGCTCGGCCTGTTCCTCAACACCGTCCCGCTGCGGGTCCGGGCCGACGCGCCCGACCTAATCCAGCGGGTCTTCCAGGCGGAGGTGGCGGCGCTGCCGTACCGGCACTTCCCGCTCTTCGAGATCCAGCGGGCCAGCGGTCGCGCGCGGCTGCTGGACACGCACGTGGACTTCCGCGACTTCCACGTGAACGGCGCGGCCGCCACGCCCATCGAGGGTCAGGACTTCTTCGAGCAGACCGACTTCGCCTTCAGCACGGCCTTCGTCCGGACGCCGGGCCAGGGGCTGACGCTGACCATCTCCTACGACACCACGCAGTTCCCCGCCGACCAGATCGCGGCGATCCGGGACCACTACCTCCGCGCCCTGTCCAGAGAGATCGGCATCTCGCCGCAGGACGCGGCTCAGCTCGCACGCTGGAACGCCACCGAGCGGGAGCATCCGGGCGGCACCCTGCACGAGCTGGTCTTCGCGCAGGCCGAGCGCACCCCGGACGCGACGGCGCTGGTCTTCGAGGGCGACCGGCTGACCTATCGCGAGCTGGCCGAACGGGCCCGCGCGGTGGCGGCCGGGCTGGACGTGCGGGTGGACCAGCCGGTGGGCGTCTGCATGGAACGCGGCCTGGACCTGCCCGTCGTGCTCCTCGGCGTGCTGGCCGCGGGCGGCGCCTACCTGCCGCTCGACCCGGCCGATCCCGAGGAACGGCGGCGCGGCATGCTCGCCGACGCGGGGGCCGCGACCGTCCTCACCGCCGCGGGCTCCGGAGGCGGGTTCACGCCGCCGTCAGTGCGTGCGGACAACCTGGCCTACGTCATCTTCACCTCCGGCTCCACCGGACGCCCCAAGGGCGTGGGAGTCTCGCACCGGGCGATCGTCAACCGGCTGCGCTGGATGCAGGACACCTTCCACCTCACCCCACAGGACCGCGTCCTGCACAAGACCCCGACCACCTTCGACGTCTCGGTCTGGGAACTGTTCTGGCCGCTCATCACCGGCGCGACCATGGTCATCGCCCGGCCCAGCGGGCATCGCGACACCGCCTACCTGCGCGACCTCATCAAGACCGAGAACATCACCACCACCCACTTCGTCCCCTCCATGTTGCAGGCGTTCCTGGAAGAAGAAGGGATTCAGCTTCCGCCCCGGATCATCTGCTCCGGCGAAGCACTCCCACCCGGCCACGACCTCCCAGGACTCCACAACCTCTACGGCCCCACCGAAGCAGCCGTCGACGTCTCCTGGCACCCCTGCCAACCCGGAGAAACCACCGTCCCCATCGGCAGACCCGTCGACAACACCACCCTGCACGTCCTCGACCCACACCTCCAGGACGTCCCCATCGGCACCCCCGGCGAGCTCTACATCGGCGGCATCCAACTCGCCCGCGGCTACCTCGGCAAACCCGCACTCACCGCCGAACGCTTCCTCCCCGCACCGGGCGGACAACGCCTCTACAAAACCGGCGACCTCGCCCGCTGGCTCCCCACCGGCGAACTCGAATACCTCGGCCGCACCGACCACCAAGTCAAGATCCGCGGCATGCGCGTCGAACCAGGGGAGATCGAGGCCGTCCTGCGCGCCCAGCCGGGGGTCCGCGACGCGGCCGTCACGGCGCACGGGCACAGCCTGGTCGGCTACGTGGTGGGCGACGTGCCCGACCTCCAGGACGTCCTGCCCGACCACCTGATCCCGCGCCGGTGGGTGAGCCTGGACGCCCTCCCCCTCACCCGCAGCGGCAAGCTCGACCGGGCCGCGCTGCCCGCTCCGGAGACGGCGGGCGGCCGGCCGTACGTGCCGCCTCGCGACGAGGTGGAGGCGCGCCTCGCCACGCTCTACGAAGAGGTGCTGCAGGTGCCCGCGGCCGGGATCCTGGACGACTTCTTCGAGCTCGGCGGCCACTCGCTGAGCGCCCTGCGGCTGGCCGCCCGCATCCGCCAGGAGCTGGGGCGGAGCCTGCCCGTGGGCACCGTGCTGACCGCGCCGACGATCAGCAAGCTGGCCAGGGTGCTCCGCCAGCCCGAGGACCTGGCGCCGCCGAGCCACGTCGTGCCGCTCAACCCGGACGGCGACCGCACGCCGATCTTCTTCATCCACGCGCTCGGCGGCCAGGTCTTCCGCTACCACCCGCTGGCCCGCCGCCTCGGCCCCGACCAGCCGGTGTACGCCATCGCCGCGCGCGGGCTGGTGCCCGGCGAGGAGCCGCACGCCACGCTCGCCGAGATGGCCGACGCCTACGTGGCCGACCTGCTGGAGGTGCGGCCGGCGGGGCCGTACGTGCTGGGCGGGTTCTGCATCGGCGGGAACATCGCCCTGGAGGTGGCCAGGCGGCTGCGCGAGCGCGGCGAGCAGGTGCCGCTCGTCGTGCTCCTCTACGCCAACGCCGAGGAGCCCGTGGCCGAGGCGTCGCTGGAGGACGACACGGTCCTGCTGTTCCACGCGCTGGCCGGCGGCCCCGAGGAGACCCTCGGGCTGGACCCGGCCGAACTCGCCGCCCGGCCGCCGGAGGAGCAACTCCTGACGGTCATGGGCGCCGCGTCCGCCGCCGACCGGCTGGCGCCGGACACCGCCGAGGTCGAGCAGGCGCGCCGCTACCTGGCCGTCTTCCGGGCCAACGCGCACGCGGTCGGCGGCTTCCGGCACGAGCCCTACGACGGCGACGTCGCGCTCTTCGCGCCCAGGCGCGAGGACGGCAACTGGCCCTCCGTCGCCAAGGGGCGGCTCGCCCACGTCGCGATCCCCGAGGAACGCGTCCCCATCCTGTACGAACCCCTGGTCGCCGGAGCGGCCACCGAGATCAGAAGGTGGATGGATCATGGCATCCCCGACCAGTGAGCAGACGAGCCTCTGGAAGCACCCCGACTTCCTGCGGCTGTGGGCGGGCCAGAGCCTGTCGCAGTTCGGCTCGGCGATCAGTCTCTTCGCGTTCCCCGTCATCGCGGTCACCGTCCTGAACGCCTCCGAGGCGGAGATGGGCGTCGTCGGCTTCCTGCTGCGGCTGCCGATGGTGTTCTTCCTGCTGTTCGGCGTGCTGGCCGACCGGGTGCGCAAGCGGCCCATCCTGATCTGGACGGACGTGGCGCGTTTCGTGCTGCTGATGCTGATCCCGGTCGCGTGGTTCGCCGACCTGCTCACGCTGACCTGGCTCTACGGCGTCATCTTCGGGCTCGGCCTGCTCAGCACGCTCTTCCAGACGGCCTACCGGAGTTACTTCCCGTTCCTGGTGCCGCGGGAGAACTTCATGGAGGGCAACTCCAAGCTGCAGCTGACCGAGTCGGCCGCCCAGACGTTCGGGCCCGGCCTGGCCGCGGCGCTGCTGAAGGTGCTCGCCGCGCCCGCGCTGCTGATCATCGACGCGGTGTCGTACCTGGCCTCCGCGATCGCGGTGTCCCTGATCAAGCGGCCGGAGGCCCGTCCGGAGCCGGACGACACCACCCCCGCGCAGGTGCACAAGGCGATCTGGCAGGGCATGGGCTGGGTGATGCGGCACCGGCTGATCCGGCCGCTGGCCGTCTCCTCGGCCGTGTACTCGCTGTTCATCCTGGGCTCGATGAACTCGATCTACGCCCTGTACGTGATCCGCGACCTGGACGTGCCCGCGGGCTGGTTCGGCAGCATCCTGGCCGGCGGCGGCGTGGGCGCGATCATCGGGGCGCTGGTCGCCGTCAAGGTGATGCGGCGTTACGCGATCGGCAAGGTGCTGGTGTGGTCGATGGTGTACGGCAACCTGGCGCTCTTCCTCATCCCGCTGGCCGTCGGGCCGGTCTGGGTCTCGGTGGCGATGCTCGTCGTCGCGCAGCTGGTCAGCGGCGTCAGCTCGCAGATCTTCTTCGTCACCAACACCAGCCTGGTGCAGACGGTCACCCCGCCGCACCTCCAGGGCCGGGTGGTGGCCTCGATCTACTCGCTGGGCCTGATCCCCGCCCCGCTGGGCGCGCTCGGCGCCGGCCTGCTGGCCGGCGCCGTGGGCACGCGTACGACGCTGTGGGCGGTCATCGCCGTCGGCGCTCTCGTGCCGATCGCGGCGATGGCCTGGTCGCCGCTGGCCAAGCTCATCGGGATGCCGGAGCCAGACTCGCAATGAGCCGCAGCTGACGGCTGCGCAGCCGCCGGGTGGGCGTGACCAGGCCGACGATCAGCGTGGTCGCGCCCGCCTCCTGGTAGGCCGCCATCCGCTCGCGCACCTTGCCCGCGGGGCCGCACATGGTCATCGCGTCCACGAGCGCGTCGGGCAGCATCGCCATGGCCTCGCCCTGCCGCCCGTCGAGGAAGGCCTCCTGCATGCGGGCGGCCTCCTGCTCGAAGCCGAGCGTGGCGGCCAGGCGGTTGTAGAAGTTGGTCCGGCGCGAGCCCATGCCGCCGAGGTAGAGGGCGAGCATGGGCCGCATCATGTCGTAGGCCAGCTCCTGGTCCTCCTCGACGAGCGTGAGCACCATGGGCGCGACGTCCAGGTCGGCGCCGTTCAGGTGCTTGGCCATGCGGGCCAGGTGGTCGGGCGGGAAGTGGATGGCCAGCCAGCCGTCGGCGAGCTCGCCGGCCAGCGCGACCGTCTTCGGGCCCATCGCGGCCAGGTAGACGGGCAGCCGCTCCTGCACCGGCGCGACGGCCAGCGTCAGCTCCTTGCCCTCGCTGCCGGGCAGGGGCAGCGTCATCGTGGGTCCCTCGTGCCGCACCGGCTCGCCGTCCAGCGCCTTGCGCACCACCTGGAGGTAGTCGCGGGCGCGGGCCAGCGGCCGGTCGAAGCGCTCGCCGTGCCAGCCCTCGACCACCTGCGGGCCGGACGGGCCCACGCCCAGCCGGGCGCGGCCGCCGGAGACCTGGTCGAGGGTGGCCGCCGTCATCGCGGCGACCACGGGCTTGCGTCCCGACATCTGGAGCACGCCGGTGCCGAGCGCGATGCGCTCGGTCTGCCCGGCGATCCAGGCCAGCAGTGTCGCCGGGTCGGTCCCGTAGGTCTCGGCCGCCCACACGGACGAATAGCCCAGGGCCTCCGCCTCGCGGACCAGCGCCAGGTGGTCGGCCGGGCCGAGGCCCGCGCCGCCCCAGTAGCTCATGCTGTAACCGAGGCGCATCCCATCTCCTCAACGATCGCGGCGGCCAGGGCGTCGGGGGTCTCCTCGGCCAGCCAGTGGGTGGAGTCGAGCTCCTTCAACGCGGGCCTGTGCACGCTCTGCCGCCGCCAGCCCAGGAGGCCGCCCCGGGTCAGCGAGGCGTCCCTGGCTCCGTACAGGACGGAGATCGGCACCGGCAGCGGCGGCCCCGGCCGGTGGTGGTAGCCGGCCAGCAGCCCGAAGTCGGCGCGCAGCGCCGGCTCCAGCACCGGCCAGAGCGCCTCCCGGTCGGCCAGCTCCGGCGGGACGCCGCCGAGCTCGATCAGCTGCTCCCAGAACAGCCACGACGGCAACGACGGCAGGCGGCGCAGCAGCAGGGTCACGTCCGGCGCGGCGAACGAGCCCACGACCAGCCGTTCCGGCCGCCCGCCCAGCTCGACCACGCGCCGGCAGACGAGGAAGGCCAGCAACGCCCCGCTGCAGTAGCCGAACAGCGTGTACGGCTCACGCCACCCGGCCAGGTCGCGCGCCAGGTCGTCGACCAGCCCGTCGAGGTCGGTCCGCGGCTCCTCGGCGAGCCTGGCCTGGCGTCCCGGCAGGTTGACCGACCACAGGCCCACCTCGGGCGGGAAGTGCCCGGCGAGCTCGCCGAGCGAGGCCGGACCGCCGCCCGCGTGCGGGAAGGCGACCAGCGCCCGCTCCCCCTCCTTGACCTGGACGTACCACGGCGTCATCGGGCTTCCCCCAGGTGCAGGGCCAGTTCGGCCGGCGTCGGATGGTCGAACACGGCCCGCACCGAGACGGCGCGGCCCGCCAGCTCCTCCAGCGGGCCGATCAGCCGGACGGCCAGCACGGAGTGGCCGCCGTTGAGGAAGAAGTTGTCGTGCGGCCCGAGCCCGGGCCGGTTCAGCGCCTCGCTCCACAACGCCACCACCTGCCGGACCAGCCCGTCGCCCGCCTCCCGCGCCGGGGCGCGGCCCTCGTCGGGCACCTTCAGGTCGCGGTAGGCGATCTTGCCGTTGGCCGTGGTGGGCAGCCTGCCGACGACGATGTACCGGGTGGGGACGGCGTAGTCGGGCAGCCGCGTCCTGGCGAAGCGCCACAGCTCCTCCTCGGCGGTCTCGCCGGTGACCTCCAGGAAGGCGGCGAGCCGTCCGTCGGTCTGCGGGTCGCCGTCGAGGATCACCGCGGCCGTGCGCACCGCCGCGTGCTCGTGCAGCGCGGCCTCGACCTCGCCGAGCTCGATGCGGTGGCCGCGCAGCTTGATCTGCCGGTCGTCGCGGCCGAGCAGCTCCAGCCCGCCGTCGTGGCGGATGCGCGCGCGGTCGCCGGTCCGGTAGAACCGGCCGTACCGGTCGTGGTGGCCGAAGCGCTGCGCCGTCAGCTCGGGCCGGTCGAGGTAGCCCGCGCTCACCCCCGCGCCGGCGACGCACAGCTCGCCCGGCACGCCCGGCGGCAGCTCGCGGCCCGCGGCGTCGGTGACGAAGATCTGGGTGTTGGCCAGCGGCTCCCCGGCGGGCACCGGGTCGAGCGGCGGCTCGCGCAGCTCGGCGGCGGTGGACCAGATGGTCGTCTCGGTCGGCCCGTAGACGTTGAACACCCGGCAGCCCAGCCCCAGCAGGTCCCTGGCCAGGGCGGCGGGCATCGGCTCGCCGCCGCACAGCACCGTGCGCCCGGCCAGCTCGCGCCCGGCCTCCGGCGCGATCAGCCGCCACGCGGTGGGCGTGGCCTGCACGACCTGGACGTCGCTCGCGGCGATCAGCTCCAGGAACCTGCCCGGCTGCACCTGGTCCTCGTCGGAGGCCACGACCACGGTGCCGCCGGAGGCCAGCGGCAGCAGCAGCTCCAGCCAGGAGATGTCGAAGGAGGTGGTGGTGGACCACAGCACGCTGGTGGGCGCGCCCAGCCGGTCGGCGAAGTCGAGCACGAGGTTCGTCAGGTTCGCGTGCGTGACCTGCACGCCCTTGGGCTGCCCGGTGGAGCCGGAGGTGTAGATGACGTAGGCGATGTCCCCGGCCTCGGCGGGTCCGGGCTCCCCCGGCGTGCCGGGCATCGGCACGACCGGCGTCCCGCCCGCCCAGTGCGGACTGCCCGCCGCGACGACCAGCCGCGCCCCCGAGTCGGCCACCTGGAAGGCCAGGCGCGACTCCGGTTGCCGCACGTCCAGCGGCAGGAACGCGGCTCCCGCCTGCCACACGCCGAGGACCGCCGCCACCAGGTCCGCCGAGCGTCCCAGGGCCAGGGCGACGACGTCGCCGCCGCCCACCCCGCGCTCGCGCAGCAGGTCGCGGACCGCGGCCGCGCGTCCCAGCAGCTCGTCGTAGGTGACCTCGTGCCCGCCCTCGCGCACCGCCACGGCCGGGCCCGGCACGATGCGCCCGGCCAGCGTGCCCGGCCAGGTGCGGCCCGTGTCGTTGACCCGGTCGAGCAGCGCCCGGTCGGCCGGGGAGAACACGTCCGGCACGCCGCCGCGCGCCGCCTGCCGCACCACCGCGCACAGCCTGGCGGTGAACGCCGCGATCTCGTCCTCGTCGTGCACCTCGGTGCTGTGCACCATGCGGACGGTGAGCCGGTCCGGCTCCTGGATGACGTTGCACTGCATGTCCAGGCGGCTGCGGTCGATCAGGTTGTCGACGTATCCGGGCACCTCGCCCTGGATGTGCACCTTCTCGTCGCTCCAGGGCCGGTAGTTGAACATGTGCCGGAACAGCGGGACCCGCCAGTCGTCCGTGCCGTGCCCGCGGCGGGTCAGCACCGCCTCCACCGAGGCCCCGGCGTGCTCGACGCCCTCCGCGAACGCCTCCTCCACGCGCCTGGCGACCTGCTCGAAGTCGTCGTCCAGCTCGACGTGGACGCGCAGCGGCAGGGTGCTCACGGCGTAGCCGACGCGCCGGTGCTGCTCGCCCGTCTTGGTGCTGACCGGCATGCCGATCACCAGGTCAGGGCCGGCGCCGTGCCCGCGCAGCGTCAGCAGGAAGGCGGTGGCCAGCACGATGTTGCCGGTGGTGCGCAGCCTGGCGCGCAGCTCGTCCAGGGCCGCCACCGTCTCGGCGTCCACCTGCCAGGAGCAGGTGTGCCCGGCGAACGTCGGACGGCCCGGCGAGTGCCGGCTGCCCGGCAGCACCATGGCGGCGGGGTCGACGCCGTCGAGCCGGTCCAGCCAGTAGCCGATCGACTCCTCCGACGGCTCCCCCGGCTCCAGCATCGGCGCGGGCCCCGCCAGCTCCGGGGGCAGCGAGCCGTGCCCGGTCTGGCTGTCGTAGAAGCGGCCCAGCTCCTCCACCAGGAGCTGCATGGAGGTGCCGTCGATGATGATGTGGTGGCCGGCCAGGCACACCACGGTTCCCGCGCCGTCGGGCAGGGTGAAGTGTCCCACCCTGATGAGCAGGTCGCGGCCCAGGTCGAAGGGCTCGTCCAGGAAGGACTGCAGGTCCGCGACCAGCGTCTCCTCCGTCGTGGCCCGGGTCTCGACCTTCAGCTGGGCGTCCTGCGGGGCCACCAGGTGCCGGACGGGCGTCCCGTCCACCACGGGGAACCGCAGCCGCAGCGCCGGATGCCGCTTGACCAGCCGGTTCACCGCGATCTGCAGCGGCAGCCGGCGCAGCGGCGTCTCGAACCTGAGCGCCACCGCCAGGTTCGACACGCCGCTGTCCGGCGCGAGCTGCTCCAGCACCCAGAACGAGTACGGCACCGCGGACAGCGGGCGCGGCTCCTCCACGGAGGCGGGCAGCTCCGGCTGCGGCCTCGGGATGGGGACGCGTTGCAGCGGATGATCGGGGTCGAGCGCGGCCCAGTCCACCCGGCCGCCGCCCGTCCAGAACCTGGCCACGGCGGCCAGCAGCCCCGCCCGGTCGGGACCCGCCTCGACCGCGGCCCCGTCGGCCCCGGCGTTCGCCCGCGTGAGGGCGGCGAGCGTGTCGTGCGGCGAGGGGTCGTCCGCGAGTGCCACGGGGTCCGGGACGTCCGGCAGGACGCCCCAGGCGGCGAGGGTGGCCGCCAGCCCGTAGGCGGCGGTGAGGGCGGGTGACGCCTGGACGCCGCGGGCTTCGAGTACCTCTTCGCACACGTCCACGGCCTGGGTGAACACCGGCTCCACGCCGTACAGGCCGGCCGTCCCGGCGGAGAGGGTCAGGCGGACCGGCTCCTGCTCGTAGGCGTGCTCCCGGCCCAGCGCGAGGGCGGCCTCCGCGGCGCTCCGGCAGACCACCGCGCCGCGCACGGGGTGGTGGACGCGTCCCTGCTGGAGGGTGCCCGCCACGTCGGCGTAGCGGTCCTCCGGCAGCCCGGCGAAGAAGCCGGCCAGGCCGCGCCGTACCGACTCGGCCTCCTCGCGGGTGCGGCCGGACCACACCACGACCCGCGGACGGCCGTCGCCCGGCGCGTGCACCGGCGGGTAGCCCTCCTCGACCTCCAGGTCGTCGGGCCAGATCACCCGGTGCACCAGGTCGCCGTCGAGCAACGCCCGGTCGAGCAGCCGCAGGACCAGGGTGCCGCGCAGCGTTCCGGACGGCAGCTCGCCGGCGTCGGTCACGGCGAGCTCGCACTCCCCGGCCAGCAGCGCCGCGCAGGCCTTGCCCACCCCGCCGTACAGCCGGACGACCTGCGCTCCGGGATCGTGCCCGGCCTCCTCGACCGCCCCGGCCTCCAGCGGGAAGCGCCCCACCGCGATCACCGCGACGGGCTGTTCGTGCGAGGTCACCGACCTTCCTCGCGGATCCTGGCGCGCACGTCGCGGCGGCTGCCGCCCAGCGGACGGCGGCGGACGCCGTCCTGCCTGGCCGGGGCGGGCGCCTGGCCCTTCGCGATCAGCTGCGAGAGCGCGCGCAGGTTCGGGTGGGTGAACATCGCGGTGACCGGCAGCTTCAGGCCCAGCGCCTCAGTGATCTCCTCGTGCAGCTCGACCAGCGCGAGCGAGTCGAAACCGGCTTCGAAGAAGTTGAGGTCGGGATCGAGGGCGCGGCCTAACCTGCGCTCCACGAGTGATGCAACCGCGTCGGCCTGGGTCATCCGGCGTCCTTCGTCTCGCCTGCGATCGGACGGGATCACCGTCCACCTCCCAGCATCCTTCCCGAGCGCCGTAATCCACCACAAGCCCGTATTTATCGGGATTTCGGTCACGCAAAAAGTCCGTGGAGCCGCCGCGCCGGGCCTGACATGGCGCTACGCGGCCGACGAGCACGCACCGAGCAGGGACGCTCGCCGACCGTACGCGCCGGAGCGGCGGCCGGCTTCGTCACCCCCCGGCAAGCTCGGCCTTGAGGCGGTCGGCGATGTCGGTCCTGAGGGCCTTCTTGTCGATCTTCCCGACCTTGGTCCAGGCGAGCTCCTCGACGACGACGAGCCGTTCGGGCAGCTTGAAGCGGGCGACCTCCGCGCTCTCCATCCGCGCCCGGATCTCCTCCAGCGTGACCGTCGCCCCGGCCCGCGGCACGACGTACACGCACACGCGCTCCCCGAGCACGGGGTCCGGCATGGCCACGGCGGCGACCTGGCTCACGGCGGGCAGCCGGTACACGAGGTTCTCGATCTCCTCGGCCGAGATCTTCTCCCCGCCCCGGTTGATCATGTCCTTGTCGCGGCCGGCCACCACGAGGTTGCCCTCGGGGGTGCGCAGGCAGATGTCACCCGTGCGGAACCAGCCCTCGCCCGTGAAGGAGCGGGCGTTGTGCTCCGCCGCCCGGTAGTACCCGCGAGGGGTGTACGGCCCGCGGGTGAGCAGCAGCCCCGGCCGGCCGTCCGGCACGTCCCGGTCCTGCTCGTCCACGATCCTGATCTCGTCGGCGGGGCAGAGGGGACGGCCCTGCGTGCCGCACACCGTCTCCACGGGGTCGTCGAGGCGGGTGAAGTTCAGCAGCCCCTCCGCCATGCCGAACACCTGCTGCAACCTCGCCCCGAGCACCGGCTCGACCTGGCACGCCAGCTCGTCCGCGAGGCGGGCGCCGCCGACCTGGACGACCCGCAGGGTGGCGAGCTGCCCGGCGCCGTGCTGGGCGGCCCGCTCCAGCCAGCGGCCGGCGACCGCGGGCACCACCGCGGTGTGCGTGACGCCTTCCGCCTCGATCGTGGCGAAGGCCCGTACCGGCTCGGGCGAGGGCAGCATGACCACCCGGCCCCCGGCGAGCAGGACGCCCAGGATCCCTGGGCAGGCGAGCGGGAAGTTGTGCCCGGCGGGCAGGCTGACCAGGTAGACCGAGTCCTTCGTGACCCCGGCGACCTCGGCGCTGGCCCGGGCGTTGTAGGCGTAGTCGTCGTGGGTGCGGGCGATGAGCTTGGGCAGGCCGGTCGTGCCCCCGGACAGCAGGAAGACGGCCACGTCCCGGGAGGAGGGGGCGGGCAGGTCGAAGCCGGTCCGGCCGGTGGGCGGGCCGCACAGGGCCCGCAGGTCGACGCTTCCCGGCGCGACGTCGTCCCCGGCGACCAGCACCCGCCATCCGGCCCCGGTGGCGGCGCGCACGTCGGCCGCGAGGTCGTGGGCGAGCCGCTGGTGGTCGAAGTCCCTGCTCCGGTCGGGGACGGCGATCGCCACCGCCTCGGCGTGCACGGCCAGATACGTCAGCTCGGCCCGGCGATGGGCGGGCAGCGCCATCACCGGCACGATGCCCGCGCGCAGGCACGCCAGCAGCAGGACGACGAACTCCCACGAGTTGCCCAGCTGCATGACGATCCGCTCGCCCGGCGCGATGCCGAGCTCGCGCAGGCGCACGGCGGCGGCGTCGGCGCGATCGGCCAGCTCGCCGTACGTGAGGCGCAGCCCCGGCCCGTCGACCAGCGCGATGGCGTCCGGATGGCGGTCGGCGGCCTCCCGCAGCAGGGTGCCGATCGCGACCCCGGCCCAGTAGCCCTGCTCGGTGAAACGGGTGACGTCGGCGTCGGGCCAGGGCACGGTGTGCTCAGTGATCGGGGTGGGCATCGTCGGCCTTCCTGGTGAGGATGACGGCGTCAAGCGCGATCAGACCTCGCCGCGTGAGCCGGAGCGGATTGACCTCGATCTCGTCCAGGAGCGGGTTGGCGACGAGCAGGTCGCCGAGCCTGGAGACGATCGTGCCGAGGTCGTCGGGGTCGAGGACGGGGCCGCCGCGCCACCCGGCGAGCAGGGCCCGCCCGGCCAGTTCGGCCGCCATGCCGGCGGCTTCGCCGGGAGACAGCGGGGCGAGCCGGACGGCGACGTCGGCCAGGGCCTCGGCCACCGTGCCGCCCAGCCCGACGAGCACCACGGGCCCGAAGACGGGGTCGCGCCGCGCGCCGACGACCAGATCGATCCCGGCCGGCGCCATGGCCTCCACCAGGTAGCGGCGCGCGCCCGCCGCGTCCAGGGCGTCGAGCGCGGCGTCCAGGCCGGCGGAGGTGGACACGCCCAGGTGCACGCCGCCGATCTCCGTCTTGTGCAGGACGTCGGCGTCCAGCAGCTTGACGGCGACCGCCGTCCCGAGGGAGTCGAAGGCGGCGTGGGCGGCGGCCCGGTCCGCGCAGGCGTGGCGGGGCATGGTGGCCACGCCCAGCCGTCCGAGCAGGGCCTTGCCGGTGTGCTCGTCGTACCGGGCGGCCGGGACGGCCGGCGCCTGCCAGGGGGCGGAGGCGGCCGGGCGGGCCGTCCGCGCGCGGGCGTCGGCCAGCAGCGCGGCGGTGGCGGCGGCGACGCCGCGGGCGTCGGCGGCCACCGGGACGCCCGACTCGCGCAGGGCCATGCGGTCGCGGACGACGGCGTCGCCCGTGCCCGCCAGCCCGAGGACGACGGGAACGCCCCCGGCCAGGCCCTCGGTGACGGCGGCGACGACGTCGACCGCGTCCGGTTCGTGCAGGACGTACCCCGCGATGACGTGGACGCCGGGGTCGGCCCCGGTGGCGGCGAGCACCGCGCCCAGCTCGGGCCCCGGACGGCCGGTGTCCACCGGATTGCGCTGGAAGGTCAGCGGCGGCAGCAGCCCGGCCAGGGTCTCCCGGGTGCCGGGAGCGAGCTCGGGCACCCGGATCCCGCGTCCGCGCAGGTCGTCGAGGAGCAGCAGGCCCGGACCCGCCTGGGCGGTCACGACACCCACCCCCGGATCGGCGCACGGGCGGGCCCGCGTCACCGCGAGCGCGCCGACGGCGTCGACGAGTTCGCGTTCGTCGTCCACCAGGACCGCCCCCGCCTGGGCCAGCGCGGCGCGCGTGGTGCGCCAGGAGGTCGCCAGCGCCCCCGTGTGCGAGGCGGCGAAGGCCCCGACGTCGTGGCGGCCGACGACCAGGGCGACGACCGGCCGGGTCGCGGTGAGGCGGCGCACGCTCTCGACCAGCCGGGGCCCGTCCGCCACCGACTCCACGTGCAGCGCGACGGCGGTGGTGCGGGGGTCGCCGGCGAGGTGGTCGAGGACGTCGGGGGCGGTGACGCCGGCCGCGTTCCCGAGGCCGACGGCGAGACTGACGCCGTGCCCCGCCTCGGTCAGCGCGAACGCCAGGGCGTGGTTGACGCCGCCGCTGGCGGCCACGACGGCGACGGAGCCCGGCCGCACCCGGTGGGCGCCGGGGACGAAGCTGGCGGTCAGCCGCGCGTGCGGGGCGAGGAAGCCGCTGGTGTTGGGGCCGAGGAGGCGCAGGCCCGAGTCCCGGGCGATGGCGGCGAGCCGTCGCTGGTGCTCGATCCCGGCGCCGCCCGCCTCGGCGAACCCGCCGCCGCACACGACGGCGGCCCGCACGCCCGCCTCCGCCGCCTCGGCGAGCACGCCGGCGCAGGCCGCGGCGGGCACGCAGAGCAGCGCGAGATCGACGGGCCCCGCCGCGGCGGCGGCGCCGACGGACGGGTGCATGGCGTCGTCGCGTGCGTTCACCAGTGCCAGGAACCCGCCGAAACCGGACAGCGAACGGGCCATGGCGGCGCCCAGTTTGCCGGGGTCCCGGGACGCGCCGACCACCGCGACACCCCGCGGCCCGAACAACGGGCCCAGGTCGCCCATGAGAGCACCCGGACCGGGTCCGAGGCCGTCCACGCGAGCACGCGGACCGGATCCCAGGCCGTCCACGAGAGCACTCCGATCGGAGCCGAGGCCGTTCATGACAGCACTCCGACCAGGTCGGCGCGGCCGGAGAGCACCGTGGTCAGGGCGCGGTCGCGGTCGGGTTCCGGTTCGATCAGCAGTGCGGGCAGTCCCGCGCGCATCCGTGCCTCCTCGCACAGCCGGGTACGGGTCAGGGCCGTGCCGCCGTGCACCGCGACCAGGGTCGCCCCGGCCGCCGCGAATCCGGACAGGTCGGGCAGCCCGTCCTCGGTGTCCGGCGCCTCCACCAGGGCGCCCCACGCGCCGGGCAACGGCGTCGCGGAGAGCGGCAGCTCGTTCCTCCCCCGGACGGCGGCGGGCGCGCCGTCCGCGCCGGGCAGGACGTCGAGCAACCGGCCGGACGCCGACCACCCGGCGGCCTCGAAGCCCGTCTCCAGGGGCGCTGCGCCGTGCAGGTCCCGCCACCGGCGATGGGCCGACGCCACGAACCCCGGCGCGCGTCTGGCCAGGCGCGCGTCGGAGATGCTGCGGGACAGGAAGTGGTAGGCGAACTGCCACGGCTCCAGGGCGTCGTGGTAGCCGCCGAAGCTCTCCCACCAGGCGAGGCTGGGCCGCGCCGAGTCCTGGATGTGCCGGACCGGCGGCTGCGCGGCCCGCTCGTAGCTCGCGAGCGCGGCGGCCAGGTCGCCGGGGTGCCCGGCCAGCGCGCGCGCGAGCGCGACGGCGTCCTCCATGGCCATCTTGGTGCCCGAGCCGACGGAGAAGTGCGCGGTGTGCGCGGCGTCGCCGAGCAGCACGACGGGCCGCGGGGCCGTCGTGTGCCAGTGGCGGGTGCGGCGGGTGCGGAAACTGGCCCACCGGGAGTTGTTGGTGAGCAGCCGGCCGCCCTCGATGTGCTCGGCGAACAGCGTCTCCAGGTACGCCTTGGAGCGCAGGTCGCTCACGCCGGGCGGCCGGCTCTCGTCGAAGGCGTCGAGACCGGCCCGCCGCCAGGACGCCTCGTCGGTCTCCACGATGAACGTCGACATGGCGCCGGAGATCGGATACCCGTGCACCGCGAAGACGCCGTCGGGGCCGCGTTCGTGGACGAAGGTGAGCCCGTCGAAGAGGTGGTCGGTGCCGAACCAGATGAACTTGGCCGCGGCGGTCTCCACCTGGGAGCCGAGGCCGGGGCCGAGTTCCTCGCGGATCCGCGAGGAGGCCCCGTCGGCGGCCACCACCAGGTCGTAGCCGGCCAGGTCGGCGAGCCCCACCTCGGTGGAGAACCGCAGGTCCGCCCCGACCGCGCGGGCCCGTTCCTGCAGGAGCAGGAGGAGCGTGCGCCGGACGACCGCGGCCATGCCGTTGCCGCCGCACCTGATCCGCTCGCCCTTCAGCCGGACCTCGATGTCGTCCCAGTGCCTGCCGTGCTCGGCCAGGGCCGCGCGCAGCACGGGGTCCGCCTCGTGGATCGCCTCCAGGGTGCGGTCGGAGAAGACCACCCCGAAGCCGAAGGTGTCGTCGGCGCGGTTGCGCTCGAAGACGGTCACCTCGGACGACGGGTCCGCCTGCCGGATCAGCGCGGCGAAGAACAGCCCGCCGGGCCCGCCGCCGGCCACCGCGATGCGCATGGCCCGCTACTCCTTGGTCGCCGGGCCGAGGATCCGGCCGAGCACGGCGCCCAGCGCCGCCTCCGGATCGTCCGCCATCGACGCCGACCGCCAGGCCACCATGTGGTCGGGACGGACCAGGAGCACCCCGTCGTCCCCGACCTCGGACAGGGCGCGGTAGTCGCCGTAGCTGTCCTCGTAGTCGCAGCCGCGGCCGATCGACCGCACCCGGACGGGCACGCCCAGCCGCTCGGAGACGCGCTCGGCCGCCTCCCGCCAGGCCGCGCCGCCGATGCCGGTGAGCAGGGTGAACCGGCCCCGCCCGCACAGGTCGAAGGTTGAGACGCGCTGCTGGTCCCTGGTCAGCCACACGTGCGGCAGGTGGCGTCCCGGACGGGTGGAGGCGAAGTAGTAGACCTCCTCGTCCCGCGGCGCGGGCTGCTCGGGCGTGCCGTCGGGCACGATCGCGCCGGACGTGTAGTGCTGGTTGGTCTCGACGCCGTGCGTGTTGAAGCACATGATCGTGGCCTGCATCGCGGCGTCGAACGCCTGCCGCCGCTCGCCGCCCTCGGCCGTCGGCGGCAGCAGGCCGTCGAGGGCGGCGCGCAGCTCCTCCGCGCCGGAGGCGGGCGGCAGGCGCAGCGCCATGAAGAGCTGCGGCATCAGCCCGTCGCTGCGCTTGGCGCGCTGGACGATCTGCCTGGCGACCGGCAGCCGCTCGTCCCGGTAGCTGTCGAGCAGCGCCGGGGCGGCCTCGCCGCGCACCACCATGGCCAGCTTCCAGCACAGGTTGTAGCTGTCCTGGATGGAGGTGTTGGAGCCGAGGCCGTTCATGGGCGAGTGCCGGTGCACGGCGTCGCCGACGCAGATGACCCGGCCCGCCATGTTGTCGGTGGCGTAGACGTCGTTGACCGCCCAGGTGGAGATCGACTCGACCTTCACCGGCACCTGGTCGTCGCCGATCAGCTGGCGGGCGATGCGGACGCCGTCCTCCTCGGTGAGCGTGGGCTGACCGGCCTCGACGTCGTAGCCCCACACGCCGACCCACTTGGTCCACGGGCGCACCATGCGCAGCACGCCGATGCCGTTGCCGTCATGACCGACGCCCGGCTGGACGAACCAGTACATGTCACCCGGACGGTGTTCGACGAAGCGGGTGAGGTCCGCCTCGAACACCACGTTGATCGAGCCGCCGAGCCCCATCTTGCCGACCAGCGGCAGGCCCGCCTGCGCGGCGACGGTCGAGTTGCCGCCGTCCGCGCCGATCAGATACTTGCTGCGGATGCCGTACTCCTGGCCGGTCAGCCGGTCCTTGACCAGGGCGGTCACGCCGTCGTCGTCCTGCGTGAAGGTCAGCAGCTCGGTGTTGAAACGCACCGACGACCCGCGCGCGGCGGCCGCGTTGACCAGGATGGGCTCCAGCACGTGCTGCGGCAGGTCGCACACCGAGCACGGGCTGGCGAGGTCGTGCTCGGCCTTGAAGTGCGGGTGGGTGTACCACGTGCGCAGGCGGCCGAGCTCCTGGCCGGCGAGGCTGGTGGCGTACACGTGCTCGCCCATCAGGTGCTGCGGGGTGGCGTACCTGGTCACCTCGCCCTCCAGCCCGAGGTCGCGCAGCACCTCGACGCCGCGCTGGTTGGTGATGTGCGCGCGAGGCGTGTTCGAGACCCCGGCGTACTTGTTGAGCACCACGTTGGCGATGCCGTACGTCGAGAGCAGCGCCGCGGCGGTGGCGCCCGCCGGGCCGGCGCCGACGATCAGCACGTCCGTCTCCACGACGGGGGTGGGGGTTTCCATGTCAATGGCTCCTAGAAGGGAGGGACGTCAGTGCCGGTGGCCCCAGAGGTCGGGACCGGGGATCTCGGTGACCTGCCAGGTCGCGTCGTCGATGAGCACGCCACCGCTGCCGAACTCGGTGTGCACGCCCACCGGGGACTCGGCGTAGAAGGAGAACATCTGGTCGTTGCTGTGCCGGCCGAGCGTCATGGTGACCGGGACGTCGCGGTCGAGCACCAGGTCGTAGGTGCGCCCGACCTGGTCCATGTCGGGGACCTCCAGCATGAAGTGGTGCAGGAACGGCTGGTGGATGCCGAAGAACGGGCCGTCCACGAAGGCGATGCTGTGGTGGCGCGGGTTCGTGTGCAGGAACGTGGCCTGGAACGGCCTGCGCATCGTGTCGCTGATCTTGAAGCCCAGGACGTCGGTGTAGAACCGCTGCTGGGCCGCCACGTCCGGGCTGGCCAGCACCACGTGGCCGAGGCCGAGGTCGCCCGTGACGAACCGCTCGATGTCGCGCGCCGAGGTGAACTGCCCCTCGCCCGCCGAGGCCCCGTGGAACAGCTCGACCCGGTTGCCGGCGGGGTCGAGGAAGTGCGCCATGCCGGCCACGCGGCGGATCTCCAGCTCGCGCTGGGTCGCCTGGCAGGCCACGACGCCGTGGTCGCTCAGCTCGTCGAGCGCGGCGCTCAGCGCGCCGGCGTCGGCGACCTCCCAGCCGTAGTAGGCGCCGCCGTCCTGCTCGCCGGCCTCGACGGTGATGCGGTGGTGCACGTCGTCGATGCGGAAGTGGGTGGCGCCGTCCTCCCCCGCGACCCGTTGCATGCCGAGGATGTCCGTGGCGTAGGCGGTGAAGGCGTCCGGCTCGCGCGCGGACAGGCCGAGGTAGCCGAGCTGCTTGATGTCCATGCCTGATGTCTCCTGTCGTACGAGGTCAGAACGCGTCGGTGAGGAAGCCCCGCAGCAGCGCCGCGTACTCGGCGGCGCGCTCGATCTGCACCCAGTGGCCGCAGTGCGGGAAGATGTGCAGCTGCGCGTTGGGCAGGTGCTGCTGGAGGAAGACGCTGGAGTCGGGGGTGACGAACCGGTCCTCGCGGCCGTGCACGACGAGGAACGGGTGCGGCATCCGGCGCAGCGCCGACGGCGGCACGGCCATCTCGGCGGGCGAGGAGGAGAAGAAGCGCTCGAAGGAACGCCGCACCTCGGGCCGCATGACCTCCTGGTAACGCGTCTCGGTGATCTCCGAGATCGACGTGCCGAGCGCGTCCTCGTCGTAGACGAACCACTTGGTGAGGTTCTCCAGGGCGCTGATCGTCGGGTCCTTGTAGAAGGACACCATCCGCATGACCTCGGGCGTCGGCTGCGAGTGCCCGCCCGCGCTGCCCATCAGGGAGATCCGGGCGAAGCGCTGCGGCGCCGTCATCACCAGGTGCATGGCCAGGGCGCCGCCCATCGAGTTGCCGACCAGGTGCGCCCGCTCGACGCCGCGGGCGTCCATCAGGGCGAGCACCTGCTCGACGCGCATGCGCATCCAGCCGGTCAGGCTGCCCGGCATGTCCTCGGGATGGTCGGTGCGGCCGTAGCCGACGAGGTCGGGAGCCAGCACGTGGTAGTCGTCGCCGAGGGCGGGCATGAAGCCGCTCCAGTTGGACACCGCGTTGGCGCCGGGGCCGCCGCCGTGCAGCAGGATCACGGTCTCGCGGTTGTCGTCGCCGCTTTCCAGAAAAAACGTGGAATAGCCGTTGGTCTCGACGGTGCGCTCGGTCACTGGAATGGGTTCCTTCCCGTGCTGTACGGGCATTGCCCGGCATGATCTGTTGATCGGGCGGACGGCTGTGATCGGCCCGCGCGGCGACGGCGGGGCTTGCCACCCGCACCCCTCGCATTGCTAACTTGTGCGCTGTCGCACCACCGTAGACGGACACCACGTTGATGCGCTTCGTACGATCTGTCGTTAGTTGTCGGCGCCGATCCGACGCTGTGTCGCAGGAGAGGAGCAACCCCGGTGAGCCTTGATGACGCCGTGCAAGATCTGGCCGATCGCCTGGGCGTCGCGCTCGTGGTGGTCGATCAGGACCTGAGGATCGCGGCGTTCAGCGTCCACGACACCGACGCGCGGCTCGCCCGGCTGGCCCGGTTGCTCGCCGGCTCGACCGCCCCGCTGACGAAGCCGCTGGTGGAGCAGCATCGGCTGCGCCAGGCCAGGCACGGCGTGCGGGTCCCCCAGGACGACGGCGAGCTGGTCGTGCTGCCGTTGCGCCATGAGCAGCAACTGCTCGGCTACGTCTATTACGTCGAGGACCGGGAGGCGCCGCGCGCCGACGACCTGGCGCTGCTGGAATCGGCCGCGCCGGAAATGGGCGCGCTGCTGTCGCTGCGCATCTCCGACCGCCGGCACGGCACCGAGAATTCCCGGCAGCTGCTCGCGGAATTGCTCGGAGAATCGCCGGAGAAACGCGCGGAGGCGGCCGGGAAACTCGTGCGGGACAATCTCATCGACGATGTCGAGCATTATTCGGTGCTCGTTCTCCGGGCCCCCGACTCGGCGCCCAGATCCATTACCCGGCTGGCCGTCGAGGCGACTCTTGAATTCACCACGAGATCGACTACGGTGAAAATCGTCGGCGCCGTTCTCGGGGCCGAAGGAATTGTTCTCTTCCCGCGTCCGGTGAATCGCGACAGGCTCGAACGCGCGCTCGCCGGGCCGGGTCTGGAGGCGGTCGTGGCGGGCGTGGGCGGCGTGCAGCCGTCGCTGGCGCAGGCGGTCGAGTCCTACCACGAGGCCCGGCTCGCCCAGCGTGCCTCGCGCCTCGATCCGCAGCGGTACGGCAAGCGCGTCTTCTGGGACGAGCTCGGCCTCGACCGCCTGTTCCTGCAACTACCGCTCGACCGGCTGACGCCGAGCCAGTTCCCCGACGGAGTGCGGCGCCTGCTGGACGCGCCGCACGGCGTCGAGCTCGCGGCGACGCTGGAGGGCTACCTCGACAGCGGCGGCGAGATCCAGAGCGCGGCGCGGCGGCTGCGCATCCACCGCAGCACGCTCTACTACCGGCTCGACCGCATCCGCGAGGTCATCGGCTGCGACATCACGGACGGGTCGATCCGCCTGGAGCTGCACGCCGGTCTCCGCATCGCCCGCCTCGCCGGCCTGTGGCCGCACGAATGAGCCCGGCGGCGCGATGGGCGCCGCCGGGCGCCCGTCCGCCCGACCTCATCAGGGGAGCGTCATGAGCCTCGACCACACCCGAGCGACCCGGCTGTGCCCGGTGAACGACCTGGACGACCGTCTGCGGGCCGCGGTCACGGAATACGCCGGGCAGCAGCTGCTCGGCGACCTGGCGGAGACGGCCGACGTCTGCTGCGAGACCCGCAGCGTCCCCGTCCTGCCGCCGGGCCGCGGGCGGCGCGGCCTGCTGAGCGGGCTGTTCGGCGCGTCCAGGGCGGCCGGGCCGGAGGTCGGGCCGTTCACCACGGCGGCCGTCGTCACGCCGGGCGTGATCGTGATCGCCACCGTCACCGACCGGGGCACGCAGGTGCGGCTGGGCGCCAGGCTGGCGGACGTCTCGCTGCACGTCGCGGACCCCGCGCTGTACGGGCGGGCCACGGGGGTCGACGTGCAGGCGCGGTGGTTCGGGTCGTCGGAGGCGAGCTCGTACCTGCTGCCGCTCGACACCGGGCCGGCCGGGCAGGCGTTCCTGGCCCGGCTGCGCGAGCTGACCGCCGCGGCCCGGCACAGCTGAGCAGTCAGGCGCGGCCCGTGCCCGCCTCGTCGCCGGAGCGGGCCCCGGTCAGTCGTCGAGGGCCTGGTAGAGGGTGGTCCAGAAGTCGTTCATCAGGTGGGCGGGGTTCGGGACGGAGTAGCCGAGCTGGCAGAGCAGGATGCCGGTGAGCCCGTTGACCGGGTCGGCGTAGGCCGAGGTGCCGCTGCCGCCGTCCCAGCCGAACTGGCCGACCGGGGCGTAGTCACCGCGGTAGGTGCGCACCGCCATGCCCATGCCCCAGCCGCCCTGCTGTCCCTGGCCGAAGGAGATGTGCACGTTGTTCCTGGCCAGGGCGGTACGGGCGTCGTTCTGCTGCGGAGTGAGCCGGTTGGTGGTCATCAGCTCGACGGCGGGCCGGGACAGGACGCGGGTGCCCTGGTGGGTGCCGCCGTTGAGCAACATCCGGAAGTAGGCGTGGTAGTCGTCGGCCGTGGAGACCAGGCCGCCGCCGCCCCCCTGGAACGCCGGCGGCTTGCTCCACCGTCCGCCCTCGGGCTCGTCCCAGACGAGGAACTCGCCGGTGACCGGGTCGGGGGCGTACAGGGCGGGCAGCCGGTCGAGCTGGTCGGCGGGCACGTGGAAGCCGGTGTCGGTCATGCCGAGCGGTTCGAAGACGCGCTCGCGCAGGAACTCCTCGAACGGCCGGCCGGTGACCCGGGAGACGAGCACGCCGACCAGGTCGCTGCTGATCTGGTACTGCCACTGCTCTCCCGGCTGGTACATCAGTGGCAGCTCGCCCAGGCGGCGCATCCACTCGTCCGGCTCGGGCATCTCGACCGGCAGGTTCGGGGTGAGGCCCCGCTCGAAGATCGCGTTCATGATCGGCTTGCCCAGCGCGGTGAAGTCCATGCCGAGCCCGAAGGTGGAGGTCAGCACGTCCCGCACGGTGATCGGCCGGTGGGCCGGGACGGTGTCGTCCAGCGGCGCGCCGGGGCTGGTGAGCACGCGCCGGTCGGCCAGCTCGGGCAGCCACGGGTCGACCACGTCGTCCAGCCGCAGCCGGCACTCGTCCACCAGCACCATGGCCGCCGCGATCGAGACGGGCTTGGACGTGGAGGCCATCCGGAAGACGGTGTCGCGGCGCATGGGTGCGCCGCCGTCGTGCCGCATCGTGCCGATCGCCTCGACGTGCGTCTCCTCGCCGCGGCTCACCAGGGCGACCAGGCCCGGGATCCGCCCCGAGTCGACGTGCCGGGCCAGCACCTCGCGCAGCCTGCGCAGCCCCTGCTCGGAGAAGCCGTTCCCGCCGATTGCCATGATCGTGTCTCCTTGTCGCGGTGGTCGATCCGCCGGATCCGTCACCGGTCCGGCGGCCATGCGTAGACCCTCGCGGACAGCCCTGACACCGAGCCGTCACCGCACTGACACCGCCGCTGACACGACCGTTGCCGGCATGCCGATGCCGCCGGGGTGAGCCGGCGGCATCGACGTGAGCCGTGGTGAGCGGTGACGCTAGCGCTTGACGGAGACCAGCCGGTCCACGGCGAACGGGACGATCTGCGGCTGCGCCGCCGTCGTGCGCGCCGCGCTCTGACCGCAGAGCCCCAGCAGCAGGTGGTCGACGGCGGCGTAGTCGATCGGGCTGATCACGATGTTGCCGTTCTCGTCCAGGCTCTGGTACTTCGTGCGGTTGACGCCCATGGAGAGCTGGCGGGCGCCGTCCGGGCTGGTGTAGGAGTCGGTGGCCATGCCGAAGACGCCGCCGCTGTGGCCCCAGAACCGTCCGCACGGCAGGTCGGTGGCGTAGATGCCGAGGCCGTAGGCGTCCGACACGCCGGCCACGGGCACGGTCTTCTGCATCTCGGCCAGCTCGGCCGGGCCGATCAGCCCGCCGCGCAGCAGCACCCGGTAGAACTGGTTGAGGTCCTCCATCGTGGACACGACGGCGCCCGCCGTGGTGATCCACGACATGTTGTAGACGCTGTAGTCCTTGGGCGGGTCGATGAAGCCGAACATCGACTCGTACGCCTTGGAGTGCGGGCCGGGGATGACCGGCGTGCGCGGGAAGGACGTGTGCCGCAGCCCCGCCTTGCGGATGACGTTGCGGGTGATGTACTGCTCGGCGTTCTCGCCCGTCACCTTCTCCAGGAGCAGGCCGGCGATCAGGTAGTTGGTGTTGGAGTAGATCCCCGGCGTGGCGCCCGGCTCGCCGGTGGGCGTGGCGGCCAGGCCCAGCTCGACCAGCTCCCGGCGGGAGAAGGTGCGGAAACGGTTGTCGTCGAGGCTCTCGAACGTGCCCTGGAGCAGCGAGGGGAAGGCCGGGCCCACGTGGTCGGCGATGTGGCTCGTGTGGTTGAGCAACATCCGCACGGTGATCTTCTGGCCGCGCTCGCCCGGCACCACGTCGGGCAGGTAGCGGGCGATGGGGGCGTCCAGTTCGACGGCGCCGCGGGCCACCTGCTGGAGCAGGGCCACCGCGGTGAACGTCTTGGTGATGCTGCCGACCCGGTGCGCCATGCCGGGGCGCACGGGGCGCTTCGTGGCGACGTCGGCCACGCCGGAGGCGCCCCGCCAGCTGCGCTCGCCGTCTCGGACGGTCGAGTAGATGCCGTACATGCCGGCCTCGTGCACGGCGTCCAGCGACTGCCGCAGCGCCTGCCGGTCGAGGCCGGTCTCCCGAGCCGGGGCGGCCTGGGCGGGGCTGGCCGCCAGCACCATCCCGGCGGTCAGGACGACGGCCGAGGCGTTCTTTCCAAGCGTCCGGATGTTCATGGCGTAAGCATGATCCGAACGCGGTTCCGCGGTCAGTCGCGGCTGTCATCGGCTCACCATGACAGGAGTCATGAACCGTCCCGCCGCCCGTGCCGACGGGCGGGCACGTCAGGACGCTCGGCGGGCCTGTGCGAGGCCGCGGACCAGCTCGGCGAGCGTTCCCTCGTCGGAGCCGAACGTGATGCGGACATGCGTGTCGGGAGCGTGCATGTCGGCGCCGCGCACGGTCGCGATGCCGTTCCGCAGGAGTGCGCGGTCGATGGCGGCCGGGGTCTCACCGAGGCATGAGCAGTCGGCGAGCAGGAAGGCGCCGCCCGTGGGCCGTACGGGCGGGGGGAAGCCGCTGGCGGCGAGGCCGTCGCAGACGAGGTCGCGCTTGGCCTGGTAGGTGGAGAGCGCCAGGTCGAGCCAGTCGCGTGGGCCGGTGAGTGCGGCGACCGCGGCCCGCTGCGGAACCACTCCGCAACACACCGCCTCCCACTCGAAGCGGCGGTTGAGCGCGTCGATGACGGGTGGCGGCGCCAGGACGTAGCCGAGCCGCCAGCTCGCCAGCGCGTAGTACTTGCTGAGGCTGGTGACGGTGACCAGGTGCGGCCAGCGGTCGGCGAATGCCTCCACCGGGTGGTAGCGGTGGCCGTCGTACGTGAAGTGCTGCCATGAGTCGTCGGAGATGACGAGGAGCCCGTGGCGGGCGGCGAGGTCGACCACGGCCGCGAGGGTCGCGGCGTCGGGGAGGTAGCCCGTCGGATTGGTCGGATTGCACAGCAGCACGGCCCGGCTGCGGCTGGTGACGGCGGCCTCGATGCCGGCCAGGTCGAGCGCCCAGCCGTCGCTCTCGCGGGACGGGACGCCGACCGGCGTGGCGCCGGCCTCGCGGATGGCGCCGTCGAAGAAGTAGGTGGGGGTCGGCACGATCACCTCGTCGCCCGGCGCGAGCACCGTGCGCAGCACGAGGGAGAGCCCCTGCATCGCTCCGTGGGTGATCAGCAGGCGGCGCTCGGGATCGACGCGCAGGCCGTGCTCGCGCTCCAGTTCGGCGGCGATCGCGGCGCGCAGCTCCGGCAGGCCGCGGGTGTCGCGGGGGTCGGGCAGGTCCATCGCGCCCGCCACCGCCCGCCGTACGTGCTCGGGCATGGGCAGGATCGGGGCGCCGACGAGCGGGAGCATCCGCACACCGTCGCGTGCGCCGCGCTCCGCGCGGGCGCGGGTGCTCATCGCCCCCAGCGCCGGGAAGTCGCTCGCGGCGGGAAGGGACCAGGAGTTTCGCTGCATGGAACGAAGCATCGCATACTGAGATATCAACAACAAGAATAAATATCTCTATCCGAGGCGGGACGGCCGAGCTGCTGTATCAACGCTGAGAATTGGTATTCTGGCGCGATGTCCGACATCCATGGCGTGGTCAGCGGAACGCCGCACATCCCCGCGCTGCTGCTGGTCGGCACGGACGAGACCGGCCTCGACCGCACGAGCCAGGCCTACCGGGCGATCAGGCGCCAGATCATCGATCTGACCCTGCCGCCCGGCAGCAGTTTCACCGAGACGTCGCTCGCCGAGCAATGGCGGATCAGCAAGACGCCGGTGCGCGAGGCGCTGGCCCGGTTGCGGCGCGACGGGCTCGTGACCGCGCTTCCGCGCGCGGGCTACGTCGTCAGCCCGATCACGCTGCAGGACACCGACGCCCTGTGCGCCCTGCGGACGCTGCTGTCCGGCGAGGCGGCCGCCGCCGCGGCGCGTCTCGGAGTCACGGCGCCGGCGCTCGAACGGCTCGAAGCGCTGTCCAAGGTGCCCATCGCGCTCGCGGCGGGCGAAGTGGAACAGGAGGAGTCGCTCCAGGCCGGCATCGAGTTCGAGGGCATCATCGCCAACTTCAGCGGCAACCCTCGCCTCGGCAAGGCCATCGTCGACGTGCTCGACGAACTGGAACGGGTTCTGCGCATGGCCGCGTTGATCGATCCCGGCATCGCGAGCCCGCCCGGCGAGCTGGGGGCCGTCTACGAGGGGCTGCGCGCGCGTGACGTGGACGCCGCCCGGGACGCGATGCGCGCGCGGTGCGAGCGCGTGCGCCGCGACCTGCTGCAGGTGCTGGCGAAGAGCACGTCGGTGAGCCGGGCGCACATCGAGCTGCCCGGGTCGCGCCCGCGGGCGTAGCCCGCGCCGGGCCGGGGTGGGCCGGGCGGGGGCCGGGCCTCCGGGGTGCGGCGCGAGGCCGGTCGGAGGCCGGGCCGTCCGGTCAGACCGCCGTCGGGAAGGAGAGGTCGCCGCGGTGGCGCGGGCCGTCCTCCCGCTCCTCCGGCCACCGGCTGGTGACGGCCTTCGCGCGCGTGTAGAACGCGACGCCCTCCGGACCGTGCATGTGGTGCGCGCCGAACAGCGACTGCTTCCAGCCGCCGAACGAGTGGAACGCCATGGGCACCGGGATCGGCACGTTGACGCCGATCATCCCGACCTGCACGGAGCGCTGGAAGAGGCGCGCCGCGTGGCCGCCCCTGGTGAAGATCGCCGTGCCGTTGGCCAGGTTGTTGCCGTTGATCAGGTCGATCGCCTCGTCGAGCGAGCCGACCCGCACGACGACGAGCACCGGGCCGAAGATCTCGTCGCGGTAGACGTCCATCTCGGGCGTGACGTGATCGAACAGCGTCGGCCCGACGAAGAAGCCGTCGCCCTCGATGTCGAGCTTGCGCCCGTCCACGACGAGGTCGGCGCCTGCGGCGACGCCGGAGTCAATGTAGCTTCCGATCCGTTCCAGCGCCTCCGCCGACACGACAGGCCCCATCTCGGACCCGGCCTCCAGCCCCGGTCCGACCTTGATCGCCTGCGCCTTCTCGCGCATCAGCTCGACGAGCGGCTCGGCCACGTCGCCGACCGCGACGGCGACCGAGATCGCCATGCAGCGCTGGCCCGCCGAGCCGTACCCGGCCGCGACCAGATGCTCGGCGGCGTGGTCGAGGTCGGCGTCGGGCAGCACGACGGCGTGGTTCTTGGCGCCGCCGAGCGCCTGGACGCGCTTGCCCCCCGCGGTCGCGCGCTCGTACACGTACCGCGCGACCGGCGTCGAGCCGACGAACGACACGCCGTCGATGTCCGGATGGTCGAGGATCGCGTCGACCGCGACCTTGTCGCCGTGGACGACGTTGAAGACGCCGTCGGGCAGACCGGCTTCGGCGTAGAGATCGGCGATGAGGTTGGCCGCCGACGGATCGCGTTCGGAGGGTTTGAGCACGAACGTGTTGCCGGTCGCGATCGCGATCGGATGCATCCACAGCGGGACCATGGCGGGAAAGTTGAACGGCGTGATCCCGGCGCAGACGCCGAGCGGCTGCCGGAACGAGAACAGGTCGACGTCGGTCGAGACCTGGTCGGAGTACTCGCCCTTGAGCAGGTGCGGGATCCCGCAGGCGAAGTCGATCACCTCCAGGCCGCGGACGAGCTCGCCTCTGGCGTCGTCGAGGACCTTGCCGTGCTCGGCGGAGACCAGCCGCGCGAGGTCGTCGAGGTGCTTGTCGACCAGCTCGCGGAAGGCGAACATCAAGCGCGAGCGCCGCATGACCGAGGTGTCGGCCCAGCCCGGCAGGGCGGCACGCGCGGCCCGTACCGCGGCGTCCACGTCGGCGGGCTCGGCCAGCAGCACGTCGGCCTGACGCGCGCCGGTCGCGGGGTTCCATACCGGGGCGGTGCGGCTCGACCGGCCGGCGGTCTCGCGGCCGTCGATCCGGTGCCGGATCATCCTGACTGTCCCTGTGCTCACAGAAAGCTCACCTTCTCGTGGGGTGCTGGTTGCGGGTGTTCGGCAGCGCGTCAGACGATCAGGTCGCCGCCGTTGATGTCGATGGCCGCCCCGGTGATGTACGCCGCGCGGTCCGAGGCGAGGAAGGCGACGAGCTCGGCGACCTCCCAGGGCTGCCCGACGCGGGGCACCGGGAACGACCGGGTGGCGCGTTCGAGCGCCGCTCCGGGCAGCAGCGCGCGGGCCATCGGGGTGTCGATGAGTCCCGGGCAGACGGCGTTCACCGTGATCCCGTCGGGCCCGTAGTCCTTCGCCAGGTGCCGGGTGAGCCCGAGGACGCCGTGCTTGGCCGTCGTGTAGTGGGCGCCGCCCGCGGTGCTGATGGTCTTGCCGGCGGTGGAGGAGAAGTTGACGATGCGGCCCCAGCTCCGGGCGCGCATCGCGGGAAGCGCCTGCCGGCAGCACAGGGCCGTCCCGAGCACGTTGACCGCCAGCACCTGGTTCCACTCGGCCCGGGTGATCTCCTCGAACGGGGTCGGCGGTGCGACGCCCGCGGCGTTGACCAGGATGTCCAGCCGCGACAGCTCCGCCAGCAGCGCGGCGAACGCCCGCTCGACCTGGTCGCCGTCCGTGACGTCCACCGCGAGCGACCGGACGCGGTCCGCCGGCACGGCCAGCGTCGCCGCCAGCTCTCCCGGGCCGGGCGCGGCCAGGTCGAACACCGCGACGGTGGCGCCGCGGCGGGCCAGCGCGTGTGCCGCGGCCAGGCCCATGCCGCGGGCCCCGCCGGTCACGATCGCGACCCGGCCCGCCAGCTCGCGGCCGTCGGCGCTGGTCGGCGCCCGCAGCCCCTCGGCGGTGCTCATGAGCCGGCCAGGACGGCACGCGCGCGGCCGAAGGCGGCCGCCGCCCGTTCGAGCTGGCCGGCGGTGTGCGCGGCCGAGACCTGCACCCTGATCCGCTCCTCGCCGGCCGGGACGACCGGGTGGGAGAGCGCGAAGGCGAGCACGCCCTCGCGGCGGAGCGCCGCCGCCACGTCGCGGGCCAGCGTGCCGCCGCGCAGCATCACGGGGATGATCGGATGCTCCCCCGGCGGCACCTCGTAGCCGAGGTCGCGCAACGCCCGGCGCAGCCAGGCGGTGTTGGCGGCCAGGCGTTCCCGCAGGTCGGGACGCCGTCGTGCGATGCGGATCGCCGCCAGCGCCGCCCCGGCCAGCGCGGGGGCCATGGCGTTGGTGAAGATGTAGGGCCGCGAGACCTGGCGCAGCGTCTCGACCAGCGCGCGGTCGCCCGCGACGAAGCCGCCGGCCGCGCCGCCCAGTGCCTTGCCGAGCGTCCCCGTCAGCACGTCGACGCGTCCCTTCAGTCCGAAGTGCTCGGCGGTGCCGCCGCCGGTCGTGCCCAGCACCCCCGTGGCGTGCGAGTCGTCGACCACGAGCACCGCGTCGTGGCGTTCGGCCAGCTCGCAGAGCCGGGGCAGCGCGGCGACGTCGCCGTCCATGCTGAAGACGCCGTCGGTGACGATGAGGCGGTGGCGCGCGCCGGCGAACTCGATGAGGTGGCGTTCGAGCTCGTCGAGGTCGGCGTGGGCGAAGACGCGCCGCCGGGCCCTCGTGAGGCGGATGCCGTCGATCAGGCTGGCGTGGTTGAGCGCGTCGCTGAGGACGACGTCCTGCGGGCCGAGCAGGGCGTCGAAGAGGCCGAGGTTCGCGTCGAAGCAGGAGTTGTGGAGCACGGCGTCCTCGGCGCCGACCAGCTCGGCGATGCACGCCTCCAGCTCGCCGTGGACGGCCCGGGTGCCGCAGAGCACCCGGCCCGCCGCCACCCCGAGCCCCGTCTCGCGCAGCGCCCGCCGGGCCGCGTCGAGGACCTCCGGGTCGCCGGCGAGCCCGAGGTAGTCGTTGGAGGCGAAGTTCACCAGCCACTCGCCGTCCACGCCGAGCGCCGGCCCCTGGGGGCCCGAGACCACGAGGTCGCGGCGCAGTCCGGTGGTCGCCCGGCGTTCGTCGAGCTCGGCCCGGAGCCGGTGCAGCAGCGCGGCGTTCACGCCCTGCCTCCCTGCCGGTCGGCGGCGGTCATGACAGGCTCCCGTCCAGCCGCTCCATCCGGCGTCCCGCGGTGAGCAGGACGGCCAGCCCGGCGGCCATGATGATCGCGATGGCCAGCAGCGCGTACGTGAAGCTGCCGGTCGCGGACGCGATCGTCCCGGTGAAGTAGGGACCGATGAATCCGCTGACGTTGCTGACGGAGTTGATCAGGGCAATGCCGGAGGCGGCGGCCGCCTCGGTCAGGCCGATCGCCGGGATCCGCCAGAACTGCGGCATCGCGGTGATGATCCCGGCGACGCTCAGGCAGACGGCGAGCACGAACAGCGTGCCGCTGCTGGTGAAGGTCGCCAGCAGCAGCCCCGCCGCGCCGAGCGCCATCGGGACGGCCGTGGCCGTGACCGCCGTCCAGCGCGCGGCCAGGCGAGCCCAGGTCAGGAGGGCGACCGCGGCCACCACGTAGGGGATCGCGGACAGCAGCACGCTGCTGACGTCGGCGGACTCACCGACGCTCTGCGTGAGGGACCTGATCATCGTGGGCAGGAAGAACTGCAGCGGATAGAGCCCGAACGCGATCGCGAACCACGTCACGGCCATCGCCCACACCCGGCCGCTGGTCAGCGCCTGACGCAGCCCGGTGAGCGCCCCGCGGGCGCGCTGTTCGGCGGCTTCGGCGGCCAGGACGTTCTCGATGGCGGCCTTCTCCTCGTCGTCCAGCCAGCGCGCGTCGGCCGGGCGGTTCGGCAGGAAAACGAAGATCAGGACGCTGACGACGACCGTCAGGATGCCCTCGACGAGGAACAGCGCCCGCCAGCCCGCGATGCCGAACAGGCTCTGGCCCCACTCCAGCAGTGCGGCGGCCAGCGGTGAGCCGATGATCGAGGACAGCGGGATCATCACGATGAAGGTCGACAGCGCCCAGGACCGCTGGCGGCGCGGGAACCAGAACGTCAGGTAGAGCAGGATCCCGGCGGCCAGACCGGCCTCGGCGAACCCGAGGAGGAGCCGCGCGGCGAACAGCGTGGCCGGGGAGTTCACGGCCGCGGTCGCCGCCGTGACCAGCCCCCACGTGATCATGATGCGGGCGATCCACTTCCGCGCGCCGAACCGGCTCAGCATCATGTTGCTCGGCACTTCGAACAGGACGTAGCCGATGAAGAACAGTCCGGCGGCCAGGCCGATCTGGCCGCTGCCGAGGCCCAGGTCACGGGACATGGGCGCGGCGATGTAACCGACGTTGGCGCGGTCGATGTAACTCGCCACGTAGGCGAGGCCGACCAGCGGCATGATCCGGACGCCCACCTTGCGCCAGGTGCGCGGTGAGACGGTGCTCGGTGGGGTCGCGACGGGTGAACTCATGGGGGGTTCCAATCGGTGTGGGGGGTGTGCGGCGGCTTCAGCGCGCCCGGCCTCGCAGCCTGGCGGTGGCGTCCCGGTCGATCACGCCGTCCGCGGTGATCACGACGCCGTAGTCCCGTTCGGCTCCCTCGTGGCTCACCTTGCCGTCGAGGACGTCTTCGAGGACCAGTTCAGGGATGCGTTCGAAGGGGACGCCGTGCCCGCCGCCGCCGGCGGTCACGTGCCGGTGGCGGGTCCCCGCGGTCATCTCGAAGTGCGGTTTGGACTCCAGCACCCGTTCACCGGGACCGCCGGGGTCGAGCATGTTGAGCGAGGGGGTTCCCGGCGCGCCGCCGGCCAGCCCGTACGGCAGGAACGTGCGCCGGTCGGACCTGATCTGCACCTTGGCCTCGGCCGCCAGCAGCGTCATGTCGCGGAAGGTCGCCAGGCCGCCGCGCCAGCGGCCCGCTCCGCCGCTGTCGGGGAGGTAGCCGTAACCGTCGATGCGCAGGTGACCGGAGCGTTCCAGCTCCTCGACCGGCGTGTTGGTCAGGTTCGCGCCCAGAGAGCTGATCCCGTCCACGCCGTCGCGGTCGGGACGCGCGCCCCACGCGCCCGCCAGCGGGTCCCACAACACCATGGACTCCCCGTCCGGCCCGACGAGGCCGATCGCGATCCCGTCAGGTCCGCCCTCCCCGGCGGCCGGCACCCGGGCGGGGAACACCGGGGCGAGCGCCCCGAGCACGGCGTCGATGATCCGGAAGCCGACGAGCCCGCGGGCGCCGCGCGCGGCCGGCCGCCGGCCGTTGAGGATGGAGGCTTCCGGGATGACGAAACTGAACGGCCGGTAGAAGCCGCTGTTGGCCGGGATGTCGGAGGCGAGCACGCCCTGCAGGGCGGCGTAGGCGGCCGAGCGGGTGAAGGAGGCCGTCGCGTTGAGCGCGGAGTCCACCTGCGGCGAGGAGCCGGTGAAGTCGAGCTCGATCCCCGACCCGGACAGCGTGACCTTGACGCGGATCGGGATCGGCCCGGCCCCCAGACCGTCGTCGTCGATGTGGTCGAGGAACTCGTAGGCGCCCGGGACGGCCTCGGCGAGCGCGGCGCGCAGCAGGGTCTCGGAGTAGTCGAGCAGCTCGTCGACGAGGGCGGCGAGCCCGTGGACGCCGTGCCGCGCCGCGAGGGCGCGCAGCCCCTCGGCTCCGGTGTGGCAGGCCGCGAGCTGGGATTCGAGGTCGCCGCGCAGCAGCTCGGGCTCGCGGACGTTGCGCAGGATCAGCCGCAGGAACGTCTCATTCACCGTGCCGGCCTCGACCAGGCACGACGGCGGGATCTGCACCCCTTCGGCGAAGATGCTGGTCGACTGCACGGCCATCGAACCGGCGGCCCACCCGCCGACGTCGGTGTGGTTGACGACCGTGACCGCGAAGCCCAGGAGGTCCTCCCCGGCGAACACCGGGGCGACCGCGAAGATGTCGGGCAGGTGCATGCCGCCCAGGGACGGGTCGTTGAGCAGGTAGACGTCTCCCGGACGGATCCGGTCGCCGAACTCGTCGAGGATCGCCTCCATCGCGTCCGGAATGGACCCCAGGTGCACCGGCAGGGTGTTGGCCTGGGCGATCACCCGGCCCCGCGCGTCGCACAGGGCGGCGGAGAAGTCCATGCTGGACGCCACGAGCTGCGAGTGGGCCGTGCGCAGGATCGTGATCGCCATCTCGTCGGCGATCCCGGTGACGGCGTTGCGGAAGACCTCGAAGGTCACGGCGTCGCGGATCATGAGGCGCTCCAGGTGATGACGATGTTGTTGAGCCGGTCGCGGTGCACCCGGGCGCCGGGCGGGACGAGGGTGGTGGCGTCCATGTCCTCGATGACCATCGGCCCCTCGACCGGTTCCGGGCCGAGATCCGACCGGCCCACGACGGGCGTGGGCACGGTCCGGTCGAACCGGCATTCGCGGACGGCGAGCTCGCCGCCGGGGGCGAGGGGCAGGCTCAGCACGTCCGCGATGGACACCTGGGTGGGGAGCCGGCCGCGTACCCGGAGGTTGACCAGCTCCACCAGCTCGTCCGTGCCGGCCCGGCCGTAGGTGCGCCGGTGCTCTGCGTGGAAGCGGGACCGCGTCTCGGCGAGCAGGTCCTCGGTGAGGTCGCCGTCGGGCACCCGGATCCGCAGTTCGAACCGCTGGCCGCGGTAGCGCATGTCCAGGAGCCGGTCCACGACGGCGTCGGCGCCGAGCTGGTCGCGTACGTGGGCGGACAGCCGGGCGAACTCCGCGGCGAGCGCGCCCACGTCGGCGAAGCCGGCCCGGTACGGGGTGAGCTCCTGGCGTTCGGTGTCGGCCACGAGCAGGCCCAGGCTGCTGAACAGTCCCGGGTGCACGGGCACGATCACGGTCGAGATCCCGAGTTCGCGGGCCAGCGCGGCGGCGTAGAGAGGGCCCGCGCCGCCGAAGGCGACCATGGTGGCCTCCCGCGGGTCACGCCCTCGTTCGCTGGTCACCGCCTTGACCGCGGTCGTCATGCTGGACACCGCCACCTGGTACGCGCCGCGCGCGGCGCCCGCCACGTCGTCGCCGAGCTGCTCGGCCACCGGTGACAACGCCTTCACGGCCAGCTCCGGGTGGATCGCCACCCGGCCGCCGGCCAGCGCGTCGGGGCTGAGGTAGCCGAGCGTCACGTTGGCGTCGGTGAGGGTCGGCAGCTCGCCGCCCTGGCCGTAGCAGGCAGGACCGGGACGCGAGCCGGCGCTGACCGGCCCCACGTGCAGGGCGCCCGCCGCGTCGACGGAGATGATGCTGCCGCCGCCGGAACCGACCTCGGCGATGTCGATCGACGGCGCCCGCACCGGATACCCGGCGCCGGAACTGAGACCGCGGGCGCCGTTCATGCCGCCGCCGACCTCGTAGTCGGCCGAGACGAACGGTTCGCCGTGCTCGATCAGGGACGCCTTCGCCGTGGTCCCTCCCATGTCGAACGCGACCACCGTGGACAGGCCGACCAGCTGGGCGAGCTTCTGCACGGCGGTGACGCCGGCCGCCGGGCCGGACTCGATGATCTGCACCGGCCGCCGCGCGACGGAGGCCGCGTCGAGCAGTCCGCCGCTGGACTGCATGACGAGCAGGGGCGCGCGCACCTTCGCCGAGCGCAGCCCCGCTTCCAGCCGGGTGAGGTAACCGTGCACGGTGGGGCCGACGTAGGCGTTGACCGTGGCGGTGCTCGTGCGCTCGAACTCGTGCGGCTGCGGGGAGACGTCGACCGACGCCGTGACGTACACGCCGGGCAGTTCGGCCTGCAGCAGTGCGGCGACCCGCCGTTCCTCGTCAGGGCGGACGTAGGAGTTGATCAGGCACACGGCCACCGCTTCGATGCCGTCCGCGCGCAGGCGTCCGGCCAGCGCGCGGATCTCGTCCTCGCTCGCCGGTGGGGCGAGCCGGCCGTCGGCCGTGATCCGCTGGTCGAGTTCGTGCCGGTCGCGTCGCCGGGCGAGGGGTTCGGGCTTGGACCATGACAGGTCGTAGAGCACCGGCCGGCGCAGCCGTCCGATCTCCAGCACGTCGCGGAAGCCGCGGGTGGTGACCACCGCGGTGCGCACGCCGTTCATCGACAGGATCGCGTTGGTGGCGACGGTCGTGCCGTGCAGCATCGCGACCACGGCCTCGGGCCGGGCACCGGCCAGGGAGAGCACGCCGGTGGTCGCCGCCACCACGCCCGCGCCGTAGTCGGGCGGGGTGGACAACACCTTCATGGGGACGACCTGGCCGTCCGGCCCCAGCGCGATGACGTCGGTGAAGGTGCCGCCGATGTCGGCGCCGACTCGCCAGCCGGACGGTCGAGGATCGTGACTGGGGGGCACTGGATCTCCTTCGTTCTACGGAGCGACTGGGATCACAGTACGAGTGGGTTGAGATATCAGCAATGCCTAGTTGTCATTTTTATGCGAGTCAGGTGATATGACTTGCTTAGGTCGTCAGCGTGCTTCCGGCTGATCCGGCAGGCGCACGACGGCGGTGCCGGCCTGGGACTCGCCGAACCCCCAGCCCGCGACCAGCGAGCAGCCGACCGCCTCCAGGACGTCGGTCCACGGCCAGGGGCCGTCGCCGCAGTAGAAGCCGCCCTCGCTGCGCGCGTCGTCCTTGGCGAGACAGAGCATGCGGAGATGGTCGCGGAGCGCGGGATGCGCGACCGCGCCCAGCCGCGCCTCCCAGGGCTCGACGGCGGAGCGGGCGTACCGCATGTCGGAGACGGACACCAGGTGGCCGGGGCCGCGTTCGGTGAACGTGGCGGCCCGCAGCGCATCGGTGAGGGTGCCGTCGGTGGCGACGCGCAGCAGCACGGTCAGCCAGCCGTTCAGTCTCTCGCACTCCTCGCCGGTCAGATCGACGCCGTGGCGGCCCAGGAGCGGCCCCAGCCGTGCGCCGTGCACCAGGACCTCATCGGCTTCGCCCGTTTCGTCGGCCGCGGACACGGCCCGCAGGTCGGCGACGAAGGCGTCGCCGAACGGCCGGGGGCCCTTGTGCCCGCCCTCGCCCCATGCCCCTGTTCCCGCCACCAGATCGGGGTCGAACCAGAACAGCGACCTGCCCAGGTCGAACCGCCAGGTCCACGGGGAGAAGGGGTGTTCACCGTCCGGATCCGGGAGGCTCCTCGCCTCCCGGCCGGACAGCGCGTCGGCGGTGGCCCAGGCGTTCGGGAACAGGAACTCGTCGAAGGTGTCCGAGGCGTAGTACACGCCGTACCTGGCGGCAGGGTGCACGGCCGGCTCTCCGCCGAGCAGGATCTCGAACGCGCCGGCCAGCGCGGCGTCCCACTCGCTGAGGTCAGCCGCCGGGTACGTCTCGGATGTCACGATGAGCACTCCTTCATGTCATGGCACGCGGATTGTCGCAAGCTATCGGACACCGAGCTGCACTGCCGTTGGCCTACCTCTGCGCCCGTGACCGGCGGCTGAGCTGCCTGCGGTGCACCACGAGGCCGGCCAGCGTCAGCAGGGAGAGGAGGGCGAGCTGCCACCAGTTGTCCGGGTTGCCGCCGAGGTCCAGGTCGGCCGCGTGGTTCACCACGTGCAGCGTGTTGGCGACGAGGAACCCGACCAGCACGACCGACAGCACGTCGCGCCACACCAGCGCGCTCAGCATCATCAGCCCGATGCCGATCTGGAAGACCCCGGCGTCGTGCAGGAAGTGCACGTGATTGGGGAAGCGGGCGAAGACCGCGAAACCTGCCGGGTCGAGGCGCATCCACACGCCGAAGCCCAGCATCGTCAGCGCGCCGACCGCCACGGCCGCCTGGACGAAGATCCTGGCCGGCCTGCTGTAACCGTTCGTCATCTCATGTCCTCCAGTCCGTCGGGAACGCTCGGGTGCACCGGGGTCCAGCCCAGGTCGCGGGTGGCCTTGGCGTGCGAGACCCGCATCGTGGTGTCCATCAGCAGGCAGCCCAGGTACGGCACGGCCAGCCGGACCAGCCATCTCGGAATCACGACGGGACGCGGTGTGCCGTGCGCGCGGGCGACCGCGGTCAGGAAGTCGCGCCAGCTCATCGGCCGGTCGTCCACGATGTTGTACGCCTGGCCCGCGCCGCCGCGTTCCATGGCCGCGACCGCGGCCGCCGCGGCGTCGTCCACGTGGACGAAGCAGGTGGTGCCGGTGCTGCCGCGCGGCAGCACCGGTGCCCGCCTGCGCATCATGTCGGCGAACAGGTCGCTGAAGGCGTTCCTGCCGTAGAACATGCCGTAGCGCAGGGCGACGCCCTCGATGCCTTCGGCGGCGAACACCTGGCTCTCGGTCGCCACGCTGGAGTCGGTCACCAGGTCGGCGACGGTGCCGACGTGCACGCCGAACTCCTCGTCCTCGGTCAGCACGCGGTCGCCGTGGTCGCGGTAGCCGTACCCGGTGATCAGCGACTGGGTGACGAACCGGCGCGCGCCGACGGCCCGCGCGGCGTCGAGCAGGTGCGCGGTCCCCCGGTCGCGCAGGGCGAGGGTGGGGTCGTCGGGGCGCAGCCTGCGCGAGGCGCCGCGCAGCGCCGTGGCCTGGTGCATGACGACGTCGGCGGCCTGCCCGTCGAGCGCGCGCAGCAGCGCGTCCCGGTCGAGCACGTCGGCGACGACGGCGTCCGCGCCGCGTTCGGTGACGAGCCGCCGTTTGGCGGGATCGCGGACGACGGCGACCACGTCGTGCCCCGCCGCGGCCAGCGCCGACAACAGCGGAAGCCCGATCGCGCCGGTCGCCCCGGCCAGCAGTACCTTCATCGCCCCTGCTCCTTCACACGTGGGCCTGGATGGACAGCACTGCGAGGACGGGACAGCCGGTCCCGATGTGACAGACCGGGACGGGAAGGCGCGCGGGCGGACGTCGATCTCTAGTGACCGCCCGGCTGTTCGCCGAGGCCGGAGGCGCACGAGATGATCATCGTGATGAGGTCGCGCAGGGGCGTCAGAAGCTCCGGATAGGCGCCGGCGTTGAGGTCGTACAGCCGCAGGGTGCCCTTGCGCCGTACCGTCAGCAGATCCGCGTCGCGCAGGATCTTGAGGTGGTGGGAGGTGGCGGGCTGGGACAGCTCCAGGTGCGCGGCGATGTCGCCGACGCTGCGGGGCTCCGCGGACTCCAGCAGGTGGACGACGATCTCCTGCCTGCGCTCGTCCCCGAGGGCGGTGAACAGCGGCCGGGTCCGCGCGAACAGCGCGAGGACGTTCCGGGCCTCGATCGGGCCGCTCATGCGGGCAACGAGTCGCGCACGGCGGACAGGCGGCCGACCGGCAGCGCCCTGGCGGCCCCTTCGGCGATCCAGCCGTCCAGCATCAGGCGTGTCTGCGCGCTCACCTTCGTGAAGTGCGTCTCCAGGTAGCGGCGCAGGTCGAAGGGGAGCAGCCGGGGCAGCACGCGCAACGCCAGCCCCACGGCCCAGGACGGAACGGGGACGGGAGCGCGCAGCCCGTGCTGTGCGGAGACCACCGCGACGGCCTCCCGGACGGCCGCGGCGGCGCCCCGCAACCGCGGGCCCGACGCGGGCAGCCGCCAGCCGGAGGACTCCAGCGCGGCGATGTAGGGGATCATCCGGGCGGCGGTGAGCTCCCCCGCGCCGGCCCGCGTCACCCGCCTGGCCCGCACGCCGCCGGCCCGCAGCGCGGCGACGACCTGCGGGGCGCGCGCTCCGGTGACGCCCGTCGCCGTGCCGGGCGGCACCCAGTACGCCACCCCCGGGCCGGGAACCTCGCGCTCCAGCGGCGCCTGGTAGGCCAGCAGCGTCGGCGTCACCTGGACGATCTGCTCCCGCGGCCAGACGCCGGCGAGGGTGCGCAGATCGCCCGGATCCTGGCCGATGGTGACCACCGTCGCCGCACCGGTCACCGCGCGCAGCGCGCCCGTCCAGTCGCCGCGCAGGGCCGGCGAGTCCACGCAGAGCCACACCATGTCCCACCGTTCGCGGGGCGGCTCGCTGCGCACCTCGTACGGCGTGACGCGCTCGGCGACCGGCGCCCGCCCCCGCCTGAGCCGGTACAGCGAAGCCCCTTCCCAGCCCTCCCGGCCCGGCCGCACGAGATAGCTGACCCGGGCCCCGCCCGCGGCCAGCCACGCCCCGAAGACCTGCCCCAGGGCGCCGGCACCGACAATCAGCACCTTCGTCATCACTGCTCCATACATCTAAATATTTGGATATACGGAACATTACCACCGCAGAGATCTCCGGCGCCCGCGGCGTCTTTTCCGCGCCGGCGACACCTTGACAGCGGGCCCCGGGCTGCCGATGATCGAGGCGCTATACCGATTTATCTCCAGCCCCCACACAGCCTCATGAGAACGAGTGGACTGGACTTAACCGATATAGCAATTCATCCCCCATGCCCTGAGGAGCCGATCGTGAGTTCACCGCTCATGCGCAGAAGGACCCTGCTGGCAGCGCTGGCCGCGACCACCGTGGGTGCCGCGTTACCCACCGCGGCACACGCCGAGCGCCGCGCGGCCGGCAAGACCGGCCCGCTCTCGGTGGTCTACATCGAGGTCAACAGCGAGAGCATGACGAACGTCGCGAAGTACACGCTCGCCCGAGGCGGTGCGCAGGTGTTCGACATCGCGGTCATCTTCGCCGCCAACATCAACTACGACGGCACGAAGGCCTACCTCCACTGCAACGAGAACGTGCAGCGGGTGCTCGACAACGTGGCGACCGAGGTCCGCCCGCTGCAGCAGAGGGGCATCAAGGTCCTGCTGTCCATCCTCGGCAACCACCAGGGCGCCGGGTTCGCGAACTTCCCCTCCCAGCAGGCCGCCGACGCGTTCGCCCAGGAGCTGGCCAACGTGGTGACGACGTACGGGCTCGACGGCATCGACTTCGACGACGAGTACGTCGAGTACGGCAGGAACGGCACCGGCCAGCCGAACGCCTTCTCCTTCGTCTACCTGGTCCAGGCCCTGCGCCAGAAACTGCCGAACAAGCTCATCACGCTGTACGACATCGGCCCGGCCGCCGACCGCCTGTCCTACAACGGCGTCAGCATCAACAACACCTTCGACTACGCCTGGAACCCCTGGTACGGCACCTGGTCCGTGCCGAACGGCCCGACCTCCAGGTCCCGCCTGTCACCGGCCGCCGTGTCGTTCACCGGCACCAGCTCGTCCACCGCCGCCTCCCTCGCCCGCCGTACGGTCACCGAGGGGTACGGCGTCTTCCTCACCTACAACCTCACCTCGGCGAACACCGCCTCCTACATCTCGGCGTTCACCAACAAGCTGTACGGGAGCTCCGCCGTCTACACCCCCTGACGGCTCCGCCGTGAACGCAGGTGAGGGGCGCCCGGACGGGCGCCCCTCACCGGGAACGTGCGGTCAGCGGCCGAGCCGCAGGGTGACCAGCTCGAACGGCCGCAACGTCACCGGGATCGACCGGCCGGGCCGCTCGGGCTCGGCCAGCGGGCGCTCCAGCAGGTCGGTCACGGTCACCGAGCTGACGGGGAAGCCGGCCGTGAGCGTGGCCGCCGCCCGGCCGCCGCGCGACTCGTGGAAGCGCACCACGACGTCGCCGCTGCCGTCGTCGGCCAGCTTGACCGCGGTGATCACGACCGCGTCGTCGTCCACCGTGACCAGCGGTTCTACCTCGGCGGCGCCGGACAGCACCCGCTCGGGCAGGTTGAGGAACCAGCCCTCGCGCACCGCGTCGCCGATCGTCGCGCCGGGCAGCAGCGCGTGCCGGAAGGTGTGCCTGCCCTGGTCGGTCTCGGGGTCGGGGAAGCGGGGGGCGCGCAGCAGCGACACCCGCAGGGTCGTGGTGGTGCCGCCGTCCTCGCGCACGGTCCGGGTCACGTCGTGGCCGTAGGTGGAGTCGTTGACCACGGCCACGCCCCAGCCGGGCTCCTCCAGGTGCACGAACTTGTGGTTGCACGCCTCGAACTTGGCCGCCTCCCAGCTCGTGTTGGTGTGGGTGGCGCGGTAGGCGTGGCCGTACTGGCTCTCGGCGGCGTAGCGCTCGGCGCGCACGTCGAGGGGGAAGGCCAGTTTGAGGAACTTCTCCGTCTCGTGCCAGTCGACCTCGGTGGCGATGTCGACCCGCCGCCCGTCCAGCGAGATCACCTGCGTGACGGACGAGCCGCCGAACGAGCGGGTGACGCGGACCGAGCCGGGCCGCTCGCCGGCAGTCACCTCGTCGGCCGCGGTGAGGTCGGTGACCGTGTTGCGGTAGAACTCGTCCACGTCCCAGGCGTCCCACATGTTGGGGAAGTCCTGGTGCAGCTGGAGCAGGTTGGCGGCCTGGCCGGGGGGCAGGGTCTCGCGCCGGGCCCGCAGGTCGTAGGCGGAGACGATCAGGCCGCGCCCGTCCACCTCGACCCGGAGCAGGCCGTTGTCCAGCACGAAGCCGCCGCCCTCGCGGGGCTCCACGGCCGTCGGGGTCCCCGGTGCGGCCGCGGCCGCGCCACCGGCCGGGACGCCGTTGCGGGCGTGCGGGGCCGCGTTGAAGACCAGCTCGTGGGGGCCGTCTCCGGCCAGGGCCCGCTGGGCGTCGTCGATCAGGCCGGTCAGCTCCTCGGCCAGCGCCGCGTAGGTGGCCCTGGCCTCGCGGTGCACCCAGGCGATCGACGAGCCGGGCAGGATGTCGTGGAACTGGTGCAGCAGCACCGTCTTCCAGATGCGGTCCAGCTGCTCGTACGGGTAGGGCGCGCCGGCCCGCACGGCGGCCGTGGCGGCCCACAGCTCGGCCTCGCGCAGCAGCGACTCGCTGCGCCGGTTGCCCTGCTTGGTCTTGGCCTGGCTGGTCAGCGTGGCCCGGTGCAGCTCCAGGTAGAGCTCGCCCACCCAGACCGGCGGGTCGGGGTACTCGGCCTCGGCCTTGGCGAAGAAACCGGCGGGGGTCTCCCAGGTGACGGTGGCCGAGCCCTCCAGGTCGCGCAGCCGGGCGGCCTTGGCCACCATCTCGCGGGTGGTGCCGCCGCCGCCGTCGCCCCAGCCGGTGGGGGCCAGCGAGTGCCGGGCGACGCCCTTGTCCTTGAAGTTGCGGGCCGCGTGCGCGATCTCCCGGCCGTTCATCGAGCAGTTGTAGGTGTCGACCGGCGGGAAGTGCGTGAACACCCGCGACCCGTCGATGCCCTCCCACAGGAACGTGTGGTGCGGGAACGTGTTCGTCCGGCTCCACGAGATCTTCTGGGTGAGCAGCCGCTTCGAGCCCGCCGCCTTGATGATCTGCGGCAGCCCGGCCGCGAACCCGAACGTGTCCGGCAGCCACACCTCCTCGTTGTCGACGCCGAACTCGTCGATGAAGAACCGTTTGCCGTGCACGAACTGGCGGGCCATGGCCTCGGAGCCGGGCATGTTCGTGTCCGACTCCACCCACATGCCGCCGGTCGGGACGAACCGCCCGGCCGCCACGGCCTTGGTCACCTTGGCCCACACCTCGGGCCGGTGCTCCTTGATCCACGCCCACTGCTGTGCCTGCGACATCGCGAACACGAACTCCGGCTCGTCGGCCAGCAGCGCCGTCATGTTGGAGGCGGTACGGGCGACCTTGCGGACGGTCTCGCGCAGCGGCCACAGCCAGGCCGAGTCGATGTGGGCGTGCCCGACCGCGCTGATCCGGTGCGCCGAGGGCACGGCGGGCGCGGACAGCACGCCGGCCAGCTCGGCGCGGGCCGCCCCGGCGGTGGCGTTGACGTCCTGGAGGTCGATCGCGTCCAGGGCGCGGTCGACGGCCCGGGTCAGCTCCGCGCGGCGGCCACTGTCGGCGGGCAGCTCGTGCATCAGCTCCCCCACCACCTCCAGGTCGATGATCAGGTTCCACACCGTCTCGTCGAACACGGCCAGGTCCATGCGCGCCAGCCGGTACTGCGGCTCGCTGCCCGCCGTCTCCTTGTCGCCGAGCAGGGTGGGCACGAACGGCTTGTAGTCGAGCACGACCGGGTTCGAGGCCGCCTCGATCCGCAGCTCGACCCGCTCGCCGCCGGTCACCGGCGCGCCGACGCGCACCCACTGGTTACGCGGGTTGAGCCCCTTCACGGGCGTGCCGTCGGGCAGGTAGACCAGGCCCTCGCACTGGAAGCCCGGCATGTTCTCGTCGAAGCCGAGGTCGAGCACCGCCTCGACGGTCCGGCCCGTCCAGGCGTCCGGGACGGTGCCGGTCACCGTGAACCAGCTCGTCGCCCATGGCGCGCCCCACGCCGCGCCGACCGCGATCGGCTCGGTCGGGGCCGCGAGCCCTTCGGCGACGGGGACGGGCTCGCCCGGCGCGGTCCAGACGCGCACGTCCATCGGCACGGACTCGGGGTGGACGGCCGGGCGCAGACGTTCGTCCAGCACGCGCTTGAGACGGGCTTCGACCAGTGTGCGGTCGTCATGCATGGAGAGAGACTCCTCGTTCTCGGAACCGGCTCAGCCCTTGATCGCACCCTCGGCGACGCCACGGAAGAAGAAGCGCTGCAGCGAGGCGAACAGGAGCACGATGGGCAGGAAGGAGATCATTGTCCCAGCGGCGATGAGACGGGGGTTGGCGCTGAACGTGCCGTTGAGGTACTGCAGTCCGACGGTCAGCGTGAAGTTCTTCGGGTCGTTGAGCACGATGAGCGGCCACAGGAAGTCGTCCCAGGCGCCGATGAACGCGAAGATCGTGATCACGCTCAGCATGCCGCGCACGTTCGGCAGCCCGAGGCGGACGAGCCGCTGCCAGGGGGTCGCCCCGTCGATGACCGCCGCCTCGTCCATCTCCTTGGGGATGGCCTGGAAGGCGGTGCGCATCAGCAGCACGTTCAGCATGCCGATCGCGCCGGGCAGGGCCACGCCCAGCAGCGTGTCGGCCAGGCCCATGCCGCGGACGGTGACGTACTGGGAGACGATCGTCACCTCGCCCGGCAGCACGAGCGTGGACAGGAACAGCACCAGGAGCAGCTTGGCGCCCCGGAACTCCAGCCGGGCCAGTGCGAACCCGGCCAGCGTCGCGCCGACCGCGTTGCCGCCCACCACGATGACCGCCACGATCACCGAGTTGAGCGCGTACGTCCACACGGGGATGGTGTCGGCGACGCGCGCGTAGTTCGCCAGCGTCGGCTGGAGCGGGACGAAGCTCGGGGTCTGCGCGAAGACGTCCTCGAACGGGCCCTTCAGCGAGGTGGACAACTGCCACAGGAACGGCACTATCGTGATCGCCAGGACGAGCAATAGCAGCGCGTACCGCAGGACCAGCTCTCCTGGCGTGGTGGCGCCGAACCCGCCCCGGCCCCGGCGGCGGCCGTGCCGCCCCGGGCGGGCCGCCGCGGCGGCGGGTCGCGCGCTCGCCTTCATCGCCGCCATGTCAGTCCGCCTTCCTGTTGAGCCGGGTCAGCAGGAGCATCGGGCCGATCGTGATGACGAAGAGCAGGATGCTCAGCGCCGAGGCGTAGCCGAAGTGGCCGTAGAAGCCGCGGCTGTACATCTGGATCAGCATGACCAGCGACATCGCCCGCCCGCCCGGCCCGCCGGTGCCGTTGGACAGCACGAAGAGCTCGGAGAACACGCGCAGGGCCGACACCGAGACCAGCACCGACACCAGCAACATCGTGTTGCGCACGCCGGGCACCGTCACGCTCCAGAACCGGCGGACGGCCCCCGCCCCGTCCACGGCCGCGGCCTCGTGCAGTTCGCGCCGCACGTTCCCGAGCGCCGACAGGTAGATGATCATGTAGTAGCCCAGCCCCTTCCACACCGTCAGGGTGATGGCGCTGAGGACCAGCAGCCACCGGTCGGTCAGGAACGGCAGCGGCCCCTGCAGCACGCCCAGCGCCTGCATGAGCCCGTTGATCAGGCCCCGGTCGCTCAGCAGCCAGCTCCAGATCAGCGCGACCACCACGGCGGAGGCGACGACCGGCGTGTAGAAGGCGGTGCGGAAGAACGTGATGCCGGGGATCTTCTTCTCCACCAGGATCGCCAGCAGCAGCGGCAGCAGGGTGAGCACCGGCAGGCAGACCAGCATGAAGACGACGCTGTTGAGCAGCGCGTCGCCGAGCTGGTCGTCGTCGAGCATGCGGCCGAAGTTGGCCAGCCCGGTGAAGTGCCCCCCGCTGAGCGGCTTGGCGTTGGTGAAGGCCAGCACCAGCGTGTTCAGCGAGGGCCAGACGTTGAAGACGAGCAGCCACAGCGCGGCGGGCGCCACCAGCAGCCAGGGGGTGAGCCGGCGGCGGAGGGCGCCCTGTGCGGGAAGAGCGGGGGTGATCACTGGTTGAGCAGCTCGTTGCACTTGGCGACCGCGGCGTCCAGCGCCTCCTTGGCGGAGACCTCGCCGTTGAGCGCGAGGGCGATCTGCTGGCGGATGAACTTGCTCATCGCCTCGGTCACCTCGACCGGCTGCAGCACCTTGGCGGTGGCCAGCGACTTGAAGGCGATGACCTTGGCGTCGCCGGCGTTGGTGCCGTCGCTCCGGGTGAAGAACGGGTCGCCGGCCGAGGCCTTGGTGCTGGGGAAGACGCTGACCTCGTGCGCGAACGCCGCCTGGTTCTCGGCGCTGGTCACCCAGCGGGCGAGCGCGATCGCCGCGGCCGGGTTCTTGCTCTTCTTCGACACCGACAGGCCCTGCACGTACAGCGGCGGGGTGCCCATCGCGGTCGAGGGCACGACCTTGGGCGCGAGGGAGGGGTTGTCGGTCTTGACGGCGATGATGTGGTTGGCGCCGGCCGTCGTCCAGGCCACGGTGCCCTCGTTGAACAGCTTGGCGTTGCCCGCGTAGGTGTCGGTCAGCACGTCGCGCGGCAGTAAGCCCTCCTTGAAGGCGGCCCGGTACTTCTCGATCACCGCGACGGCCTCGGGGGTGTTGAAGACGAAGCTCTTGCCGTCGTCGGACAGCAGCTTCACGCCTGCCTGGGCCAGGTCGCCCAGCTCGGGGCGGCGGCTCATCAGGTAGGTCTTGCCGCCGGACTTCTCCTTGTAGGTCCGGGCCTGCTCGACCAGCTCGTCGAACGTCGTCGGCGGCTTGGCCGCGTCGAGGCCGTTCTTCTTCATCAACTCGGAGTTCCAGTAGTTGACGTCGGTGTTGAGGTACCAGGGATAGCCGTACGTGCCCGGGTAGCCGCGGAAGGTGTAGGCGTCGATGCCGCCCGCGACGTACTCGTCGGCGAGCTTGGGGTCGGCGGCGGCGACGTCGAGCAGCATGCCCTGCTGGACCAGGGGCCTGGCGAAGTCCGGGGGCAGGTTGGTGACGTCGGGGAGTGTTCCGGAGGCGGCCTGGTTGAGTACCTTCTCGGAGTAGGCGTCCGCCGGCTGGTCGAGCCATTCGACCTTCGTGCCGGGGTACTTCTTCTCGAAGGCGGCGACGACGCCCTCGACGTACGCCGTGAACTTGGGCTTCAGGGCCCACGTCTGGAGGCTGACAGTGCCCTTCACCTCTCCCGTGGCCGCCGCGGTCGGGGCGGCGGCTCCCGGCTCGCCGGACCCGCCGAGACCGCAGCCCGAGACGACCATGACGGCTGCCACCGCCGGTCCCGTCCAGTACCTACGCATGGCGCTCTCCTTGGTTACTAAATCGCTCTAGTTGCGGGACTATTCACCTGGCTAGACTCGTGTGTCAATAGCTGAGACGAATTCGTGAAGGAGCAGTGGTGCGCCGACCGACGATCACCGACATCGCCGAGCGGGTCGGGGTTTCCAAGGGCGCGGTGTCCTTCGCGCTCAACGGCCGCCCGGGGGTCGGAGAGGCCACCCGCGCGCGAATCCTGCAGGTGGCGAAGGAGATGAACTGGCGTCCGCACAGCGCCGCCCGCGCCCTCGGCGGGGCGCGCGCGGAGGCGGTGGGCCTGGTCATCGCCCGGCCCGCCAGCGCCCTCGGCGTGGAGCCGTTCTTCGCCCAGTTACTGTCCGGCCTGCAGGCGGGGCTGTCGGCTCAGGCCGTCGCGCTGCAACTGCTGATCGTGGAGGACGCCGAGGCCGAGATGGAGATCTACCGCGAGTGGACCTCCGCCCACCGGGTCGACGGCTTCGTCATGGTGGACCTCATGGTCCGCGACCCGCGCATCGCGGTGCTGGAGGAGCTCGGCGTGCCCGCCGTGGTCCTGGGCGGGCCGGGCAGGCACGGGTCGCTGTCGAGCGTCTGGGCCGACGACCGGGAGGCCATGCTGTCGATCGTGGACTACCTGGCCGCGCTCGGCCACCGCAGGATCGCGCACGTCGCGGGCCTGCCGGCGTTCCGGCACACCCAGCGGCGGGCCCGCGCGCTGCGCGACCGCGCGGGGCGGCTGGCCCTGGAGGAGGCGGTGTCGGTGCACACCGACTTCAGCGACTCCGAGGGCGCCGCCGCGACGCGCGCGCTGCTGTCGCGGCCGCGCCGGCCCACCGCCATCGTCTACGACAGCGACGTGATGGCCCTGGCCGGGCTGGGGGTGGCCGGCGAGATGGGGGTGAAGGTGCCCGACGACCTGTCCATCGTGGCCTTCGACGACTCGGTGCTCACGCGGATCACCCACCCCGCGATCACCGCGCTCTCCCGCGACACCTTCGCCTTCGGCAAGCGGCTGGCCGAGGTGATGCTGGAGGTCATCGCCGACCCTGAGCAGCGCAAGGACGTCAAGACCGAGACCCCTCGGCTGACGGTCCGGGAGAGCACGGCGGCCCCGGGGGCTTGGCAGGGCGACTAAATCGCTTTAGGCTCCGCCGGGAGATCGTACGACCCCCGGAGGACGCGTGCCCCTGCTCGACCCCATCCGCCACGGCGCCAACTACGTGCCCTCCGCCGGCTGGTTCCACAGCTGGCTCGACCTGTCGCTCGACGCGGTCCGCCGCGACTTCGAGGACCTGGCCTCGATCGGCCTGGACCACGTGCGCGTGTTCCCGATCTGGCCGTGGATCCAGCCCAACCCGGGGCTGGTCCGGCAGCGCGGCGTGGCGGACCTGCTGGCCGTGATCGACGTCGCGGCCGAGTTCGGCCTGTCCGTCGCCGTGGACCTGCTCCAGGGGCACCTGTCCAGCTTCGACTTCCTGCCCTCCTGGGTGCTCACCTGGCACCGTCGCAGCCTGTTCACCGACCGCGGCGCGCGCGACGCCATAGCCGCCTACGCCGACCGGCTCACCCGGGCCGTCGCCACCCGCGGCAACGTGTTCGCCGTCACGCTGGGCAACGAGGTCAACAACCTCTACCCCAGCAACGCCACCACCCCCGAGGCGTCCACGGCGTGGGCCGCCGAGCTGATCGACGTCGTGCGTGCGGCCGCGCCCGGCCTGCTCGCCCTGCACTCCCTGTACGACGCCACCTGGTACGACCCGGAGCACCCGTTCCGTCCCGCCGACAACGTGGACCTGGGCGACCTGACCACGGTGCACTCCTGGGTGTTCAACGGCGTCTCCGCGATCGACGGCCCGCTCGGCCCGGCCACCGTCTCGCACGCCGACTACCTGGTCGAGCTGGCCGCCGCCACCTCGCTCGACCCGGCCAGGCCCGTCTGGCTGCAGGAGATCGGGGTGCCCAGGCCCGACGTGCCCGAGGCCGGGACCGCCGAGTTCGTCCGCCGCACGCTCGACGCGGTGACCGCCAACCCCGCCCTGTGGGGCGTCACCTGGTGGTGCTCCCACGACCTGGACCGTTCCCTCTCCGACTTCCCCGAGCGGGAGTACGAGCTGGGCCTGTTCACCGTGGACCACCGTCCCAAGCCGGCGGCCAAGGAGCTCGCCGCGATCATCGACGAGCGCCGCGGCCGTACCGAGGCGCGGCGTCCGGCCCTGCGGTGCGACGTGGACCTGCGGACCGAGCCCGGACGCCGGGCCGAGGTCGCGCCGGGCAGCGCCTTCCACGCCGCATGGGTCCGGCTGCGCCAGTCCGGGCCCGTGGCCATCGTCGCCGGCGACCGCGCCGACGACCCCGGCCACCTCGCGACCCGGGGGATCGGCAGCGTCCTCACCCCGGAGTGAACGACGGGCCTGCCGCAAGATCATCGATTTCCTGAAGGGAAGACCGTGTCAGTCGCCATCGTCTCCGTGGAGTCCACGGACCTGTTCACGGGCACCGAGGACGCCCCGCGCCAGGTGCTGCGCGTGACGCTCGACGGCCCGCCCGCCCGGGTCGTCGTCACCGGCCCGGGCGTGTCCGGAGAAGCGGAGGGCGCGGGCGTGGTCGAGGTCCCGCTGGAGATCGCCGGCCCGGTCCCGGGGGCCGAGCTGCCGGTCGTGGTGACGGCGGGCGGCGCGCGGGCCGAGGCCGTGGTGGTCGTGGCCGAGCCCGGCTGGACGATGTTCCTGGTCTCCCACTTCCACTACGACCCGGTGTGGTGGAACACGCAGGCGGCCTACACCTCGCCGTGGGAGCTGCTGTCCGGGGACGCCACCACCCGCCCGCTGTGGGAGCGCAACGGCTTCGCGCTGGTGGAGGCGCACCTGGACCTGGCGCTGCGCGACCCGGTCTACAAGTTCGTGCTGGCCGAGATCGACTATCTCAAGCCGTACTTCGACGTCCATCCCGAGCGCCGGGCCGACCTGCGGCTGCTGATGGAGCGCGGGCAGGTGGAGCTGGTCGGGGGGACGTACAACGAGCCCAACACCAACCTCACCGGCGCCGAGGTCACGATCAGGAACATCGTGTACGGCATCGGCTACCAGCGCGACATCCTCGGCGGGGATCCGGCGACGGCGTGGCAGCTCGACGCGTTCGGACACGACCCGCAGTTCCCCGGCTACCTCGCCGCGGCGGGGCTGACCGGCAGCGCGTGGGCGCGCGGGCCGTTCCACCAGTGGGGGCCGATCCAGAAGAACTTCCGCGAGGCCAAGGACGACGCCCGGGTGATGCAGTTCCCGAGCGAGTTCGAGTGGATCGCCCCCTCGGGGCTCGGCGTGCTGACGCACTTCATGCCCCACCACTACTCGGCCGGCTGGTGGATGGACTCCGCCGCCGACCTGGCGGGCGCCGAGCACGCCGTCTACGAGCTGTACCGCAAGCTCAAGCCGGTCGGGGCGACGCGGAACCTGCTGCTGCCCGTGGGCACCGACTACACCCCGCCCAACAAGTGGGTCACCGAGATCCACCGCTCCTGGAACGCCCGCTACGTCTGGCCGCGCTTCGTCTGCGCCACCCCGCGCGACTTCCTCGACGCGGTCCGGGCCGAGCTGGCGGCCACCGGACGCCGCCCGAGCCCGCAGACCCGCGACATGAACCCGGTCTACACCGGCAAGGACGTCTCCTACATCGACACCAAGCAGGCGCAGCGGGCGGGCGAGGTGGCCGCCGTGGACGCGGAGAAGCTGGCCACCCTCGCTGCGCTCGAAGGGCTCGGGAGCTACCCCGAGGCCGCGCTGGACAAGGTGTGGCGGCAGCTCGCCTACGGGGCACACCACGACGCGATCACCGGCAGCGAGTCCGACCAGGTCTACCTGGACCTGCTGTCCGGCTGGCGCGAGGCGTACGACCTGGCGGGCGCGGTGCGCGACGTCTCGCTCGCCTCGCTGGTCGCCCGCGTGGACACCGGCGGCGAAGGCGTCGCGGTGGTCGTCGCGAACACGTTGTCGTTCGACCGGTCGGCGCCGGTGGCCGTACGGCTGCCCGCCGGGCTCGACGGCGGACGGGTGCTCGACGACGCCGGCGCGGAGGTGCCGTGCGTCGTGGACCGGGGGACCCTGCGGTTCCTGGCCGAGGACGTGCCCGCCACCGGCTGGCGCACCTGGCGGTTCCTGCCGGGATCGTCCCGGCCCGGTGCGGCCGCGTGGACGTCCGCGCCCGGCGTCACCGTCGAGAACGCCGGCTACCGCGTCATCGCCGACCCCGGCCGCGGCGGCTGCCTGTCCTCCGTCCTGGACAAGAAGGCGGGACGCGAGCTGCTACGGCCCGGCTGCGTCGGCAACGAGCTGCGCGTCTACGAGGAGTACCCCGCCCACCCCGACTTCGGCGAGGGCCCCTGGCACCTGGTGCCCAAGGGCCCGGTCGTCGGCGCGGCGGAGGGCGCGGCCCAGGTGCGGCGCGAGACCTGCCCGCTCGGCGAGCGCCTGGTGATCACCGGGACGGTGGACGGCATCGGCTACGAGCAGACCGTCACGCTCTGGCACGGCGTGGACCACGTGGACCTGACCACCCGCGTCCTGGACTACCGCGGGGCCGACCGGCTGCTGCGGCTGAGCTTCCCCGCCGACCTGCCCGGCGCGCTGCCGGTGAGCGAGGTGGCCGGGGCCGTGGTCGGGCGCGGGTTCGCCCTGCCCGACGTGGACGCCGCCGAAGCGCCGTGGACCCTCGACAACCCCGCCAACACCTGGTTCGGCCTGGGCTCCACCGCCCGCGTCGCGCTCACCGGCCCCGGCGGCCGGCCGCTGGGTGAGCGGGCGCTCGGCGTGGCGGAGGTGGTCGTGCCCGGCCCGGACGACGCCGCCGGCGTGCGCGACCTGCTGATCGCGCTGGTCAGGGCCGGGGTCACCGCGACCACGGCCGGTGCGGACTGGTCCAGGTACGGCTGGCTCGACGTCGACTCCAACCTCCCCGACTTCCGCATCATGATCGGCGGGCCGCGGGAGAACGACGCGGTGCGCGAGCTGCTGGACCGCGCGGGCCCGGCCTATGCCGAGGTCCTGGAGCGGGACGGGCGCGTCTGGGTACCCGCCGCCCGGCCGCTGCGCGAGGTCTGGCGGCCCAACGCCGACCTGCGTGACCTGCGGGCGCTGCCGGCCCTGGTCACCACCGATCCCGCCGCGCTGACCGCCGACCTCGCCGACGCCCGCGTGAGCTCCGCCTGCCCCGGCGAGGTCCCGGAGTCCGAGCTGCTCACCGGCCACACCGTCGCGCTGCTCACCTACGGCCTGCCGGGCTTCGCCGTCGATCCGGCCGGCACGTTGCACCTGTCGCTGATGCGCTCGTGCACCGGGTGGCCGTCCGGGGTGTGGATCGACCCGCCCCGCCGCACGCTGCCCGACGGAGCGGGCTTCCAGCTCATGCACTGGACCCACGAGTTCCGTTACGCGCTGGTCTCCGGCGAGGGCGACTGGCGCACGCTGACGCTGCCCGCCCGGGGGCAGGAGTTCAACCATCCGCTGTACGCCGTGCTCGCCGAGCCGCACGGGGGCCCGTTGCCGCCGACCCGGTCGTACCTGAAGGTCGAGCCGGCCCGGGAGGTGCTGGTCGGCACCGTCAAGCCGGCCGGCAACCCGACCGCGCACGGGTCGGCCGCCGCGGCGGACCCGGCTTCCGGGGTGACCGTGCGCCTGATGGAGTCCACCGGACTCGGCCGCGACGCCGTCCTTTCCGGTGCGCTCGCCCTCACCGAGCCGCACCGCGCCGACCTGCTCGAACGGCGGCGCGAACCCGTCCAGGGGGCCGTCACGCTGACCGGCGCCGAGGTCGCCACCGTGATCGCCGTCCCCGGCCTGCCGTTGGGTGGGTCGGCCCGCGGCGGCGCGGTGCTGGGGCCGGCTGCCGAGGTGGCGCAGCCGGTGCACGCGCGGTACTGGCTGCACAACCGGGGGCCGGCGCCGATGGGCTACCTGCCGGTGAGCGTCACGGCGTCGCCGGGCCTGGTGCGGACCGAGGGCGAGCCCGCCGGACTGTCGGTGGTGCTCTCCTCGCACCTGCTCGACGCCGACGTGGAAGGAGCCGTGGAGATCCTCGTCCCCGAGGGCTGGACGGCCGGTCTGACGCGGCGCCCGTACCGGCTGGCGGCGGGCGGGCACGTACGGTTCCCGGTGACGGTGACCCCGCCCCGGGGCGTCGAGCCCGGCCTGTACTTCGTCACCGCCCGGATCCAGCATGACGGCCAGACCGTCGAGGACGTGGTCACCGTCGCCGTCGGCGACCTGCCCGGCGTGCTGCCCGTGCCCGGTGACGTCCCCGAGGAGTGGGTGGCCGCGCAGGGCAGCAAGGACCGTCCCGGCCGCGACACCGGCCTGTCGGTGGAGGTGACGACGCCGTCGGTGCGCGTCGCTCCCGGCGGGCGTGCCGTGCTGGGGCTGGCGCTGCACAACCGCACGAACGGTGAGATCCGGGGCGAGCTGCAGGTCGTCTCGCCCTGGGGCACGTGGGACCTGATCGCCGCCCCGGTCCGCGGGTTCGTCCTGGCGGCCGGCGAGAGCACGGTCGCCGAGTTCGAGGTGTCCGCACCCCGCGACGCCGTCCCCGGCTCCGCCTGGGCCCTGGGCAAGGTCATGTGGTTCGGCCGCTGCCAGTACGCCCCGACCGTCGAACTGGTGGTGACCCCATGACCCACCGTTCCCACCCCGCCCATCCCCGGCCCCGCGCTGAGACCTCCGCCCCGACGCCCCAGGCGAACCGTCCCACCTCCGTCCCAACACCTCAGGTCAGTCATCCGGACTCCGCCCACGCGCCCGTCACCGGCGAGCCGGTCGCGCCCGGTGTGGGGCCGGTGCTCGGCTGGCTCGACGGCTGCCCGCTCCCCCGCTCTGAGCTGGACCGACGGCTCGCAGCCCTGCGGAGCGGCCCGAGGTCCTCGGCGCTCCCGGCACCGGGCACGGCCGAGGACCGGCAACTCACGCGCTGGGTGGCCCAGGTGGTGCTGACCGAGCAACTGTGCGCCGCCGAGGCCACAGCCCGCGGACTCCCCCTGGAGAAGCCCCCACCACCCCGCCCCAACCAGCCCCCCACCGACGCCCCTGCGGTACGGCGGGACCAGCCCCCCGCCGACGCCCCTGCAGTACGGCCGGGCCGGCGAGCCACCGACGCCATCGCGGTACGGCTCGGCCAGCGGGCGGCGGTTGAGCTGGGTTCGATCGCTGCGGCGGCCTACGAGGGCAGCGCCGCCGTCCGGGCCGTCTACGAGGCCGTCACCGCCGACGTCACGGTCTCCGCGTCGGAGGCGGCCGCGTATCGGGAGGCCACCACGCGCCCGCCCACCGGACCGACATGGCGGCTACGCACTCCGGACGGCGAGTTCGACGCAGACCCCGGTTCGCTGCCCGTCGCCCTGGCCGAAGCCCTGGCCGCCACCGTACCGGGCCAGACGGTGACCGCCGGCCCTTGGACCGCCACCCTCGTCACCCGCCACGACCCCGTCCCGGACCGAGATGCACCCGCCGACGGCCTCCTCGACTCCGCGCGCAGGGTGGCGTTCGTACGCTGGCTCGACCACGCCCGCGCCCACCGGCTACGCCTGGTGCCGGGCCTCGAACACCCCGGCGACCCCGCCCAACCCGACAACCACCACCGCCACTGACGTCACCATCCACCCGGCCGGACCGGTCCGGTCTCAGCCCCGACCCCGCCGACGTACTAGCTCCGTCAACGGGCATGTGGCATGTGCCGGCCCCTGACGTGCTCCCAGGCGGGCGGCGGTAGCCGAGCGCCGACGACGTGGAGCGGCCCGTCCAAGCCCCTCGCCCTCCACCAGACGGCGGCACTGTCCGACACGGCCGGCCGGTCGGCCACTCACGTTGGTGCTCTCGCTCCTGTTCGCCACCCGTATCGAGAAGTTCACCCGGGGTTCGCCCGATCACTGGACGCTTCGGCGCGCTTCGAGGGCGTCCAGGATCAGGTCGAGGCCGTAGCCGAATTCGCTGGTGTAGTCGTAGCCCGGTCGCAGGGCGTGGTCGCGGATCATCTCGGCGAGGTACGGCAACTCCTTCTCCGGCAGTTGCCGGAGGATGTCGCCGGCCACGTTCTCGACGTCGTCCGGCGTCGCCATCGGCAGGTTCGCCTCCTGCAGGACGAACCCGGAGACGTAGCTGTCGATCAGCGACACGGCGTGCGCGGCCATCGGCAGCGTGAACCCCGCCTCCCGCAGGACCCCCAGGACGGCGTCGTGGTGGCGCAGCGTCGCCGGTCCCGGATCGCGGCGGGAGTCCATGAGGCCGAGGGCCCAGCTGTGCTGCGACAGGACCGCGCGGGCGGAGACGGCTCGCGTACGGATCGCGTCGCGCCAGTCGTCGCATTCGGCACCCGGCAACTTGATCGCCGCGAACACCATGTCGACCACGCCGTCGAGGATCGCGTCCTTGTTGGGCACGTGGTGGTAGAGCGACATCGCCTCCACGCCCAGTTCCTGCGCCACCCGGCGCATCGTGATCGCCTCCGCGCCGCCGCGGTCCGCGACCCGGATCGCGGCTTCCAGGACGAGGACTCTGCTGAGCGGTTGCGGCGGCATGACGGCTCCGGGGACGTGTGCGGGTTGACAGCCTTACGAGCGTAAGCCAACCTTACAGACGTAAGCAGCCTTACGGTCGTAAGGCCGTCTGGGGTGCAGAGAAGGAGATTTCCATGCCGATGCCGAGGTGGTGGGGGCACGTGAACAAGAAGGTGTTCAATCCCCGCGCGATGACCGGCGGAAGATGGCCGGTGCTGATTCACGTCGGCCGCATTTCCGGCGCCACGTACCGCACGCCGCTCGACGCGCATCCCGTCGACGGCGGTTACCTTTTCGTTCTGGTGTATGGGTCGCGTTCGGACTGGGTGCAGAACGTCCTGGCGGCCAGAAATGCGCGGCTCCGGGTCGACGGGAGGGACGTGGAACTCACCGCCCCGCGCCTCGTCGGTGAGGACGAGGCCTTCCAGGCCCTTCCCGAGAAAGTGGCACGCCCGCCGAAACTGCTCCGCATCACCGAGTTCCTGCGCATGGACCTGCTCACAGGCTGACCACCACGACGATCTCGGGACAAGAATCGTGCACACGAACAGGCGGGCGACCGCGATTGCCGGTGCCCTGGTCATCCTGGGTATGATCGCCGGCGCACTGAGCGTCGTTCCCGCCGTCGACGAACCACGCCGTCTCGCTCTCGTTTCCGCACACGAGGGCCAGGTCATCCTCGGCGCGGTCGCTCAGTCCATCATGATCCCCGCGTATGTCGGGTTCGCGCTGTGCCTGTATCCGATGGTGCGGGCGGAGAACGACAGACTCAGCGCGGGTTTCCTCGGGTTCAGGCTGATCGCGGCGACGTTCCACTTCATCGGCGTCATCATGCTGCCCTTGTTTCTCGTGCTGGGCCGGGAACTCGCCCAGGCCGACGCCGTGGCCGCATCCAGCATCGAGGTCTTTGGAGAAGTACTGCGGACGGCGCGCGACTTGGTCAATCATGTCGCATTGATCATCTCGCTCAGTCTTGGAGATCTCCTGTTGTTCCGCATTCTGTGGCGGTCGAGATCTGTCCCTCGATGGTTGTCCGGGTGGGGATTCCTGGCAATAGCGGCAGCCGTGTCGGCGAGTTTCCTGGTGCTGCTCGGTGTGACTGACGTCGTAACGCCGCTCTACCTGGCCATGAATGCGCCACTGGCCCTGCAGGGCTTCGTCTTCGCCGTGTGGTTGATGACAAGAGGTTTCGTCACGCAGAAGGCATCTTTGAGGCACTAGCAGCGGGGCCGTTCACCCCGATTCCCATGGCCGGCCGCCGCCCGCGGCCGGCCTGTTCCTGGGGCGGAGGCGCTACCGTCGCCGCCGGCTCGTCAGGTAGGAGAGGGCCTTGGCGAAGGCGGCGTCGTGGCCCCCGTTCAGTTCCTCGTCGCTGAGGACGCCGGGAACGGACAGGTGGGGCGGGATGCCCGTGACGTCGAAGGTGGTCCCGTCGCGGGTCAGGAAACGTTCGTTGGGCAGAGCGAAGCTCCACCCGTTGGGCAGCCTCCGCCACAGGAAGTCGGAGAAGGCTCCCTGCGTGTTCTCCCCGATGCGCTCGGGCCGGGGCGTCCGTCCCATCATGGCCTGGGTGAAGGTCTCGCCCGCGCTGATGGTCAGGCTGCTGGTGAGCATGGCGATGGGGCCCGTGTACACCGGGCCGGTCGCCGGCCGTACGGGTACCGGCTGGGGGCGGGTGAACCCGGGCGGATCGCCGGGGGTGTTGCGGGCCTGCTTGGCGTACGCCTGGTACGGCCTGCCGGTGAGCCTGGAGGCGAGCCGCAGGCCGAGTGCGTCGTAGCCGCCCAGATTGACGCGGACGTCGATGATGAGACCGCGCAGCCGGCCGGGCCCCGAGGTGCGGGACACGGTGAAGATCTCGTCGAGCGCCCGGTCCAGCTCGGCCGCGTTGGGCTCGTAGCCGCCGTCGGCGTAGCCGTCGAACGCGCCCAGCCGCAGGTAGCCCAGGCCGTCCGGGAGGTCGGCGTACCCGATCACGCCTCGTCCCCACTGTTGCAGGGGCTTGCGGGTGTCGTTCTTCTCGACGAACTCCCGGACGCGTTCGTTGAAGGCGATGAAGGCCGGCACCCCGTCCAATTGCCTGGTGCCCGGACGCAACGGTCTGGCGAACTGCCTGCCGCCCGCGATGAGCGCGGTGTGCGCGTCGCCGAGCTCCTTGAGGATGTCGCGCAGGACGGCGAACAGCTCCTCGTCCCCGCTGTCCGGACCGATCCTGGACCGGTACCGGTCCCGTACGGCTCGCCAGTCGACGCCCTTGGTGGCGAAGAACGGGTAGTTCTCGGCGAAGGTCGTCCAGAAGACGTCGAACACCTTCACCGGATCAGCGGGCGTCGGGGTGGCACAGGCCCCGGGCAGGCGGGGCAGCCTCCGCAGGCCGATGGCGCCGACGCTGCCCGCATACCGTAGCCGCGCCCGGCCTGGCCCCCGCGTCTGGACGACGATCCGCCGGCCGCCCTCCTGGGCCGTGAAGGACGCCGAGTCGCGCGTGCGCGCCGTCTGTTCCGCCGAGAGCACCCCACGCAGGCAGCTGATCGCCGTCGTGTCGTAGGTGATGAGCCGCCCCTGGCCGATGCCGAAGACGGTGCCGTACCCGTCGGCCCGCCAGAGGCCGTCCAGCGGCTGCCGTCCGGCGGCGGCGTCCGCGGGCGGTGTGGCGACCTGTCCCGCCACGGCGACGCCCAGCGCGGCCAGTACGGCGGCCAGTCGCCGGAGCGTCCGTCCGCGCCCCCTCTTTCCGCTGTCGGTGCCGAGATCGTTGTTGTCGTTCATGGGGTCCGACGCTAGGCAGCGTGCCCGGCCGGGCACGTCACACCACGGAGCCGTCCATACCGGTCATACCTTCTGGCCATCCGGCCGGCGCGTCATACCCAGGTGGGAGGCCCGAAGTCGGCTCTGGGGCTGATCCGTCCGCGAAGGCCGGCGGCTACGGTGATGGCATGTCGCGCGCCTTCACCACGGCCCCGGCCCCGGCCGGACCGGCGGTCCTGTCCGCGCTCCGGTTCGCGAGGGTGCGGGCCGGAGCGCCCTGGGTGGTCGCCTGCTTCATGTTCGCCATGAACGCGGGGATGCTCGCCACCGTCTACGACGCTCCGGTCGAGCTGACGGTGGCGCTCGCGGCGGCCTGCGCGGCTCCGGTGACGATCTGCGGGCGCCGGCCGGTGACCGCCTGGCTGCTGCTCTACACCGGGATGCTGGTCACGCCGCTGCTGGTCGCGCCGCCGCCGGCGAACAATCCATGGCCGTGGCTGCCGATGCCCGTGGTCGCCTATCTGATCGTGCTGTTCGTGCTGGCGCAGCACCGGCCGCGATGGATGCTGGCGGCCGTGTGGGCGCTGTCCATCCTCGGCGCGCTGGCGGACGTGTCACTGGTGCCCATGTCGTCCACGGACCGGGCCGTGGCGCTGCAGCTCGTGGCGGCCGTCGTGCCGGTGCCGTTGATCGTCGGCGACAACGTGCGCTGGCGCCGCCGGGCCCGGGCGCGGGTCGCCGAGCAGGAACAGGTCAGCGCGGCCGAACGGGCCCGGCGCGAGCTGCTGGAGGAACGGACCAGGATCGCCAGGGAGATGCACGACGTGGTGGCGCACCACATGTCGGTGATCGCCGTACAGGCCGCCAGCGCGGCGCGCAGGCTCGGCGGGGTGCCCGCCGGCGCCGAGCGGGAGTTCGACTCCATCGGGGCGGCGGCCCGGCAGTCACTGGCCGAGATGCGGCGCCTGCTGGGCGTGCTGCGCAGCGACGACGCGCTGCCGCCGCGCGAGCCGCTGCCGGGTCTCGACCAGTTGGGCGTGCTGGTGGAGAGTGCCAGGCGGGCCGGCGCACCCGTCGAGCTGACGGTGAGTGGCCTGCCCGCGCACATACCCCCCGGCATGGAGCTGCCGGTCTACCGGATCGTGCAGGAGGCGCTCAGCAACGTGATCCGGCACGCGCCGGGCGCCGCCACGGCCGTGGCGGTCACCGGGAACGGGTCCGGACTGCGGGTCGTGGTCGAGAACGCGCCGCCCGCGGGCGCGGGGCTCGCGCTCGCCGAGCCCGCGGGCACCGGTCACGGGCTGGCCGGGATGCGAGAACGGGCCGCCATGGTGGGCGGTGTCCTGCTGACCGGGCCGACGCCGCGGGGCGGGTTCCGGGTCGAGCTGACGTTACCCCTGGTGCAGGCCGGACACGAGAAGGAGCACCCATGACGATCCGGGTGCTCGTCGCCGACGACCACGCGATGGTCCGGGCGGGCTTCGGCGCCCTGCTGGCCGCCGAACCGGACATCGAGGTCGTCGGCGACGCGGCCGACGGTGAGCAGGCGGTGAACCGGTCAAGGCGGCTGCGGCCCGACGTCGTCCTCATGGACGTCCGCATGCCCGGCATGGACGGCCTGCGGGCGGCCCGGCTGCTCCTGGCGCCGCCCGGCGGCCAGTACAGGCCGCGTGTGGTGATGCTGACCACCTTCGACCTGGACGACTACGTCTACGAGGCGCTGCGCGCAGGCGCCAGCGGGTTCCTGCTGAAGGAGGCGCCGCCCGCGGACCTGGTCTCGGCCGTACGGGTGGTGGCGGCCGGCGACGCCCTGCTCGCCCCCTCGGTGACCCGGCGTCTCATCGAGGAGATCGCCCGGTGCCGGCCCGCGTTGCCTGGCGCCGCCCCCCTGGTGCAGTCGCTGACCGAGCGGGAGTCCGAGGTGCTTGTGCACGTGGCCCGCGGCCTGTCCAACGCCGAGATCGCCGCGGCCCTGATCGTCGCCGAGCAGACGGTCAAGACGCACATCGGCCGCATCCTGGCCAAGCTCGATCTCCGCGACCGCGCCCAGGCGATCGTCTTCGCCTACGAGAGCGGCCTCGTCGTACCCCGCTCCGACCTCCCGGCGCACGGGAACTGGAGAACGCCGACTTGAGAGGGCGGTGAGAAGTCGGCACACGCGCGCCTGCCCCATTTTGAACGTCCAGACCGAGCCCCGTCTGGCGCAGGCGTCCGCCGGCGGCTGCCCGAGATCGGGAGCAGTCGTACCTGCCCATCCGCCGCGGCCACGGCCTTTATCGGCGTTTTCGCTGGTCGTCGGGTATGCGTCGGACGTTCGGCACATGCTCCGGAAGTGACTGGCCCCCGGACTTTTCGCCGGACCACTTTGCACCTGTGCCGCCCGCGTTCCCCCGTGAAGGATTTCGGGCCGGCGCGGTAAGTACAGGTGACCGCATACGCCAGGAAAGGTCGGTATGCATGACAATCCCTCGCGAAGCAGTCGAGGTCGACGACGCGCTCCTCATCGAGAGATCGCTGAACGAACCCGAGATCTTCGCCACGTTGTTCGACCGGCACGCGCCGCTCCTGCACCGTTACGTCGCCAGACGATTGGGCCCCAGCGAGGCGGAGGACGTCGTCGCCGACACCTTTCTGGCCGCCTTCCAGCACCGCGGCGGCTACGACAGGAATCGTGCCGATGCCCGACCGTGGCTGTACGGCATCGCCTCCAACCTGATCGGCCGACGGCGGCGTACCGAGATGAGCCTCTACCGCGCGTACGTGCGCAGCGGCGTGCATCCGGCGGAGCTGTCCGGCTCCCGGGTCGAGGACGAGGTCAACACCCTGGCCGTCAACCGCCCGCTGGCGCTGGCCCTGATGGAGCTCGCGCCGGCCGATCGCGACGTGCTGCTGCTCGTCGCCTGGGCCGAACTGAGCTACCAGGAGGTGGCCGACGCGCTGGCCATCCCGCCGGGAACCGTCGCCTCGCGACTCAACCGGGCCCGTCTTCAGATCCGGCAAGCCCTGAGCAAAGAAGGAGAACGCCGATGGACGCCCTGAAAGCCATGTGGCAGACCGTTCCCCCCGCCACCCCGGACGAACTCGCCGGCGCACGGCAGCGACTGCTCCGCGGGATGCACCCCCGGCGACGCGTCGTCACCGGCCCTCGGCTGCTGGTCGCGGCCGGAGTCGCGGCGGCGATCACCATCACACCGTTGGTCGCCGGGACCGGGCCCGCCGCCCATGCGGTGACCAGGGGCCCGGACGGCACGGTCGAGGTCACCGTCAACGAGCTGCGTGATCCCGCGGGCCTGGAGGCCAAGCTCGACGCGGTGGGCATCAAGGCCGACGTGACCTTCCTGGCCCCGGCCACGCGGTGCGCGGGCCCGCGATTCACCGGCGTGGACCGCGCCTACGGCGGGGAACCCGCCTCCGACGCGGGCGAGCTGCGTTCACTGGTGGAAGAGTCGCGATCGTACAAGGCGACCCGGGTGAAGTCCGTCCGGACGATCCAGATCTTCCCGCAGTACATCAAACCGGACGAGACGCTCGTGGTGGAGTTCCGCGACAACGGGAACCCGGAAGTGCCCTGGCAGCTCGGCGCCTGGCTGGCCGAGGCGGGCACCCCCGTGAAGCCGTGCACGCCCGTCGCGGGCGCCCAGTGAAGGCCGCCGCGGCCAGCTCACCACCGCTCCACCCCCGCATGCTCTGACCTGTGGGAAGCGGCAGGCGGGGTGGACGGCAGCCGGCCGAGGTGGATGGCGGCGTGCCAGTACGCCGGGTTCCCGGGCACGGTCCACGCCCTCTGCACCACCGCACCGAGCCCGGGCGCGTCCCAGGACTCCGCGCCGTACCGGCTCAGGTCCGTCAGGATCGCGTCATGCACCGCCCCGAACCGGTGCAGGAGCAGCGAGGCCGGGAGGTGCCGGCCCGCCTCCACGCCGCCGATGTTCAGCGCCTGCCCGACGGCGGGGTCCTCCCAGCGTGGGTCGAGGCTCCAGTGCGACCGGCCGGCGGCGGCCTCTGTCAGCACCGCCAGGTTGATCTCGTCCCACATCAGGACGTGCGCGATGAGGTCGTGCAAGGAACGGCAGAAGTCGCCGAGCGGGCCGGAATCCACCAGATGGTCGGCGTCGAGCTGCTGCTCGGTGAGGCCGGTGACGCGAGCGAGGAGGATGTCCCGATCGGCGCGCAGGCGGCCGATCGCCTCTTCCGGAGACAGGATCGTCATGGTGGTGCTCCCTCGATGAAGTGGTTGGGAGGGACTTCAGCACCACCGCGGCCGTCCGGCCAGCGGACTGACGAATGCGATCAATCGTGCTCAGCGCAGCAGCAGCGACAGCACGTCCTTGCCCAGCTCCTCCATGACGTCGGCGGCGAGCCGGTACCGCACGAACCGTCCCTGACGGGCCGTGGTGGCCAGTCCCGCCGCGGCCAGGGCGCGCAGGTGCCGGTTCACCTGGGTCGGGTCGACGTTCCACAACATCGCGATCTCGCCGGCCGTCCGCGGTTCGGTGGCGATCGCCCGAGCGACCTCCAGGCGGCCCTGGTGGGCGAGGGCCTCCAGCCGTCGCCGCACCACGGCGGCGGAGGGCACGGGGAGGCCGGCGTCGACGGGATGGAGGAGAAGGAGCGGCCGGCCGGGAACGTCGGCCACGTACAGGTGGGGACGGATGAAGGTGCTGGGCGCGACGACCAGCCCGCGCCGGGACACGTCATGACGGGCGGCCTGGATCTTGGCGATGCGGACGGCCACCCCGGCCGGGGCGAGCTCCATCGCGGGATCGAGAGCGGCGAGCGCGGGCCCGGGCCCGTGCCGGGAGGCCAGGTCGGCGAAGCGTCGTGCCCGCCCGGCCAGCACCGGCCGGATCCGGGTCCACTCGGCCTCGAACCACTCCTGCCGGCTGCGACGCAGGAACGACAGGAAATCCGCGACCGCGTCCTGCGGACGCCTGACGAGCGCTTCGACGCGGGCCGCCACCGCCGGATCTCGCGCGCGCGACCACTGGAGCGCGACCTGCCGGTCGCCCGAGGGAGCGATCGGCCGCAGCAACTGACCTGCCAGCTCCTGGACGGGCATGGCACGCAGGTGTTCGAGCCGGTCGTCGAAGCTCTCCGCCGGGGGCTCGGGGGTGACGAACGGCGTCGCTCTGATGGCCTGCGCCGTCCACCACCACGATCGGGTCCAGGCCGCCAGGTCAGGGCTCATCGCCGTGAGGATCTTCGCCGCCCAGTCCTCCAGGCCGTGGTGACCGGGGTCGCGCAGGACGTGCAGCGCCGAGCCGAACTCGGTCATCGCCGATACCGCCGGCAGCAGGGACCCCGCCTGCATGCACCGGTCGAGGCCAGTGATCACTGTGGGCATGGAACCGATCCCATCATCCCCGCGGCCGAAGCCGGTACGCCGGGACAGAGGCGCGGCTCAGGCCCTGCGCAGGCCGGCGAACTGCAGGCCGGTGAAGCCCGCCACCACCACCGCCTGGACGATCACGTAGGCGGTGCCCAGACCGGTCAGCGGGAACCACCCGGCGATCAGCGTCTCCACACTGGCGATCACCCATGCCACGTTGACCACCATCACCGCGACCACCGCCGCCCTGTTCACCACCGGACGGGCGGCAAGGCGGAGCAGGGAGGCGGCGAAGGCCACCAGGAACACGCCGGCCGGCACGAGGAGGGCGGCGGGCAGGCCGAACATCGAGCCGAAGATCGCGGCGACGGCCAGGAAGACGAGCCCGTTGGCGCCCGACCCGACGGCGTCCTGCTTGAGCGCGAAACGCAGCAACGTGGCCTCGGCCTTGGACCCGGCGGCGGTGGTGGGCGCGGCGGCAAGGGCAGCCATGATCAGATCCTTTCGTCGGTGCGGGATGCCGTCATCCCTGCTGCCGTCGAAACTACGCAGGCCGGTGGCGCGCCGAATCTGTCATCGTGACGGTAGTGCCAGGTCACGGTCATTGCTCACCGCTCCCACCCGGAAGAGGCACATGTCCGTACCGCTAGATTTTCGGCCATGTTGTATGGGCGGGCTGCGGAGCAGGCGCAGGTGGACCGGCTGCTGACGGACGCCCGGTCCGGACGCAGTGGCGTGCTGGTGGTGCGCGGGCAACCGGGCATCGGGAAGTCCGCCTTGCTCAGCCACCTGACCGAGCGCGCCGCGGGGGTCCGGGTGCTGCACGGGGTCGGCATCGAGTCGGAGGCGGAGCTGCCGTACGCCGCCCTGCACCTGCTCCTGCGCTCCGAGCTCGACCGGATCGACGCGCTGCCCGAACCGCAGGCGGCGGCGCTGCGGGGCGCGCTGGGGATGGGCGCGACCGCTCCGGTGAACCGGTTCCTCGTCGGGCTCGCCCTGCTCAGCCTGCTGGCCGAGATCGCCGGCGACGGGCCGCTGCTCTGCCTGGTCGACGACGCGCAGTGGTTCGACCGGGCTTCCGCCGACGCCCTGATGTTCGTGGCGCGACGGCTGGACGCGGAGGGCGTCGCGCTGGTGTTCGCGGGCCGGGAGGAGTTCGACCCGCAAGGGCTGCCCGAGTTGTGGCTGGACGGCGTGGACCGTGAGGCGGCCGTCGCGCTGCTGACCGAGTCGGCCGGGGATCTGGCGCCGAAGGTGCGTGACCGCGTCCTGGCGGAGGCGGGCGGCAATCCGCTCGCGCTCCTCGAACTGCCGTCCGCGTTCACCGCGGAGCAGCAGGCCGGGCAGCCGAACCCGTTCACCGCGATCCCCGTCGCCGGACGGGTGCAGGAGGCGTTCCGGCAGCAGATCAGGGCGCTGCCCGGCACGGCGCAGACGCTGCTCGCGGTGCTCGCCGCCGACGACACGGGCGACCTCGGGATCGTGCTGCGCGCCGCGGAGTCCTTCTCCGCCCGGCTGGCGGATCTGGAGGCGGCGGAGCAGGCCAAGCTGATCGCGGTGAACGGCGCCACGGTGACTTTCAGGCACCCGCTCATCAGGGCCGCCGCCTACCGGAACGCGCCGTTGACGTCCCGGCTGGCCGTGCATCGCGCGCTCGCCGAGGTGCTCGACGGCGGCGAGCACGCCGACCGCCGGGCCTGGCATCTGGCCGCGGCGACGACCACGCCCGACGAGGACGTGGCGGGCGAGCTGGAGTCGGCCGCGGAGCGGGCGCGCACGCGTTCGGGCTATGCGGCCATGGCCGCGGCCTACGAACGGGCCGCCGAGCTCACCCCCGACACCGCCAGGCGGTCGGTACGGCTGGCCGCCGCGGCCGTGGCGGCCAGCGACGCGGGACAACTGGCCCGTGCGGGCGCACTGGCCGGACGGGCCAGTGAGGAGATCAGGAACCCGCTGGCCCTCGCCCACCTGATCCAGGTGCGCGCCCATCGGGAGTTCGAGCAGGGCAGCCCCGCCACGGCCGGTGACCTCATCATCGCCGGCGCGGAGCGGGTCGCCCCGCTCGACGCGGAACGGGCGGCCTACCTGCTCGTGGAGGCGATGCGGTGCGCGTGGTACGCCGGTGACCCGGGCCTGGCGGCGCAGGCGGCGAAGCTGCTCAGGGCGCTGCCCGAGGTGGGGTCTCCGCTGGTGAGCGGCGCGCTCGGGCTGTCCGCGCTGGCCAACGGCGAGCTGTCGGACGCCGTCCCGCTCATGCGGGGGCTGGTGCTCGCTCCCGATCTGTCCGGGCTTCAGGTGCCGGGGCTGACCTTCGTGGCCCAGCTGTGTGCGCCGATCGGGCGCTACGGCCTGGCCGAGGCCATGGCGGCGCGCGTCGAGGCCGAGTGCAGGGCCCACGACATGGGCGGCTGGCTGACCGTCGCGGTGGAGATCCGGACGGAGGCGCAGATGTTGCTCGGCAGGTATCGCGAGGCGGCGTCCCGGCTGGAGGAGAGCATCGCGGTGGTCAGCGACCTGGGGCAGTGGAACGGAGCCGTCGTGCTCGCCGCGCTGCTCGCGGTGACGCGCGGCGAACTGGGCGACGAGCTCGGTTGCCGGACGACGGCCACGACCGCGGTGGAACAGGCGAGAGCGCGCGGGCTCCGTACGGCCGAGGCGATGGCCCTGGCCGGGCTCGGGCGGCTGGAGCTGGCGCTGGGCCGTCCGGAGGCGTCGCTGAGGATGCTGGAGAGGATCTCGCCCGCCAACGCGCCGGTGTCCGTCTTCTCCGCCCCCGACCGGATCGAGGCCGCGGTCAGGGCCAAGGAGCCCGAGCTGGCGGGCGAGCCGCTGGCGTACTACCTGGACTGGGCGGCCGGTGTCGGCGTGCCGTCCGCCGATGCGATCGCGCTGCGCTGCCGCGCCCTCGTCGAGGACGACGAGCACCTGTACGAGCAGGCCGTCCGGGCGCACGAACAGGGCGAGCAGCCGCACGAGCAGGCCCGCACGCGGCTGCTCTACGGCGAGTGGCTGCGGCGGGCGCGCAGGCGCGCCGCCGCCCGCGCCCAGTTGCGCGCCGCGCTGGAGACCTTCGACCGGCTCGGCATGGCGCTCTGGGCCGAGCGGGCCCGCGCGGAGCTGCGCGCCACCGGCGACGTGCCCGCGGCCCCACGCCGGCCGGACGACCCGCTCAGCGTCCTCACGGCGCAGGAGAGACAGGTGGTACGGCTGGCCGCCACCGGCGCGTCCAACCGTGACATCGCGGCCCAGCTGTACCTCAGCCCGCGCACCGTCGGCTACCACCTCTACAAGGCCTTCCCCAAGCTCGGGATCTCGTCGCGGGCGGAGCTGGCCGCGATCGTCGCCTGAGCGTCGAGGTGCGCGAAGCGATTACCTGGGCGGATATCCGGATCCTTATGGTTCGGGGTCTCATATCGCTATTGGACGTCCCGCTGCCGCCTCTGGTCTCCTGGTCGCGCTCAGGAAGACCCGGATCGAGATCGGGGAGTCGGGATGAGAGACGTTCCTTACGGAGAGCTGCGCACCAGGCTCGGCGCCTCCGTGCTGGCGACCTCCACGGCGATGGCGGCCGTCGTCGGACTGGCGGGGACGGCGGGGGCCGACACGCGCTCGGCGTCCGCCGTCGCCGCCGCGCGGCCGGAGAGCGGCACGGCCGGCGTCAGGAAGCAACTGCGCGCGCTGGAGGACTCCTACCAGGGACGCATCGGGGCCTACGCGATCGACACCGGCACCGGGAAGACCGTCTCCTACCGCGGCGGCGAACGATTCGCCGCCGCCTCCACCTTCAAGGCCATCCTGTGCGGCGCCATCCTGAACAAGGCCCGCACGACCGATCCCGGCCTGCTGGACCGCACGCTGCACTGGACGGCCAAGGACGTGGTCGCGAACTCGCCGATCAGCGGACTGCCGGAGAACGTCAAGAACGGCATGACCGCGGACCGGCTGTGCCACGCGGCCGTCACCGCCAGCGACAACACCGCGGCGAACGTGCTGCTCAAGCAGATCGGCGGACCCGCGGGGCTGACCCGCTACTACCGCTCGCTCGGGGACCCGGTCGGGCGGCTCGACCGCTGGGAGCCGGAGCTCAACGACTGGAAGCCGGGCGAGAAGCGCGACACCGTCAAGCCCGCGTTCATGGCCCGCGACCTGCAGAAGCTCAGCCTGGGCGGCGCGCTCGTCCCCGAGGACCGGCAGCGACTGAACGACTGGCTGCGGGCCGGCGTCACCGGCGCCGAGCGCATCCGGGCCGGGGTGCCGCGGGACTGGATCGTCGGCGACAAGACCGGGGGCGGCACCGGCGCGTACGCGCCGGGCAACGACATCGCCGTCGCCTGGCCGCCCTCCGGCGCGCCGGTGATCATCGCGATCTACACCAATCGCACCGACCCGGCCGCGACCATGGACAACAGCGTGATCGCCAAGACGGCCACCGTGCTGGTCCGCGGGCTCGGCCTCGCCAAGTAGGGCGAATGTGGCTGGTCGGGTCGGGCCGGCCCGGTAGTGACGACCTGGGGTAATTGCCTCGCGCAGGAGCCGTCCCGTGCTCTACCGTCGCGGCCATGACGTCATGCGATGCGTCCGAAGGCTTCCGGACCGCTCCCGATGGTGCCGGGCTGGTGATCCGGCGAGAGACCGCTGACGATCAGCGGGATGTGCGGGAGGTTCACACGCGCGCCTTCGGTGACGGCGAACGGGTTCCCGGGCTCGTGGAGGCGCTTCGCGTTGCGGAGGCCGCGCTGGCGCCGATGTCCTTCGTCGCCACCGTTGACGACCGGGTTGTCGGACATGTCCTGCTGAGCGCGACCCGGTTGGACGCTCCGCGCCGGATCGTGGACGTCCTGTCCCTGTCGCCGCTGGGCGTGCTCCCGGAGTTCCAGCGTCAGGGGATCGGCACCCGGCTCATCGCGTACGCCCTCGACGCGGCCGACAGCCAGGGGGTGCCGTTGGTGTTCCTGGAGGGTTCGCCGCGTTACTACGGCACGCGCGGCTTCGAGGGTGCCTGCGCGGCGGGCTTCCGTTCGCCGTCGCTGCGCATCCCTGAAGCCGCGTTCCAGGTCGCCCGGTTGTCCGCTCACGAGCCGTGGATGACGGGCACGTTCGTCTACTCGGAGCCCTTCTGGGCCTTCGACTGCGTCGGCCTGCGCGACCCCGAGAGCTGAGGGCCCGGTCGAAGCCGAACGGAATCCGGCGCGGGTGTCGCAGGCAACCTTGTGCGGCGCTCACGCGTATGGGGTGGGGACAGCACTTCCCGACCTCTGGAGGAAAGACATGAAGCTCGCGACCGCACGGGTCCGGCCGCTGATCGCCGTCGGCACCGGCCTGGCCGCCGTGGGCGTCGCCGCCCTGCTGGGCCTGCCGAGCGTGGCGGAGGCATCGCAGACACAGCTCGCGGCCGCCGCGTCGGCTCCGGCGGAAGGCGCCTACTGGCATACGCGGGTGCTGACCCAGCGCACCGGTCCCCGCCAGATGGGCGGCGGCGCGAATCGCTACTGGGTGGTGGAGCAGGCGCTCACCGAGGAATGGACGGCACCTGACGGCAAGGCGTGGCTCGGGTACCGGAACGCGGGGGCGTACCCGAAGAGCGCGGCGGACCGGAAGGCGTGGCGTCGCGACGGTTCGCCGTCCAAGTGGACCCGCACGGCCGACGGCCAGGTCGTGAAGCTGTCGACCGAGCCGGACAAGGGGCACGTCGGGCCCGTACGCGGCAGGAACGACAAGTTCTTCCTGGCCGGGCAGTGGCTGACGTACGACGAGGTCCAGCGACTGCCCGCGGACCCGGCCGGCTTGAAGTCCTGGCTCTCCGAGGCCGCGCGGGTCTCACGGGTCAAGCAGGACGACGTGGACCAGTTCGTCACCGGGGCGCTGCCGGAGATGCTCCATCAGCTTCCGGCGCCCAAGAACGTCCGCGCCGCGGCCTACCAGGTCCTGCAGACGATGCCCGCCGTCCGTTCGCAGGGACAGTCCAAGGACGGCATGGGCAGAGCCGGCGCGGCGCTGTCGATCGACCACCCGAAGGTCGTGCAGAAGAACGGACTGACGATCAAGGAGCAGACCGGCCTGATCGTGGACACCGGCACGATGCTTCTGCTGTCCAGGACCCGGACGACCGCGATCAGCGGCAAGCTGTCCCTCAACGAGGCCACGACCGACACCATGATCGAGACGGGCTGGACCGACAACCCGCCGGCCGTGCCCGCCTTGCCGTAGCGGCGTCACGGCGGCGGGGCCGCGCCGGGCCTGGGCTCATGGGAGGCGGCAGGTCCGGGCGGCGCGGGCCTTCAGGAGCCGCGGCGCAGCTCCAGGAGGCCCTCGGCGATCCTTCCGACGCCCTCGGCGATCACGTGTTCGTCGGCGGTGAGGCTGATCCGGAAGCACCGCCTGGCGTGGGACGCGGCCGTGGCGTCCGACGCCGGGGTCGCGAAGAAGTGGCGGCCGGGGACGACGAAGACCTTCTTGGTCTTCAACAGCCGGTACAGGGCCATGTCGTCGAACCAGTCGTGATCGATCCACAACCAGCAGAACATGCCGCCCTCTCCGGCGTGCAGCCGCCAGGTGACGGACTCGGGCAGGAGGTCGGCCAGCAGGCGCTCGGCGTACAGGCGGCGGGCTCGGTAGAACGGGTTGATCACCGTGGCGGCGAGCCGGTCCAGCAGCCCCGACGACAGCGCCCTGGCCGCCACCCGCTGCATGAGCTGCGGCGCGTGCAGGACGGAGTTGGCCATGAACGACACCATCGCCCGGATGTACCGGGACGGCCCGATCGCGAATCCGACGCGTTCGGCGGGCATGCCCGCCTTGGACAGGGTGAAGCAGTTGATCAGGTGGTCGTCCCACTGCGGGGCCACCCGGGAGGCGGCGACGCGGGGGAAGGGGGCGCCGTAGGCGTGGTCGACGATCAGCGGCACGTCGTGGCGCCGGGCCAGGCCGACCAGCCGGGCGAGCTCGTCGCCGTCGATGCTGCGGCCGGTCGGGTTGCTGGGGCTGGACAGCAGGAGCATGCCGACCTCGGGACATCGTTCCACCGCCTCGAAGTCGAAGGCGTAGCGGAAGGACCTGTCGCCGGTCAGCTCGATCTCGGGGGCGATGCCGGTCACGCCGTCGGGGTCCGTGGACAGGCCCAGGTAGCCGGCGTAGTCGGGGGTCATGGGCAGGACCACGCGCTGGAACGAGCCGTCGGCGGTCTGGCCGGAGAACAGCGCGGTGGCGATGAAGAAGAGCATCTGGCTGCCCGGTCCCACCACGACGTTGTCGGCCGTGATGCCCCAGCCGTACCGGGCGTTGAAGGAGGTGACGATCTCCTCGACCAGGGTGGGCATGCCGCGCGAGGGCCCGTAGCGGCTGCTGGTCGCGGCGAAGTCCTCTGCCACGACGGTCGCGGTCAGGTCCCTCCAGGCGTCGATGACCTCCTTGATCTGGGCGGGGTTGCCGATGCTCAGGTTCAGCCAGTCGGACGCGCCCGAGGCGGTGGAGGTCGCGACGTCCTCCATGATGCTCCGCAGGCCCGACATGTCAGACATCTTCTGGCCGCTCCGCGATAACTTCATTCTTGCGTGTCCCTTCTCGGATCTGGCCCGCCGCCGGCACACACCCGCGGTTTGTCGTGATCAAGCGAGTCCACCTCATTAGTCGTCGCCGCACAAGACGGTGACGACGTGCGCCGGCACGGGCGGAGCGCGCCGCCGGGCGTCCTGCACCAAGATCCAGGTCGCGGGGCGGAGAGCCGCGCCTGCGAGAAGGGATCGCCGGGATCAGGGCCGGGGCTCGTACGGGTCGGCGGCCGCGGCGGCCCAGTACTCGCCGATGCTCTCCTCCATCAGGCGGGCGGCGAACACGGCGTCGTCCGCGCTCTGGCCGCGCCGCAGGCCGTGCTCGGCCACCGCCAGCGCCTGCCGTTCGAGCTCGTCGGACTGCCCGCCGCCGTAGTAGACGACGAACTCCTCCGGCACGTCGAGCCCGGTCTTGGACAGGCGGGCGAGCATCTCGTCGCTGTCGGGGAAGTAGCGGACCATGTCCCAGTACAGGGCGAGCGCGGCGTCGGCCTGGGTACCGAGGAAGCCTAGCCAGCCCCACGTCCCGGCCACCTGATAGGCGGCGGGGTCGGCCGGCCAGCGGTGCAGGCGTTCCTCGTCGAGGTCCAGGGCGGCCATCACCTTGCGCAGTTTGGGCCGGGCACGGTGGATCAGGCCGAGCATGCCGTCGAAGAACTCGACCGCGAGCGGGTGCGGGTCGCGGGCGATCAGCGTGGCGAACGCCGTGATCTCGGCGGGGTGGCACTTGTGGGTCACGCCCACGAGCTGCCTGACGTGGTCCATCGTGAGCGTCCCGGCGTCCATGCGTTCGAGGAACCGGTTGCGGACGGGGTTGTCGTCCCGCATCTGCCGCAGCCGCCGTACGGCCTGGCCGGCCAGGGGGGTCTGCTCGAAGTCGGTGTACATGGTTCTCCCCTCGTCGATGGGACGTGCGTCCGCCTCCCTCCTGCCAACCCGGCCTGACATGCGGCTGATCGTGCTGTGACAGGGCTCTGACGTGCGCGGCGGTCGCCGTGTGCCCCCGTGGCGGGCCGGGTAGGGGCGGCGCCCGGCCCGCGGATTCCCGCGAGCAGGCGATCGGACGAGCAAGCCGGCGCGATCACGCGAGCAGACGCTCACGCGACCACCTGACCAGTCGAACGGGAGCTCCCAGTGACACGACGACCGCAGGAAGGGATCGAGGCGTTCCTGGCAGAAGTGGGCGGCGACGCCTCGCCGGGACCGCATGAGACGACCGTGGAACGGCCGATCCCCGTTCCGCCGGACGCGGCGCGGGAGCCGGCGGTCCTCCTCGTGGCGGGCCTCGCCGCCCTGCTGTCCCTGTACGGCGCGGACGGCGGCGTGCGGCTCGCCCTGCACCGCCCCGGCGACGGCCCGCCCCGGACGGTCGAGGTGCGGGTCGGGGTGGACGTCCCGTTCTCCCGGCTGTGCCGGGAGGTGTCGGAGTGCCCCGCCCTCTCCCCGCCGCCCGACACCCTCACCGTACGGACGACCGGCCCCGGCCGGACCGCATCGGGCCCGCTGCACGTGCGCCTGGCCCTGGAGGACGGACGGCCACGGGCCTGGCTGGGCGTGTCCGGCCCCCGCCCGGCCACGGAACGCGTCGGACAGCTGACCGGCCACCTGGGCGCGCTGCTGGACACGGTGGCCGGATCGCCGGACCGGCGGCTGGGCGACCTCGACCTCGTGAACCGCCCGGATCCGGCCCCGGCGGCGCGGGCGGCGTCCGGCGCGACCGTCCACGACCTCGTCCGGGCACAGGCCGAGGCTCGGCCGGACGCGGTGGCGATCGTCGGGGACGGCGAGCGCGTCACGTACGGCGAGCTGTGGCGGCGGGCCACCCGGATCGCGGGCGGTCTGACCGCAGCGGGGGTCCGGCCGGGAGATCCCGTCGCGCTCAGGCTGCCGCCAGCTCCCGCCACCGTGGAGGCCATCCTCGGCACGCTCCTGGCGGGCGCCTGGTACGTCCCGATCGATCCCCGCCATCCCGAATCCCGGGCCTCGTTCATCCTCCAGGACAGCCGCAGCCGGCTCCTGGTCGAGGAGACCCCGTCCGGCGGGAACAGCGCCGTCACGCTCGACGCCCTCCCAGCGGCGGCCGGGCCGTCCGGCGACGGCCCGCTGCCTGAGCACCCGGGGTCGTCGCCCGCCTACTGCCTGTACACCTCGGGCACGACGGGGCGGCCGAAGGGCGTCCTGGTCACCCATGCCAACGTGGTGTCCCGGATCTCGGGCCCGCAATTCCCCTTCGACTTCTCACCGCGCGACGTATGGGCGCAGTTCCACTCCTGCGCCTTCGACATGTCGGTCTGGGAGATCTTCTGCTGCCTGGCCACCGGCGGCCGGCTGGTCGTCATGCCGGACGGGGACGTCCAGAACCCCTGGGCGCTGCGCGAGACGCTGCTGCGCGAGCGCGTCACCGTCCTCAACCAGACGCCGTCGGCCTTCGCCCGGCTGGTCGCCGTGGACGACGCCGCCCCCAAGCCGCTGCCGGACCTGAGGTACGTGCTGTTCGGCGGCGAGCGGCTGGACCCGCCCCGGTTGCGCGCCTGGCGCCGCCGCCATCAGGGCGTCCGGCTGGTCAACCTGTACGGGATCACCGAGGCCACCATCCACGCCACGGCCCACGAGGTGACCGCCGAGGACTGCGAACGGGACGTCAGCCCGATCGGCCACCCCCTCCCGCACACCAGCGTGCACCTGGTGGACCCGCGTACGGGACGGCGGCTCGTCCCGGAGGGCGCGACCGGCGAGATGTGGCTCGGCGGAGCGGGCGTCGCCGCGGGGTACCTGCGCCGGCCGGAGCTCGACCGGGAACGGTTCGTGCGGGACGCGTTCGGCGCGGACGTGCTCCTGCGGACCGGCGACCTGGCCCGCCGCGGCCCCGACGGCGGCCTGCTCTACCTGCGCCGCATGGACGACCAGTTCCAGTGGCACGGCTACCGGATCGAACCGGGCGAGATCGCCGCCAGGCTCCGCGAGCATCCCGGCGTCGGCGACGCGGCCGTGCTGCTGGAGGGCGGCTCCGAGGGCAGGATCGCGGCCTACCTGGTGCTCTCGGACGCGCCGCCGACGCCCGACGAGCTGGCCCGCCACCTGGCCGAACGGCTGCCGCCGTACATGATCCCGCACGCCTACGCCACCGTGCCCGGCCTGCCCCTGACCGTCAACGGCAAGCTCGACGTCGAGGCGCTCGCCGAGAACGCCGCCGACCTGCGCAAGACGGGCGCGGACGAGGCGCCGGCCTCGGCCACCCAGCGGCAGATCCACCTGGCCGACCGCCTGCTGCCCGGCTCCTACCAGGAAACCGTCGCCTGGCGGGCGGCCGGGCGGCTGGACGACGGCGCGCTGCGCCGGGCCGCGGCCGAGCTGACCGGGCGGCACGAGGTCCTCCGCACCCGCTTCCGCTCCGGCGAGCACGGGCTGCGCCAGCTCGTCGGCGAACCCTGGCAACCGGACGTGGACGTGCGGGAGATCCGGGCGCGGGAGGTGTCCGCGGACGACGTCGCGCGGTGGGTGGCCGGGGCTCCCGCTCTGGACCCGGCCGCGGGACGGCTGCTGCACCTGGCCGTCCTGCGACCCACCGCCGGGGACGACGTGCTGGTGCTGCGCCAGCACCACCTGGTCACCGACGGGGGCTCGGTGCGCGTCCTCATGCGCGACCTCGGCCGCTGCTACGCGGCCGCGCTGGCGGGCGGCGCACCGCCGCCGTGGGAGGGGCCGCAGTTCCGCGACGTCGCGGCGGCCGAACTCGCCGGGGACGACGAGGCCGCGCTCGCCCGTGCCGAACGGCGTCTGGCCGGCGCGCCGAGCACGATCCTGCGGCCGTCCGCACATCCCGGCGAGGAGCCCGTCACGGTTCCGCTGCCGCCGGTGCGGGGTGAGGAACTGCGCGCCGCCGGGCGGCGGCTGCGGGCCACCCCGTTCACGGTGGTGGCCGGTGCCGTGGCCGCCGCTCTGCACCGCTGGACCGGGCGCGACGACGTCACCTTCGGCGTGCCCGCCGAGAACCGGGCCGACCCCGCGCTCGCCCAGGCCGTCGGGCCGTGCGTCAACCTGGTGGTCCTGCGTTCCCGCACCGGGCCGGCCGGCACGCCGGACGAGCTGATCGCCGTCCTGCGCGACCAGATCGCCGAAGCCGTCGACGACCAGCGCGTGCCCTACGAGCGGGTCGTGGCCCGGCTGCGACCGGCCCGGCGGCTGGACGCGGCCCCGTTCTGCGAGGTCCTGCTCGCCTTCGAGACCGGCGACGCCGGCGAGCCGGCCGAGCTGGGCGGGCGCCCGTTGACCAGGATGCGCTTCCCGGAGACCCGGCCGCACGCCGCCCACCCCGTCATGATCACGGCCTGGGCGGACGCCGACGGCGGCCTGGACGGGACGATCACCTGCCGTGGCGGCCTGCTGGACGAAGGCGACGCGGCCCGCCTGGCGCGGCTCGTCGCCGCGGCCCTGGACGACCTCGCCCGGGGCCGGGCCACTCCTCTGAGGCCCGGCGGCCCGCCGGCGGCCGCCCCGCCGCGGGCGGACGCGGGAGGCGCCGGCCGCCCGGGCGGGCCGACGGCGGCGCTGGAGGAGCACGTCCTGGGCGTGTGGCGCGAGGTGTTGCGCCGGCCGCGGATCGGCGTGGACGACAACTTCTTCGAGGCCGGCGGCGACTCCGGCCTGCTCACCCGCGTCCAGGTGCGGCTGGAGGACGAGCTCGGCGCCGAGGTGCCCGTGACGGTGTTCTTCGCCTGCCCGACCGTGCGCTCCCTCGCCGCCCGCCTGGCCGCGGACGGCGTGGCGGCGGCCGTCGAAGGAGGCGGGCATGCCTGACCTGATCGCCATCGTGGGCATGGCCTGCCGCTTCCCCGGCGCGGCTGACGTGCGGCAGTTCTGGCACAACCTGCGCACCGGCGCCGACACGATCGAGCGCCGCCCGAGCCCGCGCGGCGGCGCGGACCCGTCCGGCGAGGGGTTCGTCGCGGCGTACGGCGTCATGCCGGGCGCGGCCCTGTTCGACTGGCGCTACTTCGGCTACAGCCGGGCCGAGGCCGCGTCCGTGGATCCGCAGCAGCGGGTGTTCCTGGAGACGGCCTCGCTCGCGCTCGACGACGCCGCCCTCGACCCGGCCCGCTTCGACGGCGCGATCGGCGTCTTCGGCGGCTGCGACCCTCCCCTGGTCAAGGACGGCGCTCCGGAGACCGCCTGGGACAAGGACATGCTGGCCACCCGGGTCGCCTACAAACTCGGCCTGCGCGGACCCGCGATCACGGTGCAGTCGGCCTGCTCGACCTCGCTGCTGGCCGTGCACCTGGCGTGCCGGAGCCTGCGTGACGGCGAGTGCGACGTGGCGCTGGCCGGGGGCGTGCGCATCGGCGTCCATCCGGAGGGCGGCTACCGGCACGCCGAGGGCGACGTGCTCTCGCCCGACGGCTACTGCCGGCCCTTCGACGCCGGGGCCCGCGGCACCGTGCCCGCCGACGGCGTGGGCGTCGTGGTGCTGAGGCGGCTGGCGGACGCCCTGCGCGAGCGGCACGAGATCGTCGCGGTCGTCCGCGGGTCGGCGGTCAACAACGACGGCGCCCGCAAGGTGGGCTTCACCGCTCCGTCCGTGCAGGGGCAGCGGGACGTGACGGCGCGCGCCCTCGACGCGGCGGGCGTCGATCCGGCCGAGGTGTCCTACGTCGAGGCGCACGGCACCGGGACCCGGCTCGGCGACCCCGTCGAGGTGGCGGCCCTGACCCAGGCGTTCCGCGCGCACACCGGGCGGACCGGGTTCTGCGGCCTCGGCTCGGTCAAGGGCAACATCGGGCACGCGGGCGCGGCGAGCGGCGTCGCGGGCCTCATCAAGACCGCGCTGATGCTCCGGCACGAGGAGATCGTCCCGAGCGTGCACTTCGAGCGCCCCAACCCGGACCTGGGCCTGGACGGCGGTCCCTTCCACGTCGCGACGGAGCGGCGGCCGTGGCCCGGCCCCGCGCTGGCCGGGGTGAGCTCGCTCGGCATGGGCGGGACCAACGTCCACGTCGTGCTCGCCTCGCCGCCGGCGCTGACGGCGGGCCCGCCCCGTCCTGGGCCGCGGGTGCTGTGCCTGTCGGCGCACAGCGGGCCATCCCTGTCCGCCTACCGCAAGGACCTCGCCGACCGGCTCGGCGCCGCCGACGCCCCCTCGTTGCCGGACGCCGCCCGCACGCTGAGCCTCGGCCGCCGCGAACTGCCCCTGCGGCGGGCGGTGGTGGCCGAGACGCCGGAGGCGGCCGCCCGCGAGCTGGCCAGGGAGACCACTCCGCTGCGGGCGCGGGACGCCGGCCGGGTCGCGCTGCTGTTTCCCGGCCAGGGCGGTCCGCGGGCCGGCGGCGCCGCCGAGGCGCTGCGGGCCTGCCTGCCTGCCGTGCGGGAGGCCGGCGCGCGCGCCCGGTCCGTCCTCGCGAAGCGGCTCGGGCTCGACCCGGACGTCCTGGACCGGGACGGCGACGACACGCTCGTCCAGCAGGTGAACCTGTTCGTGCTCGGCTACGGGATCGCGCGCCAGCTCATGGACTGGGGCCTGCGGCCGGTCGCCGCGCTGGGCGCCAGCCTGGGCGAGTACACCGCGGTGGCCGCCGCCGGGCTGTGGACGTTCGAGGACGCCCTGGTGCTGGTGGCGGAGCGCGCGACCGCGATGCGCGCCTGCCCGCCCGGCCGGATGCTGGCCGTCGATCTGCCGCTCGACCGGGTGGCGGAGGCGGTGCCCGGGTTCGGGCGGGACACCAGCCTGTCGGTGGCGGTCGAGGACGTCGGCCGTACGGTCCTGGCCGGCCCGCGCGAACGCGTCGAGCGGCTGCGCGCGGAGCTGGCGGCGGCTGGAGTGGCCCACGCGCCGCTGCGGACGGGCCACGCCTTCCATTCCCCGTCCATGCGCGCGGCCGCCGACGCGCTGTCGCGGGCCGTCGCCAGGACGCCCGTGCGGGGCGGCCTCGACTTCACCGTGCTGTCCGGCCTCACCGGCGAGCCCCTGGACGCGGGGACCGCGGCCGATCCCGGCTACTGGGTGGCGCAGCTGTGCGGCACCGTCCGGATGCGCGCCTGCGCGGGCAAGCTGCTGTCCGGCCCGGCCGAGCTGTTCGCCGAGCTGGGCGCGGGGACCGCGACGACGGCCTCCCTGCGGCGCCATCCGTTCTGGAACGCCGATCTCGCGGCCGTCGCCCTCCCCGGCCGCCACGGCACGGACAGGACCGGCGTGCTGGACGCGCTGGGCTACCTGTGGGCCCACGGCACCCCCGTGAACTGGCCGGACGTGGACGCCCCCGACCAGGACGCCCCCACCGGGGACGACCCCGACCAAGACCACCCCGACCGGGACGACGCCGGGGCCTGGCGACGACGCCCGCTCCCGGCTCCGCCGTTCGACCCGGTCACGCCGGACGACGCCGCCGTCCTCCCGCCGCCCCCGACCTCCCACGACCGGCCGGACGCCTCCCGCACGTCTTTGGAGGACCTGTGGCGGGACGCGCTCGGCGTGGACGCGGTGTCCCCCGAGGACGACTTCTACCGGCTGGGCGGCGAGTCCCTGGGCCTGGTCCGGCTGGCCGCCGCCGCGCGGGAACGGCTGGGGGCCGAGATCCCGGTCGGCGTCCTCGCCGACCGCCCCACCTTCGGCCACCTGCTCGACCTCGCCGAACGCCGCACCTTCGGGCATCTGCTCGACCTCGCCGACCGGCCCTCCGCCGGCGACGGGCCGGACGCCGAGCCCACGCTCCTCGCCCGGGGCCCGTCGCCCGACCCGATCTTCCTGGTGCCGCCCGCGTCGGGCAGCTCGCTCGCCTACCGGCCGCTGGCCGGCGCCCTGACCGGCCGGACCTGCCTCGCCTTCGACACCCCCGGGCTCGTCGCCGGGACCCGACACCCCGGCACGGTCGAGGCCCTGGCCGCCGGCCACGTACGACAGCTCCGGCGGGTACGGCCGGACGGGCGGCCCGTCGTCCTGCTCGGCTGGTCGATGGGGGCGGTCGTGGCCCACGAGATGGCCAGGCAACTGACCGGGGACGGCGACCCGGTCGCCCTCCTGATCTGCGTGGACGGGCATCCGCCACCAGGACCCGGCATCCCCGTGGGCGCCCACCCCCGCCACCTGGCCGACGCGCTGAGCCACCTGCGCCACCTGCGCCGTGCCCGCCGCAGCCCCGGCGGAGCCGCCACCGGGACCGCCACCGGAGCCGCCACCGAGGCCGGGCGGCGCATCGCCGGGCTCGTCGAGGCGTCCGGCGACGGTTTCGACCTCGCGGGGGTCTACCGCCGCAACCTGCGCGCGCTCCTCCTCCACCGCCCCCGCCCGGTGCCCTGCCCGGCGATCGTCCTGCGGGCCGGCGCCTCGCCGCGCCGCTGCCGGTGGCTGGAACGGCGACTCTCGTCCCTGTACCCGGCCGGAGTACGGGTGCGGCCGATCCCCGGGGACCACTGGAGCGTGCTGACCGACGAGGGAGCCGCCGCGATCGCCCACGCCGTGCAGGACGTCCTGCCCCCGACCACCCGAGAGGTGAGCCGCCCATGAACGTGACCGTGCCCGACATGGTGTCGCGGATCGCCGCCGCCCATCCCGGCCGCGTCGCGATCGAGGACGACCGCGGCGGCCTCACGTACGGCGAGCTGCTCAGACGCGCCGTCAGCGGCGCCGCGGCCCTGGATCGGGCAGGACCGCCGGGCGCGCCGGTCTGCGTGCGCCTGCCGCGGGGGCGCGACTTCGTGGTCGCCGCGCTGGCGGCCATGTTGTCCGGCCGCCCGTACGCGCCCATGGACGCGGCGCTCCCCCGGCGGCGGCAACGGGCCCTGCTCGACCAGATGGGGCCGGGCACGATCCTGGTGTCCGGCCGCTCCGGCCGCACGCCCGGTGAGCTCGACCGGGGCGGGACGGAGTTCCGGCGGGCCTGGGCCCGGGCCGCCTACATCGTGCACACCTCGGGGACCACCGGGACGCCCAAGGGGGTCCTGGTCGGCCACGAGAGCCTCGCCAACCTGGTCTCCTGGCACCACCGCACCTACCGGACGGGCCCGCGCACCCGCCAGCTGCACACCGCCGGCCTGGGATTCGACGCGGCCGTGTGGGAGATCTGGCCCTGCCTGTGCGCCGGGGGCACGCTCGTGGTGGCCCCCGACGAGGTGCGGGTCTCGCCCGTGGGGCTGGTCGAGTTCGGCCGCGAGCGGGCGATCGACATCCTGTTCGCCCCCACGCCGCTCGCCGAGATGATCGTCGAGCTGGACGCCGACGACGACATCCCCTGGCGCACGATGCTCACCGGCGGTGACGCGCTGCGCCTGCGCCGGCTCCCCCGGGGCTGGAACCTGGTCAACCACTACGGGCCCGCCGAGGCGACCGTCTGCGCCACCTGGCACCCCGTCGGACGGGTGCCGGACTCCGGCCTGCCGCCCATCGGCCGGCCGATCGACGGCGCCCGCGTCGTCCTGGTTGACCCGCGGGGACGGCCCGTGCGAGCCGGGAGCACCGGGGAGGTCCACATCGGCGGCACGGTGCTCGCGCTCGGCTACCATCGCAGGCCCGAGGAGACCGCCCGCCGCTTCGTCACCCTGCCCGGCCTTCCCGGCCGCTGGTACCGGACGGGCGACCTGGCCGCCGCGAACGCCCGCGGCGAGCTGGAGTTCCAGGGGCGGATGGACGACGGCCAGCTCCAGGTGCGCGGCGTACGCGTCGAGGCCGCCGAGATCGAGGCCGCGTTGCTGCGCCATCCGCGCGTCCGACAGGCGGCCGTCGCCACCGTCGGCGACACGCGGGCCCTCGGCGCGCTCGTCGTGGTGTCCGGGCCGTGCCCCACCGTGGGGGAACTGCGGCGCTTCATGTCGGCGGACCTGCCGGAGAGCGCCATCCCCACCCGGGTCGTGCCCGGCCCGAGGATCCCGTTGACGCCCAACGGCAAGATCGACCGGCCCGGCGTGCGGCGCCGGCTGGCGCAGGAGCAGAAGAGGAGCGGGCGATGACCATCCCCCTGACCGGCATGGTGGAGATCTGGCGTGAGGTCCTCATGGTGGACGACGTCGGCCCCCGATCCGACTTCTTCGACCTCGGCGGTCACTCGCTGGCGGCCACCCGCATCGTCCAGCGGGTCGAGGAGGTGTGCGGCGTCCGTCTTCCGGTGTCCGCCGTCCAGGACCATCCGACGCCCGAGGCCCTGACCGCCCTCGTCGCCGGCCCGCCGGGCGCGGGCCGGGGTTAGGGATACGGGCGGGCAGGGTCTGGTCCCGGGCCGCCGGAGCGTCAGCGGGCCGACACCGCTCGCCAGAAGTACCCCATGACGTCGCGCATCACGTCGCTGAGGCGCAACGCCTCGTCCGGGTCGTCGCCGGCGTCGAGCCCGGCCTGGACGAAGGCGACGGCCGACGCGCTCAGCCCCTCCGGCTCGCTGCCGTAGAAGGCCACCGCCTCCTCGGGCGCGCCGATGCCGGAGCTCCGCAACCAGGCGCCCAGCTCGTCGGAGGTGGAGAAGTACGAGCGGACGTCCACCAGCGAGGCGGCGCCCAGACCGGCCCGGTTCGCGTTGAGCGCGAGCCAGCTCAGGTAGGAGCCGTAGGCGTAGGCGGTGAAGCCCTCCGCCCGGCCGTCGGCTCCGGTGCGCGGTTCGATGGGCAGGACGCGCGCGCAGTCCAGGAGCTTCGTCCGGGCACGCGACGCCATTTCCTGCAGGCGCAGGCAGTACACGTCCTCAGGCTTGCCGGTGAACCTGGACGCGGCCAGCGCGTAGGCGGCGAGTTCGGTGCGGTTCAGCCGCACCTCGAATTCCAGCAGCCGCCGCAGATCCGCCGGCGTGAACCGGTTCGCACGCAATTTCGCGACGATCGGATTGTCGATCGGGTTTTCCGCCGTCCGCCGGTCGATCTCCTGCACGAGGGAGACGGCGTCGAGCCTGCGGTCGGTCTTCATATCGGTTTCTCCTTGTCTGGTCCGGCTATTTGGTGGATCGATTGAGAATGGCCAGCATTTGCCTTTCCAGCGCGGGCGAGGGGGACAGCCCGATCTCTTTCGCGAAGGACACGCGGGCGAGCTGGTAGATCCCGAGCGCGTCGGCGGGACGGCCCGCGCGATGCAGCGCGACCATCAGCTGTGAATAGAGCCGTTCTTCGAGGGGGTTCTGCAGCACCAGCGCCTCCAGCTGGGGGATGATCTCGACGTGCCGGCCCAGGTCGAGGTTGATCTCTATGAGGCTGGCGGTGGTCAGCATCCGCCGGCTCTCCAGGAGCTGCGCGGCCTGGTCCCTGATCGGGCCGCGCGGCACGTCCTGCAGCGCCGGGCCGCGCCACAGCGCCAGCGCCTCGCGGAGGAGGGCGACGGCCTTGTCCGGCTCGGCCGACTTCAGCGTGTTCGCCGCCGCGTCGAGCTTTTCGAAGCGCACGGCGTCGATCGCGTCGGCCGGAACCTGGAGGCAATATCCGGGATAGCGCGTCTGCAGGGATATCGGCAGGCCGTGGCGTTCCCGCCAGCGCATGATGGACATCCGCAACCGGGACGCGTGCGCGTGGAGCGCGTTCGCCGCCTGCCTGGGCGGGTCGTCCCGCCACAACTCGGCGACCAGGTCCTCGACCGGGACGACGTCGCCGTGCCGGAGCAGCAACGCGGCGAACAACGAGCGTTTTTTCGGGCCGGCTATCTGAATCCGGTCTTCATCGACCCTGACTTCCAATGGGCCCAGAATGTCAAATGAGATCATCATCGCCCGCATCGATTGTGCCGCGCCCGGCCACTGTAAATATTAACTTACCCACGGAAACCACGTGGAAAATGTGTTTCCCGGGATGCTGTTGTGCTTTGATGCAGGTAGCCGGTTTCGCGCAGCCATCCGATATAGAGGTCGAGCAGTCCGGCGTCCACGGGTGGGCAGGCGGACGGCACGTCCGGGGCCGCCTCGGCCAGGTTCGTGAGATCCGGCTCGGGCAGGGCGCCGGCGAGCTGCCGGGCCGCCACTGAGCCGTCCACGGCCTGCTCGCCGGTGAGCAGAGTGAGGTACCCGGCCAGCGGCGCGGCCGGGTCGGCGGCGCAGAGACGTTCCATCTCCCGCACCCAGTCGTCCCTGGAAGTGACCCGGACGGGGTAGCCCTGCCGGCGCAGCCGCTCGACCAGCAGGGGCAGTGCGGCGGGGCGCGGGTTCGCCAGATGGTAGACGCGGCCGCGCGCGGGCGCCCCGGCCAGCAGCGCCACGACGGCCTCGGCCACGTAGTCCACGGGGACGAAGTCCAGGCGGAGCGGCACGTCCGGCGCGAGCCCGGTCTCGGCGATCGCCTTGATCACGGCGGCCATCATGGTGCCGGTGTTCCACACGCCCCGGTCCCGGCTGCCGGTGATCTCGTACGGCCGGTAGAGGGCGACCGGCAGCCCACGCCCCGCGGCCTCGCCCAGCAGGGCCTCGGCCACCCATTTGGTCTCCGCGTACCCCTGCCGCAGCCGTTCCGGACGCGGCAGCGGATCGTCCTCGCGCACCCGCCCGCCGGCGGGCGGCCCGTCCGCGGCGGCGAGCACGTCCACCGTGGACACGTGGTGGAAGGGGCGCGCGCGCCCGCCGTGGGCGGCCAGGCGGACGAGCGAGCGCACGCCGCCGACGTTGACGTCCTGGAGCCGGGAGTAGGGATAGACGAAGTTCACCCTGGCGGCGGCGTGCAGGACGACGTCCGTGCGGCCGGCGAGCCCGTCCAGCTCCGCCGCCGTCAGCCCCAGGCCGGGCCGGGCGAGGTCGCCGGGCACCGCGGTCACCCTCGTGTCGAGGTCCGCCGTCGGCAGGCCGTACCTGCGCAGGGCTGCGCCGATCCGGCGGATCCCGTCCTCGCCGTCCGCCGCCCGCACGAGGCACGACAGGCGCAGGTCCGTGGCGTCGAGCAGCCGCCGGACCAGGAAGGCGCCCAGGAACCCGGTCGCGCCGGTGACCAGGATCTCCCGAGGGGGCGCCGGGTCCGCCGGGCCGAAGCGGAGGCCGGGGTCGAGCCGGGCCTCCCGGGCGAGGTCCACGTCCCTTTCGCCGTCCGCGCCGTCGGCTTCCGCGCCCCCGCGCAGGGCGGCGATCCGGGTGGCGAACGCCTCCAGCGACGTGGAGTCCAGCAGCGCGCGCACCAGCGCGGGGCCGGGGAGGCCGCCCATGCCGGGACGGGCGCGCAGCGCGGTGACGATCTGGACGGCCTGCAACGACGTACCGCCGAGCTCGTAGAAGTCGTCGGCGCGGGACTCCACCGGCGTCCCGAGGACGGCCGCCCACACGTCGGCCGCGCACCGCTCGACCTCGCCCCGCGGCGGGGCGGCGGGGCCGGCCGGCGGCTGGTCGCCGGCCCCGGCCAGGGCGCGCGTGTCCACCTTGCCGCTGCTGTTCAGCGGCAGCTCGTCAGCGACCGCCACCCGGCCGGGGACCATGAACGCGGGCAGCCGGTCCCGCAGGAACGCCCGCACCCGTAGCGCGAAGGACCGCCGGTCCTCCGCCCGCCGCGGCACCGCCCACGCCACCAGCGCCCGGTCGCCCCGCCCGGACTCCCGCACGGCCACGGCGGCCTCGCGCACCTCCGGATGGGCCGCCAGCTCCGACTCGACCTCGCCGATCTCCACCCGGTAGCCGCTGACCTTGACCTGCCGGTCCAGGCGGCCCAGGAACTCCAGCACGCCGTCCGGCCGCCAGGCCGCACGGTCGCCGGTCCGGTACATGCGCGCGTCCCCGCCGAGGAACGGGTCGGGCAGGAAACGTTCGGCCGTGCGTTCCTCGTCGCCCACGTAGCCGAGCGCCACGCCGTCGCCTCCGACGTACAGCTCCCCCTCCTCCTCGGGCTCGCAGGGGCTGCCATCCTCGCGCAGCACGTAGCAGGTGGAGTTGGCTATCGGCCGTCCGATGGGCACGCGTTCGGCGTCCGGCGGCAGCCCGGTCACCTCGTGGGCGGTGGAGAACGTGCCGTTCTCCGTGGGGCCGTAGCCGTTGACCAGGTGCTCGGGCGGGCCGGCGGCCAGGACGCCGCGCACGCAGTCGGGGTTCAGCACGTCCCCGCCCGCCACCAGATAGCGCAGCGAGGAGAACATGCCGGGATCGGCGAAGCCGAGCTGGTGGAACAGGCCCGCGCTGAGCCACAGCACGGTCGCGCCGCGCTCGCGCAGCTCGCGGGCCAGGTCCGGCGGCGACAACAACGCCTCGGGCTCGGGCACGACCAGGTGGGAGCCGTTCAGGTGCGCCCCGAAGATCTCGAAGCAGGACACGTCGAACGTCGGGTTCGTGGTGGCCAGGACGACGTCGTCGGGGCCGAACGCGGCGCAGTCGGTGCCCGTCGCCAGCCGGACGGGCCCGCGATGCGGTTCGGCGACCGCCTTCGGGACGCCGGTGGACCCGGACGTGAAGATGACGTAGGCCGGATCGGTCGCCGAGGCCACCTTCGCCGGCAGCGGCCCGGCCTCGGGCACCGGCCCGTCCAGCAGCAGCACGTGCCGCGCGTCCGGCAACGGACGCCGGTGGGCGCGCGTCACGACGTGCTCGACGCCCAGCCGCCGGGCCAGCTCGCGCAGCCGGGCCGCCGGGTCCTCGGGGTCGAGCGGGACGTACGCGCCGCCCGCCTTGAGCACGGCCCAGATCCCCACGACGGCCTCGGCCGACCGTTCCACGGGCAGGGCCACGGGCGTCCCCGCCCGCACGCCCTGTCGCCGCAGCACCCTGGCCAGCGCGTCCGCGCGGCCGGCCAGCTCCCGGTAGGTCAGCGTCCGGCCGCCACCGGTCAGCGCGGGCGCGTCCGGGGTCCGGGCGGCCTGGGCGTCGAACAGCTCGGGCAGCACCGCGTCGCGCGGGTAGGGCCGCGCGGTGTCGTTCCATTCCTTCAGGCTCATGTGGGGTCCTCTCCAGCTCAGCCGGTGTGCGCGGCTGCCTTCCAGAAGCTGCCGATGTGCTCCTCCAGCTGCCGGGCGCGGGTGATCGCGGTGGCCTTGTCCTCGCCGTTCCGCAGGCCGTGCTCGACGACCTCCAGCGCCCGCCGTTCCAGTTCGTCGGACTGGCCGCCCTCGTAGTAGTCGACGAACTCCTGCGGCACGTCCAGCCCCTGCTTGCGCACCGCTTCGAGCAGTGCCTGGCAGCCGGGGAAGTAGACCGTCATGTCCGTGTGGAGGGCCAGCGCGTTGTCGGCCTGGCCGCCGTGCAGCGCCAGCCACGAGACGCAGCCGTTGAACGCCTGTGCGTCGGGCCCGGACGGCCACCGCCCCGCCGCGTCCGGGTCCATGCCCAGCGGGCCGACGCAGGCCAGCAGCTTGGGGTGCGCGTCGTACACCAGGCGGGCGACGTCCAGGTAGAGGCCGACGACGGGGCTGTCGGAGAAGCGGGCGATCACGGTGCCGTACGCGGCCAGCTCGGCGGTGTGACACTGCAGCTCGATCCCGACGAGCCGGCGCAGGTGCTCCAGGGTGAGCCCGCCGACCTCGGCCAGGTCCAGCAGGCGGTTGCCGACCGGAGAGCGGTCGCGCAGCCGTTGGAGCTCGGTGACGGCGGAGGTTGCCAGGGCGAGCTCTGCGGTGGCGGTCATGGTGAAGCCTTTCTCTTGTGCGAACCTGTCTGCGTTCCCCGAGGCCGTGACAAGGGCCTGACGCGGACCTGACATCCGGCTGCCGTGCCGCGCGGCCCTAACCGAGCAGCGTGCGGACGATCAGCTCGGCGGCGAGGTCCTGCCCGCCGGCCTGGCGCAGGCGCGCCATCGTCCCCCGGAGCTGCGCGCCGTCCTCGCAGGCCACCCGCACGGTCAGGTCGAAGTCACCGACGACCACGTGCGCGCCGACCACGCCGCTGATCTCGCGCAACCTTCGCTCGTAGTCGCGTGTCGTCACCCCGGGGGCCAGGCGGACGTGCACGTCCGCCCTCATGCCGGGCTCCTGCCGTGGCGTCCGGGCCGTCCCCTCACGTGCGGGCCGCCGCCGTCCAGAGCAGGGCCATGTACCTGTCGCACAGCCGGGCCGCGCGCAGGGCCTCGCCGGGGTCGTCGCCCCGGGCCAGGCCGTCGTCCACGACCGCCGCGGCGTCCTCGGTCAGCAGGGGGTCGGGGCTGTTGCCGTAGTAGGCCGTGAACTCCCCGGGCACCGTCACGCCGTGCTCGTCCAGCAGCCGCACCAGCTCGACGGCGCCGCCGTAGTAGACGCCGTCCGGGGCCGAGTACAAAGACAGGGCCATGGCCGCCTGGCTGCCGTGCAGGGCCAGCCAGGAGACGTACCCGCAGAAGGCGTGCGCGGCCAGGTCGTCGCCGAGGTCCGGCGGCTCGCCCAGGCGCTCGGCCACGACGGCGAGCGCGGCACGCGCCTCGTCCACCAGCCCGGCCACCTTGAGCAGGAAACCGGCGGCCGGCGGGTGCGGGAACTGGGTGAGCAGCTCGCCGTAGGCCACGAGCTCGGCATGGTGGTAGGCGCGCTCGATCGCGACGAGGCGGCGCAGGTGGCCGACGGTGACCCGGCCGTCGGCCGCCAGGGCGAGCAGCGGGTTGGGCGGCGGCGACTGCGCCCGGGCCCGCGCCAGCTCCTTGATCAGCGTCTCGGCGGTCATTCCGCAGCGCCTTCCGCCGGGTTTCTGAGGCCGCCCTTGTCGAGGAACTCGTGCGCCTGGGTCATCGTGGCCTGGCCGCTGTGGAAGAGGTTGTTGACCAGGGCGTGCCGGGCGCCGCCCGTCGTGAGCCCCTCGTACAGGTGCTCGACGGCGCCGGCGCCGCCGGAGGCGATGACCGGGACGCCCACCGCCGAGGCGATGGCCGGGGTCATCTCCAGGTCGTAGCCGTTGCCGGTGCCCTCCTGGTCGAGGCTGTTGGCCAGCAGGCGGCCGGCGCCCAGGTCGGCCAGCATCTTCGCCCAGACGACGGCGTCCAGGTCGGTCTCCTGCTCGCCGCCGCGGATGGCGACGTTCCAGCGGCCGTCGCCGGCGCGGGCGACGTTCATCACGCCCACCACGCGGCCGGATCCGTGCCGCTGCACGAGCGTGTGCAGGACCGACGGGTGCTCCACCGAGGTGGTGCTCAGGCCGACCGCCGCCGCGCCCGCCGCCAGCAGGGCCTCGGCCGCCTCGATCGAGGGCATGTAGCCGTTGTCCACGGTGACCCAGAACGTGCCGCCCGTCCCGCTCAGCGCCTGGATCAGGGGCAGGAACGTCTCGTGCTCCGTCCATGGCTCCTGCACGTCCACGAAGATCGGCCCGGCGCCGTCGCGCAGGTAGACCGAGGCGATCTCGACGGCGTCACCGGGGTCGGCCAGGCCGGGGATGCCCGAGGGGGGCGTCGCCCTGCCGCCGGCCACGTCGATGCACGGGATGATGAGGTCGTTCATGATGTCCTTTCTCATTCGGATCGGGGGTCGCCGACCGGCCCCGGGGCGGGGACGTCCGGTCGTCGTTCGGTGAGCAGCACCTTTCCCGCGCCGCCGGTCCGGGCGCTGTGCCGCACCGCCGCGCTGACCTCGGGCAGCGCGTACCGGCCGGCCACGTCCACGCCGGGCCAGCCGTCGGCGACGTCCGCGACCACCTCCTCGGTGAGGCGGGCGCGGTCGTGCGGCTCCAGCGCGGCGAGCCGTTCGGGCAGCCAGAACCCGCGCACGGTGAGGGAGGAGAAGATGACCTGGCGGGACGGCAGCGGGATCGGCTCGCCGGACAGCGCCCCGAACACGACCAGCCGGCCACCGGGACGCAGGCAGTCCAGCAGGCCCCGGCCCACCTGGCCGCCGACCGAGTCGATCGCGGCGGCCGCCCCGCCCGACGTGACGGCCAGCACCCGGTCCACCCACGGGCCGGCGGAGACGTCGATCACCTCGTCGGCCCCCAGCAGGCGCAGCGGCGTCACCTGTTCCGGCCGCCTGACCAGGTGCAGGCACCGGATCCGGCGTCTGGCCGCGTAGGCCAGGACCATCCGGCAGACGGCCGACGCGCCCGCCGACAGCAGCAGCCACCCCCCGGGCGGCACGTCGAGCTGGTCCACCAGCAGGCGCGCCGCGAACGGGTTCACCGTGAGCTGGCAGGCGACCTCGTCGGGCATGGCGTCCGGGACCGGGATCAGTTCGGCGGGCGCGGCGCTGACGTAGTCCTGCCAGGTGCCGGTGGCGGCCACGGCGACCCGCGCGCCCTCGCGGTACGTGCCCGCCCGGTCGGCCCGCTCCACCACGCCCACGCCCTCGAAGCCCGCCGGCGAGGGGAACGTCGCCTCTCGTCCGTACTCTCCTCGCACGTACATGAGGTCGGAGGGGTTGATCGGCCGGGTGGTCATCCGTATGAGCAGGTCGTCCGGCCCTTTGACGGGGACGGGCACGTCGTCCACGGACAGGACGGCGGCGGGGTCACCGTGATGACGGAACCGCACGGCGCGCATGACATACCTCCTTGCCTCGGTCGGATTCGTCTCGGTCGGACTTGTCTCGGTGGGACTCGCCTCGCTCAGACGGACAGGAGCTGCGCCAGGCGCGGCGAGCGCGGCGCGAGCCTGCGGGCGACGGCGACCGCCGACCGCACGGCCGACTCCTGGCTGGAGACCCACGTGGTGTACTGGCCGGCGAGGTGCAGCCCACCCCGTCCCTGCAGCGCGTCGAGGCGGCGCTGCGCCCGGACGGCCGCGGGCGTGATGAGCAGATGCCGGTAGTCCTCCCGCAGGATCACCTGCCTCGGCAGGCGGTCGCGGTGGGTGAGCTGGCTCTTGAAGACCTCGACGCCCCTGGACGGGCCGAACCAGTCGGTGCTCTCGCTCCAGCCGTCGTGCACCTCGAACGCGCTGGTCGACCAGTGGGCGCGGCTCTCCGGCAGGTACGCGGGATCCAGGTGCAGCGCGTACGTCGTGTCCACCGGCTCGAAGCCGGCCAGGACGTCACGGACCTCCTGGGTGCCCGCCAGCGGCCCGAGCAGCCGCACCGCCTCCCACGGCGGCACCGCGAGGACCAGCTCGTCCACGACGTGCCGCTCGCCGGCGGCGTCGAGGAGCTCGTAGCGCCCGTCCGCGCGGCGGACCTGCCGCACCCCGGCCGCGGTCCTGATCCTGGCGGCGGGGGCCCGCGCGGCCAGGGCCCAGGCCGTGCTCTCCAGCCCCGGGAGGAGCTGCTGCCATCTCGGCTCGCCCGCGGTGTTGACGTAGAAGGCGACGGCGGCGCGGGCCGAGAGGGTCTTGGCCTGTTCGAGGCTGCAGCAGAACAGGAAGGCCGGGCGGGCGTACAGCACGTCCCGTTTGATCTCCTGGCTCACCGGCAGGGGCTCGACCAGGTCGGCCAGCGGTCGTTCCCAGCTGACGTCCTCCTTGTCCCATTCGGTGGCCCGCTGGAGGAAGGCCCCGACCGCCTGCCAGGCCGCCCCGAGCCGCTCGTCCCGGGGCCAGGACGGCTCCGGGGTGTGCGGGCTGACCAGCAGCGGCTCCCGGCGTCCCGCCTTCAGGACGGTGAGCGAGGCCGGCAGGTCCACGAACTGCTCGTCGCCGTACCCCAGCAGCTCCAGCAGCCTGCGATGCGTGGGGAACAGGTCCGGCGAGATGTCCTGGGCGCCGAGGTCGAGTGTCGCCTCGCCGCCGTCGGCGCGGACGCGGACCGACCGCATCGTGCCGCCGACGCGGTCGCGGGATTCGAGCACCACGGTCTCGCAACTGTCGGCCAGGAGCCAGGCCAGGGTGAGCCCCGACAGACCGGCTCCGACGATTCCGACACGCATGTCATTTCACCTTGAGAAAGCTAGAGGGGACGTGCTCCGGTAGCGCGCCATTACCCGTCGCCCTGGTGATCGCACGGCAACTTCCGGGGAAATCGCGAGGCGTACGGCTGATGTCAGCGCGAATTCAGGGCCATGTCAGGAATGCGTGGCAGCGAATTGTCCGGCAATGCCTGCGCGATGAAGGAGGAATTCGTATGAACGGGCCGTCGAACAGGGCTCCTGTGGTGGTCGGCGCCGACGTGTCCGCGCCTTCGTCCGTCGCCCTGGAATGGGCGGCGGAGGACTCGATCCGCCGGAAAAGGCCGTTGCGGATCGTGCATGCCATGGATTTGGCCGGATATTTCGCGGGGCCTCCGGCGGCCAAGGCGTTCGCCGCTCCGATGATCGTCGAGTCGGCGTACGAGATCGCCGTGGGGGTCGCCGCCGACGCGCTGGCCCGGGTCCGCGGCGGGCGGCGGCCCCCGGCGGTGACGGCGCACGTCGCGCCCGGTGCGCCGGCGGCCGTCCTGCGCGACGCGGGGCGGGACGCCGTCGAGATCGTGATCGGCCACCGTCCCCGCAACGAGGTGATCGACCTGCTGTTCGGCTCGGTCGCCCTCGCGCTGACCGCCAGGGCCGACGCGCCGGTGGTCGTGGCCAAGCGCGCGATGGCACGTCCGTACGACGACGTCGTCGTGTTCCTGGAGCCCGGGCCCGCGCCGGACGCCCTCCTCGGCTACGCCTTCCGGACCGCGTCCGCGCACGGCGTCCGGCTGCGCGTCCTGCGCGCCGACTCGGCCGACGGGCCTTCGCTCGGCAGGTGGCGGCGGCTGCATCCGGAGGTCCGGGTGCACGAGCAGCGCTGCGAGGGGGACGCCCGCTCCGCCCTCCTGGCTGCCTCGGTCGCGGCCCGCCTGCTCGTGGTGGAGTCCCGGCGTACGGCGGGGGTTCTGGCGTGGCGGCGGCCGTGGGGGCTGGCCCGGCTGATCCGGCGCTCGGCGTGTCCGGTGGCGATCGTCCCCGCCCCAGCGAACTCCGGGCGGCTCGGGCCCTGAACGGCCGTTCGAACCGCGTCGGCCGGCGTCATGCCCAGCCGAGTCCGTGGCGGGCCAGGCGGTCGAGCGCCTCGTCGAGGATCGGGCGGGGATGGCCCAGGAACAGCCGCACATGGGCGTGGTGGTCGCCGGGAGGGCCGGCGGTGACCATGCTGCCGGTACCCGGCAGCACGCCCGCCCGGTTCAGACAGAGACGGCGATAGCCCTCTTCGCCGCCGGTCTCGTCCACGTACCGGGGCGGGACGCGCAGGCGCAGATAGGACGTGCATTCGCCCGCGTGGCAGGCGTGCCGGGGGAAACCGAGATCGGCGGTCAGACGTGCGGCGGCGTGCCGGCGGGCGTCGGCGTAGTGGGCTCGCATGGCCCGCAGGTAGATCTCGCAGGCGGGGTCGCGCAGCCAGCGGGCCATGGCGGCCTGGAGGGGCAGGCCGCTGCCGTAGGAGTGATGGTGCTGCAGCGCCGCCAGGGCCGCCAGCGTTCCCGGATGAGCGGTGAGAGCGCCGACGCCCCAGCCGTTGCAGTGGAACTGCTTGCCGAGCGTGCGGACGGCGAGCCAGGGCGGCGCGTCCCGCGAATGCCGCCCGATCTCCGCCAGCAGGATCTTCAGCGTGTTGGTGGGCCGGACGCCCGGGTCGTGAACGGCGTAGTAGGCGTCGTCCACGAGGACGGCGGCACGGTGGTCCAGGGCCGTGGCGATCATGGCCCGGACGGTTCGCGCGTCCCAGTTCGCGGCGGTGGGGTTGTGCTGGGCGTTGAGCACCAGCAGCGGGCGGCCGGTCGCCGCCGCTCGTTCCAGCTCCGCCGCCACCTGGTCAGGGACGGGCTGGTAGCCTTGCTCGGCATCGACCGCGTAGTACCGGACACGGCACCCGAGAGGCGCGAAGACCCCGGGGTAGTCCCATCCGGGCGCCGGGACGAGCACGGTGGGCGGCGCCGCGCCGTCGCGTACGAGCAGCCGGCCGAAGTCGAACATGGCCGCCCGGGTGCCGTCCTGGCTCACCGCCACCTCGTAGTCGGCCGGGCCTGACGGGCGCGGCAACCGGTGCGTGGTGGCGATGTGCTCGGTCAGCGCGCGTCGCAGGTCGGGCAGCCCGTACGGCGAGAGCGTGTAACCGTGGCTCAGATCGGGCAACCCGCGGGACAGGGCGGCCACGAGGCCGGGAGCCGCCTGTGTCCAGGTCTCCCCCAGGCTGAGATAGATGAGGCCGGCCGGATCGCCGCCCGAGTCCCGGTAATGCTCGATGAGGCGGGCATCGCCCAGCGGGTTGGCCAGCCGGCCGCTGTCGAGGACGTCATGTAACGCGTGCATCGTGTCTCCTGCCGTGCGCCTCGGATGTCGCCGCGACCCGTCGCCGCAGCGCCGCCAGTTCCTCTTCGCGCAGGACGATGCCGAAGGCGTTCAGCACGTCGGGCAGGCCGTCGGAATCCACCGAGCTCTCCTCGGCGTGCTCCGCGGTGACTCGCGTCAGCGTGTGACCGCGGAGCTTCAGCCGGGTGGCGCCGGACAGCCGCTGGAGGTACAGCTCCCGCTTGAGCATCGAGCGGGGATGCGTGCTGAGGTAGTGGTGCGCGACGGCGAAGTCGACGGGCGGGCGTGCTTCCAGGCTCAGCAGGTACAGGCATTCCCACTCCCCGTTCCGGTTCACCTCCACACGACACTGGTGGTCCCGGTGGGTCCGGACGCGGAACCCGCGCGAGCCCTGTGCGGTCACCTCGCCCGGCCGCAGCGACAGCGGGTCGAGGAAGCCCTCCTCGCCGAAGCCCACATCGCACAGCCAGGCGTCGCCGTCGGCCAGGACCCGCAGGGCCATGTGCGTGCGGGGACGCGGGCCCCGGCCGCCGAGGATGACCCGGGCCGCCAGGCGGTCCACGCGGAAGCCGAGGCGTTCCAGGACGCAGCCGAAGAGCAGGTTGTGCTCGTGGCAGCAGCCGCCGCGCGGCCGTCGGCACATCTTGTCCACGATGTCAGGGACGTACAGGCTCGGCGTGCGGTCGAGGAGCAGGTCGATGTTGTCGAACGGCAGCGTGGTGGCATGGGCGCGGTGCAGCAGGGTCAGCAGGGACGGTCCGGCGGTGCCGGGCAGCGTGCCGGGAGTCACGCGGGCCAGATAGGCGGGCAGGTCGAGCGCGTCGGTGTCCCACAAGTCGGACACGGCTCCTCCTCAAGGGTCGTGGTGGGCGGGGCCGCCGGCCGGTTCGGCGGAGGAACGCCAGGTCCGGGCGCATCGCGCGGCCAGTGCGAGCAGAAATCTGTCGGTATGGGGCGGGGTGTCGAGGAGCAGCCCGACGGGCAGCCCTTCGGGGGTCGTACCGGCGGGCAGGCTGATCGACGGCCAGCCCATGACCGCGGCGAAGGCGGTGTTGCGGATGTAGGAGAGGAAGACCGGCTCGGGCCGGTCGAGGACGCTGACCTCGGCACCGACGTCCGCGGGCGCGGCGGGCAGGATGGTCGTGGGCGACAGGAAGGCGTCGGCCCGGTGCTCGCGCAGCAGGCCGGCGGCTGCGCCGGCGAGGTCGTCCTGAACGCGCAGGGCGTGCCGGTAGCGCTCGGCGGGGACCACTGGGCCGTGCAGCAGGGGAGCGAGCACGTCGGCCACGTCCGGGCTGGCGATCCGGCGGATCAGTTCGCCGGGGTCGCGGCAGGTCTCGCAGCGGGCCAGGTAGAAGGCCAGCTCGTGCCAGGTCTCGTGCAGCGGCACCGGCAGCGCGGCCTCGCCCAGCAGGTCGGCCGAATCGGGCAGGTCGACCTGCACGAGGTCGGCTCCGGCGGACCGCAGCTCCCGCAGGCAGCCGGCGGCCACGGCGGCTACCCGGGGGTCCAGCCCCGTCCAGGCCGGCCGTGGCAGCAGGAGCCGGATCCGCCCGTCAGGGGGCAGCGGCGCCCGCGGGTACGCGTACCGCTCCGCCGGGTCCGCGGCCAGGAGGCCGTCGAGGAAGGCGACGTCCGCCAGGTCCGTGGCGACGACGCCGACGGTGTCCCGGGTCCGGGAGATGCGCAGCACTCCGGCGGCCGGATAGCGACCGGTGGTCGGACGCATGCCGACCAGGCCGCAGAGCGCCGCCGGGATGCGGACCGAGCCGCCGGTGTCCGTGCCGAGTCCCGCCGGGGCGAGCCCGGCGGCGACGGCCGCGGCCGTTCCCGAGCTGCTGCCGCCGCAGATGTGGCCGGGGACGACCGGGTTGCCCACGGTGCCGAAGGCGGCGTTCTGGCCGGTGACGCCGTAGGCGAGCTCGTGCATGCCGGTCTTGCCCAGGGCCAGAGCGCCGGCGCCGGCCAGACGCCGCCACACCTCCGCCGAACGGCCGGGCCGATGGCGGCTCAGGGCCGGAGTTCCGGCGGTGGTGGGCAGGAGGGCGACGTCGATGTTGTCCTTGACGGCGAGCGGGATGCCGTGCAGGGGGCGGCGGGCGGCGGGGTCCGCGCGATCGGCGGCCCGCGCCGCTGTCAGCAGGCGGTCGGCGTCCAGGGTGACGAAGGCGTTGCACGAGGCGTGCTCGGCACACCGATCCAGGATCTCGCGTGCGTGTTCCGCACAGCTCAGACGGCCCTCGCGCAGCAGTCGCGCGGTCAGCGCGAGCGAGCGGGCAGGACGACTCATGGCATCGCCGGAGCAGGCGCCAGGAGATCCGGATGGCGCTCGGCCAGGTAGGGGCGCAACGTGTCGAGGGCGTGGGCGAAGGCGGCGGCGAAGGCGGTCACGTCCGCGTCGTCCATCGGCAGGCCCAGGCACAACAGGCCGTGCCGGGCGGTGAGGAATCCCTGGTTGAGCAGGTGCAGGTGGAGCAGGGCACGCAGGTCCTCCCGTCCGTGCCGCAGGGCGGCCGTCGCGGCGGCATCACGGGGCCGGTCGGCGCCGAAGTGGAAGTAGCCGAGCGAGCCCGCTCCCACGGCGTGGCCCGCGATGCCGCGCTCACGGGCGGCATCGTCCAGCAGGGCACGCAGCCGTTCGCCCATGGCGTTGAGCCGGTCGACGTCGTCGGGGCCGAAATGGTCGAGCGCGGCGATGCCGGCGGCCAGCGAGAGATTGTTGGCCCCGAACGCGCTCGCATGGTAGACGGGGTCCCGCCCGGACGGGTCGAAGATCGCCATGACGTCGGCCCGGCCGCCGAACACGCCGATGGGCAGCCCGCCGCCGATGATCTTGCTGAAGGTGGTGAGGTCGGGCCGCAGGTCGTGGCGGACCTGCCAGGGGCCGATGCGGAAGGTGGCGCACTCGTCCAGGATGAGCAGCACGCCCTCCTGTTCGGTGGCCGTCCGCAGGCCCTCCAGGTATCCGGGCTCGGCGGGCACTCCGCCGCCCACGCCGAGCATCGGCTCGACCAGCACGCCCGCCACCTCGCCGCGGCAGGTGCGCAGCACCCTGCGGACGGCGTCGAGGTCGTTGAACGGCACGGTCACCACGCACTCCAGCACCGCGCGCGGCACGCCTTGGGCCAGGCGGGCGTCGGGCAGGCCGGGAAGCCGCTGCGGGAAGCGCGGACCGGAGGTGATGAAGGCGCTGACATGGCCCCAGTCGTGGGTGCCGTGGTAGCCGCCGTCGATCTTGACGATGAGGTCGCGGCCGGTGAAGGCGCGTGCCGTGCGGATGGCCCACATCGTCGCCTCCGTGCCGGAGTTGCAGTAACGCAGGCGTTCCAGCGCGGGGACCCGGGCGCACAGCCGCTCGGCGTGCTGAATCTGCAGCAGACTGGGGCCGCCGGGCGCGGTGCCCCGGCCGACCTGCTCGCGCACGGCGGCCACCAGGGCGGGATGGTTGTGCCCGTGGACCAGCGCGCCGTAGTTGGACAGCACGTCGAGATACCGGTTGCCGTCCACGTCCTTGACGTGGGCGCCTTCGCCCCCGTCGAAGTACAGCGGGTACGGCGTGTAGGTGATCATCGAACGTGTGTCGCCGCCGGGCAGCACCTCCGCCGCAGCTTGGAAGGCGGCCCGTGAGGAGGGGCTGCGGGCGGCGTAGTCGTCGAGGATGGCCTGGGCCACATGGTCGGCGTCGGACATGGTCTTTTCTCCGTTCGATGGCGGCTCGGCAGGGCGGGATGCGATGCGCGAGGGCGCGGGTCAGCCCTTGTGGCGGGCGGCGGGGCAGTGCTCGGGGTTCAGTGCCGGCCGGGCGTGGTCCGGCCCGAGGTCGGACCTGGCCTGCCACAGCTCGGGGAAGAAACGGTGCTCGACGCTGCGGCGCAGCCAGCCCACACCTGCCGTGCCGCCGGTGCCGGGCACGCCGCCGATGGTGCGCTCGACGGTCAGCAGGTGCCACGAGCGCCATCTGCCGAAGGCGGCGGCCACGTCCGTCAGCGCCTCGGCCAGCCGGAACAGGTCGTCGTCCGGCCCGCGGTCGCGGTAGAGGGCGGCCCATGCCGCGCGCAACGCCTCGCCGCCGGGCTCGCCGGGACGGCCGGGCACACCGGTCTCCGTCCCGCGCCTGGCCAGCAGGGCGGTCGCCTCGTCGTAGAGGCTGGTCTGGCGAAGAGCTCGGTAGACCTGCTCCGCCACGCCCGGCACCCCGGCGTGCCGGCGCGCCATCTGCTCGGACTTGTGGCCGAGCACGAACTCCACCATGCGGTACATGTAGGAGTCGATCCCGGAGGCGCCGTCCAGTTCGCCGCGGAAGGCGCCGAACTCCGGCGGTGAGATCGTCTCCAGCACCGACCAGGCGTCGGCCAGCAGGTCGATGGTCCGGCCCACGCGCCGCAGGGCCCAGGTCGCGTCGTCCACTCGGTCCTCGACCAAGGCCAGCCGGGCGGCGCAGGCCTCCTCGTACACCAGCTTGAACAGCAGTTCCTTGACCTGGCCCACCAGATAGAACGACATCTCGGCCGGTTGGCGGGTGTGCGGGTGCTGCAACGACAGCAGCACGTCGATGCTCTGGTAATCGATGTACGGCGTCCTGGTCACTGTCGTCCCAGGCCCTTGGGCCGCGGCCCGGTAGAGCTCGGCGAAACGTGGGTCGACGTGCGCGGCGTCGCCGCTGTATCGGTCGGCGAAACGCTCCTGGTACGCGGCGAAGGTCGCCGGATCGGCGTGCAGGAACAGGATGTCGTGCAGGGCCATGTGGCGGATCGCGAACAGCGGGCGCGGCGCGCGCGACACCGCGAACCCGGGGTTGCGGGCGGCCGGTTCCGGGCAGCCCGGATGGAACTGGCCGATCATGAGCCCGTCCGCCACCACGTCCCCTTTGACCCGCCGATGCGCTTCGTCCAGCAGCGGCGTGCGGTGCTCGGGCAGGCCCCGCACCAAGGTGACCAGCGTGGCCAGGCCCTCCTTACCGTCGGGCGGCCGCCGCCGGGCGAACCGTCCGGCCTGGGCGCGCATCGCGGCGCACAGCTCGTCCAGGCCCTCCTCCTCTTCCAGCGCGGCCACCTCGATCGTGACGGTCCCCGCGTCCAGGGCCGAGCGCACGAAGGGACACACCGCGTTGTCCCGGCCCAGTTCCGGATGCGGACGGGTGAGATAGTCCTCGAACCACGGCAGGATCGCGGCGGCCTCCGCCGCGGAGGCTCGCTCCAGCTTCATGGGAACTCCTTGGTCATGGAGTCGACGTACGGGACGCCGCGCCGGAAGGTTCCTCCCGGCAGGCGCCGCCTCCTACCCGTCGCCCCATGCCGCGAACGCCGGTCTGACTCGACGTAGGCCGGACGTCAGGACCGGGTAAGGCGCAGGTCAGGATGGCGGAACGGGGACCCGCGTCGTCGCGCCGGCACATGGAGCGGCAAGGCGCAGGTCGCTGCGCCCGCGGCGGCCGTCCTGGTGTGGTGCCGTTCCGTGCGCCGGTGTGCCGGTCGGGTCAGTCCTGGTCCGGGCGCTCCTCCACGATGGCCTTGAGCTGTTCCATCGCGGTGATGACCCGGGGGAAGCCCGCGTAGGGCAGGCACTGGATGAACGTCTCGGCGATGTCGGAGACCGGGACGCCGACGTTCAGCGCGGAGTTGATGTTCGCCCGCATCGGCGCGTCGCCGATGCCCATCGCGGCCAGGGCGGCGAGCCGGACGAACTGCCGTTCGCGCAGCGACAGCACGGATCTGCTGTAGATGTCGGCGAAGGCGAACTCGACCAGGAACCGTCCGAGATCGGGCGCGATGGCGGCGAACTCGTCGAGCATGCGTCCGCCGTCTGCGGGGTCGATCTCGTTCATCAGCTCCAGGCCGCGCTGGTGGCGCGGGTCCTGAGGTCGGTCGCTCATGGCGGGGCTCCTGGGCGCGTGAGTGTGGTGCCGGTCAGGGGTCGAGAACGGTGCGGGCGGCGTAGATCTCGGGGAAGAGCGGCCGGTCGACCAGGGAGGCCAGGTACGGCACGCCGCGGGAGCCGCCGGTCCCCCGCTTGTCCCCGATGACGCGCCGCACGGTGCGCATGTGGCGGAACCGCCACATCTGATGCCGCTCCTCCAGCTCCACCAGGCGTTCGGCCATCTCGTACTCGGCGGCGTGGGCCCGCTGGTCCTCGTAGACGCGGCGGAGCACGGCGACGATCACCTGGTCGGGCTCCTCGTGACAGCTGTGGGTGCGGTCGAGGTAGCGGGCGGGGACCGGATGCCCTGCCCGGTGCAGGAACCGGATGAACTCGTCGTACACCGTCGGCTGCGCGATCGCCGCGCGCAGGGCGTCCTGCCGGACGGACCCGTCGTACTCCTCGACCAGTTCGGGGCGCTTGTCGCCGAGCCGGTACTCCAGCATCCGGAGCTGGACGGACTGGAAGCCGGTGGCGCCCCCGAGCACCGGGCGGAACTCGGCGAAACGGTCGGGTTTGAGAGTGGCGATGACCGACCATTGCTCGATGAGCTGCCGCTGGATCACGAAGATCCGGTCGAGGGAGCAGAACGCCGATCGGAGCCGGTCGTGCCGGAGTTCGCGGATCGCGTCGTCGAGCTCGTGCAGGATCAGCTTCACCCACAGCTCGGTCGTCTGGTGCTGCACGATGAACAGCAGCTCGTCGTGGTGCGGCGGCTCCGAGACCGGGCGCTGGGCGCCGAGCAGCCGGTCCAGGCAGAGGTAGTTCTCGTAGGTCAGGCCGGCGGGGGCGGTCGCGCGCCGACGACGTCTCAGCATGACCGCTCCCAGTTCATCCCGGCCTCCGCCAGCCGGTGCAGCGCCGTCTCGACGCTGCTCAGCGGCGGGCCGAGGAACATCCGCACGTAGGGGACGGCCATGGCCTGTCCCTCCTCGGGCGCCGCCTGCGGGGTCATGGTGCCGGCGCCCAGCAGCACCCCGGCACGGCGCAGGCAGTCGCGGCGGAACCGGGTGACGCCGTCGCACGCGTCCGCCGCGTACGGCGGCGGCACCCGGAACAGGAAGTAGCTGGTGCAGTTTCCCGGGCAGAGCGCCTCGGCGGGACAGCCGAGCTCCTGCCGGAGGAAGCGGGCCGCCCATGCCCGTTTGTCGGCGCATCCTTGCCGGAACGCCCGCAGGTACGGCTCGGACTCGCCGCCGTCCAGCCACCTCGCCATGGCGTTCTGCAACGGCACCGCGGCGGTGAAGGAGCGCTGGAGCTGGAAGTCGTTGACGAGCCTGTCCAGGATCGGCGGCGGCGCGATGCTGACCCCGATGCCCCACCCGTTGCAGTTGAACTGTTTGCCCAGGGAGCGCACGGCCAGCCAGCGGACGGGCCGGTCCCCGGCGCCTGGGCGGGCGAGCCGTTCGGCGAGCAGCCGCAGGGCGCTGGTGGGCGCGGTGCCCGGATCGGTGACCCCGTAGTAGGCGTCGTCGATGAGCAGGTTCGCCCGCGCCTCGACGGTCAGGCGCACCATGTCGGCGACGAGGTCTTCGTCCCAGTTGACGCCGGTGGGATTGTGCTGGGCGTTGATGACGACGATGACCCCGCGCGGATCGCCCGCCCGTGCCAGCGCCTCGCGCAGCGCCTCCGGCACGGGCTGGAAGCCCTGCGAGGCCGCCAGCGGCAGGTAGTTCATCCGGAAACCCAGCCCGGCGAACACCCCCGGTAGTCCCAGCCGGGCGCGGGGGCGATGACGGTGGGGGACGCGGTGCGCGGCGCGTCGGCCAGGATCAGCCGTCCGTAGTCGAACATGGCGTTCCTGGTCCCCGAGCACGTGACGGCGACCTCGAAGCCGGTGCCCGCGGTGAAGCCGGCGGGCAGGGCGTGGGTGCGGGCGACGGCGTCCAGGTATTCCGCCACCCATTCGGCGTCCTTGAAATGGCCGCGCAGCCAGGAATCCTCGGTCACCTCGTCGAGAACGGTTCCCATGTCTACTCCGCCGTCCGATGATTCCGGTGGTCGGCACGATTACCCGGCATATTCGCGTTTTAACAACAGACTTTTCGCGGCTTTCATCACACCGGCCGCAAAAGTCTCCTGAGTGTCCGGTGAACTCTCGTTCCAGCCCTATGACGGGCCCATTCCGTCCCGCCGGTAGGTGTTACGTTGGATTGTGGCCGGCTCGTGCGGCGCCCCTGAAAGGTGAACGCTCATGTGTGACGACGTGGCCGCCTGGAGTTCAAGTGCGGCCGTCAACGCAATTCGGGACAGGCGCATATCCGTTTCCGAATACGCGCAATGTCTGCTCCGGCGATGCGCGGAGGAGTCGCTCGGCGCGTTCGTCTCGTGCGACGAGCGCGTCGTCCTCGACGCCGCCGCGCAGGCCGACACGGCGGACCGGCGCGGCCCCCTGCACGGCGTCCTCATCGCGGTCAAGGACAACGTCGACGTCGCCGGTCATCCCACCACCGCCGGCACGCCGGCGCTGCGCGCCCATAATCCCGGGCGGGACGCCGAGATCTGGCGGCGGCTGCGCGCCGCCGGCGCACTGGCGCTCGGCAAGACCAACATGCACGAGCTGGCCGTCGGCATCACCGGCAACAATCCCGGTTTCGGCCCCGTCCGCAACCCGTGGGCCGCCGATCGGTTCGCCGGAGGCAGCAGCAGCGGCAGCGCCACCGCCGTGGCCGCCTTCCTGGCTCCGGCCGGTCTCGGCACCGACACCGGAGGTTCCGTGCGGATCCCGGCGGCCCTGTGCGCCGTGTTCGGCTACCGCCCGTCCGCGGGCCGGTATCCGCAGCGCGGCCTGCTTCTGCTCTCCCGCACCAGGGACACCGCCGGCTTCCTGACCCGCACCATGCGCGACATCGTGCTGCTCGACTCCGTCGTGGCCGCGCCCGGCCCCGCCCCCGAACCGGTGCGCTGGGCGGGGCTGCGGCTGGGCGTGCCCCGCCGGCCGTTCTGGGAGGGGCTGGACCCGTCGCTGGCCGCGGTGGCCGAACGCCGCCTGGAGGAGCTGAGCTCGGCCGGCGCCGTGCTGGTCGAGGCCGGCCTTCCGGCGGGCGCCGGCGCGTCGCTCGCCCGCGACGCCATGACGGTGGCCCTGTACGAGGCGGCCTGGGAGATCCCCTACTACCTGGCCCAGACGTCGCCCGCGCCCACCCTCGACGAGGTGCTCGCCCAGGTCGCCTCGCCCGGCGTGCGGGCGGCGCTGAACGACGCCCTCGGCCCGGCGCGCGCGTCGGCCGCCGACTACCGGGCGGCGTGCGAGAACCTCTCCCGTCTGGCCGGCGCGCTGTCGGACCATCAGCGGGCCCAACGGCTGGCCGCCCTCGTCTATCCCACCACTCCACTGCCTGCCCAGCCGTTCGCCTGCGAGGAGTCCGTGGTGATCGACGGCCGGGAACATCCCACCTTCCCCACCTTCATCCGGAACACCGACTGGGCCGGCGTCCTCGGCCTGCCCGCGCTGAGCCTGCCCGCCGGCCTGACCGCGGACGGGCTTCCCGTCGGGCTCGAACTGTGCGCGCCTGCCGGCGCCGACGCCCATCTGCTCCAGATGGGCTGCGCCTACGAGGAGATCTGGCCGCCGCCCGCCCTGGAGCCGGCCACCGCCCACCGTCCCGGCCTCCTGCCGAAGGTCCTGGGCCGATGACCAGCCCGGGCGAGCCGCACCTCCTCGTCACCGCCGCGCAGGGCTGGGACGGCCTGCGCGACGACTGTCTGCGCCCCTTCGAGGTGCTCATGCGCGGCGACCGGATCGTCGAGACCGGCACGCGCGTGGAGCGTCCGCGCGGGACCCGCGTCCTGGAAGCCTCCGGGACGGCGCTGCCCGGCCTCATCGACTGTCATGTGCACGTGGCCTCCGGTGACGGCACGGGCGGCAGACCCGCCTCCCGTCAGGCCCTCGACGCGCTGCCCGCGTTACGGACCCTGTTGACGCACGGCTTCACCACCGTCCGTGACCTGGGCTGCCCCGCCGCGGACCCGGTGACGGTGGAGCTGGCCCGCGCCGTGGAGGCCGGGCTGATCGAGGGGCCGCGCATGCTCGTGGCCCCCCACATCATCTCCGCCCGCGGCGGCCACGGCGATCCCCGTTCCACCCTGCAGCCGCCCTACGGAGGCGGCGCGGCGGCGGTCGCGGACGGGGTGGACGAGGTCGTCCGCCAGGTCAGGATCGAGCGCCAGCTGGGCGCCCACTGGATCAAGTTCGCCGCGACCGGCGGCTTCGTCAGCCCCGCGGACGCGGCGGACACCGTCGCCTACACCCAGGAGGAGATGACCGCCCTGGTGGCGGCGGCTCGTGACCTGAACCTGCCCAGCGCCGCGCACGCGCACTTCGACGAGGGCGTCCGCCGGGCCGTGCGCGCGGGCGTCCGCAGCGTGGAACACGGCACCTTCGCCACCGACGAGACCCTGCGCATCATGGCGGAACACCGGACGACTCTGGTGCCCACTCGATGGGCCTGCCACGTCTACATCGACCATCTCGACGACCCGCGGTTCTGGGTGGGCCAGCCGGCGGGCGCGCGGGACAAGGTGGCGCCGGTGGCCGACGACATCCTGCGCAACGCACGCCGCCTGCTGTCGGGTCAGGTCCCCGTCGCCTTCGGCACGGACGCGGGGACCGTTCCGTTCGAGGACAGCTGGCGAGAGTTCGTGGTGCTGGTGTCGGAGGGGATGACGCCCCTGGCCGCGCTCCGGGCCGCCACCTCGCAGGCCGCGCGGCTGCTCGGCCGGCCCGATCTGGGTGTCCTGCGGCCCGGCGCGCGCGGGGATCTCGTCGTCGTCGCGGGAGATCCGTTCGCCGACATCGAGACGATCGGTGAGGTCGCCCACGTCGTCCAGGGAGGGCGGGTGCGCAGCTGAAGATCCCGCCGGCCGGCAGGCGGAAGGGCGGCCTGCTGTTGCCGCCCGGCGGCCCGGCGCGAACGGTGGTGTCGGGCTGCTCGCCGTGCTCGGTCCCGTGCGCGGCGGGTCCGGTCAGGTGAGGAGTTCGGCCAGGCGGGCCATCTCGGCGGGTGGGTCGATCACCGGCTGGATGAGCAGTTCGTCGACGCCGGCCCGTTCGAGGGTGGCGATGCGGGCGCGGAGGTCGTCGCGGGTGCCGACCAGGGCCAGGGTGTTCATCAGCGAGGGCAGGATCAGGTCGCGATCCTCCGGCGCGATGCGTCCGAGGTAGCCGGGGTAGAGCTTGGTGTGCCGGTCGGGCGCGGTGGCGGTGGTGCCGCGCCGCTCGAGAAGTCGCCGCACGGCCTCGCGTTCCCCGGGGTCCAGACGCCCGGCGAAGGCGTCCGTGTCGGCGGCCGTGTCGGCGGCGAAGGTCAGCAGTGACAGGACGAGGTGGCCGGTCGCGTCCCTGGCCGCGTCGCCGCGGGGATCCTCGTCCTCGTCCAGTACGTGCAGTGCGGTGACCACGTAGGAGGCGGGGTCGCGGGGTGCGCCGTGGGCGGCGTGGCGGCGGGCGTCGTGCAGGGCGCGCCAGGCGGTGGGGTCGAGCAGGCCGAAGGAGATCAGGCCGGTGCCGCGGCGGCCGGCGACGGCGGCGGCCTTCGGCCCGGTGAGCGCGGCCACGACGAACTCGATCGGGTCGTCCGTGTCCACGTGCGCCCCGGCGTGCAGGAACCGGACGTCGCGGGCCCGGTCGCCCTCGCGGTACTCGACGCTCCGCCCGGCACACAGGTCCTGCAGCGCGGCGGTGAAGTCCTCCATCGCCGCCACCGACGCCGGCCGCATGCCCAGCGTGCGCCGGGCGGTGTTCCCGGTGCCGACCCCGCAGATGATCCGGCCCGGCGCCAGGGCGTTGAGGCTGGCCAGCCCGCTCGCGGCGGCCGGGGCCGAGCGCAGCGCCGGTGAGGTCACGCCGACGCCCAGCCTGATGCGGCTGGTGGCCTTCGCGCACAGCCCCAGGGCGACGAAGGGGTCCCCGTGGAGCATCGGGCTGTCGTTCACCCAGAAACTGTGCAGGCCCAGCTCCTCGGCCCGCACGGCGAGATCCTCCACACCGGGCTGGGCGGCGACCACGACGCCTGCGCGCATCTGACCTCCACGAGAGAGTCTCCGAGAAAGGATCGGCTCGAACGTCCTCAGCCTGACAGCCGAAGCCGCTCAGCGCAGTACGGCCGCCAGCAGATCCGCGCCCAGCGCCGTCAGGTCGGGGACGTTGACGGTGTATCGGACGTAACGGCCGTGCCGCCGGGCTGTGAGCAGGCCCGCGCGGCGCAGGACGGCGAGATGGCGGGAGACCTCCGGAGGTGAGAGTTCCCAGGCGTCGGCCAGCTCGCCGGTGGTGTGCGGACCGCGGGCCAGGGTGCGCAGCAGCCGCAGCCGCACCGGATGCGCCAGCGCCTCCAGCCGCAGCGTGACCGTCTCCAGCGACACCGGCTCCGACGGGCCCGCCTCGGCCACGGGGTACTGCACCACCGGCTGCCATCCGGGCGCGTGCACCACCACCAGGTGCGGGCGGCCGAAGACGCTGGGGAGGAAGGTGACCCCCGTGCCGTGGGCGGTGGTGGCGTTGTCCTGCAGCTTGTCCACGACGATGCGGGTGCCGTCCGGCGCCAGGGTGACGGCGCCGGAGACGGACGCGAGCGCCGCCCCCAGGCCCTGGCGCTTCAGCAGGTCGTTCTTCAGGCGCAGGTCGGTGGCCAGTTGTGCGGCGACGCCCGTCCAGGCGGCGTCGAAGAACGCCTCGGCGCACTGTTCGAGGGTGTCGCGCACCCGCTCCCGCACGGCGGCCGGGTCCGCGAGCAGCCGTTCCGCGAACGCCTCCTGGAGCGCGCCGCGGGCCTGGGCCAGGTCCAGCGCCCGCTCGCGCGCCGTCACGTCGGTGAGCGGCGACGGCGCGGCGAAATGCACCCGGTTGCTGCCGCACGTGGTGATGAGCGCGGCGGTCACGTAGGTCTCGTCGTCGATCCGGTCGACATCGTCCAGCTCCTCGGCGAGGGTCGGCCGGGGACGCGCGGGGACCAGGAAGTCGGCCCGCGAGGAACGCCAGAGGAACTCCGCCTCCCTGAGCCGCTCGGCCAGCTCCGGCCGCAGCCCGGCCCAGACGTCCCCGGCCCAGCCGGCGAGCTGCGGGTGGTGCCCGGGTTCGGCCAGCACGTGCAGCATCGCGGTCAGCTCGGCCAGCGGGGAGGCGGCGAACCGCAGCCGCCCGGACGGCAGGCCGCCGATGTCGATCCTCAGCGTCATCCCCCCATCATCCCTGGTCGGACGGCCGACGACCGCGTCGGTTGACGGTGTCCGTCAACTGGCGGAGCCGTCCCCCGCGGCCGGACGCATGGTTGACGCCATGGCATCCACCACCACGATCCGGCCGCGCGCCCTCGTCCGCGCCTCCGGAGGCCCCCGCTACGCCGTCGCCCTGGCCGTGGACGCGCTCGGCACCGGCCTGCTGCGGCCCTTCCTGCTGCTCTACGGGGTGACGGTGCTGAGGCTGTCCGCGCCGGTCACCGGCATCGCCATGACAGCCGGCGTCGTCGTGGGCCTGGTGTGCATGCCCGCGGTCGGCCGGTGGCTGGACCGGGGCGCACGCAGCACGGTCGTGGCCGCGTCGATGCTGGTGCGGGTGCTGGGAGTGGCGCTGCTGCTGGCCGCCCCGGCGGGGCACGTCTGGCTGTTCGCGACGGCGGCGCTCTTCCTCGGCATCGGCAACCAGGCATGGCCGGCCGCCCACGCGGCTCTCGTGGCCACGGTCGCCCACGGCCGCGACCGCGACGCCGCCCTCGCGGCGGGCCGCGCCCTGCGCAACGCGGCTCTGGGCGTGGGCGCCCTGCTCGCCACCGCGTGCCTGGCGGGCGGCGCCGCCGCGTTGCAGGCGCTGGCGGCCGTCACCGGGCTCGCCTATCTTGCCGCGGCGGGCTTGGCGTGGTCGGTGCGCCTGCGTGCGCGGCCGGCCGCCGCTCCGGCCACGGACGTGACCGGCGGGCCCGCGCCCCGGATGCGCGCGCTGCTGGCCGCCAACGTGGTCTACGTCTTCTGCCTCAACGTCCCCGAGATCGCGGTGCCCCTGGTCCTGGTGACGCAGATGCACGCGTCCCCGGTGTGGCCGGCGGCCGTCTTCGTGGCCAACACGGTGCTGGTGGTCACCTTGCAGGTGCCGGTGACCGTCCTGCTGTCCCGCTTCTCGCGGCGGACCGTGCTGGCGTTCGCCGGCGTGCTGCTCGCCGCGTCCTACCTCGGCTTCCTCGCGGCCACCTCCCTGGGGCCCGGCTGGGGTGTCCCGGCCGTCGCCATGGTGTCCGTGGTCTGCACCATCGGCGAGATCGTCTACGCCGGCAGCGCGACGGCGCTCGTCACCGCCCTCGCGCCGGCCCCTCTTCTGGGACGCGCCCTCGCCCGCTTCCAGCTCTCCACGGGCTTCGGCCTCGCCGTCTCCCCGGCGGTCATCACCGCCCTCGCCGCCCACGGACCGGCCGCCCTCTGGGGCACCCTCTCCACCGCGACCCTCCTGTCCGCCTCCGCCGTCGCCGACCGCCGTGTTCGCCGTCGGCGCAGGGGGGCTACACAGCGGGGCAATAACCTGTACAGTCAGTAGGGAATGTGGACTATGACCGCGGGCCGCGGCACGTGACAGGAGGACGTCCCCCATGAGCGTCACCGACCAGCTGATCGCCAACTCCGAACGCTACGCCGCCGCCTTCGACTCCGGCGACCTGCCGCTGCCGCCCGCCCGGGGTGTGGCCGTGCTTGCCTGCATGGACGCCCGGCTCAACGTCTACGGCCTGCTCGGCCTGCGCGAGGGCGACGCGCACGTGATCCGCAACGCCGGCGGCGTCGTCACCGCCGGCGAACGTCGCAGCCTGGCCATCAGCCAGCGCCTTCTGGGCACCCGCGAGATCATCCTCATCCACCACACCGACTGCGGCATGCTCACCTTCACCGACGACGGCTTCAAGCACGACATCTACCAGGAGGTCGGCGTCAAGCCCGACTGGTCCGCCGAGGCGTTCCAGGACCTGGAGGCGGACGTGCGCCAGTCGGCCAGGCGCATCCAGGCCGACCCGTTCATCCCGCACAAGGACTCCGTCCGCGGGTTCGTCTACGACGTCGCCACGGGCCGGCTGAACGAGGTCAAGCTGGACGCCGGCCCGCAGGGCTCGTCCGACTGATCGGGTGCGGATCCGGCGTGCCTCGCCGGGTCCCGCGGCTGTGCGCCCGTCGGACGTCCGCGGCCCGGTTAATCCGCGGCCCGGTTAATCGGTGGCGGGCGGGGCGGTCGCCGGGTTGACTGCACGGGTGACCGCGTTGCCCGTGCCCGCCGACCTGGCCCACCTCGTGTCCGGGAGCTGGGTGCTGGCCGGCGACACCGTGCCGCGAGGGTTGCCCTACCCCGCCGTCGACCTGCTCGTCATGCCCGACGGAGAGTGCCGGCTGGCCGGTCCGGAGACGCGCGTCCGGCAGGGACGGCTGCCCGGGGGCGGGCCCCTGGTCGGCGTGCGGCTGCGCCCGGGAACGGTGACCGGGCTGTTCGGGGTGGCGGCCGACGAGGTGCCACTGGCCGGGGCACCCATCGACGTCGGACGGCCGGTGGGAGCGGTGGGCGAACGGCTGGCCGGGGCGCTGGCCCTGGTACGGGCGCGCGCCGGCCGATGCCGGGTCGACGAGCGGGTGCGCGTCGTGCTGACGGCGATGCACGCGGCGCCAGGTGCGCCCGTGGAGCAGCATGCCGCCCGGGCCGGGCTGTCCGAGCGGCAACTGCGGCGGCGGTTCGGGGTGGCGGTCGGGCTGCGGCCCAAGTCCTACGCGCGGGTGGTGCGGCTGCACCACGCGCTCGCCGCCGCGCGCGCCGCGCTGGCCAGGGGCGAGCGCCCCGACTGGGCGGCCATCGCCGTGCGCAGCGGCTGCTACGACCAGTCGCACCTCCTGGCCGAGTTCCGGCACGCGGTGGGCGCACCGCCGACCACGCTCCTGCCCGGTGGCCGTTTTCTCCAAGCCTCGGCCGGCCGGGGGCCAACACACTCGACGCATGACCGATGACGTCGTCAAGGAGATCCTCGACTGGTACCGGCGGACCGCACAGGACGGTCTGGCCGGGGACGGGGTGCGTTTCGCCGAACCGTCGCAGAGCTGGCTGGTGCACGGCTACCCCGAGGTGAAGCAGGTGCTCACCGACCACCGGACGTTCTCGTCCGACGAACTGCGCCACAGCGCGCAACCCCCGCCGCACCGGGACAACCCGCTGCTCGGCAGTCTGTCGGCGATCGACCCGCCCCGGCACCACCTGCTGCGCCGGCTGGTCAGCCGGGCCTTCACGCCCCGCGCGATCCAGTCGTTGCTGCCCTCGATCACCGACACCGTACGGACGCAACTGGCCGGCGTGGACGGCGAGCTGGACGTGATCGGCCGGCTCGGTCACCCGTTGCCCGTGCGCACCATCGCCGCGCTGCTCGGCGTGGAACCGGACCGGCAACCGGACTTCGTGCGCTGGACCGAGGCCATCACCTCCTTCGCCGGCGCGTTCAGTGAGGACCCGGCGCGCCGGGCCGCGTTCCGCGCCGCGCACGCCGAACTGGCCGCGTACTTCGGCCAGGTGTTCGCCGAGCACCGCGCCCGCCCCCGGGGCGACGTGATCGGCGCCCTGCTGGCCGCCGAACCGGACGGCAGCCGGCTCTCCGACGAGGAACTGCTCGACTTCTGCACGCTGCTGCTCGTCAACGGCCACGAGACGACCAGGACCCTGCTGGTCAACACCGTGTTGTGCCTGGCGGCCCACCCGGAGGCGCCGGCCCGGCTGCGCGCCGCCCCTTGGCTGGTGCCCGCCGCCGTCGAGGAGGTGCTGCGGTTCCTGCCCCCGATCGGCGGCACCGACCGCTTCACCACCGGCCCGGCCGCCATCGCCGGGCACCCCGTCGAGGCCGGTCGGCGGGTGGTCGCCATGGTGCTCTCGGCCAACCGGGATCCCCGGGTGTTCGCCGAGCCGCAGGAGTTCCGGCTCGACCGGACGTCCGACGAGCACCTCTCCTTCGGCCACGGTGTGCACTTCTGCCTCGGCGCGCACCTGGCCCGGCACGAGGTCGCGATCGCGGTGCACGCACTGCTGCACCGCTTCCCCGGTCCGTGGTCGCTGAGCCGGATCGCGACCGAGCGCACCCCGGTCGGCATCGACGTGCTCGATCTGGCGCTGGTCAGCTCGTAGCCGCGGATCGATCCCTGCGGCGGGCCGCGGCGGCCACGTTGACCGGCATCCGGCCGAAGATCAGGCCGTGGAAGGGCGAGATCGCCCACCAGTACAGATGGCCGAGCAGGCCGTGCGGATGAAATATGGCACGTTGCGTGTAGATCGTCCGGCCGCCGGAGCGGGTGACGCCGAGCTCCAGCCAGGCCAGTCCGGGCAGCCGCATCTCGGCGCGCAGCCGCAGCAGCCGTCCGGGCAGCACCTCCTCCACCCGCCAGAAGTCGATCGAGTCGCCCACCCGCAGCCGGGCCGGATCGCGCCGGCCGCGCCGCAGCCCCACCCCGCCCACCAGCCGGTCGGCCAGGCCCCGCAACTGCCACGCCACCGGCAACGAGTACCAGCCGTTACGGCCGCCGATGCCCTCGATCACCTGCCACAACGCCTCCGGACTGGCCTGCACGGCCAGGCTGCGGTCGTCCACGAAGAGGCTGCCGCCCGCCCAGTCGGGATCGGTGGGCAGCGGATCGCTCGGCGCGCCCGGCGTGGACGCCGAGGACCAGCGCGTGGCGACGTCGGCCTCCTTGATCTTCATCAGCGCCAGCGACACCGCCCGCCGGAAGCCGACCAGCCCGCCCTCGGGGTCGGGTACGTGGCGGGCGATGTCGTGCTCGCCGCACACGGCCTCGTTGCGCAGCGACTCCACCAGCGGGCGCGCGATGCTCGCGGGGACGGGCGTGACCAGCCCCACCCACAGGCTCGACAGCCGGGGGGTGAGCAGCGGCACCGGGATGATCAACCTCGGCGGCAGCCCGGCCACCTCGGCATAGCCGTGCATCATGTCGGCATATGTGAGGACATCAGGGCCGCCGATGTCGAACCCACGGTTGACCGTTCCCGGCGCATCCGCCCACGCCACCAGGTAGCGCAGCACGTCCCGCACCGCGATCGGCTGCGTCCGGCTGCGCACCCAGCGCGGCGTCGTCATCACCGGCAACCGCTCGGTCAGGTAACGCAGCATCTCGAACGAGGCCGACCCCGATCCGATGATCACCGCGGCCCGCAGCACCACCGCCGGGACCGCGCCGCGCAGGAAGATCTCCCCCACCTCGGCCCGCGACGACAGGTGCGGCGAGAGTCGCTCGTCCGCCGTCAACCCGCCCAGATAGACGATCCGGCGCACGCCCGCCTCGGCCGCCGCGGCCGCGAACGTGCGCGCCGCCAGCCGGTCCCGCTCGGCGAACCGGCCGCTCGTCCCCATCGCGTGGATCAGGTAGTACGCGACGTCCACGCCGTCCAGCGCCCGGCGCGTGCGCTCGGCGTCGGTGGCGTCGGCCTCGACGGCCTCGACGCGGTCGGCCCACGGCAGATCGCGCAGGCGCCCGGCCGAGCGCACCATGCACCGCACGTCATGACCGGCGGCCAGCAGCTCAGGCGCCAGCCGCCCGCCGATGTACCCCGTCGCCCCGGTCACCAGGCACAATGCCATGCCCACGCACCTTCCCCGTTCCCCGGGCCTCATGCCGGAGCGGGCCGGTCATCGTCACGTCCACCAGCACTGCCGCCGCGCGCGTGCGGGCGCGGCCGGCGGGGCATCTGTGAGGCATGGCTGAGGTGCACGGTCGCGGCAGGCCGCGGGGGGCCGTGAAGGGACCGTCGATGGACACGGTGATCGTCCTGCTCAACAGGGACCTGCGGGTGCACGACCACCCGGCCCTGACGGCCGCCTGCGAGCGCGCCCGCGCCGTGCTCCCCCTGTTCGTGCTGGACGAGACCGTTCCCGCCGGCCGCCGCCGCGGCTTCCTGCTGGAGTGCCTGGCCGACCTGCGGGCGTCCTTGCGGGCGCGCGGCGGCGACCTGCTCGTACGGCACGGCGACGTCGTGACCGAGACCATGAGGCTCGTCCAGGAAACCGGAGCCGAGGCGGTCTTCGCCAGTGCCGACGTCAGCCTGCTGGCCAGGCGCAGGCAGGACCGGCTGGCTCGTGAACGCATCGCGTACGAGCTCTTCCCGGGGGTCACGGTGGTGCCGCCCGGCACGCTCACCCCGTCCGGGGGCGGGGATCACTACCGGGTCTTCACGCCGTACTGGCGTGCCTGGAGCCGGCACCGGCACCGTCCCCTGCTCGCGGCCCCCGACCATGTGCCGACGCCCCGCGACCTCGACGCCGGGCGGCTGCCGGGCCCGGCCCGGCCGGAACCCGTGCCCGGCGGCGAGACCGCCGCACGCGACCGCGCCCGCCGGTGGATCCGCCGCGCCCTGCCGGGGTACGCCGACGGCCACGACGACCTGGCCGGCGACCGCACCTCCCGGCTGAGCCCGTACCTGAGGTTCGGCTGCCTGTCGCCGCTGGAACTGGCCCGCCTGGCCGCGGGCAGCGAGCCGTTCGTCCGCCAGCTGTGCTGGCGCGACTTCCACCACCAGGTCGCCCACGCCTTCCCGCGGATCAACCGGGATGACTACCGCCCCCGCGGCCACCGCTGGCGCGACGACGAGGACGCGCTGCAGGCCTGGCGGGAGGGCATGACCGGGCTGCCCATCGTGGACGCCGGCATGCGCCAGCTCCTGGCCGAGGGCTGGATGCACAACCGGGCCCGCCTCATCGTCGCCTCCTACCTGGTCAAGGTCCTCGGGATCGACTGGCGGGCCGGCGCCCGGCACTTCTTCGAGCACCTCCTCGACGGCGACGTGGCCAACAACTCGGGCAACTGGCAGTGGATCGCCGGCACCGGCAACGACACGCGTCCCAACCGCGCCTTCAACCCGCTGCGCCAGGCCCAGCGGTACGACCCGGCGGGCGACTACGTGCGCCGCCACGTGCCCGAGCTCGCCGGCGTGCCCGCCGCCCACGTGCACCAGCCGTGGCTGCTGGGCACTCCCCCGGCCGGGTACCCACGTCCGATGCTCTGACCGGCGACGTCCGGATCAGCCGTCAAGGGCGGCGGCGGTCGCGGCTCCGGGCACCACCGGCACGATCTCGAACTCGACGAGGTCCGACCACTCGGCGACCCAGCGTTGCAGGAGTGCGATGTCGTCACATTCCATGAGCTGGAAGCAGCGGCTCAGGTCGGCCGTCACCCAGCTGGAGACGAACACCAGACCTTCGCCGGTCATCCGGCCCTTCTCCCGGAACCGCCGGTAGACGGCCTTGGCGTCCTGGCCGCGGAAGCGTTCGATCACCATGAACAGCATCAGTCCTCCGACGGCTCCCCGTCCGGGGCGGGCCGGAAGCCGGAGCACAGGATACGCAGCCAGGCGATGCGCTCGCCGGCGACGCCGTAGTAGACCTGCTGTTCGACCAGGTAACGGGTGGCGCCGGTACGCACCTGGAGGCGGTAGGCGAGATGGTTCCGGTCGCCCACGCGGCCGGTGGCGACGTGCAGGAGACGTTCGATGTCGTCGCCGGGTTCGAACCACTGGCCGAGGATGATCCGGTCCACGACCTCGCCGGGGTCGTCGGCGTCCCAGTGGGCTCCGGGGGTGAGCGCCTTGAAGTCGACCGGGTCGCCGAGCAGGGCGTGCAGCGTGTCGCGGTCCTTGGCGGCCAGCGCCCGCGCGAACGCCGCTCCGAGCGCGTCCCCGTTCACCGGCGTTCCTCCGCCGCCTGGAGGGTCACGGGACGGCCGTGCTCCTTCCAGGCGTTGAGCCCTCCGTCGAGGTGGGCGACGTCGGCGTAGCCGAGTTCCCGCAGCGCCAGGGCGGCGAGCGCGGAACGACCGCCCGACGCGCAGTACAGGATGGTCGTGGCGGCGGGATCGAACTCGGGCCGATGGTGGGGACTGGCCGGATCGGCCCAGAACTCCAGCATGCCGCGCGGCGCGAGGACCGCGCCGGGAACCCTGCCGTCGCGGGCCACCTCGCCCGGTTCGCGCAGGTCGATCAGGGTCACCGTGCCCGATTCCAGGGCCTCGGCCACCTCTGCGACCGACAGGTTGCGTATCCGTGCGCGAGCGTGCGCGATCATTTCGGTGACGGAGCTTGCCATGCGCGGGTCCTTTCAGGAGGCTTCCGTCATCACACCTCATGCTCGAAGCCGGCACATCCGTGCTCAGTACGGAGCTTTTCTGGGGGATGATTCGCGTCATGAAGGACGCCGCGCTGCCGGAGGCGTTACGGTCCGCCGGGGTCACCAGGCGGGAGGCGGAGGTCTTCTGGCTGGTCGGTGACCGGCTGGCGAACCGGGAGATCGCCGACCGGCTCAGGCTGTCCGAGCGGACCGTGGAGAGCCATGTGTCGTCCCTGCTGCGCAAGCTCGGCCACCCGGCCAGGCGGGACCTGGTCGAGGGCGCGGCGCGGCTCCGGCGCCGGGCGCACGCCCTGCCCAGGCCGTTGTCGTCGTTCGTCGGCAGGGAGCGTGAGCTTCGCGACCTGGCCGGGCTGGTCGCCGGCGGCCGCATGGTGACCCTGACGGGGCCCGCGGGCATCGGCAAGACGCGCCTCGCCCTGCGCCTGGCCCACGAGGCGGCCGGATCGGCTCCCGCGGTCCTGGTCGATCTGGCCTCGGCCGCGCCCGGCAGGCCGGTCGAGCGGGCGTTCGCCGACGCGCTCGGGGCGGGCGGCGACGGCAGGGACCTCGGCCCGCAGATCGTCGCCGCGGTCCGGGCGCGCCCGTGCTGGCTGCTGGTCGACAACTGCGAGCACGTCGCCGACGCCGTCGCGGCCCTGCTGGCCGGGCTGCTGGCGGCGACCGGCGGGCTGCGCGTGCTGGCGACCAGCCATGGGCCGCTGCGGGTGAGCGGCGAGGTCGTCTACCAGGTGCCGCCGCTGCCGGTGCCCGGCGAGGGCGCCGAGCCCGGCGAGATCCTGGACTGCGCCGCCGTCCGGCTGTTCACCGACCGCGCGGCCGCCGTCGTGCCCGGCCTCGCCGTCACGCCGGCCGACGCGGCGGTGGTCGCGACGATCTGCCGCCGCCTCGACGGCTTGCCGCTGGCCATCGAACTGGCCGCCGCGCGCACCCGGTTCGCCTCGCCCGGCGAGCTGCTGCGCCTGCTCGACGACCGGTTCGCGCTGCTGACCGACGCGCCGCGGCCCAACCGCCACCGCACCCTGGAGGAGGCCCTGCGGTGGAGCTACGACCTGCTGGACGGCGACGAGCGTCTCCTGCTGGACCGCTGCTCGGTGTTCCCGGGCGAGTTCGACTACGACACCGCGACGCTGGTGCTGGCCGCGCCGCCGCTCACCGGCGCCGGTCTCACCCGGCTCTTCCCCCGCCTGCTGGACCGTTCGTTGATCTCCGCCCGGCGCCAGGGCGGGGAGACGCGGTACCGCCTGCTCGACAGCGTCCGCCAGTTCGCCGGCAACAGGCTGGCCGAACGGCAGGAGTACGAGGAGATCCACGACCGCCACGCCCGCCACCATCTGACGCACGCCGTGTCGCTCGCCCCCGCGTTGCGCGGCCAGAACCAGCCGGCGGCCCTGCGCTGGTTCGCCGACCGCTGGACCGACCTGCGGACGGCCATGGGACGCGCCCTCGACTCCGGCGACACCGCCGCGGCCTGGGGCCTGCTCACCGGCATCGGCACCGGATGGGAGATCCTCGGGGCCCGCGGCGAGCTGTTCACCTGGGTGAACGCGCTGCTCGACCGTCCGCTCCCGGACGGCTCCGCCGGGGTCCGCGCCGCGATCACGTCCTGCCTGCTGCTCTGCTACCAGGACACCGACAGGGCGCTGGAGCTGGCCCGCCGGGCGGCGGAGCACGCGGCGACCGAGGAGGAGCAGGCGTCGGCCGCCCTGGCGGCCGGCCAGGTGGCGCTCTACCGGCGCGGGCACGCCGAGGCGGCCCGGGCGCTCGACGGCGCGGCCGCGGTGTTCGGACGGCTGGGCGACGACTGGCATCACGCGCTGGCGTTGTCCGTGCTCGGGAGCATGGCGGGCGACACCGCGACCGCGGTGGACCGGCTCCGCGCCGCGGCGGCCCTGTTCGGCCGCCTGGGCGACCACGTGAAACGCGCCAACTGCCTCAACCACCTCGCGGGCCGCCTGATCCGCGACGAGGTCCGCCTGGCCGAGGCCGAGACCTGCCTGAACGAGGCGCTCGACCTCGCCCTGAGCACCGGAAGCGACCACGAACGCCTGCACGCCCAGCTCCACCGGGCCCGCCTCACCCAGCACGGCGACGACCAGGAGGCGGCGACGGCGCTGCTCACCGAGCTCCTGCCGGAGTTCCACCGCATCGGAGACCTTCGCTGCGCGACCTACTGCCGTCTGGGGCTCGGCCGCGCGGCCGCCTCGCGCGGCGACCACCGGCGTGCGCGACGCCATCTGCTCAAGGGCGCCGGCACCGCGATCTCCCTCAACGACCACAACCTGATCGCCGCCGGCCTGCGGCTGCTGGCCGAGATCGAACACGCCGCCGCACTCACCGCCGGCCGTGGCACGCCACCCGCCGAACTGCTCGAAGCCCTCAAGGCCGCGGACGCGGGACCCGGGTGAGCGCCGGGCGTCGTCGTCCGGCCGCGGCCGCCGGCTTCACCTGGAACGCCTGGCGGCTCAGAACGCGTCGAGCAGCAGGCGCACGTCGGCGGCCTCCGGCAGCGAGAGCCGGTCGAAGACGTGCAGGGCCTCCTGCAGGCAGGCCCGCGACCGTCCCGGCTGGCCCCGCTCGCGCAGCGCCCGGCCGAGCACGGTCAGCGCCATCCCCCGCCCCCACTCGTCGCCCACCTCCGTGAGGATCGCGAGCGCGTCCTCGGCGTAGTCGAGCGCCTGCTCGGGCGCGCTCCCGGCCAGGTGCGTCTCGGCTATCCGGAAGAGCACCGCCCCCTCCCACGTCCGCTGCCTGAGCCTGCGGTACTCGGTGAGCGCGAGCTCCAGCTTGACCAGGGCCTCGCTCGGATGGCCCGCTTCGCGCAGCACGATTCCCAGCTGATAGGCCGCGCTCGGGTCCGGCCGGCCACCGCCGAGGTCCAGGGAGATCTGCTCGGCCTCCCGCGCCGCGGCGATCGCCTCGCTCACCCGGCCGAGGTCGATCAGCGCCCGTGCCAGATTCCCCAGTCCGAGCGCCAGGTCGGCCTTGTCGTCCAGTGAGCGCCACACATCGACGGCCTGGACGTACCAGTCGACGGCCTCGGTCAGCTGCCGCCTGCTCATCGCGCTCAGCGCGAGGAGGTTCAGCGACTCGGCATAGGTGTCCAGGTCGCCCTGCCGGCGGCTGAGGTCGCGGCTGGCCAGGCCGTCCTCGGCGGCGGCGTCCAGACGGCTCCTGCTCACCAGGGTCAGCCCGCGCAGGCAGCGGGCCTGTGCTTCCAGGGCTCTGTCGGCCGACTCGACGGCTGCCGACACGACCAGGTCGCCGAGCCGTTCGTAGCGCGCGGGGTCCGACTCGTACCCGAGCGCGTCCGCCGCCATGTCCAGCAGCTGCACGACCTGGGACACGGAGGTGCCGGTCGTCCGCGCGGCCTGCTCGACGCACCCGAGCAGGCCCTGCTCCTCCTGGTCGATCCACTCGACCGCGGCCGGCGCGCCGGCGAAGTACAGCCCGGCCAGGCGGGTTCGCACCTTGGCGGGCCGGCGGTCGCCGGGATACAGCAGCCGGAACGCCGAGGCGACGGACGCCAGGTAGAAGTCGAGCAACCGGCCGAGCGCCGACCGCCGTACCCCGTGATCCTCGGACCGGGAACGGGCATAGATCTTGAGCAGGTCATGGAAGCGGTAGCGCCCGGGTGACGGCGACTCCAGCATGCTGACGTCCACCAGCCCCTCGCACACCGCCTCGGCCTCGTCCTCGGGCAGGTCGAGCAGCGCGGATGCCGCCGGCAACGAGACACCGGCGGCATCCGGCACGGCGAGCAGCCGGAAGGCCCGCGCGTGCGCGGCGTCGAGCTGCTCGTAGCCCAGCGAGAAGGTGGCCTCGATGGCCAGGTCGCCGGCCCGCAGCTCGGCCAGCCGGCGGCGTTCGTCCGCCAGCCGGTCGCGCATGGTGGCGACGCTCCAGTTGGGCCTGGCCGCCAGCCTGGCGGCGGCGATCCTGATCGCCAGGGGGAGGAAGCCGCAGGCCCCGACGAGGTCCAGTGCGGCGCCGCGCTCGACGGCCACGCGGTGCTCGCCCACGATCCTGGTGAACAGCGCCAGCGCCTCGACGGGGCCGAGGACCTCAAGATCCACCTGGCGGGCGCCGGTGAGCCCGGTCAGCCTGGCGCGGCTGGTGACGAGCACGCCGCAGCGTGGCGAGCCGGGCAGCAACGGCCGCACCTGGCCGACGTCGCACGCGTTGTCCAGGACCACGAGCATGCGCCGATCGGCGAGCACGGAACGGTACAGCGCGGCGCGTTCCGCCAGTTCCTCCGGCGGGTCGTCCTGCCCCAGCGCCCGCAGGAACGAGCCGAGAACCGCGGTGGGCTCGGCCGGCGTGGCTCCGGCGCCACGCAGGTCGACGAAGAGCTGCCCGTCCGGATAGTCGCCGGCCAGCCGGTGGGCGACGTGAACGGCCAGGGTCGTCTTGCCCACTCCCCCCACGCCGGCGACGGCCGAGATCACCAGGGCCGAGCTGTCGTCGGCGCGCAGCGCGGCCGCGATCGCCTCGACCTCCTTCTCCCTGCCGGTGAAGTCGGCGACGTCGGCGGGCAGTTGCCTGGGCGGGCGCCTCGGCCCCGCCAGGTGCGCCGCGGGCCGTGCCGTCCGGCCGAGTGCCGGGTCGGCGCTGATGATCTGCTGGTAGAGCTCGGCCAGCTCCCGGGACGGATCCACGCCCAGCTCGTCGGCGAGCAGCCGGCGCGTGTCCAGGTAGACGCCGATCGCCTCCGCCTGGCGGCCCGACCGATAGAGCGCCAGCATCAGCAGCGCCCGAAGCCGCTCCCTGGTCGGGTGGCTCGCGCACAGCGCGGTCAGCTCGGAGATGACCTCCGCGTGGCGGCCGTTCCCGAGGTCCTGGTCGAGGCGGCGTTCGAGGATGGTCAACTGCCGCTCGGCCAGCCGGACCCGCTGGGCCTGGGCGTAGAAGCCCTCAAGCCCGGCCAGCGGCTCGCCCTGCCAGAGCGCCAGCGCCTCGGCGTACCGCATCTCGCCGTGGAGTCGCTCCACCTCCGCGACGTCACGCAGGCCGCCGTGCAGTGCGTAGCCGTCCCCGATGGAGAACACGACACCGTCGCCGAGCACGCGGCGGAGCCGTGAGACGTAGGTGCGCAGCGTGCTGAGCGCGGTGCGCGGCTGTCGCCTGCCCCAGACCGCGTCCACGAGCTGGTCGTTGCCGACCGCCCGGCCTCCGGCCAGCAGAAGCATGGCCAGGACCAGGCGCTGCTGCGGCGAGCCCAGATCCAGCTCCTGGTCGCCGCGCCAGGCGCGCACCGGGCCCAGCAGGGAGAATCTCAGGTCCTGCGCCATGTCGTCCGCTCCTCCGTCAGTCCGCTGTCAGTCCTCGGAGAGGACGATCACTCTGTCGCCCGGCCGGAACGCCAGCGGGGCTGATTTGTCGGGGTTGAGGGTGACTCCGTGCTGACGCGCCTGACCGGCGGAGGCCGTCAGGCGGTAGCCGATCGCGGTCTCGCCGCGCCGCCTGGCCGCCTCGATCACGGTGCCGAACGTGGCGGTGGCGCCCGGGACGATGTAGTCGCTCGCCGGCTTGAGATAGATCTCCGAGCCCTCGTGGGAGAAGAGCTGGTCGAAGACCCGGCCCAGGTGCCGGTTCTCGGCGAGCTGGGTGAGCAGCAGGCTGACCAGCTTGCCGCTGACCACGAAGTCGTCGGCCTCGGCGATCTCGGCGAGCTTCCTGTTGCGCTCGTCGTTCATCTCGCTGACGATCGCCACGCCGGTCCGCATGTCCCGCAGGTGCAGCAGGGTCACCAGGGTCCTGGCGTCGGCCTTCTGAGCGTCGTAGGCGCCGTCGGAGAGCACGATCGCGTGGTCGTAGCCGCCGATGCCGAGCGACTCCAGCGCGGTGCGGCTGGTGACGTCGACCTCCTTGGCGGAGACGAGCACACCGGGTGGCAGGGGCTGGTCGGCCAGGCCGGGCCCGGCGAGATGGACCTCGGAACCGGTCAGCAGGTAGGGCGCCAGGTCACGCAGGATCCTGGACCGCCGGTGGTTCGAACCCATGATCAACGTCCTGGTCGGCTCCCGCCGCGGTGCGCCGGGACGGGCGATCGCCTCCTGGCGCACCACGGCCGGCGCCGCCGCCAGGCGGATGGCCGAGTCGTCGGGGGCGATGAGGATGAGCTCATCGCCGTGCCTGATCACGCTCTGGCTCGGCGGGTTGAGCACCACGGAGCCGTCGCCGTGGCGCAGGCCGATCGGCGCCGCGCTGGCGTAGGCGAACAGCGCCTCGCCGTACATCCTGCCGACGAGGGCGGGCTCGGCCTGGATGTAGATCTCCTCGCCGTCGAAGTCCAGCAGGTCGCTGTAGACGGTGGACAGTCCGGGCTGACGGCACGACTGCGCGACCAGGCGGGCGCCGAGGTCCTGCGAGTCGACGATCTCGACGTGCGCCCCGCCCGCGAGCCGGGCGGCGGGCAGATTGCCGCTCTCGGTCACGGCGGCCACGGTCGGCGGCCGCGTCCCGGCCCAGGGACGGTTGCCCAGCGCGAGCAGGATCTTGATCAGCTCGGCGTCGTCGGTGGGCAGCACCAGGATCGAGTGAGCCGTGTCCGGGCTCACCAGATCCAGGGCCGTCGGCTCCGCCGGATCGCCGCTGCGCGCAACGATCCGGGTACGCCCCACGTCACCGAGCCGGTCGCGTAACTCTTCCTCCATCTCGACCTTGTCCCGGTCCGCCAGGACGGCCACGACCGGGCGCTTCTCGCTCTCCTTGGCCTTGACCAGCTCGGAGACGATCGCGAAGACCTCCTCCGACCAGCCGAGGACGACGCTGTGCCCGCTCTCCACCACGCGGGACCGGCCCTTGCGCAGGTTCTCCAGCTTCGCGTCCAGGCCTGCGGTGAGCACGCCGACCAGGGCGCTGACGATGAAGATCCCGCCGATGGTGACGAAGAGCATCATGAGGACGAAGAAGGGGCTGCCCTCGTCGCCGCCCATGGTGCCCGGATCGAGGGTGCGGAGCAGGCTCATCCAGGCGACGTTCCACCAGGGCCCGTTCTCCCCCGCGACGGGCGCGGCGATCACGGTGACGACGCCGACGAGCACCAGCGACGCCACCGCCAGCCAGCCGATCAGGGCGGGCGTGCCCTTGGACATCGTGTTGTCGAACCAGTAGCGCAGTCGCTCACGGGACACGGTCACTGCTCCCCGGTTCCGGGATCCTGCGCCTCCAGGGCGTAGCCGCAGGCCTTGACCTCGCCGGTCTCGGGATCGGCGAAGTCCGGGTCGAACTCGATCCTGCCCAGCGTGGTGCCCTCGATGGAGCGGCGGAAGGTCTCCTGCCTGCCGCAGTCGTAGAGCACGTAGGCGCCCTCCTTCTCACCCAGGAGCAGGAACCTCTCGTCCGGGTTGTCCTTGTTCAGCGGCTTGCCGTCGCCGTCGCCCACGGTGGCCCACTGGTTCTGGAAGCCGACGGTCTGCAGCAGGGCGTTGCCGTTGCCGTTGGCGGCGATGTCGACGGCGCCGTGGACCATCTGGGCGACCAGGATCAACCCCAGCCCGATGCCGAACAGCGCGCCGGTGAGCACCTTCATGCCGGCCCGGCCCGTGTCGCGGCTCCGCATCAGGCGGAACGGCACCAGCAGTCCGAAGACCGCGACGAGCACGACGGCCACCAGGAGCCGGCCGCCGGACAGGTCCCACAGCGTGCCGAAGTAGGCCCAGTAGGCGACGACGGAGACGAGAGCGCCCATCGTGGCCGCGATCCAGGGTTGTTCCCGCAGCCGGCGCGTCAGCCGGCCGACGGATCCGCGGGTGGCCAGGTTGAGCAGCCAGCCCAGCGCGACGAGCAGCCCCACGCCGGGCAGAGCCACCAGGAAGAGCTCGATCAGCGTGCCGATGAGCCGGCCGAAGATCGTCGCCTGGTCGAGGCCGGCCTGCTCGGGGGTGATGCCGAACACCACGTAGACCTGGGCCAGGCCCAGGTACAGCATGGCGTACATGCCCACGGCGACCGGCACGGCGACCGAACCGATCTTCTCGAAGACGTCGAGCACGCCGCCCTTGGCCGTCGCCTGCTCAGGTGCGGGGGCCGCGGGAGGTGCCGGGAGCGGAGGAGCCAGGGTCTGTTCTGGCGGAAATGGCTGATGAGTCATGGGAGGAGAGACTGGGTCGTGCGCCTCTACACCTGGTTGACGGGAGATAAACGTCTTCGTCCACAGGGCGTCCACGCGGGTGGCCGTGCCCGGGTCCGTGCGCGTCCGGCGGGACGGGGAGGCGCCGGCGGGACGGGACACATGAGAACGGCCGGCGGCAGATACGATCTGCCGCCGGCCGTGTGTCCGGATGTGCTGACGTGCCGGGCTCAGCCGGCCCGGCAGGCGGAGTTCAGCGCCGTCGTCCTCGCGTCCGTGCCCTTCTGCGCGGCGTCGATGCCCGCTTCGTCACCTGCGTCGATGGCGGCGTCGGCGGCGTCGAGCGAGGCGGCCATGTCGTTCATGGCCGCCCTGACGGCGCCGTCCGCCTTGCCCGCCTGCTCGGTCAGCACCGACTTGTACGCGGCGTTGATCCCCTTGACCGCCTCCGCGCCCTGCGCGGAGGCGAGTTCCTTCTCCCAGGTCGCGCTGGCCGCCGCCGCCGCGTCGCACGCGTCGGCGGAGGTGGAGCCGCAACCGGTCAGGAACGGTACGGCGGTCATCAGGGCGATGGTCATCACGATCTTCATGGCGCCAGATCCTGCGAGGTCCACCTTGACGGCTGATGAACGCCCCGCTCCACGCGGAGCTCCCGCCGCAGGCGGAGCGGGCGGCGGTGAACGGCGTCGGTCAGGCGGCGCAGGCGGAGTTGAGCTTCGACACGGTGTCACTGGCCTGGACGGTGTACTCGTCGGCCTCCTCCGGCTCGCCGATCGAGGCCAGCTCCTCGTACAGCAAGACGGCCGCGTCCTGGGCCTCCTTGACCTTCTCGTCGACGTTCAGCCCCTTGAGCTTCCGCGCGCTCTCGCTGTAGAGCTGCTTCATCGCCTCAAGGTCCCCGGCCTTGTTCTGCAGCTCGGTCAGCGTGGTCGTCATGACGGCTCGCAGTTCCTTGCACCCCTTGATGTCGGCCACGGCGGCGCTCTCGGCGCCGGAGCCGCAGGCCGCCGCCCCCAGGGTCAGGAAGGCGAGGGCTGAGAGGCTCAGTGCGAGTCTGTGGCTGGTCATGTCTTCTCCTCCGTACTGTCGACATGGGTCACGACAGCCTTCGCCGCGGCCATGGACAGCCGGTCATCAACCGGTGAACCCCTCCCGTCAGGCGATCCCGAGACGGCGGCGGACGGCTCGTCCCTCGGCCATGTCGTAGGGGCCGAGGATCGCGTCGGCCTCCTGCCAGCAGCGCCGGGCCCGTTCCGGTTCCCCGAGGTCGGTCCACGCCTGTCCGAGCCGGCTCAGGATCCTGCCGGCGAGCAAGGGGTCGTTCATCGACCGGTAGAGCGGCAGCGCCTCCTCGCCGACCTGCACCGCCTCCTGCGGGCGTCCCAGGGCGCGGTAGGCGTCCATGAGGCGGTGGGACGCCCACGCCGCCCTGAGCGGCAGGCCGCCCTCGCGGTAGGCGCGAGCGCTTTCCAGCAGGCTGTCGATGGCCTCCTCCAGGTCGCCCGAATGGAACGCCGCCGCGGCGGCGCCCAGATGGTTGACCCCGATCCCCTGGGTGTCGCCGATCTCGTGCGCCAGGCGCAGCCCCTCCCGCACGTGGGCCCTGGCCTCGGTGACGAACCCGGCGTCGCCCAGCGCCATGGCCAGCAGGCCGTGGGCGCTGGCCGCCAGCTGGGGGCTGTGCTGCGCCTCGGCGACGGCCAGTGCCGCCGACAGCAGGCTGATCGCCTCGTCGACGCCGCGCACCCGCAGCGCGCCCAGTCCCAGGGCGTGCAGGACGGCGCCGAGGATGAGGCGGTCGTCGATCTCGGTCAGCCCCGTCACCTCCGCCAGCAGCGGCACCTCTTCCGACAGGACGCGGGTTCCCGAACGTCCCGCCTGCTCGACCGCCGCGCTGACGTTGGCCTGCTCGGCGCGTACCCAGGCGCGGGCGGCGGGCGCGTCGGCGAAGATCAGCTCGGGGCCCTGGTGCCCGGCCTGATGGACGAACCCGGGGAGCGAGACCCGGCAGACTCCTCTGATTCCGGCGAGGTAGTGGTCGAGCAGCCGGTCGAGTGCGGCCGTCCGTTCGCCCGCCGGGTCCGCCCGCTCGGCGAGCCCTCTGGCGTACAGGCGGACGAGATCGTGGTACCGGTAGCGGGCGGGCCCCCGCGACTCCAGCAGGCTCAGGTCGACGAGTGACTCGCAGAGGTTCTCGGCCTCCGCCCGGCCCACGTCCAGGACGGCCGCCGCGGCGGCGACGGACAGGTCGGGCCCGTCCATCAGCGCCAGCAGCCGGAACGCCCGGGCGTGATCGGCGTCGAGCGGCTCGTAACCGAGCGCGAAGCACGACTCCACCGCATCGCGGCCGATCTTGAGCTCGGCGAGCCTGCGCCGCTCGTCGGCGAGCCGCCTGGCCAGCATCTCCACGCTCATGCCCGGCCGCGCGGCGAGTCGCGCCGCCACGATCCGCACGGCCAGCGGCAGCAGCCCGCAGGACTCGACCAGCTCGACCGCCGCCGCGGGCCGGGCGGCGACCCGTTCCGCCCCCGCGACGCGGGCCAGCAGTTCCAGCGCCTCTTCCTCGCGGAACAGGCCGAGCCCCTCCTGATGCGCGCCCGGCAGGTCGCCCAGCCACGACCTGCTGGTCACCAGCACCGCGCAGGTGGCTGCGCCGGGCATCAGCGGCGCGACCTGCGCGGCGTCCGCGGCGTCGTCGAGCAGGATCAGCACCCGCCGTCCCGACAGCACCGAGCGCAGCCGCGCGGTCCGCTCGTGCACCCCGGAGGGGATCTCCCGGGCGCTGAGCCCGAGCGCCCGCAGGAAGTCGGCGAGCACGTCCTCGGCCCGCAGGGGGGTTGCTCCCGTGCCGCGCAGGCTCGCGTAGAGCTGCCCGTCCGGGTAGGCGGCCCGTGCGGCGTGCGCCACGTGCAGCGCCAGCGTGGTCTTGCCGATCCCGCCCGCCCCGGAGACGGCCACCACGGTCAGCGCGTTGCCCGGGCTGGTGAGCCGCTCCGCCAGCTGAGCGATCAGCTGCTTCCTGCCGGTGAAGTCAGGAATGTCAGCCGGTAACTGTGCTGGCCGCAACACCGAGAAACCCACCCCAAACCTGATCCACAACGAGTCATCGAAGAAAGCAAATGACTATCATTCGTACAAATATTCCGAAGGCGCGGTATGGAACGATCTCATAGGTTGTACTTTTCGGTACTGGGTCCCGTTCGGGCCTGGGAAGGCGACAAAGAGCTCAACCTCGGCTCGCCGCAGCAGCGCGCGGTGCTCGGCGCCCTCCTCCTCCACGAGGGCCGGGCGATCACCTGCGACGCGCTCATCGCCGCGATCTGGGGGCAGGACCCGCCGTTGCGCGCCCTCAGCACCCTGCGCACCTACGCCTACCGCCTGCGCAAGGTGCTGGAACCCGACCGGTCCAGGCCGGGCGTGGTCGTCTCCGCGGGCACCGGCTACGCCCTGTCCGTCCCCAGGGACGCGCTGGACGTCGCCGTCTTCGAGGACAGGTACGCCGAGGCCGAGAAGGCCCGAGCGGAAGGCGACCCCGCTCGTGCCCGCACGCTGATGTCAGCGGCCCTCGGTCTGTGGCAGGGCGACGCCATGGACGGTACGGCCGGGCCGTACGCGGAGGCTCAGCGCGACCGGCTCGGCGATCGCCGCCTGAGCGCCCTGCAGGTCAAGCTCGAACTCGACATCGAGCTCGGACGAGCCACGGAGGCCGCGGCGGAGCTGGCCGTGCTGTCCGCCGCGCACCCGCTGCGGGAGTCGCTCAGCGCGCTGCTGATGCTGGCCCTGTTCCGCTGCGGCCGGCAGGCGGAGGCGCTGGAGGTCTTCGACGGCACCAGGCGTCTGCTCGCCGAGGAACTCGGCATCGACCCGGGAGGCGAGCTCAGGGAGCTGCACCAACGCATCCTCACGTCGGACCCTCAGCTGCTGCCCGCCCGGGTCGACCCCGGAGCCGGCCCGGGGCCCTCACCGGCCCGCCACGAGGACGAGGCACTCCCCCGGGTGGCCCAGCTGCCGGCCGACCTGTCCGACTTCACCGGCAGGGAAGACGAGGTCGCCCTGCTCAGCGAGGTGCTGAAGTCCGGCTCCGGGCAGGCGACCACCGTGGTGAGCCTTTCCGGCAAGGGCGGCGTGGGCAAGACGGCCCTGGCGATCCACCTCGCCCATCTGCTCAGCGACGCCTTCCCCGACGGCCAGCTCTACATCGACCTGTGCGGAGCCGGCGGCCGGCCCGTCGAGCCCACCGCGGCGCTGCGCGCGTTCCTGTGCGCGCTCGGCCATCCCGACCTGGACGTCCCCGAGGACCCGGCACAGCGGGCGGCGCTGTTCCGCAGCTTCATGGTGAACCGCAGGATGCTCGTCGTCCTGGACGACGCCGTGGACGACGCGCAGGTCAGGCCCCTGCTGCCGGGGACAGGAGGCTGCGCCGTGCTGGTGACGAGCAGGGCCAAGCCCGCGGGGCTGCCGACCACCGGCCGAGTCGACCTCGACGTGCTCGGACCCCGCGACGCGGTGCGGCTGTTCACCCGGATCGTGGGGGAGGATCGGGTCGCCGCCGAGCCGGCGGCGGCGCAGGACGCGGTCGCCCTGTGCGGGTTCCTGCCGCTCGCGGTGCGCATCGCGGCCTCCCGGCTGGTCTCCAGGCCGCTGTGGACGATCTCCTCCCTGGTCAGGAGGCTGGCCGACGAGCGCACCCGCCTCTCCGAGCTGCGGCTCGGCACCATGACCGTCGAGGCGACCTTCCGGATCGGCTACGAGCGGCTCGACGCGACGCAGGCGCGCGCCTTCAGGCTGCTCACGGCGCTCCCCACCACCTCGTTCCCGCTGCCTGTCGCGGCGGGAGTGCTCGGCCTGGAGACCCTCGACGCGGAGGAGATCGTCGAGAGCCTGGTGGACCTGGGCATGCTCGACTCGCCCAGCCCGGGGCACTATCGCTTCCACACGCTGCTGTGGCTCTACGGCCGGACCCTCACCGAAGCGTCGGGCGAGCTCGCCGTGCCACTGGTCATGACCTGAGACGATGGCCCGTCGTCGTCGACAGCCGATCGACGGCACATTGACGGAACCGCCGGTGGCGCACGCGCAGCGCGGAGACCATCCGTCCATCGGACACCAAGATCGTGGCTGCAGGATCCGAGGATCGACTCAGACCTGGAGACATGATGAAGTGGAATCAGCTCACGACGGGCGCCGGCGTGCTGCTCCTCACCACCCTGCTGTCCGCCTGCGGCGGCACGGAGCAGCCGGTGGCCGCCAAGGAGGAAGCCCCCAAGGCGACCCAGGCAGCCGGGGGGAAGTTCGTCGCCGAGTACGGCGAGGCCGACACCGACCTCGCCGCCGAAGGGCTGCAGCTGCTGAAGCCGGGCAAGGTGCTCGAAGGCTTCGCCGCCAGCCTCAACGGCATGCTCGTCCTGCCGTACGACGTCACACTGGCCGGCGAGCAGTGCGGCGAGGTGAACGCCTACTACAGCCCCGACGAGAAGAAGATCACCATGTGCTACGAGCTCGTGGCCGACGGCTTCACCCGGTACCGCGACAAGGCCGGGTCGGAGGAGGAGAACGACCAGCACGGCCAGGCCAACCTCGTCGACACGCTGTACCACGAGCTCGGCCACGCCGTGATCGACCTCTACGACCTGCCCGCCCTCGGCAAGGAGGACGACGCGGCCGACCAGTTGTCCGCGCTCATGATGTCCCAGAACGACGACGACTCCGCGAGCGTCCAGACGATCAACTACTACTTCTCGTCGGCCGGCGACCAGGACCGGGCCGCGCTCCCGTTCTACGACGAGCACTCGATGGACGAGCAGCGGGCCTTCAACTACATGTGCTGGATCTACGGCTCCGACCCCAAGGCCCACGCCGACTGGGTCGGGGAGGACGGCCTGCCGGAAGAGCGCGCCGCGAAGTGCCCGGCCGAGTACGACAAGCTCGCCAACTCCTGGACGAAGCTGCTGGAACCGCACATCAAGGGCTGAGGGCGAACTGCGGGACACCGGCCCGCACGCCTTCGAGCACGGCCCACCGCACGACAGGCTGGGTGAACCGCAGCGGCGACCCGTCACTCAGGATCCCCATGCCGACCAGCGCCGACAGGGCGGCGGCCGCCTGGCTGTCCGGCAGACCGGCCAGGTCGGCCACAGCGTGGAACTCCGCGTCGTGGTCGAGTGCCGCGACCGCCTCGGCCAGCGCGGCGGCCCCGGGCCCCGCGTGGCGGAGCTGGCCGGCCACCCACCGCTCGATGGAGGTGGACCGCTCCCCCGCCCCCTGCGCCCGCATGTGCTCGGTGAGCAGGAACGTGTTGCCGCCGGTCGCACGCAGGCACGAGGAGATGAACGCGGGCTCCGGTTCCGCGCCGAGCAGCTCGCCGGCAAGGGCCTCCGCCGCCTCGCGGGGCAGACCGCCCAGGCGCACGAGGCCGAAGATCGAGCAGAGCGACTCCAGCAGCTGACCGTCGCCGGCCGGGACGCCGGTCGCCCTGCTCGCGGCGACCAGGAGGGGCGCCCGCTCGATGCGCCTGGCCAGGTAGGCCAGCCAGCGCAACGAGCCGGGGTCGCACCATTGCAGGTCATCGATGAGGATCAGCAGCGGCACCCGCTCCGCCAGCCGCACGGCCAGCCGGTAGAGCGCGTGCAACGCGTCCGGACCGCCCGACGACGGCCGGTTGTGCCAGACGATGTCGGCCGCGGGCTCGACCGTCCCGCTGAGCAGTTGCTGCCGCTCCTGCGCCGGCAGGGCGTACAGGATGGGCTCGAAGATCTGCCGGGCCACGCCGTAGTCGTACTCGCTCTCCAGCGGATGCGCCTGTGCCTGCGCCACCTGGAATCCGCGCATGTCGGCCAGGGCCTCGACCCCCCTCAGGAGCTGGGTCTTGCCGGCGCCCGGCACGCCGTCGAACAGCAGGCTGCCGCCGGTGCCGGACTCGGCGGCGGCCATGGCCGCACCGGCGGCCGCGAGCTGATCGTCCCTGCCGAGGCAGCGCAGGCGGGCGACCGGCTTCCTGGTCGCAACCGGCGCCGGCGGCAGGTCGAGCTCGGCGGTCTGCGCGAGGATGTCGGCCTCAAGCTTGCGCAGCTCCGGCCCCGGATCGACGCCGAGCTCATCGGCCAGGTAGCGACGCGCCTCGGCCAGTACGGCAAGCGCGTCGCCCTGCCTGGAGGAGCGGTAGAGGCCCAGAGCGAGCAGCCGCCAGCCCTCCTCGCGGGTGGGCTGGGCGCGCGCGTGCGCCTCCAGCGCCGGCACGGCCTCGGCGTGCCGGCCCAGGGCGAGCAGGGTGTCGAGTCTGCGTTCCGTCGCCCCGAGCTGGAGTTCCTGCAGCCTGGTCGCCTCTCCCCGCGCCCACAGGGTGTGCGCGAACTCGGCGTAGGCCGGGCCCCGCCACAGGCCGAGTGCCTCGTCGACCAGGTCGAGGGCGGTACGTGGCTCTGTGGCCGCTCTGGCCTGCTGCAGCAGCCGCTCGAACCTGGCCGAGTCGAGTGCCGCCTCCTCCACCCGCAGGACGTAGCCGCGCGGCTCGGTGATCAGCACGGACGGCCTTCCGGGCTCCTGCGCGGGCGGCTCGACCACGCGACGCAGCCGGCAGACGAACGTCCGCAACGAGGACAGCGCCTGCGGCGGCGGGTCGCCCTCCCACAGGTCGTCCAGCAGCTGGTCGACGGGGATGACCCTCCCCGGCGACAGCAGCAGCCGGGCGAGCACCGCCCTGTTGCGCGGCGTGCCCACCTCCAGACGTTCGTTCCCCCGCCACACCTCGACAGTTCCGAGCACGCCGAAACGCATCGACCGCATCGTTGACCCCCCAACGGTTCCGATCTGAACGCAGGCAATGGTGAGGGGGGCCGGTAGACGTTTCATGGACGAAGAATCGACGCCCCGTCCATCGCCCTGGCCGCCGTCCCGTGCCTCAGGTTGCTGCCGTGGCACGTTCCTGCCGTCTGCTTTTCATGGCGAATTCCCGGAATGGCGGGCAGAGTGGCTCCCGTTCGCCGGAATCACCGAAAGGAGGAACCATGGACCACTCCATGGGAACGGCTCCGGAACTGACGATCGAGGACCTGAGCCAGGACGCCGACACGGCGCCGTCGTCAATCAGCTCCGTTTTCTGCGTGGGCTGCGACTGATTATCGAAAGGACGGACATGGAAGACGTCAGGATCGCCGCGATGGACATCACCATCGAGGAACTCGCGGACGCCGAAGGAATCGCACGGGGCTGCACCAGCACCGTCCTGTGCTTCACCCTTCCGCCGACGTAAACAGCTGCTGATCTGAACGACAGCCGATTCGGCCTCCCACGCGGGGGGCCGAATCACTTTTCACCCGAAGGAGCAGAATTGCCGGTCGCCATTGGATTCACCAGGTTCGCCGCGGCGCATGTGGTGCCCGAGCACGGCGTGTTTCTCATGTCCGAACACCGTCAGCTCCTTCTGCGCGGCGCGTTGATCGAGAAGATGGCGCCTCTGCTGGACGGATCCCGCACCCGCGCCGAGGTCGTCGGCGAGCTGGCCGCGGCGTACGGGGCGGAGGCCGTGGAGCGGGCGCTCGGGCTGCTGGCCGAGGCAGGGCATGTCGTGGAGATGGATCCGGGCATCGATCGGCGGGCGGCGGGGTACTGGGAGCGTGCCGGGCTGAACGGCGACACAGCCTGCGAGTCGGTGCGCGCCGGCAGCGTGCGGCTGCTCGCGCTGGGCGGCACCCGGCGCGAGTGGTTCACCGTCGCGGCCGACGAGGCGGGGCTGCGCCTGGGCGGCGCCGAGGCCGGCCTCACCGTCGTGCTGACCGACCACTACCTGCACTCCGAGCTGGCCGGCATCAACCGGGCCTGCCTGCGCGAGGGCCGCCCTTGGCTGCTGGCCAAGCCGACGGGCACGACGATCTGGATCGGCCCGCTGTTCCGGCCCGGACGGTCCGCGTGCTGGGCCTGCCTGGAGCACCGCCTGCGCGGCCACCACCCGGTCGCCTCCTTCGTACGGCGGGCCGGCGGCCTGCCCGAGTTGCCGCTGGCGGCCACGGACGTCCCCGCCGGCGTGGCCGTCGCGGTCCGGCTGGCCGCGCTGGAGGCGCAGAAGTGGCTGGCCGGCGTGCGCACGGAGGAAGACGCCGTGATCACGCTCGACACCCTCACGTTGACGCCGGAGCGGCACGCGGTGCAGGCGAGACCGCAGTGCCCCGAATGCGGCACCGCCGACACCAGCCCCGACCGCGTCCCCGACGCCGTGCGATTCACCGACCGCGTCAAGGCGGCCACGTCGGACGGAGGGCACCGGGCCCGGGATCCCGAGCGGTTCCTCGCCGACCACCAGCATCTGGTCAGCCCGGTCACCGGCCTCGTCCCCCGCCTGGTGAGACAGGAGACCGACACCGACCTGCTGCACACCTACACCGCCGGGCACAACTTCGCCGCCCGCGCGCGCGACCTGGACGGGCTGCGGTCCGGCCTGCGCATGAGCAGCGGCGGCAAGGGCCGCAGCGACGTGCAGGCCAAGGCCGGCGCGCTGGCCGAAGCCATCGAACGCTACTCGGGCGTCTTCCAGGGGGACGAGCCCCGCGTCACCGGCTCGTTGCGCTCACTCGGGGACCGGGCCGTCCACCCCAATGCCGTCTGCCGCTACAGCGACCGGCAGATCAGCGAACGCGACTCCTGGAACGCCGGGGACTGCCTGTTCCATTGGGTGCCCGAGGCGTTCGACGAGGACGCCGAGATGGAGTGGAGCCCGGTGTGGTCGCTGACCGAACAACGCCATAAATACCTGCCGACCGGCTCCCTTTACTACCAATATCCCGGCGGCGGCCCGGTGAAGGCCGATTCCAACGGCGCCGCCGCGGGATCCAGCACGGAGGACGCCGCGCTGCAGGGATTCCTGGAACTCGTCGAGCGCGACAGCGTCGCCATCTGGTGGTACAACCGAATTTCCCGCCCGGGTGTGGAGCTGGCCGCATTCGGTGACGACTATTTCTCCCGATGGCAGCACGAGTACCACCGGATGAACCGCGAGACGTGGATTCTCGACCTCACCACCGATCTCGGCGTCCCGGTGGCCGCGGCCGTTTCCCGGCGATATGACAAACCGGCGGAGGACATTCTCGTCGCGTTCGGCGCGCATTTCGACATGCGCATCGCCATTTCGCGGGCCATGACCGAGATGAACCAGTTCCTGCCCGCGGTGCTGCCCATGAGGGCCGACGGCACGGGTTCCTACGCCTACGACGATCCGTACCAGGTGCGGTGGTGGCGTACGGCGACCGTCACGAACCAGCCCTACCTGCTGCCCCACGCGACCCTGCCCGCCCGGACGGCCGCCGACCATCCCTGCGTCTTCCGTCCCAACCTCCGTGACGACCTGCTGGAGGCGCAGCGGATCGTGGAGGGCAAGGGGATGGAGATGCTGGTGCTCGATCAGACCCGGCCGGACACCGGGCTGCCCGTGGTGAAGGTCATCGTGCCCGGGATGCGGCATTTCTGGCCCCGCTACGCGCCCGGACGCCTCTACGACGTGCCCGTGGAGCTGGGCTGGCTGCCGGAGCCGCGCACCGAGGACCAGCTCAACCCCATCGGCGTCTTCGTCTGAGGAGTGGTGAGATGAACCCCGAGCTGTCACCGCGCCTGGCCTTCAGGGAGGGCGTGCAGGTGCTGCCGGAAGGCTCGGTCACGCACGTACGGCACGCCATGGCGACCTTCCGCCTCCGTGGTGTGCCGCCTGCGCTGCGGGCCGCGCTCCAGCGCCTCGCGGTTGAGCGCGTCACCTGCGACCCGGAGCTCGACCGGCTGTGCGCCCGGCTGTCACCGCTGGTCACCAGCTTCCTCGTCGACCCGGAGGACCGTCCCGTGCTGAGCGTCGAGCGGCTGACGCGCACCGCGACGTTCGCGCCGGCGCCCCTCGCCGCCGGGACGCGGGTCCGGCTCTCCCGGTTCGCGATGTCCCGCGCGCACCAGGGAGACATCGTCCTGGAGTCGCCGCTGTCGATGGTCCGCCTCCGCTGGCACTCGGACGAGGGCTGGCGATTCATGGCGGGCCTGTCGGCCGGCCGGGCGGCGTCCGGGCTCACCGACGCCTTCCTGCACGCCGCCGGGCTGCTGGAGCTCGACACCGGCAGCGGCTTCCACGAGCCGGACGTCCTGCGCCAGTGGGAGTTCCACGACCTGCTCTTCCACTCGCGCAGCAGGCTGGGACGGCACGGCGAGCCGTTCGGCGCCACGTACCCGTTCAGAGGGGAGATCCCGCCGCGGCCCGCCGTGAGACGGCCGCCCGCGGGGCGGGTCGTCGGCCTCCCCGCACCCGACCTGGACGCGGTCTCCGAGCGCGATCCGGCTTTCACCGACGTACTGGAGCAGCGGCGCTCGATCCGCGAGTACGGACAGCGGCCGCTGCGGGCGGACCAGGTGGCGGAGTTCCTGTGGCGGGTGGGACGGGTGCGTTCGCTCACAGACGCCGAGGGGCTGCCCTACCAGGCCAGCTCGCGGCCCTATCCGTCCGGCGGCGCCTGCTACGACCTGGAGCTCTACCCGCTCATCGACAGGTGCGACGGCCTGGCCCCCGGGATCTACCACTACGACCCGCTGGGTCACCGGCTGACCGGCGTCGAGGCCCGCCCCGCCGACCTCGCGCGGATCCTGGGCGACGCCCGCTCGGCCGCCGGACTGGCCCGCTCCCCCGACGTCATGTTCGTGATCACCTCGCGCTTCCAGCGCCTGTCCTGGAAGTACCGGGGCCTGGCGTACGCGGCCACGCTCAAGAACGTCGGAGTGCTCTACCAGACGATGTACCTGGTGGCGACCGCCATGGGACTGGCGCCGTGCGCGCTCGGGTCGGGCGACTCCGACCTGTCGGCCCGGGTGCTCGGCCTCGACCGTCTTGAGGAGTCGGCCGTGGGCGAGTTCATGCTGGGCAGCCGTCCCTCATGACGCCGGTCGTGCCCCTGGTGCTGATGAGGGTGGCCGGACTGCCGGTGCGGGATCTCGACGCGCTGGTCGCCCCCGAGCTCGGCGGCCTGCTGGAGCGGGCCGCCATCCGGCGCGACCGCGCGGAGGAGCTCGGCCGCCGGGTCGCCGGCGCCCTGCACGACGTCGTCCCCCGCCTGTCGGACGAGGCCCGGCGGGAGGCGCTCAGGCTGCGGCGCGACGCCCACAACGGCCGCTGCTCCGACCGCACGCGCGCCGCCGCCGGCGCCGTGGAAGGGCACCTCGACCGTGAGCTTCGCGATCTCGTCGGCTCCTGGCTCCGCTCGGTCACCGCGCTGCGGGAAAGCCTGGCCGAGACCGACCGGGCGGCGGCCGCGCACGTCGCGGCGGCCGGCCGTCAGGTGTTCGGCCTGCTGACCCGGCCCGGCATCATGAGCACGCTCGCGCTGGCGAGCCCCGCCTTCACCCGCGTCCTGCTCGGCCCCGGATCCGCCCGGACGTGCCCGCCGGACAGCAGGACGTGCCGGACCGCCGTGTCGTACGCCACCAGGGCGGCGCTGAAGCCGAGCCCGTTCGGGGCGCTGGGCCGTACCGTCCCCTCGACCGCGACGGTGAGCTCTCCCCTTCATCTGGCGGTCGCCCTCGTCCGGGCCTGCGCGCAGCACCCGCGCCTGTCGTCGCGGTTCCCCTCCCGCGTCAACCCGAGCCTGCGCGACGTCGCCGGAACCTGGTACGCGATGCTGCCCTGCTACGACGTGCCCACCGGGCTCCTGCCGCATCGCTGGGACGAGCTGACCGACGCCTCCCTCTACGTGCCCGGCCACCTCATCCCTGACCACCCGGACAGCGCCCGCCCTCTCGACAACTGGCCCCTAGCCGGGACGGAACTGGCCGGCAGGTGGGTGGAGATGGGGCTGCTGCTCCCCGATGTCCCGTGGCGATCCGGTGAACGCGACTGGCTGGCCCGGATCGCCGACCGCGTGCCCACGGGGCCCGTGTCCGGCGCCCTCGCCGAGCTGAAGCGGGCCGAGCAGCGGATGCCGGCCGCCGACGCCGCCGAACGGGTACGGCTCGACGCCCGGGTACGGCAGGCCGCCGCCGACGCCTTCGAACGCCTGGAGACCTCCCCGCCCGCCTGGCTCCGGAACGCCCCCCTGTTCCACGAGACCCTGCCCGCCGACGACGTTCCGCTGCCTGCCCTCCCCCCGCAGGTGAGCGAGGACCTGGGCGTCGTGGCGGCGCGGATCCGGGCCGAACTCGGCCGGACGCGCCTGTACGAGGGCCTGGTCCGGCACTTCGTCGCCCGATACGGCCCCGGCGGGCGCTGCGAGGACCTCCTGGAGTTCCTCTACACCTATCCGTGGACCAGCGCCCCCTCCCCGGCGCGCCCGCCACAGCCCGGCGGCACGCTGGGCTTCCCCGCCGCCACGGTGTTCTACCAGCTCGCCGCGGACGACCGCGCGGCCCTCGACCGGGGCGACTACACCCTGGTGGTCAACCAGGTCTGCGTCGAGCCGGGCGGGCAGGCCGCGCGCTGGGACGGCACCCACGGCACGGCGGACACGCTGCGGGCCTGGATCTCCTCCCTGCACCCGGGGTGCACGGTGTACGAGCTGCTCGCCGGAGCGGACTTCGCCGCCGTGCAGATGCCGGCCGCCCGGCTCTTCGAGTGCGTCGCCTGGCCTTCCGACCTCGGCCCTCCGCAAGGCCGCGACCTGCGTGGCTTCGCGGTGACCCACGACCGCCGGACCGGCACACTGCAGGTCCGTGATCCGGCGGGCGCCCGCGCCGCCTTCGTCTACCTGGGCGCCATGCCGCTGCCCCTGCTGCACGGGCCGGTGCGGCTGCTGGCCACGCTGACGCACCCCTGGATCCCGGCGTCCCTGGAGACGCCGGGACCTCCGGGAACGCCGGCCGCGAGGATGCGGCAGGGCAGGGTGGTCATGAGCCGGGCGCGCTGGCGGCTGCCCGCCGCCGCCGTCCCGCGGCGTACCGGCTCGTGGGCCCGGCACCTGGCGGACCTCGACGTCTGGCGGGCCGCTCATGCCGTCCCGCGCCAGGTGTTCGTCCGGCGCGGCGGGCGCAAACCGTTCTGGGTGGACTTCCGCGCGCCGCACACCATCGCGCTGCTCGACCACGAGCTGACCGGCGGGGAGATCGAACTGACCGAGGCTCTGCCCACCCGTGAGCAGCACTGGGTGCGCGACGACTCCGGCCGCGCCCGTGCCGCCGAGTTCGTCGCCCTCGTCCGGCTGGACGGCGGCGCATGAGGCGGGACTGGCTCTACTACCGGCTCATCGTCGAGTCTGGAGACCGTCTCCAGGACGTGGTGGAGCACCCGCTGAGCCGGCTGGTCGGGGCGGCCGGTGGGATCGACCGCTGGTTCTTCCTCCGGTTCACCGACCGGTGGGGCCCGCACGTCCGGCTGCGCCTGGCGGCGACGCCGGACCGGATCTCCGGGCTACGGCGGCTCGCCCGGCAGGTGTTCGAGGTCCGGGACGCGTGGCCGAAGGGCCTGGCCGAGTCCTGGCGCGGTGCGGCACTGTCCCTCTACGAGCCCGAGTCGGCCAAGTACGGCGGCGTCGCCGGCGTGGCGAGCGCCGAGCGGGTCTTCCATGCCTCCAGCGAGCTCGCCTTGTTCCTCGCCGGGCCCGGCCGGCGGGAACGGCGGCTGGCCACCGCGCTGACCCTCACGCGGACGGCGGCCGAGCTGCTGCCGCCGGCGGGCCGCAGATCGTTCCTTTACCACATGGCGTGGTACTGGACCGGCCACGACCAGGAGCGGCGAGCCAGGATCCGCCTGCTCGCCGGCCGCCGTCCCGTGGAGCCGGTCCCCCTGAGCGGCCCCGCGTTCGGCCTGTACGTGCACCACCTGGAAAGGGCCCTGGCCGAAGGGCCTCGGCCCGCCCCGCACCTGCTGTTCCACTTCGTCCACACCACGAACAACCGGCTCGGCCTGAACGTGCTGGAGGAAGCGCTGATCGCCGAGCAGCTACTCCTCGGCTGACGGAGTCAGCTCCTTGGCCAGGTATCCGGCCTGGAAACGGCTCTGCGCGCCCAGCGTCTTCATGATCTCGGCGATGTGCCGGCGGCACGACCTGACCGACAGCCCGATCGCGCGGGCGATGAACTCGTCCTTGGCCCCCTCCGCCAGCATGGCCAGGATGGTCGACCGGAGGTCGTCCAGCACCGGCGCGCTGTACTCCGCGGCGAACTGCTCCCCCGACGTCCAGTACGACTCGAAGACCCGGTGCGCGAACGCCACCAGCGTCGGCTCCCGGATCACCAGCATCATCGCCGGCTCTCCGGACGCCGGGACGAGCGCGACCCTGGCGTCCAGGACGAAGACGCGCGCGGGCACCTCGGCGACGCTGCGCACCTGCGCGCCCATCCCGGACGGGTCGAGCACGTCCTGCCGGGACCTCGCGATGCGCCGGTGCGCGTGCGGGCACAGCAGCCGGACCGCGACACCGCGCTCCAGCGCGCGGCGAAGCCCGCGCGCAACCGATTCCTCCCCCGGCTGCGCCACGGCCACCTCCTCGACGCAGGCGGACAGCTCGCTGTCGAGCAACGCCTCCGCCTCCGCCATGGGGACGGCGGTGACGGCCTGCTCCCGCCACCCGTCGAGCGCCTGCACGTACAGCGGCCCAACCTCGGCCAGCACGCTGCGGGTACGTTCCAGCCGCAGCTGTTCCAGACGGAGCCGGGCCTCCTCCTGCAGAGTCTCGGCCGCCACCAAAGCCGGCCCGATCGCGTGCAGGCGGCCTCCGGCGTCCTCACGCAGCAGGCCCATGCCGGTGAGCCAGGTGGTGGCCCGCGCAGGGGGCTCCCGGAGCCGGAGGCCCTCCCGCAGTTCGGCCATGGTGGCCCCGCCATGCCGCACCACGTGCAGATAGATCTGCACGGCCTCGTCGCTCAGCTCGGACATCGGCGCTCGTCCCACACCACGGGCAGCTGCTCGAAGTCCTCGGTCGTGGTGCCCCCCACCTGCCGGAGCTCCGCCACCGGAACGGCCAGCCGGAGGCCGGGGAGGCGGCGCAGGATCGCGCTCACCGCCTCAGTGAGTTCGACCCTGGCCAGCCCGGCGCCCACGCAGTGGCGCGGCCCGCGGCCGAAGGCGAGATGCGGTGCCGGAGAGCTCCGCGTGACGACGAAACTGCCCGCATCGGGGAAGACGCCCGGATCCCTGTTGGCCGCCGGCACGTTGAGCAGGATCCCGTCCCCCTCCCTGATCGTCACCCCGCCGATCCTGAGGTCGGCGTGCGCGTAACGAGGTATCCCGTGGGTGTTGGCGGACGCCAGCCGCAACCCCTCCTCCACCGCGGCCTCGACGAGATCCGGACTCCGCCGGACCAGCGCCCGCTGGTCGGGGCAGGCCAGCAGGAAGGCCGTCACGAAGTCGACGCGCAGGGCCGTGGTGGCGTACCCGCCGAAGAGCACCGCCGCGCCGAGGCGCGCGAGCTCGGCGACGGAGAACGGGCTCTCGGCGACGACCAGATCGCTCAGCAGGTCCCGTGCCGGCCGGCGGCGCCTGCGGTGGAGCAACTCCTCCATGTATGCGACGAGCCTGCCCCAGGCCGCCCAGCTCCGCTCCGGCTCGCTCAGCAGGCTCGCCTCGTCTGCCCAGGCGGCGAAGTCGTCACGGTCGGCGTACGGCACGCCGAGCAGCTCGCAGATGACCCGCCCGGCCAGCGGACGGGAGAAGCAGACCCGCAGGTCCGCCGGGGGACCGTGGGCGGCCACGCCGTCCAGCACCTCCTCCACGGCGTGCCGGACGAACCCGCGGAGCGCGGCCGTCCTCCTGGCGGAGAAGGCCGGATTGAGCAGCCGCCGCATCGCGGCGTGATCCGCCCGCTCGCTCGCGTGTGCGCCCGCCGGGCCGCCCAGCCGGATCGAGCCGGACAGTCGGGCGGCACGTTCGGGGCACGGGTGGGATCTTCCCAGCCGCCGGTCCGACAGCAGGTCGCGAACCTCGGCGTAGCCCGTCACCAGCCAGGCAGGGTCCCCTGCCGGTGTCGTCACCCTGCGGACGGCCGGGCCTTCCAGGTAACCGGCGGCCAGCTCGAACGGGTGGAGTCCGGGAAACGGAAGCCGCGGTAGTTCTTGCACGAGTCATCCCCCAGGTCGTTACGATCATCCCGATCCAAGAACTCGATGATCGACAGCCGGTTGACACAAGGTTGACGGCAGCGCCTCAGCCGCCCCGCACCGGCGGCTGCGAAGGATGTCACCGCGCCGTCCGGTACGCGACGCCGGGCACGGCTGACGAGCTTCTCACCGGAATCGTGCCGGCGTGACGCAACCTTCGCGGGTGCTCGCGCATGGAGAAGACATGCAGTTCGACATCACTCACGGCCCTCCCCGTTCGCCGGCCGCCGCGGCGTCGGTCGACGCGGCGGTGACCGAGTTATTCCTCTATCACCGGCTCGCCCTGGTACGGCTGGCGTTCCTGCTGGTCGGCGATCAGGAGACCGCCGAGGACGTGGTCCAGGACGCCTTCGCCGGCTCCCGGTTCCTGCTGTCGAAGCCCCTCCGCCCGGCCGTCCGGGCCACCGTCCTGCGCCTGCTGGCCGACCTGCCGACGACCGCGGTCCGGGGGGTGGTCAGGGACCCGCTGAGCCGCGAGGGCCTGGCCGTGGACTTCGGCGAGGGCAAGCGGTACTTCAGGGAGTTCGGCGAGGACGACGAGGTGATCGAGGACCATACGACCGTCCTCGACCCGGCGACCGGCGAGATCCTGGCGGAGGTCACCAAGGCCGGCGAGGACGCCGTGGGCCTGTCCGAAGGACAGACCGTGGACTCCCAGACCTGGACGCCGACGACGGGCTGGACCGACGACCGCCCGGAACGCCCGCGGAACTGCCGTCGCCTGTAGCCGGAGGGTGCTTCACGGCCGATCAGGTTCGGCGTGAGATGAACATGATGTACTCGCAGGGAGCGTTCGTCCGGTTGGCGAAGCCGTGGTCGGCGTCGGCCTGGAAGAACAGGGAGTCACCGGTCTCCAGGGTCTCGTTGATCCCGCCGATCGCGACGGTGAGACTGCCTTCGAGCACCAACAGCTGTTTCTCCGTACCCGGCGGATAGGCGGGCAGCAGCCCGGTGGACACCTGGGCGGGGAGGTGGTGGAAGACCATCTCGGCTCCTCCCGCGCCCGGGGCCGCGGACACCATGTGCCGCTCGAAGCCGGTCTCCGGGTCACGGAACACGGGACGATGGTTCCTGCGCATGACGACGGCCACGCCGGACGCGGCCCCGGCCGGCGCGCCGATCAGGTCCGAGAGCGACGCGTCGAGCGCGTGGGCGATCCTGGACGCGACGCCGATCGTCGGGCTCTTCTCACCGCGTTCGACCTTGGACAACATCGCCCGGCTGACCGACGACTGCGCGGACAGCTGCTCCAGCGTCAGGCCCGCCTCCTCGCGACGTCGCCGCACGTTGACGCCGAACGCGCCGGCCAGGTCGTCACCGTGCTGTGGTTCGGCCACGTTTCCGTCTTTCTCGACCACCGTGCTCCTCGATCGTTCCGTCCCTCGCTGTCCCACAGTGTAGGGTTTCTTCTAAAGAAGACAGAGTCTTCTATCGAAGATGGGCGATGCGCGCCCGACATGACGGAGGTTCCATGCGTTTCACTTCGGGTGGCCGGCTCCACGCCACGTTCGAATTCGGCGAGCTGCGGGTGATCTCGTTGCGCGACGGGTACATCGACATGCCGCCCACACGGCTGCGCGACGAGGACGGGCGCACGCTGGGCGAGCTGCCGGCCGCCGTCCCGCTGGCCGGCGGCAACCTGCGGCTGTCGGTCAACGCCTTCTACGTCACCGACGGCACGCGGTCGGTGCTCATCGACACCGGCGCGTCCGACGCCTGGCACGTCCCCACCATGGGGCTGATCTACGACGCGCTCGACGAGGCGGGGGTCGACCGCGCCGACGTGACGGACGCGGCCATCACCCACAACCACGAAGACCACGTGAGCGGCCTGATCGCGCCGGACGGCTCAGAGGCGTTCCCGAAGCTTGAGCGCGTGTGGATCGGCGCGGGCGACGTCTCCGTCTTCGCCGGGCGGCGGCTGGAGCCGATCCGCGACCGGGTCGTGCCCGTGTCGGAGAAGGTGGCGATCAACGAGTGGGCCACCGCGCTCCCGACGCCGGGCCACACCCCCGGGCACACCGTCTACGAGATCAGCAGCTCCGCCGGCCGTCTTCTCGTCTGGGGCGACACCGTTCACGTCCCCACACTGCAGTTCGATCGGCCGAAGGTGTCCTGGGAGCTCGACGGCGACCAGACCGAGGCCCGCGCCGCGCGAGCGGCGCTGCTCGAACGACTGAGCCGGCCACACCACTTCGTGGCCGGCGCCCACCTCGACTCACCCGGCATCGCGCGCGTGACCCCCTCCGGCGACGGCTACGCGCTGGACTACCTCGCACCGCCGATCGGCTGATCGCCCCCGCCGGCTCCGGGCCGCGCTCATGACGGCGGCCACGGAGTTCCCGGGCGGCGTCGCGTCCGGGCCGCCCCGTGGCGGCCCGGCAGCCGTCGCTTACTCGCTGGAGAGTCGGGCGTTCTCGGCCTTTCTGAGATCATCTGCCCGCCACTTCACCCACTCGGGATGTTTGCCGGTGGGGTCCCCCAGCCCTCCCACGTACAACGAGCGATATCTGCGGTAGTCCCCGTAAGGGAAGTCGTCCATGTCCTTGATCAAAGCGTTCAGCCTGAACGGTTTGCCGTGGTCGTCTATCGTCAGCGTTCCGGGACGGCCGGCGACCAGGTAGTTCACCGCGAACGAGAAGCTGCAGTAATGTTCGGCCGTCGTCGTCACGAACTGCAGGACGATGTCCTCGCCCCGAACCAGCGAGATGGTCTTCTGGTCGAAGTAGTCTCCTTTCCAGCTCCATCCCGTCATGAGTTGCGCCCGGGAGTCCGGCTGGTCCAGGTCGAAGCCGAGGCGGATGACATCGTCGTCGGCGCCTCCGGGAGGGCTGTAGAACAGTGTCCCGTCGAACGGGGAGGAACACTGTTTGACGGCGTTGATCTCGGTGATGCGGACCTTGTGCTCGCTGTTGCCGCGCAGGATCACCTGGGCCTGGAGCCAGTCAAGCTCGACGGAACCGTGCTCCCGGAACCATGATTCCTGTCCTTCGGCGGGAAGCCGGTTGAGCGAGGCGAGTTCGGTTTGTGACAACTCGACAGGAGCTGGCAGAACTCGCGTGGGGTTGGGCTCCGGATCTATCTTCACGAAGTCCACCAGAATTGGTCGACCCTCCGCTTCCTTCTGCAAGGTAGGTGAAGTAGACGTCTTCGTCGGAGCAGGCGTGGCAGGCACTCCCGTCGAGGAGAACGGACGCTGAACGGCCCAGGTCAACACGCCTACCAGCACGGGCGTCGCCACTGAGACGCCTATCCACTTCGCCCAGGGCCTGTGCCACCACCTGCGCCGAGCAATCAGGTGATCATGACGACGGGGAGGGCGCGCAGCCGGCATCTGCGGTCCCGCCTTTCTCGGCGAATCCTCGCTTCTGCGGCCACTATGGATGACATCCTCCGGCGAATCAACCGATCAGCTCCCATAGGTGCCGGCCGAGTTCGGCACCGCGTTCCTCCAGGGCGACGACACGAGGAGCGGGCCCGGCTGCGGCTCGATCCCCCCGAGCACGCCGGGGTCGCGCTCACGCGTCGGTCACCACGACGTCCTCGCTCCTGACGTGGTGTCGAAGGTCGTCGCCCTGTAGTACTCGCCGGTGGCGGTCAGTCCGACCGTGTACGCCTGCCCGGCCGGGAACGTGTACTGCAGCGGGACCAGCGGCTGCACCTCCACGTCCGGCGGGTGCGCCGCCTCCTCCGGGCAGGCGCGGCCGTACACGGGGACGGCGTCCAGGCCGGGCCGGGGCGTCGCCGTCCGGGCCCGGCTGGGCACGGCCACCGGACCGTACTCCGGGTTGTGGAACCACGCCTTCTGCCCCAGGTACCAGGTGGCGGTCCACTCGCCCTGCCGGTCGGCGACGACGTAGCGCCGCCCGGTGGCGGCGCGGGCGGCCGCGGGTCCTCTTCCCCGTCGATGTGGTGGTGCCGCGAGGTGCGCCGCATGGCGCCGTCGGTGAGGTGCATGGGGCCGAACCCGCCCGCCGTACTGGGCCTGCCGCCGTTGCAGTCCCAGCGCGACTCCATGTACGAGACGGCGAGCAGGACGCTCCTGCACGCCGTGTCTCCTCGCGGCCTGTTCGAACGCCTCGTCCAGCCCGCCTCTCACGCCAGGTCGAGCACCGCCTTGCCGTGCACGCGGCGGTCGAGGAGGGCGGTCGCCGCCTCGGCGGCGTCGTCCCAGCCGCCGCGCCAGGTGATCTCCGGGCTCAGCGTGCCGTCCGCGACCCGCCCGGCCAGCCAGGTCAGGTCGCGGTGCAGGCCCTGGCAGTAGAGCAGGTGGAAGGTCACCAGCGAGCGGTCGTGGCGGTCGGGCCCGCCGAACAGCGCGCCGAACGGGAAGTTCTCGCCCTCGCCCGTGGAGTGGCCGACGGCGACCAGCGTGCCGCCCTCGGTGAGCTGCTCGAACGCCTCGACCAGCGGGACGCCGCCGAGCAGGTCCAGGACGCCGTCGAGCCGTCCGCCGCTCTCGGCGGGGGCGGTGACGACCTCGTCCGCGCCGAGCGCGCGCAGCCCGTCGCCGTGCCGGTCCGGGTCGCCGGTGGCGGCGATGACGTACGCGCCGCCGAGCCGGGCGAGCTGCACGGCGTACCGGCCGACGCCGCCCGTCGCGCCGGTGACCAGGACGCGCCGCCCCAGGATCGGCCCGAGGCGGTCGAGCGCGCGCAGCGCGGTGGCGCCGGCGACCGGGATCGTGCTGATCGCGCCGGGGTCCGCGCCCTGCGGCACCACCCCGATCCGATCGGTCGGAACGGCCCGCAGCTCGGCCCACCCGCCGTCCCAGCCCAGCGTGACCACGGGCGTGCCCGCGGCGGGCCCCGAGCCGTCGGCCGCCGCCTGGACGACGACCCCCGCCGCGTCCCAGCCGAGCACCGTGCCCTCAGGCGCCTCCTGCAGGGCGTGCCTGACCTCGCCGTAGTTGAGCGACGTGGCGGTGACGCGGACCAGCGCCTCGCCGGACGCCGGCACCGGGTCGGGCGCCTGGCCCACCCGCAGACCCCCGGGAACGGAACGGTCGACGATCAAAGCGCGCATGATGACGTCCTCCAAAGTGCCACTGAGTGGCATAAGCCTATAGGAGGCATATGCGCTCCGGATACACTGGGGACGATGACCGCCGACCTGCTGCCGCTCCGCGAGCGCAAGAAGCTCAAGACCAGGGCCGCCCTGGTGGACACCGCGCTCGCGCTGTTCACCGAGCGCGGCTTCGACCAGGTGACCCTCGACGAGCTGTGCGCGGAGGTCGAGGTCTCCAAGCGCACGTTCTTCCGCAACTTCGCCAGCAAGGAGGAGGTCGCCTCCGCCCCGCTGGAGGCCCTGTGGACCGCGCTCCTCGACGACGTCGAGCACGCGCCGCTCGGCGGCCGTCCCGTGCTGGAGGTGCTGCAGGAGGCGATGCTCGCGGCGGTGCGGCGGATGTCGGCGGACGGGCCGGAATGGGTGGCCCGCGTGCGGCTCAGTCAGGAGCTGTCGCAGCGTACGCCGTCCATCGCCGCGCACGGGCTGCAGTTCTGCGACCGCACCAGCGCGGCCTTCGAGACCACCCTGCGCAGGCGGCTCGGCCTCGGCGACCGCGACCACCGGCCCAGGCTGGCGCTCGACCTGCTGGTGGCCGCCTTCCACGCCGCCCTGCGCGGCTGGACCACCGCCTCACCGGACCCCACGCTCGACGACCTGCTCGCCGAACTGCGCACCGTCTTCGCGGCCACGCCGCAGGCGGCCACGTTCACCGGCGACGAGCCGGGCCGCTGAGCCCCCCTGGGCCAGCAGGTTCAGGCCAGCCCATCCGCCCGGCGGTGGAGCCCGTCGAACATGACGGCCAGAAGCTGATCACGGTGTGCGGGGGTCCGCTCCACCGCCCAGGCGACTGAAGCGATCAGCGAGAAGAGGGCGGACGCGTCCACATCGGGCCGGATCTCCCCCGCCTGCTGCGCCCTGGTCAGCAGTTGCGCCCCGGCGGCCTTGACGGCCTGGCAGGTGGCGTGGAGTTCGGACGCGGGGTCGGCGAGGCTGGCCACGAGGGCGTCGACCAGGCCGCGATAGGCCATGACGTGCTCGACGGCGGCCGTCGTCCAGGTGATCAGGGCCCTGCTCGGGGACGGTGAGGCGAGCAGCTCGTCCGAGCGCGCCCGCAAACCGCGCAGGCTGTCGCCCAGCAGTGCCTCCAGCAGCGCCTGGCGGGTCGGGAAGTGCCGGTAGAGCGTCACGTTGCCGACGCCGGCGGTGCGCGCGATGTCGTTCAGCGACGCGCCGACGCCGTGTTCGGCGAACGCCGCCTGGGCGGTCGTCAGGAGCCGCTCGTAATTGCGTCGCGCGTCTTTGCGCCCCACGGGCCGGGCCCGCGTCGACCGATCCGCCACCGGAACCCTCCACACATTTGCTCGCCATCGTGCTGATCTGCCAGACGATGTTCATCCTGGACACCAACGTGGTGAACATCGCCCTCCCCGACATCCAGCACGACCTCGGCTTCTCCGCGGCCGGCCTGTCCTGGGTGCTCAACGCCTACATGCTGGCCTTCGGCGGTCTGCTGCTGCTCGGCGGTCGCGTGGGCGACATCGTCGGCCAGCGGCGGGCGCTCGTCGGCGGAGTGGCCGTCTTCACCCTCGCCTCACTGGCCGGAGGGCTGGCCACGTCGGCCGGGATGCTGCTGGCGGCCCGTGCCGGTCAGGGGAGACGCCGCAGGCCGAGGCCGACACGGCCGTGCGGGCCTCGGTGCCAGCTGCCGGTCACCTCGCCTTCCACTCGGGGGCCAGGATGGAGTGGACGACCGAATCACGCCACCCGCCGGCCAGCTTCAGGTGCCCGCGGATGACGCCCTCCTCGACCATCCCCAGCCTGCTCATGACCCGCCCGGACGCCTCGTTGAGCGGGCTTCGCGCGCCCCAGACGCGGTGGACACCGAGCTGCTCGAACCCGAGCCGCAGGAGCAGACGGACGACCTCGGCGCCCAACCCCTGACGCCACCGGTCCGCGCGCAGCGCGAACCCGATCTGGGCACTGTTCTGCAGCGGGTGGCCGAAGTCGATCGAGACGCGCGCGAACGCCACCAGCTCGCCGTCCGGCAGCACCGCGGCGAGGCAGTAGTCCGTGCGCGGGTCGTTGCGGGCCGACTCGATCACGCCCGCCATGGTGCTCTCGACCTGCTCCCGGTTTCGGGGCTCGAAGCTCATGTGCTCGGTGACCCGCGGGTCGCCGTAGATGGCCAGAAGCCCGTCGACGTCTGTCGGGACGAACTCCCGGAGGGCCAGCCTCGGGGAGGAGATCGTGACCGGGTACATGCACGCCGACCTTACTCGCCGCCCGCGCCGAGCGGCCGGTGTTCCCCGGGCCGGACGACGGAACCCGCCTTGGCGCGGAAGGCGGGCATCTGGTCCAAGTGGTCGGTGACCAGGAAGCCGCGCGCGGCCGCCCGAGCGCCTTTACAATGTAGATTAAATCTGGGCATCGGCGACACACCGGCCCGCAACCCGCTCTCCCCCACACTCACCGCTTAACCTGCAGAAACACACCCGGGGAAGAACGGAGCCGCCCGACATGCCTGCCGCCCCGCCCGGACCCGGCCGCACCGCCGAGCAGATCCTCGCCGACACGGCGCGGATCACCGATCCGGCGCTCATGCGCGCGGTGAACTGCCTGCCCTCACCGCTGCGGGAGAGCGTGTACCACCACTACGGCTGGGCCGGCCGGGACGGCGGGCCGGCCACCGGTGTCCGCGGCGGAACCGGACGCAAGGGCATCGCCTTCACCCTGCTGTGCGCGGGCATCGACGGCGGCCCGGTCGAACGCGGCCTGCCCGCCGTCGTCGCCGGCAACCTCCTCATGAACGTGGCCACCCTGCACGACGACATCGTCGACCTGGAGGCCCGGCGTCGTGGCCGGCCCACCGTCCTGGCGGCCTACACCACCGGGCACGCCATCATGGCCGGTGACGCCCTACTGGCCCTGGCGTTCTCCCACCTGGGCGAGCACCCGCGGTGTGCTGCCTGCCCGCCCTGCTGACCGACGCCTCCGGCGCGCAGGTGGAGGCCGTCGGCCGGTTCGGGTTCCATCTCGGCATGGCCGTGCAGTACCACAACGATCTGTCGGACCTGTGGCCGGCGGAGCAGCTCAGCCGGTCGCGCTACGGTGACGTCCGCCGCCGCAAGATCACGCCCACGGTCGCGGCGTGCCTGGAATCAGGGCACCGCGACAGCGGGCGGCTCGCCGCGTTCTACCAAGGGGACGGCGAGCCCGCCGAGGAGGGGCCGGCCGCCGTCGCGGACCTGATCGACCGGTGCGGCGGCCGCGCCTGGACCCGTGAACGGAACCGCGCGCACCTGCGCCTGGCCCTCCGGAGCCTCCAGGAAGCCGACCCGCCGCCGGCCGTCTACCGCGACGCGGTCACCCTCGCCGGCATCGACCTGGTGGGCGATACTGAGCCCCCGCCCACCAGGTGAGCCGTTCCGGCTGATCCAGGGGCGGAGCCGTCAGTGCGGCACGTCCAGACCGGCGCTGAGGGCCGCGTCCATCGCCGCGGTGACGAACTGCTCGTAGGTTCCCATGCCGTTCTTGAGGCCGAACAGGTCGGTCTGCCGGTACTCCACGACCACGTGCGTCGCCTTGTACGGCGTCGTCTTCTGCCCCATGGAGTACGTGAACCACTCCGCCGGCCGTCCGGGGAAGGGCTCGTGGGCGGGGTAGCCGCGCGGCGGGGACATCGCGTCGTAGGCGATGCCGCGCGGGCCGTCGCCGCTCATGTGGAGGGCCAGCGTCTCGTCGCCCTGGCCCGGGTCGCCGCCCTGGATCGAGCGCAGCCACCAGAAGAGGCTGAGCTGGTTGTCATACGTCTGCCGCCCGCCCAGACCGTACGGCCGGGGGCACACCCGGGAGTTCTTGTCCCCGTCGGACAGGGCGTTGACCATGGCGTCGAAGGCGGACCGTTCCACCTCCGTCAGCGCGTTCATGTAGACCGAGCGCAGGTTCGTGCGCGGCAGCAGCGCGAAGCCCGCCTTCGGCCCGTCGCCGGAGGTGAGGTTCTGATGGGCGAAGACCCACAGGATGTACTGGATCAGCGTGACGAACCCGATGAGGTTGGCCGTCTGGTGACGTCCCTGCAGCCATGCGGCCACCCGGGCGCTCGGGTCGAAGCCGAGCACCCCCAGCCGGGCGGGCAGCTCGGCCAGCGGCACGTCCAGGGTGGCCTGAGCCGTGCCGTGGACGAGGTCCCTGCCGGCGGTCAAGGCCAGCACGTCGCCCTTGGCGTAGACGGGCGTCATCACCGGGTTGCCGGCGAAGTCGAAGTCGCACCGCTTGATGGGCGCGGCGAGGGACACGGTGATGATGTTGCCCACGTTGGTGCCCGGCACGAAGCGCAGCCCGTCGGTCGGCTGGACGTCGTCGTGGGTCCTGAGGTGTCCCTGGGCCACGCGCACGGCCTGCGTCCTGGCGCTCGTCCGGGCCCTGCTCGATCGCCGGGTGCCGGTCGTCGCCTCGTCCTCCTGCTCGTCGGACCGCAGGAACGTGGCGGGAAGCTTGGTGGTGTCGGGTGAACGGCCCGTCAGCAGGCTGATCAGCTCGCCGATGAGGACGAGCTGACGGCGCAGGGCGGCCCACGTCGTCACCGAGTCGGTGATGATCTCGACGTCGCCGCCGTCGGACTCGATGGCGATCCCGGGGTCCTGCCAGTAGCAGACGCGTCCCTTGGACGGCAGGGCGTCCTCGGTCTGCCAGCCGTTCTTGGTATCTGCCAGAAACCTCAGCTCGTTGCGCTGGAACTGCCATTCGAACCCGATCCTGGGCATGGACGCCTCCTGGGGGATGTGTGTGGCTGCCCCTCCCGAGCAGGTCCGGCGTGCTTCAGATACGTGCTGACGGTGGAGTTCCTTCTGTCATCGGCTCTGGCCTGAATGGCCATAAATCCCGATTTTTCCGCCTATTTACCTCGATATTGACCTCCTGTAGTTCATCAACTCAAATGCAGGTGACCCCGTCCATCGCCCGCCGGCGCAAGAGGAGCGGCCCCATGAGACGCAATGCCGTGTTAGCCCTGGTCACGAGTGCCGTCTGTGTGCTCGTGGCCACTTCGGTCCCCGGCCCGGCGAACGCCTCCAAAGGCGATCCCGCCGACCTCCTGGTGAAGGCCAGGCCCGCACTGCTGCACAGCTCGACCGAGGACGCGTACGTACGGCAGGCCCCGATCGAAGGACAGAACGGGCTGCGCTACACGCCCTACACCCGCACGTACGCGGGGCTGCCCGTCTACGGCGGCGACTTCGTCGTGGTCAGCGCGGCCACCGGCGAGGTCCTGAGCACCTCCGTCTCCCAGGACAGCCCCCTGGACGTGGCCACCACGCCCAGGCTCGGCGCCGCCGAAGCAGTCCGCGTGGCCAGGGGCCAACTGCCCCAGGTCTCCTCGATCGCCGCGCCCCGGCTGGTGGTCATGGCTCAGGGACGCGGCCGGCTGGCCTACGAGGTGCTCGTCCACGGCGCCGTCGGCGGCAGGGAGAGCAGGCTGCACGTCTTCGTCGACGCGCTGACCGGCGCGGTCGTCCTGAAGTCCGACGAGGTCAAGGCGGGGGTGGGCAACAGCTACTACAACGGCAACCCGGTCACCATCGGCACCATGGCGACCGGCTCCTCCTTCGCCATGATCGACCCGGTGCGGCGGAACGTGCGCTGCGGCGGCCCGAACGGCTCCGCCTTCACCGGGCCCGACGACTACTGGGGCAACGGCAGCGGCACCAACCTCGAAACCGCCTGCGTCGACACGCTCTTCGCGATCGACACCGAATGGGACATGCTCAAGACCTGGCTGGGACGCTCCGGCTTCAACGGAGCCGGCGACGGCTACCCCGCCCGCGTCGGCCTGAACGACGTCAACGCCTACTGGAACGGCGTCAACACCGTCTTCGGCCACACCTCCGACAACCTGCGCCAGCTCACCGCGATGGACGTCGTGGCGCACGAGTACGGCCACATCGTCTTCGCCACCACGCCCGGCCTCGACCTCGGCGACAACGAGAAGGCCATACTCAACGAGTCCACCGGCGACATCTTCGGCGCGCTGACCGAGCAGTACGCCAACGAGCCCGCCACCCTCGACCCGCCGGACTACACCGTCGGCGAGGAGGTCAACGTCGACGGAACCGGCCCGATCCGCTACATGTACAAGCCGTCGCTGATCCCCGGTCACCCCGACTGCTACAGCAGCGCGGTGCCGTCGATGCCGCCCCAGGTCGGGGCCGGCGTCCAGAACCACTGGTTCTACCTGCTGGCCGAGGGCAGCAACCCGACGAACGGCCAGCCGCCCAGCCCGACCTGCGACTCCTCCTCCATCGTCGGGCTCGGCGCGCGCAAGGCGGGCCAGATCTACATGGGCACGCTGCTGCGCAAGACCTCCGCCTGGCCGCACACCATGGCCCGCCGCGCCTCGCTGCAGGCGGCCCTGGACATGTTCCCCTCGTCGTGCCTGGAGTACAACACGGTCAAGGCCGCGTGGAACGCCGTCCGCGTGCCCGCGCGGGCCGGCGAGCCGTACACGTGCGACTTCTCGGTCGCGGTCAACCCCGCCGCAGCGACCGTGCAGCCCGGCCAGACCGTGAGCGTCACCGTCGGCAGCGCCGTCGTCTCGGGCGCCCCGCAGCAGATCTCGCTGTACGCCAGGGGGCTTCCGGCGGGCATGACGGCGTCCTTCAGCCCGTCGAGCATCACCACCGGCGCCACCTCCACGCTGACCGTCACGGCCGGCGCTAGCACCCCGTCCGGCACCTACCCGATCACGGTGCTGGGCGACGGCGTCGCCCTCGACCACACAGCCACCCTCACCCTGACCGTGGCCCCATGAGCCGATGACGCCTCAGCCGGGCTGTGCCCGGCTGGGGTCGCGGCGGCCGCGCAGGCGAGCGCTACAGATCGCCCAACGCTGACAGAACCCGCCCGATCCAGGCGAACAACCGCAGGATCTGACGGAAGGGCCAGACCGCCGCCCAGAAGACCGGTTCGAGCCACCGGAACGGGCCGAGGAGAAGGGCCATGACCATCATGACCGCGTCCGGATCCAGTGATCGCAGGACCCAGCACCACCCTCGATGCCCCCACCTGCGGTGCAGCACCAGCAACACCAGTACGGGCGGCAGCGTCAGGGCCGCCGCGACCGCGAGCGCGGACGGTCCCGGCAGCCAGATCCCGGCCGCTCGGCCTCGGACGGCTCGTCCGCCCCGGACGGGCCTTCCCTGCGGCTGAGGCATCGTTCACCCGCCCTGATCTACCAGGGCCGTCTTGTGATCCACTGGTGGTCGCCGGTCACGTCAGACATGACGGTGGGCGGGTTCGGGGTAAGGGAAGGGCGGGGGCTCGGGGGAGGCGGAAGATGGCTGGACGGATCGTGGCGGGCGTGGACGGCTCGCCGCCCTCGATGGCGGCCGTCGAGTGGGCCGCGGCGGACGCCCGCAGGCGCTCGCTGGCGCTGCGGCTGGTGCACGTGTGCGAGCCGTGGACAGGCGACGTCGGGACGGCCGAATACTGCGCCGGGATGCTGGAAGCGGCGGCGGACCGGGCGCGCGGCCTGGTTCCCGGCGTGGAGGTCGGCACGGAGATCCTGCCCGGTCCGGTGGTGGACGACCTGGTGCGGGAGTCGGCGGAGGCCGACAGCCTGGTGCTGGGCAGCAGAGGGCGGGGCGGTTTCGCCGGGATGGTGCTCGGCTCCACGAGCCTGGCGCTGGCCGGGCACGCCGCGAGCCCGGTCGTGGTCGTCCGGGAGGCCGCCACGATGCGCCGCGGCCGGATCGTGGTCGGATACGACGGCTGGCAGTCACCGGCCGCCATGGAGTACGCCCTGAAGCAGGCCCGTGCCCAGGACGCGGAGCTCCTGGTGCTCTACGCCTGGCGGCCGCCGATCCTGTCCTCGTACGCCTCCGCCTACAGGATGACCGGCGAGAGCTTCGAGGAGAACGCCCGCGACGCCGCCCAGGAGGTGATCCCGTGGCGGGAGGGGAACCCTGACGTGCGGATCGTGGACGAGCAGGTGTGCGATCATCCGGTCGCCGCCCTCAGGAACGCGTCGTCCACGGCCGACCTGGTCGTGGTGAGCTCGCGCGGGCTGGGCGACTTCGCCTCCACGATGCTGGGCTCGGTGAGCCACGGGGTGCTCCACCACGCGGCCTGCCCGGTGGCCGTGGTGCCTCCTGGCGGGGCCTCCAGCGCGCCCCGTTGACGGGCCGGACGCCCCGTCACCCGAACCCGCCGGACCTGACGGGCTGCTCGCCAGGGGCGATGTCGGCGAACAGCCTGTCCAGATGCAGGTCGATCGCGGTGAGGGCGTCCTGGGGGGTGATCACGTCCAGTTCGAGGAGGGGGGTGAGGCCGGTGAGGGCGAGGAGCAGGTTGGTCTCGGTCGCCGGGTCGCGGTCGGGGGCGATGTGCCCGTCGGCGATCGCCTGGCGGACCAGCCGCTCGACGAGGGCGCGCCCCTGGAGGAGGCCGCGGCGCGCCTGCTCGTGGACGGCCTCGTCGTGCAGCGCCTCCAGGACGTAGGCGGCGCTCATCCGGCTGGTGGCGCGGGCGTCGGCGTGCAGGGGCAGCATTTCCGAAAGCGTCAGTCGCAGCACGTCACGCGGGTGCGGACGGTCGCCGAGCCCCGCGAGGCCCTGCTCGACGCGCAGCGAGGTCTGTTCCGAGGCGAAGTCCATGGCGAAGGAGAGCATGGCGGCCCGGGAGGCGAAGTAGTGCTGCAACTGCCCGAGTGAGATGCCCGCCTCCTGCGCCACCACCCGTGTCGTCAGGTGCGCGACGCCGCGCTGCGCCACCACCCGCCACAGCGCGCGGGCGATCGCTTCGCGGCGTTCGCGGTGGTCCACCTGTTTCGGCATCGCGGGCCTCTCCCTCGTCACTCCGAGCCTTTCCCATACAGTTGACATAATACACTTGACCTATAACCATGGGGGTCCGTTCGAGGAAGGAGCCGTCATGTCCGAAGAGCCGAGGGTGCGGACCGCGGAAGGGGTGGTGCAGGGGCGCCGGCGGCAGGGCCACGCGGTGTTCCGCGGCATCCCGTATGCCCAGCCGCCGGTGGGAGCGCTCCGTTTCGCCGCGCCCGCCCCGCCGCACCGCTGGGACGGCACGAGGCAGGCGGCGGAGTTCGGCCCCCCGGTGCCGCTGTCCCTGCCGGTAGAGGTGGGTCCGCCGCGGGGCACGGACTGGCTGACGCTCGACGTCGGCACCCCGGATCCGGGCGCGGCCGGGCTGCCGGTGCTGGTGTGGCTCCCCGTGGGCGGCTACGTCTCGGCGGTGTCGAGCGACCCGATGTACGACCCGGCGGCGCTGGCCGGGGCGGGGCTCGTCGTGGTGACCGTCAACTGCCGCGTGGGCGCGGAGGGTTTCGCGTTACTCGACGACGCGCCGCCCAACCGCGGCTTCCTCGACCAGATCGCCGCGCTGGAGTGGGTGCAGCGGAACATCGCCGCGTTCGGCGGCGACCCCAGCCGGGTCACCGTGGCCGGTCAGTCCGCCGGGGCCGGGTCGGTCGCCGCCCTGCTGACGATGAAGCCGGCGCGCGGCCTGTTCCGGCGGGCCATCGCCCACTCGGCGCCGGGGCTGCACAGCACCCCCGCGCTGGCCCGGCAGGTCACCGCCGCGCTCGCGGACCGGCTCGGCGCGGCGGCCCCCACCGCCGCGGCCCTGCGCGACATCGCCCCCTGGCGCCTGGCCGCGGAGCTCACCTCCTTCAACGCCGCCCTCCATGAGCACCGGGAGAGCTGGGGGCGGCTCACGGGGACCGGCACCGCCCTGTGCCCCGTCGTCGACGGCGAGGTTCTGCCCGAGACGCCCTGGTCGGCGCTGACCGGCGGGCGCGCGGGCGGGATCGAGCTGCTCGCCGGCCACACCCGGGACGAGTTCCGGCTGTTCAGCGTCATGAGCGGGCGGCAGGGCGGCTTCACCGAGCAGGACGCGCGCACGGCCCTGGAACTGCTCGCACCCCGGCCGCATGGCGCGCGGGCGTACCGCGCCGGGTTTCCGCAGGCCGGTCCGGAGGAGCTGGTGGAGACGGTGTACTCCGACGCCCTCTTCCGCATGCCGTCACAGCAGCTGGCCGAGGCCAACGCCGCGGCCGGCGGCACCTCGTACCTGTTCGAACTGTGCTGGACCGCCCCGGCGCTCGGCGGCGCCCTGGGCGCCTGCCACAGCCTCGACGTCCCCCTGGCGTTCGGCACGCTGGACAGTCCCATCGGCGCGCAGCTCCTCGGCGACGAGCCCGCCCCCGAGGCCGTCGCGCTCTCCCGCGAGCTCAGGGAGGCATGGGTGCGCTTCGTCACCACCGGCGACGCGGGATGGGCCGCGTACCGGCCCGACCGGCGGCTGACCCGCGTCCTGGACGCCGAGCCGGCCACTCTCCCCTACCCCGAAGAGGTCTCCCGCCGGATCTGGGCAGGCCACTCCCCCGCGCCCTTCGACCTCTCGCAGGGCGGAGAGACGGTGCCGCGGCGATGAGGACGATCTCCGGCCGGGTGTGCGCTCACCTGGGCACCTGACGCAGGAACGCCGAGGTGGTGGCCACGAACCGGCCGGCGTCGTCGAGCCACGGAAAGTGCCCTGCCCCGGCCTGTACGACGAGCTCGGCGCGCGGGAACAGCGCGGCGACCTCGGCCACCGCGGCGGGCGGGGAGTTCAGGTCCACCTCGCCCGCGAGCAGCAGCACCGGCGAGGTGAAGCGGGTGAGCGCGGCGCGGGTGGCGTCGGGGGCGAAGGCGCCCTCGGCACCGAAGACGGCTGCCGCCTCGTTGTTCCGCTGCTCGTCCTCGGCGGCCTTGTGCGCCTGGGCCGTCCCGTCCCAGCGGCCGTACCAGAACGGCGCGATGGCCTGGAAGGCGTCGCCGGTGGCCTGGCCTGACATGACCTTCTCCAGGGCCGCGAACGCCTCCGGGAACCAGGGCTCCCCCTCGCGCAGCCGGGCGGTCTCCCGCCGGACCTCCTCGGTGATCCTGACGCCGACGGCGGCGACGCTCGGAGCGACCAGAACGAGCCTTCCGACGCGTTCCGGATGGCGAGCCGCGTAGAGCACGGCCAGATTCGTGCCCCCGGAATGGGAGAGCAGGTCCATCCGGTCGAGCCCAAGGTGCTCGCGCAGGGCCTCGACGTCGTCGACAAGGCGGTCGCAACGGTACGAGGCGATGTCCGGCGGCACGGCGGACCGCCCGGTGCCCCGCAGATCCGCCATGATCAGCCGCCGGTGCGCCGAGAGGCCCCCGAGGTCGCCGAGATAGGCGGAGGCCTGCATCGGCCCGCCGGGCAGGCAGACCACAGGGGGACCGTCGCCGGACACGTGGCAGGCGAGCTGGAGGCCGTCGTGGGAGGTGAAGAAGTCCATGCCCGCCAGCCTGCGGGGAGACGGCGCGCCGCGGCTATCGTTAAGCCACGGCTACATGATGAGGGGCGGATGGCGGTCGAGATCAGGTTCACCGCGGCGTCGGTCGCGAAGGTGCGATTCGCCGTCTCACCGCTGGGCGAGACGGTGCTGGCGCTGCGGATCCTGTTCGGCACGGGCGGTCATGCCGTCCACCGGCCCTGGGTGCGCCAGGCGCGCCCGCTGCTGGCGCGCGAGCGCGAGCTGCCGCTGCTGCGCGCGCTGATCGCCGGGCCGCTGCCGTCGTTCCTGTTCCCGGCGCCGGCTGAGCGCCTGCCGTCCATCGCGACGGAGCTGGACCTGGTACGCGCCACGCAGGACGACTTCTTCCGGCAGGAGTACGGCGCGGTCCTGGGCATGCCGGCCGAGGACGTCCCCGAGCCCGCGACGGTCCTGCCAAGACTGGCCGAGGCGCTGCACCGCTGCCACGAGCTGCTGATCGCGCCCCAGTGGGGCCGGATGTGCGCCGTGCTGGAGGCCGACATCGGACGGCGTGCGCTGACCCTGGTGGAGGGCGGGGTGCAGGCGCTGTTCGCCGAGTTGCACCGCGACATCGCCTGGGAGGACGGCCAGCTGGTCGTGCACGGCCGGCGCACCCCGCACTCCGTGTTCACGGTGGACACCGGCGGGCATGGCCTCGTTCTGCAGCCCAGCGTCTTCAACTGGCCGGACGTGGGCGTCGACAAGGCCCCGATCGCCGCCGCGTCGATCCGCTATCCGGCGATGGGCGTCGGACTGCTCCGGGAGTCGCCCCGACCGGCGCTGACGGGCCTGATCCCGGTGCTCGGCCACACGAGAACGCTGATCCTCGCCGCCTTGGCCGAACCCCTGACGACCGCCGCCCTGGCCGCCCGCCTGAACATCACGCCGAGCGCGGTGTCACAACACCTGGGCGCGCTGCGGGGGGCGGGGCTGGTGTCGACACAACGCAAGGGCCGCACGGCCCTCCACCTGCGCACGGAACGAGCGACCCACCTGATGGACGGTCCGGCCCCGAACGGTCACTGACACGACGAGATCCAGGTCTCAGGGTGCAGGACGGGCGAGGCCGCCGGCCGTCCGATCACGGGCTGCCCGCCCCGCCCGCCACGGCGCCGAGGACGAGGCGGAGCATCGAGCGGGCCAGGGCCTCCGGGTCTCCGTCCGCGCTTTCCGGCAAGGCGCCGCTCAGCCACAGGGTGGTGAAGCCGTGCGCCAGCGACCACGCGGCGACCGTGGTCGTCCGGTCGTGTTCCGCGCCCGGCGACAGCGAGTGGGCGCTGGCGTTGAGGACGTCCGCGGCGCGCTGCTGCGCGGATCGAACGCCGGGATCGTCCACCCGGTAGAGCTCCGGCCGGAACATCACCTCGAAGTGGGGCCGGTGGTCGAGGCCGAAACGGAGGTAGGCGACGCCGACCTCCCACACGTCGGAGGCGGCGTGCTCAAGAGCGTCGGCGAACATGGTGAAGCCCTCGGCGGCCACGGCCGTCAACAGCCCTTGCTTGTCGCCGAAGTGGTAGGCGGGGGCGGCGTGCGAGACGCCGGCCCGGCGGGCCAGCTCGCGCAGGCTCCATCCGGCCGGGCCGGATTCGCCGATGGCCTGCAGCGCGGCGTCGATGATGACGCGCCGCAGGTTGCCGTGGTGGTAGGACGGCTGGCTGATGTTCCTCACCTCCGCGTTCCAAGGCTCAGCGGGACGACCACACCCTAGCTTGACATTGACAAGATGACGAACCTCCCTCCAATCTGTCCAATGACAAGATTGGAGGACGGAATGGTTCCGTTCATCGCCCTCATCGGTGGCTTCGTCGTCCTACGGCTCGTCGGCCTGGTCGGCGTCGACGCACTGGACGCCTGGCAGCCGGCCCTGCGCGGCGCTCTGGCCCTGATGTTCGTCCTCACCGGCGTGCCCCACTTCCTGCCCTCGTGGCGCCGCGACTTCGTCGCGATGATCCCGCCGTCGTTCCCGCAGCCGGCCCTGCTGGTCACCCTCACCGGCGTCCTGGAACTGGCCGGCGCCGCGGGGATGCTGTTCGCGCCGGTCGCGCCGTACGCGGCGATCGGGCTGGCGCTGCTCATGATCGCCATGTTCCCGGCCAACGTCTCGGCGGCCCGCCGCGGCCTCACGCTGGCCGGGAAGCCCGTGACCCCGCTGCCGGCCCGTACGGCCCTTCAAGTGCTCTTCATCGCCGCCGCCGTCGCGGCAGCCGTATGAGCTTGGGGGCCGTCGATCCACACGTCGGCGTCCGGCGTCGGCGGGTTCGCGGGAAAGCTGGGCTAGCAGTTCACGGTGCGGTCATAGGAGCCGAAATGCCAGGGGTAGTAGATGGTCTCGGAGTCGCGCAGGGTGCGGCAGTAGGAGTCGGGGCCGTGTTTGACGACGACCTTCACCTTCATCGTCCTGCCGCAGCGATTCGAGATCCAGACCGTTTTCCTCTTCTTGCTCACACTCCGCTCGATGCAGGCCGGCGCCGTGGTTCTCCCTGCCGCCACGGACGCCGGAACGGCCTGCCCCTGGGTGACGGTCGCGCTCGCGGGCGCCGGGAACGAGGTGACGCCCAGCGTGAGCGTTGCCGCACAGGCCAGACCGGACAGCGGAGCCTTGATCGCACGGACGATGTGCATGGTCACTCCCTGTTTCATTCGAAGATGGGTCGAACGTCATGGGGAGTCTGAACCGCGCCGCGTTGAAGATGCATTGAGGATTCGTTGAGTCGGCAAGCTGATCGCCAATGAGCGTCCCCGCGACCATGCGCGCGCTGCAGCAGACGTCCCTCAACGGCCCACAGGACATGCGCCTGATCGTCGACGCGCCGGTGCCGAGCCCCGGCCGGGGCGAGGTCCTGGTCCGCGTCACCGCCGCCGGGGTCAACTTCGCCGACATCTCGAAGGCCCACGGCGTGTTCGCGGGCGGCCCCGGCCTACAAGCACCAGATCCACATCATCGGCCTCAATATCGGCGTGCTGAGCCAGGCGGCACCGCAGGCTCTCGGCGTGACGTGATCGCGACAACCGCCAACGGCCGCCCGTCCGCCGTCGTGTACCACCGGGACGCGGACGGCGCGCTCCGGGCCGACGGCGTCGTGGTGCTGACCCCCACCGCCACCGGCATCGCCCGTGTGATCAAGTTCCACGATCCCGCGCTGGTCACGACGTTCGGCTTCCCGGACGCGCTCATGCACTGACCCGCCGACGAGCCCAGCCGTGCAGGCCGTTTCGCCGCCTGCCGAAGGCGTTTCAAGCGTCTTTGACGTCTTCGGAGGGGCGGTGCTCTACTTCCTGCCATGACGCCCCTGACGAACCTCCGGCCTGCCCCCGTCATCGACGAGACGGCCCGCCTGCTGACCGAGCACTACATCTTCCCCGAGATAGCCGAGCAGCTTGCCGACCTGCTACGACGACGCCTCGCCGAGGGCGCCTACGACGTCGGCGGCGCCGAGGAGCTCGCCCGTCTGGTCACCGCGGACCTGCAGTCCGTCAACGGCGACAAACACCTGAGGCTGAAGCACCACGCCGACCCGGTGTCCCCCGAGCAGGGCGCGGCCACCCTGGAATCCATCCGCCGCGACTACGACACCTCGCTGGGCGGTGCGCCCCGGGTGCAGCTGCTCGACGGAGGAGTCGCCGTGGTGGAGCTGGCGCCGATGCTGTTCCCGCTGGACTGGGCCGCCGAACCGCTGAGCGCCGCGCTCACCTTGGCCTCCCGCGCCCAGGCGCTGATCGTGGACCTTCGCGACAACCGGGGCGGCGACCCGGACACCGTCGCCTTCGTCTGCAGTTACCTGCTGGACGAGCGCACCCACCTCAACACCATGCACTGGCGCGGCGGCGAGCGCGGCGAGCAGTCCTGGAGCCTGCCGCACGTTCCCGGCGCGCGTTTCGGCGGCAGCAAGCCTTTGTACGTGTTGTCCAGTGGCAGCACCTTCTCCGCCGCCGAGGAGCTGGCCTACGACCTGCAGCAGCTCGGCCGCGCCGTTGTCGTCGGCGAGCCCACCCGCGGCGGCGCGCACCCGTGCAAGGGCTGGACCGTGCATCCCCACCTGGAGGCCACCGTGCCCACCGGCCGCGCCGTCAACCCCGTCTCGGGCGCGAACTGGGAGGGCACCGGCGTGCAGCCGGACATCCCTTGCGCCGCCGCAGACTCCCTCGACCGGGCGCACGCCCTGGCCCTCGCCCGGCTGGCAGGCTGACGCAGCCGAGCTCATCGTCGGTGCGGCACCGGACGCGTAACCGGGTCACGGGTCTTCGACCGGCCACAGCCGGCAGCCCTCGGCATCCACGAACCAACCTCCTGAGGCCAGGAAGGTTCCATCGGGGTGGAAGGCCAGCGCAGCAGCCCTGCGGTCGGTCACGGTCGCCTTCGCCCGGCCGGTCGCCGTGTCCCACAACCGGATGCCTTCCTTGTCGGCCACTGCCAGGGTGGCGCCGTCCGGGCTGAAGGCGAGGGCATCGACGTCCGCGTTGCTGATGGTGCGCAGCCCGGTTCCGTCATCGGATGTCAGGGAGCAGCCGTGCGCGCCGCCCAGCGCGTACTGCTTCCCGTTGGGGCCCACGGCGACCGCCGAGCCTTCTCCGTCGGGGCCGATCGCCTCCAGGTCGCCGCTGCCGAGGTTCCAGCGCCAGAATCCGTCCGTCCCGTCGGCTGCGGTGAGGTTCTCCCCTGCCAGCAGGATCGAGCGGCCGTCGTCGATGAACGCCGCCGAGTTCACCGCGGAACCGGCCTTCGTGGCGAACGGCAGCTTGCGCTTCGGCTCCTTGGCTGCGACGTCCCAGACGACACAGATCTCGGCGGCTTCGAGGTTGCCGACCGGGATGTTTCCCGCGACGACGAGTTGGGCGCCGTCCGCGCTGAACGCCATCGTGCGAGCGCCCCCGACCGGCGAGGGGAGCGAGTGCGTCACCTTCCCGGTGGAGGGGGCGCGGAAGCTCAACGGCACCTTCATCCCGGCTGTCACCAGTGCGGAGCCGTCGGGGGTGAAGGCCATGGCGCCGTTGACGGAATTCTCGTCGGAGAAGTCGGCGATCATCTCGTGCGAGTCGGCGGCCCACAGCCAGCCGTCGCCGGAGATGTTGCCTCCCGCGATGGTGCGCCCGTCCGGGCTGAACGCGACCGCGTACAGATCCTCGTCGGTCAGCCGGTTGCGGCGGGACCAGAGGTTCCAGCCGATCGGGACCGCCGCGGCGCCCAGCGCGGCCAGACCGCCGAGCAGGAACCGGCGCCGGGTCGGGCGGCGCCTGCCGGCGGGCATGTCGGAGCCATCGGGTGCCTGGTGATCCGGCTGGTGCGGGTACCGCTCCGTATCACCGGAAGCGTCCAGGGCTCGACCGTGGTCGGGATCGTGTCGGGTGCTGCCCTGGTGGGTGCCGGGATCGGAAGGCGGGACGGGCGCCAGGTCCGGCGGGGTCTGCAGCTGACGTTCGGCGATCATCGTCGCGAACGGCGGCGGAAGCCATCGGGTGGTCGTCCGGGTGGGGTCGGTGAGTTCTCTGAGAATCTCGGCCACGCCGGGACGGTCACCGGGATCCTTGGCCAGGCAGCGCTTCACCAGCTCCGTCAGGGGGGCGGGCAGGCCGGTCAGGTCGGGTTCGTCGTGGGCTATGCGGTAGACGACCGCCTCGGCCCGTCCCGCGCCGAACGGGCTGCGACCGGTGGCGGCGAACGCCAGGACGAGCCCGAGGGAGAACACATCGCTGGACGGACCGATCTCCCGGCCTCGTGCCTGTTCCGGGGACATGAACGACGGGGTGCCGACCACCGCGCGGGAGAGGGTGTGGGAGGTGGCGTCCAGTGCACGGGCGATGCCGAAGTCGATGACGCGGGGGCCGTCGGCGGCGAGGATGACGTTGGACGGCTTGAGGTCGCGGTGCACCAGGCCGCAGGCGTGGATCGCGCCGAGCCCCTCGGCCAGTCCCGCGCCCAACACGGTGATCGCCTCCGTGGGCATCGGGCCGTGCGCTTCGACGGCCTGGTGCAGGGACGGGCCGGGAATGTAGGCGGTGACCAGCCAAGGCGGGTCGGCCTCCGGGTCGGCGTCGACGAGTTGGGCGGTGTAGAACCCGCCGACCCGGCGGGCGGCCTCGGCCTCCAGGGCGAACCGGCTCCGGAACCCGGGATCGTCGGCCAGGTCGGGCCGCACCAGCTTCACCGCGACTGGGCGGCCGCCGGGAGAGCGCCCCAGGAACACCTGTCCCATCCCGCCACCACCCAGCCGCCCCTCCAGCCGATAGGCCCCCGCCTGGCGCGGATCACCCGGCCGCAAGGGCTCCGGCCAGCGCGGGAAGTTCATCGCACCTCCGTATGCAGGTCCTGGAAGCGTTCCAGCACGCGGTACGCCCGGTGGACGGAGAAGCGTTTGTCAGCTTCGCCCGCTTGCGATCCATCGGCGCACACCCCATCGAGAAGAACACAGGTGTCTGTCCATCGGAGATCTTTTCCGGAAAACCGTCCGCGGGGAGAGGCGTGAGCGCTGCGACTCATGCGAGTGTTGAGCCTGCTGTCCCAGGCGCAAGCGAGGGGAAATCACCGCTTTCAGGCGCGGATGAAGCCGTTGACGATGAGCGGGAGCGACGCGTCGAGGCCGGCCACGTTCAGGACGCCTTCGTCCTTCGCGTCGCCGATCGAATGTCCCGCGGGCGTCATCGCGGCGACGACCACGCGAGCGTCGGCGTTGACGGTGCGGCGGTAGGCGTCGAGGCCCTGCGTCGGGTGGGAGCGTCCCGCCCAGGTCTCGTTGTCGGTGAAGACGATGATGCCGTCCACCTCCATGCGCTGCTCACGCGCCCACGTGAACGGCAGTGACAGGTCCGTGCCGCCGCCCGACGGCTGCCACGAGGCGATCTCGCGCAGGTTCGTGCGCGGGGTCACCTTGGAGGCGTGCACGGACGTGTCGACGTCGATGACGTGCAGGTCGCCCTTCTCGATGCGCGACAGCATGACCGCCATCGCGTTGCCCACCTCGTACGGGGAGCCGATCGGGGAACCGCCCACCCGGACCCCGCCGCCCCAGCTCATCGATCCGGACGAGTCGACGGCGACCAGCAGCCGCTTCCCGGACGGCTCGACCGCGCCGAACGACAGCTCGTACGTCTCCTCCAGCGCGTCGAGGATGGCCGGGACGGGCTGCCAGGTGTGCACGTCGGCGCGCGGGTCGGGCTGCGCCTGCCCGGAGGCGTAGACGCGCATCGCGAGCCAGGCGTCCATCGGGTGGATGCGGGCGCGCAGGATCGCCTGCTGGTCGGTGAGCCGCAGCACCGCCCGCGACGTGGCGTCCGCCATCGGCTTGAGGGTGCCGAGCCGGGTCATGCGGGCCAGGTTGCGGATGAGCGCGGTCAGGCCGACGGTCTCGATCAGCGCCTCCCACACCGACGGCTCCTTCAGAACCGAGTCCGGCAGGAACTCCCACGGCACCTTCGCCTCGGTGACCACCCGGACCGCGTCCTCGGCGGTGGTGACGGCCTTCGCGGTCAGGAACCGGTCGACGGCGGGCAGCTCGTCGCGCGCCTCGTCGTCGGAGACGTTGCCGGCGATCCAGCCGAACAGCGTCCTGCGCTGGTCGGAGTCGGCGACCGGGTGGGCGATCCGCAGCACGTCCCGCAGCGCGAACGCCTCGCCCTGCGGCGTCCTGCGCTGGGCCGCCTTGCACGCCTTGAACGCGACCGCGTCGGCCTCGCCGGTGAGGAACCAGGAGCCGAGCGCCGTGCGCAGGCTCCGGCCCATCGTGGGCGCGGTGCCTCGACCGGTCGCCTTGCCGCCGAGGTTCTTGTAGTAGCCGAAGAACTGGGCCAGGTGGTCGGTGGTCCGGGCGACCTTCGCCAGGGCCTGCTTGGCCGCTCGGCGGGTGTCGTCGTCGCCCTTGGCGTAGCAGGCGGCGAGCGCGAACAGGGCCGGACGCTGCTTCGGCGCGCGCGGCGGCCGGGCCGTCGAGATGTCGGTGAGCAGCCTGACGACGCGCGGACCGTCCTCGGCGATGGCCTGGAACAGCACGCCCGCGTTGTCGGCGGTCAGCTGGTTCTCGCCCACGTAGTAGGTGCCGCCGGTGGTGCCGAGGATGAGGAAGTCCTCCAGCTTGCGCCACACGTCCTTGGCGAACGCGTAGCCGCCGGCAGCGTTCCGCACCTGGTCGGTACGGCCGGGGATCGGCTGCGTCTGCGGGGTCGCGAACGCCGAAACGCTCGCGAGAGGGTCACGTGCCATTGTCAGCTCCTTGCTTTCGACCCGCCCGAGGGCGGATATGACGAAGGGGAGCGGATGTGGTGACGTCCACCGGCCTTTATGACAGACGCTCTTCCAGCTGAGCTACCATCCGGCCTTGCCGGGTGGGCAGGACTCGAACCTGCGACAACCTGTTCCCGATAACCGACGAACTTCGACCCGCTCCCCTGCCTGTGCGCGTCAGCCTTGCCGGCGCCGGGGCTCGAACCCGGACAACTCGAATGGGAATCGATGACCGATCGAATTCGACCCGTACCGCCGGCAAGGCTGACGTGCGATCAGGTCTGGAACCGGCACGGATATGGGTGCCCCACCGGCCGTTACGGTGCTCTGCCATTGAGCTACACGGACCGAGATCCGTGGCGGGATTCGAACCCGCAACCACCGGCTTAGAAGGCGATAACCGATGAGATTCGACCCGTGCCGGCACCGGACCTGACCAGCTTCGCGCGGCCCGGAAAGGCGCGGATGTGCGTGGCGGGCACCGGAGGGTTCTTTGTTGGAGAAAGATGACCGACGCCCATTCGACCCGCGCCTTTCCGTGTCTCGCGAAGCTGATCCCACAGTAGCGATCAGCGTGCCGCATCACACCTGAATATCGCCGAGATGGGGAAATATCAGCCCATCGTCCCGAGCAATGCACCGACCCGCCCTGTTCCGGCGGACGGCGTCGTCACCGCCTGCTCGGCAGCGGTGCGGCCGAAGTGCGGTTCCTCGGCCAGGGTCAGGAAGATCTCGATGTCACGCAGTTCCACGCCTGCTCTGTCCGCTCCTCCTGAAAGATGAGCTTTCCAGACTCATTGATCGGCGGAACGGGCGAATCACGTGCGGCGTCCCCTAGGGAGTGGTCTGGTCGCCGGTCAGTGCCGTGCGGGCGGCGGCGAGGATGTCCTCCGACAGCGGGTCGCCCGCGGTGGCGCGGGCCAGGACGAGGGCGCCGACCATGGTGCACAGCCGCACGACGCCGTCCTGGTCGGCGGTGGCGAGCCAGGCCGCGGTGTCGCCGACCTGCTCGGTGAACACGCGGCGAGCCTCCGCGTCCCCGTGACCGCGGGCGATGTCGACGGCGAGTCCGGCGGCGGGGCAGCCGTCGGCGGCGTTGTCGCGGTGCGTGGCGGAGAGGTAGGCGTCGATGAACGCCCGCTGGGCGGCTTCGCGATCTCCCTCGTGCCGTTCGAGCGCGCCGGCGCGAACGTCGGCGTGCTCCTCGAAGGCGCGCGCGGTCGCCTCGCCGATGAGGGCTTCCTTCGAGGCGAACTGTTTGTAGAAGCCGCCGTGGGTCAGACCCGCGGCCTTCATCAGGTCGGCGACGCTGACCTCGGTGCCCTGCTCGCGGAAGAGGCGGGAGGCCGTGTCGACGACCCGCCGGCGGTTCTGCCGTGCCTGCGCCTGTGATCCGCGTCCCATCTGCGCCCCCATTCGGATGTCAGTTGTCATCTATCCTATGCTGCGGCAGATAGATTACGTTCATCATCTATCTCATCCGCATCAAGGAGGCAGGCATGGTTCTGAACGGCGCGGTCGCGGTGGTCACCGGTGCGAACCGGGGTCTGGGGCGCCACCTGGCCGCACAGCTGCTGGACCGCGGCGCATCGGTCTACGCGGCCGTCCGCCGCCCCGACGACCTGGACCTGCCAGGAGTCACCCCGCTGCTCCTCGACGTCACCGACCACGCGTCGATCCGGGCTGCCGCGCGGATCGCCACCGACGCGACCGTCCTGATCAACAACGCCGGGATCTCCACCGGCACGCCTCTCATCGGCGGCGACCTCGACGCGGTGCGCCGGGAACTGGAGACGAACTTCTACGGCCCCCTCGCCGTCACCAGAGCGTTCGCCCCGGTCATCGAGGCCAACGGCGGAGGTGCGATCCTGAACATCCTGTCGGTGATCTCGTGGTTGCACCCGGCGCGAGCCGGGGCGTACGCGGCGGCGAAGGCGGCCGCGTGGGCGCTGACCGACGCGGCCCGCGAGGAACTCCAGCCCAGGGGGATCAGCGTCTCGGCACTCCATGTCGGCTTCATGGACACCGACATGACCGCCGGGCTGGACGGTGTCCCGAAGGCGGACCCCGCCGACGTCGCCACCCAGGCACTCGACGGGCTCGCCGGCGGCCAGGCCGAGATCCTGGCCGACGACCTCACCCGCCGGATCCGTCAGGCTCTGGCACGAGGCCCCGTCCCGACCGGCAGGTGATCGCCCGGCGCGAGCCGGACCGGCCGTTCCGCGCGCCGCCTTCCGGAGACGACGTTCACCGATCTCCTCTGGCGCGGTTGCCGGTCATGGATGGTCCTTCTTGCGGTGTTTCATGCTGGACCAGCTTCGCCGGTACGGCGTGGGGAACAACGCAGGATTCCGCAATGGTGCGTCAACCGCGGACTTGACACCGATCGGCGGCGCTTCGAGCATGGTGTGCGGTCCCGGCGCGGGTCGTCCACAAGCCGTACGGGCCGGCGAGGGGTGGGGGTGGTCCCTCTCGACACGCCATGTGGCACCTACGGCTTGGCCGGCGAGGTGGTCGGGGCTGCGGAGTCCGGTATCCCCGCGTAGTCGGGCAGCTCGACGCCGTTGATCGCGCGCCCGACCAGCTCGGTGAACCATTCGCCGGTGAAATCGGGGCGCGGCTCGGCGTCCGGCCCCGCGACGACGCGGCTGCGGGCGTTCAACCGGCCGATCTCCTGGTTGGCCTCGACGAACGAGCGCATCCGCGCCTCGTAGCGGGCGAACCCGGCGTCGGGGTCCCATCCGGCGGCGGCCAGCTCTCCGGCCAGCAGGTAGGCGCCGACCAGCGCCAGCCCGGTGCCCTGCCCCGACATCGGCGAAGAGCTGAACGCCGCGTCCCCGAGCAGCCCCACCCGTCCACTCGACCAGCGGCCCATCACCACCTGGGCGACCTGGTCGAGGTAGAAGTCCGGGGTGTCGTCCAGGTGCGCGAGGATGTCCGGGGTCAACCAGCCCAGGCCCGCCATCCGCTCACGCAGCAGGACCTTCTGGGCCGCGATGTCACGGTGGTCGACGTCGAAGTCGGCCGCGGGGAAGGAGAAGATGGCCATCGCCCGGGTGGCGTCCTGGATGGGCCGCAGGAGGGCGGAGCGACCGGACTCCTGATCCTGGTACTCCAGCAGCCAGCGGTCCAGCCCGAACTTGTTGGGCACACTGTAGAAGGCCAGCACGTGCCCGAGGTGGCGGAGGAACCGCTCATGCGGGCCGAAGACCATCGCCCGCAGCGCCGAGTGCAACCCGTCGGCCCCTACCACCAGGTCGAAGCGCCGCCGGTCGCCGCCCGCGAAGACCACGTCGACCCCGTCCGCGTCCTGGGCGAGCTCCGCGATCCGGTCGCCGAAGACGTACTCGACGCCGTCGCGGGTGTCGTCGTAGAGCAGCTGGGACAGGTCCCCGCGCAGGATCTCGATGTCCGCGATGTACCCGTCGCCACCGTCGTCGTCGGCACGGAAGGTCTCCAGCACGTGCCCGTCCGCGTCCACGGTGTGGGCGCCGGCGGTGTCGGTGCACGCCGCGCGCACCGCCGCGTCCAGCCCCATGCGCACGATGACCTCCTTGGCGACCCCGCGCGCGTCCACCGCCTGCCCGCCGGGACGCAGCTCGGCGGCCCGCTCCACCACGGTCACCTCGGCCCCCCGCCGGCGCAGCCAGTGGGCCAGCGCGGGTCCCGCGATGCTGGCCCCCGCCACCAGCACCCGGGGACCGCTCACCCGCTGCTCGCCGGTCCGGATGGTGTGCTCCTGCTTGGAGTCGTCGACGCTCATCACTGCCTCCATGTGCTTCCTCCCGCGCTGAACGTTCCCAGCACAGGGCCACCGCTGCCGGTGTGTCCAGCCGTATCGACCACGCATCCGCACAGAACTCATCGGCGCGCCCGAAGTCGCGTCCACGCTCCCGCGCCGGGTCCCCCAGGGTCGCTTCGCGTTTCCGCGCTCAGGTGAGGCCGTTCCTGCGCTCAGGTGAGGCTGAAGGGGGCCGGTTCCACGTCGAGCTCTCTCATCGCCTCGGCATAGAGCCGGTAGCGTCGACGGGCCTCACCATGGCGGCGGGCCTTGGCCAACGTCCGAACCAGGTCCAGGTGGGCCGCCTCGTCGTAGGCATCCCGTTCGAGCAGCCGGAGCAGGTAGCGCACCGCTCCGTCGGGGTCGTCGGCCGCCGCCGCGAGCGAGGCCAGCTCGCGAAGCAGGGCCTGGTGCACGGCGCGGGCCTCCTCACGAAGAGGCTCCAGCCACTCGGCGTAAGGAGAGTCCTCGCAGACGTCCCCGGTGTAGCGGGCTTCGGCCGCGACGAGCAGATCCTCGTCCTCGGCGGCGAGCGCCTCGGCGGCGGCGCAGAGGAACTCCTCGACATCGGTACGGAGTCCGACCAGCTGGATGCTGTACTTGTCGGCGCGCACGAACTCCCCCGGGCCGAACTTCCGTTGCGGATCCAGGACCGAGCGCACGGTGGACAGAGCGACCGAAAGCCGGTTGGCGCAGGACGCGGGCTCCTCACCCGGCCAGAGGATCTCCATCGCCGCTTCCCGGGCGACAGTGCGGCCGCGTTGGCACGCCAGCCAGGTCAGCAGGTCGCGCGCCTTGCGGGACTGCCATTCGACAGCGCCGCCGCGGCGGCTGAGCCGTACTCCGCCCAGCATGCACAACCGCACGGCGTCCTGGTCGAGGAGCGTGATCCCGCGGAGCAGGCCGGCGCCGGAGCCGTGCGGCCCGCGGACGCCGGCGCGGCGGAGCTCCTGCTCCGCCTCGTCGAGGCCGGAGCCGCTGAGCCGCGCGCGGGCGAAGGCGTTACGCGCGATGTCCACGGGGCTGCCGATCTGCGCCCAGATCTCCGCTGCGGAGGCCAGCAGGTCTGCCCGCTCGCCCGGGGATTCGGCCACGGTGAAGGCCGACAGTTCCAGGGCTTCGGCGATCTTGGCCCGGTCGCGGCGGCTGACGGCCGCCTCGTGGGCGGATCGGGCGTAGGCGCCGGCTTTGGTCCGGTCGCCGGTCTCCGCCCAGACCCAGCCGGCGGCCAGGAGCGCGTCCACCCGGCTGGAGCCGCCGCCTGCCGCGACCGCGCGTTCGGCCAGCTGTACGGCCAGCGCCGGATCGTCGACCGCGTGGACACGGGCCAGTCCGGCCAGGACCGTCTGGGTCAGATGGGCGTTTCGGAGTTGTTCGGCATGCTTCAGGGAGTTCTCGAAGCTGATCCGGGCATGCATCAGCTCCCCGCGCTCCAGATAGACCTGGCCGAGCCCCGCCAGTGGGTGGCCGAGCTTGTCGCTGCCCACCCGGCTGAAGATGTCGCGGGCCCGTCGGAAGTCGGCCAGGGCTTCGTCGAGCCTGCCCAGGCCCATGAGCGCCTCGGCGCGGTTGTGCAGGGCGATCGCGGTCTGGACGGGGTCCCCGACCAGGTCCGCTCGCCGTACCGAGAGGTCGGAGTCGGCGATGGCCTCGTCGTAGCGGGCCTCCTCCGTGCGGCTCGCGGCGCGGTTGGCCAGGACGCGCGCCGACAGCAGCAGGTCTCCCGCGCTCTCCGCGGCGGCGAGGGCGAGGGCGCTGTGCCGTTCGCTTCCGGCCCCGTCGCCGGCGTCGTGGGTGACCATGGCCAGCGCGGTGTGGGCGCAGGCGGCAGCGCGTTCGTCCTGGCAGCGGGTGGCCATCGCCAGGGCCTGTTCGGCCAGCTGGGTCGCCTCCGCGCTCTCGCCGACCAGCCAGCGAGCGCTGGCGGACCAGGCCAGCAACATCGCCCGGTCGGAGGAGCTCGACGAGGGCAGCGGAAACGCCGAGCCGTCGAAGCCGCCGGCCAGCTCGAACGTCGACAATGCCGCCTTGTAGTCCCCCCGCTGGTAATAGATCATCCCCATCCGCCAGGCCACCGCGGGGTCGGTGGCGTCGACACGGCGAAGGCACTCCAGCGCGCCGGCCCAGTCCCCCTGAACCTGGCGGGCCCGCCCCTCGGCCAGATTCACGGCACACGTCCGCCGCTCCTCCGGTACGGCGACGCAGGCCCGGACGAGCTCAGCCGCGTGCCCCTCGGCGAGCAGCGACGCATGCCACCTTTCGATCATCGCCACCCGATGGCCGGGCTCGGCACAAACCGCCAGCGCCTCCCGGACGAACCCATGCGACTCATACCAATGGGCCGCCGCCGACCCCCGTCCGGCATCGCCCATGAACTCCCTGACCAGGGTGGACACCACATAGCCCTGATCGCAGGGCGTGATCAGGATGTGCTGAGCGGCCAGAGCGCGGAGCTCCTCGCGGGAGACGGCGACCCCCATCGCCTGGCACAGCTCGTGAGTGAACCACGGCAGCCGAGCGGTCGCGCGGAGGAACTCCTCGTGCTCGTCCTTCACCACCTCCTCGACCAGATAGTCGAACACCGGCGTGGCGGCGATCCGTTTGGCACGGTCCGACCGGGGCAGGCCGCTCAGCCAGCTCAACGTGAGCCGTACGGCGACCGGCCACCCCTTGGTGAGCTCGTGAACCTCCTCCGCCAGGTCGTCCGCCCCCAGGACGATCGAGGCGAGCGAGCGGGTCTCGGCAGGAGTGAAGGCCAGCTGTTCGGCCGACACCTGGAAGACATGGCCGAGGCCGCGCATGCGCTGGATCGGGAAGGGCACGGCGGAGCGTGAGATCAACACCAGGTGAAGGTCGTCGCCGCCGTGGTGACAGAGCTCTTCGAGCAGGCGCGCCCCGGGGGTGCCCGGCTCGATCCGCTCCACCTCGTCGATGACGAGGACGGTCGGCCGGCAGACGGCGGCGGCCAGTTCGGTGGCGAGCCCGGCCGAGCGGATCCACCCGGCCGGCGCGCCCAGGGCCTGGCAGATCTCTTCGATCAGGGTGGCGTCGTCGGCCCAGGTCAGCCACGTCACCGGTTGATCAGGCCGGGCCCGCGTCCAGCCGCGTACGGCTGAGGTTTTGCCGCCGCCCGGGCCCGCGGTCACCACGGTGAGCCGGTGTCGCGGGATCTGATCGAGAAGGGCGGTGAGTTGCGCTCGTGCCAGCAGAGGCTCGGTCGCCGTCACAGCGAGAAGTATCTGCCGGGCTGGACCCCAAGGCAACCGAAAGATCCATTTCTTCCGGAGGCCGAGGTCAGGCTCGCGATGCTCCGCCACAGCAACGGGCTGACCGTGGAGTTCGACGACAGCCGGCCGCTCCCGCGCCGGCCCCGGCCGCTGTCGTCCTGGGGCGTCAGCCGCTGGGGAAGCCGGGCGCCGAGACGCTGCCGCCCCACGGGGGCAGCCGGTAGGCGGCCAGCTTGCGGATCTTGCCGGTGGTCACGTCGATGGCGTAGGCGATGTCTCCGAGGTCGGGCCACCGGTCGGAGCCCGGGTCCCGTATGGCGGTGCCCAGGGCCAGGACCTCACGCTCGTTGAGCCAGTATCCGAGCCGGTGCGGGTTCAGCTGCCGCGGCGGGTCGAGCTTGACCTCGGACCTGACCTGGCCGCTCGCCCGGTCCATGGTGACGATCTTGTCGTACGGCTCGCTGTTCGTCACGGTCTCCCCCTTCGCCGCCGGGCCGGTCAGCATGGCCACGGTCGTGCCGTCCGGGCCGACGGCTCCCGTCAGCGCCCAGGTCTTCGGCTCGGCGAAGACCGTCACCTTGCCGTCCGAGAGCACGCCGAACCGGCCGTCCTCGTGCTCCACGACCATGGGGACGCCCTCGTCGGCGGGATGGAGGGATTGCCAGCCCTTGGGCACCTCCTCGACGACCCGCCCGCTCTCCACGTCCACGACGACCTGGGGGATGCCGACCAGGTTCAGGCCGAGCCGGCGCCCGTCCGGCGAGAAGGTGATCAGCCCGCCGCCCTTGACCATGGCCTTGCGCCTGACCACCTGGGGGATGTCCCAGACCTGGCCGGTGTCGAGCTCGCGGACGGCGAAGCGTTCACGCCCGGGGACGTAGTAGGCGATGCGGCGTCCGTCGCGGGAGATCGCCAGCGGGGCGGCGGTGTTCATGTAGTTCTTCTTGGTCTGGTCGGTGTAGACGCTCAGCGCATCGGCGACCCGGTACCGGGTTCCGTCCTGCAGGACCACCTTCCACTGCAGGCACGTCTCGTCGGCCACCGGCGCGTTGTCCGCGCCGGGCTTCCATGCGTCCTGGCAGAAGTCGTAGTAGGCGTAGCGCACCGGCCCCACCCCGGACGCGGGCAGCACGGCGCGGACGGGGACGAGGTCCTCCGGCGACGGTGTCGGCCCCGCGGGAACGCCGCGGAAGGTCGGAGCGGACGAGGGCGTACCCCTCGTGACGGCGCCGACGTCGGCGGGCCCGCCGGGATTGACGAGAAGGGTGACGGCCAGCGTCAGTGCGGCGACGGCCGCGACCGCGGAGCCGCTGATCAGAGTCGTTCGCGTACGCCGGGCGCCCCGCAGCGCGACCTCGGCGAGATCGACGTCGGGCGCCTGCCGGGCGATCGCGTCGAGCTCGTCACGGAACCTCGTCATCGCGGCACCTCCACCGGATCGATTTCGGACAACAGATCGGCCAGTTCGGGCGCGAGGACGCGCAGGCGGCCCAGGGCGTAGTGGGTCTGGCTCTTGACCGTGCCGGCTGAACAGCCCAGCGCCTCGGCGGTCTCCTCGACGCTGAGGTCCTCGTAGAAACGCAGCACGAGGACGGCGCGCTGCCGTGGAGTCAGCCGGACGAGCGCCTGTTGCAGGACCATCCGGTGCAGCCCGGCGGACTCCGGATCGTAGGCCGGTTCCGGCGGGCTGCTGGTCAGGATGTCCGTGCGCCTGCGCCGCAGCCAGGACACGTGCTCGTTGACCAGGGCCCGCCGGGCGTACGCCTCGGGGTTGCCGTCCTTGGCCAGCTTGGGCCAGTGCCGGGCGATCCGGGTCAGCACGGTCTGCAGGAGGTCCTCAGCCCGGTGGGCGTCTCCCGTGAGCAGGTACGCGGTGCGCATCAACGCCTGTTGGCGGGCGCTGACGAACTCCCTGAATCCCTCATATTTGTCCATGCGACTCCTTCCGCCCTAATGAACGCAGGACCTCGGAAGCCGGTTGGAGGCGATCCACCTCCGATGCGCGCGTCCCGTCCTGCTCACCAGGTGACCGGGAGTTCGTGCACGCCGTAGATGACGGCGTCGGTCTTGAACGGCAGGTCCCCGGCGGGTGCGGCGAGGCGCAGGGTGGGGATGCGGCGGAACAGGGTGTCGAAGACGATCCGCAGTTCCATCCGGGCCAGGTTCTGGCCCAGGCACTGGTGCGGGCCGAAGCCGAAGGCGAGGTGGTGGCGGGCGCCGCGCTCGACGTCGAGTTCGCCCGGGTCCTTGAACACCGCCGGGTCCCAGTTGGCCGACAACATCGAGACGATGACGCCCTCGCCCGCCTTGATGCGCACCCCGCCGATCTCCACGTCTTCGGTGGCGAGCCGGGAGGTGACCCCGTCGGCGATGGTGAAGTAGCGCAGCAGTTCCTCCACGGCCATGGGCGTCCTGTCCGGGTCGGCCTTGACCAGGGCCAGCTGCTCCGGATGCGTCAGCAGCCCGACCACGCCGAGCGAGATCATGTTCGCCGTGGTCTCGTGCCCGGCGGTCAGCAGCAGGAAGGCCAGGCTGACCAGGGCCGCGTGGTCGAGGACGCCCTCCTGGCGTTGCCGGGCGATCTGCCGGCCGAACAGGTCATCGCCGGGTTCGGACTCCTTGCGGGTGACCAGGTCGTCGAGGTAGGCGCGTAGTTCGGCGAAGGCGCGCCGGCGCTCTTCCAGGGAGGTCCGCCGCACCATCATGGCGGTGCGGCTCTGGAAGAAGTCGTGGTCGGCGTACGGGACGCCGAGCATTTCGCAGATCACCAGGGAGGGCACCGGCAGCGACAGCGCCCGCACCAGGTCGGCCGGCCGCTGGTCGGCGGCGAGCAGGTCGTCGATGACGTGGTCGACGATGTCCTGGATCCGCGGGCGCAGCGCGGCCAGCCGCCGCACGGTGAACTCGCCGATCACGGGACGGCGGGCCGCGGCGTGTTCGGCGCCGTCCATGCCGAGCATCAGCGGGGGCTGGCTGCGCAGCTGCTGCAGAGTGGCCGCGTCGAGGGTGTAGAGCGGGAAGCCGTCCTTGCGCTTGTCGGAGGAGAAGCGGCCGTCGGCGAGGACGGCCCGGCCCTCCTCGTGCCCGGACACCCACCACGCCTGGCCTCCGCCGGCCAACCGGATCCTGTTGATCGGCGCCTGCTCGCGCAGTCGTTCGTAGGCGGCGGGCGGGCTGAACGGGCAGCCGCGCTCGACCGGCAGTTCCAGGTCGGCGAGTTCGCCGGTGTGGGCGACGTTCTCTGTCATGAATGACCTCCCAGCATGAGATCTGGTGAATGTGTTGCCGCTTGTGCGGGTTCAGCGCAGGGTGAGCGGAGTCTCCGATGCGATGCGGGTCAGCTTCCGCGGGTTGCGGACGTAGTAGAGGCCGGTGACGCGGGCGTGCTCGACGCGGGCCGCCATGACGCCGTCGATGTCGCCGTCCACGCGCAGGAGGAGCGCCGGGTTGCCGTTGACCATGGTGGGCTCGGCGGTGAGGGTGATCCGGGCCTTGCCGAGGCCGCCGACGATCATGCGGGCCACCTTGCCCGCGCCGGTGATCGGCTGCGGAGCGGCCCGCTTGACGCCGCCGCCGTCGCTGATCAGGACGACGTCCGGGGCCAGCACGTCGAGCAGGCCCTGCAGGTCCCTGGTCTCGACCGCGCGCTGGAACGAGGCCAGCACCGCCCGGGTCTCGTCCGGGGAGGCCGCCTCGCGCGGGCGGCGGGCATCGACGTGCCGGCGGGCGCGGTGCGCGATCTGGCGCACGGTCGCCGGGGTCTTGCCGACCGCGGCCGCGATCTCGTCGTAGCCGACGTCGAAGACCTCGCGCAGTACGAAGACGGCTCGTTCGGTCGGCGACAGCGTCTCCAGCACGAGCATCAGCGCCATCGACACGCTCTCGGCGAGCTCGACGTCCTCGGCCACGTCCGGCGCGGTGAGCAGGGGTTCGGGCAGCCAAGGGCCGACGTACGCCTCCTTGCGGCGCTTCATCACGCGCAGCCGGTCCAGCGCGCGCCGGGTGGCGATCCGCACCAGGTAGGCCCGCTGGTCGACCACTTGCCCGAGGTCGACCTTGACCCAGCGCAGCCAGGTTTCCTGCAGGGCGTCCTCGGTGTCGGCCACCGAGCCGAGCATCTCGTAGACGACGGTGAACAGCAGGTTGTGATGGACGAGGAACGCCTCCGTCGCCGGGTCCGTCCGTCGGCCGTCGGCGGTCGGCCGGGCTGCGCCTGTCGTCGCGTCCCTGCGCTCGTTCATCCCTGGCTCCTGCCTGTCGCCCTCGCAAATCCTGCTCCATGCACTAGGCGTCGGCTCACCCCGCCGTGTGACAGCCGTGACCGGTGACCCACGTCACATGGCCGCACTGTCACAGAGGCGAGGGCGCCGACGCCCCACTCAGCAGGAGCAAGCGAACCGACAGGAGCACCACATGAAGCACCGCGTCGTCGTCCTCGGCGCCGGCTATGCCGGGGCCTACGTGGCCGGGAACCTGGCCCGCCGGCTGTCCCCGGCGGACACCGAGATCACCGTGGTCAACGCCGAGCCGGACTTCGTCGAGCGGCTGCGGCTGCACCAGCTCGCGGCCGGCCGGCAGATCGAGGCTCACAAGCTCGCCGACGTCTTCGCGGGCACGGGCATACGGCTGCGCCTGGCCCGGGTGACCGCCGTCGACCCCGAGCGCCAGATCGTCCACACCGACGCCGGCGAACTCGGCTACGACACGCTCGTCTACGCGCTCGGCAGCGGCGTCGCCGACCGCGGCGTCCCCGGCGTGGCCGAGCACGCCTTCCACGTCACCGCCCGGCCCGCGGCGCTGCGCCTGCGCGAGCGCCTGGACGGCCTGGTCAGGCAGGCCGAGGGCGGGAGGGTGCTGGTCGTCGGCGACGGGCTGACCGGCATCGAGACCGCCACCGAGTTCGCCGAATCCCGGCCCGGCCTGTCGGTGACGCTCATCGCCCATGGCCGGCTCGGCGCCCGGCTCTCCGCCGGAGCCCGCGGCCATCTGCGTCGGGCCTGCGACCGGCTGGGCGTCACCGTCCTGGAGCACGCCAGCGTCGAAGCCGTCGAGGCATCAGGGGTGCTGTGCGCCGACGGCACCGTCCTGGCAGCCGGCGCCACCGTCTGGACCGCCGGGTTCGCGGTCAGCCCCATCGCCGCCGCCGCCGGGCTGGAGGTCACCGGCAACGGGCAGATCATCGTCGATGACACCATGCGGTCGGTCTCGCACCCGAACGTCTACGCCGCCGGCGACAGCGCCCACGCCACGGGCGACAACGGCCGGCCGCTGCCGATGTCCTGCGCGTCGGCCGGCTCCACCGGCCGGCGGGCCACGGACGCGATCGTGGCACGCCTGACCGGCCGCGACATCGCGAAGAGCAAGCTGCACCACCCGGGCAACCACATCAGCCTCGGACGGCGGGACGGAATCCTCCAGCTCGTCGACGACGAAGCGCAGCCGAAACCGAAGTACGTGGGCGGCCGGAAGGCCGCGCGGATCAAGTCCGGCATCCTCCAGATCTCGCTGTGGGGCATCTCGCACCCGACCTTCGGCCTGCCCAAGCGCCGGCACCGCCTGCCCGCCGCGCCGGACGCGTCCGCCGAGCAGGCGCTCACGTGACCGCCTCCTTGACCGCTTCGACACCACCGCCGCGGCCGACGGCCGGGCGGACCAGCTCAGGTGCGGAACCCGGGGGAAATGCCGAAGCGACCCGGCCGGGCCGGCCGGGTCGCTTGGAGCAAGTGCGGTCAGCCCTTGGTCTGGACCGTGGCCGACAGTTCGATCGGGAGCGTCGTGCCGTCGGCCGCCAGCGGGCGGACGGTGAAGGTGTAGCTCGTGCGGCCCCGGAGCCCGGTGACCCGAGCCGTCGTCCCCGTCACCCGCATGACCTCCGTGCCGCCGTTGAAGACCGCGTAGCCGGTGGCGGCCGGCACGGACGGCCAGGTCAGGGTCACCGACTTGGCGTTGACGTTGCCGACGCCGAGTTCGGCGCCGTTCCAGGTGTTGGGCGTCTCGACCACGAACGCGTCGATGATGAGGAACTTGTCCGCGCCGTTGACGACCTTGATGGTGTGCTCGCCCATCGGCAGCCCGGTGAGCTGGAACACCCGCTGGGCGGTCAGCCGTACCGGGGAGTCGCAGTCGACCGTGGCCTTGAGCTGGCCGTCGACGTAGATGTCGATGGTGCTCATGTCGGAGTAGCGTTCGGACAGCAGGCTGATGCCGGTGCCGGTGAAGGCGAACTCGACGGCCTGCCCGGCGCGCCAGCCGGCGTGGACGTCGTCGCCGTAGTCGCCCAGCCCGCGGTCGGGGCTGTAGGTGAAGTCGTCGTCGGGGTAGGCGATGCGCTTGTCGGTGTCGTTGACGTAGGTGAGCACGACCTTCGGGTCGGTTACGGTGATCTTGTGCTCGCCGGAGAATCCGTCGTGGATCGCGGTGATCGTGGCGCTGCCCCAGGTGCGGGGGGTGACGAGGCCGTCCGCGTCCACGGTGGCGATCGACGGGTCGGAGCTCTTGAAGGTGACGCCCTCGGTGACCGGGGTGCGGGTGCCGTCCGCGCCGACCGTCGCGACGGACAGCCGGGCGGGCTCGCCGACCTTGAGGGTGCCGGCGCCCGTGACGTCGAGTGCCTTGATCGCGGCGGTGGAGGCGGTGAGGGTGAACTTGTCGAGTGCCAGCCCGCTGCCCTCGCTCACGATCCGGAGGGTGTGCAGGCCGGCGGACATCTTGCCCCAGGTGGTCACGTTCGCGTCGTCGGACTTGGGGACGAAGACCGTGGTGCGGTCGCCGTCCACCTCGAACCTGAACGTGGTGTCCTGGGCGGCCGAGCCCTTGAAGGTCACCTTGTACATGCCGGTGTTCGGGACGAACACGTTCTCGTAGCGCAGGTAGTCGTTCGGGTCGATGCCGCCGACGACGCCGTCCTTGGTGACGACGCCCGTGTCGGGGCCCTTCCAGTTCCACTCCTGGTCGGTGTTCCACTGCATGGTCCAGCGCTCGGCCTCGACGGTCTGCTCGGAGGTGCCCTGCAGGTCGAGCCGCAGCCAGTTCCAGACGATGTTGGAGCTCGCCTCGATCCAGACGACCTTGACCGAGTGCTCGCCCGCGGTCAGCGGCAGGACGAAGTCCTCGGTCCGCGGGCTGAGCATGCCCGCGGTGGGGCGCAGGCTCAGCGGTCCCGTGGCGTCGGCGCCGTCGACCTCGACGCGGAACTTCAGCGGCTTGTCGTTGACGGTCGAGTAGCGAAGCTGCAGCAGGTACTTGCCGTCGGCGGGGACGCTGACGGCGTCGAAGCGCGACCAGTCGCCGGTGTCGATGGAGGTGACGCCGGGGGTGCCGTCGTCGCTGTCGGCGAGGTCGGTGTTCTGGGTGCCCTGCTGCCCGGTCGCCGACTCGGCCTGGAGGGTGATCGACTCGGGCCGTTCCAGGGTGAACCGCATCCAGTTGAGGAAGAACCAGCGTCCGTCGGGCCGGGTGAGCTTGATCGTGTGCCGGCCCTCGGTGAGCGGGATCCGCCGTTCGAAGGTCCTGTAGGTGTTGTAGCCGCCGGAGTCCGGCACCTTGACGGTGGTCACCTCCTTGCCGTCGACCTCGACCTTCAGGTGGTTGGCCTCCTCGGAGGAGGCCCGGAACTCCACCCGGTAGGTGCCGGTGGCGGGCACGTCGACGTTGTCGTACTCGGCGGACTCGCCGGCGGCGTCCATGTAGAGCGCGCCGAGGCCGCCCTCGGGCGGGGTCTCGACGCCGTAGGCGCCGTTGGCCGCGGTGTAGTCCTCGTTCTGGACGGTGAACTGCGTCAGCGGGGTCGTCGGCCGCCCGGCCGGTACGGCTTCCGCGGCGACCCGGACGGCGCCGATCGGGTAGACCTTGTCCTTGCCGCCCGGCATCGCCAGCTCGATCCGCGGCCTGCCGTCCGCGCCGAGCATGGCGACGGCCACGTCGTAGGAGCCCGCGGGCAGGTCGGAGGGGAGGGTGAAGGCCGAGTTGATCTGGCGGACGTCGCCCTTGAAGAGCTTGGTCTGGTCGAGGGTGGCGTCGGTGCCGCGCCACACGACGTCGCCGGTGGACCTGTCGGTGAAGCGCACCTCGACCGGGTAGCGCCGGGGGCTGAAGCCGACCGCGTTGTTGGTCCAGGTGTGCGAGATGCGGAACTCGCCACCGGGCCTGACCTCGGTGTCGTAGGTCGCGGTGGGCATCAGGAAGCGGTAGCCGGTGAAACGCGCCAGCGTCTCGAACCACTCGCCGTAGGCGTCCTTCATCGGCTGCCAGTTCGCGAAGCCGGTGTTGTTGATGCCCTGGAGGTTGGAGTGGTAGCCCTCCAGCGAGTTCTTCACGAACAGCCGGGGGTTGTTCAGCATGATCGTGGGGTTGTCCCAGTTGGAGCCCTCGGACACCTGGATCATGTCGCGGCGGAGCCTGCGGTTGACGTACGGGGCCTGCGCGGTGTCGCCGTAGTTGTGCCAGACGAAGCCGGCGTTGACCGTGTCGGACCGCACGCCCCAGTTCTCGAACGTGGCCGCCTTCTCGTAGCCGAACACGCTGAACCGCTTGGCCTGGGTGTCGGCGTCGGGGTCGTTCTTGTTCACCTCCGCGCCGGCGTTCTGCATCATGACCATCGACTTGTCGAACGCGTCGTCGTAGATCTTGAGGATCGCCTGGAGCGTCGAGACGCGGGTGGCGTTGTCGGGCCACGGGAAGTTCATCGCGTCGTTCCAGCCCGACCACTCGCCGAACAGGGAGAAGGCGCGCAGGTCCACCCACGCCACGCCCGGGTCGCCGTCGTAGCGGCCGGCGAAGGCGTCCACCGCGCGCTTGAGCCGGTCCAGGTAGATCGGGTTGTAGTAGATCGGCTGCTTGGAGAAGTAGTCGTTGTACGGCGCCATCCGGAAGGGCACCCCGGCCTTGTCGAACAGCCAGGCCGGCGGGTACTCGTACGGGAAGACGCCCGGATCGTTCTTGTAGTCGGGCGCCTCCGACATGAGCAGCTGGAACTCGACCGTCTTGCCCTGCTCGTTCACCCGCTTCATGAACGCGTCGAGGCGGTCCCAGACGAAGACGCCGTCGTCGGGCTCGAAGTCGGCCCAGGCGAGCTGGAGCCGCACCACGTCGGCGTCGGCGGGGATCTTCTTCCTGCCTTCGATGAAGTCGGTGATGCCCGGGTCGTTGGTGAAGGTGTAGCCGGGCGTTCCCGGCGTCCGGTGCGTGTTCACGTCGAACGCGGTGCCGGTGTACGGGTTGCCGTGCAGGATCTCGTGGGTGTCGGAGAAGGTCACCGTCGTACGTCCGGTGGCCGGTTCGGCGGCGGAGGCGGCGGGCGCGGGCAGCACCAGTAAGGCGGCGGTCATCGTGGCGGCGCCGAGGGCATGGCGGATCATCAGATCTCCAGGGGGACGGGGGCGGCGTCGTGCAGGGAGCGGTAGGCCGCCTCGACGAGGGCGACGGTACGGTGGCCCGCCCTGGCGTCGGGCTGGCGGGCCTCGCCGTCGCGGACGGCGTCGAGGAAGGCGCGGATGAGCAGGTCGTCGAGCGGCGCGCCGTACCCGTGCGCGAGCGGGCCGCCGTTCCATCCGGTGAGGACCCCGGAGAAGGGCGCGATGTCGGCCACGCCCTCGGTGCCGATCACGGTGAGGGTGACCAGGTCGCCGGTGTTGGGACGGCCGGGCGGGCGCGACCAGGAGCAGTCGATGGAGGCGATGACCCCGTCGCGGTAGCGCAGGGAGACCAGCCCGGCGGTCTCGACGGCCTTGCCCGGGTTGGGGATGGAGTTGGCGATCGCGTAGACCTCGACCGGGTCGTCGTCCAGCAGGTCGGCGAGCAGGTCGGCGACGTGCACGACGTGGTCGGTCAGGGCGCCGCCGCCGCTGCTCGCCGGATCGGTGAACCAGTCCCGGCTGGTGGGGACGCCGCCGCAGTTGGTGGCCGCGATCGACACGATCCGGCCGAGGTCGCCCCGCCGTACCGCGGCCCGGAGGTCGGCGTAGGCCGGCGCGAAGCGGACGGGGAAGGCGGTCATGAGAACGGTTCCCGCGGCGCGGGCGGCCGCCAGCATCGCGGTGGCGTCGGCGAGCGAGGTGGCGAGCGGCTTCTCGCAGAGCACGTGCACGCCCTCGTCGGCGGCGCGCAGCGCGAACTCCCGGTGACGCGTGTTCTCGGCGCAGATCACCACGCCGTCGGGCCGCCAGGCCCACAGTTCGTCCTCGGTCTCGAAGGCGGTGACGCCGTCCGGGACGCCGTCGTAGCCGTCGGCGTAGGCGCCGATCTCCACGTCGTCGCAGCGCAGGAGCGCGGCGGCGTACTCGGCGGCGTGCAGGTGGGCGAAGGAGAGCAGGGCGATCTTCATGCGGCTTCCAGGGGCTTGAGGTCGACCGGCCGGCCTTCGGCGGCCGAGCGGGCGACGGCGTCGGCGATGCGCATGGCGGCCAGGCCGTCCAGCGCGGTGACGCGGGGCGGGACACCGGTGGCGACCGAGCGGACGAAGTCCTCGATCTCGGCCCGGTAGGGGCTGGTCAGCGGGGAGAAGTCGGGCAGGATGTCGGGCGCGGGCACGGCGTCGCCCTGGTAGCGGTAGGGGCGGCGCTCGTCGGAGTCGGCGTGCAGCAGCCCGTGCGAACCGGCCACCTCGAACAGCGTCCTGAACTCGATCGGCGCGGTGGTCCAGGTCGCCGTCAGCACGGAGATCGAGCCGTTGGCGTGCGTGAGGAACGCCTGGGTGCTCTGGCTGCCGCCGACCGCGTGGGTGCGGGCGAAGACGCGCTCGACCTCTCCCCCGATCCAGCGGGCCATGTCGATGTCGTGGATCATGAGGTCGAGCAGCACGCCGCCGGAGAGCGCCTCGTCCAGGAACCAGCCGCCGGCCGGGCTGCGGCCCTGGCGGGTGTGCCGCTGCACGGCGACGCTGCCGATGTCGCCGCGGGTGACGGCCCGGTGCAGTTCGGCGTACTCGGCGAAATAGCGTACGACGTGCGCGGGGAACAGCGGGACCCCGGCGTCGGCGAAGCGGGCGACCAGGTCCTCCGCCTCGGGGAGCGTACGGGTCAGCGGCTTCTCGCAGATCGTCGGCAGGCCGTGGCCGAGCGCGGCGAGCGCCAGTTCGTAGTGGGTGTGGGTCGGCGTGCAGATGTCGACGACGTCCGCCGCCTCGAACAGGGCGTCCAGGCTGGGGACGATCCGGCCGCCCCCGTGGCGCCGGGTCAGCGCCTCGGCGTCGTCGGCGATCGAGTGGACGACGACGTCGTGGCCGAGGTCGAGCCAGGCCGGGAGGTGCGCGTTGGCGATGCCTCCGGCGCCGATGAGTCCGACCGTTGCGTGCATGGGAGATCCGTTCCTTGTCAGGTGCCGATGCGTCATTTGCCGATGCCTTGCGTCATGCCGTTGACGATGCGGCGGCCGAACCAGAGATAGGTCGCGATCATCGGGAGCACCACGATGACGACGCCGGCGAAGAGCCCACCCCAGTTCGAGGTGTATTGCATGTTGGAGTAGAAGTTGAGCAGGGCGACGTTGAGGGTCTGCGCGCTCTGCTCGGGGACGAGCATCAGCACGATCACGGTCTCGTTCCACAGGCTCAGCGCGTTCAGCACGGCCACGGTCGTGATGCCGGGCTTGGCCAGCGGCACCATGATCTGCAGGAAGGTCCGGAACGGCGACGCGCCGTCGAGGGCGGCCGCCTCCTCCACGTCGCCGGGCAGCGAGCGGAAGTAGCCGATGAGCACGAAGATGCTGAACGGCAGGCTGAGCACGACGTAGAACAGCGTGACGGTGATCCGCGTGTCCCAGGCGCCGGTGACCCAGTCGATCATGAACCGGGACAGTCCCGCCCCGATGAGGACCATGGGGACGGCGAACGCCTGGAACGGGATGCTCATGCCCACCGCGAAGAAGGTCGCGACAGGACCGCTGGAACGCCCGCCCAGCCGTGCCACCGCGTAGGCGGCGGGGATGGACAGCGCCATGATGAGCACGACGGACACGAGCGTGAGGACCACCGAGTTGACCGCGGCGGCTCCGAGCCCGGAGTCCGACCACGCGGTGACGAAGTTCTCCCACATCCAGGTGGCGGGCAGGCCGGCCGGGTTGTCGAAGATCTCCCGCGAGCTCTTCAGCGAGTTCAGCAGGACCCAGACCACCATGCCGACGTTGAACAGCACCCAGGCCCAGATCAGGGCCCTGATCAGGGCGAGCCCGGCGCGGATCATGCCAGCTCCAGTCGTTCGCGCCGCTGGATCCTGCGCGACAGCACGATCAGGACGGCGGTGATCACCGTCATCACGATCCCGATCGCCGCGGCCTCGCCGAGCTGGGCCAGTCCGCCCTCACGGCCGCCGGTGACCCGGAGGTACTGCTCGACGGCGAGGGTCCTGGCCTCGGGGGGCGGGGTGCCCGCCGTGCCGACGAAGGCGATGACGATCTCGAAGGTCTTGATGCCGGCGATCGCCCAGAGCGAGGCGGCGATGGCCAGCATGTCCCTGGTCAACGGGAGCGTGACGTAGCGGAACTGCTGGAGCTCGCTCGCGCCCTCGATCCTGGCCACCTCGTAGTAGCTCGGCGGGATGCCGTCGACCGCGGACATCACCAGCACGACGTAGAAGCCGGCCGCGCTCCAGACCACTCCGGCCATGATCACGTTGAAGATCAGCTCGGGCGCCAGCCAGGGCTGGCGCAGCTCGGACAGGCCGAGGGCCCCCAGCACGGTGTTGATCAGTCCGTCCGGGTTGAAGAGGAACGAGACGGCGAGGCCCACGGCGATGGGCGAGATCATGAACGGCAGGAAGACGGCCGCCCGGATGAACGCGCTGCCGCGCGCCGCACGCAATACGATCATGGAGGCGCCGGCGATGAGGAACAGCGCCAGGCCCACGACCAGCGTCAGGATCAACGTCTGCACGAACGAGGCACGGAACAGCTCGCTCCCGGCCATCGACACGTAGTTGGCGAAGCCGACCCAGGAGAGCTCGGTCCCCAGCCCTGACCACTCGGCGAAGCTGAGCGCGACGCCGAACAACGACGGCAGCACGAAGAAGACCAGGTAGGCGATCAGTGCGGGAAGCAGCATCGGCAGGTACAGCCGGCGGCGCTCGCCCTGGAGCGCGCCGCGGGACGCCTTCGCCCGCCTGCCCGCGGACGGAGCCCGCAGGGCGGTGTCGGACACGGTCACGGTCATCCGTTCATGGCGGCGGTCTTCGCCTTGCCCTCGGCCAGGAACTCCTCGGCGCTGAGCTTGCCGGCGACGAACTTGTCGTCGAGGGGGAGGAAGACGTCGGCCAGCCACTTGGGCTGCACGGTCGAGACGCCGTCGCCGTCGAGCGTGACCTGCTCGGCGTCACGGATGGACGCCTGCAGCTGCTGGAGCTCCACCGGGGCGGGCGAGTCGGCGCGCGAGGGGATGTTGGCCGCGTCGGTGCCGATGCGGTCGATGTACTTCTTCTGCATGGCGAAGGCCAGGAAGTCGGCGACCGCCTTCTGGTTCTTGGACTTGGCGTTCACGCCCCAGCCGAGCGCGCCGACCGTGGCGACCGCGCCCTTGGCGGGGTCGACCGGCGGGAAGGCGATGATGCGGGGCTTGACCGCGGCGGCGCGCAGCGAGGCGGTCTCGCTGCCGAGCCAGGAGCCGTTCAGGATGAAGCTGTGCTTGCCGCCCGCCCAGGCGTTCTGCGCGGCCGGGAACTTGGTGGCCATGTAGTCGGGCTCGAACAGATCGGCCTTCACCAGCGACTCCAGCGCCTTGGCCGCCCGCTTCACCTCGGGCAGGTCCCAGGCGGCCGGGTCGGCGGCGAGCTTCAGCAGGATGCCGGGGCCGGCGGTGGACAGCAGCATCTGGTGGATCCAGAAGGAGTTGTAGGCGTTGACCGAGCCGTCGAGCGCGATCGGCGCGCGGCCGGCCGCCTTCTCCTTCTTGGCGATCTCCAGCAACTCGTCGAACGACTTGGGGGCGAAGTCGGGATACTTGGCGGAGTCGTACCACAGGCCGATGGAGAAGACGCTGTGCGGGACGAAGCCGTACCCCTTGTCGTCGCCGATGGCCTTGAGCACGCTCTTCGGCAGGACCTCCTCGATGGTCCTGTCCTCGCCCGGGATCTTCGTCCTGAAGATCGGGCCCATGTCGCCGAGCACGCCGGCGGCGCGGAACTCGGCGGTGTGGTCGATGGCGGTGTCGAAGAAGTCGGGACCGGCGCCGGTGGCGACGGCGTTCTTGACCTGCTGCTCCTGGCCCTGCGCGAGCCACTGAACGTCGATCTTGACGCCGGTCTGCCGGGTGTAGTCGGCGATGACGCTCTCGAACAGGTTCGCCTGGGGGGTGCCCTTCGCCCACTTGCCCCAATAGAGGAGGCTCGCGGGCGCGGCGCCGGCGGAGGCCGACGGACCGGCGTCCTGGAGCTTCTGGCCGCACGCGCCGAGGGCGAGCACGGCGGAGGCGCAGGTGGCGACGGCTATGGCGCGATTACGCATGGATGGTCCCTTCTGGCTGGGAGGCACGGTTGGCAATAATAAATACACTTTGTGTTTTAATGGAAGACGTCTTGGGATACGAAAGGGCCACGTGAGTGCTGATCGGACGTGAAGCGAGCCTGCTGCGCCAGCCCGTGGGCCAGTCGCGCCTGCGCCGCATCAATTCGCTGGCGGTGATCGAGGCGATCCGCCTGGAGCCTCTCACCATCCCGGCGATCGCCCAGGTCGTCGGGCTGTCGAAGACCGCGGCCGACACGGTGGTGGGCGACCTCGTGGCCCTCGGCTGGGTGACGAGCGTCGAGCCCCTCTCCCCCACCGGAGCCGGGCGGCCGGCCAACCGCTACCAGTTCAACGCGGGCGCGGCCGTCGTCGCCGGCATCGACATCGGCCAGCACACCACCCGCGCCGAGCTCGCCGACCTGAACGGCGAGGTCCTGGCCACCCACTCGATCACCGTCTCCGTCGCGGACCCGCCCGAGGCCGTCCTGGCCGACGCCGTCGGGGTGGTCGACCGGCTCCTCGCCTCGCAGGGCCGCGGGCGCGCCGACGTGTGGGCGATGGGGGTGTCCGTGCCCGCCGTGGTCTACCAGGACGTCGTCACGCGCGGCCTCGACGACTGGGAGGGGCTCAACGTGCGCACCGCTTTCGCGTCGTCCTTCGAGTGCCCCATCGCCGTCGAGAACGACTCGAACCTCGCCGCGTTCGCCGAGGCGTGGAAGGGCAGCGCCGCCGAGGCCGCTTCGATGGTCTACGTGCACTCCGGCAACCGCACCGGGGCGGGGGTCGTGCTGAACAACACCGTCGTGCGGGGCGCGAACGGCGCCGCCGGCGAGATCGGCGCACTGCCGCAGATGGGCTGGGAGCATGCCCAGCAGCACCTGCACGACGTCGAGCTCACCGACGGCCGCCGGGTCAGCAGGGAGGGCGTGTTCGACGCCGCCACCGCGGGCGACCCGCTCGCGGTGGCCGCCGTCGACCGGTTCGCCGACGTCATCGCGATCGGCATCGCCGCGCTGGTGCTCACCGTCGACCCCGAGATCGTGGTCGTCGGCGGCGGCAACGTCCAGGCGGGCGACACCTTTCTCGACCCGCTGCGCCGCCACGTCGAGAGGCTGTGCACCGTACGGCCCGCGCCCCCGATCGTCCCCTCTGCGTTGAAGGATCGCGCGTCGATCACCGGCGCGGGCGGCCTGGCCGCCACCTCCGTCATGGAACAGCTCTACGCCTCGGCCCTGGGCGGCAAGACGCTCTCCAGCGCCTCGACGCCGCCCTGGAAATGGTAAGAACCGAAGAAGGATCCCCCCGTGCCCATGCAACCCTGGTTCACCGACGCCAAGCTCGGCATCTTCGTCCACTACGGCCTCTACGCCGTCGAGGGAGTGGCCGAGTCCTGGTCGTTCTACTACGGCGACATCTCCCGTGAGGACTACCTGGCCCAGCTCGGCGGATTCACCGCCGACGGCTATGACCCCGCGGCGTGGGCGGAGCTGTTCGCCCAGGCCGGAGCCCGGTACGCCGTGCTCACCACCCGGCACCACGACGGCTTCGCGCTGTGGGACAGCGCGTACGGCGAGCTGAACGTCACCGCCTCCCCGGCGGGACGCGACCTGGTCGGCCCCTTCGCGGACGCGCTGCGCGAGCGCGGGCTGAAGGTCGGGCTGTACTACTCGCACTCCGACTGGAACCACCCCGACTACCCCAGCGTCGTCGGCCCGCAGGCCCACCCGAGCCCCTACGTGACGCCTCCGGAGGGCCGGGAGGACCCGGCCGCGTGGGCCCGCTACCTGGCCTACCGCGACGGCCAGGTCGACGAGCTCGTCGAGCGGTACCGGCCCGACCTGCTGTGGTTCGACGGCGAATGGGAGCGCTCGGAGGAGCAATGGGGCATCGACGCCCTCGCCGACCGCATCCTCGCCGTACGGCCGCGGACCGTGCTCAACGCGCGCATGCTCTCGCGCGGCGACTACGCGACGCCGGAACAGGGCGTCCCCATCACGCCGCCCGACGGCCCGTGGGAGCTGTGCCTCACCATCAACGACAACTGGGGTTTCCGCCCGGACGACACCAACCACAAGCCCGTGGGCCACCTGGTCCGCTACTTCGCCGAGACCATCGGCGCGGGCGGCAACCTCCTGCTCGACGTGGGCCCCACCGCCGACGGCCGCATACTCCCCGAACAGGCCGACCGCCTGAAGGGCCTCGGCGCCTGGATCGACCGGCACGCCGAGGCGGTGTACGGCACGACCGCCGGGCTGCCGGCGGGCCACCACTACGGCCCGAGCACGCTGTCCGCCGACCGCAGAACCCTGTACCTGACCTGCTTCGACCCGCCCCGCGACACGGTGACGGTGCGCGGGCTGCGCAACACCGTCCTGCGCGCCAGGGTGGTCGGCGCCGACTGCGAACTCGGGCACTCGATCACCGGAGAGCTCAACGGCGTGCCCGGCATCCTGTGGATCGACGCGCCACCCGCGCACGCGATCGACCCGCACGCCACGGTGCTCGCCCTGGAACTCGACGGAGAGCTGGACCTCTACCGCGGCAGCGGCCGCGACTAGCCGTCACGGGCCGAGGTCGCGTCCGGGAGGAGCGGACGGTTCGAGCGGGCACTTCGAGCGGGCAGTTCGAGCGGACTCCAAGTGCGTTGCAGCCGAGCCACAAGCGGGCTTCCCTAGCCTCGCGATCATGCTGACGACCCTGGTTGTGACCGCCTCCCTCCTGTTCACCGGCGCGCCCGCGCAGAGCGCGGCGACCAAGCCGCTGACCTTCCGCGGCATGACGCTCCAGATCCCTGCGACCTGGAAGGTCGGAAAACAAGACAGGTGGGGCATTCACGTCAGGACCGGCGGCTGCGACCGGCGCGCCGTCGAGTGCCGCGGGTTCTACCTCGTCGGGCCGGAGGGCATCTCTCTGGCCCGCCACGGCAACCCCTACGACCCCGAGGAGCCGTACCACCCGGGCAACGGGCTCGCGAGCTGCGTACCCGACAAGCGCTACATAGAGGACTTCCCCGGCAAGCTCGTCGCCCGTGGCACCCGCCCGGTCGGAGCGGGACACAAGGCCACCTACCGCGTCTGGCGGGTCGGCTGCACGACGCAGTCGGCCAAGCGGACCGGCGTCTCCTATCAGGAGCGGATCTGGCACCTGCCCAAGTCGAGGATCCTCGTCTTCGACCAGTGGAGCGACGGCCGGCTCGGCACGATTCTCCAGCGGGCGACCTGGAGCTGACCCCGCCGGTCGCGGTGCTCGCGCCCCGCTCGGCCGGGCCGCTCAGGCCGAGCAGGCGCGCTCCTCCTTGCCGGCGAGCCAGAAGAAGACCGGCGGCAGCACGAGTTCGACGACCGCCAGCACGATCTGGAACCCGTGCGGCCGGCCGGACACGGCGAGCGAGAGCAGCCGCCCCACGCCGCCCAGCAGGAAGACGGCGGCCAGCCACCGCACCACCCCGGCCGGGATCGGGCGCTGCCGCGCCGCCCACACCCACGCCAGCCCGTAGCCGGCGAAGGCGGCCCCCATGAACCGGCCCCAGCTGTCGATCGTCGGCCCCGCGGCAGCGGCGCCGGGGATCGCCGCGTTGCCGAGCGCCACGTGGAGCAGGCCGATCAGCACGCAGGCCCATCCCATCAGCTGGGCGAGCGTACGCAGCGCCTTGACCATGATCTCTCCCGCCATAGTTGACATGTGTCTACTACGGTGGCGCGCTAGTAGACGTGTGTCAACTAGACTTGGTCCATGCCTCCACGCCGGCGACTCACCCCTGACGGGCGCCACGCCCAGCTCCTCGCCGTCGGCGCCCGGCTCTTCGCCGCCCACCCCTACGCCGACGTGCTGATGGAAGAGGTCGCCGAGCAGGCCGGCGTGTCACGGGCGCTGCTCTACCGGCACTTCCCGAGCAAGCAGGCCCTCTTCGCCGCCGTCTACCAGCAGGCCGCGGACCGGTTGCTCGCCGAGACGCGGCTCGACCCCGCCCATTCGCTGCGTGAGCAGCTCGTGCAGGGCATGGACGTCCATCTCGACTACTTCGTGGCCAACCGCAACGCCGTCCTCGCCGCGAACCGGGTGCTCGCGGGCGACCCGGTGATCCAGACGATCATGTCGAACGAGCTGGACGCGCTCCGGGCGCGGCTGCTGGCGGTCCTTCCGCTCGCGGGCGACGACGTCCGCGAGGCCGTCTCCGGGGTCCTGAAGAGCTGGCTGGTCTTCGTCCAGGTCCTCTGCGTCGACTGGCTCACCCGCGAGACCTGCACGCGCGATCAGCTACGCGACATCTGCGTCGGCGCGGCCCTCGGCGCCCTCGAACCCCTGCTCGCCGCCACCCCGGCGAGCCGCTGAGAGCCGCGTCGCGGACGCCGCTCCCCCGGCGCCGCGGCCATCACGCTCCCCCCTTGATCTGCGAGCGCCAGTGCAGAGACCCGGGGATGCGGCGCCGAGGCCGGTTCGAGGACTGAATGAGGGCGAATCGAGGCGGAATGCCCTAGTGTCATGGGTCTGGTGGGGGGACCAGCCTCTCACCGGTCATGCCCGTGACCGGACAGGAGCCCACGATGGCCCACCCCTCGCGAGGGCGCCTGCCCGTGCAGGACACCCGCAAGCGGTCCGGCCCCCTCCCCGCGCGCCCGTTCCGTCTCGGAAGCGGTGGAAGGCGGGGCACGTGACGGCGCCTCCCCGGCCCGCGCGCCCGCCGCGGTCGCGGTGGCCCTCCTGCCCCCCTCATTTACGACGAGCTTCCGGCTCGTGAGCCAATTGCGAAAGAAGCGATGAAACTATCCATCATGTCCCTCGCCGGCATGAGCGCCGTTCTGCTCGGCGTCGTGGCGACGGCCGTCATCCCCGCCTCCGCCGCCGAGGAGACCCTGCGCACCGTGGCGGCGGCCCGGAACCTGCGCATCGGGGCGGCCGTCAACGACCGCGCCCTGGAGACCGACAACGGCTACCGCGACAAGCTCAAGTACGAGTTCAACAGCGTGACCCCCGAGAACGCCATGAAATGGGTCAACGTTGAGCCCGAACAGAATGTGCACACCTGGGCCAAGGCGGACGCCGTCGTCTCCTTCGCCGAGGAGAACAAGCAGACGGTCCGCGGTCACACCCTCGTCTGGCACGGCGGTCTGCCCACCTGGGTCAGCGACGGCTCACTCAGCGACGAGAAACTGCGCGACGCGCTCAAGCAGCACATCCAGACCACCGTCAAGCGTTACGCCGGCCGGGTCGCCGTGTGGGACGTCGTCAACGAGGTCCTCGCCGAGGACGGCACCCTCAGGCAGTCCATCTGGCTCAAGCGCCTGGGCCCCGGCTACATCGCCGACGCCTTCCGCTGGGCCCACGACGCCGACCCCACGGCCAAGCTCTACATCAACGACTTCAACGCCGAGTGGAACAACCGCAAGCGGGACGGCCTCTACAAGCTCGTACACGACCTGCGGACTCAGGAAGTGCCGATCGACGGCGTCGGCTTCCAGACCCACGCCATGATCGCCGACCCGCTGCCCGCCACGCTGCCGCTGACACAGCTCAAGGACACCCTGCAGCTGTTCGCCGGGCTGAAGGTCGACGTGGCCGTCACCGAGCTGGACGTCCGGCTCAAGCTGCCGGTGGACGCGAGCAAGCTGGCCGCCCAGGGCGAGGTCTACCGCCGGGCCGCCGAGGCGTGCCTCGCCGTCGCCCGCTGCGTGTCCCTGACCATGTGGAGCCTCACCGACAAGTACTCGTGGGTGCCGTCCGGGGTTCCCGGCTGGGGCGCCGCCCACCCTCTGGACGAGCAGCTGGCCAAGAAGCCCGCCTACCTCCAGCTGCGGTCCGGGCTGACGGACCGGGACTTCACCTCGACCGCCGTCGCGAGTCACTCCGAGAAGTGCCTGTCCTTCTCCGGCACGCAGGTCGTCCAGGCGGAGTGCGGGCCGGGCCAGCGGCTGCTGTTCCGCCGCGTGGCGACGAAGACCTACCAGATCTCCGACCCGTCCGGAGAGCAGTGCCTCAAGGTCGGGATCCCGAGGGCGGGGATCGAGAACAGCCTGACCCGCGGCTCGTGCGCGCCCTTGCTCAGCGACTACCGGTTCGAGCTGCGTCCGTCGGGGGACGGGCAGCAGATCGTGTCCCTCAGCAACTCCAGATGCGTCGCCGCCAAGGACCGGAGCACCGCCACGGGAGCCGTCCTCGAACTGGTGCCGTGCTCGGGCACCCCGGTCTGGGAGCTGACCGACATGCCGGGACACCCGTAGCAGCCGGAAGGAGCCCGGTTCCCGGCGCCGGGCGGGCCGACCGCCCGGCGCCCGCCGGAACCACCCGGCAGGGGTTTTCGGCCCGTCGTCCCTCGCCCGGGTTCGGGGTTGTGCTTCGATGTTGCTTTGTCCGTACATCGAAGGAGAGGTCACCGATGCCAGACCTTGACGACCCGGCCGCCACGTTCAGGGAGTTCGACCGCGACCGGGACGGATACATCACCCGCGAGGAGTTCGCGCTCGCCATGAACGCCCGCGGCGAGGAGGTCACCGCGGCCGAACTCGACTCCATCTTTCACGCCTCGGACGAGCACGACGGGGACGTGGACGGGCGCATCTCGCTGGCGGAGTTCCTGGTGGCCTGGAACAAGTGACGGCACACTCGCCCTGACCCGGCGGCCGGCGTCACCGGAGATGATCGGCCGCCCAGGTGCGGAACGTACGGGGTGAACGTCCCAGCACCCGCTCGACGTCGGGGATGAGCCGGGCGTTGCCGTCCCGCGCCACCAGCCGGGAGCCGTCGACCGCGACGCCGGCGAACGTCACCTGCGCGGCCTGTTCGCCGACGCCGTCGGCCTGTCGCCCAAACGCTACGAACGCATCGAACGCGTCCGCAAGGCCCTCGCCCTTGGTCGCGCCCACGGCCGCTGGGCCGACCTGGCCACCGCCACCGGCTACTACGACCAGTCCCACATGACGGCCGAGTTCCGTACGTTGATGGGCGTCACACCGGCCGCCTTCTTCCAGGGCCGCCTGCCCGCCCTCCAGCCCTGCTGACCCACCGGCGGCGGTCGCCCCTCGGGTCGGGCGCGCAGTCCGTCTCCCAGGCGGGCCGGTTCACAGCGAGCCGATGCTCAGGGTGAGCGGGCCGGAGACGCCGGCGAGCCCCTGCGTGGTGAGACAGGCCAGAGGCTTCGTGCTGAACATGGCGAACGTGCCGGTCCATTGCGCTCCCTTGAACTCGCCGTCGACCACCACGCCCTTGATCAGAACGACGGTTTCGGCGCCGTTGAGCGAGACGGTGGAGGTGGAGGACAGCGTGCTGGTGTTGTCGTTGTTCCAGGTGATCTTCCGGCTTCCGGCCCTCGTGCCGGAGGTGCAGGAGAACGTCCCGGTGGCGGAGAAGGTCGACGTGGCCTGGAAAATGGTGGGATCACTGGTGGAGACGCAGTCAAGCAGAGGGGCCTTCCCGCTGACCGTGACCTCCCGGGGCTGATCGGTGAGGCCGGGCGTGTAGGTCACCGTCTGGGAACCAGTGCACTTGGTGATCCCGACCGCGGCGCGTGCGCCGGTCGCGGCCGGGACGAGCATGGCGGCGAACATGGCGGCGAACATGGCGATGAGCAGCGCGAGGCCGCCGATCGCCATGGCGGCGAACCGAGGCGCGCGCGAGGCGGACACGACCGGCGTAACGCCCTTGAGGATGGACATTCCCTCTCCTGCCTACGACGCAATGGCCACAGTTGTCGGAACTCACTTGTCCCGAGCTGAGAACCCAGAAATCTGCTACTTACCGTTACCATACACAAACATTAAGTCAACATTCCGGTCCAGCACACCTCGGGCCGGAGTGGGAGTGACGGTGTGACGAAGGGCCTGGCGTCGGCGGACGATCTCGTCGGCGCTGCGGCGGACGGCGGCTCTGGAGAGGCAGGTCAGACAGTGGTCACACGCAGAACGTTCCTCGGCACCGCCACCGCAGCCGGTGCCACGACGCTGCTCGGCGGCAACGTCCTGCCCGTCGCACGTGCCGGCACGTCCCCGTCGGACGCTGCCGGGCTTCGGCCGGCACGCGACGCGATCCGTGCGGTCAACGCCGACACGCGGCGGAACTACGCCGCGCTGAAAGCCGGCCTCGTCAACCACCTGAGCCCGGTCATCGTCGTCCAGAACGACCATCGGGGTGGCCTGTACAGCCTCGTCTCGAACGGGCGGGTACTGGAGTCGCTGCACCCGGTCGACGAGATCTACGAGCTGGCGAAGTCGATCGCGCACCTCCCGCTGGGCATCTTCACCGTCATCGCCCCGTACCTGCCCAAGCAAGTTCCGGCGTTCCAGAGCGCCAGGATCGATCCGCACGACCTGGACATGGTCGCGTTCAAGGGGCCGGCGGACGGCTGGGTCCAGCCGCTCAAGGACGTCTCCGCCACAATCAACACGGCCCGGCGGCGACTCGACGAGGCGGGACTTCCGCCTAGTCTTCAGCAGTCGTGCGCGAACATTCTCGACAGGTCACGCGAATTCATCGCCCACACCACACGAAGCCGCTCCTTCGACATGGATTCCTTCGAGGACTACTCGGGCAGCGTGTATCCGAACATCCGCACCAACATGTACTGGGCGTCCAAAGTGCAGATCGAAGGCGTCGCGGACATCATGACCCGCTGGCGCGGGCAACTCGGCGACAACGCGTGGAAAGGTCTGTACGTCGTCGTCTTCACGATCTGGACCACCTCCTCCCTGAACCAGAACTCGCTCGTCATCAAGAAGTTCATGGACCCGGCGCAGGCCGACACCCACCTGATCGACCTGTCCACGGCCGAGCTCCCCTCCGAGCCGATCCCCGTCGCCCTGGACAACGTGGCCCGGATCGTGCAGGACAAGATCGCAGCCGAGATGATCTTCTGCACCGACACGAAACTCGCCGACGCTCTCAAGGGCCCGGACGAGCTTCTGTCCGGCGAGATCCTGCGACTGCTCGGCCGCGCGCCCGACGCGCAGGCTCGGCCATGCTGATGCCCTGGGCAATCGCCGGAAAGCCCTGGCACGACACGCCCCATGTCCCCATCGATCACCTAGGAGCCTAGGAGTCCCTTCATGACCACCGTGATCCTGGTCCACGGCGCCTGGCACCGGCCGAGCACGTGGACGAGGCTCCAGCCCGAGCTGCACGCGCTCGGCTACGCCACGCGCACGCCCGCGCTTCCGAGCGCCGGCGAACGTCCCACCGCGGGCATGCACGACGACGCCGCCGTGCTGGCCGCGGAACTGGCCGCGGTCGAAGGCCCGGTCGTGCTGCTCGCCCACTCCTACGGAGGCATCCCGACGACCGAGGCCGCCACCGGAGCCGGCAACGTCGAGCGGCTGATCTACCTGGCCGCGTACCTGCCGGACCGGGGACAGTCGTTGTGCACCCTCCACGGCCTGCCGGACCCCGACGACACGAGCGGCCTGTTCCCCCTCATCGACCAGCCACGCACCTCGCTCTACGGCGACCTGCCGGACGCCGAGGCCGAGCGGGAGATGAGCCGCCTGGTCAACCAGACCAGGCGGTCCTTCACGGAGAAGGCCGACACGGCCGGGTGGCGCGACATCCCCGCCACCTACATCGTCACCGAGCGGGACCAAGCCGTCCCGCCCGCCTTGCAGGAGCGGATGGCAGCCCGAGCCGCCGAGATCCGCAGGCTGACCAGCGGCCACTGTCCGTTCCTGTCCCAGCCGCGCCGTCTGGCCGCTCTGGTCGACGGCATCGTGCGGTCCGCGGCCGGCTGAACCCTGCTCGCCGCCGTCCGTACGCCGACCGGGAGAGAGGGTCGGCGCTGAGCTCGCCCGATGTCCGGGCCGGGCGGATCACGCCGCGTGCCTGGTGGGCAGCAGGGCGGTGAGCAGCCAGCCGCCGTCCTCGGCCGGGCCGGCGGTGAGGGTGCCGCCGAGCGCGTGGGCGCGTTCGCGCATGCCGCGCAGCCCTTGCCCGGAGGAAGGCAGGCTGAGCAGCGCGGCGGCCGGGCGGCCGTTGCGCACCTCGACGGCCAGCCCGCCGGGGGCAGCGGTGAGGCTCACCCGCACCCAGGTGCCCGCCCCCGCGTGTTTGAGCACGTTGGTGAGCCCCTCCTGGACGATCCGGGCGGCCGAGGCGCGGGCCATCAGAGGCGCCCGCGCCACTTCGGGGCCGATGTCGAGCTCGACGAGCAGCCCCGCCGCGCTCATGCGTTCGGCCGACCGGCGGATCACGGTGGCCGGGTCGGCCAGCAGGTCGGGCTGCTTGTCGGGGTCACGCAGCAGGTCGAGCAGGCCGCGGAGGTCTTCGAGCACCTGGTGGCCGGCGTCATGGATGTCGGCGAGCGCCTGGCTGGAGGGCCCGCCGGGGTCGGCGTAGCGGGCGGCGCCGGCTCGCAGGACCATGGCGCCGACGTGGTGGGCGACGATGTCGTGCATCTCGCGGGCGATGCTCTCGCGCTCGGCCAGCTGGTCGGCGCGCACCTGAGCCAGGGCGCGCTGTTGCGACTCGCGACGGCGCAGCCGTTCCGCCTGGTGCGCGGCCTGCCGGGCCCGCAGATAGCGGCCGCTCGCCACGGGGGCCACGACGAGCGTCATCAGCGCCAGGACCCGCGTCGGCTGCGACCCGGCGTCGGCCGGCGCGGCCGTGAAGGCGGCGATGGCGAGGACGGCGACGAGGTGGACGACGAACGTCCAGAGCCAGGAGGCCACGCGCATGGCGAACACGCCCACGGCAACCAGGACGAGCATGACACAGGTGGCCGTCGCCTCCTCGAAGTACCGGTCGGCCAGCAGCATGAGGACCACCTGAAGCACGAACACCAGCCCCGGCAGCCGCCGCGCGACGCCCAGGGACAGGCCCGCGAGCACCACCACCGACGCGGTGACCCAGACCGGCTTGCCGGCGGTGTCCCAGCCCGTCCAGGTGTTCAGGACGGTCAGGGTGAGCCCGCCGCCGGCCAGCAGCACGTCCGGAGTGACGTCGCGCTCGGGCAGGCGTCCGGCCGGGCCGCGCAGGTAGACGCCGATCAGGACGGGCACCACGACGGCTCCGGCGCAGTACCACCAGGCGTTGGCCGTGAAGGGGTGGGCGGGATCGGCCAGGTTGACCGCGGTGGCCACGCCCACGACCAGGGCCGAGCAGGTCACGGTGAGCGGCCGCGTCCTGTGGGCGACGACGCCGAGGGCCGCGAGGAGCAGGATCTGCACGGTGTTGACGGTGAACGCGCCGAGCTGGTCGGTGAGGACGAGCAGCCCCGCCAGGTAGCCGGCCACCGCCACCGGCCACCGCCGCAGTAACCCCATGGGAGCCCCGGCCAGCACGGAGAAGGCGCCGCAGATCACCACGGGCGCCGACGCGGTACCCCAGGTGTGCCAGGTGGTCAGGACGTCGAAGCCGATGGCGGCCGTCACGAGCAGGACATCCAGCGCCTTGCCACGCCATCGCATGCGTCAACGGTATCCAGGCGGTTCCGGAGATCGATACTCCTGTAGGAGGAGACCTCCTCCTCCTACTGGCCGGTCGGGCCGGCGCCGGCCGGACGCCCGACTACCGTCACGTCGACAGATTCGCCGCGCAGCGGATCAGCCTAATTTCGGTGTCACCTGAAAGAACGTCGAAAGGGCTGGTCATGAAGACGACGCGGTTGGCGGGGATGGGGCTCGCGGTCGGCACGGTGCTTGCGTTGTGCACGATCGCGAGCCCGGCCCAGGCCACGGAGGAAGGCTGGGACCGAGCGGCCGGCTGCGCCGATGCGCGGGCGGAGGTCTCCTCCATCAGCGGCTGGGTGTCGCCCAACGCCTGCACGTTCATCAGGCGGCAGATCACGTTCGGCAAGGTCACCACCCCTGACCGGGTGGGCGCCTATGTCGACCTCTGGTCCAAGGACGCGACGCTGTGGGAACCGGCGAAGGCGAGCACTCCGCTGCTCCAGGGCGAGGAGGCCATCAGAAGGTCGATCAGCGGAACGCTCAGCCTGATCCCCGACTTCCGGTTCCGAGGCACGCGCGTCGCGGTGAACGGTCCCGCCGTGATGTTCGAAGCGCGCAACGAGGCCACGGTCAAGGGACACGAGGTCGCCTACGACGCGGTCTACCGGGTCCAGCTGACCGACGGCGGCAAGGTCGTGCAAGGCCGCCGCTACTACGACCGGCACACCCTGCTCAGGCCGCTCGCCCCCGAGCTGCCCGACCTGTTCGCCGGCGTCGCCGACGGCGGCAGCCCCGACCAGGTCCGCAGGCCGGTCCTCGGCCCCGACGAGCTCGTCGCCCGCGCCAAGGCGTGGAACGACGAGGACGCGCAGGCCCTGGCGGCGCGGCTCACCGGTGCGCCGCTGTCCGCCCCCGGCCTGAACGGCGGCACGCTGCGCACCACCCAGGGCAAGCTCGCCTACCTGAACAGGTTCTTCGCACAGGTCAGCGACGTCCGGCTGGAGCCGGGGCAGGCCGTGAAGGTGAACGGCGCGACCTACCTGGAATGGCACGGCACGCTCCTGCCCAAGGGCCAGACCGACGCGATCAGCTTCGGCATCGTCGAGCGCGTCGACGACACCGGCGGCGTCTCGAACGGCTGGACCCTGACCTTCGACCAGCTGCCGCTCGTCGCCGACGAAGCCGAGATCGCCGAGCTGTACGGCAGGCTGCGGTAGCCCTCGGGTCCTGATCAGGGGGCGGGCGCAGGCCCCGCCTGCGCCCGCCCGGCGACGCGTTCCGCCGCCTTCCGGTCAGCCGTTCAGTGCGGACTGCACCAGCGCGGCGTACGCTCGCTGGCCCGCGGGGTTGGGGTGGTAGGAGGCTCCGTCGGTGGTGATGTCGATCGCCCGCACGTACGGGTCGTCGTCGCAGATGGCGTGGCCGGTGAAGGCCGGCACCGGGTCGATGAAGGAGATGTCGACCCCCTGCTGGCGCAGGCGGGCGATGACGGCCGCGCTGACGGCGTTCATCCGGTCGGTCATGTCGTTGAGCCACAGGGCGTCGAGCTGGCCGATGCGCAGGGAGCTGATGCAGGTCAGCGGCGCCTCGTTCTGCACGTTGAACAGGTGCGGGTAGCCCAGGACGATGACGCGGGCGTTCGGCGCCTTCTGGTGGATCTTGGTAAAGGTGTCGGCGAGCGGGCCGTCGAGCGCCGCGATGGCCCGTTCGGTGCTGTCGTCGCGGCAGTTGAGGCCGACGGTGCAGCGGCTGATGACGTCGGAGAAGCCGGCGTCGTTGCCGCCGATCGACAGGGTCACCAGATCGGTGTCGGCGTCCAGGTAGCCCTGGTCGATCTGCGGCGGCTCGCCGTTGGCGTACGCGTCGCCCGCGACGTGCTTGGTCTGGGCGCCCGAGCAGGCCAGCAGGGCGAAGCCGGTGGTGCCGTTGCCGGTGCGCGCCTCGCTCTCGATGGTGGCGGACGAGCCGGGCCATTTGATCATCCGCGCGTAGGCGTCGGCCTTGGACCGGTGGCAGGTCGAGCCGCGGGTGCCGAGGGTGAAGTTGCTGGTCTCGTCGTACGGCTCGTTGCCCTGCCCGGCCGAGTAGGAGTCGCCGAGGCCCACGTAGTCGACCTTGGGCTTGGTCGTCGGGATGAAGGCCATGGCGTCGAAGGCGATGTCCCAGTCCCAGTTGCGGCCCTCCTCGCGTCTGGTCAGGTTGCTGAGCGACACGCTGGCGCCCGAGTCGAGGTGGAACACGCCGAGGTCCACCCAGGTGTTCTTCTGCCAGTACTGGCCCACGACCCGGTGCCGGGTGGGGGCGTTGCCGCCGGGATCGATGACGTAGTCGGCGAGCTGGGTGTGCGCGCCGATCTCCGGGATGTGCACCTTGATGCGCGTCCACCCGGTCATGGAGCTCGGCGGGCGCCAGATGCCGGTGACGCCGAACTTGAGCTGGCCGGCGTTGGTGGCGTCCCTGGTGTGGGTGAACCAGAAGTGGTCGCCGAAGCCGCCGCCGAGCTGGTGGAAGTCGACTCTGGAGACGTACGGCGCGGGCTCGGCCTCGTTGAAGTACAGCGTGAACGAGCCGTAGTTGCCCCAGGTCCTGCTGCAGCCCGAGCGCACGATCGGCACCGAGGACGGCACGTCGTCCACGACGTAGGCGTTGGCCGGGATGCCGCTGAGCGAGCAGTTGGGCGCGTAGTGGGTGCCGTCGGGCTGCTCGGGATAGGAGGTGTCGAAGCGCAGCAGCTCGTGGCCGCACACGCCGCTGCCGCACATCCGGTACCACGTCGGGGTGTGCCACCAGCACTTCAGGTCGTACTGGCCGGAGGCGTCCTTGTGCTTGCACGGCGCGGCCGCGTCGCCCGGGTCGCAGTCGTTCTTGCCCGGCTCGCAGAAGGACGAGACGAGCGGCTTGGCGGCGTTGCGGTCCTCGACGCTGACCCACCAGGCGGGACGGAAACCGGGGCCGTCCGGGGTGGAGATGGAGTAGGCGGCGAAGCCGATGACCTTCTCCTCGTACGGCCACAGCTGCGGCTCCGCGGGGTCGTGCGGGTTGCTGTTGAAGAAGTGGCGGTTGGCCGGGTAGACGGGGTTGGCGGGGTTGTTGGCCCAGCCCACCCCCCACGGCGAGCCGTCGTGCTGGTCGGGGTGGAAGCCCGAGTTGTAGGCCCAGATGGCGAAGATCCAGTTCTCCAGCCACGCCGAGTCGCCGTTGCTGTGGATCAGCCCGGCGTTGCGGGTCTGGTTCCACTTGTCCTGCAGGATGCGCAGGCCGGCGGCCATGTTCGTGGCGTAGTCGACGGCGATCTCCCGCTGCTGCCAGGCGGGCAGCGCGACCTCGCAGAAGTTCTCGTCCGGCTTGCAGGGACGCTCGTGTCCCTGCTTGCGCATGCCGTCGGTGATCTGGGTGATGCCGTACCCGCAGTCGCTCTTGTCCCAGTTGATCACCCAGTCGTCGGAGGGGTCGTCGTTGTAGAGCTCACGGCCGTAGTAGTTGCCGATCAGCGGGTTGCCGGTGCTTCCCGGCAGCACGTGGCCGGTGGCCTGCCAGAGGTTCGTCTCCTGCGACATGATGCCGAGGAACACCTGCACCGGGACCCGGCCGCCGCCCGCCAGGGAGAGCGGCGGGAACTCGCCCTGCGGCCGCCACTGCGTCAGGCCCGACTGCTTCCAGCCGGTCGGGCGCAGCATCGTCAGGTTGCCGACCACCGCCTGGTCCGCCGCCCACTCCACCTGGCGCGGCGTCGGCTGGTACACCTGCGTGTAGGGATCGTTGCGCGGCACGGAACAGTAGGCGCCGGTGTCGACGGTGCCGGTCATCGACGTGGCGGCCGTCACCGCGAGGGAACCGGTGCCGGTGTCGGGCACGCCGTCCGAGGTCCGTACCGTGAAGCCGGTCTCCCTGCCGGTGGTCGTGATCCTGGTCTTCAGATGGACGACCTGGGGCTCGTCGGGGCGCTGTGACGTCATCGACCGCACCCACTCCGCGGACGGCTCCCGGCCCGATCCCATCGAGGGCCGCGTCTGCGGCAGGACGGCCAGCCGCCCGTGCGAGGAGAGCCGGGCCGTGGCGGGGACGTCCACGCGGGTCACCGGGGCGGGCAGCGGCCGCGCGGTCGTGAGGCTTCCGGTGAGGAACACCTTCCCGCCCGTGCCCGCGCGCACGTCGACCTCGGTGAGCGGCCCCGAGGCCAGCTCCGCCGCCTCGCCCCCGGCGACGGGCACGCGGCGCACGCGGGCGACGTCCCCCTGGTGCTCCATGAACACCACGCCGCCGCCGGCGTCGGCGGCCAGCCTGAACGGCACCGACGCCGCCCTGGCGAGGTCACGCGGCTTCCCGCGCGCGGGAAGGAACCGCAGGCTGCTGCCGGCGGCGGCCACGATGCCGCCGTTCACGGGGATGGCGGACGTGACCTGCCCGGCCTGCTCGACGGGCGCGGCCATCCGCCCCGAGGCCGCGTCGAGCACGGACAGCCGGGTGCGCGCCGGCGGGCCGCCCGGCTGGTCCCCTCCCCTGGCCTGCGTGATCACGCTGCGCTCTCCCTGGCCGCAGCCGGGGTTGAAGTAGGCGAGCGAGGAATGGATCGGCAGCTTGGTGACCTTGCCGGTGGGCACGTCGATGAGCGCGGTGAAGGCGCCGCGGTCGAACAGGTCCGCCTGGTTGGTGAAGGCGCGCGGCGCGTACACGGCCACCGCCTTCCTGCCGGAGGCGGTGAAGCAGACGTTGCCGATCCAGCGGTCGGTCTCGAAGCCGGGCTCGCTCAGCGTCGCCAGCGTGCGCCAGGTGTAGCCGGTGCGTTCCTCGGCCGTCAGCAGGTGGAAGCCGGTCGCGTCGCCCTCGGTGGTCCAGGCGAGGTCCGGCGAGGTACGCCAGTCCGCGGCCAGCACGCGGTCCCGCTCGGCCGGGGCCACCGACGAGGAAGGCTCCTGTGGCGGCGGGGTGTCCGGCGGAGCGGCCGCGCCCGCCGGAACGGTCAGCCCGGCCGTGAGCAGCGCGGCGGCCGCGCCGATGCCGAGCGCTCTGATCGTGGGTCTGTTCATGACGGGCTCCAAGGGGGGTGGCGGATGGCGGGCGGAACCGCAGAGCCTGGGGGTCAGCCGGTGAAGCAGGCGTAGACGTCCACCGAGATCTTGACCGGGGACGTGCCGGTGTTCCTCAGCACGACCGTGCCGTCCGGGCGGAGCGCGGCCGTGGCGAAGCCGACCGTGTTCCGGCCCGCCGCGTACGCGACCGTCCGCACGCCGGCGGCGCTGCCGGAGGGGACGACCTCGACCGTGCCGTTCGCCGTCCCGGTGGCGGTGACGGCGACGCCGACGGCCGTGACGCCCGCCGAGGGGATGTCGCCGCCGGAGGGACGCAGCACGTACGTGCCGCCGGCGGCGACCGTCACGCCGTCGCCGACCCGGACGGGGGCGATCGCCTTGACGAGTGAGGCCCGTTCGGCGGCGGTGTAGTAGCCGCTCACCTCGACCGAGACCTCGGCCGCGCCGCCGCCCAGATTGTGCACATTGATCTTCCCGTCGGCGCCGGGCCTGACGATGGTGAAGAACTGCACGGGGGTGTTGGCGGGGTAGTCCACGTTGGCGTCGGCCGGGAAGGCGTCCCCCGCGGGATAGACCCGGATCGTGCCGGTGGATGCGCTCTTGACCAGCACCGTCAGGGCGACGCTCTGCGGGGAGGGCAGGCCGGGCGTCGTGAGTTCGAGATTCCCCAGCGCCGCGACCGGCACCCGGTCGGCGATCCGCGACGGCGCCACCGGGTGGTAGGTGCCGCCGACGTCGGACGCGGCGTGGTCGAGGGTGTAGCCGTGCACGTCGAGGTAGACGCGGACGGCCTGGCCGCTGCGGTTCTCCAGCTTGAGCGCGCCGTCCTGGCCGACCTTCGCCACGACCATGGTGGAGGCGTACCGGCTGGCGTCGTAGAAGAGCACGTCGCCCTTCGGTTCGGGCGCGCCGGAGGGGTAGACGGCCAGCGAGCCGGTGTTGAAGAAGTCGCCCTTGGCGGCGATGTTGACCGCGACGGCGGCGATGCCGTCGGCGGGGAGCCCGGCGACGCCCGCGAGGGGGACGGTCAACGTCGAGTTCCCGCTGATCTGCACGTTGCCGAGGACGCGGGTGCGGGTCTGGAAGAGCTGGTGCGGGCCGGGGCGGGCCGCGGAGCCGAGAGCGGCCTCGTCGAGCTGGATGCGGGGAGTGCTGCCGCCGCCGTGGGCGATGGGCTTGCCGGTGTCCTTCAGCGCCGCCTCGATCTCGGCCGGCGTGGCGTCGGGACGCGCCTGGCGCAGCACCGCCAGAGCCCCGGCGACGTGCGGGGCGGCCATCGACGTGCCGCTCATGGACTGCCACCGGCCGCCCGGCACCGACGAGACGATGTCCGTCCCGGGGGCGAACAGGTCCAGCAGCGGGCCGCGATTGCTGAAGGAGGACACCTCGTCCTGGTCGGTGGTGCTGCCCACCGCGACGGCGGAGGAGACGCAGGCCGGGGCGCTGACGGCGTCGGTGTAGCCGTTGTTGCCCGCGGCCACGACCGTGAGGGCCCCGGCGGCGAGCAGCCGGTCGATCGCGGGTCTGCGCGGATCGTCGTCGCACGGGGAGGTGTACCTGCCGCTGCCCAGGCTGAGGTTGACCGCGGCCACCGGGACGCCCCCGTCGATCAGGTCCAGGACCTTCTCCATCCCCGCGAGCTGGGCGCTGACGAAGCTCAGCAGGCACGGCGGCCCGGCGCTCCCGCAGTAGGAGAAGGAGTCGAACCTGCTGTAGACCTGGACGGCGACGAGGCCGGCCCCCGGAGCGACCCCGCCCGCCGCGTCGCCGGTCTCCTGCCCGGCGACGATCCCGGCCACGTGCGTGCCGTGGGCGCAGTCGAGGTAGGCGCACGGCCCGCTGTCGGCGTCCGCCGCTCCGGGACCTTCCTGCTGGTCGGCGCCGTCCGGGCACAGGCTGGAGGCTCCGTAGGCGGCGTCGCTGGGCGAGAAGCACGCCTCGGCCACGACGCGCCCGCCGAAGAACGGATGGTGAACCGCGACACCCGAGTCCAGGACGGCCACCGCGCTGCCCTCGCCGGTCAGCCCCGCCTCCCGGGTGCGGTCCGCGCCGATGAGGGGCACGCTCTCGGCGAGCGTGGGCGGGACCGGCACGTCCTCCGACACGCTGACCACGCCTGGCTGGGCCGCCAGCCGGTCCACCTCCGCGCGGCCGGCGCGCACGGTGAGCACCGGTAATCGCGACAGCGTCTGGATCACCCGTCCGTGGCCGGCCGCGGCGGCGGCGGACAGGCCGGCGCGGTCCCGCGTCACCACGTTCACGCGGACCTCGCGGCCCGCGGACAGCTTCGCCGCCAGCCCGGGATCCACGCGGGGGCCGGACGCCGCCGCCGAGGCCGCCCGCGACGGCTCGGGCGGCGCCGCGACGAGGGCCGTCATGACGGCCGTCATGACGGCGGCCGCGGTGATGAGGCGGCGGACCAGGGGTTGCTTCATGTGCACTCCGCTCGACGAAGGACGTGCCTCGGCAGGCTCACTGGCCCGCCAGTACCGCCTTGGCACGCCGCACCCAGGTGGTGAAGACGGACAGCGACTCGGTCAGCGCCTGCCGCTGGTCGCGGACCATGACCTCTTCGTAGGCGCGCTTCGCCGCGCGGTACGTCGGCAGCAGGCCGGCGCCGTCCGCGCAGGCGGCGTCGTCGGCCGCGACCTGCTTCTCCGCCTGTGTGGCGGCCACACCGGGCTCCCGCCCGGCCCAGCGCAGATCGGCTCGGGCGCTCATCGGGCTGTCGTAGGCGTACCCCTTGGCCGTCATGCAGCTCACCCACTGGTTCAGGGCCCGTGCGACGGCGGTGTGCTCCAGGGCGAGGAAGCTCGCGTCGTCGGCCAGCAGCCGGGGGTCGGCGGCCAGCGCGTGGTCCTGGCCGAGGACGCTGGTCTCGCCGCTGGTCGCGCAGCCGCCCTGGGGGATGGACTGCCCCGGCCCGGTCGTGGCGGCGGTACCGTCGTAGGCCGCCATCTCCTCCGCCGTGGGCGCACGCTGGTCGGCGGGCTCCGCGGCGGCGGCCGCCACGGCCGGGTCGAGCGCGGGCCTCGGGTATCCGGACCGGGAGGCCGCCGTCGCGTCGAGGGGTTCGATCAGGTCGGCCTCGACGTAGTCCTCGGGGTTCCAGTTCCGTACGACGCCCGCCGTCCAGGCGGAGAAGCCGAGCGACTGCATGCACGTGGCGGTCGCGGCGTCCTTGGCCAGGTCGATGGTGTGGATGTCGGCCATGGACGTCATGTACGGATCGAGCGGCATCGGCAGCCCCGGATCCGACGGGACGGCGGTGAGCGCCGGCTCCGGGATCGGGGACGGCTCCGGCCCGAGCGTCCCCGTGGGCCCGGGAACCGGCAGCACCTCGCCCGTGGTGGGCAGCGGGTCGGGGTCGAGGGTCGGGGAGGCGGCCGAGCTGTACGCCGCCGGCTGGAGGTTGACCGCGGTGATCCCGATGGTCAGCAGGACGGCCCCGGCGGCCAGCAGCGGTGGTGTGCCCTTTCTCATTTGCCGTTCCTCCTCCAGAAGCACTCGCCCTTGCCGATCCATCTGCCCTCGGTGCAGTATTCGCGCGAGTAGAGAATGACGTTGGAATAATGGAAGGGCTGCAGCACGCCCAGGGTGTCGTGCCATCCGTCGCCCCGGCAGCCCTGCCAGTTGTACCAAATGAGAAATCGCCGACTGTAGATGCGGCTGTAGACGCTACGGCCCTTCCACTGCTGCTGGGCGCCGCCCCACCAGCTCCATTGCGTGACCGGGCACGCGGCGCCGTTGTAGTCGGGGGTGAAGGTGGAGTTCCAGCGGTCCATCGATTTGCCGCTGTTCACGTTGCGGACGCGGTAATAGCCGGCGCTGGTCTTGGTGTCCTTCCACAACTGGTTCTTGCCGCCGTTGTAGCGCCAGACGGAGACGATGCCGCCATTGGCCTTCGATTTCTGGTAGACCTCCAGGTACTGGCGCGTGTATTCGTTCTGCCAGCGGTATGTGCCGTCCGCGTGCGCGGCGGCGGGGAGGACGGCCGCCACGGTCGCGACCGCGGCGACGACCGTCACCGCGGCCCGCGTGGCCGTGCGGACGGCGGGACGAGAGCCTTTCATCGTGTGGATCTCCCTTCTGCGCGGAAGGTGCGAGGGGTTCCGGCCGGCACGGGGACGCACCGGCCGGCGGCGGCTGCTCACGAGCCCTGGACGTGCCACCATCGCGTGCACCTCCAGCTGCTGCCGCCCTTCACGCAGGCCCTGAAGTAGCGGCCGGTCACCTCGTTGACGCCGCCCGTGGTCCCGCTGCTCGCGCCGCTGGGGATCGTCTTGTGGCAGGCGTGGTAGGACGAGCCGCCGGTGTCGGACCAGTCGAGCGAGACCTTGTCGCCCGATCGCAGGCCGCTGCCCCAGGCCCACCAGATGCTGGAGTTCCACGTACCGCTGTAGAGGCCCGCCCCGCCGCGGGAGGTCCCGGCCACGTACTCCAGCCGGGACCTGTCGCCCTTGGCGGGGTAGTAGTCGTACGGGTCGTAGTCGGGCCCGCAGGAGTAGTTGATCAGTCCCGCCGCGTGGACCTCCTCCGAGATGATCACGTCGCCGTCGTCGGTCGCCGGCTCGCGGGACGGGGTCGGCGACGGCTGGGGCGAATGGGCCAGCGCGGGCGGCGTGGCGAGAAGAGCGGCGGCGGCCACGCCGAGTACCAGGGCGGAAGCGACTCGTACTGCTTTCACGTGTTGTCACCTTTCGGAGGGCTGGATGCCGCGCCTCGGCGTGCGAGCGCGGGCGCGACATCCATCGCCACGGGTGGGGGACGGGCACGTTCGCCCGGATCTGCCTGACGGTCGGTCGAGGAACCGCTTCGAGGCGAGTTCAGGCCGGTGAGGCGGGGGGACCGGCCCGCCGTACGCGATGCGGCGGGCCGTCGTTCGTGCGCCAATGTATCCACGGGCGGTCTTGACTGTCGTCAATCAGCCGGTGGACGTACGGCTCCACCCACCGCAGTAGCCCCTGCCGCCCTGTCAACCAGCGTCGTATTCCTCACCCCGGGTTCCGGGTTCCGGGTTCGCCGGTGAGCACGCTGCCCGCCTGAGTCAGACGGGCCGGCCGATTGGACGGACCGAGGACGCGGTCCGCGTGGCCGGCGTCGTCGAGGAAGCTCTTGAGCCGGCCGGGGGCGCGCCGGGTGACGGCGACCCGGTGGCCACGCCCGAGCAGGAGCCGGGCGGTCGCGGCGCCGATCCCGCTCGTGCCACCGGTGATCAGGACCGTCTTTCCCGCGACCGGCGATGCGCCGGAGTCAGTGAGTGAGATGTGCATGGCGTCCACCCTGTGGCGCGGCGCGGGCCCGCGACAGTTGCTCCCCAAGGTGGGGACGAGATCCCCTGGCGCCGACGGCGCCGCCCCGGAAAGCTGTGCCCATGTCGAACACGAGATACGCCGAACTCGGCGGCTTCCTGCGTTCGCGACGCGAGCGGATCCGCCCCGAGGAGGTCGAGCTCGCGCCCGGCCCGCGGCGCCGCGTCCCCGGTCTGCGTCGCGACGAGGTCTCCGTTCTGGCCGGCGCCTCGGTGGAGTGCTACACCGAGCTCGAACGGGGTGCCGGCTCGCAACTCTCCGACCAGATGCTCGCCGCGCCCGGCCTTGGGCGTAGGCGACCTCGATGCCGCAAGATCACCGCCTCACGATTCTTCGCTACCCTGCCCGAGCAGCCCTGCCTCGCGGGAATCGCGGACGAGCCGCGTCCGGCTCGGGCGCATCAGCCACACGGCGGCGGCGAGCGTGAGCACCCAGCCGATCACCTCGATGAGCAGGTGATCCGTGGCGTCGGGGACGGATTGCAGCAGGTACACCCGGACGCTGTTGATCGCTCCGTGCGTCAGGACCGCGGGCCAGACGCTCCCCGACCGCCGGCGAAGTGCGAGCAACAGCGGCGCCCATGGCAGCATGCCCGCGAAGTAGATGACGATGTCCCAGAGGGGTCGATCACCGATGACGGCGAGGACCGGCAGGTGCCAGACGATCCAGACCAGACCGCTGACCAGGGCCAGCGGCCAGAATCCCCATGACGCGGCGCGCGTCGCCAGCCAGCCGCGCCAGCCGAACTCCTCGCCGACGGCGAAGACCGACTGCATGAGGAAGACCGGAACGATCCATATGGTCGCCGCGAAGATCTGGTCAAGGGGGTTGAGCTGCCAGATCCCCGATGCCAGTGCGATGGCGGTCTGGATCGCGGCGATCGCGGCGATGAGGCCGATGCCGATGCCCGCCCACTTGGGTGTGCCGCGCCACCTGGTGGCGAACGTCTCCCGGAACGTCCCGGGCCGTCGGGCAAGCCACATGATGATCGCTGCGAGCAGCGGGGACTGCTGCATGATCGGAGTGATCAGGTTGTAGAGGTCCGTCGGGACGAGCCGGAAGACCATCGGAACGGACAGCGCGAAACACAGCAGCACGGCGATCGCGAAGAACCACGTGACATCGATGGCGGTTGATCTGCCAGAACGGGAGCGCGCGGAGGAGGCAGTCATGCTGACCTCGTTTCGTCCGGGCGCGAGGATCCAGCAGCGGCGCCGGCGTCGGCCGGGGCTGTCCAGCCGACGAGCATGACGACGCTGAGAGGTATGAGACGTTGGGAACGCACGATGTCGAAGCTAGGGCGGAGGAATCGGCCCGGCCTCACCCGAAGGGGTGAGCCCGGCACCACCCGTCAGGATGGAATCCGTGGCGAGCAGGGGCGGGGGGCTTCTGCCGTGCCTGCGGGTTCGGCGGGGACAGGAGTTCGCGTAGCGCTCGACGTACGGAGCCATCAGGACAGATCGGCCCAAGGAGTGGGTGGGGCTGAGGTGAAGAAGCGGAGCAGGCTGAGGAGTCGGCTGGCCGGAGGTGCGGTCCAGTGGCGTGCGCCCGGGCGCGGGACGGGGTCCTCCAGGCGTCCCAGCGCCCAGGTGAGGTGGAACCACAGCACGCGAGCTTCCCAGGTCGGCGGGCCCGTGGGGATGCCGGCTTCCTGCCGATAGCCGGCGAGCATGGCCGGGATGCCGGTCAGGGGCACCTTGGCGAAGTCGGCGGCGGGGTCGGCCCATGCGGCGTCGCCCCAGTCCACGATCCCGTTGAGCTGGGCCGTCTGCGGGGAGATGAGCAGGTTCTGGGGAGCGATGTCGCCGTGGATCAGGACCGAAGGCGGGCTCGTGGGGAGATGCGGTGAGAGCCGGTCGAACCATCCGGTGAGCCAGCGGGCGGTCTCGGCGTCGATCCAGCCGTCCTTGAGGAGGCGGTCGGTGAGTGCCCAGGGGTCCGCGTTGCCGTCGTCCGTGGGGACGCCGGCAGGGGCGGGTGCGGTGTCCGGAGTGAGCCGATGGAGTTTGCCCAGCTCCCGCCCGGCTTGCTGGTAGATCCGTTCGGTGTCCGCGTCGGGCAGGTCAAGGCTTGCGAGGTCCGTTCCGCGCGTCCGGGTGAGCACCATGTAGGGGACGTCCACCACCGAGCAGGTGTCGTCGAAGGCGACGATCTCCGGGGTGCGTACGCCGGCGCGCCGGGCGTACGGGATGACCACGGCCTCCTTGACCAGGTCCGGAAGGAACTGCTCGGTCCGCGGGATGCGCAGGACCAGGTCGTCGCCGAGCAGGAGGACATGGTTGGCCACCCCTTGCGGGAGGGGCCGTATGTGCTCGGCGGTGGTCCCGAACAGGCCGGCGATGGCGGCCAGGGTCGCGTCACTCGTCTCGTATCCCGACATGATCGATCATGCTGGCACGGACGCGGTCCGCGGCGCACTGCCGCAGCGCCTCGAAGCCCTCACTTGCCCGTCACCGCGGTCGCGGCCGTGATCCAGGGCTGGACGGCCTGGAACGCCGACCCGGCGACGCCGCGTGCGGTGTGCTGCTGCTTCGAGCAGCTCAGCGACTCGGGCATGCCCTCGGCGCCGACGGTGACCGGGACCTTCATGGGCGCCCCCGGCGACCTCGGACCGATGCTGGACCGGCTGACCGCCGCAGTGGGCGAGCCCGAAACCGGCCGCGTGCTCGTCCCCTGCGACTATCTCCGGGCCGCCTCCGAAGCGGACCGCTGGGGCGGCGGCACCTGGGGACCCCGCGTCGCCTTCGCGGCCAAGTCCCACATCGTGCGCGAACCGATGACCCCGGCATCGGCGGCCGAGATGGCCGCGGCTCTTGAGCGGCTGCACCGGTTGCCCGGTGTGGGCGGGGCGAGCGGCCTGCTCATCGACGCCCTCGGCGGCGCGGTCGGCGATCGCCCGTCGGATGCCACCGCCTTCCCGCACCGGGCCGCGGTCGGCGTCGTGCAGTACCACTCCTACTGGCACCAGTTCACCGACCGCGCGCACATCGGCCGCAGGCTCCAGTGGCTACGCGACGTCCACGCCGCCATGCGGCCGCACCTGGGAACCGGCGGCTACACCAACGGCATGGATCCCGAACTCACCGAATGGGCGGCGGCCTACCACGGCGGGAACTACCCCAGGATGCAGCGCGTCAAGGCCGCCTTCGATCCCGAGCAGCTGTTCACCTTCCGCCAGGCGGTCACCCCCGGGCCGCCCCTCGCGGATACCGAGGGTCCGCGGGGCAGGTGATCTCATGGCGGAGCCGGGATCCGATGGGCCCGCCCGTTCCTGAGCCGATCACCTGCGGCAACGCCCGCAGCGCCGTCGGCGCCGAAGGAGGATCAGGTCAACTTCCGGTTCCGGTGAACGATCTCCCTGTCGCCCTTGCAGGGGAACCAGGCGTAGTGCACGCGGATGCGGTAGTGCCCCTTGCGCCCGTCGAGGGCGAGGTTGGGCAGTTCGGTGCCGCTGAGGCTGTCGTTGAGCACGATCTGGCCGCCCGGGCTGTAGTAGCCGACCTCGACCACCTTGTCCCAGCCCTTGGTCTCCGTCGTCGCCGTCGCCCGTGGCTTGTCCAATCGGCAGATCGGCCGCGAGCTGTCCATGACCGAGACGACCGTCAAGGCACACGTCAGCCGCGCGCCGGCCAGACCGCGCCTCGCCAACCGGGTGCAGGCGGCGACCCTGGTACACGAGGCCGCCCTCCGCTGACCCGCGGGCCCGCAGGTGCACGGGTGCGTCAGCGCCCCACGGGCGGGACGCAGATTCGGGAGTCGTTGTCGACCCGACGGGTGTGGCCCCGGGCGTCGAGGTACTCCAGGAGCGGTACGGCGACGCGGCGGCTCGTGCCCAGGGCCGTGCGGGCCTGGCTGACGGTGAAGGGCGCGGGCAGCGTGCTCAGCACGGCGACCGCCAGCTCCGGCGCGTCCGGCAGGAGGACGACGTTCCGCCCGATGTGCAGCAGCGCCGCCGCACGCATGGCCGCGCCGAGGGCGGCGCCGGTCAGTTGCAGCTCGGTCAGGCGCTCGGCGGTGGGGGCGTCGAAGGGACGGCCGGCGAGGTCGCTCCGCAGCCGGGCGACGGCCTTCTCGACCTGCGGCGGCATCGGCGCCCGCGCCCGGTCGCCATCGATGATCACTCCTGCTCTGACCGTCAACGGCTCGGCGACCAGCGCCCGCGCCAGCCGCCGGTCGGGCAGGCCGAGCAGCCGGGCGGCGGCCTCCACCGTGATCCCCTGGTCGCGCTGCGACACCTGCTCCGTCAGGCGGCGCCGCAGCTCGGACCAGTGGCCGGGGTCGGCGAACCAGTCGCCTGTCACCGGCGGCCCATCGGGGGCGGCGCCCATCGCGGTCAGCTCGGCCCGGCTCAGCAGTCCGTGCCAGCGCAGCAGGTCGGCGGCGGTGGGCACGGTCACGCCGGCGAGCGCGGCTCCCCTGACCGCCGCGGCTCCCCGTCGTCGCAGGGGCGCCGGCCGTACGTCGAGGACGCGCACCCCCGCCACGATCATCCGGCGGCCCGGATCGCGGAGCAGGCCGTGGTCCCCGGCCCTGAGCGGCAGGGGCCGGGCCAGGGTGAGACGGGCCGTGCCCGCGCCGAGAGGGCGCAGCCGGACCGGGACGGCGGCGGAGCCCAGGTGGAAGACGAGTTCCCGGCCGACGTCCGCGCCGGGCTCCAGGCGCACGTCCGCCGTCCGGGTGGTGATCCAGGCGTCCGGGGTCAGCAGCGGGGTGCCCCGGGGCAGCGAGTCGCGATCGGCGCCCCTGACGTTGACGGCGACGCGGGCCGTCGCCGACACCGCGTCCCGCCGCTGGTTGAGCGTCTGAAGGCCGCGGACCTGGAGCCGGTCCGGCCCGGCGAGCAGTTCGTCGCCCACCCGCAGCGTGCCGTGCGTGAGCGTGCCGGTGACGACGGTTCCGGCCCCGGTGACGGTGAACGCCCGGTCGATCCACAACCGCACCGGGCCGTCCCGGCGCGGTTCCGGGAGGCCGGCCGCGAGCCGGTCGAGCGCGGCGGACAACTCGGGCAGGCCCTGCCCGGTCCGGGCGCTGACGGAGACGGCGTCGATCCCCGACAGGCTCGTCCCCTCCAGGTGGAGGCGGGCCTCCTCCAGCGCCGGTCCGGGATCGGCGAGGTCGGTGCGGGTGACCACGAGCAGGCCGTGCCGCACGTCCAGGGCGTGCAGGGCGGCCAGGTGCTCGGCGGACTGGGCCCGCCACCCCTCGTCCGCCGCCACCACGAACATGACCGCGGGGCAGGGGCCGACGCCGGCGAGCATGTTGGTGACGAACCGCTCGTGCCCGGGAACGTCGACCAACGCCAACTGCCGGCCGGAGCCGAGCGTGGTCCAGGCGAAGCCGAGGTCGATCGTCATGCCCCGGCGTCGTTCCTCGGCCCAGCGGTCAGGGTCCATCCCGGTGAGCGCGCGGACCAGGGCCGACTTGCCGTGGTCCACGTGCCCGGCGGTGGCGATCACCCACATGCGCGCTCGGCGGCCGTCAGCCTCGTGTCCGTGCCCGGTTCGCCCGGACCGCGCGGCCGGGTGAGGACGGCGGGGCGGCTCACCCTCAGCCCGTCCGCGATCCACGCCTGGAAGCCGCCGATCACGTCGGTGGCGTTCGCCAGCCCGATCTGCCTGAGGGCCGAGGCGGCCAGGCTGGAGGAGTATCCCTCGTCGCACAGGACGATCCAGCGGATGTGCGCCGAGGTGGCCTCGGGGATCCGCGCGGCGCATCGGGGATCGAGCCGCCACTCCAGATGGTTGCGTTCGATCACGATGGCGCCGGGCACCTCGCCGCCGCTGCGCCGCTGGAATTCCGGCCGGGTGTCCACGATGTAGGCGTCACCACGACTCGCCGCGGCGAGAGCCTCGGCAGGCGGCAGGCGGCGCAGCCCGGCACGTGCCCGAGCCAGTAACGCGTCGATGCTCAGCAGGACTCCAGGGGTGAGGTCTGGCGGAGGCGGACGGGAATCGAACCCGCCGCGCCGAGATGCTCGGCGCCATCGGTTTTGAAGACCGAGAGGGCCACCAGGCACCCGGACGCCTCCGCTGGTGATCTTAACCCGCTCGGGGGCTCCGACTGAAGATCTTTCTCACGCCGGGCCACATGCTCGCGGACGGCGACCACGGCGCACCGCGCTGTGGTGATCCACTGACGTCTGGCCACCTCCGGCGGCGAGGTGTACAACTGGATAATGATCTTCAAAGGTGTACGCAGGGGATCGATCTGGGCGGCGCTGGTGGCGCTGCTGCCGTCCTTGACCGCTTGTGCCACCGGGGAGGCCGACGCGGGAACGGCGGCGCAGTCGTCCGGCCGGCCGGGAAGCCTGGCGAATCCGCGGGTGCTGAACTGCGCGAACCGCAACGGCGAGTTCCCGGGAGAGAAGACGGCGAGCCGCACGGCCGAGCCGGACGACCTCGTGGTGGGGCCGTTGCTCATCCCCGGGCTGCTCGCGTGGGGCGACGCGCGGGCCGAGCAGTACGGAAGCGACCACAGGTTCAAGGTCGGCGCGCTGGTCAGGAAGGGCAAGACGATCACGGTGTCCATCCCGGCGAAGTTCCACGACAGCGCGGGCCTGCTCTACTCCGAGCCGTCCAGGAACGCCCGCACCCCGGCCGAGGCCGATCACTCGGTGTCCTTCACCGCGTGCTCCGACCACGACACGATGTTCGTGGGCGGCTTCTACGTGAAGGAGCCCGCGTGCGTCCCGCTGGAGTTCCGGGTGCCGGGCGAGCCCGTCGTCCGGCGTGAGATCTCCTTCTTCAACGGCGCCTGCTGACCTTCGACGCGCCGCCCGCGCGAGCGGCGGGCGGCGCGTCAGCCCAGGAACGACGAAGCGACGACGCCGGCGAACACGACCGTGAGCAGGCCCAGCATCAGCCGCCTGACCGGCTTCTCCTTCTCCATGAGCCAGTCGATCAGCCACATCGGCTCAGGGATCTCCACCAGGTCCTTCGACGACGGCACGATCGCGACCAGCGCGAAACCCGGCCAGGTGAAGCCGATCGCGTAGGCGAGACCCGCCCACCACGGCACCAGGCCGAACAGCGTGACGCCGAGCGCCGCCCAGGTGAGCGAGGTGACCCTGAACGTGGTCAGGACCAGGCCGGTGTCCAGCCCCCACAGGAGCGCTCCCCTGGCCGGGCCGAACCGGTAGAAATGCTGCTGCGGAGTCTGGCGCCGCCACATGGGCGTGCGCAGCCCGAACAGGCCGGAGTCGATGACCAGGCAGGCGAGCATCACCGTCGCCGCGGCGAGCTTGGCGCCCGTCCCGGGCATCCCGCCGAACAGGCCGGAGCCGAGCAGGTGCACCAGCCCGTACGCGAGCAGCGCGGAGAGGCTGAAGCCGAGCATGAGCATGAGGATCGGCCGGTACATGGGCTTCTCCCCGGGAACTCTCCCCTGGACCAGGGGGCGGAGGTATCCGACGAAGGAAAGACCTCAAAAGCTGAACAACTGCGCGAAGCCCGCGCTCGCGATGAGCAGGAGCAGCGCGAAGGTCAGCCAGGTGTCAAGGGACACGACATCCTCCATCCGGAGTGGCCGGCCGCGGCCATCGCGCCGGACCGGCCACCCGGTCGCTGTCAGCAGCCGTTGGCGTTGACGGTCCAGCCGGCCGAGCAGATGAACGGGCCCGTACCGCAGTCGGCGCCCTTCGTGCACTCACCGCAGGCGTACTTCCGCTGGTACGGCGCCGAGCCGCTACAGCACTGCCACACCTTCATGCTGTAGCCGGACGGGCAGACGTACTGTCCGCTGCTGTTGGTCTTGCAGAACGTGTTGGGGAGGGCGAGGTTGCAGCAACGCCAGTTCGCCGCCGCCGCCGGCTTGGTCATCACGGTCGCGCCCGCGACCGCGCCGATCGCCGCGACGCCGACCCTGCCCATCCAGCCGAGGAATCCTCGCCGGTTCGACGCGTCCGGTCCTTCCGACATTTTGTGGAGGTGATCCATGTTGGCCTCTCTGGCCGTGGGGTGAAATCGGATCAGTGCCGTACGGAGGGCTTGCCGGCCAGGTTGTGCTTGTAGGGAACAGGGGCGGCCGCGTACATCTGCCTGACCGTCGGCACCGTGTGGGCCCGTGTCAGCTTCCCCTCGGTGACGTGGAGTGCGACGGGTGTGATGTCGAGCCCGATGCTGCCGACGATGCTCTCGTCCTCGTCGAGGACCACCCGCTCGCCGTACAGCCCGAACTCGGCGATGAACTCGTTGCCGTCCCCGGACACCGGGACGACCACGACCCACATCGATGGCGGCACCGCTCCCCCACGCAGCGCCGACGCCAGGTTGTGGCAGGTCTCGCACTTGTTGGACAGGAACAGCACCATGGCCCGCTCGGCCTCGTCGAGGGCCGCCGGCAGGCCGAAGCGGCTCGGCGGGGCACCCTCCAGGGTTCCCAGCTCCACCGGGGTGGGCTTGTCCTCCATGTCGAGGTAGCCCCGGATCTGCTTGACCTGCTGGAAGAGTTCCACCTGCGCGCCGATCTGGACGAACAGCACCACGGCCAGCAGGCAGATCACGATGAGCAGCACCGTCGTCATGCGGCGTGCACCTCCGCTTCGGGTTGGGTGGGGTCGGGAAGCACCATCCGGTCCTCCCGCAGCGGGCGCAACAGGCGCAGTTCGGCCCTCAGCTTCCAGGCGACCATGGCCAGCAGCGCCACGGCCAGGCCGAGCAGGCCCTCCTGCCCGGTCCAGGTCGGCGGGTTCGCCTCGGCCAGCACGACAAGCGCCAGCCACAGCGGGAGGTACAGCACCTGGCGCCAGCCGAGCACCGCGCCGCCGTTCCCGAAACAACCGCACTTGATCTTCTCGCCACGGCTCAGCGCGCGGATCCCGGCGCCGGCGAACGCCAGCGCCAGCAGCACGATGAGCGCGCGGGGCCACAAGGCGGACGGCGCCACCGTCAGGCCGATCACGGCCAGCATCTCGACGCCGATCACCGCGATCGCGGCATGCCTTCCCAGAGCCGCCGGACCGAGTTGTGCGATGGTCCGGCCGAGTTCGCGGTGGGTTATGGTCTTTGACAGTGTCGCTATCAGGAAAACCACGATGAGTACGGCCTGAGCAGCGGCTCCGGTCGCAACTGCCGCATTCAGATTCATCCGTCGCTCCCGTCAGGGTCGGATGAACGAAAAAGTATGGTACGGGCCTTAAATGATCAACTCTTGACAAGATCGATTTCGCGGGATACCCGAGGACGGCGCCCGGTCGGTCGCGCTTTGGGCAAGTGCGTACCGTCGCCCGGGACGGCCTGGGCGACGTTCGCCGTGATCGGCCAGAAGCAGCGCGAACACCCCGGTGCCGCAGCCGATGTCCAGCACTCGGCGCGCCTTGAACTCCTCCGCCATCCGGAGGTAGGCGTCGAGGTCACGGCGGTCGGGGTCGAGCGGATCGTGGATCGCGGCGAGTCGTGGATGCCCGAAGCACTCGTCAGACATGCGGCCGGACGTATGCGGGCCGAGAACGAACGGCTACCGGGTTCGGGACGGCGCGTGCCGGTACGCACCTCCAGCGCGCCCATTGATCCCGAAGTCCGTCACTGCGCTGCCGGCCGGGTTTCCGGTGGTCGGCCGGGGTGACGGTCGAGGAGGTCGGCGAAGGCCGCCGCCGCGTTGTCGGCGCGCGCCGGGTCCGCGGCGACCATGCGGTCGAGCGCCAGGCCGTCGAGTGTGGCGAGGATGAGGTCGGCGAGCGGCTCCGCCTCGCCCGCCGCGACCCCCAGGGCGAGAAGGCCGCTCCGCAGCGGCTCGCGCCACGGCCCGCGCAGTTGTTCGACGGCGGCCCTCCAGCGTTCGGGTTCCTTGGCGGCGAGGACGGAAAGGTCGAGATAGAGCCGGGTGGCCTGCGTGCCGCTCGGGTGCGCGAGGCTGGACCACAGATGCCTGACGAGGTCGGCGACGCTGCGCACCGCCTCGCCGGGAGGTTCGGCCGCCGCGGCCAGCCGCTGCTGCGCGAGCGCGAGGGCGGCGCCGACGAGCCGTTCCTTGCTGCCGAAGTGGTAGATCAGCATGCGGTCGCTGGTGTTCAGGGCGGTGGCCAGCGGACGCAGCGACAACCCGATCAGACCGTGTTCGAGCACGTAGTCCAGCACTTGCTCGGCCAGCTCGGCACGACGATCCATGGCTCGACCGTAGCAGTCCCGCCCACGAATGTAGCGCATGCTACATTCGTATGCATGTAGCGACTGCTACATCCAAAGGGGGTGGCGATGATCGTGAACAGGATTGCGCCCGTACTCGCACCGCTGGTGTGGGGAGCGGTCGCGGGGGTGAGTACGCCGCGCGGGCCGCTGACCCCGGCAGCGGCGTTGACCAGCATCGGGCTCAGCCTGGTGGTGGGCGGGGTCGCCGGATACCTCGCCAGGTCGCGATGGGCGATGATCGCGGCGCCGGCGGTGTTCGCCCTGGTCTTCGAGATCGTCCGGACCGGCGCGGAAGGGCCGAGCGTCGACGCGCCTCAGGGCGGGCTGTTCGGAGTGCTCGCGTTCCTCGCCGGGCGGGGCGTGCACGGGCTGCTCGCGTTGCTTCCGATGCTCGTCGGCGCCGCCTGGGGAACCGGCCTGGCCAGATCAGGACAGGGAACCGGCCTGGCCCGATCAGGGTCGGGAGCGGGCCGCGTCCGGCGCCTGCTCGGCCGGACGCTGATCGGCGTGCTCGCGGTGATCGTCGCCGCGCCGGCGATCGGCGTCGCGCTGCCCGCGAGCACCGCCCCGATCGCCGGTGAGCGTGCCGTCGCCGAGCTGACGACCGTCCCGAGCGGCTCCCACCGGCTCGGACTGATGATCCGCGGCCGGGACACGGCCAAGCCGGTCCTGTTGTTCGTCCCCGGCGCGCCCGGCGCGGCCGAACGCGGAGCGGTGCGCAGGCATCTGTCCGCGCTGGAGGACCACGCCGTCGTCGCCACCCTCGACCGCCGCGGCGGCGGCAGCTCCTACCCGGCGCTCGAACCCACCGCCACGCTGACCCCGGCGAGCGAGACCGGCGACATCCTCGCCGCCGCGGACTACCTCAGAACCCGATTCGGCAAGGACCGGATCTACCTCCTGGCGCACTCCGGGGGCACCCTGCCGGCGGTGCTCGCCGTGCAACGGCGGCCCGAGCTGTTCCACGCCTACGTCGGCGTCGGTCAAGCAGTGAACACCGGCGCCGCCGACCGCGTCCAGTACGCCGACACCCTCGCCTGGGCGCGCCGCCACCGTGACCGCGACCTCGTCGCCGCGCTGGAGGCCGTCGGGCCCCCGCCCTATGCCGGCATGTACGGTTACGAGCCGATGCTGCTCGCCGAGAGCAAGGTCTACGCGACCGGGAACGGACAGGGCGGCCTCGACGAGAGCCTGGCGGCGCCCGAATACTCCTTGCTGGACAAAGTGCACCTCGTCACCGGCTTCCTCGACGCCTACGACCGCTACTACCCGCGGGCCCGCGACCTCGACCTGCGGACGCGCGTCCCGCGGCTCGCCGTCCCCGTCCACTTCATCGACGGCGCCGACGAGGTCCCGGAACGCAGCCGGCTGCTGGACGACTGGTACGCCACACTCGTAGCGCCGCACAAGGAACACACCGTCCTGCCCGGCGCCGGGCACCGGTCGCTGTTCGAGCAGCCGGACGGGTTCACCGACATCCTCGTCGGGCGCGTCCTGGCCACCGGCGCCAGAACGCGCATCTGAGCGGGAGCACGCCCCGGTCGCGGTCGCGCCCCTGGTCCCGTTCGGAGGCAGGCGTGCCACGGTTGGAGAAGGCATGAGCGCGGGTACGAATGGCCGTGGCCCCCCGGTCGACCGAACAGCGATCACGGGGGACTCATGGCGCACAGCAACAGCCACAAGCAGCAGCAGCTCGACCAGTACCGGGTGGATTCCGCCAACACGCGCTACACCACCGACCAGGGCGTGCGCGTCGACGACACCGACAACTCGCTGTCGATCGGTGAGCGCGGCCCGACGATCCTGGAGGACTTCCACTTCCGGGAGAAGGTGACGCGCTTCGACCACGAGCGCATCCCGGAGCGGGTGGTGCACGCGCGCGGCTCGGGGGCGCACGGGGTGTTCCAGGTGTATGAGTCGCTGGCCGAGTACACCTGCGCCGACTTCCTGTGCGATCCGGCGCTGCTCACACCCGTGTTCGTGCGCTTCTCCACGGTGGCGGGCTCCCGCGGGTCGGCCGACACGGTGCGGGACGTACGCGGTTTCGCGACCAAGTTCTTCACCCGGCAGGGCAACTACGACCTGGTGGGCAACAACTTCCCGGTGTTCTTCGTGCAGGACGCGATCAAGTTCGCCGATTTCGTGCACTCGGTCAAGCCCGAGCCGCACAACGAGATCCCGCAGGCGCAGTCGGCGCACGACACGTTGTGGGACTTCGTGCAGTTGCAACCGGAGACGATGCACACGGTCATGTGGCTGATGTCGGATCGGGCGATCCCGCGCAGCTTTCGCATGATGCAAGGGTTCGGTGTGCACACCTTCCGGCTGGTCAACGCCGCAGGGCGGGGCACGTTCGTGAAGTTCCACTGGCGGCCGGCGCTCGGCACCCACTCGCTGGTCTGGGATGAGGTGCTGCGCATCCAGGGCAACGACCCCGACTTCAACCGGCGCGATCTGTGGGATGCGATCGAGGCCGGCCAGTACCCGGAGTGGGAGCTGGGCCTGCAACTGGTGCCGGAGGAGGACGAGCACAAGTTCGACTTCGACCTGCTCGACCCCACGAAGATCATCCCGGAGGAGGAGGTGCCCCTGCGGACGGTGGGCAAGATGACGCTCAACCGCAATCCGGACAACTTCTTCGCCGAGACCGAGCAGATCGCCTTCTGCACCGCCAACGTGGTGCCCGGCATCGACTTCACCAACGACCCGCTGCTGCAGGGCCGCAACTTCTCCTACCTCGACACCCAGCTGCTCAGGCTGGGCGGCCCGAACTTCCAGCAGATCCCGATCAACCGCCCGCTCGCGCCAGTGCACAACGACAACCGCGACGGCTTCCACCAGCACATGGTCCATACGAGCCACACCAGCTATTCCAAGAACTCCATCAGCGGCGGCTGTCCCGCGACCGGAGTGCTGGCCGGTGACATGACCGGCGTCTTCAGGCACTACACCGAGCGGGTCGAGGGCGAGAAGATCCGCCGGCGCAGCCCCAGCTTCGCCGACCACTACAGCCAGGCCACCCTGTTCTGGAACAGCATGTCGGACTGGGAGCAGCACCACATCATCAAGGCGTTCCTGTTCGAGCTGGGCCACGTGCAGCGCCGCTACATCAAGGAGCAGGTGGTCGAACGACTGGCCAACGTGGACACCGGGCTGGCCGGGCATGTGGCCGCCGGGCTCGGCCTGCCCGCCCCGGCTCCGAAGGGCAGCAACCACGGCAAGTGCTCCCCGGCGCTCAGCCAGGCCGGCCAGCCCACCAGCCTGGCCACCCGCAAGATCGCGATCTTGGTGAGTGACCAGACCGACGCCGGCGCCCTGCATCCGGTGATGCAGGAATTGGAGAGCGGCAAGGCGGTCTGCGATGTGATCGCGCCGCACGAGGGGATGGCCGGATCGCTGGCAGTGGACAAGCAGGTCAGCGCGGCCTCCTCGGTGCTGTACGACGCGGTGCTGTGCACCGGCGGCGAGGAGCTGACCGGCAACGGGCAGGCCGTGCAGTTCGTCCGCGAGGCGTTCAAGCACGGCAAAGCCATCGGCGTGCTGCCGGACGGCGTACCGCTGCTGGAGGCCGCCGCCCTGCCCGGACGCCAGGGCGTCGTCGACTCCACGGCGGCGAACGGCTTCACCGGGCAGTTCATCGCCGCCATCCTGCAACACCGCCATTACGACCGGGACGTGGCCGCCTTCCCCGCCTGAGCAGGCTCATGACCCGCCGCTCAGCCTCATGCGTCCACGACGCGGCCTCACCCTGGCCACCGGCGAAGGTCACCGGCGAGGTGATCAAACACCGGAGTCCGGAAACGGAGCGCGGGCGGTCCTGCAAAGAGACCCGAACCCGGCCTTGGCCCTATCCAAACGACGAACTGCGGTAACTACCGCCATGGGCGATACGTTCGCGGGCCCGCCCGCCGTCATGTTCCACCGATGCGGCGGTCGGGCCCGCCCGCGCGCGCGGGTTCCATCGACACCAGCCATCGACCCTCGAGAGGGGTTCACGGTGCCATACATCACCACCCGTGACAACGAGCAGATCTTCTTCTACGACTGGGGCAGCGGCCCGCCGGTGATCTTCATCCACGGCTGGCCGCTGAACGCCGACGCCTGGCACGACCAGATGAAGATGGTCGTCGACAACGGGTTCAAGGCGATCGCGCACGACCGGCGCGGGCACGGTCGCTCGAGCCAGCCCTACGACGGCTATGACTTCGACACCTTCGCCGACGACCTGGCCGATCTCATCAACACCCTCGACCTGCGCGACGTCACGCTGGTGGCACACTCCATGGGCGGCGGGGAACTGGCCCGCTACGTCGGCCGGCACGGCACCTCCCGCCTGAGCAAGGCGGTGCTGCTGTCGGCGGTGCCGCCGCTCATGCTCAAGACGCCCGACAACCCCGAGGGCACGCCTCAGGAGGTGTTCGACAAGATCAAGAAGGGCATCCTGGCCGAGCGCTCACAGTTCTGGCGCGACACCGCCGACGGCTTCTTCGGCGCCAACAGGCCAGGCAACAAGGTGACTCAAGGCAATAAGGACGCCTTCTGGCTGATGGCCATGGCCGAGAACATCCAGGCCGGCGTGGCGTGCGTGGACGCCTTCTCCGCCACCGACTTCACCGCCGACCTGAAGAAGTTCGACATCCCCACCCTGATCGTTCACGGCGACGACGACCAGGTCGTGCCGATCGCGGCGTCTGCCGACAAGTCCGCCAAGATCATCCCTGACTGCGTGTACAAGGTGTACCAGGGCGGCTCGCACGGCATCGCGCTGGTGCCTGGCGACAAAGAGAAGTTCAACTCCGACCTGCTGGACTTCCTGAACGGCTGACTTGCTCCATCTGACGGGCGAGACCACCGACCTCCCGCGGCCCCGCCCGTCAGATGGAGGCGACCATGCATCCTGGCGATCAGGGAAACGCCGACTGGTAGGTTTCCCGCGGCATCGCCCTCGCTTGCCGCACCACGTCCGGAGCAGCCCGTGCCCTCCCGCCCACCGGAGCTGAGGGCCGTCCGCTGCGCCCGGCCCGACCTCGGCTCACGGCCGCAGTTGCTCTTCCAGGGCCGACTGCAGCCGCGCGACCTGTTCCGGTCTGGCACGCGGGGCGACCACGGAGGCCAGCTCGGACAGCGGCAGGCGCAACCCGCGAGCGGCCAGGGCCGCCGGATCGCCGATCACGCCATGGGCGGTCATCACCCGTGTCAGGCGCTCCCACAGCCAAGCGTCGTCGACGGCGTCCGCGATCACTTCCGGGGACGCCGGCGGCGGCAGCTCGGCCTTCCACTGATGACGGCCGGGGCCGGTCCTGAACGGTTCGCGCCCCGGCAGGTGCACGATCGCCTCGGTCCCCGGCGGCACCCGCGCTTCGAGGATGAGGGTGCCGTCACTGATCCGCCACGCCACGCCCGCATCGCCGTACGGGGTCTCCAGATCGGCCTCTGCCCAGGTCAGCCCATGTCCCGGCAGCGGGCGGACCTCGATCCGCCGGTAGCCGGGGGCGGCGGGCGCGAGGCCGGCCACCCGCCGGTGCAGCCAGTCGGCGACCGCGCCCAGCGCATAGTGGTTGAACGAGGTCATCTGGCCGGGGTTGATCGAGCCGTCGGGCAGCATGCTGTCCCAGCGTTCCCAGATCGTCGTCGCCCCCATCGTCACCGGGTAGAGCCACGACGGGCAGGAGCGTTCCAGGAGCAGCCGGAACGCCAGGTGCGGGTATCCCGCCTCGGTGAGCGCGTCCGTGATCAGCGGCGTGCCGACGAATCCGGTCGCCACCCGGAAGCCGTTGGCTCGCACCAGGTCGGCCAGCCTCGTTCCAGCCGCTTCCCGCTGCTCCGGCGTCGGCAGCAGGTCCCAGTGCAGGGCCATCGCGTAAGCCGTGGGAGTGTCGCTGACCATCAGCCCGCGGTCCGTGACGTAGGCGGCCGCGAACGCACGCCTCACCTGCGCCGCCAGGTCTCGGTAGCGTCGCGCGTCCTCGCTCATGCCGAGCACGGTGGCGGTCCTGGCCAGCAGGTCGGTGCTGCGGATGTAGTGCGCGGTGGCGACCAGGTCCTTGTCCGTGCGGGAGTCGCCGGGCGCGTCCGGCGGGGCGGCCGGGTCCAGCCAGTCGCCGAACTGGAACCGGCCGGCCCACAGGCCGTCCTCCCCCGCGAAGGCGCGCAGCCGTTCCACCCACGCCCGCATGCTCGGATACTGCTCACGCAGCACCTCGGCGTCGCCGTAACGCTCGTAGAGGGTCCATGGCACGATCGTGGCCGCATCGCCCCACGCGGCGGCAGCGGGAAGGATGTTGTGGTGGACGTTCGGCACCACGAACGGCACGCAGCCGTCCTCGAACTGCTCCGCCGCCAGATCCCGCAACCACGAGGACAGGAAGGACGAGCAGTCGGCCAGGAAGGCGGCCGCGGGCGCGAAGACCTGGATGTCGCCCGTCCAGCCGAGCCGTTCGTCCCGCTGGGGGCAGTCGGTCGGCACGTCGAGGAAGTTGCCGCGCATGCTGCGCACCACGTTGTCGTGGAGCTGCTGCACATCGGGATCCGAGCAGCGGAAATGCCCTGTGGGGCGCAGGTCGGAACTGAGGACGACCGCTTCGACCGACTCGATCTCCTCAGGAGCCACGCCACGCAGCCCCGCGTACCTGAAGCCGTGGAAGGTCAGCGACGGCTCCAGCACCTCGGTCCGTCCACCGGCCAGCACGTAGCGGTCGGTGGCTTGGGCACTGCGCAGGGGGCGGACGCCCAGTTCACCGTCCTCCAGCACTTCGGCGTGCCGGACGACGACTTCCTGCCCGGCACGCCCGCGCACGCGCAGCCGTACCCAGCCCACCAGGTTCTCCCCGAAATCCACCAGCAGCTCCCCCGACGGGGCCGCGTACCGCCTGCCGCCCGGCACCGCGGCGACCGGCCGAACAGGCGGAGAGTCGCCGGGGAAGAGCTGGTCGAGCGGCTCGTCGAGCACCTCCACCGGTTCGCCCGGTCCGCGCCCGATCCGCAGGTCGGTGGTCTGTCCGTCGTAGAGGTCGTCAGCGAGGACGCCCGTGGCGTGGGCCCGCCAGCTCTCGTCGGTCACCACCAGGTGCGTGCTTCCGTCGGCGCACTCGATCTCCAGTTGCGCCAGCAGTGCGAGCCGGTCGCCGTACAGGGCTCGCTCGCCGCGCGAGTAGAGCCTGCCGCGGTACCAGCCGTTGCCGAGCAGCGCGGTGACCTCGTTCTCGCCCGGCCTGAGCAGGGCGGTCACGTCGTGGGTGCGGTAACGCAGCCGCCGGCCGTAACTGGTCCAGCCGGGCGCCAGTTCCTCGTCGGTGACGCGCTCGCCGTTGATCCGCGTCACGTGCAGCCCGAGCGCGGTGACATGCAGGCGGGCGCGTGTCACCGCCGCGGGCAGCTTCACGGTACGGCTCAGCAGCGGCGCGGCGGTGAGCACCCCGCCGAGGGTCCGCGGCGAGACGAAGCGCGCGCTCCAGTCCCCGGCGCCGAAGAGCGGCGTCTCGAAGGCCAGCGGCCGGCTCCAGTCGCCCCAGCGGCCCCGGCTGCCGACGCTGACGCGCAGCGCTCCGGCGGCGCGGGAGTCCAGTGGGGCGAACGGCCATCGCACGCCGAGCTGTTCGGCGCCCTCCGCCGTGTGCACGACGGGTCGCCTGCCGGCGAGGGTGAGCTCGACGCGGTAGGCGTCGAACGGCTCGGTGGTCCGCCAGGACAGACGCGGTCGCGGCGCCGGCATGCCGTGCAGCCGCAGGTCGACGCTCACCGGACCGCCACGGGGTCGGCGGTGGCCGGCATGCGGCGGCGCAGCGGGAAGATCCACGTCCAGGCGATCAGCGCGGCGATGAGCACGGCGGCGAGCAGCACCACCATCAGCGCCTGGGGGCTGGCGTCGGCGATCACCGGGGTGACCAGCGCGAAGCCCGCCGCCACGAACCGGGTGAAGGCTATGGCGACGCCTTGCGCGGTGCCTCTGATCAGGGTGGGGAAGAACTCCTGCGACCACACCTTGAAGATGACCTCGCCGGCAAAGCTCGCGCCGATCGTGATGGCGAACTTCAGGATGATCAGCGTCACCGTGTTCAGCCCCACGATCAGCGGGATCGCCGTTCCGATCGCCATGATCGCGACACCGATCGTGTAGAGCAGCATCCGGGCGGGCCCGTCCACGTACTTCATGAAGATCAGGATGGTGAGGAACCCGAGCGGATAGGCCAGCATCCCCACGAGGGTGGCCGTCGACACCTGCGCCCCGGCCACTTCGGTGAACAGGAACGTCTGGAACTGGCCGAACGTGTTGGCGACCAGGTTGCCGACGGCGTAGAAGAGGCCGAGCCCGACGACGGCGCCGAGGAGCGGCCTGGACGTCAGCACGCGCCAGGAGTCACCGCGCACGCCCTCGGCCGGGCCGGCCTGCTGCCGGTCGCGCTCGCGTACCCACTCCTCCGACTCACGCAGCCTCCGGCGCAGCACGAGCACCACCAAGGCCACGACGATCACGTGCAGGTAGATGATCCGCGCGCCGATCGTTCCGGTGCCCGAGACCAGGAACGCGATGAGGTAGGCAGCGAATCCGCCACAACTCCAGAGCACCTGCGAAAAGGCGACAAGCCTGGCACGCCGGCCTTCCGGCGCCTCCTCGGCCACCAGCGCCAAGGAGGTCGGAATGTCGGCGCCCATCGCCAGCCCCGTGACGGCCACACCGACGAAGATCATCCATGGCTGGACGGCGAAGGCCAGCAGCAGGAGACCGGCGACGAAGACGACCAGATCGTAGGTGAACACCCTGCGCCTGCCCAGCAGATCCCCGAGCCGCCCGCCGAACACGGCTCCAAAGGCCAGGCCCAGCGTCAGGACGGACGACGCCGTGCCGATCATCCACGGGCTCAGCCCGAGCTGCTGCTTGTACAGAACCAGCGCGGTGCCGGTCCCCACGATGGTGGCCGCGTCCATGTAGGAGGCCATGCCGCCGAGCGCGGCCGTCCTCCAGGCACGCCTGGCCGTCGTCTGTGTCATCTGCGTCGATACCTCGTGTAGGGGGTTCCACGGCCCGCACGCCGCTGGTCCGCGTTGTGTGAAGCGACTATTGTGGATCGATCTACATTTTTCAAGAGGGAAGTTCCGGACCGCTATGTTGCTGACATGAGTTCCTCGCGCCCCACGATCTCCGACGTCGCCGCCGCGGCAGGGGTGTCACGGGCTGCCGTGTCGAAGGTCCTGCGCGACGCCTACGGCGTGAGCCCGCGCATGCGCGAACGCGTCGAACGGGCCATCGCCGAGCTCGGCTACCGCCCCCGGGAAGCCGCCCGCGCCATGCGCACCGCCACCCGCACCATCGGGGTGGCCGTCCCCCTGCTGCGTGGCCAGTTCTTCGCCGACATCCTCGACGGCGTCTACGAGGAGCTGGACACCGGCCCCTACCGGATGCTCGTCTCCCCCTTCGACCACGAGACCAGCGAGCGGAACCCCGGCATGGAGTCGTTGTGGGACCGCGAGGTGGAAGCGGTCATCGTCGTCTCGCCGAAGGTGCGCGCGTCCTGGCTCGACTCCTTCGCCCAGCGGCTGCCGACGGTGGTGGTGGCCAGGCACGACGCGAGCGACCATTACGACCGCGTCGTCAACGACGACCGAGCAGGCGCGACCCTGGCCGTCGAGCACCTGGCGACGCTGGGGCACCGGTGGATCACTCACCTCTCGCACAACGTCTCCGGGCCCGGCATGCTGAGCCCGCATGCCGTACGCGAGTCCGGCTACCGCGAGGCGATGCAACGGCTGGGGCTCGACGCGTACCTGTCGGTGGTGACCTGCGGCGGCAGCGAGGCCGAGACCTACCGGGCCACGGCGGCGCTGCTCGACCGGGGGGATCCGCCGACCGCGCTGTTCGTCGGGTCCGACCAGGGAGCCTTCGGGAGCCTGCGGGCGCTGTCGGAGCATGGACTGCGAGTGCCCGATGACGTCTCTGTCGTGGGCTACGACGACACCCAGTTCGCCTCGCACCCGCGCTTCTCGCTCACCACCATCGCCCAGTACGGCACCGCCATGGGCCGCGTCGCGGCCGACCTGGCACTGGAGCGGATCAAGGCGCGCACGGAGGCACGGGAGTGGGTGTCACAGCCGGCGTTGATCGAGCGTGAGTCCACGGGCCCCGTACGCCTTCTCTGACGCCACCGGCCGGTGACGCCGCGGGCGGTCCGCACCAGGGTCGCCATGCGGCGCACGGCCTCCGCAGGAGGACGGAGAGTGCCTGGGTGCGCCCGGCTCAATCGCCTTCACGGTGGAGTCCCGAGCCGGTGACCAGGGCGTCGCCGAGTTCGGAGCGCAGGTAGAGGACCGAGCGGCCGTGGCGGGCGCTGGCCAGCAGGCCGGCGGCGCGCAGGGTGCGAAGGTGCTGGTTGACGGCCGAGGTGGTGACGCCCAGGCGGCCGGCCAGCTCGGTCGAGGAGGCGGGGGCTTCGAGCGCGGTGAGCAGCCCTGCCCGGGTGGCGCCCAGAAGGTCGGTGAGCACCGCCGGGGAGGTACGGGGCTCGGACTGCCAGAGCGTGCCGGCGCCCCGGGTGCCGTACATGACCAGAGGGGGCTCCGACGGCGAGATGGGGGTCGTGGGGGCCCGGCTGAAGAGGGTCGGGACCAGGGTGAGGCCCTCGCCGCTGGTGGCGCGCCGGTAGCGGGCGTCGCTGATCAGCCGCATGCGGACGACCCCGTCCTGCAGCTGGACGCGTTCGTTGAGGCCGGCGAACATCGCCGCCAGGCCGTGGGCCGAGATGACCTGGCCCCGGTGGACCACGTCGGCCTGCAGGACCGCCCGCATCCTGGGCCACCACGGCGCGAAGCAGGTGCGCCAGTAGTCGCGCAGCGCGTCCAGGATGCGGGCCGACGGGTCGCCGCGCAACGGCTCGGGGAGCCGGGGGTGGATGGAGCGCAGGTCGTCGAGCACGCGGCCGGCGGGCACGCGGGCCAGGGCGGCGAACTCGTCGTCGATGCGGGTGAGCGGCGCATGGGGGCGGGGCGACAGGTAGTCCGGCGTCCACATGTCGTCGTTGGTGAGCGCGCGCAGCAGGGGCACGTCCAGCGTGGAGCGGACCTGCTCGGTGCGGCGCAGCCAGGGCAGGTGCACCGGGTAGCGCCCGGGGTCGCGGAACGTGCGCAACGACAGCGTGAGCTCGTTGAGCGGCGAGATGGCGAAGCGGACGTCCGCGACGTCCATGCCCGCGAGCTCGTACTCGATCAGCCCCGGCATGAAGCCATACGCTACATCAATTGGCGACAAACGCCCTATCGCGGGATAAAGGCCCCCGTGATCCAGACGTTCTTCCCCAGCGACCGCGTCGCCCGCTCGCTGACCCTCAGCACGATGGCGTTCGCGCTCTCCAGCGGCGTCTTCTACACCGTCAGCACGCTGTACTTCACGCTCGTCATCGGGCTCGGCGTGCAGACGGTGGGTCTCGGGCTGGGCATCGCGGGCGGCACCGGGGTGCTGGCCTCGTACGCGGGAGGGTGGCTGGCCGACCGGGTCGGCGCGCACCGCGTCCAGACGGTGGCGACGGGGCTCAACGGGCTCGCACTGCTCGCCTACACGTTCGTCTCCGACGCCGTCGTGTTCACCCTGATCGCCTGCACGGCGGTGATCATGCGTTCGGTGGGGTCCTCCGCCAAGCAGGCGATGCTGGCCCGGTGGTACCCCGGCCCGGAGCGGGTCGAGATCCGGGCCCGGATGCGGGTGGTCACGAACGTCTTCATCGGCCTGGGCACGGGCGCCGCCGCGGCGGCGCTGCTGATCGGCACCGCGGCGGCCTACCGGGTGGCGATGGTCGCCGCCGGGGTCCTGCTGCTGGCGGCGACCGTGCCGCTGGCCGGGCTCGGGCGTCAGGTGCCGGAGCTGGCCGCCAGGATGACCGCCGTCAGGCAGCGCGCGGCGTCCGGCGGGCCCTCGCCGCTCAGGGACCGCAGGTATGTCGCGAGCGTGGTGTGCAACGCGGTGGTGGCCATGCAGTTCGGCCTGCTGACCGTCGGCGTGCCGCTCTGGGTCGCCACCACCGACGCGCCCACCGCCATCGTCTCCGTCCTGCTCGTCCTGAACACCGTGGTCGTCGCCGCGCTGCAGGTGCGCGCCTCACGGGGCACCGACGACGTGCGCCAGGCCGGGCTCACGGTCAGGCGCGCCTCGTGGCTGCTCGCTCTCGCCTGCGGTCTGTACGCCCTGGCCGCCTACGGGAACGTGATCGTCGCCTGCGTCCTGTTCGTGCTGGCCGCCTTCGCCCACACCATGGGAGAGATCCTGGGCGAGGCGGGCGGCTGGGGCATGGCCTTCGAACTGGCCGACCCGCGCAGCGCGGGCGCCTACCAGGGGCTCAGCCAGACCGGTTACGCGCTGGCCGCCATGGTCTCGCCGATCCTCGCCACCACCGCCGTCGAACACCGTACGGCGGGCTGGCTCGCCCTGGCCGCGCTCTTCGTCCTGGCCGGCACGGGCGCCGCCGCGGTGGCCAGGCACGCGGCGTAGGGGTCAGGCGAGGGGTCAGCCGTCGACTCCGAGCTGGCTCAGCAGCGTCGCGTTGTCCTCGATGTGCCAGTCCTCGATGATCTTGTCGGTGCCGACGTGCTGGATGTCGATGGCGTTGAAGTCGACGCTCTGGCCCTTGCCCTGGACGCCGTTGAAGGCGCCGGTGAAGTGGCCGCGGAAGACCAGCCGGGCGGTGATCTTGTCACCGGTGACCAGCAGGTCGGCCAGCTCGCAGGTCAGGTCCGGCACGGCGGCGCGGAAGTTCTTCGAGGCGAAGACCGGGCCGGTCGGGCCCTGCGGACGGCCGGCCGGCAGGGTGTTGTCCTTGAACCGCGGGCTGACCGCGGCGTCCAGGTACTTCTGCTCGCCGGTGTTCCAGAACGTGTACAGCTGCTGGGCCAGGTGGACCTCCTGGGCCGCGCGCCTGTCGCCGATCGAGCGGTCCACGGTGATCGCCTTGGGCTGGACCAGGTCGGGTGAGTGGTCGATCAGGCGCTGGGGCCAGGCGTACGGGCCCTGCCGGTGACCGTCGTCGTGCGCGTGGGCGGCCGTGACGATGCCGCCCGCGAGGCTCGCCGCCACGGCGACGACGGCGACGCGGACAAGGGTGCGTGAACGCATGAGCGGTACTCCTCGGATCAGCCGGCACGCTCGGCGCGTGCCGGGAAGGCCGTCCGGTCCCTTCGACCGGGCGGAAGAACGGGGTGATGACGGGTCAGATCTGACGCAGTGCGCCGCCGTCGACGGCCCACTCGGCACCGGTGACCTGGCCCGCGAGCGGCGAGAGCAGATAGGCGATCACCCGGGCCACGTCCTCGGGCTCGCCGAGCCGGGCACTGGGCAGCCGGCGCACCTCGCGGACGAAGTGGTCGACGGCCGCCTCCGGCGGGAGGCCGAACTGGGCGCCGAGCTGCTCGGCGAACCCGCCGGGGGCGTCCCACAGCCGGGTGCGGGTGGGGCCGGGGGCGACGACGTTGGAGCGCACCCCGCGCGGGCCGAACTCGCCCGCCAGGGTCTTGGACAGCGACAGCAGAGCCGTCTTGGCGGCGGCGTAGTCCACCAGCGGCACATCCGGCAGGCGAGCGGCCTCGCTGCTGACATGGACCAGCGAACCGCCGTGCTCCAGCAGGGCGGGCAGCGCGGCGCGGGTCATGCGGACGACCGAGTGGAAGTTGAGGTCGAACGCCGTCCGCCACTGCTCGTCGGTCACCTCCAGGAAGCCGCCGCGCGATTCGAGGCCGCCGACGTTGTTGACCAGGCCGTCCAGGCGTCCGTGACGGGCCAGTACCTCGGCCACGATCTGGGCGGGCGCGCGTGGGTCGGTCACGTCGGCGGCGACGGCGCTCACCCGGGCTCCGAGCCGCTCGATGCCCTCCGTCCCGCGGGCCGTGCCGACCACGAAGGCGCCTTCGTCCGCGAGGGTGCGTACGGTGGCCGCGCCGATGCCGGCGGAGGCTCCGGTGACCAGGAAGACCTTGCCTTCCAGGTGAAGATCCATCAACTGCTCCTGATGTCAGTCGGGTCGGGATGATTCGGCGGGCGGCGGTCAGGCGAGGCGGCCGCCGCCGTCGACGTGCAGCACGGTGCCGGTGACGTAGGGGTTGTCGATGGCGTAGAGAACGGCCTTGACCAGGTCCTCGGGGGTGCCCACCCGGCGGGCCGGGTTGCGTTCGGCCACCCCGCGCAGGAACGCCGCCTTGTCGGCGCCCATGCCGTCCCAGGCGCCGGTGTCGACGATGCCGGGGGAAACAGCGTTCACCCGGACCGGCGCGATCTCCACCGCCAGCGCCCGCACCAGGAAGGCCAGCGCGCCGTTGGTGGTGGCCATCACCGTGCGCGCGGGCGCCGGGCGCCAGGCGACCACACCGGAGAAGAAGGTGAACGAGCCGTGCTCGGACACCTGCCCCGCCAGGTTCTTGGCCAGCAGCAGCGGCCCGATCACCTTGGCCGAGAACGCTCGCTGCACGTCGGCCGCTTCGAGGTCCTTCAGCGGGCCGTTGGCCGGCACCGCGGCGGTGGAGACCAGATGGTCGAACCGGCCGAGACCTCCGGCGAAGTCGGCGATCGACCGCTCGTCGCAGAGGTCGAGCACGCGGACCTCGGCGGGCCCGGACAGCTCGGCGGCCGTCCACTCCAGCTTGCGGAGATCCGGCCCTGCCAGCACGACGGCGGCGCCGGCCGCTGACGCGGACCTGGCCAGCGCGCGCCCGGTGTGCGAACCCGCGCCCACCACGACGAGCCGTTGTCCCTTCAAGCGCGTGTCATCGGACATGGGAGAACTCCTTCGAACAGTCGGGGATCAGCCGCCCGACCTTGCCGGCGGCGGCCACGTCCACGACTCTGGCTCACCCACCTGCCATGAGTCCAAGGCTTGTTTTCTACCGGATCGATAAACTCTGCTCATGGCGATGGCGACGCTCCGGCAGCTCGAATACCTGGTCACCGTGGTGGACCTCGGCTCCTTCACCCGTGCGGCCGAGCACCTGCACGTCACCCAGCCCGCGCTCTCCCACCAGATGCGGGCGCTGGAGACCGCGGTCGGCGGCCCGCTGCTCGAACGGCTCCCTCGCGCGGTACGCCTGACCCCGATGGGCAGGGCGGTGCTGCCGCACGCCCGCGCCGCGCTGGCCGAGGCCGAGCGCCTGCACAGGGTGGCGCGGCGCACGGCCGGACTGGAGGAGGGCGAGGTGGAGGTGGCCGCCATCTACTCGGTCAGCCTGGGCATCCTGCCGCCCGTCCTGCGGGCCTGGCGCGGCCGGCACCCCGGCGTACGGATCCGGCTGCGCGAGTACCCGCACGCCGACCGGCTCCAGGCCGCCATGGCCGCCGGCCGCGCCGACCTCGCCGTCGGCCCTGTGCCCGCCGGTTGGGAGGGACCGATCCGCGAACTCGGCGTCGAGGAGTTCGGGATCGTCCTGCCCGCCGACGACCCCCTGGCCGGCAGCCCCACCGGCAGGGTCGCCCTCAGCGATCTGGCCGACCGCGCCTGGGTCCACTACGCCCCCGACAACGGTCTCGCTGATCTGCTCGACCAGGTCTGCACCCAAGCGGGCTTCCACCCGCAGGCGGCGGTCCGCGCCGAGCAGACCTCCGCCGCTCCTCTCCTCGCGGCCGCCGGACTCGGTCCGGCCCTGGTTCCGGCCAACATCATCCCGCCCCACTTCGACGGCGTCCTGCTCCGCCCCGATCCGCCGATCCGCCGCGCTCTCGCCGCCTACACCCGCACCCGTCCCGACGCCATCACCGTGGCCTTCGCCGACCTCCTCGCCCAGCAGGCGCGCGTCAACCCGGCGTGCTTCCCGGCGACCGCCGTCTCCCAGGAGCGAGCGGCTGCCGACGCGCCGTCGAATCCGCTCTGATCAACGTGGCGTCGGAGGTCCCGCGCCGTTCGACCTCCCAGCGCGACCCCGCACCTCGCGCCGCATCACCGCCGAGTACGGCGCCCGTCCCCCTCGCGAGGCGCCGGCCGTGGCCGCCCTTCGAGGTCGGCCAAGAGCGACAGCGCCAGCTCCTCCAGCCGGCGATAGCCCGTCGAGGACGCCTGGTCCAGCGCTTGACGGGCGTACTGGAGGGCGCGGTCGTGCATGCCCAGGCCGGCATGCGCGCGGGCGAGGCCGAGCAGCGGCCTGACCTGCAGACGCCGCATGCCTGCCGTGACGGCGTAGGTGAGCGCTTGCTGGTGGGCGTCCAGAGCCTCGCCGTGATGTCCGGTCATCGCCCGGACGGTGCCGAGCACGTGCATGGCGCTGCACATGGCATAGACGTGGCGCGCTCCTTCCGCACGCTCACCGGCCAGGAGCGCAGCCTCAAGGGCGAGGTCGAGACGGCCGCGGTCACGGTGGATCTCCGCCAGCGTGGCCAGGCTCTTGGACTCGGGAACGTGCAGGTCGCGTGCGCGGTCGTGGCGGAGCGCCTCGGTGGCGAGGGCCAGTGCCTCGTCCAGGTCTCCGCTGAGGCGCCGGACGGTGGCGAGCTCGTTGAGGGAGTGGCTCAGCTCGCTGTCGCGCAGGTTGCGGTGGAGGGCGAGGGCGTCACGCAGGTGTCGTTCCGCTGCCTCCAGGTCGCCGTATTCCAGGTGCACGGCGCCCAGGTTGCCCGTGGCGCGGGCCTCGCCGTAGGTGTCGCCGATCTCGCGGTTGAGCTCCACGGACCTGACGAGATGGTCGATGGCCTGGCCCAGCTCGCCCTGGTCGTGGCAGGCCGCGGCGGCGTTGTTGTGCGCGGCGGCGGCGCCGGCGGACCAGTCCGCGCGCTCGCTGTGCCGGACGGCCAGCTCGCAGGCGGCTCGGGCGGTGGAATAGGCGGCGCGGCACAGGGCGGCCGTGCCCGCACTGAGATGCGCCGCCGCCAGGCCGAGCGGGTCGTCCTCGACGGTGGCCGCGTGCACCGCGGCGTCGGAGACCGCCACGATGTCGGCCAGGCTGGTGGCGGTGTGGTGGACGAAGTGGCCGCGCAGGGCGTCGGCGATCAGCCAGGCGTGCCGCCTGGGCCCGCTGATCGGAGGCCGGCGGGCGGCGGGGGTGAGGGCGGCGGCGTCGGCGGCGTGCAGGGCGAAGGCGACGAGGTTGGCCTGTTCGGCGCTGAGCCAGGCCATCGCCTCGGCGCGGGGCCTGAGCCCGGAGGTGACGGGGAGCGGCAGGCGGGTGATCGAGGGACAGGCGCTCTCGGCCGCCGCGACGGCCTCGGCCAGGTACCAGTCGCCGAGGCGTTCGAGGGCCTGGACGCCGGTCGCGGGGGCGTCGTCGCGGAGCGTGAGCTCTCCGGCGTACTGGCGGAGCAGGTCGTGGCAGGTGTACCGGTACGGCCGGTGCTCCTCGATCAAATGCGCGGCGGCGAGGCGGTCCAGGAGCTGTTCGGCCTCGGCGGTCTCGACGTCGGCCAGGCAGGCGGCGGCCGGCGCGGTGATGTCCGGCCCTCGGATCAGCCCCAGCAGCCTGAACAGGCGCCGCTCCGCCTCGGGCAGTCCGGCGTACGACAGCTCGAACGCCGCCCGGACCGCCACGTCGCCGTCGATCCGCAGCAGGTCCAGCCCTCGCGCGGACAGCGCGGCGGCGTACTCGCCCAGCGACCTGCGCGGGCGCGTCGCCAGCGTGGCGGCGGCCACGCGCAGGGCCAGCGGGAGGCGGCCGCACAGCCGGACGATCTGCTCGGCCGCCTCCGGCTCGGCGGACAGCCGCTGATCTCCGACCATGGAGGCCAGCAGCCGGACGCTGTTGTCCTGGTCGAGCACGCCGAGCGACAGATCTCGGGCGCCGTGGGAGACGGCCAGCCCGGCGAGCGCGTTGCGGCTGGTGACGAGGACCAGGCAACCCGGAGCGCCGGGTAACAGGGGGCGTACCTGCTCGGCCGTGCGCGCGTCGTCGAGCAGCACCAGCATCCGCCGGCCCGACAGACGTGAGCGGTACAGGGAGGCCGCCGCCTCCTGCTCTTCGGGGATGCGCTCAGGGGGCACCCCCAGCGAGCCGAGCATCCGGACGAGTGCCTCCATCGGCGGCATGGGCGGCCGGGGCGCGTGCCCGCGCAGGTCGACGTAGAGCTGGCCGTCGGGGAACTCCTCGGCCACGAGATGGCTGAACCGTACGGCCAGGGCGGTCTTGCCCGCGCCGGCCGCGCCGGTGACGGTCGTGACGGACGGGGTGCCCGCGGCGCAGGCGTACCGGCGCAGCAGGGCCAGATCGCGCTCGCGTCCCACGAAGCCGGTCACGTCGGCGGGCAGTTCGGCGGGCGCCTGCCCGGCTTCGTCGCACCCGTGGAAGGGTTCGAGGTCGAGGTCGAGGTCGGGGGCGTCGGCGAGGATGGCCGCTTCCAGCCGGCGCAGCTCGGGCCCGGGGTCGAGGCCGAGTTCGTCCGCCAGCAGGGCTCGCCCCTGCCGGTACACCTCCAGCGCGTCGGACCGCCGCCCGGAGCCGTGCAACGCCGTCATGAGCAGCCCCCGCAGGCGCTCTCTCAGCGGATGTTCGGCGAGCAGCTCCGACAGCTCGCCGACCACGTCGCGGTGGCGGCCGAGGGCGAGGTCGAGTTCGGCCCGCTCTTCGAGGACGGCCAGGCGCAGTTCCTCCCATCGCCCGGCGAAGGCCGCCAGCTCCTCCAGTTCCAGGTCGCCGAGCACCGGGCCGCGCCACAGAGCCAGGGCCTGGCCCAGGAGGTCGGCGGCCTCGGCATGCCGTCCCGCCTGAGCCGCCTGCCGGCCCCGTTCGATGCGCTGCTCCGCGAGCTGGGTGTCCACCAGGCCGCCGGCCAGCCGATAGCCGGACCCTTCGGTCCTGATGATCTCCGACTCGGCGCCCGCCCTGCGTAAGGCCTTGCGTAAGGCCGCCACCGCGATCATGACCTGGTTGCGTACGGTCGCCGGCGGGTCATGGCCCCAGGCGGTGGCCAGCCGGTCGATGCTGAGCACCTGACCATGGCCGGCCGCCAGCATGGCCAGCACCTGCCGGGCCCGCGAACCGCCCAGCCGCACCGGCCGCTCGCCGACCGACGCCTCGACCCGGCCCAGAATGTTGAACCGTACGTGGTCTGCCCCCATGTGATCACGATAGCGAGGGCGGTCGCCACACGTCGTCGGCGCGGCGGGCGAGCAGGCCCAGCGGGGTACGGCTGCGAGCGGTGACAGCCGCCGATGGCCGCCACCCTGGTCGGGGTGGCGGCCATCGTGGTGGTGGCGGTCAGTGGGGCCGGTGGGCGAGCTCGGCCGTGGAGGCTCTCTGCTCGTGAAGAGGTTCCGGACCCGAAGCAGGGTTCACTTGACGTCGATCCGGTCGTAGGTGCCGCTTGAGAGCGTCGGCAGCGACACCCATCTGCTTTCAGCTCCGTAGATGCTCATCCCGCTGCTCCCCACCGGGTTGGCGTTCTGGCGCCACCCCCAGACGGTGAAGGTCCTGATCTTGCTTTTCGGGCCGGTGCAGTTGACGGAGAATCCTCTGATGCCTCCACCGCGGACAGTGCGAACCTGCTTGTAACAGTGCAGGTCAGAGGCAATCTGGACGGTAGTGGCGGAGGCCGATCCCGCAGGGACAGCGATGAATCCGCTCACTGCTACGAGCCCGATGATGAATGCGCGGCGCGTTGCCGTCGTAGGTCGCATGCGGCACACCGTAGGACGCAGCCCTATGGATCGCCTTTGGATTCAACGCTTTTGGCCGGCGGCAACGCCCGGCCCGAGATACAGGAGAAGGTCCTGACCTGTGTGTTCCCGCTCAGGCTGAAAGTGGGTGACGATCCCGAGCCCGGCGGGATGAACTGATTCTGCCCGCCAGTGCAGCGATCACTTTGTCTGGGTGGCGAATCCGGGTTCCAGACAATCCATCAGCCATCAAGACTGGCTCCTGCCTGCCCTTATCCGCTCGGTGGGCCGCCCCTTTCACGACCTGGGACCGTCCAGGCAACAAAGCGAGGAGAACTCATGCTGAAAAGGTTCATCCCGGCAGCCGTGGCCGTCGCCGCTCTGACTGGGCTGGCGCTCGCGTCACCGGCGAGCGCGGCGAGCCTTCCCGATCGCATGTACGGCTGCGCGCGGGGCGACATCTGCATGTACTCGTCCCCGGTCCCCTCCGCGGCGACGAAGATCGGGATCGGGCGGGGCGAGGACTGGAAGTCCAGCGCGTCCAGCCCGTCGTACTGGAACGTCCGCTCGGTGTTCAACTACGGATACCCGGACTACGAGGATCACGTCGCCCTCACCGTCCGCGCCATAGGCGACCAGTTCTATGGGCCGGTTTGCATTCATCGGGCAGAAGAGGGCAATCCCGCGGCCGGCATCAGGTCTTGGTCCTACGCGAATGAAGTCCCCGAGATCGACTGGATCAACGCCTCGCAGTACCCCTGCAACGAATAGTCGCCATGAGCGAGCTCCGGCTCTTCGAGGCTCACTCCACGAGCGGAGCAGCAACACTCGAAAGGAACATGATGAAAACCTCAGCTGCCCAAATTCTTACCCGCGGCCTGATTGCGCTCGTCGCATCTGCGATTTTGCTCGCTTTCGCGCCCGCCACTTCGGCTTCCGCCGGCACGGCGACAGTCCGAGGCTGCCGTTCGGGACAGGTGTGTCTCTACAAGGATCGCCTCGAGGCCGACTCGCTCATGGCCGCCAGCTATACGAATCTCGCCAACCGACTGCTGGACAAGGGGCATTACTACTGGGTGTTCAACAACGGGGTCGCCCAACTCGGCGCTGACCACTATCGATACCAGACCCTATCCTGGGGCACATACACGAGCTACTGCATCCACTTCAACACCCAGACCGGCTATTACATCGACCACGGAAGCGCCGGGCTCATCGACGCCATAGGACAGAACATCGATCTGGTGAACAAGGGTTGGGGAGGAGAATGCTGAGGCAAATCGACTCTGACCTGAGCCGGTATTAAACAGTATTCTCAAGGTCGACGCGGTCCCATCTGATCAGGAGAATCAGATGGGACGCCGTCGCTTCGGACGGTTCCTAACCGTACGAGCTGATCCGAGCCGAGCCGCGACCGCCACTTCACGGCAAGCTCGGCAGTTGGCCTGTCGAGGTAGTCGTTCACCCGCAGGCGCGGATTCAGCTTGCCCGTGGTGGTGCCGCCTTCGTAGAGGGTGGTGCGGGTGCCGTCGCAGACGCCGGCGGGCCCTTGTGGACGCCTCCCGCTTGTCATCCTGGTCGGCGGGTGGTCTGGAGCCGGTTCACCGCCTCGACGACGGGTGCCGCGCCGTCCTCTGCCGAGACCTGGGCCGAGAGGGCTTGGGCCCGCCGGCGGCATGCCGGGTCGGTGACTGCGGTGGTGAGCGCGGCGGCCAGCCGTGCGGGCGTCAGGCGGCGGAACGGGACGGCGGCCGGGGCCACGCCGAGTGCCGTCAGCCTGGACGCCCAGAACGGCTGGTCGTTCATGACCGGCACGGCCACGGTGGGCACCCCCGCCCGCACCCCGCTCGCGGCGGTGCCGGCGCCGCAGTGGTGGGCGACGGCAGCCAGCCGGGGGAACAGCCAGTCGTGCGGCACGTCGCCGATCGCCAGCACATCGTCGGAGATGTGTCCCCGCAGGCCGGTCTGCAACACGCCGCGCAACCCGGCCCGCCGCAGTGCCTGCACCGCCAGCTCGGTGTACTGCTCGGCCCGCGTCCCGGCCAGGCTGCCGAAGCCGACGAAGACCGGTGGGGGTCCTGATGTCAGGAAGTCGCGCAGCACGGGTTCCGGCTGCCATCCCCGCGGCCGGGGCGGCCACCAGTAGCCGGTGATCTCCAGCCCTGGCCGCCAGTCGGCCGGGCGCGGCAGCACCAGCGGGCTGATCCCGTGGAAGACCGGCCAGCGCGTGCTCTCCCGGTGCCGGTAGAGGGCGCGCGGGGTCATCGGGGGCAGTCCCAGCCGGGCCCGCATCTTCGTGCCCAACCCGGCCAGCAGCGGACCGGCGGCGGGCAACTCGAACGCGAGCCGGGCCGCCCTGCGGTTCCCCCACCGTCCGAGCGACCGCTGGAACAGGCTCATGACCGGTGGAAAGTCCCCTGTGGGGTCGACCGGCTGCAGGTGCACCCCCATGCTCGGCACGCCCATCGCCTCGGCGACGTGACAGCCGGGCGCGCCCGCGACACCGAGCAGGAGCAGGTCGGCCTCCTGTCCGGCGAGCCCGGCCAGCCCTTCCACGAGCTGCTCGCTGTACTCCTTGAAGGCGCTGATGGACAAGCGGCCGGTCAGCGCGCGGAGCGGGTCTCCGGGAAGCGGGACGTACCCCAGGCCCGCCTCGGTCACCAGCTCCGCGTACGGCTCGTGCGCGGCGATCACCACCTCGTGCCCGGCCTCGCGTAACCGCGTCCCCAGCCCCGCGTACGGCGCCACGTCCCCACGCGTGCCGACTCCGACGATCAGAACCCGCATCTGGATCCCCCTGTCGCCCGCTTTTGTCATACAGTCGCACGATAAACGGGAACGAGAGCTTTTACCATGCGCTCGCATGAGAAAGTGGCGGGAGATGCCGAAGATCGTCGACCACGACGCCCGGCGGCGGCACATCGCCGAGGCCGTGCACCGCGTCATCCACGACAAGGGCATGGAGAGCGTCAGCCTGAGGGAGGTCGCCGCCGAGGCCGGCATGTCCATGGGGGCGGTGCAGTACTACGTCACGACGAAGGACCAGATGCTGCTGCTGGCGCTGGAACGCATCGGGATCTGGATCGGAGACCGGGTGACGGCGGTGGCCGCGCGCCAGTCCACGCCGCTGGAGGTGCTGCGAGCGACCGTGCTGGAGCTGTTGCCGCTGGATGAGGAGCGCAGCTACCTCAACCGCATCGGGCAGGCGTTCCAGGCGAGCTCGGTGGTGTCGGAGAACCAGGCGGCCGCGATGCGGACGGGGTATTCGTCCTTGCTGTCCTTCCTCGCCGAACAGATCAGGGCCGCCCAGACCGCCGGGCAACTCGCCGCCCACCTGGACGCCGGCAAGGAGGCGAGCATCCTGTACGCCTTCGCGCAGGGCATCGTGAACGCCACCCTGGTCGGGCACTACACGCCCAAGGAGGTCGCGGCGTTGCTCGACCACCACCTGGCGCGGCTCCGCGCGGAGCGATCGCCGTAGCGGCCGTGACGTCGTCGGGCAGCGGCTCGGACGCGCTGATCACTCGGCCTCCGTGCCGATGACGCCGCCGTCGAGGGCGGCGGGGGACGCGGCGTCGGGGACGAGAATCCGCGGGGTGCCGGTGCCGTCGGCGGGGACCGTCCAGACGTCGGCCTGCTCCCGTCCCCGGGGGAGGGCGTAGGCGACGGTCCGCTGGTCGATCCAGGCGGCCTGGTCGTCCACGCTGCGGGTCTCGGCGAGCGGGGTGACCCGGCGGGTGGCCAGGTCCAGCACCGACAGGCGCCAGCCACGGGCCGGATCACCGCCGAGCGCGGACTTGAAGGCGATCCGGGTGCCGTCGGGAGAGAGCGAGGGGCACTCGACGTTGTCCGTCAGGGCCCGCAGGCGATGGCTGTCGAGGTCGCCGAGCACCAGGTAGCGGTGCCCGGCGGTGGACATCGTCGCGTAGAAGCGGCGGTCGTCGGGGGTGAAGGTGACGCCCCAGAAGTTGAGGTCCCTGGCCCGGTACGGCCTTCCGTCCACGGTGACCGGCCAGTCCTCCAGGGTGGGGATCAGCTCCTGGGTACGGGTGTCGAGGATGCCGACGCGGGTGGAGAAGCGGCCGCCGTTGTAGGAGTCGCCGGTGACGAAGACCGTCCAGGTCACCAGCCGGCCGCTGGGCGAGACCCTGGCCCTGTTGGGCACGCCGACCAGGGGGATCTCTCTGACCGTCCGGAGCCGCGCGTCCAGGACCGCGAGCTGGTACGTCGTCAGCCCGGGGTCCACGCGCAGGCACAGCCCGGTGCCGCCGGCCGCGTACAGCCTGGCGCACGACAAGGCGGAGACCGCGCGCGCTCCGGCGGGGTCGCCGGCCGCGACGGACACCAGCCGGCCGGAGCTGCCGGCGGTGGTGCCGAGCGCCACCAGCCGCGGCCCGGGGACGAGCGAGACGCTGTCGGCGGCTCCGGCCCGCGAGGACGTGCCGGCCGCTCTGGCGATCATGATGGACACGGCTGCCAGGACGGCGAGCCCGGCGACGCCGGCGACCAGGAGCCGTCCGCGGCCGGTCACGGCGCGTTCTCCACGGTCGTGCGGCGGCCCGTCAGGAGGGCGGCCGTGGAGGTGGCGGCCACGGCGGCGGCGACCGCCGCGGCCCCGGTCGCGCCGGTGCTGCCCCAGTTCGTCCAGGCGAGCCCGAAGGCGAGGGAGGAGGCGAGGTAGGCCAGGGCCTGCACGGTCTGTACGCAGGCCAGCCCGGTGGTACGCAGGCCCGCGGGCAGGAGCGGGCCGGCCAGCGCCATCAGCACGCCGTCGGTGGCGGCGTAGAAGGCGCCGTAGCAGCAGAGCGCGGCCACCGTCACGAGGACGGCCGGCAGGGCGCTGCACAGCAGCAGGTAGACGGCCAAGAGCGCGGCGTACCCGGCCAGCAGGACCGTGCGGCGGCCGTACCGGTCGGCCAGCGCGCCGAAGGGGGCGGCCAGGAGCAGGTAGACGAGGTTGGCGCCCACCGCCAGGAGCGGGAACCAGCCGGTCGGCATGGACTGGCGGCCCATCAGGAGCAGGTAGACGAAGCCGTCGCCGATGGTGGCCAGTCCCAGCAGGCCGGCGGCGTAGAGCAGCCTGCGAACCTCGGCGGCCCGCAGCAGGCCGCCGGCGGCGCGGAGGGTGACGGGGAAGGCCGCGGGCCGCCTGTCGCGGCGGTCGCGGGCGAAGGCGGCCAGGACCAGCAACCCGGCGACGGCGACGCAGAAGCTGGTCATGAACAGCGCGTCGAACGCGGCCGGGGTGGCCGCCCCGACGGCCGCCAGGACGCCGAGCGCGGCCAGCGGCCCCGCGAACGCGCCCATGCTGTCCATCGCCCGGTGGATGCCGAAGGCCCGGCCGAGCAGCGGCTCGGGGACCGACAGGGTGATGAGCGCGTCGCGCGGCGCGGTACGCAGCCCCTTTCCCGCCCGGTCGGCGACGATGACGGCGCCGAGCGCGGGCACCGAGGCGCCGGCGGCCAGCAGGCCCAGCTTGGCCAGGGCGGAGATGCCGTACCCGGCGGCGGCGACGGCCTTGCGCCTGCGCAGGCGGTCGGCGACGTAGCCGCCGGCCAGCCGCAGCAGGGCCGTCGCGCCGGTGTAGAGGCCGTCCATCAGGCCGTAGGCGGCGGGGCTGAGGTGCAGGGTGAGCACGAAGTAGAGCGGGAGGACGGCGGTGACCATCTCGGCGGAGACGTCGGTGAGCAGGCTCACCGCTCCCAGCACGACGACGTTGACGCCGATGGCGCGCAGGCTCCGGCCCGCGCGGCCCCCGGGTGGCCGGTCGATGGTGGACAGGTACACGGGCTGGTTCGCCTCCTCGGTGGCGGTGGGGAAAGGCCCCCGCCGGGCGGGCGGCGGGGGCCTGCTCGGGTCAGCCCTGGGTGATGGACAGGTCGTCGATCTGGGCTTCGAAGAGGCTGGCGGTGCCGGCGTCGGCGGCCTCGATCGACAGCCGTACCGTGGTGCCGGCGTAGGCGGACAGGTCGGCGGTGGCGCTCTGCCAGGCCCCCGCCGTCTCGCCGGCGGCGCCGGTCCGTTCGATCAGGGTGGGACCGCCCGCGACGCCGATCCGCAGGTGGTCGTCGGCGCCGGAGTTGTCACCGTGGGCCAGGTTGTAGGACAGGCGCAGGGTCAGCGGGCCAGTGGCGGGCAGGGTGATCTGCGGGGAGGAGACGGTGGAGGCGCCGCCGTCCAGGTCGTTGTCGCCGTAGGCGGCGCCGGCCGCCGCGCCCGTGGTCAGAGCGTGGGCGCCGGAGGCCGCGGTCAGCTGCTTGATCTGATTGCTGTACGTGGAGGTGGTCTGCTGCGGCACGCCGCGTTCGAACGTCCCCGCGGTCGCCGTGTCGGTCCCGGACGTGTTGACCTGCCAGCCCTGGTCGGACTCGAAGTCGTCGGAGAAGACCGTGGTCCCGGGGGCGGAGGTCGTCCAGGCGTCGGTGACGGGAGACTTGCCGGCCGCGTTGCCGAGCGCGGGCAGGCCGTACATGTCCTCGACGGTGCGCAGCACGTTGTAGTGGTTGATCTGGGTGGTGGACTGGTGACCGGCCTTGACGTGGGCTCCGGCGAAGACGGTGTAGATCTGGTTGACGGAGGTGAAGTCGTCCTCGTCGAAGGTGGCGATGAGCAGGCTGTTGTGCGTCTTGGCCCACTGGACGTACCCGTCGAGCCTGCTCTTGGTCCAGGAGTCGCCGGTGCCGACCGAGCAGTCGTGCATGTCGTTGCACATGTCGGGGATGACGAACGAGACCGTCGGCAGCATGCTGTAGTCGCTGGGGAAGGCGGAGTACGCCACGTGGTACGCGGAGCCGCTCACCGTGGGGAAGTCCGCCCAGGGGGCGTGCTTGCGCCGGTACTTGCCGCTGCTGCAGCCGGTGTACCCGGCGCTGGGCAGGCCCTCGGAGTAGGCCCTGAACGTGCGGCCGGCGCTCAGGAGCTGCTGGCCGAGGTTGCCGCCGCTCAGCGCCTTGGGGCAGTCGTCGTTGGTGACGCCCTGCTGGGAGCCGGAGAACAGCGCGATGTAGTTCGGCTGGCTGGGGTGGGTGACGCCGAAGGAGCTGGTGAACAGCGTTCCCTGCGAGGCCAGGGAGTTGAGGTAGGGGGCCGAGGAGCCGCCCTTGATGGTCGAGTAGTTCTTGTTCTCGAACATGACGATGACCACGTGGTCGAACTGCGGGACGGCCGCGGCGGTGGTTGCGGCAGTGGTTGCGGCAGTGGTTGCGGCGGCGGGCAGGGCGGCGGGCAGGGCGGCGGGCGCGGCGGCGTCCGCCGGGGGTGGTGCGGCGAGCGCGAGCGCGGCCAGGAGCGCCAGAGCGGGCACGCGGGCTGGGACGGCGAGGCGGGAGTGCATCGTTGGACCTCCTTGCAGGGGGGTCGCCGTGGGTGGCGTCGGCGGGAGGACGGGACGGTCCGGACGAGGGCGCATGACATCTCTGGGAGGGGAACGGGGGGCGTGTCGAGTCCGGTGTACTCCCGTCCGCCGCCGGGTGGTGGCGACCCGTCGCCAGTGGCCGGAATGGGCACGGCGGTCCCTCGGCGGACCGGCCGCCGCCGACGCGGCAGTGGGTCCTGCGTGATCGAACCCCTGCATGACAGGATTTGCCCGGCCACGTCAAACCGGACGTGAAGGGATCCTCATGAGCGACGACGACCTGCTCGCGCACCTGCGCCGCCTCGGGATGGCAGCGCAGGAGGCCGAGGTCTACCTGGCCATGCTGCACACCGGCCGGACCACCGCCGCGGACCTGGCCGAGCATCTGGGCTGGCAGCCCGGCGAGGCCGAGCGCTCCCTCGGCCGCCTGGTCGACCTGGGCCTGGCCGCCGCCGGCGGCCCCGGACGGCCGGAGGCCACGGCCGTGGAGCCCACCATCGCGCTGGATCACCTGTCCCACGCCAGGTCGGCGGAACTTCTGCAGGCGCGCACCGCGGCGGTCAACGCCTACCGTCACTACCGGCGTTCGGTGCGCCCCCAGGCCACCGACGATCTCGTCGAGGTGGTGACCGGGCCGCGCATCGTCGAGCGGATCCAGCACATCGAGGGCACGGTGGAGTCGCAGGTGCTGCGCTTCGACTCGCCGCCGTACCACGTCCGCGTGGGGGCCAATCCCACCGAGGTGCACAACCTGGAGCGGGGTGTGGAGTACCGGGTCGTCTACTCCAAGTCCGCGGTGGAGAACGGCCTCTACTACGCCGTCAACATCCGGCCCTGCATCGCGGCGGGCGAGCATGCACGGGTGCTGCCGACCGTCCCGGTCAAGCTCACCGTCTTCGACCGGCGGGTGGCGATCGTCTCGATGTCGTTCGTCGAGGCGGAGGTCAACGACTCGCTGCTGGTGGTGCGTCCCTCCAGCCTGCTGTCGGCGCTGGCCGGGCTCTTCGAGACCTCGTGGCGCTCGGCGTTCCCGATGCATCTGAGCGACCGCGTCCCGGCCGCGTTGCGGCCGATGCACGTACGGATCCTGGAACTGCTCGGGACCGGGATCACCGACGACACCATCGCGCAGCTGCTGGGCATCAGCCGCCGCACCCTGTCCCGCAACCTGGAGCAGCTCAACCAGCGCGCCGGCACCGTCACCCGCTTCCAGCTCGCCCTGTACGCGGCCCGCCAGGGCTGGATCTGACCCGCCCGCCGAACACAATCCTGCACCGAGCACCTCCAGGTCGCCCAGGCGCGAGCAGGGCGGGCATTGAGGGCCTGCGTTGCGGTTCAGGTCAGGGGTCGGAAGAAGGTTCGGAGCTGGCCTGCCAGGTAGTCCGGTTCCTCGTGGGCCATGAAGTGTCCGCCGCGGCCGGGGCGGGCGAAATGCCGACCCGCGGCGACCACCTCGACGACCACGCTGACGGCCACTCCCGCGCGGGCCGTACCCCGCGTCCCGGTGAGGCTTCCGCCCCTCAGGACTTGACAAGAATATACATGTACATGCAACATCTACTTGCACATACAAAGTATGCACATACAAGGAGATGTCATGAAGCGTGAGCGCGTGAGCACCACCCCCGACTGGTACGAGCCCTATGCGATCTCGCAGGCGATCAAGGTGAACGGGTTGGTGTTCGCCTCCGGCCAGGCCGGCTTCGACGAGAACGGCGTCACCGTCAGCGACGACTTCGAGGCCCAGGCCCGGCAGGCGTTCGCCAACCTCGACCGGGTGCTGAAGGCAGCGGGATCCAGCCTCGCCGACGCGGTCAAGGTGACCATCCTCGTCACCGACCTGGAGCCCAACCTGGCCACCATCATCAGGCTGCGCAGGGAGTTCTTCGCGGAGCCCTACCCCGCCGACACCCTGATCCAGGTCTCCCGGCTGGCCCAGGCCGACTGGCAGATCGAGATCGACGCGACCGCGGTGGCGCGTTCATGAGGATCCAGATCTGGTCCGACTACGTCTGCCCGTTCTGCCTGCTGGCCAAGGGGCCGATCCAGGAGGCCGTCGCCGGACGTGACGTCGAGGTCGAGTGGATGCCGTTCGAACTGCGCCCCGAACCCGTTCCGACGCTGGAGCCCGAGGGCGCCTACCTCCAGGACATCTGGAAGCGGACGATCTACCCGATGGCGGAGCGGATGGGCGTCGACATCCACCTGCCGGACGTCTCGCCCCAGCCGTACACACGGCTGGCCTTCGAGGGCTACCAGTACGCCAGGGAGCACGGTGACGCCGAGTCCTACAACGACCGGCTGCTGCGGGCGTTCTTCGAGGACGGCCTCGACATCGGCGACCTGGACGTGCTCACGGACCTGGCCGCCGGGCTGGGCCTCGACGCGGCGGAGTTCCGCGCCGCCCTCCTCGACGGCCGCTACGGCGAGACGCACCAGGCCGCGCTCCGGCAGGCGCACGAACTGCGGATCCGCTCGGTCCCGACGATCATCATCGACGGCGCCCACCGGATCGAGGGCGTCCCTCGGGCCGGCGCGCTCCGCGAGGTCCTCGACAAGCTCGCGGAGCCCGTGCAGACCTCATGCGGCGTGGCGGGCTGCTGAGGGAGGGGGGAACGCGCACGCCTCCGCGCCGCCGTGCGCGTTCCGCAACAGACCTTCGACCCATCAAGGGAGTACATCCATGACGAACCACCACACGCTGCGGCCCGTCCGGGTCGGCGGTCTCGACCTGCCCAACCGGTTCGCCGTCGCGCCGATGACCCGGGTGTCCGCCGCCCCCGACGGCACGCCGACCCGCGAGATGGCCGAATACTACGAGCGGTACGCGGAGGGCGGATTCGGGCTGGTGATCACGGAAGGCACCTATACCGACACCGCCAACAGTCAGGGTTACCTCAATCAGCCGGGCATCGTCTCCGCCACGCACGTGTCGGCCTGGCGTGAGATCACCGGCAAGGTGCGGGCCGCCGGGAGCCGTATCGTGCTCCAGCTCATGCACGCCGGCGCGCTGTCGCAGGGAAATCCGTATCGCGCCGGCACGGTCGGGCCGTCCGCCGTGCGGCCGCGTGCGGAGATGTTGCGCGAGTACGGTGGGTCCGGAAGCTGGCCCACGCCCCGGGAGATGACCGGCGCCGACATCGAGGCGGCGATCGGCGGCTTCGTGGCCTCGGCCGTCCGGGCTCGGGAGGCCGGCTTCGACGGGGTCGAGCTTCATGGAGCCAACGGCTACCTGCTGGACCAGTTCCTCACCGACTACACCAACCGCCGCGCCGACTCCTACGGCGGCCCGGTCGCGAACCGGATCCGGCTGACGGCCGAGGTGGTGGCCGCGATCCGGGCCGAGCTAGGCGCCGACTTCTGCCTCGGCGTGCGGCTGTCGCAGGGCAAGGTCAACGACTTCGGCCACCGCTGGCCTGGCGGCGCGGCCGACGCCCGGATCATCTTCGCCGCGCTGGCGGCGGCGGGTGCCACGTACCTGCACATCGCCAGCGAGGGACGCGACTGGATCGAGACCGCCCGGCTGGACGGCGGTGTCACGATCACGAGTCTGGCTCGCCAGGTGAGCGGTCTTCCGGTCATCGCCAACGGCGGCATGCACGATCTCTCGCAGGCGGCCCAGGTTCTGTCCGGCGGCCATGCCGACCTGCTGTCCATCGGCCGGGGCGCGCTGGCCAACCCCGATCTCCCCCGTCGCGTGTCGCGGAGCCTGCCGCTGGAGACGTACGACCGTCGCATCCTGGAACCCATGGCGACGCTGAGGAACGCGCGGCAGCGGCTCCAGGGCATGCGCCGCGTGCGTCATCCCGCCTAGGATCGCCGCTGTGCCGCCCGGTTTGTCCCGCAGCGGTCAGGGCCCGGCCACCTCTTGGGCGGTCGTGGCGTTGTGGCGCTGGTAGTGGCGCGCGGCCCGGGCGCGGTTGCCGCATGACGGCTTGCACCACTCCTGCCGCCCGTGGCTCTTGACGAAGTAGCGTACGCAGCGCGGCGCGTTGCAGGCCCGCAACTGCTCACGCTGCGGACCGCTCAGGAACTCGATGGCGGCCCGCGCCAGCGCCGCGATCAACTGGACGCCCGCATCGCGCTCGGTCGACAACACTTCCGTACGGGGTGTTCCGCTCGCGGGCCAGTCGAGTTGCGGGACGATCGCCTCACGGGCGGCAGCCGCGTTGAGGTGCGCCAGCGCCTGCTCGACCGGCATCAGCCGGTGGGCGTCGGCCCGGCTCGGAGGCGCCGGGCTGACCGCATGCGCGAACAGCGCCCGCACGGCCCGGCGGAGCCCGACGATCTCGCTCCTGAGCTCCTCCCCCACCGTGAGCTCTGCGACGTCGGCGCGGCCGGCCAGCAGCTCGGCCTGCTGATGGATCCAGCGGGTCGTGCTCTGCGCCGTCGCCAGGTCGTCGGCGACACCGCCGTCGCCGTCGTGGCGGATCGTGCTCGCCAGTTCCAGTGCCGGCCAGCGCTCCACTCCAACCTCCCGGTTGCTCACGTCCTCTTCCGTACTCTATGGTCCCTAACGCTAAATCCCATTTAACCATTAGACAGCTTGGGGATCGCACGATGACGTTGCTCCTGGCCCAGATCAGCGACCTGCACCTGGACGGCACCGACCGGGCGACCCGGCGCGCCACCCAGGTCATGGACCACCTCAGGGCGCTGCCCCGCCCGGTCGACGCCCTGCTGGTCACCGGTGACATCGCCGATCACGGCGCGGAGGCCGAGTACGAGCAGGCCGCCCAGCTCCTGGCCGCCCCCTTCCCGGTGCTCACCTGCCCCGGCAACCACGACGTCCGCCCGGCCTACCGCAAGGCGCTGCTGCGACGGCCACCCGCGCCCGGCCCCGTCAACCAGGTGCACCACGTCGGCGGCACCGCCATCCTGATGTGCGACTCCACCATTCCCGGGCGCGACGAGGGCCGGCTCGACACCGAAACCCTCGCCTGGATGCACGCCACCCTCGACGGGCTCGCCCCGGACACGCCCGCGCTGATCGCCTTCCATCAGCCGCCCGTCGTCCTTCACCACCCGTTGCCCGACTCCGGGCGGCTGGAGGCGCCCGGCGACCTGGCCGCGCTGCTCGACGCGCATCCGCAGGTCGTCGCCGTGCTCACCGGCCACGCTCACACCGCGGCCGCTTCCACCTTCGCCGGTCGTCCCTTGATCGTCGCGCCGGCCGTCACCTGGACCCTGCGCCTGCCGTGGGAGGGCGACCGGCCCGCCGACCGCGACCAACCGCCCGGCCTCGCCTTCCACGTCCTGGACGACGACCACCGCCTCACCACCCACTTCCGCGTCGTGCTCCAGGCATGACCCACACGTACGCGGTCGCCGCGTTCCTCCTGGCGATCCTGCCCGTCATCGCCACTCCGGGCGCCAGCCTGGCCCTGCTCGTCCAGCACGTCACGGCCGGTGGTCACCGGCAGGCCCTCCCGATCATCCTCGGCACGGTCAGCGGCCTGTACGCCCACGCGACCCTGGCCATCGCCGGGCTGTCGGCCCTGGTCATGCACTCCAGCCAGGCCTTCACCGTCGTCAAGCTCCTCGGGGCGGCCTACCTCATCGGCCTCGGCCTGTGGACCTGGCGTTCCACCACCCTGCCCCCGCCTCCCGAGCTCACGGATCGGCCGAGACGTCCCGGCTCCGTCTACACCCAGGCCCTGCTGGCGAACGTGCTCAACCCCAAGGCGGCCTCCATCTACCTGACCCTGGTCCCCCAGTTCATCGTGCCCGGACGTCCTCTCGACGGGCAGATCCTCACCCTGGCCACCGCCCACGCCCTGCTGATGGCGGTGTGGCTGCTGACCTGGACGGTCCTGGTTCGCCGAGGGGCGCACATCCTGCACAGGGCCCGCTTCAGGCGCGCAGTCGCCAGGGTGACGGCGGTGGTGCTCGTCGTCCTCGGCGTCCGGGCCGCCACGACGTAGGCGCTGTCACGGTCGGCGGCGTCAGCGCTCCCGGGGGGCGCGCGGCCGGCTGCCGGCCGGTCCGCCGGCACGTACGTGGTCCGGCGGCGGAACGTCAGCCGCTCGTCACGCGGAGGTGGCGTCGAGCGTTCGCAGGAAGTCCTGGAGCGCGCCGATGAAACCCGCCGGGCCTGGCTGCCCACCGGCTCGTACAGCCGCTCGGAGCCGCCGCCCTGCCACTGGTCCACCCCGCACGACACCGGCGGGGATGGGGCGGGCCGCGGCGACGTGCGCGGGGTTGTCGTGTGGACAGTGGCGGCCAGGCCCTACGCCGACACCGACACCAGCACCGGCACCGGCAACAAACCGAATGCGCCGAACCGGCCGGGTGGTGTTGCATACCAACGTGACCGGCCGACCCTCGCACTTCTCCATCAGCAGTCGACCGCACGCGGGTGCCGACGCAACGCCGGCCGCCCACGGGACGTACCTTGCAACCGCGTCCCCACCGACGACCCCCGCCATTTCGGCCCCTTCACGCTGCCGCGCCCTCCTGGGCAGGCCGACGCGCTCACGCCCACCCTCACCGCGGCCGGCCGCCGGCTCAGCGGCGACGGCTCCAGCACGGCGCTGCTTCGGGTTGATCCGGACGTGAGCGCTCTCCTTGACCGGCCCATGACGGCCCGGGACGACCATGGCCTCGGGGCCGCCATGCCCGGCCGCGCCGGGCTGGTCACGACGTAGAGGACGCTCGGCCAGGCCACGGGCCTGCCCCGCACACATCGACTCCAGCAGGGAGAGGCACCGAACACGTGAAGGACACCGAGATCCCCCGGGCGGTGGCCGCGGCCGTCGACACGGCCGCCGAGTACGGCCTGGGCGCCGACGACGCCGCTGTGCTGCACAACTCGAACCGGATCGCCGTCCGGCTGCGGCCCTGCGGCATCCTCGCCCGGGTCGCGCCCCTCGCGCACCGCCCCGACTTCGAGGTCGAGCTCGTCCGGCGCCTCGCCGGGACCGGCAGCCCGGTGGCGGGGCTCGATCCGAGGGCCGAGCCGCGCGTCCATCTCCGTGACGGCTTCGCCGTCACCCTCTGGACCTACTACGAGCCCACCGCCGCACCCGAGGACCACCCGCCCGCCGCCTACGCCGACGCCCTGGCCCGGCTGCACGCCGGCCTGCGCCGCATCAACCTCGCCGCCCCGCACTCCACCGCACCCCACACCGGCCTGCGCCGCGTTGACCACGCCGCACCGCACTTCACCGACCGCGTCGCCGATGCCCTCCGGGTGGTCGAGGACCTTGCCGTCAGCCCGGACCTCGGCGCCGCGGAACGCGCCCTGCTGACCGACACCCTCCACGGAATCAGCCGCGCGATCCTGGACCGCGGCCCGCGGCAACAGCTCCTGCACGGCGAACCGCACCCCGGCAACCTGCTCGCCACCGCGGACGGACCGCTCTTCATCGACCTGGAGACCGCCTGCCGCGGCCCCGTCGAGTTCGACCTCGCCCATGCTCCGGAGGACGTCGCCGCGCACTACCCAGACGCCGACCCCGGGCTGCTCGCCGACTGCCGGATCCTCAGCCTCGCCCTCGCGGTCTCCTGGCGTTGGGACCGCGACGACCAGCTCCCCGACGGGCGCAGAAGGGGCCGGGAATGGCTCGCCCAGCTGCGGGCCGACCTCGACCGCCGCGAGCACGCCCCCGGTGGCGGCCACTGAGCGGCGGCTCCGCCGTCCCGCGGCCTGTTTTCCCACGGATGCCGTCGGAGGGCGTGCCCGCCTACAGCGGCAAGCTGCTGGTCCCGGAACTGGACGAGCCGCTGGAGGTGCGGTTCTGGACCACCTGCCCCGAGGTCGCGATCCGCGCGGTCGCGACGGCCCGCCGTGGCACCGCCGAGTGCGGCCGCTCCGGCGATGACGCGCTCAAGGACGTGACCGCTTTCAACCAGTGGGGATGGCGTGATCACCCGGAAGATCCCGAGCCGGTCGGGGCATGCTTCGCGGGCGAGGAACAACGGGACAGCAATCAGCGCTACGGGCTGTTCGAGCCAGAGCAGCCGCCGCGGGCCCATGGGCGGGGTGCTCTGGCGCAGATCCGGCAGCCAGGGCCGGGACGGCAGGAGGTCGTGGGTGAGCCGGGTCCACGTGGCGAGGTGGTCGCGCCAGGCCAGGTTCCCGCGTTCGGGCGGTGCGGGCACGGCGCTGTCGGCCATGACGGTCAGCAGTTCGTCCTTGTTGCCGACGTACCGGTAGAGCGCCATCGGAGCGACGCCCACCTGGGCGGCGACGTTGCTCATGGAGACGGCGGCCAGCCCCTCGGTGTCGGCGATCTCGATGGCGGCCATCGTGATCGTGGCCAGGTCCAGGCGCGGCCTCGGGCCTCTGCGCGTGATGGGGTCGCGGCCCCACATCCGCGCCACGACGGGCGGCAGCTCTTCGTCGCCGTCGCCGGGGCGCCCTGGTGGGCTCCCTGACGGGATGCCTCGACAGTGCGAGGTTCCCCGGCGAGGGCGAGCGCATGGAGCAGGCGATGCGGACCTACCGGCTGGTCCTCCGTCCCAGGCCCGCGGCCTTCTTCGCGCGCAGTCCGGCCGATCTGGCGTTGGCCGCGATCCGCAGGCAGCCTGGCGCCGGCGAGTTCGCCGACGACAGGTGGCTCGCGCACCTGCACATCAACGTGGCACCCGAGGCGCGAGGGACCGGCGCCGCCGACGGGCTGATGAGCCGGTGGCTCGACCGGCTCAGGAAGGCCGGATCTCCGGGCTGCCGCCTGCAGACCCTGGTCGAGAACACCCGGGCGGTGCGGTTCTTCGAGCGCACGGGCTTCGCCGAGCACGGCCCGGCACCACTGGTGCCCGGCCTCCGCGACGACGGCCGACGAGTCCACCAACGGACGACGGTCTGGAGCGCCGGCCGCGCCGCCGAGGAGGCCGGAACGCGGACGTCCGCCGAGCGCCCATGATCCCGGGCTAAACCCAGTGGCCGTTCCAGAGGTGGACAGCGAGAATACGATCATGACTAGAGGCACGGTGAAGTTCTTCCTGCCCGAGAAGGGGTGGGGAGCGATCTCCTCCCCCGACCTTCCGGCAGATCGTGATGCGTTTGTGCACTTCAGCGATATCTCGGCGAGTGGGTATCGCGTTCTGGAGGCCGGTGACGAGGTCGAATTCGACTGCGTCCAACGGTCCCAGGACAGCTTCGACTACGTGGCCGAGAACGTCCGCGTGCTGTAGCGGAGGACAAGATGAGACGGCCGGCGCCGGCGGCAGCCGCACCTTCATGACGACGGCGGCATAGGCAACATTGGGCGGCAGCCAGGCAGGCCGCCGTGGCGCTCTGCCGTCCATCGCATCGGGATCGTGCTCGTCGCGAACGACAAGGACCACGTCACCACCGACCCCGCCGCCGAGTCCGTGACCATCGACCTCTCACGGGAGCCAGGTCTCGTGCAGGTGCAACCACGTGGCGGACTGGAGGACCGCGGTGGACTGCCGGGTCCGGCCCGGCTGGACCTCCTGGTAGGTGGCCGCCACGAGCGCGCCGTCGGAGGCGATGATCCGTACGTCGCGGATCTCGATGGTCAGCTCCGGCGCCCTGCCGTGGAGTGCCTCGACCTCGGCGAGGACCTGGTCGCGGGTGAGCGTCCGGCCGTCGGGGGTGATGAGCGTGAAGCCGGGGGCGTGGGCGTCGGCGAAGCGGGCGAACTCCTCCTGCGCGGCGGCGCCGGTCAGCCAGCGTTCGATGACCTCGTGGTGACGGACGATCTCCGCCTCGACGCCGTTCACCGGTTCGCCCAGGGCTGGGCGGCGATCCAGGCGCGTAGCGGCGTCAGCCGGAGGCCCAGCAGCTCGGCCGCCGCGGGATCGGGCGCGAACAGGTCGCGGTCGGCGGCGGCCCAGCGGTAGGTGGCAGCCACCGCGGCGGCCGTCGGCGCGCCCAGCGCCATCGTCAGGCCCGACGCGAACTCGGCCGGATCCTGCGCGGCGTAACGGGCGCCGAAGGCGGCCGCCAGCTCGTCGCCGGTCACCACGTCGGGCCCGCCGAGCCTCAGCACGGCTCCCTCCAGATCGTCACGCACGAGCGCGGCGTGCGTGGCGGCGGCCAGGTCGTCGTGCGAGAGCCAGGGCACCGGCAGGTCGGCGGGCAGCGGGTAGCGCAGCACGCCCTCGGCCGCCAGCGGCCCCGTCACCCACGGCGCGGCCAGGTTGTCCAGGTAGACCGGCGGGCACAGCACCACGACGGGCAGTCCGGCCGACCGCAGCGTCCGCACGGCCCAGCGGCGTGTCTCGAAGGCCGCCACCTGCGTGGCGGCCTCGGGCAGCCGGTTGGCGGTGTTGAACACCAGCCGCCGCACCCCGGCCGCCAGCGCGGCGTCGCGCACATGATGGACGTGGGCGGCCACCGTGTCCGGCTCGTAGACCATGGGCAGCGTCACCGAGGCGTGCGTCACCCCGGCGAAGGCCGCCTTCACCGCCTCGGCGTCGCCGAGGTCGCCGGCGACCGGCTCCACTCCGTGCGGCACGCGGCCGCTCCTGGTCAGGCCGCGCACCGTGTGGCCCTCGGCGACGAGCCGCCGCGCGACCGCGCCGCCCTGGGCGCCTGCCGCGCCGATCACAAGAAAGGTCATGCCGGACAGCCTCCACCGAGTCGGCGATACGCTCTATAAAGCGAAATATCGGTTTATTTAAGGATCGTCCGGTGGATGGTGACCTGCTGAGCGCCCTGCTGGCCCCGCTGCGGCTGGAGGGTGTCTTCCACAGCCGCTGGCAGGCCGGGGCGCCCTGGGGCGTCGCGGGCGAGGCCGAGGACTGCGCGCTGCTGCACTATGTGCACGAGGGCACATGTGCCGTCGAGTTGCCCGGCGCCGAGCCCGTCCTGCTGCGCGCCGGGGACCTGGCCGTCTTCCCGCACGGCAGCGCCCACCGGCTGGGCGACCGGCCGGGGCGTCCCGCCGTGCCGCTCGCGGCTGTGCTGCCCGAGCGGCCGCAGGGCGGCGTGCGCACCGTCGAGCTGGGCGGGCCCGGCGAGCGGACCGTCCTGCTCTGCGGCGGGCTCCACTACGACCGGGCCGCCGGCTCGCCGATCTACCGGGCGCTGCCACCCGTCCTGGTGCTCGACCGGGCCACGCTGGAAGGTCACGGGCTGCTCGGCGGCACCCTCGGACGGCTGGCCGGCGAATGGGACCTGGCCGAACCCGGCGCGACGCTGGTCGCCCTGCGCGCCTTCGAGCTGGTCTTCGTGCTGGCGTTGCGGGCCGCGGTGGGTGAGATGGCCGAGGGCTCGCCGGTCCTGCGGGCGTTGCGTCACCCGGCGATCGGGGCGGCGCTGCACGCCGTACAGACGAGGTTCGCCGAGCCCTGGACGGTGGAGTCACTGGCGGCCCAGGCCGGGATGTCGCGCTCGGCGTTCGCGGCGACCTTCCGCGAACTGGTCGGCGAGGCGCCGATCCGGCACCTGACCGCCCGCCGCATGCAGGAAGCCGCACGCCTGCTGAGCGAGACCGCGCTCCCCCACAGCCGGATCGGCGAACGCGTCGGCTACCACTCGACGGTCGGCTTCCACCTGGCCTTCCGCCAGCAGTACGGGACCACCCCCGGCGACTACCGCCGCCGCTGGACGCAGGACACCGCACCCGGGACAGCAGACGTGACGCGGAACCCGCCCGGACCCCCGCCCCGGAAGCAGCGTCCGCCGACCCGGTGACGGCAACCGGACGCGGCCGACCCCTGCTGACCAACCACCCGGTAAGCCGCGGAGGACGTCGATGTCGCCCCACCGCCCTCGCCGGACGACCTTGCTCCGCCGTACATCGCCCCTGGCGGAGTTTCGCCGGCGGACCTGACACAGCACTACTCGGCGTCTGGTCGCAGGCCCTTTTCGATGAGGTCGATCAGGTCGTGCACGGCTGGATCGGCGAGTTCGTCGGGGAGTCCGCGCAGGGGGCCGTCGATGAGCAGGACCGCCAGGCCGTGGACGCATGACCAGACCAGGAACTCGGCTCCTGGACGGCGTTCGGGGGACATCAGGCCGCAGGAGACCAGGTCGTCCAGGGCGGCACCGAGCAGCTGGAACGGGGTCAGGCCGCCTGGTCCGGCGGAGGCGGGGACCTGGGCCCGGGTCATGTCGTCGGGGACGTAGAAGGTGACGCGGAACAGGCCGGGTTCGGTGCGGGCGAAGCGCAGGTAGCCGGTGCCGACGGCGCGGAAGCGGGCCAGGGCGGTCCGGGCCGGGTCGCCGGTCGGATCGAGGGCGGCGAGGTCCTCCTCCATGGCGTGGGCGAGTTCGGCCATGGCTCGGAGTGAGACCGCCTGCACCAGGGCGTCGCGGTTGGGGAAGTGCCGGTAGGCGGCGTTGGGGGCGACCCCGGCCTGCCGGGTGACCTCGCGCAGGGTGATCGCGTCCGGGCCTCCGGCGCGGGCCAGTTCGGTGCCCACCTCCACGAGCGCCTGATGCAGGTTGCCGTGGCGGTAGGTGTCGCGGGTGGGTCTGCCGGGGCGCACTTCCCGTACCTGAGCGAGGAGATGGGCGCGGCGGTGGGCGGCATGTACGCCGAGGCCGACACGCTGCTGATGGGCCGGGTCACCTACGAGGCGTTCGCCGCGGTGTGGCCGCACCAGAACGGGGAGATGGCCGAGGCGATCAACGGCATCACCAAGGTCGTGGCCTCCACGACCCTGACCCAGGTCACCTGGAACAACTCCACCTTGATCGAAGGGGACCCGATCGCGGCGGTCAAGGAACTCAAGGACCAGCCCGGCGGCACGATCACGCTGCCGGGCAGCATCAGCCTGGTCCGCGCCCTGCTCGCAGCCGGTCTGCTGGACGAACTGCGGCTCCTGGTCCACCCACTGGTCGTCGGCACCGGCATGCGCCTGTTCCCTGAGGGCACCCCGCCGGTCCCGCTGGAGCTGACCCGGTCGGCCACCTTCGCCAACGGCGTCCTCGACCTGACCTACCGGCCTGCCTGATCCCCCTTTGATTCACCCTCACCGACCGAGAACGGAACCCTCATGAACGACGTCCAGATCAAGGCCGAGACCAGGACGCTCCAGGTGCCCGGTGCGCGTCTGCACTACGAGGTGCGGGGGTCCGGGCCGCTTCTGCTGATGATCCCCGGCGCACCCGCCGACGCCGGGGCGCCGGCCGGACTGGCAGCCATGCTGGCCGACCGCTACACCGTGGTCACCTACGACCAGCGCGGCCTGTCCCGCAGCCCCCTCACCGGGCCACCCGCCGACACCGACGTCACGGTCTTCGCCGCCGACGCCTCCCGGCTGCTGGCCGTCCTGACCGACGAACCCGCCTACGTGCTGGGCAACAGCGGCGGCGCGCTCACCGCCCTGGAACTGGCGGCCCGCCACCCCGAGCAGGTGCGCGCGCTCGTCGTGCACGAGCCGCCGCTCCCGGAACTGCTGCCCGACCACGACCGGTGGCGGGCGGCGTTCCAGGACGTGCACGACACCTACCGCGACCACGGCGCCGGCGCGGCGATGGGCAAGTTCATCGCCACCGTCGACGGGCCGGACGCCCCGCCGCCGGCCATGCCCGACCCTTCCCGGATGCCGCCCGAAGCGCTGGAGATGATGGGCCGCATCCAGGGCAACCTCGACTACTTCCTGGGCCACGTCCTGCTGCCCGTGCTGCGCTTCGAGCCGGACGTCGCCGCGCTGCGCTCCGCTTCCGTGCCGATCTTCGTCGGGGTCGGGGCCGCCTCCGGCGACGGCGTCCCCGCCCTGTCGGCCAAGGCGCTGGCCGACCGGCTCGGCACTGTGCCGCTGGTGTTCCCCGGCGACCATCAGGGCCTGGCGATGGACCCTCTCACCAGCGCCGACATCGTCCGCAGGGCCCTGGCCTGACCCTCATCAGCAGAAACGGAGCTGAACCGATGCTGCTGGTGGCCCAGTAGAGGGAGGCCACGGCGAGCGTGTCGTCGAGCTCGCTCGACCATCTATTGCGGTCCGGCCTCGGAACGGCTCGCGGTGGCGGGCAGAGTCACGCGGAAGGCGGTACGGCCTGGCCGACTCTGGAGGGACACGGCTCCCCCATGGGCGAGGGTCACGGCCTTGACGATGGCCAGCCCGAGCCCGCTGCCGCCCAGGGCACGCGAGCGGCCCTTGTCGGCGCGGACGAACCGTTCGAACAGCTCCTGCTGGATCTCCTCGGAAATGCCCGGCCCGTCGTCGGTCACGGTCAGCTCCACCTCCCCTGACAGGACGCGCACGGATACCGTCACCGTGGCGCCCCGAGGGGTGTGGAGGGCGGCGTTGCCGAGCAGGTTCACCACCACCTGGTACAGACGCGCGGCGTCGCCGATCACGGTCACCGGGTCTTCGGGCAGTTCCAGTCGCCAGAGGTGGTCGGGGGCCGAGACTCGGGCGTCGCCGGTCGCGTCAATCACCGCGCGGGTCAGGTCCACCTCCTCGCGGGCCAGCGACCGTCCCGCGTCGATCCTGGCGAGCAACAGCAGGTCGTCGACGAGCGTGCCCATCCGTGCCGACTCGGCCTCGATCCGCTCCAAGGAGTGCCCCACCGCGGCCGGCAACTCGGCGGCATGACGGCGAGCCAGCTCCGTGTGAGCCCGAATGGTGGCCAGAGGGGTTCGCAGTTCATGGCCGGCGTCGGCAGCGAAGGTCCGCATCCGCTGCTCGCTGGCGTGCCGCCGGGTGAGCGCATCAGCTACGTGCCCGAGCATCCGGTTGAAGGCCTCGCTCAGCCGGCCGATCTCCGTACGCTGGTCCTCAACCGGTACGCGGTCGGGCAGCGCCACCTCACCGCTGGACAACGGAAGCGTGCTGACCCGCTGCGCCGTGGCGGCCATCCGCTGCAGCGGCCGCAGGGACAGCCGCACCCACAGCGCGCCCGCCGTCCCCGCCGCGGCCATCACCACGGCGAACACCACCAACTCAGCCAAGATCAGCCGGTGCACCGTGGCCTCGACTCCCTCCATCGGGAGCCCGTCGATGAGCACGTCGCCGTCCTTGCCCCGGGTCGCCATGACCCGGTAGTCGTCCAGCTCGGACAGCTCTACGGCGTGGCCGCGCCCGTCCACCGGTACGGCGGCCAAGGCGGCGACGTCCTGGGCGGAGAGACTGGGCTCGGCGTCGTCCGCGCTGCGGGACCGGACCACGGCTGCGTTGATCACCTGGCCGTTCACCATGCGCACGCCAAGGGTGCCGATCGACTGACCACGGCTGTCGCCGCGCTCGCGCTCCTCCTCCCGGCGGTGCTCCAGTGTGACGGCGAACCGGCCGGCCGCCATGGACAACTGCTGGTCCAGCCGGTCCACCAGGAAGCGCTCCAGCTCGATCGAGGTGCCCACGCCGATCGTGGCGCAGGCCAGCGCGAGCAGGACCAGCACTCCGGCCATCAGCCGGCCGCGGAGGGTGTGCGGCCTCATGATGGCTTGAGCACGTAACCCACGCCCCGCACCGTGTGGATCAGCGGCGTGCGCCCGGAGTCGATCTTCTTGCGCAGGTAGCTGATGTACAGCTCCACCACGTGCGCCTGGCCGCCGAAGTCGTAGGACCAGACCTCGTCCAGGATCTGGGCCTTGCTGAGCACCCGGCGCGGATTACGCAGGAGGAGACGCAGCAGTTCGAACTCGGTCGGGGTGAGTTCCACCAGCTCCCCCGCGCGGGTCACCTCCCGGGCGTCCTCGTCCATGGTCAGGTCGCCGACGACCAGCCGGTTCCCCGCGGCGATCTGGGCCATGCCGGCTCGGCGCAGCAGGCCGCGCAACCGGGCGACGACCTCCGCGAGGCTGAACGGCTTGGTGACGTAATCGTCGCCGCCTGCCGTGATCCCGGCGATCCGGTCCTCCACCGCGTCCTTGGCGGTGAGGAACAGCACACACACCTGCGGCGCGTCGGCCCGCAGGCGACGCAGCACCTCCAGGCCGTCCAGGTCGGGCAGCATGATGTCGAGCAGCACCGCGTCCGGCCGGAAGTCACGGGCCACGTTCACGGCGACGGCACCACCGCCCGCGGTGCGGACCTGCCAGCCCTCCTCGCGCAGCACGGTGCCGAGCACCTCGGCGAGGTCGGGTTCGTCCTCGACGACGAGCACGCGAACGGGCGCGCCGTCGGCGCGGCGCAGTTCGGGAAGTTCACGGGCACTGGCTTGCATGATGTCTATCAGGATCCCCCTGTCCGCTCTGCGGACCGTCTGTCTCACCTATGAGAACCCTCTGAACGGCGGAGATATGCCTCGTTCAGAGGGAACAGAGAAGTTCGGCTGGCAGTGTGCTCGCGATGGAGAAGGAACTCCGCCCAAGGGGGACGATCGTGAGCATCGCTTCGGCCGGACGAGTCGCGACCGGGGCAGGGACAGGGACAGGGACAGGGCGGCGCGGAGCCGTCCGCGCCCATCCCGCCGCCGTCCTGTCGGTCATCGCCGCAGGGGTGCCGGCCGTGCTGGGCCTGTGGTGGTGCGGTACTCCACGTGTCGCCGGCCTCGGGGACTGGCTCAGCGGGGCCGGCCGGATCACCGGTCTGCTGGCCGCATACGGGATCGCCGTGCTGCTCGCGCTGATGGCCAGGATCCCGCCGCTGGAGCGCGGCGTGGGCTCCGATCGCCTCGCCCGCTGGCACGCGATGGGCGGTCGCTACGTGGTCGCACTGGCGACGGCCCACACGCTGCTGATCATCTGGGGCTACGCCGTGGCGGACGGCACCGACGTGGCCAGCGAGACGGTGACGCTGAACCTGTCGTACCCCGACGTGCTCGCGGCCACGGTGGCCGTACTGCTCCTGGTGGGCGTGGGCATCATCTCGGCACGCGCGATCCGGCCGCTCCTGCGCTACGAAACCTGGTTCCACCTGCACTTCTACACCTATCTGGCGGCATGGCTGGCCTTCGGGCACCAGTTGTCGACCGGCAGCGAGTTCGTCGGCTCGCCCGTCGCCCGCACCGCCTGGTACGCCCTCTATCTCGGGGTCGCGGCCGCGCTCGCCTGGTACCGGTTCCTCACTCCGGTCCGCCAGGCGCTGCGGCACCGGCTCAGGGTCGACCGGGTAGAGCCGGAGGCGCCGGGCGTCGTCTCCGTCTACCTCTCCGGCCGCCGCCTGGGCAGGCTGAGGGCCGAGCCGGGTCAGTTCTTCCGATGGCGGTTCCTCACCAGGGATCTGTGGTGGTCAGCCAACCCGTACTCGCTGTCGGCCGTCCCCCAGCCCGACGAACTGCGCATCACCGTCAAGGACCTGGGAGACCAGAGCAGACGTCTCGCTCGTCTGCGACCGGGTACCTGGGTCGTCGCCGAAGGCCCCAGCGGCGCGTTCACCCCTGGCCGGCGACGCCACGGGCGCAAGGTGCTGCTCGTGGCGGGCGGGGTCGGCATCACCCCGCTGCGTGCCCTGTTCGAGTCGATCCCCGCCGCGCCCGGCGATCTCACCCTCCTCTACCGCGCACGCAGCGAAGAGGATCTGGTGTTCCGTACGGAGCTGGAGGAGATCGCCGGTCGGCGTGAGGCGGCCCTGCACTATTGCGTCGGCCCGCGCGACCAGGTCGGAGATCCGTTCACGCCGGAGGTGCTGGCACGGTTGGTGCCCGAGCTTGCGCGGCACGAGGTCTACGTGTGCGGCCCCACCGGGATGACCGGCGCGGCGGTGTCCGCGCTGCGCGCCGCCGGAATACCTGATCGCCACATCCATCATGAGTCGTTCGAGTTCTGAGGAATCCCCATGCGCAGAGCGATGTTCGCCGTCCTCGTCACCGCCGTCGGCCTGGTGCTGCTCCTGTCGTTCAAGCCGCACGAGCTCACCGCGGTGGCGTCCCCGCCGTCCGCCGTCTCCCAGGCCACCGCCCCGCAGGTCAACGGCACCTGGACCGGGCCGGGCGCCGTCGCAGGCGCCACCGGCGGGGACAAGGTTGTCACAGGTGACGTCGCCACCACTCGCTGGGGGCCGGTGCAGATCGAGCTCGTCCTGGCCGGCGGCAAGATGGCCGGCATCCGGGTGCTCCAGGCCCCCGACGGCAATCATCGCGACATCGCCATCAACAGCCAGGCGCTGCCGACGCTCAATGACGAGGCGCTGGCCGCGGGATCGGCCCAGATCGACGCTGTCTCCGGGGCCACGTACACCAGCGAGGGATACGTCCGATCCTTGCAGAGCGCCCTGGACCGGGCCGGGCTGTGATGCGACACGTCGAGCACGTCATGGGCACGGTCTTCTCCTTCGACCTCCGCCCCCCGTTCGGCGACGGGCGGCACGCCGTGGCCGAGGCCGTCGCCTGGCTGCACCAGGTGGACGCCGTCTTCTCGACCTACCGCGCGGACAGCCCCGTCAGCCGCCTGGACGCGGGCGAGATCGGCCTGGACGACTGCCCGCCGCAAGTGGCCGACGTCCTCGAACTGTGCACGTCGGTGACGGAGGTGTCCGGCGGCTACTTCACCACCCGCCCCTCGGGCCGCCTCGACCCGTCCGGTCTGGTCAAAGGATGGGCCATCGAGCAGGCGTCACGCATCCTCACCCGCTGCGGAGCCGTGAATCACTGCCTGAACGGCGGCGGAGACCTCCAGTGCGCAGGAAGACCCGCGCCCGACCGGCCGTGGCGGATCGCGGTCGCCCACCCACTGTGCCCGGGGACGACCGCCACGGTGATCGCCGGAGACGACCTGGCCGTGGCGACCTCCGGCACGGCCGAACGCGGGCCGCACATCACCAACCCCCACACCGGCCGGCCCGCGCTGGACCTGGCTTCGATCACCCTCACCGGCACCGGCCTCACCATGATCGACGCCTACGCCACCGCCGCCTTCGCGATGGGCACGGCGGCCCAGGCCTGGATCGAAGGGCTCTCCGGCGTAGAAGCGTTCGCCGTCACTCCTACCGGCGCCACCTGGCACACCTCCGGCTTCCCGGACCTGGCCACCCTCCGCATCGGCCGCGTCCGGTCCGGGCCCACCCCTCCCGGACGAGAAGGCGCCGGGCGGCGGCACGCGTGATGGCGGTCAGCGCCCCCCGTCTGCTGGCCGTACCGGGCGCAAGCCACGCAGCAGGCGTTCACCCCCCACCGTTGCGGACCCGCTGGTCGGACACCGCGCCCGGAGTGGCGTACGCATGAGATTGGGAAGTAACCACGAGTGGCTGACACCCGGTTCGACCAGATCTTCCCGCTCGGAGAGCCCGACGACGCCTACGCGCGGCACTTCATCGGCCAGAGCCACCTGGCCCCGCCGGCCGACGGCAGCGTCCCGGTCAGCGACGTGAGGTTCGAGCCGGGCTGTCGCAACAACTGGCACATCTGGGGCGACGGTTCGCTGCCTAAGAACGGAACGAGCGCATGACCATCCTGAACGAGACCTACACCCTGTCGAACGGCGTCCAGATCCCCAGGCTCGGCCTCGGCACCTGGTTCATCGACGACGACCAGGCAGCCGGAGCCGTCCGCGAGGCGGTCGGGATCGGCTACCGCAACATCGACACCGCGCAGGCCTACGGCAACGAGCGCGGCGTCGGCGAGGGCGTGCGCACGGCGGGCGTACCTCGCGACGAGCTGTTCGTGTCCACGAAGCTGGCCGCGGAGATCAAGGACCACGACCGGGCTGTCGCCGCGATCGACGGGTCGCTGGAGAAGCTCGGGCTCGACTACGTCGACCTGATGCTGATCCACAGTCCGCAGCCGTGGGACGATTTCCGCGGCGACGACTACGCCGAGGGCAACCGGCAGGCCTGGCGCGCGCTCGAGGAGGCGCACAAGGCCGGCAGGATCCGCTCGATCGGCGTCTCGAATTTCCTGCAGCAGGACCTGGAGAGCCTCCTGCGGGGCGCGACCGTCACGCCGCACGTCAACCAGCTGCTGGTGCACGCCGGCAACACGCCCACCGAGCTCCTGGCGTACTGCGCGGACAGGCAGATCCTCGTCGAGGCCTACTCGCCCATCGCGCACGGCGAGATCCTGAGGAACGCCGAGCTGGTGGCGATGGCGGAGAAGTACGGCGTCACCGTCCCGCAGCTGTGCATCCGCTACACGCTGCAGCTGGGCACCGTGTCCCTGCCCAAGACCTCCAACCCCGAGCACATGCGCTCCAACGCCGAGGTCGACTTCGAGATCTCCGAGGCGGACATGGACACCCTAAAGAACCTGCACGCCCAGGACTACGGCGACTCCAGCGTGTTCCCCGTCTACAGCGGTAGGTGACGGCCGCGTCAGGAAGAGGCCCCGGCCGGTCAGCGCTGGTCGGGGCCTCTCGCCGCCTTCGTGCGGCCTGGGCCCCTCGGTTCGTCGTGGGCACCGGCTCCCTACGGGGTCGCCACTCTCCGAAGGTCGGCTCCGCCGGCGCCCGCATCCGCGCCGCTGCAGGCGTGTTCGGCTCGGCGCTGTACGCGGTCGGGTGGTTGTTGATCAGCTTCGTCACGCGCACAGCGCTGGGCCTGCTCCTGGTGGTTGCCGCGTCTCCGGCCCTGGTCTGCCACGCGCTGCCGCACACGGAAGGGGTGGTGGGGTTGTGATGGCGGGCGATCCGCCACCGGGCGGCTGGTCGACTCCCTGTCCGGCCCTGCTCAGATCCTCGTCCGTGCAGTGCGCCCGCAAGCCGTTGGGCTGGGCAGGCGCGGCGAGCGGGTCACGTCCAGCGAGCCGGTGTTCGCGGCGTGTGCCATGAGAGGCTTCCATGCTCGCCATAAATCGACTATCGTCGATGTTCGATGAATGAGACAGAGGGGCCTCTGCCGCGCGCCGAGGCCGAGGAGTATGCGAGCTGGTTCAAGGCCCTGGCCGACGCCACTCGGATTCAGATCGTGTCGCTGCTTGCGCGGAGGCGAGCGCCGATGAGCGTGGGCGAGATCGTGACCGCTTCCGGGGTAGGTCAGTCCACCGTCTCGCACCACCTGAAGATCCTGGCCGACGTGCGGTTCGTACTGGTCGACAAGCAAGGCACGTCCAGCCTGTACCGGGTCAACGAAGCCTGTGTGAGCTGTTTCCCCACCGCCGCCGACGTGGTGATGGGCAACCCCGTGCCGGCCGCACCGGTCTGCGACTGAGGAGATCCCATGGCGCACGACGAGATCGTCGACCACCACTCCGCCCTGGCCCGCAACGCGCTCAGCGGGGAGCGCATCGCCCAGTTGCACGCCGGTGAGACGGTGCTCGACCTTGGATCCGGTGACGGCATCGACGTGCTGCTGTCAGCCCGCCGGGTCGGCCCGCACGGCACGGTCTTCGGCCTGGACGCCCGCCCTGCCATGGTGGAACTGGCCCAGCGCAACGCCGAACAGGCGGGTGTCGCCAACGCGCAGTTCCTGCACGGCACGATCGAAGCGATCCCGCTGCCCGGCCACACGGTGGACGTGGTCATCGCCAACTGCGTGATCAACCTGTCCGACGACAAGGCGGCGGTGCCGGCCGAGGCGTTCCGGGTGCTGCGTCCGGGGGGCCGGTTCGGGGTCAGCGACGTCGTCACCGCCCAGGGCCTCGACGAGCAGGCGCGACCGCGGGCCGAGCAGCGCATCGGCCATGCCGCCGGATCGCTCACCGTGCAGGAGTACCGGGATCTGCTCGTCGCGGCCGGCTTCGTCGCCGTCACGATCACGCTGACCGCCGATCACGGCGACGGTGTGCACTCGGCCATCGTCCAGGCCGTCAAGCCCGCCATCGGGCCCGGCCTGGAGATCCGGCCGATGCGCGAGGGCGACGCCGCCGAGGTGCTGGCCATCTACCAGGCCGGCCTGGACACCGGCCAGGCCAGTTTCGAGACCACCGCGCCCATCTGGGAGGGGTTCACCGCGAGCCGGTTGCCGCATCTGCGGTACGTGGCGACCGACAGCGACTCCGGCGAGGTGCTCGGCTGGGTGGCCGCCTCGGCGGTGTCGTCCCGCCCGGTCTACGCCGGAGTGGTCGAGCACAGCATCTACGTCCACCCCGGCTGCCAGGCTCACGGCATCGGCCGGGCGCTGCTGGGGGCGTTCATCGCCGCCGCCGAAGATGCCGGCGTCTGGACGATCCAGTCCGGCGTCTTCCCCGAGAATGCCGCCAGCCTGGCCCTGCACCAGGGCCTCGGCTTCCGGGTGGTCGGCACCCGCGAGCGCATCGGCTGTCACCGCGGCCTATGGCGGGACGTGCTGATGATCGAGCGCCGCAGCACCTTGACCGGGGTCTGAGTCGCCGCTCAGGACGGCGGTTCGCGGACTACCGCTCGGCTGGAGCCGTACGAGATCTCACCCAGGCTCCGCCGGGTCCCTCCTGGCTTTGATATCTGCCAATATAGAGAGGCATCGATTTCGATGCCTGTCTATACGGAGAAGATGTGGAACCTCTGGAGCTCTTGGAGTGCAGCCCGCCGCTGATGCGCGAGCCCCTGGACGCCGAGCGGGCGGCCGGGGTGGCGCGGGTGTTCAAGGCGCTGGGCGACCCCGTGCGGCTGCGCATCCTGTCGATCGTGGCCAGCCGCGCCGGCGGCGAGGTGTGCGTGTGCGACATCACCGGCGCCTTCGAGCTGTCCCAGCCGACCATCAGCCACCACCTGAAGGTGCTCAAGGAGGTCGGGCTGCTGACGTCGGAGCGGCGCGCCTCCTGGGTGTACTACCGGCTGGTGCCCGAGACGCTGGGTGAGCTGTCGGCCCTGCTCGACGTGCCCGCCACCGTCTGAGAAGCGCCGCGATGTCCTCTTCGACCGCGCCCGCGCAGGGCGTCATCGCCGGCCTGTCCACGCTCGACCGGTTCCTGCCAGTCTGGATCATCGCGGCCATGGCCGCCGGACTGCTGCTCGGACGGCTGGTACCGGGGCTGAACACCGCGCTGGAAGCGGTGAGGATCGGCGACATCTCCCTGCCGATCGCGCTCGGACTCCTGCTGATGATGTACCCGGTGCTGGCCAAGGTCCGCTACGACCGTCTGGGTACCGTCACCGGCGACCGCCGCCTGCTGCTCTCCTCCCTGGTGCTGAACTGGGTGCTCGGCCCGGCCGTCATGTTCGCGCTGGCCTGGACCTTCCTGCCCGACCTGCCCGAGTACCGCACCGGCCTGATCATCGTCGGGCTCGCCCGCTGCATCGCCATGGTCCTCATCTGGAACGACCTGGCCTGTGGCGACCGTGAGGCCGCCGCCGTCCTGGTGGCGCTCAACTCGGTCTTCCAGGTGATCGCGTTCGGCGCGCTGGGCTGGTTCTACCTGCAGGTGCTGCCCGGCTGGCTGGGCCTCGCGCAGGCCGCGCTTCAGGTCTCGGCCTGGGACATCGCCCAGTACGTGCTCATCTTCCTCGGCATCCCGCTGGCCGCCGGATATCTGTCCCGCCGGCTCGGCGAACGCGCCCGCGGCCGGGACTGGTACGAAAGCCGTTTCCTGCCACGCGTCGGCCCGCTGGCCCTGTACGGGCTGCTGTTCACCATCGTCATCCTGTTCGCCCTGCAAGGCGGCACGATCACCGCCCAGCCCGGCGACGTCGCGCGCATCGCGCTGCCGCTGCTGGCCTACTTCGCGCTCATGTGGGGCGGATCGTTCCTGGCCGGCAAACTGATCGGCCTGGGCTACGAGCGCTCCACCACCCTGGCCTTCACCGCCGCCGGCAACAACTTCGAGCTGGCCATCGCCGTGGCCGTCGGCGTCTTCGGCGTCACCTCCGGCCAGGCGCTGGCCGGAGTGGTCGGCCCGCTCATCGAGGTCCCCGTCCTGGTCGCCCTGGTCTACGTCAGCCTGGCCGGCCGCCGCCTGTTCGCCAAGGAGCCCGTGCATGCCTGACCAGCCCAGCGTCCTGTTCGTCTGCGTGCACAACGCCGGACGCTCCCAGATGGCCGCCGGCTGGCTCACCCACCTGGCAGGCGACCAGGTCGAGGTCCGCTCGGCCGGTTCCGCCCCGGCCGAGCGGGTCAACCCGGTCGCTGTCGAGGCCATGGCCGAGGTCGGCATCGACATCACCGCCGCCCGCCCCAAGGTCCTGTCCGTCGACGCGGTCCAAGCCTCCGACGTGGTCATCACGATGGGCTGCGGCGACGCCTGCCCGATCTTCCCCGGCAAGCGGTACGAGGACTGGAAGCTCGACGACCCCGCCGGACAGGGCATCGACGCCGTCCGAGCCATCCGCGACGACATCCGCCTCCAAGTGGAGAAGTTGCTCGGCGAGTTGCTGCCCGGCTGACTCGCCTGCACTGAACGACGGCGAAGGCGGCCACGAGACGGATGTGGGCGTGGGCGTGCCATGGCTCTGTCGGGGCAGGGGACCTGGGTGAGGTGTCCTCACCCAAGTCCTCAGGACGGCCGGCCTCAAGCGGGGGCGGAGCGACGGAGGTGCCGAGCATGTGGCTGCACAAGATCAGTTACACAGCGATGAGCGCCGTCATGTGCGCAGACCTCGGCCTGGGAGGAGCCGCGTTGGCTGCGGCGATCACGCCACGCCAGCAGCCTGCGTGCACTGCGCCACCGCTTCAAGGGCATGTGGTGGATGTGTCCCTCGCGGAGATGGGATCAGGCATGGTGAGCCCTGGCCCTCCGTACGGCTCAGGGCCGCACGGCACGCGGATGAGACTGACGGCAAAGCCTTCGAGCGTTCCAGCCGGCAAGGTCTCGCTGCGTGCGTACAACGAGGGGGTCCTCGCCCACGAGGTCGTCGCGCTGCCGCTCCCGGCGGGGCACGCGCCGGGACAGCGGGTGACCGGTTCGGACGGGCGCGTCAGCGAGGCGGGTAGCCTCGGCGAGGCGTCCCGTACGTGCGGGGCGGGCGCCGGGAACGGCATAGCTCCTGGATCCACGAGCTGGACCACGCTGACACTGCGACCGGGCCGATACGAACTGCTGTGCAACTTCCCGGGCCACTACGCGGCCGGCATGTACGCCGAACTCGACGTCACCGGTTAGGCCATGGGCCTGATCAGATCGAGGTCCGGGCGGCCAGCAGCCCCACGGTGGCGGCCAGCAGCCGGGCCGCCGCCACGAGGGTGTCCGGTTCGACGCGGTCGGGGGTTTCGGCGGGGGTCTGGTAGCCGGGCATGCCCATGCCGATGCCGATCGCGGCCAGGCCGGCGGCGGCGTAGCGGCGGTTGTCGGACGCCATCGCGCCCGCTCGCAGCGGCACGCCGGTCAGGCGGGCGGCCCGGTCCAGGGTGGCCAGCAGCGCGTGGGCGGGTCCCCCGGCCTCGACCGAGGCGGCCTGGTGCAGGTGCGCGGCGCCGTCGAGGTTGATCACCAGCGTGTCGGACGGCAGCGCGGGCGCGTGGTGGGCCGAGCCCCATGCCCCGGCCTCCTCGGCGTCCAGGAAGACCACCGACAGCTCGGCCCGGACGGCCGGGTCCGCCGTCAGGACGCGGGCGGCCTCCAGGACGGCGGCCACGCCGGAGGCGTTGTCGGCGGCCGCGGGCAGCCGCAGGCCGGGGTCGTCGCCGACGCCGTCGTAGTGCGCGGCCAGCAGCACCCGCGGCCCGCTCCCCGCTCCCCCGGCGTGGGGGAAGCGGGCGTGCACGTTGCGGCCGTCCGTGGAGATCTGCCGGAGCGGCATCGACGCGGTCACCCGCACCGGCCCGGCGGCCAGCGCGTCGGCCAGGCGGGCGTGCAGGTCGGCGCGAAGGGCGATGATCGGGACGGCGCGGGGGGCCGGTCCGGCGATCATCTTGGGCATCCACCCCTCGGCGTCGGTGCCGCGCGCGGTCAGCACTCCGGCCGCGCCGTGGGCCTCGGCTCGTTCGCACGCGTGCGCCCAGTCTCCGGCCTCGGCCAGCACCCATCGGCCGCGCAGGTCGGCCGCGGAGGCGGCGGCGAGCGGCGCGGTGCGCGGGTCCGGCGAGTCGGCGGTGGCGAGGTGCTCGACGAAGTCCCGCCGGTGCTCCAGGCGCAGCTTTTGGTCGCCTGCGTTCCATTCGAGCACCGGGGTGGCATACAGCTCCCGCACGTCGGCGACGGGGAAGGAGTCGAGTTCGACCTCGGCGCCCAGCTCGCGCAGTCGCTCGGCGAGCCGGTCGGCGGCGGCCCTGCCTCCGAGGGTGCCCACGCGCCGCCCGGCGTAGCGGTCGCGGGCCAGTTCGTGCACCGTGGCCTGCATCCGCGCCGCCGACACCCGCTCCACGACGGCGGCCAGGCCGGGCGCCTGAGGGAGGTCCGGCATGGTGGAGGTCATCCGCAGCAGCCGGTGGCGGCTGCCTCGACGGCCGGGGTGGCGGCTGGGGCCTGACCGCAGCAACCGGCCTGGGCGGCCTGCTGGGCGGCGGCCGTGCTGCCACAGCAGGCGTTTGCGGCTGCCTCTGCCTGGTCGTCCGTGTCACCGGCCGCGGAGGCGGCGGCAGGAGCTCCACAGCAGCCACCGGCGGCGGGCGGCGCGAAAGCCTCTGCCAGGTCGCCGATGAAGCCGCCGCTGGTCTGGTCCGTCGTCATGATGGATTCCCTTCTGCGGGTGTGAGGTCGAGGCCATCAACACTTCGACCTGTATCGAATCAGGCACGACGATCCCACGCTGCTTAGACGTTCGTCAAGATAGACGAGAGTCGAAATAAGGGATGCCTGATAGACACATGCCCATGAACGCATCCACCGCCCAGCACCTCAACATCATGTCTCCCGCATACGCCGTCGAGCATCTGCCGCACGAAGGGGTGCCCGAGGACGATTGGCTGGTGCTCGTCCGCGCCCCGGAAGGGCTGACCGTGGTCCGCGAGGCCAGAGACATGGACGCGGCGGAGCAGTGGATCGGCTTCTACGGAGGCGCCACAGCACATGGCCTGGACCTTCCCGGGATGCTGTCCGCGATCGTCAAGCCGCTGGCGGAGGCGGCGATCCCGGTATTCGTGGCCTCGACTTTCCACGCCGACCTGGTTCTGGTTCCCAAGCCGAGGAAACAGCAGGCCATCGCCGTCCTTGAGGAAGCGGGGCACCAGGTGACGAGCCAGGGCGCGAGCGCCGCCGGGGCCGCGCAGCCGTAGCGGGGGCCAGGCGAACCAGGGCGGGACGGAAGCCGACCACGAGCGCGCCCCGGTCGCGGGCCTCGCGTACGGGCGCGACGGCGACGAACCGCCCAGGTCGCCGACGCTTTCGGCGTTCTGTCCGGCCAGGACGGCCCGGTGGCGGCGGCTGGTCAGGCTCGGCATGGAAGCCCTCAGCCGTCGCCCCTGCGCCGGAGAGTCAGATAGGCTCCGATAACTCGAACAGCTATGTTCGAGTTATCGGGAAGGTGGGGGGACGTGGCACCGCGAGAAGCGCCGAGAGAGGGACGAGCATCAGCAACGGTCAGTTCACGGTCGGCCAGAACGGTCACGCCGGCCGCCTCCGGCGGCGGACTCACCGTTTCTTACGATGGGTCAGCGTCGCTCCCCGGCCTCTTCCCGGAGGCCCGTCATGCGTAGCGCCGTGCCCCTGGGGGACGACACCATCGTCGTGCTGCTGCTGGCAGGACTGATCTTCATGGCGGCCCTGGTGCTGGGCGTATGGAAATACCGGCAGATGATCCACTCGGAGCGCCACAGGGCTCATCCCTATGTGGACATCGCACATCGTGCCGCATTGCTGTATTCGTTCGCGACGCTGCTGATCGCTGTCTTCGTCGAGCTGAGCGGCTGGCCGGCGGCAGTCGATCTCGTCGCGGCGGGAGTCGTCGTGGTGTTCTTCGTCGCGGCGATCGCGAGCTACGTCCTTCACGGTCGGCGCCGGGACACCGGCAATCAGTTCCGCCATCCCGTCCGCGGCACAACGGCGTTCATGGCGGCGCTCATCGTGGGCGAAATCGGCGGCTTCACTGTGCTGCTCGCCGGATTCGTGCAAGCACAACTGCTCTGAATCCTGTCCAGGCCACGCGTGCGGCGAGTCCGCCGCCCCACGCCGGAACCGGGCTCCCGCCTCAGGCGGCCAGCACCGACTGGATGGACTTCGTGACCGTGTCGGCGGCATCCTCACGGGCCAGGCGTCCTTGGCGTACCTCGTTCGCCGCGCCGTGCAGGATGTAGTGGGTGAGGCTGACCAGCCAGGCGGCGGGCAGGTCGGTACGGAAGACGCCTTGATCCTGGCCCCGGTGGACGAGGTCGGCCATGCGCTGGGCGGGTTCGGCGTGCAGGTCCCGGATCCGTCCCGCGGGAAGGACTCCTTCGGCCGCGGCCAGCAGGGCCGCTGATTCGGCCACCAGTTCCCAGCTGGACGCCAGCAGGCGGCCCATGGCTTCGCGCGCGTCGCCAGTCAGGTCGACGGAGGCCAGAAGCTCGTCACCGTCTCGCAGCGCCTCGACCAGTGCCGCCTCGATGAGGTCGGCCCGGGTCCGGAAGTGCCCGTACAGGGTCATCCGCCCGACGCCGGCAGCGCGGGCGATGTCGTCGGTGGTCGCATGCGGGTCCGAACGCATCAGTTCGCGTGCCGCGGACACGATGCGGGCGATGCTGCGCTCGGCATCGGCACGGCGCCTGGAACGCACAGGAGGTGCAGCCATGCCCCCAGCCTATCTCGTATGCGTGCATACGGCTTATAGTGACCAGCGCAACTCGTATATGGACATACGAGATATCGGCTGGAGGATCTGATGACCCAACCTGCAGTGCACCAAGCAGAGCTCCACGAGCCGCTCCCGGCCCGGTGGCGCATCCTCGGCTTCCTCGGCGTGGCCCAGCTCATGCTGATCCTCGACGTCACCGTCGTCGCCATCGCGCTGCCCCACATGGAGACGGACCTCGGTCTCGGTCGCGAGGCCCTGACCTGGACGGTCAGCGCCTACACGCTCACCTTCGGCGGCCTCATGCTGCTCGGCGGCCGCATCACGGACCTGCTGGGCGCCAAGCGGATCGTGATCGCCGGCCTGTTGCTGTTCACCGTCGCCTCGCTGGTCACAGGGCTGGCCGGGTCGGCGGGCATGCTGCTCGCCGGTCGGGTGGCCCAGGGCGTCGGGGCCGCGCTGCTGTCGCCCGCGGCGCTGTCGCTGGTGGTCGCCCTGTTCGACGGAGAGGAGCGGAACAAGGCCCTGGGGGTCTGGTCCGCGCTCGGCGGCGGCGGCGCCGCGCTCGGCGTTCTCCTCGGCGGCCTGCTCACCGCCGGTCCGGGATGGTCGTGGGTGTTCCACGTCAACGTGCCGATCGGCCTGGTGATCGCCGTGGTCCTCGCCGTACTGCTCCCGGCGCGTACGCCTTCGCCCGCCTCCCGGCCCCGGCTCGACGTACTCGGTGCGATCCTGGTGACGTCCGCCGGCGCGTCGTTGATCTACGCCCTCATCGCCGCCGGCGAGCGGGGGTGGCTCAGCGCCCTCACCGGGTGGCTCGTGCTCGCCGCTGCCGTGGGCTACGTGCTGTTCGTGCTGTGGCAGAGGCGGGCGCGTTCGCCCCTGATGGACGTGCGACTGCTCGCCCGGCGGCCCGTGGCGGTCGGGGCCTTCCTCATCCTGATGGCCACGGCACTGATGATCGCGGTGTTCTTCCTGGGAACCTTCTACTTCCAGCACGCTCTGGGCTACGGCGCGCTGCAGGCCGGGCTGCTGTTCCTGCCGGTCGCGCTGGCGACGATGCTCGGCGCCAACCTGACCGGGCGCCTGCTCGGCCGGTGGGGCGGGCGCGCCCTGGCCGTCTCGGGTCTGACGGTCGCGGCGATCGGCATGGCCGTACCGGCCTTCTCGACGAGCGTCGTCAGCGTCGTGGCGGGCGTGGCCGTCGCGGCGGCGGGCACCGGGGCGATGTTCGTCATCGCCTCGGCGACCGCGCTCGGTCAAGTGGCGCCCCACGAGGCCGGGATCGCCTCCGGCATCGTGAGCACCTTCCACGAGTTCGGCGCGTCCGTCGGAGCCGCCGTCATGTCCAGCGTCGCAGCCGCGAGCCTGGCCGGGACCACGTTGAACGGCTTCACCAGCGGATTCGCCGTGGCCGCGATCGCATCGGCGGTCGGCGCGGTCGTCGCAGCGCTGGTGACGCCCGGCCGCCCGTCACCCACGGCGCAAGCCGGCTCTCAGTGAGCGGGGACCGCCCGGTCCGGGCGCCACGGCCTGTCAACTCCCCTGAACCCGACTGGAAAGGATCACTGTGACCACGATCCGTCGTGCCACGCCCGAAGACGCCGCCATCGTGCACGACCTCATTCGCGGCCTGGCCGAACACCAAGGCCAGGCCGCGGCCATCACCGTAGGCGTCGAGGATCTGGAGCGGATGCTCGCCCGCCCCGAGATCACCTACCTGCTCGCCGAGCGGGGCGGCCGGGCCGTCGGCTACGTCTCCTGGCTGGAGCGCATCAGCTTCTGGTCCGGCCAGAACTACCTCGCCCTGGACGACCTGTACGTGACCGGCGCCGAACGCGGCGACGGCGTGGGCGAACGGCTGATGCAGGCCGCGGCCGAAGCCGCCGACGGCAAGGTGATCCGCTGGGAGGTGTCCGAAGCCAACGTCGCCGCGCAACGCTTCTACGCCCGCATCGGCGCGACCCTCACCGCCAAGAAGATCTGCCGCTGGCAACCGGCGCGGACTCGCCCGGAACCGTCGAACACCTGGTGAACGGCGTGGTATCCGCTTCTTCGCCGGGGCTCGCCCGCATACTGGGGACACGCCCCCTCCCATCGTCAATCGCTTCACATGCCCGTCGAGAGGGAGATCATGAGGGTTGTGGCGACATTCGGCCTGCTCGCGGCCCTTGTCGCAACCCCCTGCACGATCGCGGCGGGCGCGCCCGTCCTGCCGATGCCCGACCCTCCGGTGGAGGAGGGCGACAGCGCCGATCTCCAGACCAACCCTGAGGGAGCGGCGGGCCGGCCCAAGGCACCGGCGGGTATCGGCAATTGGACGGGGGTCAAGATCAGGCCGCGTCGCCCGCGTCAGGACAGTTACGTTCGCGTGCTCGTACGCTGCCCCGCCGAGGCCACCGACGCGATCGTGGCCGCCAAACCGTTCAACCCGCCGGGTTCGAGGACGTTCCGCACACAGCTGGGCGTCGGGATGAGGAACAACCGGGGCTTCGACAAGATGTACCTCTCCTACGACGCGCTCCTCGGCCGGCGCAGGGTCACGCTGAAATGCGTGAAGGTCACCATGCTGGAGCACCCGCGCAGGAGAGTGATAGAGCTGGTCAGCCGATCCGGCACCTACGTCTTCGTCCGAAGGTTCGAGCCCGGCAAGTTCTGACCGGTCACCCTATGCGAAGCCACCGCCCGGCGCCGGGCCCTGGCCGGCGCATGTCGTGACGGCGTCCGGTGACAGCGATCATTGTGCTCGAAAGGCATCCCCGTCCCCTGCCACAGCGGCATACTCTCGCGCAGGAACCTGATCAGGACGCGTACCGTTGATCATCTCGGAGGAGGGGATCGATGGCACCTGCCGACGACCACGGCTTGCCGGACGACCTGCGTACGGAGATGCGCCAGGGCTTCGGGCGCTGGATGTCCGGCCCTGCCAAGAGCCGGCAACCGCGCCGGGTCAAGCGCTGGAGCGCGAACGCGATGCTGGGCATGCTCGCCGCCGCCACCGCCGCGCCCGTCATCGTGAGCGTGGCGACCGGTCAGGCCGTCCCGGAACTGATCTCGTCGACGGGTGGCCTGGGCACGAACATCCTCAGCGAGCTGATCGTCCGCCTCGCCGACAGGATGCGCTCGCCCAGCAGGGAGCTCGCCGAGAGCGAACTGCTCGCCGAACTCCGCACGCTGCTGGAGGCCGACGACGAGCGTGCCGCCGCCCTGAGCCGCGAGCTGGCCAGGCTCCTGCGCGGCGTCGGCGCCACCGAGATCATCGCCGAGTCGTCCGGCTGGGCCGAGGCCGCCGAGACGCTGGACCTGCTCGGTTCGAGCTTCTCCGAGCTGGCGTTCCTGCAACTGGAGCTGAACGAGACGGTACGCAGGATCGAGGCCGCCGTACAGGAGCAGAACACGGCGCTCCAGCGGCAGGAGGACCGCCTCGACCGCGTGTCGGAGCTCGCGCGTGATGTGCACTGGCTGCGCTGGAGGACCGAGCCCGAGCCACAGGCGGACGTCCCGCTCGCCGGGTGCCCGTACATGGGGCTCAAGCCGTACGGGGTGCTGAACCGGCCGTTCTTCTACGGGCGGGAGGAGGAGACGGAGCTGCTGCGCGAGGCGATGGCAGCCAGGGTGCGGGGGCCGGGGCTGCACCTGCTGGCGGGGGCCTCGGGCGCGGGCAAGACGTCGCTGCTGCACGCCGGGGTGCTGCCCAGCCTGTCCTCCGGCCTGCCCGGTCTGCCCGAGGCCGCGCGGTGGCCGCGTACGATCATGAATCCGACCCGGGCCCCGCTCGCCCAGCTGAAGGCCCGGCTGGGCGCCGCCTTCGGCTTCGAGTGCCCCGCGCTGGAGCAGCAGCCGCACCGCGCGCACGAGGTCGTCCACGAACTCCTCGTCCGGCACGCGGAAGACCGTCCGCCGGGCCGCCTGATCCTCATCGTCGACCAGTTCGAGGAGATCTTCACGCTCGTCCGTTCAGCGGGCGAGGCCGAGGCGTTCCTGGAGGTCCTGCGCGCGATCAGCGAGGAGCCGGTCGGCCCTGACGACGCTCCGGCGGCCGTGGTCGTCCTCGGGGTGCGCGCCGACTTCTGGGGACGGTGCGCCGAGCACGACCTGCTGCGCGCCGCCCAGGACAGCCGGTCGACCACGCTCGGGCCCATGAGCGATTCCGGGCGTCTCCAGGCCGTGGTCGGCCCGGCGGAGAAGGCCGGGCTGAAGGCGGAGAGCGCGCTGGTCCAGGTGCTCATGGACGAGCTCAGGGCGCGGCCCAAGGACATGGGCGTGCTCCCGCTGCTCTCCCAGGCCATGCTCATGACCTGGCGCAACCGCGAGGGCGACCGCCTCACCCTGCGAGGCTACGACCGCGCGGGACGGATCGAACAGGCCGTGCGCAACGCCGCCGAGGAGGTCTACGGGGATCTGCCGCCGCACCGGCAGGAGGTGGCGCGCCGGCTCTTCCTCCGGCTGACCCAGGTGGTGCCCGACGGGCACGCCCGCAGGACGCTGCCGCTCGACCGGGTGGACGACGACGGCCGCGCGGTCCTGCACGCCTTCGCCGCGATGCGCCTGGTCGTCCTCGGCGAGAAGGCCGCCGAGATCTCCCACGACGTGCTCCTGGACGCCTGGCCCCGGCTGGGCGGGTGGCTGGAGGGCGACCGGCCGGGGCGCCTGCTCGTCGCCAGGATGCAGCAGCAGGCCGAGGACTGGGAACAGCAGGGAAGACGCGCCGAGCTGCTGTACCCGGCGCGCCGGCTCAAGGAGGTCAGGCTCGTCCTGGACCGCTGGGCGGGCGACGACCGCTACCCGGCGGTCGAGCCGGTGGCCGCACGCTTCCTGGAAGCCTCCACGGCGTCGCTGCGCCGGCGCCGGGTTGTCCGGCTCGCGTTCGGAACCGCGGCGGTGGCGGCGGTGACCGTGGCGGGATTGCTGGCGGCGAACTCCGTCCAGGAGGCCGCGGCACGCGACCGGCGCGCGATGTCGGCGGCCGTCGATTCCCGGAGCCGCTCGGTGCGGCAGGACGACCCGTTCCTGGCCGGCCTGCTCTCCGCCACCTCCTTCCGGATCGCGCCCGGCGACGAGAGCCGGCAGGGCATGATCGACTTCCTGGCCACCACGGCACGCGCGGTGCTGCCGAGCGCGGACGTGGCCGCCTTCAGCCCCGACGGCGCCAGGCTCGCCACGATCGAGACGGACGGCGTCATCAAGCTGCTGGACACCCGCACCCGCCGGCCGATCCTGACGATCCCGACCGGGCACACCGGCGCCGTCCATCACCTGCGATTCAGTCCCGACGGGAAGACGCTGGCCACCTACGGGCAGGACCACACCGTACGGCTGTGGGACGCGGCGTCGGGCAGGCCGCTCGCCGCCCCGATCCAGCCGGTCGCCGACATCGGCGACCACACCGGCCGGATCTCCTCGATCGCGTTCGCCCCTGACGGCCGTACTCTCGCCGTCGCCACGACGGGCGGACGCGTCACGTTCTGGAACGGGGACCGCTCGGACGGACGGCAGATCCAGACGGGAGGGCCCGTCGACGCGATGACGTTCGGGCCGGACGGCCGGACGTTGCGCGCGGTGGTCAACGGCAGGCTACGAGTCTGGGACAGATCCACCGGGCGGGCCTCATCGGCGATCCCCGGAACGGTGACGCATGCCGATGTGTCCGGCGACCTCCTGATCACCTCGACCGGCGACGAGGTCCGGCTCTGGAACGCCGCCACCCTCCGGCCCGCCGGCGCGATCCGTACCGGCCCGATCGACGGGCTGGCCCTCAGCGACGACGGCGGCACTCTGGCCGTGATCAGCGGCAGGCGGAACATCCAGTACTGGGACCTCACCACCCGCCGCCGCGTCGGCACGACCGTCACCGGCCACACCGGCGACATCCATGCCGTGCGCTTCGCGGCGGGCGACACCCTCCTCGCCACCGTCGGCGGCGACGCGACGGCGCGGCTCTGGAACGCCAAGGCCATGACCGAGCTCGGCGCCGCCGTCCAGGCCGGTGACTCCGCCACCGTCTCCTTCACCCCCGACGGGCGGGCCCTGGCGATGGCGACGGAAGGCGGCCTGCGGCTGCGGGACCTCGCCACGGGCCGGCTCCAAGCCCTGCCGCCCGGCGCGATCGCCCTGTCCCCCGACGGCCGTACCGTCGCCACCGTGACCGGCGGGAAGCTGACGCTCAAGGACCGCGCGACCGGCCGTCCGACCGGCACGCCGCTGCCCCTGGCGGACGGACGAGTCGCGTTCAGCGCGGACTGGCGTCTGGCCGCGATCGCCGTCGAGAACGACATCCAGGTCTGGAACCTCGCCACCGGCAAGCCCGTCGGCCCCGTCATGACCGGCCACGGAGCCGGCCCGCAAAGCTACGACCCCGACAGCACCGTGGTGACCGGCCCCGTCGACGGCATCGCCGACATGGCGTTCACCCCCGACGGCAAGCTGCTGGCCTCGGTCGGGGTGGACCTGACCCTGCGGTTCTGGGACGTCGGCACCGGCTCCTCGACCCGGTTCGTTGACGACTCGACCGAGTGGGTGGAGATCGACCGGGCCGGCCGCCGCGCGGTCACCCTGGGGATCTCGTCCGACGAGAAGCACGCCGTCATCCGCGTGTGGGACGTGGCGACCCGGCAGCCGATCGGCGACGCCTGGCAGGCCCACGGCATCGGCGGCGCCGGGGCCGCCGCGTTCAGCCCCGACGGACGCGTCATCGCCACCGGAGGCCGCGACGGCGAGATCCGGCTCTGGGACGTGGCCACCCGCCGCCCCCTCGGCAACCCGCTCGCCGGACCCCGAGCGGACGTCACCTCACTGGCGTTCAGCCCGGACGGCGCCACGCTGGCCGGCGCGAGCTCCGACGGAACCGTACGACGGTGGGCCGTCGCGTTCCCCGAGGATCCGCTGGCGGCGGTGTGCGAGGTGGCCGGACGGTCACTGACGCAGGAGGAGTGGCGTCGTAACCTGCCGACGACCACGCCACCGGAGAGCCTGGCCTGCGCCCCCTGAAGGGCGCGAGCGCGCCCCCCGCCGGGCCTGCGAGGTCAGCCCCGGCAGACGGCGTAGGCCCGGATGATCGTCTGGGTCAGGGCGCCGCCGGACGTGCCGGATCGCTCCGCTCCGCAAGGAGCCGGAGCCCGAGGTGGATCGCGACCGGCGCACGACTCTTGAGACGTGGCACAGCCTGGACGGCAAGCAGCTGGCGCTGGACAACGGGCGCGGCAAGCTCGTCACGGAGGAGTACGGCACCGGCGTCACGGGCGCGGACCTGGCCGAGGCGCCGGTCACACCCGAGGAGATGATCGCCAGGATCGGGGCGAGCGTCGACGCGATCCCCGTGACGGAGTTCGACGACGCCGACGCGACCAGGCAGCAGCGGATCTTCCGGACGATCTCCCAGTTGCTGGGCGAGCAGCCGCTGGTCGCCGACGTGCGGGCCGCGTTGTTCCGGGCGCTGCCCATGATCCAGGGGGTCGCGGTCAAGCAGGACGCGATCGACGCGGCAGGCCGCCACGGGGTCGCGTTCGCGTACACGGGGACCTGGGAACGCTTCGAGATCATCGTGAGCGCGCAGGACTACCAGTTCTTGGGGACGTACGGCGAGAGCGTCGCCGATCGCACCTTCGACCTTCCTGGCGGCGCGACCCGCACGGTCAAGGCGGGCACTCCTCTGGTGTGGAGCGCACGGATGACGGCCAAGGTCGTCGACAAGGCCGGAGACCAGCCGTAGGAGAGCTCGAGGTAAGGCGATCCACATCCCGACGCGGCGAGACGTGATCACGCCGCTTGACCACGACGCGAGCCTCACGATGGGCGCGGCCACCAGGCCGCGCCCATCGTCATGTGCGCCTCGGACTCGCCCGCCGCGCCCGGAACCCCACGACGTGGCCGACCTCAGCGTCCCGGGTTTGACGCGTACACTTGCACCTGTAAGACTGAACTAACAGGTGCAAGACAGACCCTCTCCAAGGACGACATGCCGACCAGCGAAGAGTTGCTCCGCCTGCTCGGCGCGGTCGGGCATCCACTCAGGTTGCAGATCCTCGCCGAGCTCGCCGGCGGCCGAATCCACGTCAGCGAGCTGGCTCGCCGGATCAAGGTGTCCCGCGCGCTGCTCTACATGCATCTGGAGCGGCTGGAGAAGGCGGGGCTGATCGAAGGGCGGCTGGAGCTGTCGGCCGACGGCAAGGCGATGAAGTACATCGAGCTGCTGCCCTTCGAGCTCACCCTGACGATCGACACCGTCCTCGCGGCTCTGCGCGCGGACGACGAGGAAGGACCCCATCAGGTGCAGGAGACCCCGCAGTGATCGACATCGGTTCCATCGTGATCCCCATCGTGGTCGTGCTGATTCTGTTCGGCGCGATCACGGCCTGCATGGCGTTCTACTTCCGGTTCGAACGGCACCGCACCGACGTGCTGACCGCCGAGATGGCCAGATATCGCGAACTGGCCGAGCAGGCCGTGCAGCGACAGGGTGAGGTGCAGGCCAGGCTGGGCGAGCTGACGGAGAAGGTCGCGGCGATGGAGAGGATTCTGCTCAGCGTCGACTGACGAGCCTGTGACACAGGTCCGGGGGCGAGCGGCAACTCACCCCCGGACGGCGGAACCGCACGACCACGCCGTGACGGCGTGCCTTTGACGCGTACGTGCTCCCACAGAAAGGAGAGCAGCTCATGCTGCTCGAACGCAAATCATCCCGCTGGCGTGCCCTCATGTGCTCGCTGGCGGTGGCCGCGCCGCTGCTGGCAGTGAGCGCCCCCGCCGCCGCGACGGCGGCCGATCCGGCACGGTCGGCACGGCAGTTCGCCGACGCCTACGTGCCCCGCCAGCTCAAGGAGCACCACATCCCGGGGGCGTCGATCGCCGTCGTGGCCGGCGGCCGTCAGGTCTTTGCCCAGGGGTACGGCGTCGCCGACGTGGAGACCGGCCGTCCCGTGGACGCCGAGCGGACGGTCTTCGCCCCCGCGTCGGTGGCCAAGCTGATCACCGCCACCGCCGTCATGCAGCTCGTCGAACGAGGCCGGATCGACCTGAACGCCGACGTCAACCAGTACCTCACCACGTTCAAGATCGACGACGCCTACCCGGGCCGGCCGGTCACCATGGCGAACCTGCTGACCCACACCGCCGGGTTCGCCGGCGGTGACTTCGGCACCGGCGCGGCCACCGCCCGTGATGTGCACCCGCTCGGCGCCCACCTCGCCGACCACCAGCCGCCCCGGATCCGGCCGCCCGGCACCAGGGCCGTCTACTCCAACTACGGGATGGGCCTGGCCGGCTACCTGGTCGAGGTGCGCTCGGGCCTGCCCTTCCACCAGTACGTGCAGGAGAACATCTTCCGCCCGCTCGGCATGACGCACTCCAGCATGGCCCAGCCCGAGCCCGGCCCCGTCGCCGAGGCGCTGGCCCCCGGTTACCGTCTCCAGGACGGCCACCAGGTCCGGGCAGAAGGGGCCAAATACGGGCACATGCCGCCGCACGGAGCCGGCTTCCGCTCCACCGCCACCGACATGGCCGCGTTCATGCTGGCCCAGCTGACCGGCGGCAGGGGGATACTCAGGCCGGACAGCGTGCGGCTCATGCAGAGCCGCCACTTCGGCAACGCCGATGGCACCGCCGGCATGGGGTACGGCTTCCAGGAGTACACCAGGAACGGCCGGCGCCTGCTGGTGCACCGGGGCAACATTCCCGGCTACTTCGCGATCATGGCGCTGATCCCCGACCGGGGCATCGGCGTCTACGCCTCCTACAACGGCATCGGCAAGGGCGGCCCCGACTCCGCCTGGTCCCTGGTCAACGCCTTCGCCGACCGCTTCGCCCCGGCCCCCGCCCCGGCGGACGGCACGCCGGGCCCGCTGCCCGACGTCGCCCAGTACACCGGCACCTACCGTACGGCCCTGGCCGCCGACATGACCGACCTGGGCAAGCTCAGCTCGCTCACCGGCACCGTGACGGTCAGCGCGGCCGGCGACGGCCTCCTGACCACCACCGGCGCGGTCGCGCTCGGCCCCACCGAGAGCCGCCAGTGGACGCAGATCGCCCCCGCCCTGTTCCGTGAGAAGAACGGCTACCGCACCATCCGGTTCCGCCCCGACGGCCTGCTGGCCACGGAGAACCCGGCGGGGCCGCTGGAGCGCCTGGCCTGGTACCAGTCGCCCACCTTTCATCTCGGCGTGCTCGGCGTGAGCCTGACCGTGCTGCTGCTGTCGGCTGTGGGCGGACCCCTCGCGCATGCCGTACGCCTCGCCCGGCGCCGCCGCAGGCCCACCGGCTCCGGCGGGTCCGGCGGGTCCGGCGGGTCCGGCGGGTCCGGCGGGTCCGGCGGGTCCGGCGGGCCCGGCGGGCCCGGCGGGCCCGGCGGGTCCGGCGGGTCCGGCGGGTCCGGCGGGCCCGGCATGGATGGCGGGCCCGGCAGCTTTGGCGGGGCCGGCGGGGTCGGCGACGGATCCGCAGTCGCGGGTGCTTTCGGGGTCGCCGCCGGAGGCGGGCGGGCGGCGCGGCGGCGGCCGGTTCGCGGGCCACGCCTGGCCGGGCTGCCCGCGTGGATCACGGCGGTGCTCGTCACGGCCTCCGCCGGATCGCTCGTGGCGATGTTCGCCGACTTCGACGCCAACCAGGCCGAGTTCTTCCTGGGCGGCAGCCCGTTGTTCACGGCCATCACCACGCTGCCCGTCCTGGCCGCGGCCGGGGCCGGGGTGACGCTGGTCACCGCCGGGCTGGCCTGGGTCAAGGGCTGGTGGACCCTGGCCGGACGGGTTCACTGCACCGTCGTGGTCCTCGCCGCGCTCGCCTACCTGAGTGTGGCCGCCGCCTACAACCTGATCGGCTGAGAGCCTCCGGCGGCTCCGCCGCCCGAACGGTTGGCAGGAAGGCTAAGCCGCGAGTGCCGCGACTACCTGCTCATCCAGGCGGGCGGCACCTGCGCAAGGTCCTGACCGAACACGGGCGCCATGTCAACCAGCATCGCCCGCATCAAGACCGCTCCCTCCTCCCCCCTTGCACGCCCCCAGCCAGGTGATCGACATGACCTCCCCGATCCACCGCCGGAGGACCGTCCCAGGACTGATCGCCGAGTACCGCGGAGCAGCCTGATCGCTCTACGAACGCCCAGTTCAGCAACGGTATTCGCGTTCGAGCACCGCACAGGCCCGCCGGGTTGGGTCAGTCGGCCGCTCTGCGCTTGCGGTAGGCGCGTTGCTGGCAGGCTCGCGAGCAGTAGACGCGAGGGCGGCCCGAGGGGGCGGATTCCAGTGGTGTGCCACACTCGGGGCATCTTTCGTCACGGCTTTCGTCACGCTCTCGGATCAGCACCTCGACGCCGTCGAGGAGGCGGCGCAGGCCGAAGGTGAAGGAGTCCTCCGGGTCGTCCCAGCCGCCCGTCTCCCACAGGCGCGAGAGGGCGGGAAAGCGGTCGAGGCGTTCGTACAGGGAGTCGCGGGCACCCCACCACTCCTGCTCGGACACGCCGCTGCGGCGTTCCTCGCGCCGGGTCTCGGCCAGGAGCAGCGCCTCGGCGTCCACGAACCGGCCGAGCAGGCCGACCACCGCGACCACCTCGGACGGCCGCAGCGCGGTGCCGGTCAGCGCGCCGAGCATGTGGTCGTAGTGGGCGACCGCGTTCGGGCCCGGCAGGTGGCGGGAGCCGCGCACCTCGGCCAGCCACGGGTGCCGCATGCGGAGCTCCCACGCCCGCCGGGCCGCCTCCTCCAGCCGCCCTCGCCAGCCGCCATCGGCGTCCGGGCCGGCGTCCAGAGAAGTGTCCGGGGCGGCGTCCGAAGTGGTGACGAGGGCTTCGCCCAGCACCTCGTCGCGCATCAGGTCCACGAGCTGGTCGCGGCCGGGTACGTGGCGGTAGAGGGACATGGTCGTGAAGCCCAGCCGGTCGGCGACCTTGCGCATCGACAACCCCTCCAGGCCCTCGGCGTCGGCCAGCTCGACCGCGGCCCGCACGATCCGGCCCAGGCTGAGGCCGGGCCGCGGCTCCCGTTCCGCGTCCCGCCACAGCAGCTCGACCCCTTGGTCCGGGTCCCCCGCCACACCTCGTGCCATTGGCACCTCCCTCGTTTATGGTGTACTACTCCGTGTACGCCATAAACAGCAAAGGGGAAACCTGTGTTCCACTTCCATGTCGCACCCGGCGGGGACGACTCCTGGCCCGGCTCCCTCGACCGCCCCTTCGCCACCGTCCGACGCGCCCGGGAGGCCGCCAGGGAGTCCGGCGGGGAGTCCGTCGTCCATCTCAGGCGCGGCGTCCACGTGCTGGGCGAGCCTCTGGAGCTCACCGAGGCCGACTCGGGCACCGTCTACCAGGCGTACGGCCACGGCACCCCCGACCAGGAGGACGTCGTGCTGAGCGGTGGCCGGACGATCACCGGCTGGCAGGTGCGCGACGGCGTCTGGCTGGCCGACGTCGGCGACCTGGAGACCCGCCAGCTCTACGTGGACGGCCGCCGCGCCGAACGGGCCGGGATCGAGGGGTTGCCCGGTTCGTCCCCGGCCGCGACCGCCACCGGCTACGTCACCGACAGCGCCGCGCCGCTGGCCTGGACCAGCCCGCGCGACGTGGAGTTCGTCCACCGCGGCGTGTACCCGTGGACCGAGGGCCGCCTGCCCGTCGCGGACGTCGCCCAGGACGGCGACCGGACCGTGATCACCATGGCGACGCCCGCCTTCCGGTGGGCCGCCGAGCTGTACAACTCCACCTGGGAGGGCACCACCTCCGCCGGTCCCGGCCTGCCCACCAGGATCGAGAACGACCCGAGCTTCCTGCGCGAGCCGGGCACGTTCGTGCTCGACCGCTCACGGCCGGGCCACCACGTGCTGCGCTACCTGCCCCGTCCCGGCGAGGACCCGGCCCGTACGCGGGTGGTCGCCCCGGCGCTGGAGACCCTGGTACGCGGGTCCGGCGCGCGGCGGGTGACCTTCCGCGGGCTGACGTTCGCCGAGGCGACCTGGTTGCGTCCGAGCCGCCCCGAGGGCTTCGTGCACTATCACGGCAGCGGCTTCTACGAGGGCGGCGGCGGCGGCGTGGCGGAGCTGGGCGAGGGGGCGTCCGTGACGTATCCCACGGCTTCCGTGACGATTCCCGCCTGCGTCACGTTCGAGGACTGCTCGGACGTGGTGATCGAGGGGTGCCGGTTCACCAGGCTGGGGGCGTCCGGGCTGGGGGTGTCCGGCGGCGAGGGGCACGTCGTGCGCGGCTGCGACTTCGACACGCTCTCGGCGGGGGCCGTCGTGGTGACGGGCAGCCGCGGCACGCTGATCGAGGACAACGGGGTGCGCGGCGTCGGGCTCGAATATCCGGGATCGCCGGGGATCGCGGTGATGGGGACGTCCGGGTGCGTCGTCGCGCACAACGAGGTCAGGGACGTGCCGCACTGCGGGATCACCGCCGGTCCCGGCGATGGCACCCGGATCGTACGCAACCGGACCGTCGACACCATGCAGGTGCTGGCCGACGGCGGCGGCGTGTACGTGTCGGGGCCGCAGGGCGGTTCCCATGACGACGGGGCGCTGGTGCTGGGCAACGTCATCGAGGACACCCGCACGCCGTACAACTTCGGGCTCTACACCGACTACGGCGCCTCCTGGGTTCGGGTGGAGGAGAACGTCGTCGCGCGCGCCGACAACACGGCGGTGCTGCACGTGGGCCCGCCGCTGGAGAACGTCGTCTACCGGGGCAACTTCTGGGACGCCGACCCGCTCGGCCACGACGCCCCGCCACCCGGGGTCACGTACGAGGAGAACCGCACCATCAAGGACGAGCAGGAACTGAACGCCGCGACCACCGCCATCCGCGCCCAGGCGGGCCCGCGCCGCACCCTCTGACGAACGCACGCCCGAGCCGGGACCAGTCGTCCCGGCCGGGCCGGTCGCGAGCGACGAGCACTCGATCGGCAGGCGGCCCGACAGCCCCGCCTCGGCCGCATGGCGAAACTGCCGGCGCAGTCATCGAGCACGCCATACGGGCTGCCGGCCGCCGTTCCTGATTCGAGACCGTGATGGCAAGGTCACCGTTCTCATGGACGAGATCTCGCCAGAATCGGTATCCAGACCGTATTCACCGGCATCCGAATGCCGCGCATGAACTCCATCATGGAACGGTCGGTGCAGACACTGGACCGCGGTCATCAAGCCCTCGACCGGCTCCACAGGCCGCCGCCGCTAGGCTCCGACGTGTTGGGATGCAGCCGGGAAGGGATCCGATCATCAGCAGCGACTTTGCCTCTCCGCCGGAGGACCGGTCACGGCCGGCGCGCCGCCGCGTCACCGAAGCGGCCGTCCTGAGCGCCCACGACCAGAGCCCGGCCGAGATCGCCCAATGGACCTGCCCGCATGGGCGGCATGCCGGCCATGGCTGCGTCGCCTGCTACCACGCCTGTGCCGAGGCCGATCCGGCACATCCGCAATGGGAGGTCGCGGCGTGGTTCACCACCGAGCGGCCGATCCCCATCAGGGCGTTGCAGGACGTGCACCGCCACGACCGCGGGCTCACGCTGACCCAGCCGTCGACGCCCCTGGTCTACCTTCTGAGCGCACGGGTGACAGCCGCTCTGGGCGTGGAGGCGGTGGCGGGAGTGGTGGGGTTCCTGGTGCAGAACCGGCACATCGTCGACGCGTTCACGGTGACGGAGATCCGCGCCGTCCACTCCTGAACGCCCCTCGCCGGGCGCCGCGGGCTGTGCGGCACCCGGCGTCGCGCACCGCGGCCCCTGGAGGACTGCGCCGGGCACCGCTGCACCGCGCCAACGCGGGAATCGACCCGTGCCCGATGGTCCCAGCCGTTCCACGCCCCGCCGGACGACCCCGAAGATGGGGGTCAGGCAGAGCGTTCGGGCTGTCCATCGATTGCGGCAGCGAGTTGACGCGCTGTTGGTCTTGCGGCCGGGGCCAGGCTTGTGGACCCTTGGACGGTGGCCGACAGCGTAGACGCGGTGTGCGATCACCCGTACCGGAGTTCCTGGATCCACCGCACGGTCAGACCGAGCCCGGTGGTCTCTCTGTCCACCGATGCGATCCCAAGGAAGGATCGCCTGGAGTGGTGGGCGCACATCGCCGCGCACGAGGTCGTCCCCACAGCGCTGTCCAGCGAGCACGCCGAGGACTTCCACGGCCGGGTGCGGTCCATCGACCTGTCGCATGTGCGGGTGGGCGACTTCACGATGTCGCCGCTGAAGGGCCGGCGCACCCCGGCCCACATCAGCCGGCACGACCCCGAAGGCTACGAGCTCTTTCTGCTGCACAACAACGCGAACCGGCTGCGGCAGCACGGCAACGAATCCTTGTTGCAAGCCGGTGACATGGGCTTGTTCGACACCTCCTCCCCGTACGTGACCGAGTTCCTCGGCACGGACCGGCCGACCCGGGTGACGCTGCTGTTCCTGCCACGCGATGCACTGCCGCTGACCAGCGGCCAGATGGAGCGGCTGCTGGCCACCAGGCTCCGGGCGGCCACCGGCTCGGGGGCGCTGCTGTCCCGCTACCTCACCGGCCTGCTGGAGCACGCCGACGGTTGCCACCCTGCCGAGCTGCCTCGCCTCGGCACCATCGGCGTGGACCTGGCCGCCGCCTTCCTGGCCGCGCGGATCGACGCCGGCCGCCAACTGCCGGCCGAGAGCCGGCAGCGGATCCTGGCAGCGCGGATCGACGCCTTCATCGACCAGCATCTCGGCGACGTCGATCTGGGGCCGTCGAGCATCGCCGCGCACCACCACATCTCCGTACGCACCCTGCACGCGCTGTTCGAGCAGCGGCACGAGACCGTCAGCGCCACCATTCGCCGGCGTCGGCTCGAACGTTGTCACGCCGACCTGGCCGACCCGCGGCTCAAGGACGATCCGATCGGCGAGATCGGCATGCGCTGGGGTTTCAGGAACGGCGCCGAGTTCAGCCGCGCGTTCCGCACCGCCTACGACCTCAGCCCGAGGGACCATCGCCGCCGGTCGCTCGCGGGACACGACCACCAGGACAGTCCGCACACGCCGGCCTGACCGGCCCGGCCGGGGAAGGTCAGCGGTCAGCGAGATCGCGGTAGGTGTCCCTGACGACCATCAGGCGGTCGCGGCGGAACCGAGGGGGCTCGGCGGCGCGCACCTCCCGTCCGCGGGCGGACCAGAAGGCCGCCGCGGGGACGTCGTCCTGCCCCTCGGGGATGAACTTGAGCACTTCCTCCACGGCCGAACGAGCCATGGACAGCGCCCGGCGGGCGTTCTCCGGGTCTTCGGGGACGTTACCGGCCGTGAGGTCGGCGAGCCACATCCACTCCCCGGCGTCGAGCAATTCGGACGGCTCCGCGCCGCCGAACGTCGGCCAGCCGACCGGCATGACCTCGCGCCCGGGCAGCGAGAACAGGTACTCCCGCGCCGCGCCGCAGTCTTCACAGGCACCCGAGTAGCACGTGGCCAGCGCGCCATCGACGCTGACCACGCCGCTGTCCCACTCGGTCTCCATCGAGCCGCACGCGCAGGGGTTCAGGTCGAGGTACACGAGAGCCTCGTCGCGGGTGCGGGCAATCGGCCGATCCGTCACACGCGCAACCTACAGGGAAGTGGATCAACCCACTAGGGTGTCGCCATGCAGGCACCGACCGCGTTCGAGCAGCGGCTCCAGAAGGCGCACGGGCGGCACGACCTCACCACCTGCCTCGCGCTGCTACGCCACGCCGACTTCGCCTGCCCGGTCAGCGACGCCGCCGCCCGGGGCGAGGAAGCCGTGGCCTGGCCGACGTACGCGGGGGCCGACCGGGTCTGGGTGACCGTGTTCACCTCCGAGGAGGCGATGCGGGAGGCCACGGGCGGCGCGGCCCGGCATTTCCGGGTGTTGTCGCTGGTCGAGCTCGCGGCGGGCTGGCCCGACCCGCGCTGGGGGCTGGCGGTCAACCCGGGGCTCGAACCGGCGTTCCTGCTGGAGTCGGGCACGGTCGCGCGGCTGGCGGTGCCCACGCTGGAGCAGGACCTGGTGGCCGAGCCCGGTCATGGCGTCCCGATCGTGCAGAAGCTGCTGCAGGTGGCGCAGATCCAGGAGTTGCTGGACGACGAACGGCCGCGCGTGTCCGGCTACTGCCATCACGCGCTCGACGTCGAACACATCGCGACCCCTTCGGTGCTCGCCGACGCGCTGCTCCAGGAGGACGCGCTGACCGCGGAGGGCGCGGTCAACCTGTTGCGCTGGCCGGCCGTCGGGGTGGAGCTCTACCGCACCCCGTACGGCGGCGTCGACGAGCGGGGCCGGACGGCGATGGCCGGCTGGGTGATCGAGGAGCCGCCGTTCGCCGGCATGGGCCTGGTGCCGAACGCCGCCGAGACCATCAGGGAGTACAAGATCGACGGCGTCGGCCTGCCGCACGGCGCCGAGATCGTGGAGCTGGGGTCCGACGGCGAGGAGCGCGTCCAGGCGAGGTACGACGCCGACCTGGGCCGCTGGCTGATGGTGGCGGACCGGTGAACGGGGAGTCGTACCGCGCCCGCTGGGACGGGACGGAGTACGAGGCTTCGCCGGACCTCGTCGACGGCCGGCTGTTCATGCGCCTGTACGCCCCGGCCCCCGCGGACGGTTTCGAGGAGGCGGCGCCCGGCCGGTTCGTACGCGCGGTTCCCGCGGCCGGCTGCGCGGCCGTCTGGCACGTGACGACCTTCTGCGAGTGGCGCGGCGCCCCCTTCCTGGTGCACGCGGAACGGGAGGCGGAGCTACTCGTCGAGTACACCGGCGGGAACGCGTTGCACGCGGCCGGGCTCGGCCTGGAACGGATTGAGCGCGGCGTGTACCGCGCCTGGGTGCGGCGGGAGGAGGTCTCAGCGCTCGGCGAGCAGGCTGTGATGATCGGGGCGGCCGGTGAACAACATCCTTGATGATCTCTTTCGAGCCAGATGATGTTGTTGTTATATTCACCCCAGTTAGGGGGTGGGGCCTTGACCGAAGACGCTGACATAGTAGGGCTCCAGGCCTACGCCGACGAGTTACGCGAAACCTTCATGCGCATGCAGCGCGACGCGAGCGAGCTCAACGCCCGCGCCCAGGCGATCCGGGTCACGGAGAGATCCGCCGACGGGCTCGTCTCGGCCACGGTGAGCGTCCGCGGCGAGCTGATCAGGCTCGATCTCGACCCCCGGCTGTACCGTCGGCCCAACGCCAGGGGGCTGGCCGACGCGATCACCGACACGATCCGGCGGGCCACCGCCAAGGCGCTGGAGGAGCTGGTCGACCTCTTCGAGCCCGTGGTGCCGCCCGAGCAGTTACGCGCCCATCTGGAGGGCGACCTGGACACCGTGCTCGATCAGCTCTCCGGCCCGCTGCCGGGAGAAAGACGCCGCCGATGAGCGCCGACGACCGGGCGGACGTGCACATCCGCGAACCGATCAGCCACAGCCTGAACCAGTGGGACGCCATGGCGACCGACCTCGGCACCGCCTGGCCCGCCATCGCGGCGCGGATCCGGGCGTTGAACGCCGCCCGTCCCCAGGGCGACGGGCCGGACGGCGTGTCCTTCAGCAGGCAGTACCTGGCGGGCGGGGGTCCTGAGAGATTCCTGCGCGACACCGATGATCTGATCAAGGAGATCTCCGGCTCCGGGCCGCTGCTGCGCGCGACGGTTTCCAACACCCTCACCACCGAGCAGGCGATCGACCTGGGCCTGTCGAACGCCTACCGAAAGGCATGATGGCGGGCAAGGGCGACGTCACCACCGCCACCGACGAGGCGCGGAAGCCGGCAGGCGGCACCGGCGCGTTCGACGGCGGGATCGCCACCAAGGACGTGGAGCCCGTCTGGGAGACCGAGGCGTTGCCCGGCTGGGTGGTCCACCACCTGATCCCGTTGCTCACGGCGGGCCAGAGCTGGCCCGAGGGAAGCGAGAGCAAGCTCTGGGAGTTACGCGTCGAGTACGTCAAGCTGATGAACCTGCTCATCGGCACCCTCGACCCGACCGCCGCCACGGTGCAGACCCTCAACGGCAGCCTCCAGTCGCCGGCCAAACCGGCCATCTTCAAGCGGCTCGCCAAGCTCTACGACGACAAGGCCGGCGTGGTCGCCAAGGCCCAGGAGTCCTTCTCCTACGCGAAGATGGTCGACAACTTCGCCCGCGAGACGCAGTACACCAAGCTCTCGATCAACGTCGCCTTCTGGATCGCGGTGATCGCCGCGTTCATCGCCCTGATCGCCGCGGGCTTCTTCCCGCTCGCCAGCCTGATCCTGCGCAGTGTCGGCACCGCCGGAGGCACCAGGATCGCCATGATCATGCAGCGTCTGGCGCTGGTGGCGTCGAGGTCGGGCGCGGTCACCGCGAGCGGCCAGGTCAGCAAGCTCGCCGCAGCCGGCGCGGGGTCGTTCTTCAACAAGGCGCTGGCGTACGAGCTGTTCGAGGAGATCTCCGAAGAGCTCCTGATCGACCTCACCACCCAGTACCAGCAGATCAAGATGGGCACCCGCGACTCGTGGGACTGGAAGAAGGTGAAGGCGGCGGCGATCGGCGCCGGCGCCGGCGCGATCGCGGGCACCAAGCTCGGCGATCCGATGTCGCGCTTCGCCAACGACCTGCCCGGCATCTCGCGGCTGAACCGGATGGCGGGCGACAACCGCGGCGTCGGCAACGCGTTCCTGCGCTTCCCCGGACGCGCGCTGAACACCGGCCTGAACAACATGGTCGCCTCGCCCGCCGGCAGCATCGTCGCCAACTACGCCGTCTACGACCAGTTCGCGCTGCCGGGCGCGGAAGGCTTCTACGGCGGCTTCCTCGGCGGCGCGGGGCGTACGAACACCCTCAGCCCGACCAATCTGGAGGTCCTGCACGCGGCCGTCACCCCCGTGACCTCGCTGAGCAATGTGTTGAACGAGGCGATGGCGGCCCAGCAGAACGGGTCCGCCGCCACGGCGGGTCCCTCTCTCGGTGACCTCTCGTCCACGGCCGGTCCCCAAGCCAGCCCGTCCGACTCCGGCTCGACCCCGATGGTGCCGCAGAACTACGGGGCACGAGGAGGCCGGGGCGCACAGACGCCCGACCTCGCCGTCCCCGACGCGCCCCAGACGCTCAAATCGCAACCGTCCCACAACACGAAAGCCCAGCAGGACCCCCAGGCCCAACAACTTTCCGACACCCGGAACCCTTCCGACTCCCAACCCGCTGCCCAAGCCCAACCCCAGTCGCAGGACCAGAGCCGGCCCCAGCCCCAGCCCCAGGACCAGAGCCGGCCTCAGAGCCAGAGCCAGAGCCAGGAGCAGGGCCAGGCTCAGGACCAGCGGCCGGCTGTACAGGACCCTGCGCCCGACCAGCGCTCGGCCGTTGCCCAGGACACCCCCGCCACCGTCGAGAAGACCGGCACCCCCGACTCCCAGCCGACCACCCCGGACCCGGCCGGTGCTCCTGACGCGACCGGCGACCCGGGAGCGACGAACGGGTCGGACTCGACCAGCGCGCCGGTCAAGTCCGACGCCACAGCGGTCCCCGGCCACACTGTGGCCCCCCATAACCCCGACGCCGCGAGCACACCGGATTCCGCGAATTCGACGGAGACGTTCACCACTCCGGAGACCGTGAACCCGGCCGGGTCGTCCACCACGCCGGAGCCCGCGAGGACGTCCGAGACCGTGATCACCGGCATGGCGTCGCAGGCGGCCGGATCCCCCATGACGGGACAGCAGGGTCCTGCCCCGCAGCAGGCGGCGCCCGTGCCGGTGGTCCAGCAGGCGGTCACCGGTGAGCGGGCGCGGACGCTGGTTTCCCGGCTGATCGGGGCGGCTCGGCGGGTCAAGAGCTCGCACGCGGTCGTGGGCGGCCGTCCCCTGGGGGGGTCGTTCGTCGCCAACGGCCGCGAGAGCGGCGTGCCGCCCCTCACGGTGGAGGAGGCGCGGGCGGCGTTCCAGGCCGAGGTGCACGCGTCGGACATCGGCGCGAACGTCACCGCCCTGCGCTGGACCGGGCCCGGCACACTGGTGGTCGAGTTCAGCGACCGCCCCGACCAGACGTTCGTCTTCGAGGTGGGCCACGTCTCCCGTAGACGGCTCGGGCGTACCGTGGCGTACGCAGGCAACGTCAACAAGGGTCGGCTCGCTCCCGGCGTGGCCCCCGACCAGGTGGCCAGGCTGTTGCTGCACGAGATCGTCGACACGCTGCACGCCCGCGGCCACCCTCGCCAGAACCTGCTCCGCCGCCTGATCAGGCGGCCGAACGGCCGGGACGAGTGCCTGGCGGCGCGCGTACGTGAGGAGGTGTTCCTGGCCCGCCGGATCGGCGAGGTGACCGGGTCACAGCGGGACGTGCTCATGGCCGAGCGCGCCGTCGTACGCGACTTTCTTCAGGCTCGTGGGGTGTGGCCGCCGTCTTCCTCGGCCCAGCAACCGGCTCCGGCACCCACCACGCCGTCGATCATCGGCCTCGTGGCCCGGATGAACGAGCAGGGCCGGGCGATCGAGTACGCCGTGCTCGATCTCGACCTGGCGCTGACCGCGCAGATCGACCGGCTCCTGCGCATCGAGGCGGACCTGCAGCTCCAGGCGATGGTCACGACGGCCGGGCGCGAGAACAAGCTGCTGGAGGCGGTCTCCGAGGCGAGGACCGCGTACGAGGACGCCCGGGCGCTGGTGCACCTGGCGGACAGCTCAGAGACGCGGATCACCGAATTCGGGACGGCGCTGCACCGGGCCCGCCTGCTCCAGCAGCACTTCGAGGCGGAGGTGAACAGCCTCGCCCTGGTCCCCGCACTGCCCGACGCGGCCCTGCCAGAGGAAAACGTGCTCCGCGGGCACATCCGCGCGCTGCGCGCCGCGGCCGGCGAGCTCACCGCGGCGGCGCGGCGCTCCCCCGCGACGGCGGCGGACAGGAACGCGGCGGCGGACTCGGCCCTGCGTGCCGCCGAGTCGTACCAGTTGCTCTTCGACCGGATGGAGCAGGATCGCCGCTACCTGCTCACTCCGCCGCCCGCGCTCGTCTCGCAGCTGCTCAGGCTCGCGAGCAGCTACGAGCAGCACTACCGCCAGGTCGCCGTGCAGGAGGAGGCGGAGAGCGCGCGTGCCGCCAGGGACATCGACGCGCTGCACACCGCCCTGCGCGGGAGCGTGGCGGAACGCCAGGCCACGGTCGCGGCACTGCGCTCGGCCGCCGATGAGGCCGTGGAGGCGACAGGCGAGGCCGTCAAGGCCCAGCGTGACGTGGTGCGGGCCTACGAGCAGGCGACGAGCAGGGCGTACGAGCAGGCGGCGAACGCCCTGGCCGGCAAGAAGGTGGAGGCCGCGCGCGCATGGCGGGCCGAGGCGGCCGACCTCAGCACGCTCGGCGCTCGGCACGAGCGCGCCGAGTCGCTGGCGATCGAGGCCCGCGAGGCCCAATGGGAGCTCCGTGCCCTGCTGGACGAGGTGATCGAGGGGAACGCGGTCGACCACACCCTGCTGAGCGCCCGTATCGAGGCGGCGGCCGAGGCGCTGGCGAGGTACCGGGAGATGCTCGCCGAGCTGCGGGCGGAGGCGCCCCCTCCCGCGTCGCTCGCACCGCCCGGGACGGACGGCCGGCCGAACACCGAAGTGAGGCGGCTCTGGAGGCACGTCCAGGACCGGGCGCGGGCGATCGAGGCCGCCAGGGAGCACGCCGTCGCGCTCGGCCACCGGCACCGCCGGGCGGCACGGGACGCCGAGCAGGATGCCCGAACCGCGCAGCGGAATGCGACCCGCCCCGACCACGCCGGGGCCAGGCGCACGCGTGTGGCCAGGGACGACGGCGCGACCGAGCGCAGGCGCAAGGCCGAGCAGGACGCCAGGTCGGCGTCGGCCACCGCCGACTTCCATGCCGGCGTGGCACGCCGGTACGAAGCCGCCGCTGAGGCCGCCGCGCACGCCCTCGAAGCCGTCGACGCCGCGCTGACCGCCCTGATCGAGACGAGCGGCACGGAATCCCCCACCGCCGGACGGGTTGAGTCGGCGTTTGCGGAGGTGGAGAGCCGGTGGACTGCGTACGAGGCGGCGCGCGAGGCGACCCTGCCGTCGCCGCTCGCCCTGCTGGGCGTCTTCCCGGCGGGCCCCATCGCCGACCTGACCAAGCTGACCAAGCTGGTCAACGATCTGCTCGCCCGTCAGGGCGTGGCCGCGCGCTTCACCGAGGAGGAGCTGGAACGCCAGATTTACCAGGCGTTCCGTGCCGCGGTCTCGCCGGACGGCATGATCCTGCGTCTGAACGCGGCGGGCGCGACGGTGCGGATCCGCCTGAAGCTGACCGACCTGGAGGAGGTGGCGAAGCCGCTCCGCCGCTCCTCCGAGACGATTCTCGGCCGCATGCGGCAGGGCGGCGGCCAGTCGAGCCGCACCGACCGCAGGACCAGTGGGTTCGACTTCAGCAAGGACCTGGTGCAGCTGCTCAGATGGCTGAGGAGGCTACCGGCTGAGCACGTCCGGCAGATCCTCATGTACGCCGTGGTGCGCGCCCACTTCGGCTGGGGCGACGCGCACGCCGTCTCCACCTCCGCGCAGGAGAACTGGCAGGGCGGCAACGTCGAGGACTACCGCGGCAAATCCTCCCAGTTCGCGGCGAAGGCCAGCTGGGAAGTGGAAGTCCGCACGTCATCCGGGCCGCCGGTCGGCGACACGATGCCCGCCGGGGACACCACGCAGCGTCAGAGCCTCTGGATCCCGCACACCTATCTCCTCGACTCACCCGCGAACCCTCTCCAGCTTCCGGAGAACGAGCGGCAGCGCATCCCCTTCCCCGAACATGTCGTCACCGCCATGACCGGGCTGGGCCGGCTGGCGGACCGGGCGGCCGAGCAGATCGGCCGCCTCGACCTCAGTCCCGTCGCCCGCCAGCAGATCCTCACCACGATCACCGAGGACCTGCCCAGCTATCTGGGCCAGGCCGTCAACGATCCGTCGGGGCTGCGTCGCACCATCACGGTGGACGGCGTGGCCCGTGCCGTGGTGACGGTGCGCACCACCGTGCTCCCCGGCGCCCTGCCCGTCGGCGGCACCAGCTTCGAGCATCCTCAGGAGGCGCTGCGCAACGCGTCCTCGCACGCTGGCCAGCAACGCTCCAGCAACAAGCACCACGGCTTGGGGGGCGGCGTGGGCGCCAACCTCAATCCCAAGGACCCGGACGCGGACCACCAGATCGGGATCGACGAGGACGGGCAGTTCACGCCGCAGATCGTCCCGTATTTCGACTGGGGCCAGGCGTCCTCGGCCTCGGCCGGCGTCACCACGGTCAGCATGCGCGCGGGCGTGCACAAGTCGGTGGGCCACACCGCCGGCTTCCTGCTCGGCATGACGCACACGGTGACGATCCAGGTGGACGGCCACCCGCCGATCCAGCTCACCGAAGGCGGCACCGGGCTGTTCCGCATGGCCGAATCGGCGGCCTACCGGTATGGCCTGCCGGTCGACCCCGCCGCGGAGGTCGCACGCGACGCGGACGGGAACGTGGTCCTCAGGGACGACGCGGTCAAGATGAACCCGCCCGGCAGGGAGGGCAGGCTGCCCACCTGGCTCGGCACCCCGCCGGACCACACCCGGGGCGCGGGTCCCGCCCTGGTCCAGCAGGTCACCGGCATGAACGAGGTCCGCGCCCAGGTCGAGGAGTACCTGCGCGGAAAGGGCGTGCTACCCAAGCTCGTCGACGGCGTGCCCGTCTACTCCCGCATCCCCTGGGTCAGGGCGGGCCAGATGGCCAACGAGCAGCTCGTCGCCGAACAGTTCTCCGCCGAACGTCTGGAGACGGGCTACGACCAGGCGGCCCAGGAGGGCCTGTTCATCAACCTCGTCCATCACCGGCAGGGCCTCGCCGCCGAGCACTACACCCTGCGCATCAGGCTGAGGCAGGACTTCGGCGCCGTCGACTACGAGGGGGTGACGAGCGCCGAACGGATGACGAACGTGGACATCGGCTCCGACACCCACTCCTCTACCCTCACCAGGGACAGCTCCAGAAAAGGGGGAGTCCGGGTGGAGGCCGGGTTCCAGGACCACCCCGGCCTCGACGTCGGCAATGCCAGCGGCTCCGGCGGCTTCGGCCTGGCCAACACCAGCGAGTCCGGGACGAGCAGCACCGTCAACCAGGTGAAGCTCGTCGAGGGCAACGGGCTGAGCGCGGTCTTCCGCGTCCCGCACACGATCCAGGTGGACCGGATGATCGGCCCGAACCTCAGCCAGCCGGTGGTCAAGGGCCAGGCGGGCCAGGCGCGGATCGTGCTCCCCGCCGACCTGCTGCCCTTCGCGCGGGCGCGGGACGGGCACCCGCGCCCGGAGGGCCCGCGGTTCCGCACCGGGTCCGCGGTGCTCCGGCGGGCCACGGTCGCCCATCTGGACGTGGGCGACGTGGCGACGGCCGCCGCGAACGTGCTCGACACGTCGCTCCACCGCGACTCGCCGCAGTTCCAGCATTTGGCGGCGTTCTTCAACGTCCGCGCCCTGATCAGCCACGGCGAGGTGTTCCCCGACGTACGCGGCAAGCCCAGAGGCGACAAGGCGTTCTCCAGCGGTCACCGTACGGGGGTGGACACCCGGACGACGGACGGGACGCGGCACGAGCCGGTCACGCTGCGCCTGGAGCCGGGCGAGTCCCGTTTCCTGTCCGTCACCGACATGGTGGTCGGCGACATCAACCTCACGCTCGCCGCCCACAACGGCGTCCAGCGGACGTCCAAGCCGCGCGAGGTGACGGGCGGCCTGGGCGTGCCGCTCTCCTTGAAGGTGGAGCCCGGTAGCGGAGGGGCCGCCGTCTCCTGGGGAGGCACGACCACCGAGGAGCAGAAGGCGATCTCGGGGCCCGAACGCCTGGGCATCGACACGGGCAAGCAGTACGTGTTCGCGATGAACGTCACCCCCCAGCTGACCGTGGGCGCGCGGGAGGGCCGGCTCTACGACGGGACCGTCGTCTACCTGCTCGCCGAACGCGACGCGCTCGAACTGTACGTCAGCGGGGAGGTGCGCCTGCCGCTGCACCAGCTGGCCGACGCGGCCGAACGCCTGATGAACGGCGACCTGAAGCTCGGGCGCCGGGTCGCGATCACGTTCATGGCCCGATACCTCGAGGAGCTCGCGGCGGCCAGGGAGAACCACCCGTCGGGTCTCGCGGGCCTGCCCACCCTGCCCGGCATCCCGCTCACCTCGGGCCACAGCGTCGGCCGGGCGCTCGCCGCGCTCCTTGAGCTGTTCGACGCCGACCGGCTGGCCGAGTTCATGCCGCCCGGCATCCCCGAGGGACGTCCGGGCGAGCTGGCCGGCGACACCATCGACCGCATGCTGAGCAGGCCGGAGCTCCATGCTCAGATCCTGACGAGCCTGTTGGCCGCCGCCGCGCGGCTGGCGAACGGCGAGGTGTCCGCCCAGCTCGCGCCGACCTACCAGCACGCCCTCGGCATGAGCACGGTCAAGGGGGTGAGCCTCCACCCGACCGGCGAACCGGACACCGAGGTGGAGCTGCTGGCCGAGATCATGGCCGCGGTGGAGAAGGTGGCCCCGGGCGCGCTCGCCGAGGACACCCTGCTGTGGCGGGCGCTGACGGCCGACTTCTCCGGCGAGACATGGCTCGGGAAGATCGACGACATGCTCGACCCGGACCACCCCGGCGGCGAGTACACCGTCCAGATCGACGGGGACACCGAGCCGCTGGAGATCGTCGTACGGGCCGAGCTGGGTGACGACGTGCAGTACCGGGGCGAGGTCTTCGACTACGGGCAGATCCTCCAGCTCTACACGATGTCCGAGGAGAACATCTCGGAATCGTCGTCGCTGACCGGGTCCCCCAACTCCAAGGGAGCGGCAGGCGAGACGTCGCTCACGGGGACCACCGACTGGGGGCGCAGCGGCACGGGCGCGAGCAACTGGCAGCAGACCCAGCTGCGGCGGGCGGCGTCGTTCGACGGGGCCAGGGCCGAGGTGCGGCAGGGCATCACGCTCTCCATCGAGGTACGGCGGCCCTCCCGGAACCTGCGGCCTGCCCGCACCCGGTTGTCCGGCACCATCGACCGGCTCATCCCGCCCGGCATGACCGCGGGCAAGGGAGAGGTGCCTGCGCCGGTCGCCGTCCCGGACCCGCGGCCCCTTCCCGCACCCGTGAGCTTCACCCCCGAGAGCACGCGGGCGGACGGGCTGGCCAGGGCCGTCGAGCGGCAGCTCGAAGCCGAGCACAGCGTGAAGCTCTCCCGGGAGGACTCCAGGAAGCTCGCCCGGCTTCTGTCGGGCAGCTCCAGGAACGTCATCTTCCCGTACATGCTGGCCAAGGACGGGCACATGGTGCTCAAGGTGCCGGGGCCGCACGGCAAGGAGGTGGCGATCCATGTCGGAGCGATTCTGTCCGAGCCCGCGACGATCGCCGCGGGTCTCGCGGGCCTGGAGATCGGCCAGGTCGACCGACGCCAGTGGACCACCAAGGCCGACGCGAGCGACACCAGGCTGCGCCCGCTCTCGCTCTCCGGCTCCTCCAGCGAGAACGACGGGTCGTTCATCTCCGACTTGCTGAGCCAGCTCACGATGAGCCTCACGGACTGGTTCGGCGTGACCGCCGGCGTCCGGGACCAGTCCAGCGACGGCTCGTCGGTCAGCGGCGGGAACCGGGACGAGACCAGCGTCTTCGAGAAGGGCGAGAGCAGCAGCGCCGTTCGCTTCCGCGTCGACTACACCGTGCGCTTCGAGGTCACGCCGGACTCCGGCGCCGCCCCTGACGACGGGGGCGGGATGCGGCGCGTCGTGACGGGCGAGGCCGACGTGCTCGTCTCCGACGACGTGCTCGCGGCGATCACGCAGCAGGCCGAGGACCCGCCGCCGCTCCCGGCGCAGCAGGAGCCGCCCGGCGTGCCGCGCCCGCCGCGATCCCTGGCCGCGATGCAGGAAGGCGGCCTCGACGCGCAACAGCTCGCCGCCGCGCTCGCGGCCCTGCCGGAACCCGTCGTCCATCTCGACGCCGACCTTTCCCGGCCGCCGTACGGGCAGCTCAGGCAGGCGCAACTCGCCGCCCGCGCGCTCGGCGGAGAGCTGTGGGTCACCGTCCACCTTCCGGACGGCTCGACCCCGACCTACCTCGCCACGCCCGACGGCCGGCTGCGGGCACAGGGGGAGGACGGAGACTTCGGACGGCGCTTCTCCGGCGTCCCGACGGCCCTGGTCGCGCTCGCCGAGCAGCACGGGATCGACCTGCGCGCCCTGCACGACGCGACGGCCCGCGACACGCCCCTGGCCAAGTCGCTACGGCACGAGCTGCGCAGACGCGCCGTCCTGCCGTCCACGGCTCCCGCGCCGGGCTGGCCGGTGAAGACCAAGCCCGACGACACGCAGGACCGTGCGGGGGACGACGGCTACACCACCGCCGTCCCGCTTCCCGACTCCCTGTTCGTCGCCGACGGCCGTCCGGAGGGCGAGGACGACCTCACCGTCGACGAGGCCAGGGAGGCGTTCACGGACCTCCGACTCACCGATTTCGACGCCGACGACCTGTGGTCGCTCAGCTGGAGGGACGGCGACACGCTCACGGTGCAGTCCGACTCCTTCGGGACCCTCACCTTCGAGGTCCAGGTGGAGCCCGTACCGGACGGGTACCTCGGCCGTACCAAGGCCGCCCCCAAGCGGAAGGGCCACTACGTGATGACCCTCGCGCCTCGGGTCGCGAAGGGGCAGGTGGCCAGGCTCATCCTGCACGAGATCAGCGATGTCCTGCAGCGCCTGGCCGAGGGAGACGGTCACACCCACACCGGATCGACCGAGGAGACACGCGACGAGTGCGTCACCGCGCGCGGCAACGAGCTGCGCTACCTGCGGCGCAAACTCCAGGAGGCGTACGAGGCCGGGGACACCGATGCCCAGCTCCAACTGCTCAAGGAGATCACGGCCGTCGAGGACGATCTCGCCGCGCGCACCGGGACGCGCCCGCAGGACAGCAGCATCGACGGCCTGATCAACTGGGGGCCGCCGCCCAGCGAGTTCGAGGCCATGGGCATCGTGGGCGATCCCCTGCCCGTCGGTGACGGCGCCTTCCAGGTCACGCTGACGGACGGCTCGTCCGCGATGCTCCTGGAGTTCCCCTCGACCAGCCAGAGGGACCTGCACCTTCGGGTGACCGAGCTCGGCAGGCTGCTCGGGGTGAATCTTCCCTCCCCCTCGCCGGCCGGTGACCGCCATGTCCTGGTCCCGTGGGTCGAGGGCCTGCCGCCCACCTCGCAGGGGCTGCCGACCACACGGCAGGCCGTGCTGATCGGCTATTTCGACGCGCTGCTCGGCATCCAGAACCGGGACAACCGGCTCGTCGTCGCCGAGGACGGGTCGTTGGTCCCGCTCCACGCGCCGTTCGAGGGTTGTGAAGAGCCGGGGGACGGCCTGGCCCGGCTCTTCCACCGGGACGGCCGCTGGCGGTCCAACCCGTTGTCGCCCTCCGACGTCGCGCGGCTCGGGGAGATCCTCCAGAGCGCCGGTCGCCGCTTCACGCAGCCGGCCGAGCTGATCGTCTTCGACGAGGTCCTGGCCAGGCACGAGGAGATCGCGGCCAACGCGATCGGCACGGACAGCGTGCTGGACGCCGGTCCGGACCGGCCGCTGCGCTTCGCCGACCTGGAGGAGCTGGCCTGGGTGGACAGCGGGCGGCGCGAACTGCTGGCCGGCGCCCCGGCCCCGGCCGAGGACCCGACGCGGCTCGCGGAGAACGTCGGCCTCGGCGCCGTCTCCGAGCGGCCGCACCCACAGGGGCGGGTCGTCACGTTCGCCGATGGCTCGGAGGCGCTCAGGCTCGCGCCCGAGCACGCGCCCAGGGCCGTGCTGGAGGCGTTGGTACGGCGGGCGCTGGGGCTGGCCGGGCCCGCGGTGCACCAGGACATGAACGGCGTCGTCCACCGCTCGGTAGGGAGCGACCTGCTGCGCACGAGCGCGGCCACGGGGATCAGGGAGACGCTGAACGCGCCCGCGTTCTCCCTCACCGCCGACCTCGTGATCTTCAACGACGGCCGGTGGGCCCTGCGTCACGCGTTCGACACCGCCGAGGAGGCCGACGAGTACGAGGCGCTGCTCGACCTCCGGCACGCCGCCAGGGACGCCGAGCCCGGCTACTACCGCGCCGGCCCGACCGTCGTCTACGAGCACCGGCTCGGCGGACCGCCGGCCGGTGAGGCGGAGAAGGGGATGCTCGCCGCCCGCGCGCTCTACGTCCTGCTCGCCCACAGGACGGCCGCCGAGCAGGCGCTTTCCGCCAACCCGTTCCTGCGCACGTTCCTCGACGGCGGCTCGATGCTGCTCTCCGACGACATCGACCAGGTCAGGTCCCGACTGGACGGGCTGCGCATGGAGTTCATGTTCGCCGACCTCGAATACGAGCTCGACAGCTTGCTGTACACGCTGGACGAGTTGGAGGGGGTCCTCGCCGACGCTCCGGTGTTCCTGCCGCGAGCCGCCGGCTCACCCGAGGCACCGCCCCCGTTCGCCCAGCCGGCGGCCCCCGCCCCCCTCACCGACGGCGACCTCGCCGGCCTCCCGGGGCGGGCGGGCCACGTGTCCGCGCGGGTGCCGGCGGGCCTGATCCCGCCCGGGACCGGGCCCGGGTCGGAGTTGTCCTTCGGCGAGGTGGTCGAGGGCGTCGAGGACGGCGGAATCCTGGGCGACCGGCCGCACAGCGTGCGGCTGACGATTCTGGCCGGCGACTACGTGGCCGCCTCGGAAGTGTCGCTGAAGCAGAACCACGCCGCGTTCAGGTCGGACGCCCGGTTCAGGGTGCTCGCCGTGCAGACCACCGCCGACGGCGAGCAGCACTACTTCCTGGTCCAGCCGTCCGCCGGGCCCACCACGATCCCGGTCGCGCCGCCGGCGCTCAATCCCGCGACCGCGCCTCTCATGGAGTACGTACAGCGGACCGCGGCCGGGGTGCGGCTGCACAGCGAGGGCATGCCCCTCTCCCCCTCCACCCCGGTACGGCCCGTCGCCGGGGCGTTCGTGGTGGAGGGCCGCTTCGGCGGCGACGTGGCCCTGATCCGCCGCGACCATATCGAGCCGGGCACGCTCGCCGCGCTGCTGCTGGCCGTTCCCGGGCTGGGCCCCGACGACGCGATCCTGCTCGCGGGGAGCGACCTGGCGGACGAGACGTTCCCCCAGGAGCTGGCCGACGCCACGGGCCGGGCGGTGATCGCCGCGAACGGGACGGTGGATCTCTCCCCGCAGGGGGACCTGCGGGCGTGGGGGCCGGGACGGATGCCCGGCGACTTCCACGTCTTCCTCCCGGCCGGGTGACGCACGTACGCGAGAGGCACCTCGCCGGGCCGGTCCCCGGGCGGTCGGCGGCTGTCGTCCCTGCGGTCCGGTCAGCCGATTCTGCCGGAGACGGCGTCGTCCGCGTCGTTGCCCCAGACGTCGTCGTCCTCGTGCAGCCAGGTGCTGTTCTCCGTCTCCTCCTGCTCGCCGGCCGCCCCCGCGCCGCCCATCGGCATGTATGGGAAGCCGTTGCCGGTCGCGGACGCGGATCTGGCGTTGAGCGGGAGCGCGCCGATGCCGGTCATGGCGCCGCCGGCGCCGTTGCCGGTGCCGTAGCCCGCAGGAGGGATGCTCCCGTTCGGGAAGGAGGTGGAGGTGTCCGGGGTCCAGCCGGCCGGGCGCCGGAAGTCCGCCAGCGTGGTCGAGCCGGAGGTGTCCGGCAGGCCGCCCGTACCCGGCAGGCCGGTGCCGGTGTCCGGGCCGGTGCCGCCGCCGGGGTACGCGGCGCCGCGGTCGGCGCCGCCGGGATCCCCGCCACCGGGGGTGCCGGTGCCGGGGTGGGTTCCGCCGGGGTCGGTGCCCGTGCCGGAACCGTCGGGGGTGATCCCGCCCGGATAGCCGTCCGAGCCGAGGGGGTCGCCGGGCACGTCGGGCATGGAGGGGCCGCCGGGCGGGGTGTCGTCGATGCCGTCGAAGTCCTCGTCCTGGAAGTGGTCGTCGGGACGGGTGAAGGAGTCCGGATCGATGTCGTCCCTCTCGGTGCGGTCAGACGTCTCCACCGGAGGGGTCGGAGCCGTCGGGTCCTTGAGGTCGGGCACGACCTTGTGGATGGTGAACGGCCACTGCTCGTAGGTATGGCGCAGGTCGTTGTTGAGCAGCCGGAGATGCTGGCCGGCCAGTTCGTCCGGAGAGCCCCACTCGTACCCGGCGTTCATCGTTCTGTACCAGGCGGGGATGCTGTCGTCCCAGGTCTCGCCGTTGTCGCTCCACGCCTCGCCCCTGTGCTCCACGAAGTCCCGGTGGGCCAGCAGCCGCTTGCAGAGCGCCTCCAGCGGTCCGCCCACCGCCCTGAACTTCTCCGCCAGCTCGCGGATGGTGGCGTGCAGCGTGCGCAGCGACTGCTGCGACTCCACCGACGAGGGCCCTTCCCAGATCTTGGCCATCGCGGTCGCGCCCGACACCAGGGCCTCGTTCATCGAGGTGAGCCGATCGGCGGCCGACAGGTAGGACGCCGCCACCTGCTGGAGGGACGACACATCGATATCCGTGATCACCTTCTTGATCCCCTTCACGCTCCGTCCGTCGTCGTCGACGGAGAAGGGCGCGCCCCCGCTGGGGCGGATCGGGTGATCCGCGGACACGTCTACGGCCATCTCTAGCCCCCGTTCGCGGCGTCGGCGCGCTTGTAGTTGCCCGCGCCGGCGTCGATGAGCGCGAAGGCGATCCTGAGCTTCTCGTTGAGCTGCTCGTAGACCGCGGTCAACTCCTTGTGGCTCTGCACCAGCGCCGCCCCGAAGCTCTTGCCGCCGTCCCAGCGATTCACCTTCGCGAGGTGATCGGCGAACGCCTGACACGCTCCGCCCTGCGCCTCCACGTCGGGCTGGGAGCCCTGACCTGGCGTCGTGGCGGTGGTCAGCCGGGCGTTCGGATCGCTGCCGTACAGTTCTGGGAATTTCGCCCAAAGGGCATTGGCGACTTTTACCAGCTCCGCCGGAGCGTACTCGACACCGTCTCTGTCGGCGACCAGACCCGGCCAGCTCTGCTCCAAATGCCAACCATTGTCGGTTGGTGCCATGACAGCCTCCCGCATGCGATTGATCAAGAAGCCTACTAGGCGGCCATGCCGTATAAAAGCGTGATATCCATCATCATTAAGTTTCTTTCGCAACCTGCGTAACATTGTCCGTCATGCAGACCCGAAAGGATCTTTACCAGGCGCACAAACTGATGACCCAGCGCCTGGGTCTGGCGCTGCTGCAGGGCGAGCCCGATCTGCCCGAGTCCCCCATGCGGCGGTACAACGTGGCGACCTTCGCCGGCATCATCCTGCTGGTGCTGATCACGGCCGGGTTCGGGATCTGGGGCATGCTCAGCCCGGGAGGGGCCACCAAGCTCAAGGAGGCGGGCCAGCTGCTCGTGGAGGAGGAGACCGGCGCCTCCTACATCTACAACCAGAGCGACGGCAAGCTCCAGCCGGTGGAGAACTACGTCTCCGCTCGGCTCCTGCTGGACAGCCAGGAGATCAAGGTCCGCACGGTGTCGGCCGAGTCGCTGGCCGGCTTCGCACGGGGGCAGAAGGTCGGCATCTCGGGCGCGCCCGACTCGCTGCCGAAGCCCCAGAAGCTGATCAGATCTCCGTGGACGGTCTGCGTGGTCGAACAGCAGGACGCGACCGGGGTCCGCCGTCCGTACGTCACGCTGCTGGGCGGGATCGACGTCGGCGGCACGCCGGTGGGCGGCGACGCGCTGCTCGTCGACGACGGGCAGCAGAACTGGGTGTTGTGGAACAACTACCGCATGCTGGTCAGGAACCCGCGCCGGCTCACCGACCAGGCGCCGCGCCGCGTGCCGATCTCCTGGGTGAACTCCATCCCCGCGGGTCCGGACTTCGCCGCGCCGGCGATCGCGCAGCGCGGCAAGCGGGTGCCGGGCCCCGGCGGCCGGCCCGCGAGGGTGGGGCAGGTCTTCACGCCGGCCGCCGTGCCCGGCGTTCCGGAACGCTGGTACGTGCTGCTCGCCGACGGCCTCACGCCCGTCACGCACACGCAGGCGACGCTCCTGCTCCAGGACCCGGACACCAAGATCGCCTACGGCGGCGGCCGGGTGCGCCCGATCGCCGTGGACGCCGCCACCGTCAACGCCGCCAAGATGTCGGCCCTTCGCCTCCTGGGCGGCGGGCTGCCGGTCACCATGCCGCGCTTCCGCGCCCCGGCGGCGGACGCCCCCTTGTGCGCGGTGTACGCCGACACGGTCAGGGGCTCGGTCCGGGCACGGCTGACGACCGGGGCGACGCTGGCCATCCCGAAGCCGCCGAGCAGCGGCAACCCCGACCGCGTCGACCAGGTGCTGCTGCCGCCCGGCGGCGCGGCGCTGGCCGGCCAGCTCTCGGGCGAAGGCCGGACCGACGCCATCCACGAGTACTCCCTCATCACCGACGAGGGCAGACGGTTCCGGCTGGCCTCCCCCGACCTCGTCGGCACGCTGGGCTACGACGCCGCCCAGGTGGCGCCGGTGCCCGCGCATCTGCTGCGGCTCATCCCGGAGGGCCCGCTCCTGGACCCCGCCGCCGCGCGGAAGCCCGTCGCGGAGACGTCGCCCGAACGCCTCCCCCGCCGCCCCTGAAGCCCGTCCGCTCAGGTGCGGGGGAGACCGCCCTGCGTGTCCAGCTTGGGCATCAGCGAGTGGCTCTCCACGCTGTACTCGAGCGCGGTGTTGCTGAACTCCGGCAGGTCGCCGGACTTCAGGGTGTCGAGCTCGTTCGGTATGCCCTTCATCGTGGGGAACATCTTCCCGCTGGACTCGGACACCTGGACGGCCTGGTAGAACAGGGTGCCGAGGATGGTGACCGCGATGCCGTGCTTGATCAGCACCTTCTTCATCGACGTGGTCGTGGTCCGGCTGACTTTGAGGTCGAGCGCGTACGCGATGAAGTTGCCGTAGACGCTGTGGCGAAGCGCCAGCAGCGTCATGGCATAGAGCGCCAGGTATCCGGCGACGCAGACGCAGGTGAGCGCCCCCACGTGGTACAACTTCGCGCTCTGGTCGACCGCCTCGCCGGTGGCGTTCCGTGTCGACCTGAGCGTGGCCAGGGACTTGGTGAACTCCGCGTAGGCCTCGTCGAACTTCTCGCGTGCCGTGCCCTCCCAGGTGGTCCCCGTGCCCGTGACCGTGGCCTGCAGTTGCTTGAGCTGTTCCTCCAGCGCGGCCAGTTCGGAGGTCGTCCCGCCGTTGTCGGTGGTGCGCCAGGTCTTCGACGACCCCGACATGCGCCCCGGATCGGAGATCATGAGCCCGATCATGGCCACTATGTAGAAGGCCCAGGGACGCCTGATCAGGAGCGCCGCGGCGGAGGCGGTGGCGGCCGCCTTGTAGTACAGGCCCTTGCCCTCCTCGTAACTCATCTACGTCTCCTTGCCGATGATCTCGGGGGCGATGTCCTCGTCGTCCTCCCAGACGCCCTCGTCCTCCGACAGCAGCGAGCCTTCCTGCCGGTCGCGTTCGTCGAGGCCGTTGCCCGAGCCGCCCATCGGCATCATGGGCATCATCGGCATGCCGCTGCCCATCCCCCCGGACGTGCCCATGCCGGGAACCTTCGGACCGGCTGCGGCGCCACCGCCCGAGCCCGCGCCGTTGCCGGTCGGCGACCCCCATGTGGTCCCCGGCCGGGTGCTCAGGTCGGTCAGGTTCGGGTTCGGCGTCCCGTTCAGGGCCCTGGGGTCGTACGACGACAGGGCGGTCGTGTCCCGCGGGGAGTTGATCGCCGAGTCGATGTCGGGGACCTTCATGTTCGGATCGCCGGCGCCGGACAGGCCGGGGTCCGGCCGGTCGATCCCCGGCAGGCCGGTGCCGGGAAGGTCGCTCCCGGGCCGGTCGGCGCCCGGCACGTCGCCGTTCGGCGGGGCCGTGCCGGGCAGGTCGGTGTCCGGCCGGTCCATGTCGGGCAGGTCGGCGTCCGGGAGGTCGGCACCGGGCGGGTCGGCGTCCGGCATGTCGAGGTCCGGCGATTCGGGCATCTTCGGGGTCGGCACTCCGCCGCCGGTCGGGTCGTAGTCCTGGTCCTTGCGGTACAGGCCGGCGTTCTCCTCCTCGGCCGCGTGGTAGTTCGCGTCGGCCGCCTTCAGCGCGGCCTGCCAGCTCTGCAGGGCCTTCTTGCCTCGTTCCAGGGCGGTGGACTGGGCCGCGATCGCCTGGTCATGGGCGTGGGTGAGCCCGTAGCCGATCACGCCGAAAGCGGGGAAGGGCACCCCCATGTGGCCGGACTTGGCGCGCAGTGTGTCGATGATCGCCGTCTGTCCGTTGATCTGGCCGCTCGCCGCGTTGAGCGCGCCGTCCGTGAAGGAGATGCCCGATGACGGCTGCGGCAGCTGGGTGCTCATCGGGATGCCGTACTGGCCGTAGGGCTGCTGCCCGGTCGGCTGCGCGCCGGCGCCGTTCTTCTGCTGGTCGCTCACCTGATCACCGGATCCGTCACGTCATGGCTCCCGTTCCAGGCCGACCTGTCCTCCGACAGGTAGGTGGTGCGCTCCAGGTCTCCGCCCGCGTCCCCGTTCGGGCCCGCGCCGCCCGTCATCGGCAGGAACGGCGTGCCGGACAGGCCCGCCGCACCGCCGCCGCGCATCACCCCGAGTCGCCCGCCGGGTGTGTACGCGCTGTTCGGCGAACCGATCACCGACGGTACGGGCTGGTTCGTGGCGCCCGGCGCGGCACTCATGCCGGGGGTCGCCACGAGGGGTGGACGCTCGCCGATCGTGGGCTGGTAGAACGAGCTCTCGGTCCGGGCCGGGTCTGCCTCGGGAGTGGTGTCGTCGAGCTCGGTCCTGTCCTGGGCGCCGATCACCGGCGGGGTGGTGCCGTCCTCGGCGCCCGTGCCCGTGCCGGTGTTGCCGGCCTGGTCGCCGGGTTGTTGTCCGGGTGTGTGCCCGCCGGCGGGCTGGTCACCGCCGGCTGGCCGGTCGTCCGGAGGCGTCCCCGGAGCGGCGTCGTCCGCGCCGTCCCGCGGGGGCTGGTCCTGCGTGCCCGGGTCGCCGGCACCGGTCGTGCGCCCGTCGCCCGTGCCCGTGCCGGCCGGGTCGCCCGCGCCGGTCGTGGGATCGTCGCTCCTACCCGTCCCGCCGTAGACGACGCTCGTCGTGGCGAGCGGGCCGCCCGGGACCGTGACGGCCGGCAACTCGTAGGTGATGTCGTACGGGACCGAGCCGAGATGCAGGTCGCGGATCTTCTCGTTGAGCTTCCGCAGCGCCGCCTGCGCCCGCATGTTCTCCAGCAGGGCGACGGCGTTGGCCTCGTCGTCGCCCTGCCGGTCGAGCCCGTACAGCGCCCGGTGGACCCGTACGACCTGCTGGACGTCCGGGTCGTTCTTGTCCAGTTTGATGCCTTCGACCTCGGCGATGGCCACGGGGACGGAGGTGGCGTAGCCCTCCAGGCTGCGGCCCATCTCCGCGAGCTTGCGCGCCAGCTCGTTGCCGGTGGCGTACAGGAGCTCAAGCGCGATGCGGGCCCGGTCGGCGTCCGGCCCCTTCCAGATGGTGAGGATCCGGCCCGCGTCGTCCTCGAGCCCGACGACCGCGTTGAGGACCGCCTCGGCCGTGCTGATGTAGGTGGATCCGGCGAGTCTGACCAGGTCCGGCTGTGACGTCGCCAGCAGGCGCTGGATCTCCGCCTTCGGATGGACCTCCGTCTCACCGGAGGGGACCTGGTCGCCCCGGATGACGAGCGTCTCCCGCTTGGAGCCGGCGCCGGCCGTGGTCATCCGCCCTCGTTCCGGGTGTCCGCCTCGGCGTGGTTGGCGGCGCTCGCCTCGATCGCGGCGATGACGCTCTTGTACGCCTTCACGAACTCGGCGTAGACCTGGCCGAACTTCTGCCCCGCGCCGTCCCTGCCCGCGGTCGAGCCGAACACCTTGGCGTCGATCCACTCGCCGAACTGGGCGGCGCCGGGCTGGACGTCGGCCAGGGCGCGCCCGCTGACGCCCGGCTTCTCCATGGCCTGCAGATTCTTCGACATGGCCGCGGCGATCGACCTCATCACGGAGGGTTCGTGCACCCTGCCGTCGCCCTGGAACTTGTCGGCCGTGTGCGGCGGGATGCCGAGCGGGTCGGTTCGTGGTTCGGGTTCCTGGTTGCCCATCGCTTACCCCTGCTGATACGAGACCCCGGTCACCACGTCGCCGTGGCGACCGGGAGGCGGAGGCGCGTCAGTCCGTCCAGATGGCGATGTTGCGCCGCTCGGCGGCCTCGTAGTTGCCCTTGGCGATGTTGACCGCGGTGGCGGCCTCGAAGAGCTGCCTGCCCATGGCCCGTTCGTGGGCGTCCCACTGGTCCTTCTTGGTGTTGAAGAACTGCTCGGCCTCGCCTTCCCAGCTGGCGGCGAGCTCCTTCTTGATGTCGGCGAACAGGTCGTCGGTGACCTTGTCGAGCTCGGTCACGACCTTCTTGAGCTCCTCGTAGGCCTGCTCCATGCTGCCGAACTTGACGTATGTGTGATCATCGGGAACGGTCACTGGGATCTCCGTGGCGTCGGCCGGCTAGTTGCTGTTGATGACGTTGTCGATCCGGCCCGTGAAGCCGTCCCTGGCCAGGGATCCCGACAGCTCCATGTTCTGGTCTGCGGCGTTCCGGTAGACCCCGGCGCCCATGTTGAGCCGGTCGTGGATGTCCTCAAGGATCTTGATCACGGCCTTGAACTCGACGTCCCACTCGTCGAGGGCGTGGCTGAACTTCTGGGCCGCGCCGCCCCGCCACCCCTGGGTGGTCAGGTCGCCCTTGATCGTCTGAACGCGCTGGCGCATGCCCTCGATGTACTGCGCGGTGTCCTCGCAGTACCCGGCGGCGTTGGTCAGCTGCGTCGGACTTGCTCCGTACAGTGCCACTGGACCTCCAAGTGGACATTTCCTTGTCTCGCATACCGGTTGGCCGACATGAATAGGGCGAACCCTTGCGAAACAACATCGACTCGCATGTTAACCACCACCCGTCCCAGCGATCACAACCGTCCGGCCGACGAGAAGAATTCTGCGCTCAATGCCAAAACATTCTGCGCTCTGTGCTAAAGACGCGCGGAATCCCGCATCACAGGATTGCTCCTCGAACAAATCGCCTTTCGCTCTTTTGGGGATGAAAACGTGAGAATCACGAAGAGGACTGCCGGTGCGGTCGTCGCGACCGTGCTCGGCACGACGGCGGTCTTCACCGCCACCACCGCCTCGGCGTCCCGCCAGGCGGCCGAGACGCCCGCCGTCGTCTGCGGCCCGGGTTACACCGTCCAGCGTCAGGCCGCGTTCGCCGGCGGCGTCGCCTACCTGCTCTACAACCCCGGCAAGCAGAACGCCTGCGCGGTGACGTTCAAGACCAAGGACGTGGGCACGCGCAGCATGGTCTGGTCCGCGGTGGACGTGAAGGGCGCGGGCGTGGTGAAGAACGAGGAGATCACCCCTCTGCACACCGTGCCGGTCTACCACGCCGCGCCGACCGGGTCCTGGGTGAAGTTCTCCGGCGGCGTCAAGACCGCCGACTCCGGCGGCGCGTACGAACGCATCGGCTGAGATCCGCGGGCAGGCCCGCAACGGGCGACCTGTACGGCTGACCGTTCACGCGGTTAGTGTTTCTGATCGTTTGGGCGGGTCGCAGGCTCTGGGGGCGCGGATGGCCGGGTTCGGAAGCATCGACAGCCTTGTCAACTGGACCACGGCCGAGGACTCGGCGGTGACCGGAGGCATGTCCGCCACGGTCGTCATGAGCGACGGCGACACGGGTGAGCCCGGACCGGTCGCTCCTGCGACGGCCGTCGCCGGCCTCGGGCAGGAGCCGTACGTCCAGGAGGTCGGGGACGACGGCGAGCACCGGCCGGACGACGGCGCCGTGGAGCCTGGGAACCCGGGCGGTCTGGTCGAGATCTCCGGCGACGACCCCCCACCCGAGCCACACGACCCGCTCCCCACCGACGCGCCCCCCACCGACCCGACGGCCCCCGCCCGCGAGGACACCCCGGCCGCCGAGGACGACCCGGCCCCCCAGAGCCCGCGCACCCTGGAAACCGGCCCTTCCGACTCCACCCCCTCGGATCCCCCCGCCGACCCCGAGAGGCCCGCACCCACCGCCCGACCCGCCGACTCCGAGGCACCCGGATCGACCGCGCCGGAGCCGCCCACCGACTCCGAGGGCACCGGCACCCCCGAGGCCCAGCGCCCCCCGTCGCCCACGACCCCCGACCGTCCCGAGAAGACCCCGTCGTCCGGGGAGCCGACGCCCGACCGACCGGCCGCGACCACCCCTGAGAACACCACCAAGGCGCCCGACGCCGCGAAACCCCCCACGACCACCACCCCCAAGGCGGACGACACCGAGAAATCTCCCAAGGAAGCCGCCCCGGCGAGCAGCGGCGGCGGGACGCCGAGCGGCGGCGGGACGCCGAGCGGCGGCATCCCCACCGGCGCAACCCCGGACCCCACCGCCGCCACCCCCGCCGCCGCGAACAAGGACGGCTCAGGCAAGGAACGCCCCCAGGACCCGAAGGCGACCGCGCTGAGCAACGGCGGCGTGTCCGGCGACTGGCGCAAGGCCAGCCCGGAGGCGATGGAACGGCTGGGCCAGAGCCTCGCCCCGACGCAGGCGGGCGGTACGCAGACGCCGGGAGACCGGTTCAGGGCGGTGGAACGCGCGGTCAGAGGCGCCACCCCCGGCTTCCCGGGCTTCGGCCTGGTCGGCAAGTTCGCCTTCGACGGCGCCTACGACGCGGCCCGCAACTCCGCCGCCGACTACCTCAAGCACGCCAAGAACCAGCTCGGCCGCTGGCAGACCCAGCTCAACGAGGGCGCCAAGGTCATCAGGGACGCCAACGACAAGAGCACGCTGAAGAAGTAGGAACCATGGATCATTACCGCAACGGCACGACCCTGTACACGATGGCCGTGGCCTCCTGCAACGCGGGCGCCATGCTGAAGACCAACGTGGTGCTCTCCGTCGTCTGCAAGATGTGCGCCGCGCTGATCGGCACGATGCTCTCCAGCCCCGAGGACATCCGCGGCACGGCCCGCGAGGTACGCGCCGCGACGCACGAGGTCGAGCAGGCGAAGGAGAGCGTACGGCAGCTCATCGCCGGGATCTCCAGCCAGGACTGGGCGCAGATGGCCCGGCCCGAGATGGAGCAGGTGGCCGAGAGGTTCACCCTTGAGGTGGCCAAGACCGGCGGCGTGTACAAGGAGCTGGCCCACACCCTCGACCAGCTCGCGAAGATGTCCCACACGGGTGCGGTGTCGTCCGTCGCCCTGGGCGGGTTGTTGCTGAGCCTCTCGGCCGCCGGGCACTTCTTCCCGGGCAATCCGCTGGCGGCCTCGGCGGCCGTGCGGGCGCAGGGGGCGTTCAGGCGGTTCTTCTCCAAGATGCTCGTGGTGTACGGCTCGGCCGCCGCCCTGGCCTGGCTCGCGAGCGGGCTGATGTCCGCCTTCAAGGACACGGGCATGTCGGAGGCGGTCACGCTCACCGGCAAGGACGCGCCCGCCTTCGAGCAGGTCGTCATCGCCGACCTGCCCACGCAGCGCCCGGCCTAGCTCACAACTCCAGCCGCCGCCGGATGCGGTCGAGCTCGCCCATCACGTCCTCGAACGTGCGGTTGTAAGCGGACTCCGCCTCCTTGATCTGGTTCAGCGCGGCGTCCGGGTCCCTGAGGTACGTCATGGGGTTGTCCTCGGAGTCGCCGAACGTCTCGCTCATGCCCTCGGCGACCTGCCGCTGCAGGTCGGCGGTGGCGTCGTTCAGCGCCGTCTTGATGAGGTCGGCCAGCTCGCCGGACGACAACCGCAGGCCCTTGGGGTGCAGTTGCAGCTCGCGGACGCCCTCCTGGCCGCACACGACGGTGACCAGCCCCTGCTCGTCCTGGGCCCGTCCGACGAAGGAGTCCATCTTCTTCTGGAACTCCTCCATGCGGGCGAACTGCTGGTCGGCCCCCTTGAGCAGCTTCTCGACGTCGATGTTCGCGAAGTCTCCGAATTCCTGCACAGCCTCACTCCTCCGCTCGAAACGGCCAGCAAAGTATCAGCCCGACAACCCGCGGACCCAGGTGTAGAGCTCCAGCACGCCGGCCGCCAGCGGGAAGAGCTCGACGATCAGCAGCAGGTCCAGGATGTCCCCGGCCCGTCCCCAGAACGGCGACGGCTTGCCCGAGGCCAGCCCCCTCCCGACGCCCACCATCAGCAGGGACGCCCACAACACGCAGACCGCCACCGCCAGCGCGCCGATGACCCCGCCCTTGGAGCTGAGCGCGAAGGCCGTCATGGCGAGTCCCGCCATGCCCGGCCCGAGCAGCCAGAGCCGCTGGCCGACGCCGGAGAACACGCGGGCGCGCATGATGAGCGTCAGCGAGATCGCGACGGTCATGATGTACGCGATCAGGCCGTCGTGCAGCACCAGCAGCGCCTGGGCGACCAGCGCGGCCAGCCCGACGGCGACGATCTGCGCCGTGGCGTGACGCTGGGCGACCACGGTGCGCTCCTGGATCGCCGCCGCGTCGAGCCGCTGGTTGTCGGCGCGCAGTTCCTCGGCCGTCGTGGGCATGGCCGGCAGCGGCACCCGGGCCAGCCGGAACGACAACGTCGGCACCAGCGGGCTCAGCGCCAGCAGCACGGCGATGGCCACGGCCGCCACCCCCGCAGGGACGGTTCCGGTCAACATGACCACCGCCGCACAGACCGCGCCACAGGCCGCGGCGATGGACGTACCGAGAAAGCCGGGAATGCCATGCGAAATCGTCATCCCGGCGACGGCGGCGGCAAGCGCGGTGCAGGCGAACGCGGCGAGCAGGTGAGGAGCGCCGACACCGGCCAGGCCGCCGGTCCCGGCGGGCGTGGACAACCCGGCCAGGAAGGCGTACGGCAGCGCCGCGTGACCGATCAGCGCGCTCGCCATGGAGTCGCCCATGGCCCGCGACAACACGGTTCCGGCGGCGATGAGCAGCAGCGCGAGCGTTCCGAAGACGACCGGCCCGACCAGCGGGGGCAGGCCCGCCAGGGCCAGGCCGACGGCCCCGAGGACCAGCAGCCCCGTGGCCCCGGCCGCGCCGACAGCCGTGGTGTGGGCCGCCGTCCACTTGCCCGGCCCCTCGCGCACGCCGGTGGCCACGACGTCGGCGACGTCGTCGAAGATCGCGGCCGGCAGGATCGACTCACGGGGGCGCAGGTAGAGGATCTCGGCGTCGAGCACGCCGAGCGCGCTGAGGCTCTGCTCCAGGTCGAGCGGCTCGCCGCCGAGACGCTGCAGCGTCCAACCCGGCGACGACGTCGCGTCGCCGCCCACCTCGCCGAGCATGCGCAGCAGCCCCGGCAGCACGTGCGGCAGGGGGATGTCGGCCGGCAGCGTCAGGTCGGCCTTGCGGCTCGGCCCCACGATCGTGACGTTGCACAACGTCGGCAGCGGCAACGGCAGTTGCGCGAGCGCGCCCTGCTGAACCGGCCCCGACGGCGCCTGAGCGGGCTCGGCGGCTTCCCCGGCGGGGGGCCGGGACTCGGGCGGCGGGGGCTTCTGAACCATCGATCCCACGGTCCACTCCGTCCCAAAAGGATCACGGACAGCACAGACCATAGCGGGTCGATTCTGGTAAGAACGTCGCGTGAGCAAAGTGGTTGTCCGGCGCCCGGAGCGTCGTCCCGGCCCGAAGCCACCTCGCGGAGAAGTCATGCTGGAGTCCCCGCCGGAGATCCCGGAGGTTCAGGGCCAGGGTTTCATGGCGGTACTCACCTACCTGCCCATGGTGGCCGGGGCCGCGGCGATGGCGCTGATGTTCACCGCGGGGGGCGCCAACACCAGCCCGGTCATGTACGTGGCCAGTGGCCTGTTCGCGGTCTCGATGCTCGGCATGAGCATCGGCCAGATGGGACGCCAGTCCGGCGAGCGCAAGCACCGGCTGAACGGCGCCCGCCGCGACTACTTCCGCTACCTCGGCCAGATCCGCAGGAAGGCCAGGCGCGCCGCCAAGCAGCAGCGCGAGGCCCTGGAGTGGAGCGGACCCGAGCCGGACTCCTTGTGGTGGATCGCGATGGGCCCCCGCCTGTGGGAGCGCCGCCCCCGCGACGAGGACTTCAGCACGATCCGCCTCGGCACCGGCGTGCAGAAGCTGGCCATCCAGCTCTTCCCGCCCGACTCCAAGCCCGTCGAGGACCTGGACGCGCTCTCCTCCGGCGCGCTGCGCAGGTTCATGCGTGCGCACTCCACGCTCGCCCGGCTGCCCGTCGCCGTCGCCCTGGCCTCCTTCGCGCGCATCCGGCTCACCGGCGACCTCGCGGCGATGCGGGACCTCGTCCGTGCCGTGATCGGGCAGGTCGTCACCTTCCACTCCCCTGACGACATGCGGATCATGGTCTGCGCCGACCACGAGCGCATGCCCCACTGGGAATGGGTCAAGTGGCTCCCGCACGCCCACCATCCCGACCTTGCCGACGCGTCCGGGCCCGTCCGCCTGATGGCCGAGGACCTGGGCGATCTCGATCGCCTCGTCGGCGGGGACCTCAAGGAGCGTCCCAGGTTCCAACCGGGCTCTCCGGCCGACGAGCTGCCGTACCACCTGGTGATCGTGGACGGCGGGCACATGCCGCACGACTCGCAGCTCGGCAGCGACGCCATCCAGGGCGTGACCGTCATCGACCTGACCGGCTCCACCGGACCCGTCGAAGAGGGCAACACGCTGCGGCTGGAGGTCCAGCGGGACGACCTGCACATGGTGAAGATCGACCACGCGGGCAAGGAGCGCAGGACGCGCCTGGGCGCTCCTGACAGGCTGTCCTTCGTGTGGGCGGAAGGGCTGGCCAGGCAGCTCTCCCCGCTGCGGGCCTCGTCCAGGAGCGGCGGCGACGGCGAGGACATGCTGTCGATCAACACGACGCTCACCGACCTGCTCGGCATCAGCGACCCGCGCGGCCTGGACCCGGCCGTCACGTGGCGGCCGCGCGCCGGGCGCAACAGGCTGCGCGTGCCGATCGGGCTCGGGGCGGACGGCCGCATGGTCGAGCTCGACATCAAGGAGTCGGCCCAGGGCGGCATGGGCCCGCACGGCCTGCTGATCGGAGCCACCGGCTCCGGAAAGTCGGAGCTGCTGCGCACGCTGGTGCTCGGGCTGGCCGTCACGCACTCCTCTGAGATCCTCAACTTCGTTCTGGTCGACTTCAAAGGCGGCGCGACCTTTCTCGGTCTCGACTCGCTCCCCCACGTCTCGGCCGTCATCACCAACCTGGAGGACGAGCTCCCGCTGGTCGACCGCATGCACGACGCGCTGCACGGCGAGATGGTGCGCAGGCAGGAGCTCCTGCGGGCGTCGGGCAACCACGCCTCCCTGCGCGACTACGAGCGGGCCCGCGAGCAGGGCGCCAACCTGTCGCCGCTGCCCACGCTCTTCGTCGTGCTCGACGAGTTCAGCGAGCTGCTGTCCACCAAGCCCGAGTTCATCGACCTGTTCGTGATGATCGGCCGGCTCGGCCGCTCGCTCGGCGTGCACCTGCTGCTGGCCTCCCAGCGGCTGGACGAGGGTCGCTTACGCGGGCTCGACACGCACCTGTCGTACCGGATCGGGCTGCGGACGTTCTCGGCGATGGAGAGCCGGGCGGTGCTGGGCGTGGCCGACGCCTACGAGCTGCCCTCGGCGCCGGGCAACGGCTACCTCAAGTTCGACACGACCGGAATGACCAGGTTCAAGGCCGCCTACGTCTCCGCCGCGTACCAGCCCGACCCCCGGCACGTGACCGACAGCGGCCGGCCCGCGGCGCGCGAGGTCATCGAGTACGGCCACGCCTACGCGCCGCTGCCCGCCGCCGAGACGCCTGCGGAGCAGGCGCCGGCGGAGCCGGAGGAGAGCGGCGCCCAGTCGAGCCTGCTCGACATCGTGGTCGGCCGGCTGAAGGGACGCGGCCCCGCGGCGCACCGCATCTGGCTGCCACCGCTGGCCGAGCCGCCGACGCTGGCTCACCTGCTGCCCGCACTGTCGGTGACCCCGGAGCTCGGGCTGTCCACGCCCGGCTGGGACGGCCGGGGCCGGCTGCATGCCGTCATCGGCATCATCGACCGGCCCTTCGACCAGCGACGCGATCCGTACTGGCTGAACCTGTCCGGCGCGGCCGGGCACGTCGGCATCGCGGGCGGCACGCAGAGCGGCAAGAGCACGGTGCTGCGCTCGCTGATCGCCAGCATGGCGCTCACGCACACGCCCCGGGAGGTGCAGTTCTACTGCCTGGACTTCGGCGGCGGCACGCTGTCGGCCTTGGAAGGGCTGCCGCACGTGGGCGGCGTGGCCAACCGGCAGAACGCCGACCGGGTCCGCCGTACGGTCGCCGAGATCTCGGGCATCCTCCAGCAGCGCGAGCGGGACTTCGCCGACCAGGGCATCGACTCGATCGCGACGTACCGCAAGCGGGTGGCCGACGGCAGCGTCGAGGACGACGGCTGGGGCGACGTGTTCCTGGTCGTGGACGGCTGGCTGACGATCCGGCAGGAGTACGAGAGCCTGGAGCAGGTGATCACCGACCTCGCGGCGCGCGGGCTGGGCTACGGCGTGCACGTCATGGCGACCACCAACAAGTGGTCGGAGTTCCGTCCGGGCATCCGCGACCTGTTCGGCACCAGGATCGAGCTGAAGCTCGGCGACGCCTACGAGTCGGAGGTCAGCCGCAGCGCCTCGCTCGCGGTGCCCGAAGGCACACCGGGACGCGGGCTCACCAAGGACGGCATGCACTTCCTGTCCGCCCTGCCCAGGATCGATGGGGTTCGCAGCGCCGACGACCTGGCAGACGGGCTGCGTTCCCTCGTGGAGGTCGTCGCCGAGTCCTGGCAGGGGCCGGCGGCCAGGCCGGTCCGGCTGCTGCCGTCCCTGCTGCCCGCGGCCGACCTGCCCGGCCCGCAGGAGACCGGCGGGAACCGGATCGCGATCGGCATCGACGAGGCGACGCTCTCCCCCGTCGCGGTCGACTTCGAGGCCGATCCGCACTTCGTCGTCTTCGGCGACACCGGGTGCGGCAAGTCGAACGTGCTGAAGTTGATCATGGAGGGCCTGGTCGCGCGCAAGACACCCAGACAGGCCCGGCTCGTCGTGATCGACTACCGCCGGTCGCTGCTCGACACCGCCGCGACCGAGCACCGCATCGGGTACGCCGTCTCCAGCGCGGCGGCCGCGGAGCTCGTGCAGGAGGTCCGCTTCGCCCTGCTCAAGCGGCTACCGCCCGCCGACCTGACCCCCGACCAGCTCCGCGAGCGCAGCTGGTGGCAGGGATCGGACCTGTACGTCGTGGTGGACGACTACGACCTGGTCGCCACCTCCAACAACCCCCTGCAACCGCTGGCCGAGCTGCTGCCGCAGGCGCGGGACATCGGCCTGCACCTGATCCTGGCCCGGCAGATGGGCGGCGCCAACCGCGCCATGTACGACCAGGCGGTGCAGCGGCTCAAGGAGATGGCCAGCCCTGCGCTGATCATGTCGGGCAACCGGGAGGAGGGCGTGCTGTTCGGCAAGGTGCGACCGCAACCGCTCCCGCCCGGCCGCGCCTTCTTCGTGGACCGCAGGGCCGGGGACCGGCTGATCCAGACCGCGTCGCTGGAAGAGGAGGAAATCGGGCCTGATCTTTCGTGATGATCTCCACTATGCTCGATCTTCATGAGCAAAGGCTTGGTTGACGTCTCCTACAAGGCGCTCGACGAGTGCCGGACGCGCGTGCACATCGCCTCGAAGGACTTCGCTCTCGACGAGATTCTCAAGGCCAGCAAGTCGCAGACACCGGCCGACACGACGGAACCCAGGGTGCTCGGCATGATTCCCGGCGTGACCGACCTGGCCGCCAAGATCGATGCCGTCTGGGCCGCCGTCCGCGTCGAGCTCGGCAGCGGCCAGGGCAGGCTGGAGGCCGTGGAGCGGGCGCTCGACGAGGTGGAGAGCAATCTTCGCAAAGCGGCGACGGCCTCGGGCGCATGACCGACTACGGCGTACTCGCTCCGGATATCAGCGACATTCCCGGCGGTTGGGAGTTCCTGCAGCTGCTCGCCTGGGTCACGGGCGAGCCCGAGACCATCGAGGCCATCGCCTACGCCTGGGAGTCGTGCGGGTCCCACGCCGCCATCGAGACCTCCGCGCTCATCAAGAACCTCAACGAGGTCGACGACAAGTGGGACGGCGAGTCGGCGGACGCCTTCGACCACTACATGCGCCGGTTTCCCCCGGCGGGCGGCTCGTTCAACAAGGCGGTCCACGAGGGCGCGGCGAAGCTCAGGACCGTCGCCGCGGAACTGAAGACGGCCGGGCCGAACATCTCGCAGCTGCGTGACGACACGGTCGGCGCCGCGCAGAAGTACATGGTCAACTACCTGGCCGGGCACCCGAACACCAGTGAGGCCGACGCGCGGGCCGTGATGTTCGCCGACCCGTGCTTCACCGACATCGTGAAGAGCAACCTGGAAAAGGCCAGGGTATTCACCAAGAAGGTCGAGGACGCCATCGGGGCCGCCAGGACCACGCTGGGCGGCATGCTGAAGCCCGACGCGAACGCCGGGCTCGGCTTCTTCACCGCCATCCCCGATCCCGGAGGGCCGGACTTCGACCCGGGCGACAAGAAGGTCATCTGGACGAAGGCGGCCTCCAAGGAGACGCGGACGTCCGGCACCGGCAAGGGGTCGGGAGGGGGCTCCGGGGCGGGCGGTGGCCCGTCGGCGGGCACCCCCGCGCCCAAGGCCGAGGTGGTCGAGTGGATCAAACAGGCGCTCACCGTCATCAGGTCACCGGAGATGGCGGACGTCATCCGCCAGCGCGGCATCGACATCACCGACCTCGACCCCAATGACCCCCAGGACGTCCAGCGCATCTGGACGATCATCTACCACGAGTCCGGCGGCAACCCCAACGCCATCAACAACTGGGACATCAATGCCAAGAACGGCATCCCGTCCCAGGGCCTGATGCAGACCATCCCGCCGACGTTCAACGCGCACGCCCTGCCCGGCCACGAGAAGATCCTCGACCCGGTCGACAACATCATTGCGGGCGTGCTGTACACCTACAGCCGGTACGGCAACCTCGCCGGCCACCCCGGCATCTCGTCCCTGGAGCGAGGCGGCGGCTACCAGCCCTACTGACCGGCGGCGCCCGTCGGGAACGGCGACGCACCCTGCCCGGAGCCGTCCGAGCAGGGTGTGCACCGGACCGGGTCAGCCGCAGTTCGCCCAGCCCGCGGCGGTGCTGCCGGTGCCGACGCTGCCGGAGAACTTCACGCAGCGGCCCGGGGCGGTCAGCTTCACCGGCCCGGCGTAGTACTTGTAGTCGCCGCTGTCGGTCGCGCTGTCCCCGTCCTGGACGTCGAGCGTCGCGCTCACCGGGCTCTCCTTGCCCACGCCCGCGTACTTCATCGTCACCACGCAGTTCTGCTTGGTGCCGCTGTTGTACAGCTGGAAGGTCTCGCCGCCGTTGAACGACTGTGAACGCTGCACGTAGAAGCCGGACCCGCACACCTGGATGGGTGTGTAGGGGTTCTTCGGCTCCGGCTGCGCCGCCGGCGGCGCCTCGCTCTGGGGCGGCTCGGGCGCGGGGGCCTCCGTCGTGGGCGGCGGAGTGGGCGCCTGCTGGGTGCTCTTGGTGGGGGCCGGAGCCTCTGTGCTCTTCTTGGGGGCCGGTGTGGGGGCCTCGGTGCTCTTCTGAGGGGTCGGCGTCGGGGGTTCGGTGCTCTTCTTGGGGGTCGGGGTCGGCTCCTGGGACTGCTCCGGCGTCCTGGTGTCCCTGGCCGTCGGCGTCGCCGTGACCGTCTTGGTCGCCTGCGGGCTCTTCGGCTGTGAGGCCGTCGGCTGCGCAGTGGTCGGCTGCGGCGTGGTGACCGGCTGGGTGGACAGCGGCGAAGGCGTCGGCACCGTGCTGTACACGGGAGCGGTCGGCACGCCGGACGGCTCCTCGGTGGGCAGGATGAGCGGGCCCACCCCGTACGGGTCGGCGTCGGACGGCGTGGCCCAGGGCACGGCCACGTCGGCCTGGTCGGTGCCCGGCTCGCCCGGCTGCGGAACCGTCCCGTCACCGGGGCCGGTCGTCCCGTTCCCGGCCGCGTCGGCGGACCCGGTGGCCCCGTCGGTGGACCTGCCCTCGGCCGCGACGCCGACCGAGTCGATCCGGTTCGTGTCCGTGTAGCGGCTGGCGCCCCACAGGCCCACCCCTGACAACACCATGAGCGCGGCGACCGACGCCGTCAGGCCGACCGGAAACTTCCGGCGCGGGGCAGCCGGATCCACGACCGACGCCTGCCACACCTTGGGCCGATGCGGCGCCTCCCGCATGGGCTGCTGCACCCTGGGCGGCTCCCAGGTCTGCTGGGGCTGCTGCGTCTGCTGGAGCTGGGGCTGGGGCGGCTGCACCGGCACGCCTTCGAGCGGTTCGGCGCCCTCCGCCGCCGCCAGAGCCGGAGGAACGAAGGCCGGGGTGTTGGCCGAGGCGTCGGACGACGGCAGCTTCGCCGTGACCTCCTGATCCGCCGGCGGGCCGCCGAGCAGGCGCAACAGCGCCGCGTCCGCGGCGGGCCGCTGCCTGGCGTCCTTGGACAGCGCCGCGGAGACCACGTTCCGCACCGGCTCGGCGAGGGTGCCCAGCTCGGGCGTGCCGGTCAGCACCTCGTCGGCGTCCTGACCGAACGGCGCCTTCCCGGTGGCCGCGAAGACCACCGTGGCGGCCCAGGCGAACAGGTCGGCGGAGGGGCCGTACGGCTCGCCCCTCAGCTGTTCGGGCGAGCGGTAGCCGATCTCGCCGGCGGCCTCGCCGAGGTCCAGATCGGTCACCCGGACGCCGTCGGCGCCCATGATGACGTTGCCGGGGGTCAGTCCCCGGTGCGTGACGCCCGCCAGGTGCGCGGCGGTCAACGCGGTCAGCGTCCCGACGGCCACCCGCTCCACCCCGTCGGGGTCGAGCGGCCCGTCGGCGGCGACGGCCTCGGCCAGGCTGCGCCCCTCGACGTGCTCACGTACGACGTAGAGGTGGCCCTCGCGCAGACCGGCGTCCAGCGTGCGCGCGATGGAGGAGCTGGAAAGGCGCCGGACCTTGGCGAAGCGCGCGACGCCTTCCGCGTCGGCGTCCGGCTTCGCGGCCAGCACTTTGATCACCCGGAGGGGCGCGTCCTCCGACTCGCGGCCGAGGAAGGCCACCCCGCGCGGCCCCTCCGGCAGGCGTTCCAACAGGTCGTGATCGCCCAGCCTCGGTGGATCGTCTGGCTGTAACGGGTGCATCGTAGGTTCCCTTCGTATCCAGGCGCTGCGCTGCGGGCAGCGCCTGCATCAGCGGTCAACTGACGTCATGGGGCGGTGGGCCCGTGCGCCATCCACGGCTTCTGCCGAGCGGCAGCACCAGTGCGAGGGTGCCGGCCACGGCGGTGAGGAGCAGCGCTCCCGCTGTCACGGTCAGCGCGGTGTTCCGGGCCGCGAGGTTCTCCGGGGGGACCTGGGCGATCGCGTCCGCCGCGATGGGATCGGGCGGCGGCGCGGCCACCACGGGACGGCCCGCGGGCTCGAAGGGCAGCACGGCGCTGACCGCCTGCACCGGGTTCACCATGCCCGCACCCGTGCCCTCGCCGATGGAGCCGTCGGCCGTGGCGATGATGCGCCGCCGTACCTGCTCCTGGTCCAGGTGCGGGAAGCGGGCGCGCACCAGTGCGGCGGTCCCGGACACGTAGGCGGCGCCGAAGCTGGAACCCTCGAGGTCCAGCTTGTACGACCTGCCCGGCCAAGGGGCGATGATGCCGACCCCCGGCCCCAGGACGCCGACGGGCGTGGCCGTGTTGGACGAGTCGGCGCGTCGCCCGTCGGGAGTGGCCGAGCCTACGGCCAGCACGCCCTCGTAGGAGCCCGGATAGGCGGGCACGTCCTCCTTCTTGTCGGTGATGTTGCCCGCGGCGGCGACGATCACGACGTCCCTCGCCAGGGCGTTCCGGACGGCCGCCTTGAGCGCGGGATTGTCGGCCGCCTTGATCGAGATGTTGATGACGTCGGCCTTGAGCTGGACCGCCTTGTCGATGGCCGCCGCCAGGGTGGCGACGTGGCCCTCGGCCTGGCTGCTCTGCTTGAGCACCATGACGGTCGCCCGCGGGGCCACGCCGTGGAAGGCGACGCCTGGATAGACGCGCCCGGCGATGATCCCCGTGACGGCGGTGCCGTGACCGACGCAGTCGGTGTAGCCGGTCCCGGTGAAGTCGACGTAGTCGGAGAGCCAGGGCAGCTGCGGGTGCCTGACGTCGAGGCCGCTGTCGATGATCGCCACCCGGACGCCGGCGCCGGTGCTCAGCCGCCACGCCGTCTTGATGTCGAGCCGCGTCTGTGCCCAGGGCTCTCCGCCGGGCAGCTTCACCACGCCCGGTTCAGGGCTGCACTCGGCGTCCGCCGTCGTGGCGGCCGCCGGAGCAGCGGCGGCGCCGAGTCCCAGCACGGCGGACAGCAGCACCCGGCCGATCGTCCGCGCGCGTCCCGTCCTGCCCGGACGTCTCCGACAGCCGTGCCCCGGGTTCGCGGGACGTGGTCCCCACCTCCGGGTCATCACAGTGGCGTCGCCCACTTTCACACGGCGACGGTCACTCCACCGCTCTGCCAGGGTCATCTCAGCCATCCGGGTCCAACCGCGTCTAACCGCCGAACGCAGCGATCGACACGACCAGCAGGGTGGCGGGGAACGCGGGCGTCCGGGCTCTGGCATCAGCGCCCACGTGCACGCCTGTCCCGATCATGTCGATTCGTTCGAAAGGCAGTCTTGCGACGCCGGGTGACCCGTGTCGTTAGCGGAGAGTGCGAGATATCTTGGCGAGGAGTGCATGCCGTCCAGCGCCGAGGGACGCGTGAAGGCGAACCACTCCCGCTCTGTCGGAGGCCCTGAAGCCGGCATGATCGTGCTGTTGGTCCGGCGGGTGGCCTCGGGGGAGGCCGCTGCGGCCAGGGCAGTGCTGCTCGGGAACGCCGTCCGGGGCTTCGGCGTAGAACCCGTGGACGGCGCCCTCAAGCAGCGCGGCTGAACCCCACGGCCAGCCGGCGGACGTCCGCACGGATCGAGCGCCGCAGCAACCATCTGAGCACCGGCTCCAGCACCCGCTCGGAGCCGGTGCGCGGGGTGACGCGCACGTGGAAGGTGAAGCGGCACCGTTCCTCACCGAGCGGTTCGACGAGCCTGCCGCCCTCGGCGACGATCCCCGAGGTGGTCCGCCACGCGAACGACCGCCCCGGCTCCACGGCCACGACCTCGCCGCCGTTGCGATAGGTCTTGCCGGCGAACCGCATGACCTCGGCGGTGGTCGTCCCCACCCGCACGAGTCCCTCGGACGACGGCGCCATCGTCTCGACGCCCTTCCGCCACCGCGGGTCCTGCGCGTAGTCGGCGACCACCGCCCACACCCGCGCGGCGGAGCAGTCGATCACACCGCCCTCTCGAAGCTCGATCATCCCGCCACGATACTGCCGGCGGTTCTGCCGCGGTTCGCGGCGTTCCGGCAGGCCGGCGGGGTGGCGGATGGCGCGATCCGGGGTGTCGGTAAGGCTTGTGTCATCAGGTGCACGCGTTCGCGTTCCGGCTGGTCAGAGTGCCACCGGAGGACGGCCGGAACGGGCCGGGGTTGAGCGTCATGTGCCGGGCAGATGGTGGTCAGCTTGCGGCCGACCGCGTTGTGTCTGCGTTCCTGACGGTCAGGGGGGCGAGGATGCCTGCGGCGACGAAGAGCAGCGCCAGGACGCCCCAGGTCCAACCACCGGCCAGTTGCAGCATGCCGGTGATCAAGATGGGGCCGACAACGTAGCGGCTGACCGAGCGACCCATGCCGAACGCCGCCAGGTACTCGCCTCTCTGGTCATCCGGAGCGAAGGCGTACGACAACGTCCAGGCCGCGGGGACAGCGATCAGTTCCGCCGCGGTCAGCGTCACCAGCGCAGCACAGAAGAGTGCGAGAGGCATCGACTGGGCCGCGTACCAGAACAACAGACAGGCGGCAGCAGCGAATGCCGCAGCGACGGGCTGCCATCGCCGGGCAGCTCTGAGGCTTGTGATGTGGCGTGCTATGAGAGCTTGGAAGACGAGCGCGAGGACGGTGTTGATGGCGTACAGCGCCCCGAGCAAGCCGTCCGGCAATGTGGTCGCCTGGGCGAGCCACAGCGGAAAGGCGAGGTTGAGGATCGGTTGCCAAAGCTGCAGTACGCCATCCACACCAGCCAGCGAGAGCAGCCGCAGGTCACGTAGCACGCCCAAGCCTCGCCGGACCGGGGCGGGCTCTACGGTCCGAACCGGTTGGGGCAGGGTGGCGAAGGCCGCGGTGACCAGCAGATAGGCCGCCGCGTTGGCCAGGATGATGGTCCGGAAGAGTCCGGTGCCGGCCAGCAGCCCGCCGAGTGGACCGCCGACGCTGATCGCCAGATTGATCACCGTCCGATACGAGGCCAGCACCTTTACCCGGCTGTTCCCTTCGACGATCTCTGCCACGTACGCCTGGGTCAGCGCGGTCGCGATCTGGTCGGCGACCGTGATGACGGTGACGACCACGAGGTACCCCCACCAGTCTCCGACGAAGGCGTAGGCGGCGGTTCCGGCAGCGCGTAAGGCATGCACCAGCACCAGTGCCCGCCGGACGCCGTAGCGGTCGGCCGCCCGGCCCAGCGGTATCGCGGCGGCCATGGCCGCGGCGCCCGCGATGCTCAGGCCCAGCCCGACCTGGCCGGCGGCGAGCCCCACCACGCCGGTGAAGTAGACGGCCGAGAAGGCCAAGAAGAGCCCCGAGCCAAGGAAGTCCACGAAGCTGGCGCCGAGCAGCCGCCGCACCGCTCGACGCTCGGTACGACCAGTATCTTGTGTCATAGTCGCACTATTTTGCACCCTGGGGCAGCATTGCGCCATGAACGATCCCGCCGAGGCCATAGGCCACACCCTCGCTGCGAACCTGCGCGCTGCACGTCAAGACCGCGGCTGGCGGCTGGAAGAGCTGGCCACCCGGTCCGGCGTCAGCCGCGGCATGCTCCAGCAGATCGAGACCATGCGCACCAACCCGAGCATCGCGACGCTCGCCCGGATCAGCGCCACGCTGGGTGTGTCGATCGGCGAGTTGGTGGAGCCTCCGGAGGAGCTTGGCCGCGTCTCCCGTGCCGCCGACGCCGTGGTTCGCTCCGAAGGCCGCGCCAGGCTCCTGATCAACGACAGCCAGCCGCCCTTCACCGAGCTCTGGGAGTTCCGGCTGCCTGCCGGCGACAAGATCTCCACGCCCGCGCATCCGCCCGGCACCCGGGAACTGCTGCAGCTCCACTCGGGCAGCGTCGCGGTCACCATCGGCGGAGCGCTGTTCCAACTCGCCGCGGGAGACGCGCTCCGCATGCGAGGCGACCGCCCGCACGCCTACAGCAGCCAAGGCCCGGAGCCGGCCCACTTCACGATGGTCGTGGTCTATGCCGGCGCTCGAGACCCTCGCTACGCGAGCCTTGTCCCCGGCTGATTCGACGGTCTGACGTGCGGCTCCGCCCTACGGCGCTCCGATCCGTCACAACGACCTGCAAGTGCCGGCGACGATGACCGTCCTGTCAGCACTGGCCGGCCACGATACGAGGCCTCCTCCGCATCGGCCGGGGGGGGGGGGGGGGGGCGCGCCCCCCCCCCCCCCCCCGGCGCGGGGGGGGGGGGGGCCGGGGGGCGGGCCCCCCCCCCCCCGGCGCGGGGCGGGGGGGGCCCCCGCCCCCCGGGGGGGGGCGGGGAAGCCGA